>JAHDVX010000006.1:0-11984 GCA_023382455.1 Flavobacteriales bacterium
GCGGAAACGTGGGGGCTTTTTGCGTCACGTTGGTGCGCGTGCATCGGGTGTCAACCGATCCATGCATACCGGACAAGCACGGAATGACCACCGTAAAGCGACCACGATGGCCCATATGATCTACACCTTTCACGGATACGGCGCTGCATCATTCGCCAATTCGCGCGAAGGGTTTACATTCGCCGCCGGTACCCGATCCGGGCCGAAAATGCTCTACCTCTTCTACCTCCTGGCAACCGTCTCGGTGATCTCCGCGCTGGTGGTGGTGGCGGCGAAGAGCCCGATCAACAGCGTGATCGCCCTGGTCGTCTGTTTCCTGAGCATTGCCGGGCACTACATCCTGCTGAACGCCCAGTTCCTCGCCATGGTGCACGTGATCGTGTACACCGGCGCCATCCTGGTGCTGATGCTGTTCGTGATCATGCTGCTGAACATGAACTCCCTGGTGGAGCAGCACCGGCCGTTGATGGCGCGCCTGCTGGCCGTCGCCACCGGGGGCCTGCTGCTGCTGGTGCTGCTGGCGGCCGTGCGGCAGGGCCTGAGCATCCCGCCCCCTGAAAGCCAGGACCCGGGCATCGGCCTGGTGCGCCACATCGGCACGGTCCTCTTCCGGGAGTACCTGTTGCCCTTCGAGGTGAGCAGCGTACTCTTCCTCTCGGCCATGGCCGGGGCCATGATGCTTGCCAAGCGGGACGGCACCGACCACCTGAACCTGCCTCCCAGCAGCGAACCCCAAGACAACGCGGCCTGATGGACAGCCTGATCACCGCCATCCGCGTGGTGCCCCTGGAGCACTACTTGGTCCTGAGCTTCCTGCTCTTCAGCATCGGCATGGCCGGTGCCCTGTTGCGGCGCAACATCCTCATCGTGATCATGTGCCTGGAGCTGATGCTCAACAGCGTGAACCTCCTGATGGTGGCCTTCAGCGCCTTCCACGGCGACGCCGGCGGGCAGGTCATGGTCTTCTTCATCATGCTGGTGGCCGCAGCGGAGGTCACCGTGGGCCTGGCCATCCTGGTCCACCTCAAGCGCAATACCGACGGCGTGGACATCAACACCTTGAACCGCCTGAAATGGTAAGCACCGATCTGCTCGCCTTGCTGGTGCCCGCCCTGCCCCTGCTGGGCACCTTGGTGATCGGCTTCGGCCGCAAGCGCTTCACGGCCAACAGCGGAGGCGGCCTGGCAACGGCCTTGGTGGCCGGCGCCTTCCTGTGCAGCCTGCTGCTGTTCCTCCGCCACGATGGCGGCACGCGCATCGTGCACCTATTCAACTGGATCACCCTGGGGGACATGAACATCCCCTTCGCCTTCCAGATCGATGCGCTCAGCCTGTGGATGATGCTGATCGTCACGGGCGTGGGCACCGTGATCCACGCCTATTCCATCGGCTACATGCACGACGACCCGCGCGTGGCCACCTTCTTCGCCCAGCTCAACCTCTTCACCTTCGCCATGCTGCTGCTGGTGATGGGGTCCAACTTCCTGGTGACCTACATCGGCTGGGAAGGCGTGGGCCTGTGCAGCTACCTGCTGATCGGTTTCTGGTACACCAACCCCGACTTCAACTACGCCGGGCGCAAGGCCTTCGTGATGAACCGCATCGGGGACATGGGCATGGTGATGGCCATGGTGCTGCTCTTCCTACAGTTCGGCACGGTGAATTACGTGCCCGTGATGGGGCAGGCCGGCGCCATGTCCCCCGACAACCCGCTGATCATCACCGCCACGCTGCTGCTCTTCCTGGGCGCCACCGGCAAAAGCGCACAGCTGCCCCTGCTCACCTGGCTGCCCGATGCCATGGCCGGCCCCACGCCGGTGAGCGCGTTGATCCACGCGGCCACCATGGTGACCGCAGGCATCTTCCTGCTGGTGCGCAGTTCCGTGCTGTATGACCTGGCCCCCTACACGCAGGATATCGTGCTGTGGGTGGGCGTGGCCACGGCCCTGTTCGGCGCCACGGTGGGCCTCTTCCAGAACGACATCAAGAAGGTGCTCGCCTATTCCACCGTGAGCCAGTTGGGCTACATGTTCGCCGCCCTGGGCGTGGGCGCATACAGCGCCGGCATGTTCCACGTCACCACCCATGCCTTCTTCAAGGCCCTGCTCTTCCTGGGCGCCGGCAGCGTGATCCACGCGCTGGGCGGAGAGCAGGATATCCGCAAGATGGGCGGGCTGAAGAACACCACGAAGACCACCTACATCACTTTCCTGGTGGCCACGCTCGCCATCGCGGGCATTCCGCCGCTTAGCGGTTTCTTTAGCAAGGACGGCATCCTGGCGCACACCTTCGCCGACAGCCCCGCAGCCTACGCCGTGCTGGTGTTCGCCGCGCTGCTCACAGCCCTCTACATGTTCCGCCTGCTCTTCCTCACCTTCTTCGGCTCGTACCGCGGCACGGCCCACCCGCACGAAAGCCCGAAGGTGATGACCGTGCCCCTGGTGATCCTGGCCGTGCTCAGCGCCGTTGGTGGGCTGCTCAACATCCCGCACGTGTTCGGCGGCAACGAGTGGCTGAAACACCTCCTGGCCACCGCCTCGGAAGGCGTGGCCGCCGAGCACTTGGACCTGCCCGTCTCCACCGAGTACCTGCTGATGGCCTCCACCACCCTGCTGGTGGTGCTCACCATCTGGTATGCCTGGACGATCTACGGCAAGAAGACCACGCTGGACGGCGAGCCCGCCGGGATGCCTTTCCTGAAGCGCCTGGTGGCGCGCAAGTGGATGCTCGATGGGCTCTACGCATGGCTGGTGGAAAAGCCGTTCGGCTGGCTGAGCCGGCACCTCTTCAGCTTCGGTGAAGGCAAGGTGGCCGTGCCCCTGACCATCGGCACAGGCAAGACCACCTTGGGCCTGGGTGAACTGGTACGCAAGGTGCAGTCCGGGAACACCAGTTTCTACCTCTTCGGCATGATGGCCGGGGTGGTCGTCCTTCTCCTCATCACCCTGTTGAGCGCGTGAGCATGGAACTGCTGGCCCTCATCCTCATCCCCTTGGCCGCCGCCTCCGTGCTGATGGCTTTCCGGCCGGCCGCCGGCACCGCCCGCGGCTTGGCGCTGGCCTCCACCCTGCTCACCTTCGTGCTCACCCTCTGGCTCTGGTACACCTGGGGGGGCGAAACGGTCATCGGTATCGCCAAGGACTGGGTGCCCGCCTGGGGCATGCGCTTCGTGCTGGGCTACGGCGGCATCGGCCTCTTGATGCTGCTGCTCACCGGGCTGCTCTTCCCGTTCATCATCGGCACCGGCTACAAGCAGCCCGTGGGTGATGCCGCCCTGGTGAACGCCCTGCTGCTCTTCTCCCAAAGCGCGCTCTTCGGGGTGTTCATGGCCCAGAACGCCTTCCTGTTCTACATCTTCTTCGAGCTCTCGCTGATCCCCATCTTCTTCCTGCTGCTGTACTGGGGCGGCGAGCACAAACGGGCCATCACCATCCGCTTCTTCCTCTACACCCTGCTGGGTGGCCTGGCCCTGCTGTTCTCCATCGCCTTCCTCACCCTGCAGACACCCGCCCCGCACAGCGCCGATTTCACCGCGTTGGCCGCGCTGGACCTGCCCATGGACACCCAGCTCTGGCTGTTCTGGACCCTCTTCCTGGCGTTCGCCATCAAGATGCCCATCTTCCCCTTCCACAGCTGGCAGCCCGAGACCTACACCATGGCCCCCACGCAGGGAACCATGGTACTCAGCGCCGTGATGGGCAAGATGGGCCTCTACGGCATCGTGCTCTTCCTGTTCGGCATCGTGCCCGCCGGCACCGCGCATTGGCAAGGCTTCGTGATCACCCTCAGCCTGATCGGCGCGCTTTACGCCGGCGTGATCGCCTTCCGGCAGGATGACCTCAAGCGGTTGGTGGCCTATTCCTCCATGAGCCACATGGGCCTGATGAGCGCCGCGCTGTTCACCATGAACGCCTACGGCATCAGCGGCGGCCTGTACCAGGCCTTGGCCCATGGCGTGCTGATGGTCTGCCTCTTCTACATCGCGGGCATGCTGTTCCTGCGCACGGGCACCAACGACATGGGCCGCATGGGCGGCCTGAAGGCGCGCATGCCCCGGCTGGCCCTGCTCTTCATGCTGGTGGTGGGCAACGCCATCTCCATGCCCCTCACCCAAAGCTTCCCCGGGGAATGGCTCATGTTCAACGGCCTGTGGCAGCTGAAGCCCTGGATGGCCCTGGTGGGCATCCCCTTGATCGTGCTCGGGGCCGTGTACATGCTCTACGCCTACCAGCGCGTCCTGCTGGGCACGCCAGGGGAGACCGCCGGCCTTGAACTGCACGATGCCGACGGCGAGGAGCACTTCCTGCTGGTGCCGCTGATCGCCATCACCTTCGTGGTGGGCATCTTCCCGAACACCGTGCTGCACCTGGTGGACGCCCCGGTGCACCAATTGTTGAACCTATTCCCCCCGCTGCCTTGAGATGAGCGCGCTGATCCTGATCTCCGTGCTGGGCGTGCTGGTGCTCTACGTGGGCCTCTTCGGCCGCAAGGACATGCTGGCCCCGGTGGGCATCCTGGGCGTGCTCGGGGCCATCGCCCTGTTCGCCACGGGGTGGCACATCCCCCACGAGCTGCTCGGCGGCATGCTCGAGTTCGACGGCTTCAGCACCGGCTTCAGCCTGGCCATGCTGGCCATCACCCTCCTGGTCTTCCTCTTCGGGCCCGATTACTACGCCCGCATGGCGAACAATGTGGCCGAGCAATACGCCTTGATGCTCTTCTCCCTCTGCGGCGGCATCCTCCTCACGGCCTACAACAACATGCTGATGCTCTTCCTCGGCATCGAGGTGCTCAGCATCCCCCTGTACGTGCTGGCCGGCGGCAAGAAATACAGCCTGCGCAGCAACGAAGCGGCCTTGAAATACTTCCTTCTCGGTGCCTTCGCCACCGCGTTCCTGCTCATGGGCATCGCCCTGCTCTACGGGCTCACCGGCTCCTTCGACATGGGCGTGCTGGCCAAGCACATCGCGGAGGCCGGCACCGGCAGCGCACTCCTGCGCTTCGGCATTTTCTTCGTGGTGGCCGGGCTGGCCTTCAAGCTCGGCGCCGTGCCGTTGCATTTCTGGGTGCCCGATGTGTACCACGGGGCGCCCACGCTGGTCACCATGTTCATGGCAACCGTGGTGAAGATGGCCGCCATCGCCGGGTTCTTCCGCTTCGTGGATATCACCGGCATGCCCGATCCGCTGGCCCGCATCCTGGTGCTCCTCACCCTGGCCACCATGCTCGTGGGCAACATCTCCGCCCTGCGCCAGACCAATTTCAAGCGCCTGATGGCCTATTCCAGCGTGTCGCACGCAGGCTTCATGCTGCTGGCCCTGCTCTCGGACAGCGGCACGGAAGCGGGCAACGGCGCCGACGTGGGGCGTACCCTGCTGTACTACAGCTTCACCTACGCCTTGGCCACGGCCGGGCTGTTCATCCTGTTCATCATCGCCAAGCGTGCCAACAACGGCGATGAGCACCACCAGATCTTCCGGGGCCTGTTCCAGACCAAACCTTGGCTGGCCCTCTGCGGCCTGGCCATGCTCCTGTCCCTGGCGGGGATCCCGCTCACCGCCGGATTCGTGGCCAAGTACCAGGTGTTCCTGCTGGCCATCGGTGCCGGTTGGCTGAAGGTGATGGGCTTCGGCGTGCTGATGGCCCTGCTGGGCATCTACTACTACATCATGGTGGCCCGGGAGCTGTTCATGGCCTCCGAGGAGCCTGTGACCTTCACCGTTTCGCCGCTCAACGGGCTGGTGATCGCGGCCTGTACCATCGGTGTGCTGCTGCTGGGCATCTGGCCGCAGCTGGTGGGCGTATGGGCCTGAGCCCCTTCATGCTTTTCCCGGTACAACCCAACCGGACGGCGTGCGGCGTATGTTTGAAGCTCGCGTCGGATGGCCGGCCCCGCAACCTTTGTCCGGGGCGAAATTGACGATCGACCACCACGCGGAGACCCCATGCACGAGAGGCACACCAACCGGGAACGGTATTTCAATGAGCAGGCGCTGACTTCGCGGAAGTACGTCGTCCCCTTCATCCAGTCGGTGATGCCCGTGGACGGGCGGACCTCGGTGCTGGAGATCGGCTGCGGCGAGGGCGGCAACCTCGTCCCCTTCGTGGAGATGGGCTGCGCACGCGTGGTGGGCATCGACCTGGCCAAGGGCAAGATCGAGAATGCCAGGCACTTCTTCGGCCAGATGGAGCACGGCGGCCGTGTGGAGTTCATTGCGGACAACATTTACAACGTATCGCCGGAGGTGCTCGGGCAGTTCGATGTCATCATCACCCGGGACGTGCTGGAGCACATCCACGGGCAGGAGCGCTTCATGCAGGTGATGCGCCGTTTCCTGAAGCCGGAGGGCCGGTTCTTCCTGGGTTTTCCCCCGTGGTACAACCCGTTCGGCGGGCACCAGCAGATGTGTGAAAGCAAACTGCTGTCCAAGACCCCGTTCTTCCACATTCTGCCCAAGCCTGTCTACGGCTTTATCCTGAAGGCCTTCGGCGAGACGGATGAAAAGATCGGTGTGCTGCAGGAGATCAAGGACACAGGCATCACCATCGAGCGTTTCCAGCGGATCCTGAGGAAGGAGCGCTACCGGATCGACCGCAGGACGTTCTACTTCATCAACCCGAACTACGAAGTGAAGTTCGGCCTGAAGCCCAAGGAGGCCTGGGCATGGGTATCGGCATTGCCGGGGCTGCGGAATTTCCTGATCACCACGAACTACTACCTGGTATCCAAGGCCGGCACCGACCCCCAATAACGGCCGCTGCAAACGGACCCGCCCACAAGCCATGGGTCCAACATTGAACAAGGCCAATACAACAAGGACATGAACGAAGTTGCCGCCCAAGTGAGCCAAGCGGACAAATGGCTGGACCGCCTGGTGGACCTGTCCATCGCATATGCGCCGAAACTGGTGGCCGCCCTCCTGGTATTCTGGATCGGCTCCATGCTGGTCCGCGTGGCGGCGAAGGTGCTGGACCGCATCCTCTCCAAGCGCGCCGTGGAACCCACCCTGCAACGCTTCGTGCACAACCTGGTCGTCATCACCCTGCGCATCCTGCTCATCGTGACGGTGGTGGGCATGCTCGGGGTGGAAACCACCAGCTTCGTGGCCATGGTGGGTGCCGCCGGTTTGGCGATCGGCCTGGCCTTGCAAGGCTCACTGGCCAACTTCGCCGGAGGTGCGCTCATCCTCTTCTTCAAGCCGTACAAAGTGGGCGACCTGATCGAAGCCCAAGGCGTGACCGGGGAGGTGAAGGAGATCCAGATGTTCACCACCGTACTGCTCACCCCGCAGTGCAAGACGGCCATCATTCCCAACGGCGCCATGGCCAACGGCAACATCGTGAACTACACCCGGGAGGGCAAGATCCGTGTGGACCTCACCTTCGGCCTGAACTACACCGCATCACTGGCCAAGGCACGCGAAGTGCTCACCGGCGTGATGGCCGCACACCCGGCCGTGCTGAAGGACCCCGCCCCGGCCGTCACCATCGAGAAGCTGAACCTGGAAGGCGTGCAATTGGCGGTGCGCCCGCATTGCGCCCCGCAGGATTATTGGACCGTTTACTTCGACGTGTACGAGCAAGGCCTGTTGGCGCTGCAGGCAGCCGACGTGGCAGGGCCGCAGCCCAGCATCAAGGTGATGGGCGAAGCACGAGGTTAAGGGCTTCGCGTTTCCGGGGCTTCCATACCCTGCGCACCGTTCCGCCGTCAATCCGCTTCCTCCTTCGAGGGGCGTTCGGGGTCGTCCCCCGGCTCCTCCTCGTCTTCCTGCCGAAGGATCTCGTGGAGGGAACCGGGCGGCAATGTGGGCGAGAACGGGTCAGGGCTTTCGTTGCCCAACGGACGCGGGTCCGGGTCCGGTGCGGTCTTTTTCTTGTCGTCCATGGTCTTCATGGTTTGCTCCGTACAAGGTACGCAGGAAACCGCGTGCCGATCGCGGCACACCGGGCCAATACCTTTGCGCGCTCATGACAGGTGCGCACATGAAGCCCGTTCCCTTCGCCCGTTGGGGCCTGGGCCTGGAACGGCCTTTGGTCATTGCCGGCCCGTGCAGCGCCGAAAGCCGCGATCAGGTGCTGGACACGGCCCGGGCGATCGTGCAACGAGCTCCACAGGTCCGGGTGTTCCGTGCCGGTGCATGGAAGCCGCGCACGCGGCCCGGAGGCTTCGAGGGCGTAGGCGATGATGCCTTGGCCTGGCTGGCGGAGGTGAAGGCGCAAACAGGCCTGCTCACCATGACCGAGGTGGCCACGCCCGCGCATGTGGAGGCGGCACTTCTGGCCGGGGTGGACATGCTGTGGATCGGTGCGCGCACCACGCCGAACCCCTTCAGCGTGCAGGCCATCGCCGATGCCTTGCGCGGCACGGACATCCCCGTGTTCGTGAAGAACCCGCTGAACCCCGACCTCCAGCTGTGGGTGGGCGCCATGGAACGCCTGTTCGATGCCGGCCTGGGGCGCGTGGCCGCCGTGCACCGCGGTTTCCATTGGTACGAGCGGTCACCCTACCGCAACCACCCCATGTGGGAGATTCCCGTGCGCCTGAAGGCCACCTTCCCGGAACTGGAACTGATCGGCGACCCCAGCCACATCGCCGGGGAGCGCACGTTGCTGCCCGGCCTCGCCCAGCAGGCGCTGGACCTCAACTTCAGCGGACTGATGATCGAGACGCACCGTGCCCCGGACGAGGCCCGGAGCGATGCTGCGCAGCAGGTGACCCCGGAAGCACTGGGAAGGCTCCTCGGAGAGCTGGCCTGGCGCAGTGCGTCCGCCGGGCCCGGCCTCCGCGACGAGCTGCAGGAGCACCGCAACCTGATCGACCGCCTGGACGAGGAGATCATCCGCAAGCTGGGCACCCGCATGGAGGTGGCCGAGCGCATCGGCCTGTTCAAGCAGGCACACAACATCGCCATCCTGCAGCCGGAGCGCTGGCGGCGCATCATGGATGCGGCACACGTCCTGGGCCGCGAACAAGGCCTCTCCCGCCATTTCGTGCAGGCCCTGATGGATGCCGTGCACGACGAGAGCATTCGCCGCCAGACCCAGGTGTGGGAGCGGAACCGGGAAGGCGGCCCGGTGCCGGACGAGGGAAAAAAGTAAGGGCCTTGCCCATGGGCATCAGCGGGTTGTGTATTTTTCGCACAAACCCTTCCGAAAACCATGCGCGACCTGTACCCCCTTGGTTTGGCGATGATGCTCTGGGCAGGAGCTGCCACCGCCCAGCAGCCGTTCACCAACAGCACCTCCATGCTGGACCATCCCGCGCACAGCGGCGGGTGCATGGGGGTCACCGACATGGACGGGGACGGGCTGGACGATGTGGTGCAGCTCGATGGAAGCGAGCACGTCCATGTCCTGTACCAGGAGGCGGACGGCACCTTCACTGCGTATGACTACGGCAGCGTGTCCAACAGCTCCCAATGGGGCTGGGCCATCGCCGACCTGGCCAACGACGGGCACAAGGACATCGTGAGCGGGGGGAGCTATGACGGCACGCACCTGGTGAGCATCACCGCACGCGGCGTCTCTTCGCACCACACGCTCAACGGCCCGCAGATCTTCCAGCAGAACATGAGCATCGGCGACGTGGACAACGACGGCCGCGTGGACGTGTTCGCCTGCAACGACAACGGGGCGCCCAACCTCTGGTTCACCGATGCCAACGGCATGCCCCAGATCAACAACACCTACATCAACTGGAGCACCACCCCGCCCAGCGACATGAGCGGGAACTACGGAAGCTGCTTCACCGATTTCGACAGCGACGGCGACCTGGACCTGTACATCGCCAAATGCCGCCAAGGCGTGAACAACCCGGACGACCCCCGGCGCTGGAACCGGCTGTTCGTGAACGACGGGAACAACAACTACTCCGACCAGGCAGCCGCCTACGGCGTGGACGACCACGAGCAGACCTGGGCCTCCGATTTCGGCGACTTCGACAACGACGGCGACCTGGACCAGGTGAGCGTGGAACACAGCACCGGCACCCAATTGTTCAAGAACGATGGCACAGGGCACTTCACCAACGTGACCAACGGAAGCGGCCTTGGCCTCACCAGCTTCCCGCTGCAGGTGCTCTTCCGCGACCTCGACAATGACGGCTTCCTGGACATCCTCATCGCCGGTGGCAGCGAATTCTTCTTCAAGGGCAACGGCGACGGCACCTTCACCGAGGTGGAAGGCTTGTTCCCCTACAGCAAGGCCATGCACAGCTTCGCGTTCGGCGACCTGAACCGCGACGGTTTCGAGGATGTGTACGCCAACTACGGGAACTCGTATGTCACACCCAGCGAAACGCACGCCGACATCCTGTGGACCAACGTGCCCAACGGTAACCATTACTTCCGGGTCCGCCTGCAGGGCACGGTGAGCAACCGCGATGCCATCGGTGCCCGCGTCACCATCAACGGGCCGTGGGGCACGCAGGTCCGGGAGATCCGCTCCGGCGAGAGCTACGGCCTGGTGAATTCCTTCGTGCTTCATTTCGGCCTCGGCGCGGAGACCACGATCCCCTCCATGACCGTCACTTGGCCCAGCGGGCTGGAGGAAACCTTCACCGACCTGCACGCCGACCAGACCATCACCGTGGTGGAGAACACCTGCATCTCGCCCAATGTGGCCATCACCGCCACGCCCACCGGCGTGCTGTGCCCCGGGGCCGGCCCCATCACCCTCACCGCAAGCCCGGGCAGCGACTACACGTGGAGCACCGGAGCCGCAGGCGCGAGCATTCCCGTGTCCGATCCGGGCAACTACTGGACGGTGACCGGCACCGGCAATTGCATCACACAAGCCAGCCGCAACATCCAGGAAAGCCCGGATGAAACGCCGACGGTGACCGCCGACGGCCCCACGCAAATATGCCCGATGGACCAAGTGACCCTGACCGCAAGCCCGGCAGACGGATACACATGGAGCAACGGCAGCGACCAGCAGAGCATCGTGGTGAACACGCCGGGGGAATACACGGTGACCATCCAAGGGGCCTGTGCCGAATTCACCTCCGCGCCCGTGCAGGTAAGCCTGCTGGATGCACCGGATGCGCCGCTCAGCATGGACGTCTCCATCCCTGTGCCCGGCACCTCGGAATTGACCGCCACCGGCGACAGCATCCTCTGGTATGATGCCGCCACCGGGGGCAACCTCCTTGGCACCGGCAGCCCGTGGACCACTCCGATGGTGAACACCAACACCTCCTTCTGGTGCGCCGACATGGTGCAGAACGGCGGAGAGACCTACTACGGCGGCAAGACCAACCGGAGCGAGAACCAAGGCGTCTACCAGAACAACTCCACCTACTACCTGTACTTCACCGCCGATGAGGACATGGTGATCAAGAGCGCGAAGGTGTATGCCAATGGCGCAGGCAACCGCACGATCGCCTTGGTGGACCAGGCCAGCGCAGCGGTCATCATCTCGGGGATCTACAACATTCCCGACGGAGAAAGCCGTGTGCAGCTCAACATCCCCGTGGAGGGCGGGGGAAACTATGGCCTGCGCATCCTCTCCGGCGATCCGCAGCTCTGGCGCGACGGGCTCGGCAGCTTCCCCGACTTCCCCTACGACCTCGGTGGCCTCGGCGCCATCACCGGCAGCAATGCGGGATCGGACCAGTACTACTACTACTTCTACGATTGGGAGGTGGCCACGCCTTCCACCTGGTGCGAAGGACCGCGTACCGAAGTGGAGGTGCTGGTGGGCCCCACGGGCATCGGTGGCCTGGATGACAACAGAACCCTGGGGATCTACCCGAATCCGGCGACCGACCGCATCAACCTGCAGGGCGATCTGCCGGCAGGCGCCACCCAGGCCGAAGTGATCGATGTGTCCGGGCGAATCTGCCTCACGGCCGATCTGCGCAACGGCAGCCTCTCCGTGTCGGGCTTGGCCAAAGGCCATTACACCCTGCAGGTGCGTGGCCACCATGCCACGGTGCGCACCTCCTTCATCAAGCAGTGAGTACTTGACCGCAGGGGGGCGGC
>JAHDVX010000006.1:11994-143765 GCA_023382455.1 Flavobacteriales bacterium
GCTCATTCCCGAATATATACCGCTAACCGGTGAAACGGCCGTCTTCCCCGCCCCCCCCCATTGCCCCCAACGGCCAGGAACACCCCCCCCCGCCCCGGGTCCCCACCTCCTACAACCCGCTTTTTTTTTTTGCGGGGGGGGGGGGGCCCGCAGGCGCCCCCCCCCCTGCGTTTCCATGACCAGCCCTTTCCCTGGATCGGCGTTAATTTGGGGCATGGCCTCCTCCGCAACACCGGTCACGGCCCAGCCCCGTCTGCTGGTGGTGGGCGCCGGGGCCATCGCCAACAGCCTGCTGCCGCGCGTGGCCCGCATGGGGTGGTCCTTGATCACCATCATGGACGGGGACCGCGTGGAGGAAAAAAACCTGGAACGGCAGGAGCTCTTCGCCCCCGTGGACATCGGCAAGCCGAAATGCGAGGTGCTCGCCGCCTGGTTGCGCAACATGCCCATGCCCGTGCATGTGAGCTTTGTGGATGAATTCCTCGATGGGAGCAATGCGGGGCGGATCCTGGCCTTGCATGATGTGGTGGCCGATTGCACCGATGACGCCCACGCCAAACGGCTGCTGGACCGCAAATGCGCGGAGTACGGGCTGGCCCTGGTCAGCGGGTCGGTGCACGGCGCACAAGCCCAGGTGATCGCGCTGCACGCCGAGGGCCCGGGCGAGGAGATCGCCCGCGACGACCTCTTCAGTGGCAAGCTCGGCGGCGAGCAGGACGGCTGCGACATGCGCCATGTTCCCCTGGCCACCATCAACGAGACCGGGCGGCGCATGGCCCAACTGCTCCAAGCATTGGCCTCCCGTGAACCCGTGACCAACGGCCGCATCGACCTGTTCGACGGCCACCAGTGGACCGCGATCGATCCCCCGACCACCTGACCATGGACCCGCTGCTCCTCATCGTACTGATCGCTTTCGTGGCCTTTGCCTATGCCATGGTGGGCCATGGGGGTGCCAGCGGCTACCTCGCGCTGATGGCCTTGGCAGGCATGTCGGTGGTGGTGATGCGTCCGTCAGCCTTGGTGCTCAACCTCTTCGTCAGCGCCATCTCCTTCACGCAATACGCTCGGGGCGGCCATTTCCGGTGGCGCGTCTTCTGGCCATTCGCAGTGGCCTCGATGCCGGCCGCTTGGCTCGGCGCGCAGATGCAGCTGGACCCGCTGGTGTACAAGCGCATCCTGGCCGTGTGCCTGCTTTTCGCCGTGGCGCGCATGTTCGGCCTGTTCGGCAAGGGCCGCGAAAACCTGGTACCCGTGCCCATCGTGGCGGCCCTGGTGATCGGTGCCGTGCTCGGCTTCGTGTCCGGCATGATCGGCATCGGCGGGGGCGTACTGCTCAGCCCCGTGCTGCTGCTGTTGAACTGGGCGGACATGAAGACCACGGCGGCCACCTCCGCGCTCTTCATCTTCGTGAACAGCGCCGCCGGCCTGGCCGGGGCCATCGGCAACGGGGAAACGCTCAGCACCAACATGCTGCCGTGGATCGCGGCGGCCGTGGCCGGCGGCCTGCTCGGCGGGTGGATCGGTGCCAAGCGGCTCAATGAACTGCGCCTGAAGCAGGCCTTGGGCATCGTGCTGCTCTTCGCCAGTGTGAAGCTGATGATGCCATGATCCACGTGCAGGAGGCCAAGCAGCGCATGATGGCGGATGCCGCCCGCCTTCCGGCCGTGGTGGTGCCCTTGCTGCAGGCACATGGGCGCTTTGCCTGGGAGGATGTGCCCGCCCCTTTCGACCACCCACTCTTCGATTGCAGCGCCATGGACGGCTATGCCTTCGCGTTCGATGAGAACGCAACCCAATGGACCGTGGTGGGTGAGGTGGCCGCCGGCGGGACCTTCCAACGCCGCTTGGCCAAGGGCGAATGCGTGCGCATCTTCACCGGCGGCATGCTGCCCGAAGGGGCTGATACCGTGGTGATGCAGGAATTGGCGCAACGCCACGACGATTCGATCACCCACACGGATGCCAAGCTGAAAAAGGGTGGCAACGTGCGCCTGAAGGGCGAGCAGCTGCGCGCAGGCGAGGTGGCCGTTGAGGCCGGGACACGGCTGGGAGCTGCGGCAATCGGTCTGCTGGCCTCGGTGGGTGTGAGGGACGTGAAGGTGGCGGCCCGGCCCCGCGTGGCCTTGCTCGTGAGCGGGAATGAATTCGCCGAAGGCACCCTCCCCCAACCGGGAAAGATCTTCGGCAGCAACGGGGTGATGCTGCTGTCCGCCCTGCAGGCCTTGGGCATCCAGGCCGAACTGGCCGTGGTGCCGGACGACCGCCCGGCACTGATCGCCGCTTGGCGGCGGTTGGCTGCGGACCATGATGCCATCCTCTCCACAGGCGGCGTCTCCGTGGGCGACTATGACCTGATACCCGCCACCTTGCAGGAGCTCGGCGCCTCCATCCACTTACACGGCGTGATGCAGAAACCGGGAAAACCCCTGCTTTACGGCCGGCTGGGCCGGTGCGCGGTCTTCGGCCTGCCCGGCAATCCGCGCGCCGTGATGGTCCTGTTCGGCGAATACGTCGCCCCGTGGCTTCGTGCCGTCCAGGGGGCCGCTGCGCCCGGGCCCGAAACCGACCTGCTGCCGCTCGCCCATGCCGTACGGATCAAGGGGAACCGGGCGGAATTCCGCGCGGCTCGCGTGCTGCATGGCCGTGTGGAACTGCTGCCCGATGAGGGATCGCACATGCTGCGTTCCCTCGCGGGTGCCAACGCCATCGCCTTTATCCCGGCCGACCAGCGCGAGCTTGCCGGCGGCCAACTTGTTGAAGTGCATTACCTGGATTGATGGGAAGCAAATACGCTTGGACCGGTGTGCTGCTCGCTGGCGGCAAAAGCACCCGCATGGGGCAGGACAAGGCCCTGATGGAAGTGGACGGCAAACCATTGCTGCTCCATGGCACCGAGCGGCTGAAACCGCATGTTCGCGAACTGTTCGTCATCGGCGATCCCCGGCTGTACAGCCACCTCTGGCCCGATGTGCTGCCGGACGAGATCCCCGGCCTCGGGCCCTTGGGCGGCATCGCCACGGCCATGGGCGCCGCCCGCTTCGACCGCCTGCTGGTGCTCGCCGTGGACGTGCCCGGCGTGAACGCCAGGCTGCTGGAGCGCCTGACCCGCGAGCTGCCGGATGATGCCGACGCCCTGGTGCCCCGCCATGCCGGAAGCCTGGAGCCGCTGGTGGCCGCCTACAATCGGCGCTGCAGGCCCGCCTTCCTGGACCTGATCAAGCGCAGCCGCCTGTCCATGCACGGAGCCTTGGAATCGGTGCACACCGCCTTTCTGGACATCGCACCCGGCGAGGACGGTTGGCCCGAGGACCTGTTTCGCAACCTCAATAAACCTGGCGATCTTTGAGGTCATGGACGTGATGCTTCCCCTCACTAACTCCCGCAGTGGTCTCCGCCTCGGGACCTCCCGCAGTGGTCTCCGCCTCGGGACCCTGCGGCAGATGACCTGAAACCGACACCATGGACGTGAAGCTTTTCGGTTTGATCGCGGAAAAGGCCGGCACGGAACGCATGCAGCTGTCCGCTCCGGACACGGATGCGTTGCTCCGGGCCTTGGAGCAGCACATCCCGGGCCTCTCCAGCCTTAGCTACGCGTTGGCCGTGGACCGGAAGATCGTCCGGGACAATGTGAAATTGGGCGGAGGCGAGGAAATCGCGCTGCTGCCCCCATTCGCAGGCGGATGAGCGAAACGAAGACCCATAAGAAGCGCGACATCTTCGTGGAAGGCCCGATCGATCCAGCCTTCATCGCGGAAAGCATCGCCAAGCACAGCACCAAGCACGACATCGGTGCGCACGAGATCTTCCTCGGCCAGGTACGCGCGGATGAGTTGAAGTCGCCGCAGGGAATGGCCACGAGAGGCCCGGCAACGGGCAACCAACAACCGACAACTGTCCAAGCCATCGAATACACCGCCTACCGCGACATGGCCAATGAGCAGATGGCCGCCATCCGCGAGGAGGCCTTCGCCCGCTGGCCCATCACCTGCCTGCATGTGCACCACAGCCAAGGCATCATCAAGGCCGGCGAGCTCTGCTTCTTCGTTTTCGCCTCCTCCGCACACCGGCAGATGGCCCGCGAGGCCGTGGCCTACGTCACCGACGAAGTGAAGAAGCGCCTGCCCATCTTCGGCAAGGAGATTTTCCAAGGCGGCGGGCACCAGTGGAAGCATAACACGTGATCGTTTTCAGCTTTCCACTTTCAGCTTTCAAAATGATCGACATCACCCACAAATCCACCACGCTCCGCGAGGCCATCGCCGAGGCCACGGTGTCGGTGAGCACGCCTGCCACGATCGCCGCCATCCGTGAGCGCCGCGTGCCCAAGGGCGATGTGGTGGAGGCCGCGCGCATCGCCGGGCTCTTCGGCATCAAGCGCACCGCCGACATGATCCCGGACTGCCATCCGCTGCCGGTGGAGCATGCCGAGGTCAGCTGCGACGTGCAGGACAGGGCCGTCGTGATCACGGTGAAGGTGCGCACCATCTACCGCACCGGCGTGGAGGTGGAGGCCATGCACGGCGCCAGCGTGGCCGCGCTCACCATGTACGACATGCTCAAGCCCATCGACAAGGGCATCACCATCGACCGGATCCGGCTGGTGGAAAAGAAAGGTGGCAAGAGCGACTGGAAGGACAGCTTCGACCGCGAATTGCGCGCCGCCGTGCTGGTGATCAGCGACAGCGTTTCAGCGGGAAAGAAGGAGGACAAGGCCGGGGCCGCCATCGGCGAGCGGCTGAAGACGGTCGGTGTGGCGGTTGCCGCACAGGGCCTGGTGCCGGATGAACCGGAACGGATCGCCGCGCAAGTGAAAGCATGGGCCGAACAAGGCCTGGACCTCATCCTCACCACCGGCGGTACCGGCCTTTCCCCGCGCGACCGAACGCCGGAGGCCATCGCGCCCATCCTGGACCGCGAAGTGCCCGGCATCATGGAAGCCGCCCGCGCCTACGGCCAGGAGCGTGTGCCCCTGGCCATCATGAGCCGCGGCATCGCCGGCATGATCGGCCGCGCGCTGGTGATCACGTTGCCCGGTTCCACACGCGGCGCACAGGAAACCATGGACGCACTGTTCCCCTTTGTGCTGCACGTGGTGAAGGTGCAGGACAAGTCGTTCAGGCACGGGCAGTGAGCAATCCCCCTTCAAGGCCGCACCACCACGCCGCCGGCCACCTGGCCACCCTCGGCGATGAAGCGCCCTGCCGAGACCGTGCCACGGGGCAGCTGCACCCGTTCCATGCGGTCACCGGCGACCCGGCGGCGCACCAAGATCTGGCCATGCAGGCTGTACAACGTCAGGATTCCCGCTTGCGGGGAACGGACCCACATCCCGTCCTCCCCTGCCTGCACGGAGAACCCCTCGACCGGCTGTTCCGCCATGCCCGTGGTGGCCACGTTCACCGTGAACGTACTGGTATCGCTGCGCCCGCAATCGTCCGTGGCGATGTAGGTCACCGTGTAATTCCCGGTGGCGGCGTAGGTGTGGGTGAAGCTGCCCGCCGTGCCGGTGCTGCCATCGCCCAGGTCCCAGAAGTGCTGCGTCGCATTCACCGAGGCCTGGCTGAAGGCGATTTGCCCGCTGCCCAAGTCGGTGTGTTGCGGCAGCGCCACCGGGTCATACACGCCGATGTTCCAGGGGTCCAGGCTGTCCAGCACCACGGCCGAGGCCACCTGTTGCAGCATGGCCACGGTGGCCGCATCGAGGGAGGCCGTGTACGTGGCGCCCACCGTGGGCTGCCGGAAGAAGGTGCTGTACATGGTGCAGGCCGCCAGGTAGCTGCCGGCCACGCTGGGGTGGCTGCCATCGCCTGAATACAGATTGATGGCGGGGTACTGATCGCGTACGCGCTTCCATGCCATGCCCACCGGCGCGCATTCCGCGCCGTTGTCCGCGGCCATCTGCAGGTAGCTCATGCGCAGTTGGGCCTGCATGCCCTCATAGGTGCATACCGGGGGCCACGCCGCACAGTTCTGCTGGTCGCCGTTCTCCCGTCCCCAGGTCATGTAGAACACCGTCTCCGCGCAGGGCGAATGGGCGGCGATGCTGTCCACCAAGGCTTGCGCGTATGGCAGGCAGTCATTGGCCACCTGGGCCGGCGGAAAGGAAGGCAGCTGGCTTTACTCCTGCAGCACCACGAAATCCCAGTCGCCCTGATCGATCAGCCCTTGGGTGGCCGTGTTGGTGCAATGCTGCGAAAAGATGAACCCACCCGGGCTGGAGCTGGCCACCTCCAGCGTATCCCCGAGGGAAAGCGCCAGTTGGCGGGTCATCTCGGACAGGTTGTTCACGCTGGTATAGCTGTTGCCGATGAATAGCACACGGTGTTGCTGGGCCGAAGCAACGGTGGTACCCAGCGCCAGAAGAATGGACAAGGAGGTCTTTTGTATCGCGACGATGACGGCCAAGTTCCGTGCTCCGTTGCATGGAATTCATCCTCGCCGCAGCCATGGATCTGCTGGGAATGCAAGGAAGATGGGCATTTCGGCACCATCCTCCGGAAGGCCGTCCGGATGCCGATACAGTTGCGTTCTTTGCAGGCATGGTGAACGGCAAGGAAGCTTTCGTGGACGAAATCGTGCTACACCGCATCGCCGCGCAGGAGGAGGCGTGCGTCTTCAGCGATTTCAGTGCGGTGATCAAGGGTGAGGAGGAACAGCAGTTCCTGCGGAAGCTCTTCCTGCGGCCCTTCACCAACATGGCCTTCACCTGCGAATTCGACGGAAGCAAGGCGAACGTGCTGCAGGGCCTGTGCGCCAAGCTGCACAAGGGCGCGGACATCGTGGAAAGTTCCGTGGCCATTGCCAAGCATGTGATCGCCGCGGGCGGTGAGGACATGCCCGAGGGCGACCTGATCGCAGCGCGTTTCAGCGAGGTGGAGGTGGCGGGTGCGGTGTACGACGCCGTGGGCATCTTCAAGTTTGATGACAAGGAGGTTTTCCTGGAGAGCAAGCACAAGGGCAAGGCCATCTCGCTGGGCCTGAAACGCGGGCTGGGCAACAACAAGCCCAACAAGGCCTGCCTGGTGGTGTACATGGAAAAGGAGGCCACGCTCTTCATTATCGACAACGAGGGAAACACGGCCTGGTGGCAGAAAGATGTGATCCGCTCCCGGCCCAAGAAGGACCACGTGAACAGCACCACCGACGTGATGCAGCTCACCAAGACCTTCATCACCGAACAGCTGCCGGAGGACTTCGTGGTGGAAAAGACGGACCAGATCGACCTGCTGAACCGGTCGGTGCAGTACTTCAAGGAGCACACGCAGTTCGACCGGCAGGAATTCGCCGAGGAGGTCTTCCAGGACGAGAAGGCCATCCACTCCTTCAACCAGTACAGCGACCGCTACCAGGAGGAGCATAATGTGGAGCTGGGCAACAGCTTCGCCATCTCGCCCGATGCCGTGAAGAAGCAGGCCCGCGTGTTCAAGAGCGTGCTGAAGCTGGACAAGAACTTCCACGTGTACATCCACGGCGACCGCAGCAAGATCGAGCGCGGACAGGACGGCCAGGGGAAGTTCTACAAGATCTATTACGAGCAGGAGTCCTGAGCCAGCTCCCGGCCTTGTTGCCTCCGGCCCAAGGTCGTCGCGTCTTCCTTTTCATTGGCGCCTGGTTTCCTGAACGGCAACCGCAGACCCATACGGGCCTTGCTTCGCCGAAGGCGCATCGGACGATGGGCCATTGCCTTTGAGCGCGTGGCCCACATCGCATCTTTTGTCCACGCCCCGGCCTTTATCCGTGTTCATCCGTGTCGATCAGGGGGCCCAACCGCTCCATCGCATGAGCCGCCAGGCCCGTGCACAAGACCCGAGCGCCTTGGCATCCGGCCCGGCGCGTGCCCCTACCTTCACGCCCGCACAGCCCTCCGCCGCATGCCTCCTCCTGCCCTTTCCAACGGCGACGCCGACAAGCGCCTCTTCCTGCTCGACGCCTATGCCCTGATCTTCCGGGCCTACTTCAGCTTCATCCGCAACCCGCGCATCAACAGCAAGCACTTCAACACCAGTGCGGCCTTCGGCTTCACGCTGGCGCTGTTGGACCTGATCAAGCGCGAGAAGCCCACGCACATGGCCGTGGTGTTCGACCTCGGTGCGCCCAAGGAACGCCTGGAGCTTTTCCCCGAATACAAGGCCAACCGCGAGGAAACGCCGGACGACGTGCGCAGCAACCTGCCGTACATCCGCCGCATCATCGAGGCGTTCAACATTCCGGTGATCGAAAAAGCGGGCTACGAGGCCGATGATGTGATCGGCACCCTGGCCAAGAAGGCCGAGCAGGAAGGCTATGTCACCTACATGGTCACGCCGGACAAGGACTTCGGGCAGCTGGTGTCGGAGAACATCCTGATCTACAAGCCCGGCAAGAGCGGAGCGCCGCCGGAGGTGCTCGGCCCCCGGGAGGTGTGCGAACGTTGGGGCCTGGAATACCCGGAGCAGGTAAAGGACATCCTGGGCTTGATGGGCGATGCGGTGGACAACATCCCCGGCATTCCCGGCATCGGGGAAAAGACCGCCACCAAGCTGGTGCAGCAGTTCGGCAGCCTGGAAGGCCTGCTGGAGAATGTGGACCAACTGAAGGGCAAGCAGAAGGAGAACGTGATGGCCTTCGCCGACCAGGGCCGCCTGAGCAAGCGGCTGGCCACCATCGTGACCGACGCGCCCGTGGAGCTGGACCACAAGGCCTTGGAGCTGGACCCGCCCGATGAGGAGAAGGTGCGCGAGGTGTTCGGCGAACTGGAGTTCCGCACCCTGCTGAAAACGGTGCTGGAAGGCGATGCCGAAACCCCGGCCTCCCCATCCCCGAAGCCCAAGGTGAGCCCCGGGAAGCAACCGGACCTGTTCAGCGGAAGCGAAGACCACGGTCCCGGAACCACTGGACCGGCCTCCCTCCTGGGCGACCTGTCCACGGTGCCGCACCTGTACCGCATCGCCGCCACAGCGGAGGAGCAAGAGGCCTTGGCCGCACAATTGGCGGGGCTCGAAAAATTCTGCTTCGACACCGAGACCGACGACCTGGACCTCCAGAAAGCCGCGCTGGTGGGGCTCTCCTTCAGCTGGAAGGCGCATGAAGGCTGGTACGTGCCCGTGCCCGCGGACCCCGACGCGGCGAAGGCCGTGGTGGAGCGCTTCCGCACCCCGCTTGAAAGCACCGCCATCACCAAGGTGGCGCAGAACCTGAAGTACGACATGCTGGTGCTGGAGCGCTACGGAATCAGCGTGCAAGGTCCGCAGTTCGACACCATGCTGGCGCATTTCCTCCTGGAGGCCGACCTGCGCCACGGCATGGACTACATGGCCGAAACCCTCCTCCAGTACCGCCCCAAGCCCATCACCGACTTGATCGGACCCAAGGGCAAGGCCCAGAAAACCATGCGCGACGTGCCGGTGGAACTGGTGGCCGAATACGCCGCCGAGGATGCCGACATCACCTGGCAGCTGCACGAACTGCTGGCCCCCAAGTTGAAGGAAAAGGGACAGGACAAGCTCTTCCACGAGGTGGAAATGCCCCTGGTGCGCGTGCTGGCGGACATGGAGCGCGAGGGTATCCGCCTGGACACCGACGCGCTGAACGCCTTCAGCCAGGAGCTGGGCGAGGCCCTGATCGCCTTGCAGGACAAGATCATCGCGGCCTGCGGCGTGCCCTTCAACATCGACAGCCCCAAGCAGCTCGGCGACGTGCTCTTCGAAACACTGAAGCTGGGCGGCGAAAAGCCGAAGAAGACGCGCACCGGCCAGTACCAGACCAGCGAGGACGTGCTCAGCGCCATGGCCCATGAGCACCCCGCCATCCCGTTGATCCTGGACTACCGCAGCCTGCGCAAGCTCAAGGGCACCTACGTGGACACCCTGCCCCTGGCCGTGGACCCGGCGGACGGCCGCGTGCACACCAACTACCGCCAGGCCGTGGTGGCCACCGGCCGGCTGAGCAGCGACGAGCCCAACCTGCAGAACATCCCCATCCGGACCGAGAAGGGCCGCGAGATCCGCAAGGCCTTCGTGCCGCGCGACGAGCACTACGGCCTGCTCAGCGCCGACTACTCGCAGATCGAGCTGCGCATCATCGCCCACATGAGCGGCGACGCCCACATGCAGGAAGCCTTCCGGCAGGGCCTGGACATCCACGCGGCCACGGCCGCCAAGGTGTTCCACGTGCCGCTCGCCGAAGTGACGCGTGAGCAGCGCAGCCGCGCCAAGGCGGTGAACTTCGGCATCGTGTACGGCCAGGGCGCCTTCGGCCTCGGCCAGAACCTGGGCATCCCGCGTGCGGAGGCCCAGGACATCATTACCGGCTACTTCGCCGAATTCCCCGGGGTGAAGCGCTACATGGACGAGACCATCGCCTTCTGCCGGGAGCACGGCTACGTGCAAACCCTCCTGGGCCGCCGCCGCTACCTGCCCGACATCCGCAGCGGGAACAACACGGTGCGCGCGGCCACCGAGCGCGTGGCCATCAACGCGCCCATGCAGGGCACGGCAGCGGACATCATCAAGCTGGCCATGATCCGCATCCATGCCTGGCTCCGGGACCACCGCATGCGCAGCAAGCTGCTGCTGCAGGTACACGACGAACTGGTGTTCGACTGCCACCTGGAGGAGGAACCTGAGGTCCGCAGCCACGTAAAAGCCTTGATGGAAGGGGCGATGAAGCTGGATGTACCGTTGGTTGTTGACATGAACGTGGGGAAAAACTGGCTGGAAGCCCACTGATCGCCCCCCCCGGAACCGGCACCTTTACCACGTGGAGCCCAAACCTGAATTTGCCTGAACATGCGCTTGAACCCGTTCTTTTCCGCAACCATACTGGCCTTGGTGCTCACCGCATGCGGCGGGGAACAGCCGCAACAGGATACCCTGACGGTGCAGCCGGTCGATTCCACCGCCGCGGTGAGGTCGCAACGTACGCGGAACATCTTCCACAACATCCCCTCCCCCATGGAGACCGCCGAACTGCTGCGGAAGGCCGGGGCGGAATACAGCAAGGACATCCTCAACGACGTGAAGAACGTGGACAACTACACGTCCGCCAGCAAACAGGCGCTCAACCTGGGCATCTACGGTGCTGACCTCAGCTATGCCAGCGTGTTCAACAACACCCAGGAAAGCATGCTCTACACCAGTTGCGCGCAGAAGCTGGCCAAGAAACTGGACGTCAACAACGCCTTCAACGAAGCCGTGGTGAACCGCCTGGAACAGAACCGCAACAACCGCGATTCGTTGCTGAACATCATCAGCGAGACCTACTGGCAGGTGGACGGCTACCTGAAGGAGAACGGACGCGATAACATCAGCGTGCTCATGGTGGCCGGCGGATGGATGGAGGGACTGTACATCGCCACCCAGGTGATTGCCGGGCACGACACGCCGGAACTGCGCCAGCGGATCGCCGAGCAGCGCATACCCTTGGAAGACCTCGTGGAGCTGGTGAAGACCTACAGCCCCGATGACCCCGCCGTCGCAGGCGTGCTCAAGGACCTCGAATCCATCCAGGCGCTCTTTGCCCAGGTCACCGTACCCCAGGGCGGCAGCACGATCACCGAGGAGAACGGCGTGACCGTCATCGGCGGCACAGCCCCCACCGCCGCGCTCACCGACGACCAGCTCAAATCCATCACCCAGGCCGTGGCCGCCATTCGCGCCAACTACATCAGCTAATGCCCATGAAGCGCTTTGCCCCGATCCTGGCCGCCCTGTTCATCCTGGCGCTGCCTGCCGTGTCCGACGCACAATGCCGCAGCTTCGCCAAGAACAAGTGCATGCCTTCCATGGCACCGTACAAGTTCAACGAGACCTTCAATGCGGCCCAGCTGGCCCCGGGTGAAGAGGCCCAGGTGGACCTCACCTTCTACAGCGGCCAGGAATACCGACTGATGATCTGCGCCCACCCCATCCTGGGCCAGGTGAACTGGCAACTCACCGACGGGGCCGGCAAGATGCTGGTGGAAAGCACCAAGGATGCGCCCCGCGAGACCTTCGATTTCAAGGTGGCGTCCACGCAGAAGCTCACCGTGCACATCGATGTGCCCGCTGCGGAGAAAGGAGGGAACAACCTGCTGACCGTGGGTTGCGTGGGGATCCTGGTCGGATACAAGTGAGCCCGCACGCCCGGGCCTCGTGAGGGCCCGGCCTATCCGCCGATGCTCACCATCGGCCGCGTGCTCAGGTCGTGAAGCACCTCATCCTGTTTGTCCGGCTGGAAACGCGGAAGCCCGCCCAGCATCTCGTGCTTGGCCAGCACATTGGCCCTGATCAATGCATCCAGGTCCTCACCCTTGCGCAGCGGCGTAAGCAGGTCCGTTTCCTCGCGGGCAAACAGGCAGTTGCGCATCTTCCCTTCGGCCGTCAGGCGCAGGCGGTCGCAGCTTCCGCAGAAAGGCTCGGTCACCGTGCTGATCACCGCAAACGTGCCGGGCCAGCCCTTCACGCGCCAGGCCTTGGCCGTGCTGTTCGGCTCGTCGTCCAGCTTCTCGATGGGAAACGCGCTGCCGATCCGGCCCAGCATCTCCGCGTAGGTGTACACCTTGTCCCGTCCCCAATGGTTGCCCGCGAACGGCATGAACTCGATGAAGCGCACGTGCACGTTCCTGTCGCGGGTGAGCTCCACGAAGCGGAGCAGCTCGTCCTCGTTCACCCCGCGCATCACCACCGTGTTCAGCTTCACGCGCAGGCCGCTGTCCACGGCCGCTTGGATGTTGGCCCACACCTGGTCGAATCCTTCGCGCCGTGCGATCTGCCGGAAGCGCTCCGCATCGAAGGTGTCCAGGCTGATGTTCACGCTTTTCAGCCCCGCGGCCACCAGCCGGTCCAGGAAAAGGTGCAGCCGCATGGCGTTGGTGGAGAGGCCCAGCTTCACCGGCAGCTTCGCCAGGTCGCCCACGATCTCCGCCACGTCGCGGCGCATCAGCGGCTCGCCGCCCGTGAGGCGCACCTTGGTGATGCCGTAGCGCTCCACGAAGAGCGTGGCCAAGGTGCGGATCTCCTCCCGCGTCATCAGCGCCTCGTTCCGGAGGAACTGCTGCTCCTCGGGCATGCAATAGGCGCAGCGCAGGTCGCACTTGTCCACGATACTGATGCGCAGGCTACGGTGCGTGCGGGAAAACCGGTCGGTGAGCAGCGTCATGGCGACGCACAAAGGTAGGGAGACCACCCTGCGGGGGCGGGCCGCCGTTCTACCTTGCAGGTCCCAAGCTCCCCGATGGACGCCGATGACCTTTCCTTCATCCTGAACCACCTGGGCGAGGACCGCGAGGCCGGTTTCCGCGCCGTGGTGCCGCCCGTAGTGCAGAGCGGCAACTTCGCCTATCCCACGGTGGCCGCCTTGCGGCAGGCCATGCACAACGAGTTCGACCTGCCCGTGTACACGCGTGGCGCCAACCCCACGGTGGCCGTGGTGCGCCGGAAGCTGGCTGCCTTGGAACATGCCGAGGATGCCCTGCTCTTCAGCAGCGGCAGCGCGGCCATCACCGCGGGGATCATGGCCTTCGTGCGGGCCGGCGACCATGTGGTGAGCGTGCGCAAGCCGTATAGCTGGACCCACAAACTGCTGACCGCACTGCTGCCGCGCTACGGCGTGGAATGCACCTTCGTGGACGGCTCCGATGCGGCCAACTTCCGCGATGCCACCACCCCCCGCACCCGCCTGTTCGTCCTGGAAAGCCCCAACTCCCTCACCTTCGAACTGCAGGACCTGCGTGCCGTGGCCGGAATTGCCCGTGAACACGGCATCATCACCCTGTGCGACAACAGCTACAGCAGCCCGGTCTTCCAGAATCCGATCGACCTCGGCATCGACCTGGTGGCACATTCGGGCACCAAGTACCTCAACGGCCACAGCGACGTGGTCTGCGGCGTGCTGGCGGGCAGCGCGGCCAACATCCGCCAAGTGATGGAGCGGGAGTTCATGACACTGGGCGCCGTGCCGTCGCCACACGATGCCTGGCTGCTGATGCGCGGCCTGCGCACCCTGGAGCTGCGCACCAACCGCAGTGCCGACAGCGCCGAACGGGTGGCCCGCTTCCTGGAGGCGCACCCCAAGGTGCGGCAGGTGAACTGGCCCTTCCTGGAAAGCTTTCCGCAGTACGGCCTGGCCAAGCGGCAGATGAGGCGTTGCGGCGGCCTGATGAGCTTCCGCCTGCATGCTGCAGACATCGCCGCCGTGGAGCGCTTCTGCAACAGCCTCCAGCGCTTCCTGATGGCCGTGAGCTGGGGAGGGCACGAATCACTGCTGTTCCCCACGGCGGCCGTGGTGGACCCCGATGCGCAGACCAGCGAGCTGCCTTGGGACCTGGTGCGCCTTTACGTAGGCCTGGAAGATCCCGAAACCCTGATCCAAGACCTCGATCAGGCCCTGGCCCGGGTCTGATCACCGATCCAATGCCCCAACCTTTCCTCCTGTAGCCCACCAACTGACCCGGTTTCCTCGTTCATCACGTTCCTCCATCGCCCTGGTTGGTGAACCCGGCGGGTCGAGGCAACTTTGATTGATTCCGAAATGGCCATTACCGAAAAACCCCGCTGCCCCTGGTGCCTGAAGGACGACATCTACAAGCGCTACCACGACGAAGTGTGGGGCGTACCCGAACACGACGACCGCAGGCTCTTCGCCAAGCTGGTGCTGGACGGCGCGCAGGCGGGATTGAGCTGGTACACCATCCTCATCCGCACCGAGGGCTACCGCAAGGCTTACGATGACTGGGACATCGGGAAGATCGCCCGGTATGGCGACAAGGACATCGCGCGCCTGATGAACGACCCCGGCATCATCCGCAACCGCGCCAAGGTCACCGCCTCCATCGCCAATGCCCAGGCCTGGCTGAAGATCATGGAGGGCGGCCCCGGTTCCTTTGACCGTTTCCTGTGGAAGCACGTCGGTTTCAAGACCAAGGTGAACCATTGGAAGAGCGGCGTGCAGCTGCCCGCCACGTCACCGGAAAGCGATGCCATGAGCAAAGACCTGAAGCAGCATGGCTTCAAGTTCGTGGGCAGCACCATTGTCTATGCCTTCATGCAGGCCTGCGGCATGGTGGACGACCACTTGGAGAGCTGTTGGCGGCGGCAATAGTCACTCGAACAGGCTGCCGGGCTTGGCCTGCGGCGCCTTGCCCAGGTGCCTGTACGCCCGCTCGGTGGCCTGGCGGCCACGCGGGGTGCGCATCAGGTAGCCTTCCATGATCAGGAAGGGTTCATACACCTCCTCGATGGTGCCGCTCTCCTCGCCCACGGCGGTGGCCACCGTGTTCAGACCCACGGGCCCGCCGCCGAACTTCTCGATGATGCACAGCAGGATGCGGTTGTCCATTTCGTCCAGGCCGTGGGCATCCACGTTCAGTGCCTTCAAGGCGTGCTTGGCGATGGCCATGTCGATGCTGCCGTCGCCTTTGATCTGGGCGAAATCGCGGACCCGGCGCAGCAAGGCATTGGCGATGCGGGGCGTGCCACGGCTACGGCGGGCGATCTCATGCGCGGCCTCCTGCGCCATGGGCACGTTCAGCAGGCCCGCCGAGCGTTGCAGGATGCCGGTGAGTGTGTCCGCATCGTAGTAGTCCAGCCGGCTGTTGATGCCGAACCGGGCCCGCAGGGGCGCGGTAAGCAGGCCGCTGCGCGTGGTGGCGCCCACCAGCGTGAAGGGGTTGAGGTTGATCTGCACCGTGCGTGCATTCGGCCCGGCATCGATCACCAGGTCGATCCGGTAGTCCTCCATGGCGCTGTAGAGGTACTCCTCCACCACGGGGCTCAGGCGATGGATCTCGTCGATGAAGAGCAGGTCGTTGGGCTCCAGGTTGGTGAGCAGGCCGGCCAGGTCGGCGGGCTTGTCCAATACAGGGCCACTGGTGACGCGCATGCCCACGCCCATCTCCTGCGCCACGATGCCCGCCAAGGTGGTCTTGCCCAGTCCGGGAGGGCCGTGCAGCAGCACATGGTCCAAGGCTTCGCCCCGTTGCTTGGCGGCTTGCACGAAGATCTTCAGATTGTCCGTCACCGCGCGTTGGCCGGCAAACTCCTCAAAACGCCGCGGCCGCAGCACCTGCTCCATCTCCTTGTCGGAGGCCGAGCGTTGTTCCTGGCGCACGTCAAACGGTTCGGGCATGGGCGGTGGCAAAGGTAACGCGGCGTTCAGCGCTCCAGGTCCCGCATCAGGTCGCCGAAGAAGACCTTGACGCCCAGCAGGTAGATGGGGGCGGTCAGGGGTTCATCCAGGTGCGTGTGGGCCAGCACCAGCCGGAATCCCCAGCCGGCACTGGCGCCGAAATAGCGGAGAAACCGGTACTGGACGGTCATGCAGGGTTCGTAGGTCAGTAGGAAGGAGCGCTCCACCACCCGCTTGTCCCGGCCATTCCCGGCCAACAGGGAAACCCGCCCCAGACCGAACTGCACCGGTATACGAACCTCCCATGGCCCGCGCTGGAAGAAAGCATATTCCACGTACGGGGTGGCGTAGCCCATGCGCAGGCGCACCGGCACGTCCGGCACACCATCCACGGTGCGCAGGAACTCCGCGGGGTGCACCAGGAAGGTATAACCCAAGCCGTATTGGAAGCGGCCCGCGTGCTCCAGCCCCACCTTGACGCCCATGAGGCGCACGTGGCTGTTGCGGATGAACGAACCCCGGGAATCCAGCTTGGCCGTGATCCGGGGCGTTTGCCGACTGAACAGCGCCAGGCTGTCCATCAACTGGCCTCGGGCCGGCAGGCAGGCCAGGGCACCGATACCGAAAAGCACCGTCAACCTGCGCATCCAAAACGGGAAAGTCCGCACGTGGCGTGCGGACTTTCGCGAAGACCCGGAGGTCCTGAGGTTCATGGCCGGGATCAGCTTTCCTCCTCCCCGTCCTCCAGCGGCACGGTTTGCGGCACGAAATCATCCGGCTTGCCGGGCTTGCTGTAGTCGTACGGCCAGCGGTGCACCACGGGCAGCGGGCCGGGCCAGTTGCCATGCAGGTGCTCCACGGGGGCGGTCCACTCCAGCGTGTTGCTGTTCCACGGGTTCTGCACGGCCTTCTGGCCGTACCAGATGCTGCGGAAGAAGTTGTAGAGGAAGATCAGCTGTGCGGCACCGCCGATGGCGGCGAACACGGTGATGATCACGTTCAGGTCCATGAAGGCGCCTTGGAACATGGGGAACTCGGTGTACTCGTAATAGCGCCGGGGACCGGAGAGGCCCACGTAGTGCATGGGGATGAACACGCCGTAGGCGGCCACAAGGGTGATCCAGAAGTGGAAGTAGCCCAGCTTGGTGTTCATCATGCGGCCATACATCCGCGGGAACCAGTGGTACACCCCGGCCAACATGGCGAAGATGGCGCTCACGCCCATCACCATGTGGAAGTGCGCCACCACGAAGTAGGTGTCGTGCACCTGGATGTCCAGCGCGGCGTTGGCCACGATGATGCCGGTGAGACCGCCGGCGATGAAGGTGGACACCATGCCGATGCTGAAGAGCATCGCGGGCGAGAACACGATGTTGCCGCGCCATAGCGTGGTGATGTAGTTGAACACCTTGATGGAGCTGGGCACCGCGATCAACGTGGTGGTGAAGGCGAACACCGCACCCAGGAAGGGGTTCATGCCCGTGATGAACATGTGGTGCGCCCACACGATGAAGCTGAGGAACGAGATCGCCATCAGCGAACCGATCATGGCCCGGTAACCGAAGATGGGCTTGCGGCTCATGGTGGAGATCACCTCGGAGCTGATGCCGAAGGCCGGCAGGATCACGATGTACACCTCGGGGTGGCCCAGGAACCAGAACAGGTGCTCGTACAGGATGGGGCTGCCGCCCATGTTGTCCAACGCCTCACCGGCGATGTGGATCTCGCTGAGGTAGAAGCTGGTGCCCATCATGCGGTCCATGATCAGCAGCACCACGGCGCTCACCAGCACCGGGAAGGCCAGCACACCCACGATGGCCGTGAGCAGCAGGGCCCAGATGGTCAGCGGCAGGCGCGTCATCTTCATGCCCTTGGTGCGCAGGTTGAGAATGGTGACGATGTAGTTCAGGCTGCCCATGAGCGAGCCGGCGATGAACAGCACCATGCTGAACAGCCAGAGCGTCATGCCCGTGCCCGAGCCCGGTATGGCCTGCGGGAGCACGCTCAGCGGAGGGTACACCGTCCAGCCGCCGTTGGCCGGGCCGCTCTCCACAAAAAGAGAGGACAGCATCACCACGGACGCGGCCAGGAAGAACCAGAAGGACAGCATGTTGATGAAGCCGCTGGCCATGTCGCGTGCGCCGATCTGCAAGGGGATCAGCAGGTTGCTGAACGTGCCCGAAAGGCCGCCCGTGAGCACGAAGAACAGCATGATGGTACCGTGGATGGTGACCAACCCGAGGAACATCGACGGGCTCAGCACGCCATCCGGGGCCCATTTGTCGCCCAGGAAGAAGTGGGTGAAAGCGAAGCTCTCTCCGGGGAAGGCGATCTGCAGGCGGAAGATGATGGACATGATCATGGCCACGACGGCCATGATGATGGCGGTGATCAGGAATTGCTTGCTGATCATCTTATGGTCCTGCGAGAAGACGTACTTCGAGATGAAGCTCTCCTTGTGATGATGAAGTCCCGCGTGGGCGTGGCTGTTGCTGTCAGCCACCGGCGGATGCATTGCGGCGCTCATGTCTCAATTCAAGTATTAATTCGTTCCCGAAGTCTCTTCCGTTCCCTCGGCGGGGGTGGCCTCAGCGGTGGCGGCCGGGGCCGGGGATCCGGCCTTCTCGAAGACGGGCAGCATGATGTTCCACACCTTGAACGCCCCGGCGGCCTCCACGGTCAGGGGGGCCTGCATGTTGTAGTGGGAGATGCCGCACACCTTGTTGCACATCAGGATGTAGTCGAACTCGGGGTTGTTGGTCATCACCCGCATGCTGTCCGTGGTGATGGTGGGCTTCAGGTGCATGCGGGTGGTCATGCCCGGCACCGTGTTCATCTGCGCACGCATGTGCGGCAGGTAGGCACTGTGGATCACATCCTGGCTGCGCATCAGCAACTCCACGTCGGTGTCCACGGGCAGGTGGAACTCCTTGGTCACCTTGTCATCGGCCCCGTGCATGTAGGCGCTGTTCGCCCCGTTGGCCTTGATGTCGTCCTCCATCAGCTTCTGCAGGCCCATGAGGCGTTCGATCATCCGGTTGATGTGCGCGATGTCCGCATCCCTATCCTCCAGGCTGGAGGTCGGCAACGTGGCCGCCTGTGCCTCCCTGTCGGCCGTGGCTTGTGCCGACTCCTGCTTCAGCGTGGCCAATCGGTCCGAGAGACTCTTGCGCGTCACGATGCCCAGCGGGTTGTCGCTGGTGATCAGCCGGAAGTCGGTAGCCCCGAGCTTGCCGTCCTTGCCCGGGTACCGGAAGGTCCAGTCGAACTGCTTGCTGTACATCTCCACCTGCATGGTGCCCGGGGCCACCGGTGCCGTGATCCGGTTCCAGACGATGATGCCGTAGATGATGCCGGCCACCAGTACGATGGTGGGCACGATGGTCCAGATCATCTCCAGCTTGTCGTTGTGCGGGTACCAATAGGCCCGCTTCCCGTCGCGGTGGTAGTATTTGCCCGCGAACCAGAACAGGGCGATGTTGGTGCCGAAGAACACGATGCCCAGCACCACCCAGTTGATGTCGTACAACTGGTCGATCAACACCCCCTGCGTACTGGCCGCCGGCGGCAGGAACACCTCGTGGAAGTGGATCGGCATCCAGGTGAACAGGATGAGGTAGATGGCACCGAACGCCCACATCAGGCGCCCGGAGATCCGGTTCTCCCGTTCGGTGATCCGCTCCTCGCGCAACCCGCGCAGTTCACGGGTCAGATCGGCAACCCGGCTCAGGCGGAGCACCACCAACAAGCCAAGTACCAGCACCGTAAGTATCAACAACGTCGTCATATCCGGTTCGATTAAGGTCTGTTACTGCCCGTGGTCAAATGTGATGATGGACACTCTCCTCCAGGAAGGGATGGGCCACCACGGTAAGCGGCGCCTTGGCAAGTGCGCTGAGCACCGTATGAACAAAGACCCCCAGGAACGCCAGGAAGAAGCCGATCTCCAGCATGCCGATGTGCTCGAAGTGCAGCCCCAGCGAACCGGGCATGATCATTTGCACCGTGTCCAGCCAGTGGCCGATGAAGATCAGCACGCCCACCCCGATCAGGAACTTGGGCGAACGCTTGGAATCCCGGCTCATCAGCAGCACCATCGGCAGGGCGAAGTTCACGAAGAACATCCCCCACATCAGCCAAGGATGGTGGTCGATGCGCACCTTGTAGTACGTCACCTCCTCCGGAATGTCCGAATACCAGATCAGCAGGTATTGCACGAAGTAAAGGTAGCTCCACAGGAAGCTGACGGCGAAGACCCACTTGCCCATGTCCTGGATGTGGCTGCCGTTCACCTGGGGCAGGTAGCCCTTGCCCTTGAGGTAGAGCACCAGCACCACGGCCGTGATCATGCCGCCGGCCCACATGCCGCCGAACACGTACCAACCGAAGAGCGCGCTCTTCCAGTGCACGTCGATGCTCATGATCCAATCCCAGGCCAGCAGCGAGCTGAAGAAGGCGAAGAGTACGATGAAGCCCACGCTGCGGTGGTAGTTCTTCCAGTGCGAGCGCAGCAGGGTCTCGCCCGTTTCCTGGTCCATCTTCAGGCTGTGCTTGCGGAACCAGCGGGTGAAGAAGACGAAGGTGGCCAGCATCAGGATGGCACGCACCCAGAAGAAGGGCTTGTTCAGGTAGGCCGTCAGCTTGGCGATGTGCGTATCATAATTGGCCGCATCGTTCACGTCCACGGTGCGTGCATCCATCCAGTGCCAGATGTGGTTCAAGCCCATGGATCCGGCCACCAGCACCACCAGCACGGTGATGGCGCCCAGCGGCACGTACTGCGCGATCGCTTCGTAGACGCGCTTCACGAGTACCGTCCAAGCGGTTTCCGTCACATGGTTCAAGGCGTAGAAGAACAGGCAGCCCAAACCAATGAAGAAGAAGAACAAGGCATTGGCGTAGAAGGCCGCCCACGTGTACTGCTTGTGGTCGGTATGGTCCCCGGCCACCCCGAAGGCGGCCATCACCAGGCCGATGACGATCAGCGCCAAGGTGAAGGTGCGGGCCCGTTTGCTAATGGTGAAATTCATCGCTGGAGGTTTGGTCACTTGGCTTGGGTGGCGGTGCTGTCCGTGGCCGTGGCGGTGCTATCCTGGGCTGCCGTCCCTTGTCCGGGGATCTGGCCGCCGTGCTGCAGGAACTTCACGTACTGGGTCACCAGCCAACGCTCCTTGGTGTTCAACTGGCTCGCATGGGCGCCCATGGCCACGTTGCGTCCGTAGGTGATCGAATGAAAGACCTTGCCCTCGGGCAGGTCCTTGAGCTGGGGCCCGTCGTAGGCCGGCGGCGGCGGGTAGCCTCCCTTGGCCACCACTTGGCCGTCACCCTTGCCCTTGGCACCATGGCAGTGCTGGCAGAACTTCTCGTAGATCACCTTCCCCTCGTCCACCGTGGCCTGGGTCATGGGGATGGGGCTGTGCAGGTTCAGGCCCGAGGCCTCGTACCCTTCCGGGGTGTTGGGGTACGGGTCGGGGAAGTTGAGGGCCGCGTCCTGTTCCCGCCCGGCGAAAACGATGGTGCCTTCCACCGGCAGGCGGGCGCTGGGCGTGGCGCGCTGGGCCCCGGCCAGGCTGTCGCCGAAGTAATACGGGTCCTGGCCATAGTCCACGTAGGCCTCGATGGCCGGGCTGCGGTACATGTCCGGCATGTACTCCAGGCCGGGGCTGTCGGCATCGCCGACACAGCCGGCCAGCAGGGCCACCGCGCCGAAGGCGGCGAACGGGGCCAGGGTGATCTTGCTCTTCATGCTCAGCATTGGCGCTCGTTGATCTCGAACACGGGGGTTTCGCGCAGCATGGCCGTGATGGCTTCCGGGGCGTGCTGCGTGTTCTCCTCGGTGCGCAGTTCGATGATGAACTTGTCGTTGGTGCTGCGCGGGTCCGGGTTGCGGGCCGGCATGCCGGGCAGCGTCTTGTTGCGGATCAGGTACGTGATGGCCATGCCGTGGGCCGCACATAGCACCGTGAACTCGAACAGCACGGGAACGAAGCCCGTCACGTTCTGGTAGTAGTAGTGGTTGGGCTTGCCGCCGATGTTCATCGGCCAGTCGTAGATCATCATGTAGTACGTGCCCAGGACTGCCAGGGAAAGACCCATCATGCCGAACATGAAGGAGACGATGCCCAGGCGGGTGCGCTTCAGGCCGATGATCGGGTCGATGCCGTGGATGGGGAACGGGCTGAACACGTCGCGCACCTGCACGCCGGCCGTGATCAGCTTGCGGGCCGCGCCCTTCAACTCCTCGGGATCCTCGTAGATCGCGTAGATGACTTTGTTCGCCATGACGCTCAGTGCTGTGATTTGGGTAATACCTCGCCCTTGTAGCTCTCCCCGCTGGTCTTCAGGATGGTCTTCAGCTCATTGAGCGCCAGCACCGGGAAGTACCGCGCAAAGAGCAGGTAGAGGGTGAAGAAGATGCCGATGGTGCCCACGAAGGTGCCCACGTCCATCCAGGAGGGGTGGAACATGGTCCAGCCCGAGGGCAGGTAGTCGCGGTGCAGGCAGAGCACGATGATGTCGAAACGCTCGAACCACATGCCCACGTTGATCACGATGGAGATGGCCCACGCCCAAAAGAAGCTGGTGCGGATCTTCTTGAACCACAGCAGCCCGGGGATCAGGATGTTGCAGATGATCAGCGCCCAGAAGGCCCAGGCGTACTGGCCCGTGGCCGCACCCACCGACATGTAGGTGTAGTACTCGTACTCCACGCCACTGTACCAGCCCATGAAGAACTCGGTGGCGTAGGCCACGGCCACGATGCCGCCGGTGACCATGATCACGATGTTCATGTACTCCACGTGCTTGCGCGTCACGTAGGCCTCCAGGTTCATGGCCTTGCGCATGATCAGCAGCAGGGTCTGCACCATGGCGAAGCCCGAGAAGATGGCGCCGGCCACGAAGTAGGGCGGGTAGATGGTGCTGTGCCAGCCGGGCACCAGCGAGGTGGCGAAGTCCGTGGACACCACCGAGTGCACCGAGAACACCAGCGGGGTGGCCAGGCCGGCGAGTACCAGGCTCACCTCCTCGAAGCGCTGCCAAGCCTTGGCATTGCCCGACCAGCCGAAGGAAAGCACCCCGTAGAAGGATTTCTGCCACTTGCTGGACACGTGGTCACGCAGGGTGGCGAAGTCCGGAATCAGGCCGATGTACCAGTACACCAGGGATACCGAGAAGTACGTGGAGATGGCGAACACGTCCCAGAGCAGCGCCGAGTTGAAGTTCACCCACAGGGAACCGAACTGGTTCGGCAGCGGGAACACGAAGTAGGCCAGCCAGATGCGGCCCATGTGGATCATGGGGAACACGGCGGCCATCATCACGGCGAAGATGGTCATGGCCTCGGCGGAGCGGTTCACCGCCATCCGCCAGCGCTGGCGGAAGAGCAGCAGCACCGCGCTGATCAGGGTGCCGGCGTGGCCGATGCCCACCCACCACACGAAGTTGGTGATGTCCCAGGCCCAGTTGATCGTCTTGTTCAAGCCCCATACACCGATACCCTTGCTGATCAGGTACAGGATGCACCCCACGCCGTAGAGGGCGATGATGGAGGCGATGGTCAGCAGGAGGTAGTATGTCCGGGAGGCCTTGTTCTCGATCGGGGCCGCCACGTCAGCCGTGATATCGCCGTAGGTGCGGTGCCCCAGGATCAGGGGCGGTCGGATCGCTGCTTCTTGATGCATGTTGACGGGTCTCTCTTAGGCTTGTGCGGTTTCTTGCTCGGGCTTGTTGCGCACCTTCACCAGGTAGTTCACGTTGGGGGCGGTGCCGATCTCCTCCAGCATCAGGTAGCTGCGGGCGCTATCGTGCTCGGCGCGTACCTGGCTGCCCGCATCGTTGAGGTCGCCGAAGACGATCGCATTGGTGGGGCAGGCACTGGAGCAGGCCGTTTCAATCTCCCCGTCGCGCACGGGACGGCCTTCCTTCTTGGCATCGAGCTTGCCGGCCTGGATGCGCTGCACACAGAGCGAGCACTTCTCCATCACGCCGCGGCTGCGCACCACCACGTCGGGGTTGAGCACCATGCGGCCCAGGTCGTCCCAAGCCGGGTTCACCTGGCCGAAGTCCTCGGTGACGTAGTTGAACCAGTTGAAGCGGCGCACCTTGTAGGGGCAGTTGTTCGCGCAGTAGCGCGTGCCGATGCACCGGTTGTAGGTCATCATGTTCAAGCCCTCCTCGCTGTGCGTGGTGGCCGCCACCGGGCACACCGTTTCGCACGGTGCGTGGTTGCAGTGCTGGCACATCATGGGGATGAACATCACCGACGGGGCGGCGCCGGGCTGCTCCATGGCCGCCAAGGTGCCGGCCCAGCTAAGCCCTTCGCTGTGCGCGTGGGTGTCACTGGAATAGTACCGGTCGATGCGCAGCCAATGCATTTCGCGGCTGCGGCGCACCTCGTCCTTGCCCACCACGGAAATGTTGTTCTCGCTGTTGCAGGCGGTGATGCACGCCCCGCAGCCGATGCATGAACTCAGGTCGATGCTCATGCCCCAGCGGTGGCCCACCTCCTCGATCGGATGTGCCGCCCAGAGGTCCAGGGAAGTGGCCGGCACACGGTCCTGCGCGTTGATCACGCCGTCCTTGTTCACGTCCTCATGCACGGCCAGGGTGTGCGGCGGGTTGTAGGTTTCCGCCGGCTTGCCCAAGGCCCACACCGTGTAGGTGGTCTCCCGGATGATGCTGTCGCGGTCCATGCCCGTCATCTGCGTCTGGGTGAGCGCGACGGCGTATGTGCGGCCCGTGGTTTCCACCGTGGCGGACAGTGCCTCGTAGCGGATGGTGTTGTCCTTCAGCGAAGCCCAAGGATAGGCGTTCTTGCCCACGGGGGCCGCACTGCCGTCCGGATTGCGCAGGCAAGCGGCGCGCCCCACGCGCTCCCCGTTCGCCCCGCGACCGTAGCCCAAGGCAACCGCGATGGTCTTCGGTGCCTGGCCGGGGCTCATGATGGCAGGCAACTCCATGGCCACACCATTCACGGTGACCTTTAGCAAATGGGCCGGGCTCTCCTGGCCGATGTACAGTTCCTTGAAGGACTTGCCCGTGAGTGCGCTCAGGTCCTCCGGGGAGATGCACACGAAGTTGTCCCAAGTAGCCTTGGTGATCGGGTCGGGCAACTCCTGCAACCACGGGTTGTTGGCGTGCAGGCCGCTGGCCAGCGCCTCGGAGGTGTACAGTTCCAGTTCCCATTCGCCGGCCCCCTTCACGCTCTCTGTCGCGCGGCGGGCGGCATCGGCCAGGTCTGCGGTGAAGGCTGCCGGCTCGGTGACCAGGGTGGTGATGGCGGTGTAGGCACCGTCATGCACGCTTTGTTCCCAGGACACCGGCATGGTGTTCTTGGCCACCCCTTGCACGAACGTGCGCCAATCGGTGTCCACTCCGCTCCATTTCAGCAGGCTCTCACCCCATTGACGGGTGTCGAACAGCGGGCGAATGGTGGGCTGCGTCAGGCCGTATTGGCCGGGCTTGGGGCTGTGGTCCCCCCAGCTTTCCAGCCAGTGGTGGTCCGGGGCGATCCAGTTGCAGAGCGAGGCGGTCTCATCCGCGTAGCCACTGAAACTCACACTGAGACCCACCTTCTTCAGGCCGGTCTTGAACTGCTCGGCGTTGGGCAGGGTGTAGGCGGGGTTGGCACCGGCGACCAGCAAGGCGCCCACGCTGCCGGCGTTCAGGTCCTTCACCAACTGGGCCATGGCCGCATCATTGCCGCGGTTGAAGGCCGAGGCGTTGCGGATGTCGATGGTGTAGCCGTAGTTGCCCAGCATGTTGTTGATGCTGTTCACCAGGACCTGCACCCCCTCATCATTGGATCCACAGAGCACCGCGCTCCGCCCCTTGGCGGCCAGCAGTTCCTTGGCGCACTGGGAGGCGGCCTCCGCGATGTTCGCCGGCAGGTTGGCCTTGCCGACCGTGCTTCCGCCGGTGGCGGCGGCAATGGCATCATGCAGGGCCAGCACCACCTGCGGCAGCTGGCTGGGGCGGGCGGCCACGCGGCGGTCGGCATTGGCACCGGTGAGGCTCATGCGGGCCTCGAACTGCCAGTGGCGGCTCATGGGCGACCCCTCCTTGGCCGACTCCGGCTTGCGGCGGCTGGCATACTGCCAGGTGTACTCGGTGGTGCTTCCCCAGTTGCTCAGGAAATCCGCGCCGATGCCCACCAGCACGTCGGCCTTGGAAAGGTCGTACGTCGGGAAGGCCCACTTGCCGAAGGTCTTCAAGTTGGCGCTGGCGATGCCGGCGTAGCTCACGGCATCCACCTGCACATGCTCCACGGTGCCGCCCACGGTGGCCGTCACGGCAGGGTCGCCACCGCTGATCGCCAGTCCGTGCTTGGCCTTGAATACGTCGATGGCCGCCAGGATGCTGGGGCTGATCACCGTGCCACTGAGAATGACGATGCGCTTGCCCGCCGCTGCGGCCTTGGCCAGGCCTTCGCCGATGGCCTTGTCGGCCTCGGCCCAAGTGGCCCGGACGGCCTTGCCCGTGTCCATCCGCATGGGCGCCTGCAGGCGCTCGCTGTCGTACAGGGAGAGCACGCTGCTGTTCACCCGGGCGTTCACGCCGGACTTGCCGGTGTTCGGATCGCGGTTGATACCGAAGCGCGGGTTGCCGCTGATGTGAATGGGGCGCCCTTCGCGGGTCTTCACCAGTACGTTGGCGTAATCCTCGCCATCGTAGAAGGTGCTGGCATACCAGTTGGCCACCCCGGGGGTGATCTCCTCCGGTTTGTTCACATAGGGAATGCTCTTGATCACCGGGGCCTCGCAGGCGGCCAGCGTGGCCGCGCCCACGGAGAAGCCCAGGAACTTCAGGAAGTCGCGGCGGCTGGTGGTGGAGCCGGTGATGCTGCCGTCGGCCAGCACCTGGTCCAAGGGCATCGGCTCATTGAACTCCTCCGTACCGGCATTGGCCGGCAGGCCCGCAGGGTCCAGTTCGGAAAGGTCCTGCCAATATCGCTTCGTGTTCGACATCTGGTATGGTTCGCTGATCGATCTTAGTAATGGCACTTGGCGCACTCGAAACCGCCGAGCTCACGCACCGTGATCTTCTCGTCCTCGAGGTATTTGCGCAACTCCTTCTGCCCCATCGGCGTGGTGGCCAGGCGCCGGTGGATCTCCTTGTAATAGCCGTTCTCCGAGCCGGCCACCTTCACCTCGCGCGTGTTGTGGCAATCCAGGCACCAGGCCATGGTCAGCGGGCTCCACTGCTCCACCTGGTCCATCTTGGTGTCCACGGGGCCGTGGCACTCCTGGCATTCGATCTTGCCCACGGCCACGTGCTGCGAGTGGTTGAAGTACACGTGGTCCGGCAGGTTGTGCACCTTGTTCCACACGATGGGCTTCTGCTCGCCGGTGTACTTCATGGCGGTGGGGTCCCAGCCGGTGGCCGCATAGATCTTCGCGATCTCCTCGGTGCCGGTCTTGGTGCCCTCGCTCACTGCCTGGTGGCAATTCATGCACACGTTGGCGCTGGGGATGCCGGCATGGCGGCTCTTCTCGGCGCCGCTGTGGCAGTATTGGCAGTTGATGGCCAAGTTGTCCTTGCCGGCGTGCAGGCTGTGGTCGAAGGCGATGGGCTGGCTCGGCTTGTAGTGGGCCACCTTGTCACCGCCGTAGACGCCGATGTTGAACAGGAAGTTCCACAGCAGCACCAGCATCCACACCACGATGAGCAGCACGGCCACCGAGGCCCAGCCTTTGTTGCGCACGGCCCAGGCCTTGATGCGGCCCCAGGTGCCCAGGACCGGCTCCGCGGGCAGGCCCTGCTTCTCGCGCACGGCGTTGGCCAGCTGCGTGCGCACACCGCCCAGTGAAAGCAGCACCACCAACAGCAGCAGGCCGGTGATCACCAACCATTCCCAATTGCTCGAGGGCTCCTCCGCGGGCACTGCCGCCGTGGGCTCCGTGGGCTTCTTCGCGCCGGCAGGGGCGAAGTTGTCCGCATAGTACAGGATGGCGTCGATCTCCTCAGTGCTCACCGCCTGGGGCGGCATCACGATCTTGTTATGCTCCTCGAAGAGTTGTTTGGCATGGGCATTGCCGCTCTTGATGTAAGCCTGGCTGTCCTTGATCCACAAATGCAGGTCGCCCTTCCCTTCCCAACGCTCGCGGGCACCCTTCACCGCGGGTCCCGTCATGTCCTTGTCCGGCTTGTGGCAGCTTCCGCAGTTCGCCTTGAAAAGTTTCTCACCTTGGTCATAGACCGCCTGGTCCACTTGGGCCGAAACCCGAGGGGCCACGCAGAGAAGTGCTGCTACCAAGGCAGGGGCAAGCAGCCCGGCTGAGCGCCTAAAATGCCTGAATAAAAGGGACATGCCGAACGATTTAGATGGACGGACCCATTGGCCCAACGCCGGGCAAAAGTAGCCGCAGAGGAATACGGCGGAAGCCATACAGCCAACGGTTAGCGCCGAAAAGCCCTATTTAGAATCATTCTAAGATTTGGTGGCGATCACCCGAATCCGCATCCCGGCTGGTCAGGTAGATGTCACAGTCCTGTCATTTTCAAGCGAATCAGCCGCCCCATGCACCACCGGAACCAGCTCCCCACGACCCTCTTCCGGGTGCGTTCCATGGGTACCTTTGTCTCCACCATGCGAATCGGAATGATCGCCCCCCTGCTGCTTCTGGCCACGGCCATGCACGCGCAGCAAGATGAACGCCTCTTCCATCCGTACGCGATCCCTGAGGCCGTAAACCCACGCCAGCAGGCCCCTGCCGACACGTCGGGGCGGGTGCAGCTGGAGGAGAGTGCACGCATCCGGAACCTGATGGCGGAATATGCCGCCCGGCGCCAACCCCTCAACGGCTATCGCGTGCAGATCTTCCTGGGCGACCGCAACACGGCGGAAAAGACCCGGCGGGAGTTCCTGGCCAAGTACCCGGAGACGCCCGCCTACCTGAGCTACCTGGCCCCCAACTTCCGCGTACGTGTGGGCGACCTGCGCGACCGGGTCACGGCTGAACACTTGCGTGGCCAGTTAGCCGCGGAATTCCCCGGGCTGTACGTGGTGCCCGACCAGATCGAGCCGCCGCGCCTGCAGACCGGCACGGCCGAAACCCACTGAGGGCGGAAACCCGGCAGCACCGACCGGTTCAGCCGGCGATCTTCACCTCTTGACCGGGCGTGACGCTTACCGCAACACAGCGGACGCATCCCGATCTGTCCGTTCGCTTCCCGGGACCGGGATCACCCGTTCAGGCTCCGCTTCACCTCCACCATTTCAAACGCCTCAATGTGGTCGCCCACCTTGATGTCGTTGAAATTCTTGATGCTCAGGCCGCACTCGTAGCCGTGCGTCACTTCCTTCACATCGTCCTTGAAGCGCTTGAGGTCGGCCAGTTCGCCGGTGTACACCACGATGCTCTCGCGGATCAGGCGCACCTTGCTGCTGCGGGTGATCTTGCCATCCAGCACGTAGCAGCCGGCCACGGTGCCCACCTTGCTGATCCGGAAGGTCTCGCGCACCTCGGCGGTGCCCAGCACCTTCTCCTCCTCCTTCGGGGCGAGCATGCCCTCCATGGCCTGCTTGAGCTCCTCGATGGCGTCGTAGATGATGGAGTACAGCCGGATCTCGATCTCCTCGTTCTCAGCCAACTTGCGTGCACCCACGGTGGGGCGCACCTGGAAGCCGATGATGATGGCGTTGGAGGCGGAGGCCAGGAGCACATCGCTCTCGGCGATGGGGCCCACGGCCTTGTGGATCACGTCCACCTTGATGTTTTCGGTGCTCAGCTTGAGCAGTGAATCCGTCAGGGCTTCCACGGAGCCGTCCACGTCGCCCTTCACGATCACGTTCAGTTCCTTGAAATCGCCGATGGCGAGGCGGCGGCCGATCTCGTCCAAGGTGATGTGCTTGCGTGTGCGGATGCCCTGCTCACGCTGCAGCTGCTGCCTGCGGGTGGCGATCTGGCGTGCCTCGCGCTCATCCTCCATCACATGGAAGCGGTCGCCGGCATTGGGCGCACCGTCCAGACCGAGGATGGATACGGGCACGGAGGGCCCGGCCTCGGCCACGGCCTGGCCGCGCTCGTTGAACATGTTGCGCACGCGGCCGCTGAACTGGCCCACCAGCAGCACGTCGCCTTTGCGCAGGGTGCCGCCTTCCACCAACAGGGTGGTCACATAGCCGCGGCCGGTCTCCAAGGTGCTCTCGATCACCACGCCGTTGCCACGCTTGCCCGCGTCGGCCTTCAGGTCGAGCATCTCGGCCTCCAGCAGCACTTTGTCCAACAGCGCTTCGATGCCCATGCCCTTCTTGGCACTGATCTCCTGGCTCTGGAACTTGCCGCCCCACTCCTCCACCAGGATGTTCATCTGCGAGAGCTGCTCACGGATCTTGTCCGCATTGGCCTGGGGCTTGTCGATCTTGTTGAAGGCGAAGACCATGGGCACACCGGCGGCCTGCGCGTGGTTGATGGCCTCACGGGTCTGGGGCATCACACTGTCATCGGCGGCGATGACGATGATGGCGATGTCGGTGACCTGGGCACCGCGTGCACGCATGGCGGTGAAGGCTTCGTGGCCGGGGGTGTCCAGGAAGGTGATCTTCTTGCCGTTGTCCAGCTTCACGCTATAGGCCCCGATGTGCTGGGTGATGCCCCCGGCCTCGCCGGCGATCACATTCGCCTTGCGGATGTGGTCCAACAAGGAGGTCTTGCCGTGGTCCACGTGGCCCATCACGGTGACGATGGGCGCGCGGGGCGCCATGCGGGCGGGATCGTCGGCCTCCTCCACGGTGACATCCTGCACATCGGCGCCCACGAACTCCACCTTGAAGCCGTACTCGTCGGCGATCACCGAGAGGGTCTCGGCATCGAGGCGCTGGTTGATGCTCACCATCATGCCCAGGGAGAAGTAGGCCTTGATGATGTCGGTGACGGGCACGTCCATCATGGAGGCCAGCTCGCTGGCGGTAACGAACTCGGTGACCTTGAGTGTGCGCCCGGCCAGCTGGCGGGCCTGGTCCTCCTCCTCGCGCCGCTGGAAGCGCTCATGCCGCTTGTCCGTACGGCGCTTGGCCCCCCGGCCTTTGCCGGTGCCGCCGGTGAGGCGTGCGAGCGTTTCGCTCACCTTCTTCTTCACGGCGTTCTCATCCAATTCACCGGGGCGGCCGGTGCTGGCCTTGCGCTGCTCTTGCTGCACCACGCGGCCCACGTTCACCGGGCCGGTGCGCACGATGCGCTTGCGGCGGCCCCGATCCTTGTCCGCCCGGTCGGCGGGCTTGCGCTCGCGCTCCTTGGGCAGCTCAATGTGGCCCAGGGTCTTCGGCCCTGTCAGTTTCTCCACCTGTACGCGGATGGTCTCCGGCTCGGGCGGGGCGGCAGGCGGTGCGGGGGCGGCCGGGGCTGGCGTCGGGCCGGCGGGTGCGGGTGTCGGCGCCGGTGTTTCCGCCGGTGCATCCTTGGCGGCAGGGGCGGCCTTGCCCTTTTTCTTGGGGGCGAGGTCGATCTTGCCGAGGGTCTTCGGGCCGGTCAGCGTGTGCGGTGTGGCACGGATCACGTCCGGACCATCCGTCTTCACCTCCTCCGGGGTGGCAGGCGCCGCGGCCTCGGGTACTGCCTTTGCGGGCGCCTCGGCCGGTGCAGCGGCAGGTGGTGCCGGGGGTTCCTCCGCGCGCGGTGCCGGGGCTGCGGGTGCCTCGGCCGCGGCCGGTGCGCTGGCCAGGGCCACCACCTCGCGCTCCTGGCGCTCCTGGATCACCTGCTTGCTCGCGGCCTTCTCGGCCTTGTCCTGGCCGAATTCCCTCTCCAGCAAGCTGTACAGTTCCCCGGGGATCTTGGCGTTCGGCGATGCCTCCACCACATGCCCCTTCGCGGCGAGGAACTCCACCACCGTGTGCACGCCGAGATTGAAATCCCGCGTCACCTTGCTCAACCTCACCGTTTTTCCTGCCGCTTCGCTCATTCGCCTGTTTTTCCGTTTACCCTTCCTGTTCCCTTCCCGCGCCCGTGGTTGCTCTTACTTGGACAATTCCAGCTTCAGGATGCGCAGTACTTCCAGCACGGTCTCATCCTCCAGGTCGGTGCGCTTGGCCAGTTCGTCCGGGGCGATCTCCACCACCGACCGGGCCGTGTCGCAACCGATGTTCTTGAGCGTGTCGATGATCCACGGCTCGATCTCGTCCTTGAATTCGTCGAGGTCCACGTCATCGGTCACCTCGTCGCTGTCGCGGTACACGTCGATATCGTAGCCCGAGAGGCGACCGGCCAACTTGATGTTGTGCCCACCCTTGCCGATGGCCAGCGCCACCTGGTCGGGCTTCATGTACACCTCGGCGCGCTTGTGGGCCTCGTCCAGCTTGATCTCGCCCACCTTGGCCGGGCTGAGGGCGCGTTGGATGAGCAGCTGGTCGTTGGTGGTGAAGTTGATCACATCAATGTTCTCGTTGCGCAGCTCGCGCACGATGCCGTGGATCCGGCTGCCCTTCATGCCCACGCAGGCGCCCACCGGGTCGATGCGGTCGTCGTAGCTTTCCACGGCCACCTTGGCCCGCTCTCCGGGCTCGCGTACGATGCGTTTGATGGTGATCAGGCCGTCGGCCACCTCGGGCACCTCCTGCTCGAAGAGCTTCTCCAGGAATTCCGGGGCCGTGCGTGAGAGCAGCACCACGGGGCTGTTGTTGCGCATCTCCACCTTCCACACCACGGCCCGCACGGTGTCGCCCTTCTTGAAGAAGTCCGTCTTGATGTGCTGGTCCTTGGGCATGATCAGCTCGTTGCCCTCATCATCCAGCACCAGGGTCTCGCGCTTCCAGATCTGGTACACTTCGCCGGTGATGATCTCGCCCACGCGCTCCTTGTACTTGGAGTAGATGTGGTCGCGCTCCAGCTCCATGATCCGGCCCTGGAGGTTCTGCTTGAGCGAGAGGATGCTGCGACGCCCGAAGTCGGCGATCTTCACCTCCTGGCTCACTTCCTCGCCCACCTCGAAGTCCGGCTCCACCTTCAAGGCATCGGACAGGGCGATCTGCTTGCCGGGGTCCTCCACTTCACCGTCCGGAACGATCTCGCGGTTCAGCCAGATCTCCAGGTCGCCCTTGTCGGGGTTGATGATGATGTCGAAGTTGGCGTCCTCGCCATACTTACGCTTCACCACACCGCGGAACACATCCTCCAGGATGCCCATCATGGTCACCCGGTCGATGTTCTTGAGGTCCTTGAATTCCCCGAAGGATTCGATGAGGTTCACTGTGCTCATTGCACTTGCTGCTTTCAGTTGAGTTTGATGCTGGCCTGAACGGCCTTGATGCCGGTGAAGGGGATCACCGTGGATTCCTTGGAAAGTTTGGCCGCGCGGCCCTTGACGTTGGAGGGCAGCAGCACCCGCAGGGTGATGCCCGCCGTGTCCCGGGCCTCCAGCACGCCCTTCAGCGAGCCGCCATCGGCCAGCAGCACGTCCACCTCCTTGCCCAGGTGCTTATCGAACTGCTGCGCCACCTTGAAGGGCCGGCCCAGACCGGGGCTGCCCACCTGCAGCTCCACGTCGTCCAGGGCTTCGCCCAGTTCGGCCTGGAGCCCCTTATTGATGGCCGTCAGCTCATCCAGGGTGATGGGGCCCTCCTCGCGGTCCACCTCCACCACGGCCTTGCCACCGGGGCGCACCTCGGCACTGACCAGGAACCGCGCGGTTCCGGCCAACTGCCGCTGCAGGACTTCCTCCAACTGGGTGGTGGTGATCATCTGGTTGCCGGTCACGGGACGGGAACAAAAAAGAGGGGCGGTCCCCTCTTCCTCTCCTTCACCGCACCGAAACGGCTGCAAATATAGTGGAAAGCGCGCAATCAGGTGTCCTCGCCGACGGACTCCACCCGCCCTCGGCCCGTTCAGGCTCGCATCCCGCCCCTGTTCATCACCGCGATGGCCGCCAGGATCAGGAAAATGCCGGCCCATTGCACGGCCAGCACCTGCTCGTGCAGCACCAGGTAGGCCACGGTAACGGACACCGGAAGCTCCAAGGAGGAAACGATGCTGCCCAGGCCGAGCCCCACCTTGGGGAAACCGATGTTGAACAGGATGGGCGGCAGGATGGTGCCGAAAAGCGCGATGACCGGCCCGTAGGTGAGGAAGATGGAAGGCCGGAACGCCAAAGAGCCGTCCACCGGGACATGGCCACCGGGCACCAAGCCCCGCAAGGCCTCCACATGGTGCGGCCCCACCTGTGTGAGCCCGATGAAAGCCGCCACCACCAAGCTTCCGCCCAGGAGCATCAGCAGGCTCTTCCGGTAGGGCGGCACGTGGGTGGCGATGCGGTTGGACGCATACATCATGAACGTGAAGGTGGCCCCGGAGAGTAGCCCCCAGAGCACACCCCGGATATCCAGGGCCACCTGCCGGCCGAACATATTGGTGGCCAGCACCGTGCCGATGAGGATCACCACCGTGGCCCAGGCTTTCCGGCCGCTGGGGAGCCGCCTTTGCAGCATGCTCTCCAGCACGATGCCGAACCAGACCGACTGCATCATCAGGACGATGGCGACCGACACGTCCACATAGCGCATGGAGATGTAGTAGGAAGTGCTGGTGACGCCGATGGCCAGCCCTGCCAGCATCAGCCGCCTACGGTCACGTCCGGAAACGGGCAAGGACGATCCCGGCTGCTTCCGGCACACGATCCGGTCCGCCGCCCAAAGACCCACCAGGCCCCATGCATACTGGGCGGCCAACACCTCCGCGGTGGTGTAGCCGCCCCTGTAAGCCAACTTGATCACGTTGCCAAGGACCCCATAGAAAATGGCCCCGAGCGCCACAAAGACTGCTCCCTTCACCGTTTCCTTCCCCATGGCGGACCAGCCCGTGAATTTAGGCTGAAGGGACGAGGGTTCGCGAGAAATGGGCCAAGGAGGCCACCATGAAATGCGCTTTGTGGCACACACCGTGGGGGCCGTCCTGGATGGGCCGCCCCCGCCGCGGAACTTGCGCCCCTACCGGGCACGACACCAGCCTATTCCTTGGTGAACCTGGCCATCTGCACGCCACCGCTCCGTTGCATGCGCACGAGGTACATGCCTGCCGGCAGCCCGGAAAGATCCACGCTCCACTTGGCCGAGCCCGGCGGATGCACCCCTTGGTCGACCACGCGTACAGGGCGCCCCAGCAGGTCGAGCAGTTCCACGTTCACGGCACCGCCGTCAGCCAACCAGGTGCTCACCACCATATGGTCCGTTGCCGGATTGGGCACCACGAACAGGCCACCTCCCCGTTCACCGCTTTCGGCGATGCCCACGGAAGCCCCGTTCAGGTTGATGTCGTCCAGCCAGAGGTTGTTGCCGCCGTCACTCTCGAAGACGAACTTGATACGGAGGTTGGTCACCTCGAACAGGCCACTGATCGCGGAGGTCTCGTTGTAGCCCCATTGGTCGGGACCGTTGGGCGTGAACGAGGAGCCGGTGTTCGGCGCGGTCACCAGGCCATCACCCACCAGGGCGCGGCGGAGGCTCCAGGTCTGTCCGCAATCGCGGCTCACGTACACCCGAAGGGCATCCTCGTTGCTGTTGGAGCGCTTGGCGAAGGCGTAGCGGAAGCTGAGCACGGCAGGCGGGTCGCTGGTGATATCGATCGTGGTGCTCAACAGCGCGTCGGAGCGCCCCGCCTTGGAGGCCGCGTTGGCTACCATGACACTGCTGGAGCCCGTGTACGCCGCGGCGGAGGAGACCAGGAAAGTACCGTCGCTGTTGGGATCGTCCACCTGCCATTCGGTGGAGGCCAGGTTGCCCACGCCCTCAAACCCCTCGCTGAAGGGAATCGGCACGCCGTTCTGCGGAAGAACGCGGATGTAGGCCTGCTCGGTGACCCCCAGGTTCTCCGAGCCGTTGCCTACGGTAAGGCCCACATTGTACAGGCCCGGGTTGTTGAAGGTCACGGTCGGCGTTGCGGTGTTGGCCGTGGCGGGGTCTCCTCCCTCGAAGGTCCACGCCCATTCGGTCACCCCGTTGTAGCTCTGATCGGTGAAGGTCACGGACTGACCTGCGCAAATGGTGCGCTCGGTGCTGGTGAATTGCACGGCGCAGATCTCCGGTTCCGTGTTCACACCGGTCAAGGCCAGGTTGGAAGCGGTCCAGAGGTTGTTTCGACCGGCGGTGGAGCTGTTCAGCGCGGCGTGTACACGGGCCTTTTGGCCGTTGGTGAACATCTTGGAGCAATAGGAATACTCCATGAAGTTCTCCACGTTGTCCACGGCCGAACCGCAGCTGGCCCCGCGCAGGTTACAAGAGGTCCAGCCCTTCGTGTTCGGTGTATCGGAGACGTTATCGTCCATCTGGCAATTGGAGGGCAGGCCCGGCTCGTTGGAATCCCCCCAGCAGTGCTTCAGGTTCAGCCAGTGGCCCGCTTCATGGCTCAGGGTGTGGGACCGGTCCGGGTTGCTGGTGCCGATGGCCCCCACGTAGTTGGATAGCACCACAATACCGTCCGCAGCGGCCCCCCAAGGCCCGGCCACCGATGAAGGATACATCGAGTAACCGGCCGCGCCTCCTGCATTGGCTGCCACCCAAATGTTCAGGTAGCGGTTGCGGGGCCAATTGATCAGGTTCTTCATATTCTGGTCCCCGTCGTAGGTGAGTGTGCTCACCGTACGGGTGATGCCGCTGGTGCAATTGCCGTTCGGGTCCAGTTGGGCCAGCCTGAAGGTGACCTCCATGTCCGCCACGATGCCCAGGAACTCGGGCTGGACGTTCATCCAATTGCTGTTCAGCTTGTTGAAGTCCTCGTTCATCACCCGGATGGCATCACGCACCTGGTCATCGCTGATGTTCTCCGCGCCGTTGTTGTGAATGATGTGGAAGACCACCGGGATGATGTAGATGTTGTCGTCCTCATCCCGCGAGGCGTCCTGCACGTATGCCTGGGTGAAGTGCTCCAGCTCGGCCTCGGCCTGGGCGATCTCCTGGAGCCGCTCCGGATGGCCGGAGATGATGGACCCCATCCGACCCAATTCATTGGCGCCGCAATGGAACGGTGCATCTTGGGCGGATACGGTCTGAATGGCCAGCAGCAAGGAGGCGGCCAACAGGGAAGGAAAACTGCGGTGCATGCGGGGAAAAGGGTGTGTGAGCAAGGGTCCGTTCATTCAAAGTTACGAAAGCCGTCCATGCCAGCTACCGCTCGAAGGAGCAAAGGCCCTCCCCATTCTTGGGTTCCAACGGCCTCAGCCCAAAGCCTTCCCGAGGTCGTCGATCAGGTCCTGTGCATCCTCCACGCCCACACTGAGGCGGATCAGCGAGTCGGTGACACCGGTCTTGATCCGCTCTTCCCGGGGAATGCTGGCGTGGGTCATACTCGCGGGGTGGCCCATCAGGGATTCCACGCCACCGAGGGATTCGGCCAGGCTGAAGAGCTTGCAGGTGCTGAGGAAGCGGTTGGCATCCTCCATCCGGTCACCTTTGATGGTGAAGCTCATCATGCCGCCGAAGTCGCGCATCTGGCGCTTGGCCACGGCGTGGTTGGGGTGGTCGGGCAGGCCGGGCCAGTAGACCTTGCCCACCTTGGGATGCTTGACCAGGAACTCCGCCACGGCACGGCCGTTGGCGCAATGGCGCTCCATGCGCAGGTGCAGGGTCTTCAGGCCGCGCAGCACCAGGAAGCAGTCCTGCGGACCGGGCGTGGCGCCGCAGCTGTTCTGGATGAAGGCCAGGCGCTCGGCCAGCGCATCATCGTTCACTACCAGGGCGCCCATCACCACGTCGCTGTGGCCGCCGAGGAACTTGGTCACCGAGTGCATCACGATGTCCGCGCCCAGGTCCATGGGGTTCTGCAGGTAGGGCGAGGCGAAGGTGTTGTCCACGGCCAGCAGGATGCCCTTGCCTTGCGTGAGCTTGGCCAAGGCGGCGATGTCCACGATGCGCAACGTGGGATTGGTCGGCGTTTCCGCCCACACCAGTTTCGTCCTCGGGGTGATGGCAGTGGCCACGTTGGCCGGGTCGCTCATGTCCACGAAAGAGAACTTCACGCCGAAGGGTTCGAAAACCTTGGTGAAGAGACGGTAGGTACCTCCGTAGAGGTCGTTGGTGCTCACCACCTCGTCGCCGGGCTTCAGCAGTTTCACCACCGCGTCGATGGCCGCCATGCCCGTGGCGAAGCAGAGGCCATGCTTGCCGTTCTCCAAGGCCGCCAGGGCCTTTTGCAGCGCCGTGCGCGTGGGGTTGTGCGTGCGGCTGTACTCGTAACCCTTGTGCTGCCCCGGCGCGGCCTGCACGTAGGTGCTGGTCTGGAAGATGGGCGTCATGATGGCGCCGGTGGAGGGATCGGGCTCCACGCCCGCGTGGATGCACTTGGTGGAGAATTTCATGTGCGATAAAGGAATGAGGCCGCGAAGGTAGCCTTGTCACCAGCTACCTTGTTCTACCGGTCCGTCCCTTCCCTCACACCTTCTCCACCACCTCACATTTCAGGTGCCGTAGCCTTAGGCGAAGGTGCCCGCCTTCCGCAAGTGTCCCTTCCGCGCCTTGCGGATGCGGCAACTCACCACCTTGTACTCGGGGCACTTGGCCTCGGAGTCGTGCACGTCGCTGGTGATCACGTTGAGCATGATCTCCGGGAAGTGGAAGGTGCTGCTGAGGATACCGGGCTTCACCTCGTCGGTGACGCGCGCCTTGATGTCCACCTTGCCGCGCGGGCTTTCCACGCACACCATGTCGCCGTCGGCGATGCCGTTTCGGGCGGCATCCTCCGGGTTGATCATCAGCAGGTCCTCGGTGATGATCTCGCTGTTGGCCGTGCGGCGCGTCATGGTGCCGGCGTTGTAGTGCTCCAGCTCGCGGTTGGTGGTGATGATGTAGGGGTACTCCTCGCCGTGGGTGAGCACTTCCTTGGTCTCGGCCCAGTGGAGTGCGAAAAATTTGCCCTTGCCTCGCTTGAAGGTATCCTGGTGCAGGATCTTCGTGTCCGTGCCGTCGGCGGCCACAGGCCACTGCTTGCCGTTCTCGCCGAGCATTTCCCAGCGGATGCCCTTGAAGAAGGGTACCACGGCGCTCACCTCCTCCAGCACCCAGGCAGGGTGGTAGGTGGTGCGGGCACGTGTGCCGCCGTCCACCTTCACCTGTTTCTGGTACTTGGCAATGCTGGGTGCTGCGCCGGCACCGGTACTGAAGGGGTTGGCCATGCCCAGCCGCTCCGCCATGCGCTCGCTCACATCCACGATGATCTGCCCGTCGGGTCGGGTGCCCTCCAGGGGCTCCACGGCGGCCTGCACACGCTGCACGCGGCGTTCGCCGTTGGTGAAGGTGCCGCTCTTCTCCAGGAAGCTCGCGGCCGGCAGCACCACATGGGCATGCCGGGCCGATTCCGACATGAAGAGGTCCTGTACGATCAGGAGGTCCATGCTGTCCAGGGCGCGCATCACCTTTTGCGTGTTCGGGTCCGATTGCACCACGTCCTCGCCCATCAGCCATAAGGCTTTCAGGCGGCCGTCGATGGCGGCGTTGAACATGTCCGGGATCATGAAGCCCGGCAGGGGCGGCATGGGTACACCATAGTGCTCCTCGTAGCGTTGCTGCACCCCGTGGTCGGTGAGGTCCAGGTAGCCGGCGCCCTGGTGCGGCTGCGCCCCCATGTCGGCCGCGCCCTGCACGTTGTTCTGCCCGCGCAGGGGGTTCACCCCCACACCGCGGCGGCCGATGTTGCCGGTCATCATGGCCAGGTCGGCGATCTGCATCACGGCGAAAGTGCCCTGTGAGTGCTCGGTGACGCCCAGCCCGTGGAAGCTCATGGCGGACGGGGCCTTGGCGTAGGCGATGGCGGCCTCGCGGACCAGGTTACGGTCCACGCCGGTCACCTCTTCCATCCGCGCCACGTCCAGGTCCATGAGTTCCTTCCGGAACTCCTCCCACCCCTCGGTGCGCGCCTCGATGAAGGCCTTGTCCACCAGGCCTTCCTTGATGATGTAGTGCATCATCATGTTCAGCAGGGCCACGTTGGTGCCGGGCCTCAGCTGCAGGTGGAAGTGGGCGTAGCGGGCCAGGTGGATGCGCCTCGGGTCGATGACGATGAGGGTCTTGCCCTTCATGGCCTCCTGCTTGATCCGTGCACCGGTCACCGGGTGGGCATCGGTGGGATTGGCGCCGATCAGCAGGATGGCATGGGTATGCTTGAGATCCTCGATGCTGTTGGTGGCGGCTCCCGTGCCGTAGGTACGCTGCATGCCGGCCGCCGTGGGGCTGTGGCACACGCGCGCGCAGCAGTCGATGTTGTTGGTGCCGATCACCGCCCGCATGAACTTCTGCATGAGGTAGTTCTCCTCGTTGGGGCAGCGCGCGCTGCTGATGCCGGCGATGCTGTCCGGGCCGTGCTTGGCCCGGATATCGGCCAAGCGGTCCACGATGTAGTCGTAGGCCTCGTCCCATGTGGCCTCCTCGAACTGGCCGTTGCGCTTGATCAGCGGGGTACGCAGGCGGTCCGGGTGGTTGTAGAAGCTGAAGGCGTAGCGGCCCTTCAGGCAGGTGTGCCCGCTGTTCACCTCGGCATCGTACGGCGCGCGGATGCTGACCACCGTGTTGTCCTTCACGTTCACGTCCAGGTTGCAGCCCACGCCGCAGTAGGTGCACACGGTGCGCACCACTTTGTCCGGCACGTTTTCCTTGCTCCTGAACACGTCGGTGATGGCGCTGGTGGGGCAGGCCTGCGCACAGGCGCCGCAGCTCACGCAGTCGCTGTCCATGAACGATTCGGCGGTGCCCTTGGCGATGTAGCTGTTGAAGCCGCGCCCGGCCATGGTGAGCACCTGTTCGCCCTGCACCTCGTCGCAGGCGCGTACGCAGCGGAAGCAATGGATGCAACTGCTGAGGTCGCTCACCATGTACGGGTGCGAACGGTCCTGGGCGAAGGCCGCTTCCTTGCCGATGAAATCCAGCGGCATGGCGCCCTTCGGATAGCGCACGCTGTCGATGTCGAAGCCGGTCTGCTTCACCACGTTGTACAGCTCGTTGCGGCCGTGGTCCTCGGTCTTGAGCTTCTCGGTATCATAGGTGGTGAGCACCATCTCCACCAGGTTCCTGCGCAGGCGCTCCATGCGGGGCGTGTGCGCCTTGATGTACTGCCCCTTGCCCACGGGCGTGTGGCAGCTGGCCATCACCTTGGAGGGGCCGTCCTCCTTCAGGGCCACCTCCACCGAGCACACGCGGCAGCTGCCGAAGGGTTCCAGGTTGGGCGCGTCGCAGAGCGTGGGCACGTGGTCGCCGCCCTTGTGGCGCCGCAGGAAGGCGAGGATGCTCTCCCCCGGATTGATCGGATACGCCACCCCGTCGATGTAGGCCACGTCGGACATGCTGCTAGGATTTGAAGTTGGCTTTGAGCTCATCACCGAAATACTGCAAGGCGTTGTTGATGCCCAGGGGCAGCCCACCGCCCAGGGCGCACAGGCTGCCGATCTCCATGGTCTCCAGCAGGTCGTTGAAGAGCTGCCGGTCGATCTTTTGGTCCTTCTCACGTGCACCGTGGATCAGCTCCTCGCCGCGCTTGCTGCCGATGCGGCAGGGGTAGCACTTGCCGCAGCTCTCCACCGCAGTGAACTCGAAGAGGTGCTGCAGGTAGTCGATCATGCGGAAGTCCTCGGGGATGCAGAGGATGCTGGCGTGGCCCAGCATGAATCCTTCCTTCCGGAAGGTCTCGAAGTCGATGGTGAGGTTGTCGATCTTGTGCATGGGCACGATGCCGCCCAGCGGGCCGCCGATGTGCATGGCTTTCACCTTCTTGTTCAGGCCCCGGCCCAGCTCGTCGATCACCTTCCGCAACGGCGTGCCGCACTCCACCTCGTAAATGCCGGGGCGGTTGAAGGAACTGTCCAGCGACAGCAGCTTGGAACCCGAGGTCTCCGCGCTGCCCAGCTTCGCAAAGGCCGCGCCGCCATGCTGGATGATCCAGGGCACGCAGGCCAGCGACTCCACGTTGTTCACCACCGTGGGCCGGTTGAACAAGCCCTTCTCCGCCGGGTAGGGCGGGCGCGTGCGCACCTCGCCGCGCTTGCCCTCGATGCTGTTCAGCAAGGCTGTTTCCTCGCCGCAGATATAGGCGCCCGCCGCTTGGATCACCTTGAAGCGGTAGTTGAAACCGCTGCCCTTGATGTTGTCACCGATCCAGCCCTTGGCGGCGATGTCGTTGATCGCCTGCTTCACGCTCTCCACGGCCTCGGGATACTCGGCGCGGATGTACAGCACGCCGGTGTCGGCGCCCACGAGGTACCCGGCGATCATCATGCCCAGCAGCACCAGGTGCGGGCGCTGTTCCAGCAGGTAACGGTCGCTGAACGCGGCCGGGTCGCCCTCGTCGCCGTTGCAGACGATGTACTTGCGCGGCGTGCCGTTGCCCGTGGTGTCCTGTGCTTTGCGCACGGCCTCCAGCTTGATGCCCATGGGGAAGCCCGCACCGCCCCGCCCGCGCAGCTTGGACTGCTTGATCTCCTGCAAGAGGTCGGCGCCGTCGGCCTTGAGCACCTTTTCCCAAAGCCCGTAGAATTCATCCAGCGATGGCATCGGCGCCGTGAGGATGGGCTGCTCCATGGAGGTACCTACATGGTGCTTGCCGTTCGCCTCTCGCCAAGCGCCTTGTTCATCCCGCTTCTTCACCACGTCCTCCACATGCCCGATGCTGGAGCCGCTGTAGTTGCGGCCGTCCACATGGAACGCGCTGTTCTCGTGGCAGCGGCCCAGGCAGCACATCTCGCCGATCTCCTCCGGCTTGAAGTGCTTGCCCAGCTCCGCGTGCACCTTGCCCTGCGTACCGGCCACCAGGCAGGTGCTGCCGTTGCACACGTAGGCCTTCTTGCCCAGGTTGTCCCGCTTGAGGAAGTCGTAGAACGTAGTGGTGCCGAAGGCCATCGCCTCCCCGATGCGGAAATCATCGGCAATGGCCGTTACCTGGTCGGCGCCGGGTGAGCCGCCCATCTCCTTGGCAGCTTGTTGCAACCGATCCCACAGCGGGTCGGTCAGCTCCTTGCCGTCGCGGCCGGAGAGGGAGGAAACGTTCTTGGACATCGATTGGAATTAGGGGATGGCGAAGTAAGCAGATCGGGGCGCCTGATGGCAAATGCCACGGCGCCGGTGGTGGTGGCCCGTTCAAGCCCCCAGGTCCGCGAAGGAACCTTTGTACCGGGCCGAGCTTACCAAGTGGTTGTCGATCCAGTGGTAGTTGCCGCCGCGCGGCTTGCCGAAAAGGACACCGTGGTACTTGAAGCCATGCTTGTTCAGCCACAACTCGGTCACGCCCCGGTGTTCCTCCGTGCGCGAGGTGAAGAAGGTGATGATGTGCCCTTGGTCATACCAGCGGTTGCAGGCGGCCACGGCCCCGTCGAACACCGCCGCGTCGGCCATGCGCTCCGGCTCCTCGTTGGGGATGTCCTCGCAGATGGTGCCGTCGATGTCGATCAGGTAGTTCTTCTTCCCGGCAGGCAGGCCTGGGCTGGCCTTCTTCCCGTCGATGAAGATGTCATGGAGTTCGGCGGTCATGATCCTTCGGGTTTGGCCTAAAGATATGCGGGCTGCGGGTCATGTACGGCGAATTGCTGCCGGTACGATCGCCGGACCCCGGCCGACCGCCACCTCGCTCTTTATGCCAAGGTCCCCAACCTACCGGACCACAGCGACCTTGCCTGAACGGGTGCGGCCTTGGTGGTCAAGGCGAAGCAGGTAGAGGCCTGCCTTCAGGTGGGCGGTGCTTATAGCCGCGCCGGGATCGGCGACGCGGTGCTCACCGACCACCTTCCCGGCCATGTCCATCAGGCTCACGAGGGCGCCGACTGGTGCATTGATCAGCTTAACGCACATCCGATCGGCATCGGCCCGGAAGGTGAACGCATCACCGGGATGCGGCTCGTCCACGGCAGCGCTCCCTTCCGCGAACCGCATCGCCGTGCTTTTGAACGTAAAGTCCGTGGCGTCGCTGAAGACCACGTACGGGACGTTGTCCTGGTCGATGGCCAGTGAAACGAAATCCGACCAGTTCGGGGTGAAGCTCATCGGCCCGACAAGCTCCCAGGCATCGTTCACGAAGCGTTGTACCGTGGCCTTCTGCCCGGCATGTGAATCCTTGTACGCCACATAGGGCACATCATTGTCGTCCAAGGCCATGGTGTAGTAGTCCATGCTGGCATCCTCGTTGGTGAAGGCCACCTGCCCCACCTGCTCCCACGTGCCGTTCACATACTTCTTCATGCTCCCACCCATGTCGTTCGATCCATCCAGGTAGGCCATGTACACCGTGTGGTCGCTCCCGATGGCCAACGATGCCGTACGTGCGTTGTAGAAAGAACTTTCCACGCCCAACAACTCCCAAGCTCCGTTCACGAAGCGCTCCACGCGGCAACCGGAGGTGCCGGCATAACCGGTGTACACCACGCCATTGCCATCGAAGGTCATGGACACGCTACTGGCAAAATAAGGGGAGAACCCCTCTGCGCCCAGTGTGGTCCAGCTGCCATTGGCGAACCGGCGGGTGGTCACCTTGTTCTCATGCGCACCGTCCAGATAGCTGATGTAGGGCGTGCCGTCCGGGGCGATCGCCAGGCAGGTCTTCATAGCTTGGCCTTCGGACAGACCTGCTTGGCCCACCGTCTGCCAGGATCCCCCCTGATAGGCCATCACCGTGGCCTTCTGGCCGTTGGCCATGTCCCGGTAGGCCACGTACGGTACGCCATCGGCACTGATGTCTAGACTGATATCCAACGCAGTGCCGGCGGATAATCCTTCCGTGCCCACCACCTGCCAGGCCCCATTGAAGAAGCGCCGCACAACGGCTTTCTCCTGCAGGCCCACATCGCCATATGCCACATACGGCGTGTTGTCCGGAGCAAAGTCGATCACCGTATGGCGGGCCCAGCCACTGGAGAACTGCTGGGTCCCCACGACCTCCCATTGGGCCTGGGTGGTTGCGGTGCCGAGCAATGCGGCCAACAGGGCGGTGCAGGATCGTAGTGTCCGTGTCATCGGATGGTACTCTGTTTATCGGGAAATGATCTGAGGCTGGAACCCTCCAAAGAGGTGGCCAAAAATGCCACAGACCAGGACGCCGGGCAATCCGGTGGTTCCCGTAGTTTCCTACTCTCCCTCCCACAGGGTCTCCTGCACGGGGTCCCGCGAAGGAATCAAGGCCTGGCTTCTTGCGGGTGCGAAGGATCATAGCACGAAACTCATTCATCCTTGTGCTTCCGCTTACGGCTGTATGTTTTCTTGCTCTTTTCCACCTTCTCGCGGAACCGTCCGTCCAGCGCACCTTGCCGCTTGCGCTCCTCGCGCACGGCCGCCTGCTCGATCTTCAGCAGCTCCTTCTTGGTGATGCGCTTTTTCTTGGCCATGGCGGCACAAGATCCAAAGCTAATGCTTGCGTGGGCGCGCAGCCGGGCAAGCGCCGGGCGTTCATTCCGCCTCCAACAATGCCACCATCAAGCTCCTGAGCACCGGGTCCTTTACCCTCGCCAAGCCTGCCCGCAGCTGCCTTTCATCCTCTTCCTGGTCCGACCGGTAACCCAATATCCACGGACAATTCCTTTGTATCGACAGCCGGATGAAGCGCAGTTCAACCTCCTCCGGCAGCCCCGAGATGGCCTGGTCGATCCGATCGGTGCCACGCCGGAAGCTCTCCAGCTTGGACCTCGGCCCCTGGGCGTGCTCGGCCCACATGGCCTCAAAGGCCCCCAAGTATCCCGATGCCAGCTGATCCAATTGCTTGCCCTGAAAATGGGCCAACATGTCCTGGCATGCTTGGGGATCACGCGCAGCCTGGGCGTAATGCCCGCGCACGAGCTCCAGGTCGATGCCTTGGGCAGCCGTGCCTGATCCTGCCATCAGTACAAAGGCGGTGGCCGCCACCCCACGCCGCCCGGCCAGTGCCCGCCATGGCGCGGCCTCGTATAGCCAGACCGTGAGCAGAAACATCAGCAAGCCGTAGAACACGTCCTCGACGGGGATGGTGGCCAGGCGCTGGCCCCAGATGGCCTTTTCGTTATACCAGACCACCGGCTGGTCGAGCCCCGTGCCGGTGAGGATGCCGTTCACCACGAAGAAGGGAAGCAGCAGCACGGCGTAGGTGATAAGGGCCAGCCCCGTGCGTTCAGGGCGTGGCCGCAACTGCACGTACAACAGGAACCCCGCAAGCAGGGCAAAGGTGGGTGCGGTATAGGGCTGGTGCCGCCAGAGCACGGCCGCGGCCACCGACGCCACGAACAAGAGGCGGGTGGCCCACATGGCCCCAGCCGCAGGCAGGCCCGGAAACCGGAGAACCTTGAAGCAGTGGTAGGTGAACAGGCAGGCGTAGGGGATGCAGATGAAGAAGAGCCACTCTTCCACGGGCAGGCCGAGCAGCTGCACGCCGGTGAGGTGTTGCGCATTGAAGCCCCAAACGCCGCGTGCCGTGGCCCAAATGTCCCATGGAACGAAGAGCAGCATCATGCCGGCGATGGCCGGTAAGGCGCGTCCCCATTCCCGGTGGAAGCGCAGCTTCGGATGGAAGCTGTAGATCAAGGGGATGCTGATCGCGCCCAGGTCCACCCAGAGGTAGGTCCACATCACCGCTTGTCGTTGCTACCGTACTTCATTCGCCAAGCCTCGCGGAAAAAGCGCATCGGCACGATGAGCATGCCGAAGCACTCACCGTGCTCCTTGCCCAAGTGCTTGTGGTGCATCTTGTGTGCGCGCCGAAGCGCGAGGAAGTACACCGAATTCGTGTTTCGGAGCCATTTGATGCGTTGGTGGATGAATACCTCATGCACCAGGAAATAGGCGATACCATAAAGCAGGATGCCCAGGCCGATCCATGTCCAAGGAGCAGCGGGGCCACGCAAGGCACCGAGCAGGAAGAGCAGCATGGACGGCACGGCGAACAATAGGAAGAAGGCGTCGTTGCGCTCCAGCACGTGGTCATGGTCGCGTTGGTGGTGATCGCGGTGCAGCACCCACAGAAAGCCATGCATGACAAAGCGGTGCATGGCCCAAGCCACTCCTTCCATGGCCAGGAAGGTGGCCAACACGATACCGATGTTCAACCAAGGTTGCATGGTACGGGGAATAGTGCCTGCAACGTACGCTGGCGGTGATCGAAGATCTGTTCGAGACGGCGGCGCACCACTAGGCGGTGTACCAGCTCCCCCAGCACACCGAATGGCATTTGGTACTCCACCTCATCGCAAACCACCGTACCGCCGGGCACCTCCTCGAAACTGTGCCTGTGTCGCCAAAGCTTGTAGGGGCCTTTCAATTGCTCGTCCGTGAAGGTGCGGGCGGCCTCCACGCGGGTGATGCCGGTGAGCCAAGTGAGCGGCAGGCCCAGCAAGGGCCGCACCGTGTAGGTGATGCGCTGCCCTTCCTGTATGCCCCCCGGAGGGTGCATGTGCCGGATGCGGAAGCCCATGTAGGACGGGGTGATCCTTGCCAAGTTGACCGCCGAACTGAAGAACGCCCATGCCTCCTGCCGCGGAATGGGCAGGAATTGCCGCCGTCGGATGCGGTGGCAAGCGGAGGATTCCCGCCGGCGTGGAAGGGCCACTGCGGAGGTGTTCAGGTTTTCCATTCCATCAATGTGCTTTTGTAGTGTTCCACCGCACGGTTCACCGCCATGGCATGGTCCACAATGGGGGCGGGATATGCGGTCGTGCCGAACTCGGGTATCCACCGTTCCACGTACCCCCGTCCATGATCGAAGCGTTCCAGCTGCCGTGCGGGGTTGAACACGCGGAACCACGGGGCCGCATCGCATCCGCTTCCGCTCACCCATTGCCAGTTCCCGTTGTTGCTGCTGAGCTCAAAGTCCAACAGCTTTTCCGCGAACCAAGCCTCGCCCCAGCGGGGATCGATCAGCAGATGCTTCACCAGGAAACTGGCCGTGACCATGCGCGCCCTGTTGTGCATGAAGCCTGTGGCAGCGAGCTCCCGCATGCCGGCATCCACAAAGGGGAAACCGGTCATGCCCTGGCACCAGGCCCTGAAGTGTGCGGGATTGTTGTGCCAGATCATCCGCTCATAGGCCGGCTTGAAGGGTCGGTCGGCCACGTGCGGATGGTGCCACATCAACTGCATGAAGAACTCTCGCCAAGCGAGTTCATTCAGGAATACCTCGCCGTGGCCCAAGGCCCGCCTGGCCTGTGCGCGCACGCTCACCGTGCCGAAGCGCAGGTGAACGCCCAGGCGGGAGGTGCCCGCCACGCCCGGCAGATCGCGCGTGGCACCGTAACCGGCGATCAGTTCGTCGGCCACGTGCGGATCAGGCACCACCAGGTCCGTTGCTTGGAAACCGATGTCCGTGATGGACGGCATGGGCAGCGGTGCAACCTTGTGCAAGTGGTGCAGTTGCTCCCCTGAGGGATACTCCCGCAGCACGGCATCGTTGAGCATGGAGCGCCATTTGCGCCCGTATGGCGTGAACACGGAATAGGGCGTGCCGTCCGCCTTTAGCACTTCGTCCCGCTCGAAGATGCTGATGTCCTTGTAGCTGTGCCAAGCCACCCCGCGTGCCTCAAGCCATTGCTGCACCGCAGCATCGCGACGCAGGGAATAGGGCTCATGGTCATGCACCACCGTTACCGCCCCCACATTGAACCTTTGCAGGACACGTGGCCATACTTCCTCGGGCGTGCCGTGCTCAACCAGCAGCGTGCCGCCGGCCTGTTCCAATTCCCGCTTCAACCGCACAAGGGTCCGGTGGATGAAGTCCACCCGGCGATCAGCACGATCTTCCAAGCGCTCCAGTATGGCCGTGTCGAAGATGAACAGGGGCAGCACTTCGCCGTGGTCCTTCAGCGCACGATACAGCGCGTGGTTGTCCACCAGCCGCAGGTCGCGCCGGAACCAGTGGATATTGACGAACGGCTTTTCCATCAGGTACAGGACAAGGCAAGGTGGCGCTGCAGCCGGGGCCAAGCGATCAACAGCCATGGCGTGAAGCGCTCCGGGGTTTCATTCATCTCCCGTTCCAGTTCGCCGGGTGTGACCCAGCGCAGGTCCGCCACCTCCTCGGCAGCCGGGTGGAAGGGACCTTGGCAGGCACCGGTGAACACATGGTCCACCTCATGTTCAATCAGCCCCTGGCCCACCTCGGCACGGTAGATGAAATGGAAGCGCCGCTCCAGGGGCGCATGCACGCCCAACTCCTCGTACAACCGGCGGTGGGCCGCATCTTCCAAGGCCTCTCCGGGCCTTACATGGCTGCAGCATGCGTTGCTCCAAAGGCCCGGCGTATGGTATTTCCCCCAGGCCCGTTGCTGCAGCAGCACCCGGCCTTGATCATCGAACAGGAACACGCTGAAGGCGCGGTGGAGGACGCCCTTGTGATGCGCCTCCAACTTGTCCATGGTCCCCACGGGTTGGTCATCGGTGTCCACCAGGACCACCAGCTCCGTGCCATCATGCAGGGCTTTGCTCATATCCAACCGATGTGGTGTTTGATGCAGCAGGTGGCCAGCAGGCCCATCTTCCGCGGGTTGCCCAACCTGATGCGCTCCTGCATCACACGCGCCGCCGACAGGCCTTGGATGCGCTGGAACAGGGTGCGATAATAGACGTAGCTGATGTACACCCCCAGCCTTGCGCCCGTCGGGAGTTCGCGGATGCCTGCCAAGGCCGCCTCAAAATCAGCCTCGAGGTCCCGCTCCACTTCACGCTTCATTTGTTCATCGAAACGCCCGGCCTTCACTTGGGGGAAGTAGTTGCGCCCCAATGCGCCGAGGTCGTCGCGGATGTCGCGCAGGAAGTTCACCTTCTGGAAGGCGGCCCCTAAGCGCACTGCGGCGGGCTTCAAACGCTGATAGGCCGCTTCATCCCCTTCGCAGAATACGCGCAGGCACATCAGCCCCACCACCTCGGCCGACCCCATGATATAGCGGTTGAACGACGCCGGGTCGTGCTCCTTGCAGTCCAGATCCATGGCCATGCTTTCCAGGAACGGCTCGATCAGCTCCGGCCCGATGCCGTAAGTATTGGCACAGGCTTGGAAGCTGTGCAGCACGGGGTTCATGCTGATGCCATCGCGGATGGCGCCGTAGGCATCCTCGCGGAAACGCGCCAACAGGCGGGCCTTGTCCTTGCCATGGAAGGTGTCCACGATCTCGTCCGCGAACCGCACGAAGCCATAGATGGCCTTGATGGGTGGGCGCAGCCGAGGGGCCAAGGCGCGCACCCCGATGGAAAAGGACGTGCTGTAGCGGCGCACAACGGCGCTGCTCGCCTCGGCGCATACATGATCGTAAAGGGCCATGGTGTTCATCGGCGGTGCAATTCCTTGATGATGAGGTCAGCGGCCACTTGGCCACTGATCAGGGCCGGCGGAAGCCCGGGGCCCGGCACGCTGAGCTGGCCGGCGAAATAGAGTCCTTTGACCTTGCGGCTTTTGATGGCTGGGCGGAACGGCCCTGTTTGGGCCAGCGTGCTGGCCAGTCCATAGGCATTCCCGCGGAAGGCGTGATGATCCTCCTCCAGGTCGCGCACGCAGTAACTACGCTTCACCTTCAGGTGCGCCCGGATGTCCATGCCCAAATGCCGTTGGATGCGGTCGGCAATGGTGGTGAAGCAAGCCTCACGCAGCGCATCGGTATCCTCCGAGCCGCTGGCGATGGGCACCAGCACCACCAGGTTTTCTCCACCGGTAGGGGCGGTGGAGGGGTCGGTAACACTGGTGCAGCTGACATAAAAGAGCGGTTTGCGCGGCCACCGCCGGTGGGTGTAGATGTCCTTGCCATGCGCATCCAGGTCCTCATCGAAGAAGAGCATGTGGTGCTGGGCGCCCGGCAGGCGTGTATCCAGGCCGATGTAGAACAGCAAGGTGCTCGGCGCCATGGTGCGCTTCTCCCAGAACGCTTGGCTGTAGGTGCGGCAAGGGGCCTCCAGCAATTGCTGCTCCACGTGGTGGTAATCCGCTGTGGCCAGCACGGCATCCGCATGGTGCACGCCGCTTGCCGTTTCCACGCCCACGGCGCGCCCATGTTCCACCACCACGCGCCGCACCGGATCGCCCAGTCGCAAACGCGCGCCTTGCTCCTCGGCCAGTTGGCGCATGCCCTGCATCACGCGGCCCATGCCGCCCATGGGATACCACGTGCCGAGATCGATGTCGGCGTGGTTCATCAAGCTGTAAAGTGCAGGGGTATGCTGGGGCATGGCCCCCAGGAAGAGCACGGGGAACTCCATCACGCCACGAATGCGGGCACTGCGGAAGTTGCGTCGCACGTGCCGCCGTAATGAGGAAAGGACCGAGGTGCGCAACAAGCCCTTGAGCACGCCCGGCTCCATGTACTCAGCCCAGGAGAGCGAAGGCTTGTACACCATATGCTGCATGCCGATCCTGTACTTCATCGCCGCCTCGTCCAGAAAGCCGTCCAGGCGCTTCGCCGCACCGGGCTCCTCCTGCTCGAAGAGCCGCTTCACCGCTGTGCGACCGGCGGGCATCCGCCATTGGTCGTTGGGGCCGAAAACCACCGCGTAGGAAGGGTCCAGTCGCCGCAGTTCATAGTAGCGGGCACTGGTATGCCCGAACCGACCGAAGAACCGCTCGAACACATCGGGCATCCAGTAAAAGCTGGGACCCATGTCGAAATGGAAGCCGTCCTGTGCCCAAGTGCGTGCGCGCCCGCCCACTTCTGTATGCCGCTCATGCACAGTGGTGCGTACCCCTGCGCGGGCGAGGACGGCGGCCGCTGCCAGGCCCGAGATGCCCGCGCCGATGATGGAGACCGAAGAAGGGGGGTGAGTCATTGCCTTTGTTCGACAAACTTATGGCTTTATTGAACACCACCAACAAAATAAATCTTCACCAGCCAAGATCGGCTGGACGAGAAAGCACACAACGCACTCATATTAATCGCTGATTATCTGCTCTTTACCTTCGATTTCAAGACACACCAAGCCTTCCCGACGCACAGGGCTAAAAATTCATTGTGTTCATCTTTTTTTTCTGTTTGTTGAACATTCATGGATTTTGATTGTACGTTTGCCACATCCAAATCACTCACACCATGAAACTCAGTTCCTCCCTTCTGTTGGCAGCCGTGGCCTGCCTCCCCTTGGGCGCGTGGGCCGGCGGCGGCCCGCTTGCCCGCGTGCAGATCGTCCACAATTGCGCGGACCTCGCGGCCGCCTCGGTGGACGTTTACGTGAACGGCAGCCTGCTGCTGGACAACTTCGCCTTCCGTACGGCCACCCCCTTTGTGGAGGTGCCTGCGGAAACTGCCTTGGAAGTGGCCATAGCCCCGAGCACCAGCACCAGCGCCGGCGATGCCATCTTCACCCAAAGCCTCGTGCTTGCCGATGGTGCCAGCTACTTGGTGGTGGCCTCCGGCATAGTAAGCCCCTCGGGCTATTCACCGGCCACCCTGTTCAGCTTGGCCATTTATGACATGGCCCGGGGCTCATCGGCAGGAGCCTCCACCACCGATGTGGTCGCCTTCCACGGCGCAACGGATGCCCCCACCGTGGACATTTACGAGAGCGGCGTATTGGACGCCACGGCGGTGAACGACCTGTCCTACGGTGAATTTGCCGGATATCTCGAACTGCCCACCGCCGACTATACGCTCCAGGTGCGTGATGCCGCCAACAGCACCATCGTGGCGGCGTACGCGGCCCCCTTGGCCACCTTGGGCCTGGGCGGCGCAGCCCTCACGGTGCTGGCCAGCGGCTTCCTCGACCCGGCCGCCAACAGCAATGGCCCCGCCTTTGGCCTCTATGTGGCGCTGCCCTCCGGCGGTCCCTTGGTACCGCTGCCCGCAGTGGCCATCCCCACCGCGCGCCTGCAAGTGGTGCACAATTGCGCCGACCTGGCCGCCGCCACCGTGGACGTATGGCTGAACAATACCCTGCTGCTTGATGACTTTGCCTTCCGTACCGCCAGCCCCTTCGTCGATGCACAGGCTGGCGTGCCCTTCGTGGTCAGCATCGCCGCACCCAACAGCACCGATACCACCAATGCCATCGCCCAATACGTGTTCACCTTGGAGGAAGGAGGCAGCTACCAGGTGGTGGCCAATGGCATTGTGAGCGCCACCGGCTACACGCCGGAGCAGCCCTTTGACCTGTACGTGGCCGCCGATGCCCGCGAGGCGGCCACCGTCCCCACGCAGACCGATATCCTGGTGTTCCATGGCGCCACCGATGCACCCACCGTGGACGTGGGTGAGACCGCCCTGCTGGGCGGCGCCACCGTGGTGGACGACCTGTCCTATGGTGAGTTCGCCGGATACCTGGAGGTGCCTGCCGCCGATTACACACTGGAACTGCGCACGGCGGACGGTACGCCCCTGCTGAGCTACGCTGCGCCATTGGCCACCTTGGGCCTGGAGGGGGCGGCGATCACCGTGTTCGCCAGCGGATTCCTCCAGCCGGCGAACAACAGCAATGGGCCTGCCTTCGGGCTGTGGGCCTCCTTGCCTTCCGGCGGCCCGCTGGTGCCCCTGGACAACACCACCGCCGTGCAAGGAACGCAACCGGTGGCCGATCGCATCACCCTGTACCCCAACCCGGCCTCCCAGCAGGCCCAGCTCCTGATGCTCGGCGCCCACGGCCCACAGGTGGACCTGCAAGTGACGGACATGGCAGGGCGTGTGGTGCTGGACCTTGGCCGGCACGCCACCGGCACTGAAACGCTGGTGCAGCTGGACGTTTCACCCTTGGCGCCCGGCAGTTACCGCTTGGTGCTCAATGCGGCGGAAGGTGCAGCTTCACTTCCTTTGCAGATCATCCGCTAAACACCGGCGACCGAAGGGGAAGGAGCGGTGGCCGCACCGCTCCTTCCCTTCTTGCCGACCTTATGGACCGAATGGCCGCAGCCCCTTCCTATTTCAGCGACCGTTTCAGCATCAAGGACCTGGAGCTGTTCTCCGGGATCAAGGCCCATACCATCCGGGCCTGGGAACGGCGGTACGCCCTGCTCGAGCCTGCACGGAGCAAAACCAACATCCGCTCCTACAGCACCGAGGACCTGCGCACATTGCTGAACGTATCGCTCTTGATGAAGGAGGGAATGTCCATCTCGCAAGTGGCGGCACTTTCCTCGGCCAAGCGCGAGGAAAAGATCAGGACCATGGCAGGTGCCGGGCACGGCAAGGACCAGGCCCTGAATGAACTGAAAATGGCCACGGTGACCTACGATGAGGAACGCTTTGAGGCCACCTCGCGCAATTACCGTGTGGACCATGGCTTCGAGGCGCTGGTGGAAAATCTCTACCTGCCGCTGCTGACCATGCTCGGGCTGCTGTGGCAATCCGCCACCATTAGCCCGGCACAGGAGCACTTTGCCAGCAATTTGGTCAGGCAGAAATTGATCAGCGCCATTGATAGCCTGCCCTTGGGCAGAAACCACGACGGGCCCACGGTGGTGCTTTATCTACCGGAGAATGAGATCCACGAGCTGGGCCTGCTCTACCTGCACTACCGCCTTCGGCGAGAAGGCTGGCGAACGCTCTACCTGGGGGAAAGCGTGCCCATGGCCGACCTGGTGGGCGTGGCCCGCGAATGGCCCGGGCCCTTGGCCATTTGCGCCATCCTCACGGTGCATCCCCGTCCACCCGAGGTACTCCCTTACCTGGAGGACCTGGCGCAGAGGCTTCCAGATGTACAGTTCCACTTTTGCGGCCCCGCACTCCAGCCCGTGGAAGGCCGGTCACTGCCGGAGTGCATCCATGTGCATCCCGATATAGCTGCGCTCGTCTCGGCACTCCACCCCTCATCCCAATAACGCCGAAGGCAGGCTTTGCAACCGGGCGAAGTTGAATGTCCGGATGGTACTACTACCATTTGGAGGATGACCCCGGGTGGCTACTGGATGGAGGCACCGAGGCAATAAGCCCTGTTATTGTGCGCTGCGCACCACCCGCATCATTTGCCCACCGTGTGGCGTTTTGGCCACCAAGTGGTAAACACCGGGCTGGTCCGGCAGCACGCAGGGCCAACCGTCGGCCGCCCGCCCCAGCTTCAGCAGCTCCTTCCTGGTGGTGCGCTTCTTCTTGGCCATGGGGACGGAACTTTTCAACCGCCGGATAATCGCGGCCAGATGGCGATAGCTTGCAGGTCCTTAAGCCCTCCCGCCATGCGCAAACTACTGAAGTTCATCGTGATACTGGTGGTCGTGATCGTCGTGGTGGCCATGGGCAGCGTGGCCTATATCACCCAAGCCATGCCCCACGTCCCGGTCCCTGCCGACCTGCACGTGGAGCCCACGTCCGCACGTGTGGTCCGGGGCGAATACCTGGCCAACCATGTTACCGTTTGCATGGACTGCCACAGCACCCGCGATTGGAACAAATTCTCCGGGCCCGTGCAGCCCGGGACCCTGGGCAAGGGAGGTGAGGTGTTCGATCGGAGCATGAACTTCCCGGGCCGGTTCGTGAGCAAGAACATCACGCCGTTCAACCTCAGGAAGTGGAGCGATGGGGAGATCTTCCGCGCCATCACGAGCGGCGTGAGCCGAGATGGGCACCCTTTCTTCCCGGTGATGCCTTATCCGTACTACAACAAGCTCTCCACCGAGGACGTGTACAGCATCATCGCCTACCTGCGCACGCTGCCCGAGATCCCCAGCCAGCCCGAGGCGTCCCAGGCGGACTTTCCCATGAACGTGATCATGCACACGATCCCCGAGCCCGCGCATCCCATGTCGCTGCCGAAGCCCACCGATGCCGATTATGGTGCGTATTTGGTGAACGCCGCCGGATGCCGCGAATGCCACACGAAAATGGAGAACGGCAAGGCCGTGGGTGAACCCTTCGCCGGTGGTTTCGAGTTCCACTTCCCCGGCGGGTCCGTGCTGCGCTCCGCGAACATCACGCCCGATCAGTCCACCGGCATCGGCGCCTGGGACCGCGACACCTTCATCCGAAAGTTCCGCCAGTTCGCGGACAGCAGCTACGTGCCCACCGCGGTGGACTGGAAGGCCGGCGACATGCAAACGGTGATGCCCTGGACTATGTATGGCGGCATGAGCGAGCAGGACCTTGGCGCAATCTATGACTACCTGCACGCCCTGAAGCCCGTGGTGAACAGGGTGGAATACTGGCAGCCTGTGGCCACGAAGTGACCGCTCAGGCCGCCCGCAGCGCCATGGCCGCCTCCCGCATGGCCAGCGCCCGCGCCTTGCCGAGGTAGCGCTCCACGCCCGCGTGCACCAGGTAAACCAGCGGCGTGGCCAGCAGCGCCACCAGGAATTTGTAGCAATAGGCGGTGATCACCATGGCCGTGCATTGCGCGAAGGGCATGCCCTTGAGGATCCAGAAGGCCACGTAGGTCACCACCACGCTGTCGATCAACTGGCTGATGAGGGTGCTGCCCGTGGCGCGCAGCCAGATGCGTTTGTCGCCCGTGATGCGCTTGAAGCCCCGGAAGGTGCGGGCATCCACCAATTGCCCGATGATGAAGGCGGTGAGCGAGCCGATGATGATGTTGTTGCCCTGCCCAAAGATGCTCTTGAACGCCGCCTGCATGTCGGGCACGCCCTGCTTCATGCTGCTGGTGATCCACCAGCCCTGATCGGGCGGCATGCGGATGGCGAGCCACATCATTACGTACATGAAGGCGATCAACGCCGCCGTGATCATGGTGAGGAAGCGCACGCCGCGCACACCGAAGTAATCGTTGATCACATCGGTCATGATGAAGATGATGGGCCAAGGCAGCACGCCCACGCTGAGCACGAACGAGAGGTGATGTTGACCGAGCAGCGTAAAGTCCGCCTTTTCCAGGCCCAGGGCGGTCTCCAGTTGGAAGAGCTTCACGCCGATCATTTCCGCCACGATGGCGCTGGCCGTGAAGAAGGCACCGAGGATGATGTACAGTCGGGTAGCCTTGTTGCCGAGGATCTCGTGGATCATGATGCCGGGGTGCCGGAAAAGTACGCGGTAGGGCCGGGTTGTCCGTGGTGGTTGTCCCTTGTCTTAAGTCTCATGCGCGTGCCGGCATAAGACATGGGCCGCCACGCCCACTCCTGATCCACCTGCAGGTGTTTCACGGCTCGGCCGCCCCCACCGGATCGCCCACGCGCAGCATGCCAGCAGGCTCATAGGTTGCGTTCATCCCAAAGAGCACTTTGTGGCCCACCGTGCGGTAGCTGGCCAGGGTGCGCAGGGGTTCGTTCAGCCGCACGCCGGTATGCTGGTCGGTGTTGGGGATCACGCAACGCGCACAAGGCTTCACCAGATGGAAGCGCACGGACCCGATCCGGACCGCCCGCCATGCATCTTCCTGGAAGGCCGCACCGCCGGCGATCACCAGGTTGGGCCGGAATCGTTCCATCGGCACCGGCATGGACAACCGCGTGTTGAGGTCGTCCAGCGAGGCTTGGGAGATGATCAAGGCCGGGAAGGCATCGTTGAGCGCCACGGGCACTTCGGCGTAGGTGGGGTCGGTGATGCGGACGGTGCGTTGAGGCATGAAGGCCAGCCGCACGGGCCGTAGCAAGGCCTCGCTGAACCAGCCGTGCACCGCATGATCCGCGAGCAGCAGGTCCACGGCATCGTCCCACACCCGCGCCCGAACAGGTTCTCCTTCCGCCAACTCCCACGGCAGGTCGATGAATGCACCGCTGCGCACATCGCTGACGCGGAAGCCCGGTCCGACCGGCGTGCAATGCAGGCAGGCCATCTCCCGGCATTCACGCTGCGAGAGGAAGCGTCCATCGGGATCGATCAGCATCCATCGGCGGTCGTGCTCCAGGCCGCGGTCGGTGAGCCGCACCTCCGGCACGCTGAAGCCGCCCAGGGATTTCACCGGATGGATGTGGATGGATGCGAGCGTGGTGGGCATGCTAGGCATTGCCGATCGCGGATATGGAAGGATCAAGATACCCGCTTGGCTTGGTCGCGCAGATAGGTTTTCACGCGGTCAAATGCCACTTGCTGCCCTGGGGCAACCAGAATGGGCTCCGGCACCAGGTCATCAAAGAAAACCAACGATTTCAAGATCAGTGTGCGATCCAATCGGGGCAGCTTATGGCTGCATGATTCCAAGAGCTTGTCCAGCGGAATCCGTTGCAGGATGAAGTAGAGGTCCACGTAGTCCTTCATGGCCGCACGCCCCGTGATGGCGGACAACTTCATGCATCCGATGTCGGCCACATCGGCCAACTTCAAGGGTGGCGCCTCCACCAACGGCTGAAGCAATGGGTATGGATAGGCCATGAAGCTGACCTTGATCGCTTCGTTCACCAATACGGTCAGCGTATCCCGCTCATCCTGGGTTTTCACCACTTGCTGCGGTGCGAAAGCCGCCTCGAGCAACCCGAGGATCTCGTTCGTGTCGAATGGATCCTGCCTGAAGAAGTCGAAATCCAGGCTGTCCCGATGACCGAATTGCAGGGCCAATGCAGTTCCACCCGCCAGGTAGAAGTGCTTTTCTTGCGCAAACCGCAACCGTGGCAGGGCCGCTTGCCGCTCGCTATCCAGCACGGACCAATGGATCATGCGAACCGCGCTGTGACCTTGGGTTCCACCCCGAACACCAGCGCCCAATAGTTCAATGACTTCCGGTTCCATTCACCCGGCCTTGGATGCTCCACCTGGGCAGCGATCTCATGCCGGGAATAGGTCGCGAACAGCCAAGCCACCGCATCATGTGTGCCGAGGTTCAGCACGTTGGTGATGATGTGCGCCTTATGGGCCCGCAGATCGAGCTTATCTACATCATACGACCACAGGACCGCCTTCACCGATGCGGGGAATCTAGTGTTCATCCGTCCCGAAAGTTACGGAGAACCCGGCTGGAAGACTCATCACCAGAGGGAAGATCTTGACCGGCTGTTTCGAAATGATGGACGAGATAAGCGGCGTGTCAATTCCCCGGCACCAACTGTCCTTTCATTCCCCGGTCCGCACCACACGCGCCAACTGTTCCCCGTGCGGAGTGCCCACCACCAAGTGGAACACACCCGGTGTTTCCGGCAGGATGCAGCGCCATCCTGCGGCATTCCGCTGCGTCACCAACGGCACCTGCTTGCCCGCCGCATCATAGGCCTTGATCCATTTTGCATCCGGCGATGACACGTGCACCACGCCGTCCCGTGTGGGGTTGGGGAAGGTGCGCACCAAGGCACTGGCCTCCATGGTCACACCGGTGCTCAAGAAAACCGTGGAATCCGCCACCACCAGCTCCGGTGAGTTGTCTGCGGCAAGGAACATGTCCCGGAACGGGTCGATGCGCGCGCCGTGGAAGCTGAACATCTCGTCGTTCCAACGCGGCGGCACCTGCTGGAACCACACGCGGGCCTTCACCTCCACCGCGCCTGCATACCCGCCCAACGGGATGTGGTAGTGCACGATGTCGCCGCCGTTGCCCTCCACCCCACCGGTATCGTGGTTGAAGTCCGGGTCAGCGAGCGCGAGCCCCGCTACGGCGGAGGTGTCCTGGCTTGGGTGCGAGAGGCTGTAGCCCACGGGTACCAAGCGATTGTCCTTCAGCCGATGTACGGCGCGCAGCAACGTGGTGGTGACGTTGGAGTCCACATCACCCATGACGAACTCGTAGATCTGCGCCTGGTCTTCCTGCGTGATCACATCGTGGTGCGGCTCGTACGGCAGACCGTTGCCGATCACCTCGTAGGTGCTGTTCCAGCTGCCGCTGTTGAAGATCGTATCGCCCGTGGCGCCAATGGCCAGCAGCTGCACAAAGGCCCGCCGGTTGGGAAATCCGCCCGGGAACTTGTGGCCGGTGAGGTTGGTGAGGGCCACCTCCACGAACAAGGTGTCGTCCGTTCGGTCCACGGCCTGCAACGCCATGGTCATGGAGGTCTTCCGCAAGGCGATGCTGCGTGCGATGGTGCTGTCGAACTGCACCGGCGTGGCCGGAATGCCGAAGTCCGCGATGTGGTCCTTCATCATCTTCAGCATGAACACGCCTCCGCCCGTGAGGTGATGCTTGCCGAACGGCGACTGGCCCGGCAGGAAGATGTACTCCGAGGCCAACACCACGGAATCCTGGATCCGCGGCATGTGGCAGCTGCGGCAGTTCTGCTCCGTTCCGTAGTACACCGAGTTCTCGTACTCCTGCCACAGCGTCTGCTCGTAGAATGAGGTGCCCGTGGGAACGCCCTGCAGGTCCACCGGTTGGTTGATGGCCGTATGGCATCCGGCGCACACGCTGCCGTCCAGTATGTTGGAGCCCTGGTCCGGCGTGTAGTTCACGAAGTACTGCATGATCGCCGGGTTGATCTGCTCATCGGTGTAAGGGCCCCAAACGCGCGCACTGTCAAACACCAGATCACCGGAAAACACATGTCCGCCCGATGCCGGGTTCTGCATGTGGCAAGCCAGGCAGGACACGCCGTCCTGTGCCAGCACACTGGTGTCCAGATGTGCTGCGGTGAAGGCGGTAGCGCCCTTCATCTGCTGCTCGAAAACGGCCAAGGGGGCGTGGCATTTCAGGCAGCTGTGCTCAATCGTCTCCTTGATCGCCGGGTTCACCAGTCCTTCATGTTCCATCTTGGCCAGGAAGAAGGGGTCTCGTGCGCTGTTGGCCATCATGGTGCTGCGCCAATCGTCCACCACGTTCACGCTGATTCCCTCGCCCGCCACCATGGCGATGCCCAGGGAATCATAGCCGTGGCAGCCCGCGCAGCGGCCTGCGGTGACGAAGTAGGTGCCGAACTGGACCGGCAGGCCCTGGATCTGTTCCCGCAGGAAGGCCAGCTCGATCGGACTGTGCGGGCCTTTCACCGGCGTGGTGGCGGCACTCCAGCCCACCAGCACGAACACCACCAGGAGCAGACCCACCACCACACGGAGCTTCGCCGGCAACAAACGCTTCATGGCCATCGGGTGGGCAAGTTATACGCGGCCGCCGTGAAAATGTGCGGTAAATCATAGATCACGGGCAGCCACCGTAAGCCGTTGCAATCCACGGGCCGGCCAGCGCAACCTCAACCGGGTGACCGGTGATCGCCGTGGTGGGCGGTGGGTGGTGATGGGCAATGGGCGGATCGAGCGGACACCAAAATGTTCCTTCCCCCGTTCCTTCAACCAGGGCAGGAACGCTCCTGTACTTTTGGCCGCATGCCGCATCTTCCCCTGTATCCCGACCGGAGCCGCGGGTTCCGCACCAAGCGCATCCATCGGTACCTGGCCAGCGGGCTGCTGTTGCTGCCGTTGGCCGTTGCCGCGCAAAGCGTACAGCCCTATGTGGACCATTGGGACAGCCTGAAGACCGTGAAACGGAGCGAAGGCCTGATGGTGAATGGCCGCGAATGGGGCGAATGGAAATTCTGGAACCCTGCGGGAAAGCTCACGGAACGGTCTGATTTCAAGAGCGGCGAACGCGATGGCCACGTGGTGATCTTCTACGACAATGGCCAGGTGCAGCACGATGGATGGTTCCACCGCGGGCAGCAGGACAGTACCATGCGCAGCTACTACCGCAGCGGCACGGTGATGGAGGAGGGCTCCTATGCCGCCGGGAAGAAGACCGGCCTGTGGAACTACTATTACAAGGACGGTCGCAAGATGCTCACCGAGCAATGCGACAAGGGCATCTGCCTGGCCATGGATGCCTGGGACCCGGACAGCGTACAGACCTTGAGGAAGGGCGAGGGCTTCATCCGCACCTTCTACCCCTCGGGCGACACCGCCTCCTCCAGCCGCTACCACTTGGGCGTGCTGAGCGGTGAGCAGCGCGAATACTGGCCCGCCGGCAACCTGAAAGCCAAGGGGAATTGGATAGGCGGGGTGAAGACCGGCCTGTGGTCCTATTGGACTTCCGGCAGCAAGCCCGAACGGAATGAGACCTGGGATAAGGGCAAGTTGAACGGCCCGTTCATCACCTGGTTCGGCAACGGACAAGTGCAGGCCACCGGTTTCTTCCGCGACGGCCTGAAGGACAGCACCTGGGCCTGGTATGCCACCACGGGGGCCAAGGACATGCTGGGCCACTTCAAGGCCGATCAGCAGGACGGGCTTTGGAAATACTGGTATCCCAACGGGCAGCTCAGCTCCACCGGCCTTTACCGCGATGGCAAGCAGGAGGGCGAATGGGTGTACTACTACGACGGGGGCCAGATCTGGAAGCGCGGGCTATGGCGCAACGGGGAGAAGGACAGCCTGTGGACCACCTGGTTCGAAGGCGGGCAGAAACTGCAGGAGGGGCGCTATGCCGCCGGCAAGGAGGAAGGCCTGTGGAACAGCTGGTATGAGAACGGCCAACAGAAAGACAAGGGCGGCTATAAGCAAGGCCGGATGGACGGCATCTGGCAGGGCTGGCTACCCGACGGGCAGGAGCGCTACATGGCCACCTGGAAGGAGGATGTGAAGAACGGACCTTGGAAAAGCTGGTATGAAAACGGCAAACTGCAGGAGGAAGGCAGCTTCGCCGACGGCCTGCGCAGCGGCCGGTGGACGGAATACAACGACCGGGGTGTGCTCCTGAGCGAAGGCATGTATGCCAAGGGAACCCCCACCGGGCAATGGACATACTATGAGAAAGGCGTGAAGGTGCGCGAACAGGCCTTCCTGAACGGCACGCCCCACGGCAAATGCATCGTGTATGACCAACGCGGCCGGGTGACCCAGGAGATGAACTACAAGGAAGGGCGCCTGCACGGCCCCATGATCCGCTACAACAGCCGGGGGCAGGAGGTCTCGCGCATCGAGTACGAGGACGGGAAAGTGAAGAAGGCACCTCCCCCGGCCATGCCGGGTTCGCGGAGAAGGTGATCACGGCCCACACGCGTGGGATAGGTGATCGGTTCGCAGTGCGTGAAGTCCACGGGGTCGCCGGTCGGCTTCCACCCGTCAATGTCCGCCTTTCCACGGAACGCAATGTTCAGCGCACCACGGTCACATGGCCGTAGCGGTCCGCGGCTTGGCCGGCAGGGCCGTAGTAGCGGAACATGAACGGATAAACGCCGGGCACCGGCCGATGTCCGTTGAACGTGCCATCCCAGCGCTCAGTGGGGTCCTCCGATTCGAACACCAGCCGGCCCCAGCGGTCGAAGATGCGCAGCCGGAAATACTGGATCCCGGTTCCGTCCACGCCCCACGTGTCGTTGATGCCGTCCCCGTCCGGGGTGAAGGCATTGGGCAGGTACAGGTTGAACTGCGGCGACACGTTGATGTATTTCACCAGCGTATCCACGCAGCCCAGGGTGTCCACAATGGCCAACTGGACCGGGTGCAGGCCTGGCTCGGGAAAAGTCACCACTGGGTTGCGGTGCGTGCTCTCCAGGTCCTCCACGCCGAAATCCCATGACCACGCAATGGCGCCTATGCTCAGGTCGTGGAACTGTACCGGGAAATTGTCCTCCCACAGGCTGCCGTCGATGGCGAAATCCGCAATGGGGCGCTCCACGGCCACGATGGCGTAGGTGGAATCGCTGATGAGGCATTCATCCGTGACCTTGGCCCAATACCCGGCCGTGTGCTCCGGATGCACCTGGATGCTGTCCGCCATGGCTCCGGTATTCCACACTATGCTGTACGCCCCGTGGCCCGCCGTGGGGAAGGCCCGTACCGTGATGGTGTCGCCGTAGCAGATCAGCGTGTCAGGCAGCACTTGCACCCGCACCGAATCATAGTCCACGGCAACGGCGGCGGAATCAACCAGCAGGTTCCCGCACAGGTCGGTCACCTGCAGGTTGAAGGTCTCCGTCACCGGCGGCGCCACGTTGATCTGCGCCACAGCCCCCAGGCCACCGGCCCAGGCATAGGTGTAGGGCGGCGTTCCCCCGGAGACGGTCCCGTGCATCACCACCGGGGTTTCCGGGCAATGGACCAGGGTATCCGGACCCACTTCCAGCTGGAAGCTGTCCGGTTGGAAGATGGTCAGCGTCATGCTGTCCACGGGATTGAACACGCCGCATTCATCCGTGACCGAAAGGATGTACACGGTGGTCTGTGGTGGGCGCAGCCAGGCCATGGTATCCCCATCGGCCAGTCCCGTGTTCCAATCCAGTGTCAATGTGCCGAAACCTCCGGAAACATGTGCGACCATCAAGGTGCTGTCCGAGCAGGTCAACATCGTGTCGGCATTGATGCTCACGTTGATGGGCGGCGTGTCCGCGATGTAGAAATGCAGCACCGTGGTATCGCTGCCGCAGTCGCCGTTCCACACCGCCATCAGCTCAATTATTTCAGTGGGTTCCGGGATCCCGTCCAACAGGGCGTTCACCGTAACGGAAATGGTGTCCATGCCGGGAAGGAAGATCAGCTGGTCCGTGATGGCATCATAGTCCAGGACTTCCGTGGCCGTGCCGGATGTGGACAGGTACACCGTGTCGGTCATGGCAAGGTCGCCTTGGCGCACGATGTGGAAGGTGGCGTTGCCGCAGCCTTCATACAAGGTGCTATCCTGCCCGCCGCTGTTGATCTGCGCGGACAACTCCACGGAATTGCTCTGGAAGCTGCCGGCCTCGAGGAAGACACCGGAATCCAGGATGCCATCCGAGATGTCGGAGATCGCGATCTTGATGTGGTAGGTCTCCCCGCAGATCACCGAGGCGTTCGCCGTGAGCACCGTGGTGAGGCCGTCGTACTGGATGAAGCGCGGATCGCTGTTGAACGGCGCGTTGCTGCCGTCGCCGTTGTTGATGTAATAGGCGGAGTTGGTGACGTCGTTCACATTGTTGATCGACACGGGCATGCTGGTACCTGGTATCAGGGCGATGTTGGCCGCGTTGTTGCTGTACGGCCCGCTGATGCCGGGGCCGCTGAGGAAGAAGCCGAAGACATCGTTGATCGAGTTCACGAACTCCAGATATTCCTCACTGGCGAACACGAAACGGAAGGAAAGGGAATCGCCCGTGGGGACGAAGTCGAACTGGAGCACGGCCGCATCATACGATTGGGCGAACCCGGATCCCGAGGCGATCCAGAGGTCGTTGTCACCCGGCCCGTTCAATCCTCCTGCCGGAGTGGTCGTACCGCCTTGGTTGTTGGGGCCCAATGCCCCGGTCACCAGCCCGGAGGACATCACCATGCCCGAATCCAGGCCGAGCATGCAGCTGGTGCCGTTGAAGGTGCCAAGCTGGCCGGGATTCCCCGAGAAGGTGATGTTCGATGCAGTGACGCCCGGCCCCAGCAGCACATCCTGGACCACCGTGGTGGCCGGCACTCCGCCGGTGACCAGCAATTGGGCCTGGGCCCCATGCGCCAAAACACAACCTGCCAGCAGCAGTAATCGGGATAGGAGACCCGCCATGGGGAGCCAAATTAAGCCGGCAATAGCAGGTTGCCCCTCCCGCAGGACCAGCAGCTCGGACCATTGTGGCGCCATTCCGGGAAAGTTGACCACATGCCCGGGAGCCTGTACGAACGAGGCGGAATAGCACCATGGAAACCCGCAGAACGGACGGAACCTTCAGCCCCTTGCACAAATCGGGGAAGGCCAGGCCGGACGTGACAAAGCCCCGGCATTTGCCGAGGCCCTGTCACCTGTCCGTTTTGAGCCCCTACAAGAGGGAGTCCGCAAATGGCATGTCAACGGTTGGCGTTGATGTAAGCGTTGGCGATGAGCTCGCTTTCCCTTACCAGCCCCTGCACGATCTCCCGGATCAGCTCGTCGAGCTGTTGGTCCGAGTACCGGTGCAGGTCGTTGTACACGTACGACTTGCGCCTGCTGCTCTTGATGAAGGCTATTTTGTCCTTCTTCGTCATGGTCCCTTCAACGGAACCAGGCGCCAAAAAGATCCATGCCTCCCCGAAAAAATAAGGAATAGCTACGGGGACGGGCGTTCCGGCGGTGACCGGCTCAGGCCAGGGCGGCGTTGCGCGTGCGCTGGGCCAACAGGAGCCGGAGGGCGTGGAGGTAACGCTCCATGTTACCCTCGCACATCAGGCGCTCAGCGGCTTGCTTCAACTTCAGGGTGCGTTCCAGGTCGGGTTTCATCGGGTTGGCTATTCAGGTTCCCCGGGGAAGTTTCCAATGCCGTGCCAAACTCCTCAACCCCTTTGTTGGCGCGGCTTCCTGGGGGCGCGAGCAGGGGGTTGCAGCACCGCAGCCGCCCGGGTACGCCCGCGGCGTATTTTCGCACCGATGCGTGAAAGGCCCTTCCTGATCGGCCTGGCCGGTGGCAGCGGCTCCGGCAAGACCACCATGGTCCGCACCTTGCGCGACCTGCTTCCGCCAGGGCACGTGAGCACCCTCACGCAGGACGACCATTACCTGCCCGACGAGCGGCAGGTACGGGATGCCAACGGATGGATCAACTACGACCTGCCGGAAGCCCTGGACCTGGACCAGCTCGCCGAGGACCTGCGTTGCCTGGCCCAAGGGGGCACCGTCCGCCATCCCGAGTACACGTTCAACCAGAGCGACGAGGTACGCTGGCGGGTGGTGCAACCCGCGCCGGTAGTCGTTGTTGAAGGGCTGTTCCTGATGCACCATCAGGGCCTGCGCGAGCTGTTCGACCTGACGGTCTTCGTGGAGGCGGGCGAAGAGGTGCAGCTGCAACGGCGCGTCGCACGTGATGCGCGTGAACGCGGCTACGGTGAGCAGCATGTACGCTATCAATGGGAGCACCATGTGCTGCCCGCCTACCGCAACTACCTGTTGCCCTACCGCCCGCTCTGCGACCTGGTGGTGAGCAGCGAACAGTCCAGCAGGCACGCCTTGGCGGAGCTGTGCGACCGGTTGGCCCGCGAGCCGGGCCTGGAGCCGTTTTTTGCCGACGTGGCGGTGCCTCAACCGGCGTAGAGGCCGTTCTGCCGGATGTAGGTGAGCACCTTGGGGTCCACCATGCCGTCCAAGGGTTTCCAGTTGCGCAGCCGCGTGCGGATGCCCGTGGAGGAAAGCGGTGTTTGCGGCGCATCGGGCACCAGGGTCACCGCCGGGTGGTAGAGCAGGTCCGCCTGGGCCAAATGCTCTTCCAGGCCCGGGCGCGGGTATACCAGTACCGGCGTTTTATCCAGCATGGTGGAGATGTCCTTCCACTGATGGAGCGAGGCCAGGTTGTCACTCCCGATGATGAGGAAAAACTCGTGCTGGGGCCATCGTTCGCGCATGAAGGCCAGGGTGTCCGCCGTGTAGTTGGGCTTGGGCAGGTCCAGCTCCAGCCCGCTGGCGCTTATTCCCGGGATGCCCTGAACGGCCAAATGGGCCATGGCCAGCCGGTGCTTTTCCGGGCTGAGCTTGCGGTCCTGCTTGAAGGGGTTCTGGGGGGTCACCACCAGCCACACCTGATCGAGGCCACGGTGCTCCAGCATGTACTTGGCCAGCTGCACGTGGCCGAGGTGGGGGGGGTCGAACGACCCGAAGAGGCAGCCGATCTTCATTGGGCCAGGAAGGCACGTACGGTTTCGTAGGCCTCTTCACAGGCCCGGTGCATGTCGTCGTTGATCAATACGTGGTCGTATTTTACCGTGTAGGTCAGTTCGTGTGCGGCCTTGTCCACCCGGACCCGCAACGTTTCGGGCGTTTCCGTACCCCGCAGCAGCAACCGCTGTTCCAACGCCTCGATGGTGGGCGGCGACACGAAAATGGAAAGGGCGCCGTTGCCGAAGATCTCCTTGAGCCGCACGCCGCCCACCACGTCGACATCGAAGATGGGGTGCCGGCCTTCCGCCCAAATGCGTTCGATCTCACTGCGCAACGTGCCATAGAACCGGCCCGGGTACACCTCCTCCCACTCCACGAAGGCATCCTTGGCGATCCGCGCCCGGAACTCTTCCGGCGTGATGAAGAAGTAGTCGTACCCGTCCCGTTCATGGGCGCGCCTGGGCCGGCTGGTGGCGCTGATGGAGAAATCCAGGCCCAGTCCACGGCCCAGCAGGTGCCGCACAACGGTTGTTTTCCCCGCCCCGGACGGCGCTGATACGATGATGCACTTTCCTGTGGCCACGGTGATCTGTTACAGGACGTTCAACACTTGCTCCTTGATCTTCTCCAACTCGTCCTTCATGAGCACCACCAGGCGCTGCATGTCCGCATCATTGCTCTTGGACCCGAGGGTATTGATCTCCCGCCCCATTTCCTGGGCGATGAACCCGAGCTTCCGGCCCTGGCCCTCCTCCTGTTCCATGGTCTCCGAGAAATAGGCGCAATGGGTGGCCAGGCGAAGCTTTTCCTCGGTCACGTCCAGCTTTTCCAAGTAGAACACCAGCTCCTGTTCGAAGCGGTCGGGGTCCACTTTGGCCTGCAGCTCATTCAGCCGCGAGCGGAGGCGCTCACGGATGCGCTCGATCCGTGCGGCATCCATGGCTTTCACCTCTTCCAGGAACCGCAATATGTTGGCCGTTCGATCTTTCAGCTCGGCCTGGAGCTTGGCGCCTTCCGCCTGCCGAAAGGCATCAAAGGATTGCCAAGCCTGGTCCCTGAGTACCTGCACATCTTCCCATTCGGACGCACCTGCCTCCTCCTTGGCCGTGGACATCACATCGGGCAGGCGCAGCACCATGGCCATCAAGTCCGTTGGGGATCCGGGGTCCACCGCAGCCTGGATGGTGCGCAGCTCATCGTAGTAGGCTTTGATGAGCTCGGCGTTGAAGGTGGTGCGCTTGCCTGCCAATGCGGATTCCATGCCCAGGAACAGGTCGGCCTTGCCGCGCACCACGCGCTCCCCTGCCCATTGGCGAAGTTCGGCTTCCTTATCGCGCCAGGCTGCGGGCAACTTCACTTGGAGGTCCAGTTGCTTGCCGTTGAGCGAGCGCATCTCCATGGTCACTTTCTTGCCGTTCACCAAGCCTTCGGCCCGGCCAAAGCCGGTCATGGAGCGCATCATGGGCGCCAAAGGTAGCGGTGTGCGCCAATGCCCGAGGACATGGGAAGAGTGGGGGTAAAACCGCCGGAGCCGGACTGCGAACGCACCCGACCACCGCCCTGTCGGCCCAGCGATCTTGGCGCACCGTTTCTTGCCGGCCCACAAGCCCTACCCCAATGAAGATGCACATGGCACTGCCCCCGCTATGCCCACCGCCGAGGAAGATGAGCATCAATGCCCCGGCCGCGCCCAGGGCCACGCCAATGGATTTGTTGCGGGTAATTCGCTCGCCGATCAACACACCACTCAGCACCAGAATGGGTGTGGCCACCATGATGATGCTGGCGTGCACGGCAGAAGTGCGCATCAGGCCGTGAAAAAACATCAGTTGGTTGGACCCGGGGCAACTGGCACACGATCCAGGTCTTGTACTGGAGCGTCCAAGTGCCGCCAGCGGCGCGGTGGTGCATGGTCCTAAAGCTGACCCAACTCACCACTTTCCTTGTCCTCCAGTTCCTTCAAGGCAGGTCCCTTCCACCTCTACTTCTCCCTCCTCCCGGTTGGCACGTACCACTGTCACGGTCCATCCCGCTTCAAGCCCAGGTAACTTGTCGAAATCTCTCGGTAACCATGGGCTGAATCCAGCCATCCCACTAAAATCGGGATAGAACCAATGTTTCTATTGCGAATTGGAACAAGTATATGGCGCAATGGTATAGCCTTCTTCCGGGACCTACCCCAACCCCTCACCGATCCATCCGTACACCATCGCGGGCTGCCAAGTCAGCGCATCGCCGAGGCGCATGCGCAACCGGCAGCCTTGCAGGGAGTAACCGCGCTGTTCCAGGAATGCACGGGCGGCGGCATTGGCCTCCGGCAGCCAAATTTCCCGCACGTGCGGCAAGTGCCAACGCAACAGTTCCCCACCCGCGTCAGGGCGGTCCGCCAGTATGGGGCCATCACCCAGCAGGGGAAGGTAGCAGCCGCGCACACGGCCTTTTTCGGTATAGATGCGGCCGACGTAAAGGTGTTCGCCCACCAGTGAGCGGCGGTCCTCGCCGCTGGCCTTCCGGTCCAGGTGCAGGATGCCCAGTACGTGGCGTGGCTCGCACAACTCCACTTCATCCAATGTCGGCTCCTCACAACTTCCGCCCGCATAGCACAGGTAGCGGCTCTCCGTTACAAAGCCCATCCGGGTCCATGCGGAAACCCGGTCTTCTTCCACTACGGTGCTCACCGTGCTGCAACCATGGTCCCGGAGCTCCGCCAGCAAAGCCTCCTGCAATTCACCTTCCGCGATGGACCTGCCCGTGCCGGGCAGCGCTATGCAGTTTCCCAACCAGCCAGTGCCTTGGTGCGCAATGGCGGTTCCCAGCCCGGTAACAGTTCCGGAAGGGCCCGTGTGCTTGACCGCCACGGCGTATGGTGTGCTGATGTGCCAGCGCAGCCGGGCCATCATCCGCGCCCGCATGGCCGGGTCCAGCGCGTCCAGTGCGGGCAGGTCTTCAACGGTAAAGCGGGAGATGGACATGGCTGAGCCAGTGACTGATTAGAATGGCTTCATTGATCGGGTAACCCGGTAGCAGGAAGTATCCGGTAGGAAGGGTGCGCAGATATGCATCCCAGGCAAATCACTTGTTGGCCCAGTTGCCGCACGTCTTCAAAGATCCTTGCGACCATAGTGCGACTTCCCCGCTCCATAACTTCCAATGAAGAACTTGGAGCCATCGCCTCCAGCAGCAAAAACACCCCTCTCCGCACACCCCGGATCAAGAGGGCGGCGGGGAAGGGCATTTTTCGAAGGACTGAGGTTCCGTTCATCTGCTTTGGCGGGCCTCAGGCGGCCTTGGCATGGGCGGAATCGCTGAGCGGACCGGCCCCGGCGGCGCCGATGGCCTTCACGCGGAAGTAGTACACCGCGTCGCTGTCCAGACCTTCCGCTGTAAAGCGGTTCTTGCTGGTGAGGGCGAGCAGCTTCCAGTTGGCCTCGATGTTCGGGTCGCCGCTGCACAGCTCCAGCTCGTACATGCTGCGGCCGCGCACCCCGCGCCAGCGCACCTCGATGCGCCCGCGCAACAGGCTGTTCTCCGCCACCACGTCACGCGGCTTGGGCATCATGCCCACGGGCTGGGAAGGCTTGCGCACCACGCAACCGGCGCTCTTGATCAGCTCCAGGTCGCCGTTGCTCACCGACTGCACGTAGCCGCCCAGGTCCGTTACCAGCCCCTTGAGCTTGGCAAAGGCCACATCACGGTCGATCAGTTCACCCGGACCACGGTTCAGGTCGTAGGCGTTGATCGCCTTTTCCAGATCGTCCGCGGCCGTGGTCACTGTGGCCAGTGCCGGCGACGGTGTGGCGAAGGCCGGATTGGCCGTGAGCTTCACCACCATGTTGCGGGCCTTCACCAGCAACGCCGGGGACGTGATCCCGGTCAATCCCAAACTTACCCAGTAATACGCTTGCTTCATCTTTCGCGGGCCTACAATGCCGTGCCCAGGCGTTGGTTTGTGGCCCTTCAAGCGCAGGCGGCGGGGCTGGCGTTACCCGGCCATGGGCATCCCACGGAAGGGGAGCCATCCGTGCAAACACGGACAGGTGCGCCGGAAAAGCGCGCCCCGTGCAGCAAAGCGAAGGGCATGGACCTGTACGGGAGATGCCGCATCCCATGGGGGAATGGCAACCGGTCCGCCCCGGCAAGGCCCTGTTCCTTGCACGGCAGATCGCGCGTGCAGCACGGCAGTTCGTGCAAGCTGTGCGGCGATCGGTGCGCGGCGCCCGGCGATCCACGCGTGTTGCGGGGCGGCTCGTGCATGCTGCGGGGCAACTCGAGCATGCTTCACGGCAGGGCGTACATGCTGCGCGGCAACCTGTGGATGCTGCGCGGAAACTTGCGTCTGCCGCACAGCAACCCGCACGCGCTGCCCGGCAACGCATGCGTGGGGCCGGGGAATGCGCGTTGGCCGCACGGCAATGAACGTTGGCTGCCCTGCAGCCGGCACTAGTTGCCATGCAACACCAAGGTCTTGCCATGCACCGTTCGCGTACCGCACTGCAACCCACGCGTGCGGACGTGCAGCACGCGAGGGCCGGCAGGCAGGCAACGCGGGCCGTGGTGCAGCGCAGTCCTTCGGGAGCACCGGGGCGGTCTTGCGGCAGTGCCGGTGCGTACGTGCTGCAGCCCGTTCAGCGGAACAAGCCGCGGGCCATGGCCTGGTGCACCAGTTCGTGCCGGCTGTCCACCTTGAACTTCCGGAAAAGGTTCTCTATGTGCGTGTCCACCGTGCGCAACCCGATGCCGAGCCGGTCAGCGATCCTCTTGCGGGAAAGGTATTCCGGCATGCACAAACACCGCAGCACCTGGAGCTGCTGCGGCGATGGCACCACCTGCTGGGCGGGCTCCCTTGCCGGGCGGCGTTTGGCCAACAGCTGTTCACGCATCATCCCGTTCATGTACATGCCCCCCTGGGCCACCAGTTCAACGCACTTCAACCACTCCTCCGCCGGTGCGGCGCTGTGCAACAAACCGCCCGCGTGGGCCTCCAATCCCCGCCGTGCCAGCAACGGCGTCATTTCGCCGAACAACAACAGGCCGATGGCCGGGTGGCGCCGTCGCAGGCTGGTGGCCGCATCCAGCACCAGCTGCACCGCTGTGCCCAAATTAAGCAGCATCACTTGCACGCCTTCCGGCGGAAGGGCGCCCAGCAGCCCGGTGGTGTCCGGTCGCTCCAGCACCACCTTGATGGTGCCGGACCCCTCCAAAATGGTCCGCAGGCCCATGCGCACTACTTCATGGGCATGCACAATGGCCACGGTCAGGGGTAGGGCGGGGTGCATGTGCAGGTGGTGGGCCTGGGGGTACTACACCAACCAAAGATGGACAAGAACACGGCTAAAGCAAAGGACGCGGCTCGATCGGTAGGGGACAACTGCTAACAACAAAGGTCGCCCAGGGGAAAATCTTCACAACTCTTTGAAAGATCTTTCTACTTTTCGACCGTTCCCGGCATGCATTCCCTTTATCAACGATATTCCTATTTCTTGTTACTGGCGGCATGCGCGTCCGGACCGTCCACCGTGGCGCTGGGGCAGGGAATTTTGGCCGCGCTACCGGCGTCCGGACAGGGCATTGACAGCATGCTGCATGTTGCAGAAGCACCTGCTGGGAGGGAACCATTGGCCGGACACAACTTCCCCAAGTTGGACCTGCAGCTCCCGCAACTACCGGATTCGGTCCCATCCGGGCATCGGTTCAAGACCAGGGGTCAAGTTGAGGTGGGGGGGATCCAAGGTCCCCTGCCTTATAGCGCGGCTGGAACGAGCCAATGGAATGCGTATGCCAAAGGCGAGGTGGGTGCAGACCTCTTCGGAGTACCGGTGAAAATGCTGTTGGACCTGGGCACGGACCTGCCCGTCAGGGGGCAACGTAATTCGGTGCGTTTTGCATTTGATGCACCCCGCCTAATGGACAAGGACAAGTGGGGGGATGCGAGTGCTTTGCACAGCCTGCAGTCCCGTCTCGATTCATTGGAGAACCTGCGTGTCCAGCAGTACCGTAAGGTTAAAGGGGCACAGGACCGACTGGCCCACCTTCAGATCACCGAAGTAGGCAAATCGGTGCCCACATCCCCCAAGGTAGACCCATTGCCCATATCCAGGCCAGCAGATTCTTCGGACACGTTGGTGGCAACATCTCCGGGTATCCCCTGCATCAAGCATCCGGTGTCCGGCTCCGCCAAGTTGGATAGCCTGCACGGTCAACTCTCCCTTGCCAAGCAGCGGCTGGACCAACTTGATGCACTGGTCACTGGGCAACGGATGCGGGTGCAGCGGCTCACCTCCACCATGAACGCCACCAAGGCGGAACCGGGGATCATTGGGAGATTCGTTCAGGGCATCAAGCACCTGGAGCTTGGCTCTTGTTCGCCCAGTTCATCCGAATACCTCATCAATGGGGTCAATTTCCAAGGGGTTTCCTTTGAATACGAGCGCAAGGGGATCTATCTGTCCTTTGACAAGGGGCGCAGTTTTGATGATTCGTGGATGGACACGGACCCGGTGCGCGAAAGGCTGCGGCTGTTGCAGCAAAGCCTCTTCTTCGCCGATGCGCGCGACCTGAACCCGCGAAAGCTCACCGCTGTCAAGGTGGGCTTGGGCGGTCCGGAGGCAACGCATTTCCACCTGGGCTATTTAACGGGAAGCCGCAATGATGTACCCCTCGGCGTATCCTTGCCCCCTGGCCCTTCCTACACCCTGCACAACCATGTGGTGGAATTGGACCTTGGCTATGCCATCAAACGGACCCACCTGCTGCGGGTCATTTGGGCCCGCTCGGTCACCGGCACTGGCGCGAACGGGGAAACCGGCGCACCGGCCACCCAAGTGGGAGACCTGTTTGATGTGAAGGCCGGTTTGAACCAGGCCGTAAAGCTGGGCTGGTCTTCCAATTTTGAGCGCACGGGTACACGGGTTGAAGCGGAACTGCGATCCATTTCGCCCTACTTCCAAAGTTTCGGGATGGGGTTCGTCCGCAACGGCTCCCGAGCGGCGGAATTGCACTTGGACCAAAGACTGGGGCGCTCGTTGCGTGTGCGGGGCCGTTACGTCCTGGAAGATCGTGCAGTGCCCGGTGATGCACCACGGCAGGCCATGGACATTCGGCGGATGCAGGCGATGATCATGTACCGGCCCACCCGTTCATTGACCCTGCGGGCCGGGGTGATGCCTGTAAAGGTGCGGACCCGACTGACGGAAGGTGGTCAATGGACCAGTGGAAACAAGATGTACAGTTTGGGAGGCGACCTCCGGCAGCGGTGGAAGAAGACCGTGGCTTTGTTCAGCACGGATCTTGGCCTATATGAATGGAGGACTTCCGAGGGAAATGGGAGCACTGTGGAGAACCACAGCGTAAGCCTGTCCATACTAAAGGGGGAACGTTGGAACTTCCGTGTGTCATGGACCGGCATGACCGGTCCGGCGGACAGTAGTTCGGTGCCGGAGGACAATTTCAGCCTTCATGCAGGCTACCAGGCACGCAAGGGCACGCTGGTCAACGCCGGGGTTCAGGCACCTGCTGTCGGCAGGTTGGGGTGGTCTGCGGAGGTGCGCCAAACGGTCGGCAAACGGATCAGTGTTGGCTTGCGCGGAGAAAATTTTTCAAGGACCGACATCTTTTTTCCCAAAGAAATTTGGCCGGATCGGAATAATCGTTACAATTGGACACTTTTAACTACTTTGATTTGGTAAAAAAATTCCATACCACCATATGGATTCCCTTGGTAGGCTTGCTTATCGCAGGTTGTTGGCCAAGGTCCGCCACAGCACAAGTAGCCATCCAGGCGGCCAACATCGAAAGTGGCTTGGTCAGTCCCCGTACGTTCCTTCAGGCCACTCTGTTCAATGCGGGGGCCGCTTGTGCAGTAACGTTGGAAGGCGACCTGCTTACCGGTTCCGGTGAGCAGGTTCTTCATTTCGCCACGGAACCGTTCAAGATGCCGGCGGGGGGGCGCACGGTCATGGCCAACGAATTGGCCATGCAGTCCTTTACTTATGGCGCGGGGGCTGCCGGTAGATCTGCCCAGCGCTTTCAGCGGCTTCCCGGTGGTGATTATAATTTCTGCATCCGCCTGCATGCCCCACAAGCTGAATCAGGGGATGAGTTCTGCGACAAGCTCATCGTGGAGGACCTGCTTTTCCTGGATCTGGTGCAGCCATGGGATGGCGATACCATTGATGAAACCCGCCCGCCATTGACCTGGATGCTGTCAGGGCCCACGGCATCGCTTGCCCCGGCTGACATCCGCCTTGTATTAGTGCCACTCCCCCAGGGGAAAAAGCCGGGCCAAGCCGTGGCTACTGAACGGCCCTTGTTCATGCTGCCGCATGTACAGGAACGCACCATTCAATACCCCGCAGGCGTGGCCGATCTGGAACGGGGCAAGTGCTATGCATGGCAGGTGGAGCGGCTGGATGGCACCCGCGTAGTTGACCGGTCGGAGCCTTGGGGGTTTTGTGTACGCAAGCATCAAGAGCCAGTTCAGAACAAATATGTCCGCATTGATCGGCAACAGCCCGGTGCGGTCTATGAAGCGTTGGACCGCAAGATCTTTTTCCGATATGACGAGCCTTACTCATCCACACAAATGGATTGTTCCATTTGGAGCAGGACCACCGGGCGCATCAACCCAGAGTTGTTGGATGATGCCAAGGCATCAAGTCCTGTAGACGTACGCAGCGTTGGGGTGAACCTCTACATGCTCGACCTGCAGCCCTATGGTTTGAAACCAGGATATTATGACCTGTTGGTCCGGAACGAAAAAGGCCGGACGCATACGCTTAAATTCCATGTGGCCCGCTAATACGTTATCCCATTCATATCAGCACGGACCCCGGACTTTCATCGGGGTTGCCATGGCCTTGGTGGCCGGTTTGGTGGTCACCGGGTGCTCCCCGGACACGGCAGCAGACGGTGTGGGCGGTTCCGGTAAACCTTCGGTTTTTCCGCAACTTTTAGCTTGGTTCAAACCAGGACCAAAGCCCTTGAAGGATTGCCGGGAATTGGGCAAATGGTTGGCCGGGAACAGTGGGCAATTGAAGTCGAAAGCGGAGCGGAATGCGGTTGTCATTGAAGCGACATACAGGCCGGCGGCATGCGCGGCATGCATGGAAAATGCGGAGGCCGCGTTTGAAGATGCCGCATACAAGGAACGGGTTGCGCAGCTCAAGTATGGCGACCAGTTCGTGCTCAAGGTGACCAATGCCCAGAATGCTCCGGATTCGCTACACCTCGTGCTCACGGACGATCTTGCCCGCAGATTGTTTGAGATAGTGGGAAAGGACACCCTCGCATGCACCTTCTTTCATGCAGAGGCACTCCCTTCCATGTTGCCCTACCGGACCGCTCTTCTGGCGTTTGATAGAAAGCAGGATGGTGCGGACCGGCAATTGCTGCTCCGTGACACCCTGGGCAGGCTGGGCGGGGACGTGAAGCTGATCTTTCCCCAGGGCGGCATTCGCTCATTTCTGGAAGTAGCACCGGACTCCCTCACCACCATCCGCTCATGAGCCGCACCAAACGCATCATTGCCGCCTTCTTTGCCGTGCTGATGCTTGGGGAGGCCATCCTACCCACGGCGGCTTATGCGTTGAGTTCAGGCCCTTCGCAACCTGAAGTGCAGGGCTTCCAGCCCGCAGGTGTCAATGACATGGTAAACTTGTTCACCGGCGATTTTTCGTACAACATTCCGTTGTTGGACGTGGAGGGCTACCCGGTGAACCTTTTTTACAATGCCGGGATAGGCATGGACCAGGAAGCCTCATGGGTGGGCCTGGGCTGGAACTTGAACCCCGGCGTGGTGGAGCGTAACCTGCGCGGGTTGCCGGATGATTTCAACGGGGACCTGGTCACCCGGGAAATGGGATTGAGGCCGAACAGGACCGTGGGCCTCAACCTGGGCGTCGGCCTTGAAGTGTTCGGCATCGGAACCTCTTTAAACGCTGCACCAAGCTTCAACAATTACAATGGTCCTGCGTTCTCCACGGATGTCTCGCTTTCATTGCGGTCAACCGAGGCCAATAAGCCGGGAATGACCTGTGGAATCGGCCTCAGCTCCTCTTCAGACCGGGGGCTCACGGTGAGTCCTTCCATAGGATTTGACGTTTCAATGAACCAAGCGGAGTTCCGCCACAAGGCAGGGTTGAACTTTGGGCTTTCTCTGAACTCCACCCAAGGGCTCACGGACGCCTCGTTCGGTGCAACGCTCACAACAAAGAAGGGCGAAATAACCAAGTCGTCCAAGTCGATCGGTCATTCGTTCAACCTGGGGTCCCCCACCTATACGCCTCAGGTCACATTGCCGATGGAGAACATTTCCATCTCCCTGCGTGCAACGGCCGGTGTGGATTTTTTCGGAGTCAACCCGCACCTCTCCAGTGGGGCCTTCTTCAGCATGCAGCAGTTGCGCACGAATACGGTATCCAGGCCGGCATACGGATACCTCAACCTGCAATCCGGCGCCAATAAGCCCTCCGCCATGTTGGATTTTAATAGGGAGAAAGACGGACCATACAGTGCTGATCGGGCTGCCTTGGGTATTGCGGCACTTACGGAGGATGTGTTTTCCGTGAGCGGTCAAGGGGTAAGTGGCAGCTACCGTGCTTTTCGTTCCGAAGTAGGGCACGTTTTTGATCCATACAACGTCTCCTCCGGTGCTGATGGTTCGGCCGGGGTGGAGCTCGCGGCGGGTGCCGGGGCGCACTTTGGCATGGATGTGAAGGTCAATTTGTCCAGCAGCACCTCCGGGGATTGGGTGTCCGGCAATCAGGCAGGGCAACGCCTCAGGTTCCGGTCACAGGCCAACGAACCGGTATTGGAGCCGGTGTTCTTCAGGGAGGCATCCGAAGCTACCGTGGAACAGGATTCCACCGTTTGGAATGCCATGCAAAGAGATAGGGCCGTGCGATTCACCCTGCCCTCTTCAGGGGGGTACGACCATAACTTGGGTTCCTGGCTTACGCAAGGGGGAAGCACCAGCACAAGCATTCCGACGACCAACTACAGGCAGAAGCGCGAACCCCGGGCGCAGAACTTCAGTTATTTGACGCACAAAGAAGCGATTGACCTCGGACTGGACCTGCCACCAACGCATCCAGGGCTTGTTGTTCCGGACCATCACATCAGTGAGGTCACGATCGCCGGAAAAGATGGGGGACGTTATGTATATGGCGTGCCTGTCTATAATCGGGAGCACCATGAGGTGGAATTCAGCGTTGGCGCATTCTCTGCCGGAAGCGATGGCTTGGTTAACTATTCACCCCAAGAGAATTCGGTGTCAAATAACAAGGGGAAGGACCATTTTTACTCTAAGTCCAGCACGCCACCCTATGCTTATGCCTTCTTGCTATCAGCCGTATTATCCCCGGATTATTCCGATATCGATGGTGTGAGAGGGCCTTCACCGGGGGACTTGGGCAATTATACAAAATTCACCTACCAGGCGGCCCACGACAATTTCCCATGGAGAACGCCTGCAACCGGAACCTCTCAGAACAAGGCCTTGTTCTGTCCTGGAGTGCTCGGGACCTCCGACGACAATAAAGCAACCTATGTATATGGAACTAAAGAGGTCAAATATTTGGACGTGATCGAAACCAGGAACTATCGCGCTCAGTTTCATACATCCCCTCGCTTGGATGGAAAAGGGGTGCAGGAAAATGGGACAACCGCCAATGCCCAGCTTGAACGGTTGGACAGTATTTCGCTTTACGTGAAGAACCCGGGCGGACAAATCCACTTGTTGAAGCGGGTTCATTTCCAATATGGCTATACCCTCTGTACAGGTACGCCGAACAGCTCCGGTGGAGGCAAGCTTACCCTGAAGCGGGTTTGGTTCACCTACGGAAGCTCACAACGCGGGGTCACCACGCCTTACCTGTTCACTTATGGACAAACCCCGGCCTATGACCGCACGGCCCAAGACCGGTGGGGTAATTACAAGCCGAACACGGGAATCGGCAATGATCAGTTCCCCTATTCCGAGCAGGGCTTTGTGGAGGTGAACGGTGAGCAGGTGCCCATGGCCGACGAATATGCCCGTTCCTGGAACCTGGAGCAGATCCAAACCCCTTCAGGTTCCGTGATCACTGCGGAATACGAAGCGGATGACTATGCGTACGTCCAGGACAAGGCGGCCATGCGCATGATCGTTTTGAATGGGATAACTGGATGCGATAACCAAAGTCCCAATTACATTTCCTCCCTTGGACTTCGCGGTCAAAACCGCCTGAGCTTTCCCCTACCCCAGGAATGTCATGCCATGACCTTGGCGCAGGCGCGGGATGCACTCTTTGGCACTGCGCAGCCGGGCAAGCCCCTGATCAAGTACCTCTATTTCCGGAGCAAGGTGCGGCTTGCAACCAATGCAAATGACTACGTCTCCGGCTATGCACAGGTGGATCCTGCCAGTTTCACAATTTCCGGAACAACCGCAAGCGTAGATCTGATACCGATAGCCATTGACGAAGGGGCAAACGTGCAAGTGAACCCGATCTTTCGGGCTGCTTTGGAATATATGCGGTTGAATTATCCCAAGCTCACCCATCCCGGAGGGCCGGAAATGAATAGCGAGGACAATGATGTCATTGCTATGTTCAATGCCATGGTAACCTCCTTGAGCGGCTTTTTAACGCAAGTAGGGAACTTTTTTCAAGGGCCCAACAATGAATTGGCAGGCCGTGCCGGGGTATGCACCACCGCCTACCCAGAACTTAGCTGGATCAGGCTCTACGAGCCCGATGGGATCAAGAAGGGAGGGGGATACCGGGTGAAGCGCCTGAAGATCAAGGATAATTGGAATGAAATGGGCGGGGAAAGTGAAAAAGCCTTTACCTACGGACAGGAATTTTCATACGGCGATGCCCAGGGATCCTACGGTGTGGCTGCTTACGAACCAATGGTCGGGGCGGACGAGAACCCGTGGAGACAACCGGTGTATGGTAGCAAACCTGCGAATCCGTTAACACCCGATGAACGCTTCTACCAGGAAACCCCTTTTGGTGAATCCTTCTTTCCAAGCCCGGTAGTGGGCTATTCCAAGGTGATAGTCAGGGATATTTATCCTGGCCCTACGGCACAGGCCTCCCAAGGCACGGGCACGGTTGTGCATGAATTCTACACGGCAAAGGATTTCCCGACGCGCGTGGACCGCACCGGTATTGAATCCCCGCCGGGCAACAACAACCCCAACCTGTGGTCGCTTCTCGGCTTCCGGAAGATCGACCATAAGCATACCACCCAAGGGTTCGTGGTGGAGACCAACGACATGCACGGGAAACCCAAGTCCGTGAAGGTACTTCCCGAGGGAAGCAATGAAGCCGTTTCCGAAACCATCTATAATTACGCCCGCCGGGCCGATGACCCGCACAGGCTCAGCAATGCGGCCACGGTGATCGACCCGCAGGGCAATATCGGCAGGGCGGAGATCGGCAGGCAGTATGAGTTCCTGGCCGATACCCGGGAGTTCATGAGCGTTTCAGGTTCGATGGGCATGAACCTCAATACCGAAATGCTCCCTGTTCCCTTCCTGCCTCTTCCCATTCCGATCATTCTCCCCAGCGTGAGCACCAACAGTGTTGCCTTCCGGTCCGGTGTATTGGTGAAGAAGGTGCACCGCTTCGGCCTGCTTACCGGCGTCACGCAGATCGACAATGGTTCCAGCGTGACCACCGAGAACCTGGCCTACGATGCCCTGACCGGTTCCGTGCTGCTCACCCGCTTGACCAATGCGTTCGAGGACCCCATATACAGTTTCAACTTCCCGGCCTACTGGCATTACGAAGGCATGGGGCCCGCCTTCCGGAACATCGGGGTCCACACCACCCTTGCCCTCAATGCCGCAGGCGTTGCCACCGTGCCCAATGCGAAGCAACTGTTCTTTCCGGGGGACGTGCTCTCCTTGGCCACCAATACCGGGTTCAATAAAGCGTGGGTGAACGCGGTCGGTGACAATACCGTGGAGCTGGTCGATCAGGTCGGCGATCCCGTGACCGGAACATGGCCGGTAAAGGTGATCCGCTCCGGCAGGCGGAACATGCAGGCGGTGAACATGATGACGCTCACCTTACAGAGCGATCCGCTCGTGGGCATGGGCGGTAATCTCTATGCGAACCTGTTGGATGCCAAAGCCTATGAGTTCAAGGGCACGTGGAGGGCCGAGTGCGGCTGCCTGGACCCCGGCAAACCCGTGCCCAATGATTGGTTGCTGAACCGCACGGGGCTGTGGCGCCCCTGGAAGGACCGGGTGTGGCTCACCGACCGGACCCGCACCCACTACGACAACAACGCCAACATCCGGCGGGACGGCATTTACACCACGTTCTCGCCATTCTACCAAGTGCTCAATGGCCAATGGGCCAAGGACCAGGCCGGCTGGACCACGGCCCGGGAAGTGACCGACTACAACGGAAGAGGGCAGGAACTGGAGAACAAGGATGCGCTGGGCCTCTTCTCCTCGGCACTCTTCGGCTATGGCGGCACCATGGCCACGGCCATCGCAAAGAACGCCCGGCATGCCGAAATAATGACGGCCAATTTTGAAGATGGGGTGCCGGGAAGTGATTGTGCATCGCCATGGAAGTATACAGGCTCCAGTACCATTCAGCCCGGCATAGCCCATACGGGGCGAAATGCACTCAAGGTGATCACCGGAAATCAAGCTGCGGTCACTGCCGACCTGATCGCCTGCCCATCAACGGATTGCCAGTTGCGGCTGGAGGCGGCATTTGCCGGTGCCGGCATCGGGCATATTCTTGTTGAGGCAAGCGGCGGACAGCCTCCCTATGGCTTCACCATCGAAACCCCGGGTGGTGGAGGGAGCGCCATTCAATACCACCAGGTCGATTTTAATACGGTGGAGCTGCTTTGGATCTCCAGTGATCCAGTCTCCTTGCCAGCCCTATTAAGGGTTGTGGACGGCGAGGGTTGCAGAACGGAACTCAATTGGTTTGAACCATGAAAGGCTCCTGCTTTTTATTGTCGTGTGCCATGCTTATGGCCGTTGGCCCGATCCGGTTGATCGCTCAAGGGAATTGGTATGATAACCTGCCAGAAGTTGCCTTTATCACACCGACGGGCACCAACTGCCAGAATGCGGTGGAGATCCATCACTCGGTCGCATACAGGATTCAGCCAGTTGACAGCTCATATACAAGGCATTGCCCCATTATCTTCCATATGGGTCTGTGCCCGGAGTTCTCTGATGGGGAAATTGTATTTTTGGTACCAGGAACTATTATTCAAGGTGAATTCGTGCCAGCTGCACATGTGTATGACGATATCGTGGCTCAAAATCATCCATGCCCTATTGGGGACGATGATTTATGTTTCATCAAGCATACTGACATCGATAACAACTATGATCCACCACCACCCGCGTACTCAGCGTGGGATCAGGTTCAGTTTGGCAATACAAGTTACCTGATCAATGGATATGAATACCGTGAGGCTGTGATCGATATTCCGAGCTCAATAGATAATTCGGAACTATATGTTGTCATTGATCTAACCTTAGGGTATGCTTCATCAGGAGCAGCCTTAATTCCAATTTATACCCGTGTTCAACCTGAATCCCCTTGCATGGCGAGTGAAAGCGAATGCGATGGCTGCCTCTCCGGCTTTGCACCCACAAGTACCGGGCAGTACATCGTCAATGCCTGGGCAAAGGAGGAAAACGCCCCCAATTCGGCTACAACCTATACAAGCCCCCAGTTATCGTTGAACAGTTTGGATGCGGCAGGTCAGGTCATTGCCACCGAGCTGGCCACTCCATCAGGACCGATCATCGACGGTTGGCAGCGGATAGAGAAGCCGTTCACCATGGCGCCCGGAGCGGCCAAGTTCCAAGTCCAGTTCGGTACCAGCGGTAGCCCTGTTTACTTTGATGACATCCGCATCTTCCCGGCCGACGGCAGCATGAAATGCTACGTGTACGACCCGGAGAACCTGCGCTTTGTGGCGGAACTGGACGAGCGGAATTTCGCCACGTTCTATGAGTATGACAACGAAGGCAACCTGGTGCGGGTGAAGAAGGAGACGGAGCGCGGCATCAAGACCCTGAAGGAAACCCGGCAGAACGCCCCCCACCTGGAAGTGCCATGAACGCGGCCCGCCATATCGTATTGTCGTGCGTGCTCCTTGCGGGCATGGCCGGGCCTGCCCGGGGGCAGCAATGGCATGGCGCCACCATGGCCGGGCTGAAGGAGTTCCTTCAGCGGAGCGACCGCCAGTACACGGCGCTGACGATGATGAAGCTCACCACCAGTATAAGTGCCTACACGAACAGCGGCGATGCGGTGCCGGGGAGCACGGGGAATTCCACCGTCTGGCGCATGGGGGACCGCTACAAGGCGGAACACTTGGGCTTCACCACCGTGCAGGACAAGGAAATGAAGGTGCTCATCGACCCGGCGCAGCGCATGATCTACTTGGACAAGCCCGACCCCGCGATCGTTCCGGGCCGGTCCGCCGTGCAGGACACGGTGATGCGCCAGGCCGTGGCGATCATGCGCAGTGAACAGGCCGACGGCACGCATTTCCGGCTGACCTTCAGGCCGGGGGCCGCATACGAATCAATGGAAATGGCCTTTGATGCCGCAGGCTGGCTGCGCCGCATGGAACTGCTGACCGGCCGGCCGGTGGCCCTGGACCCCTCGAACCCGCTATCGGCCATGGTGAAACCCCGGATTGTGATCGCCATGGACCGGCCGGTGGCGATCAAGGCCGGAACGGTGAACGCCGACCCCGCCACCGTGGTGGGCTGGCGCGATGGGCGTGCGGTGGGTTTGGGCGCGTGGAGGGACTATACCGTATTTGACACCCGTGTTCCATGAGGCGGTTCCGTCCATATCGCCGGGTGCGGATCGCGGTCATGGTGGCTGCCATGGGCGTGGGGGTGTGCCCGAAGGCCATGGCCCAGGTGGTATTGCCTGCCTGGGAACGCGTATGGCCCAAGGACAGCCTGCCCGTGGCCACCGGGGACACCCTGCAGGTGCAATGGGCCCCGCCGGTCCGGGGAACGGTATCCTACGGCATAAGCGACCTGGTGCGGTTGAGCAACAACCCGTATGCCCAGGACAGCAGCACCGTGCCCATGGACGTGCATGTAACCCTGCACATCACCGCCACCAAGAACCCCGACCATGGGAACTACCTGAAAAGCCTGGATTCGGATACGCTGATGGTGGTGGAACTATGGGTGGGCATGCGCGGGGCCGACCTATATCCTGCCGGGTTGGACAGTGCCCTGGCCACGGTGAACGAAGCGATGCTGGCCTTTACCGGCGCCCATGCGCTGCTCGTAAACCTGGCCGCCGTGGAGGTGGACACCGGCAGCGGCTGGCAGGCGGCAGGTGCCTTGCCCAAGGGGCTGCTGGCCGAATTCAGCATCAGCCTGGCGCAACAGGCCATCGTGGACCTGAACACACCTCCGGACGAACTGCAGGCCCAATGGCGGGATTGCCAGGGAGCCAATACGCTCGCGGCCGCCCAGGAACTGCTCTTGACCTGGGGCTTGATCGACGGTATGGAGGCCTACGACGTGGAATGGACCTGGGTGGATGACTACAAGGCCCAGAACGGGGTGCCGGTGGGCCAGTTGGCCCCAATCCAGATCAGCTATGACCTTGAGCGGGACGCTACGCGCGTCACAGTGCCAGGGAACAAGAATTTCTACCGCATACCGCTGCTCTACGATCGCGGGTGGATCGTATGGCGGGTACGGGGCTCAGCCCACAGTCCTTATGATCCTTCCGCATGGGTACATGGCGCGTGGACCGCTGTCCCTGCACAGGGCAATGTACAGACAGCCCTTGGGCTGAACGCACAATTCGCTAAGCAGGTGCCGGGACACCATAAGCGGAAGAACTGGCAGGCTTCCAGCAGCTTTGCGGAGGATGGCAGGCACAAGGAGGTGGTGACCTACGCGGACGGTACTTCACGGGCCCGCCAGGTGGTGACTCGGGGCAACACCCTGGGTGCCCCCATCGTGGGCGAAACCGTCTATGATGCCACGGGCCGTGCGGCCCTCCAGATCATGCCCGTGCCGGTGATGAATGACGGCTGCGTGGAGATCATGCAGGAAGGTTGGGGGCCGATCGAGTACAGGCCCAACTTCAACCAGGAGGACAGCCTGACCGGCGCGGAGGCCTTGACCTGGGCCGACCTGCTGGGCGGATGCATGCTGAGCGCCCCGCCGTTGGATTCTGCCAGCGGGGCACAATACTATTATTCCGGGGCCTATGCCACTGAGGCCGGGCCTGTGCTGGAACCGGCCCCCTCCTTCATTCCCCGTGCCGAGGGCAAGCCGTACAGCCACACGGAATATACCCGCGACAACACCGGCAGGGTAAGGGCACAGGGCGGTGTGGGCCCGGAGTTCCAGCCCGGCATGCACGACACGCGCAACTTCTACGGCACCCCGGGGCAGATCGAACTGGACCGCCTGTTCGGCCCGGAGGCCGGCCATTGGCAGCATTACCGGAAGAATGTGACCATTGACCCCAATGACCAGGCCACGGTAACCTACTTGGACATGGCCGGGCGGACGGTGGCCACGGCCCTGGCCTGCGACAGCCCCGATGGCATGGACCCGGTGGGCGTTGGTGGCGTTGAACTTACCGAGGACCTCTTCGGCGGCGTGCCCAGCACCACACCTGACCTACAACTGCACGAGGACGGGCCCTCACTGGTGTTCAGGAAACAGTTCGTGGTGCCTTGCACGGATGAATACACCTTTGACTACCGGCTGGTCCCGCTGTTCCTGTCGGACAATTGCTGGAACAATTACTGCGCGCAGTGCGTGTATGACCTTTCGATCACGCTGGCCGATGACTGCGGCGTGGAGGTATTCAGCCATGAGGCCATTGTCGGCTCGTTGCAGATCGGGCAGGATGGCGCGGTGAACTTCCTGACCGACTGCACGGTGCAGGACCCGGCGGTGAACACCTGGACAGAGACCCGACCCCTGAGCGAAGGCGAATACACCCTGACCAAGCGGTTGAGGGTACACGCCCCGGCCCGGGAGCAGTACGTGGCCGACCTGTTGCTGCCGGCAAACAACACCTGTGCGAGGGACTCTGCGTTTTTCCACGATCAGGTCTATGCGGCGATCGACTACAGTGGATGCGACGTGGATTGCGATGCCTGCTACGCCGCCATCGGCAGCCTGGAGCACTTCATCCAAGATCTGCACGGAACAGCCGACCAATATGCCATCCTGCTGCAGCAGTGCGACGACCTGTGCAAGCCGGACAGCTGGTGCCAGGCCGCGTACAAGACCATGCTGGCGGACGTCTCCTGGAACGGGCAGTACGGAAAGACCGGGCAGGTGTTGGTGGGCAGTGAAATGCAATACGTTGCCCCGGACTTTCTTTCGGTGTTCCATGACGATCCGGCCACCGGTGTCCTGCGCAGGAACTTCAGCAGCAACCCAACCGGGGAGGCATGGCGCAGCATTGATCAGGCTGTGGAACTTTGGAGACAGCCCCTGATGGAGGGAGCAGCCGGTTGGGAGGCTGGATACCGGGACCTGTCCGGCATCCGGACCATGATCCCCGTGGCCTTGGATGACCTTGGTAATTATCATCCAGAAGTGCAGAACCCATTGAACGATGTATTCGAAGTGGACGGTGAGCTGTACACCTGGCCGGAGGACCTGCTCCACCTCAATGACTTCATCCACAATTGGCGCGACGGCTGGGAGCGTTCCCTGGTGCGCTTCCACCCCGAATACTGCTACTACCGGGACTGCAAGGCCTACGGGGTACAGCAGGACCCCAACGACCGGTTCTCCAGCAGCGATGGATTTGATGCGCGCCTGCTGACAACGGAAACCCACGCAGCCGCGGTTGCAAATGGGTTGCTCGCAGGGAACGGCCAGTTCCAGTACATGGATGACCCGTTCATCATGGCCGGAGATGGCTATGCCGACGCCTTGGTTGACCGTGTGCAGCATTACGTTACGGTGAACGGCAACCCCTATTCCATGATGGAGATGGCGGTGTCCCTGGCACACTGCAACGGCACCTTCGGCCCGGGTTGCACCACCATCCCGGCGATCTCCGACCCAGCCGTGGTGAAGGATGCCTGGTGGACCACCCTGCAGGGCCTCTACACCAGCGAGAAGTACCGGTTGCAAAAGCAAAGGGCCGACGATTTCGTGAGGAATTGCGACTGCCCCGGCATGAACGTGTGCATCGGGGAAAGCAGCACAAGCTCTTGGTGGAGCCGCATGCACACCCCGATTTCATACGGTTCATGGAACCCGTGGACCAGTTCGCAATCCTGGTCTGACTATGTGAACCAGTACTGGTCCGATTATTATGCCCAGCCGGGCAATTTGTTCTGCCAGCCCTGCTACAACGAGAGTTATGCCCATTATACGAACAGGGTGCGCCGGGTGCCTGATCCCGACCTGATCGGCGGCCCGGCATCGACCATGGATGCCGCCTACGAAACGTATCTCACCACTGGCCAGTGCCCGGTGGGCACCGCTTGGTTGTCCTTGTTCCAGCAGTTGTTCACCAGTACGCCGTTCGAGCCCAACGGAACGTATAACCTTGAGGACCAGAGCGCCTGGCAGGGCATTTATATAGCGCTGAACGATCTGGAACCCGGAGTGGCAGCCCCGGCGGCCCAGGCCATCTTCGGCACACAGGGCAATGTGCTCACCATGACCGTTCACTACACGGACGGTACACCCGACTGCGTGATCACCCTGACCGGACCGGCGGGCATCGATTGGCAGGCGATCGTGTTCGCCGTACGCATTGAGGCTGGTGCGGCGCAGGGTGATTTCTCGCTCGGTGTCTATTTGTCCACGCAGAACGGAGGGGCCGATGTGACCTGGCTGCAGGGCACGGGCATGTGCCATGCGCTGGCCCCCTGCAACTTCCCGCCCACCTGCACCCCCAACGAGCTGGCCCTCCAGTTCCAGGACCTGATGAGCCTGATGGCCGTGCTGGGGCATCTCGATGGCAGCGTTGGCCTGAACTCCGTGCACGTGCCGCCCGGATCGGCGGGCGATCCCCTGGTGCAATCCACCCTGGGGGCGGCCATCACCAGCCGCTTCGGGCCGAACATGCAGCTGGGCTGGAAGTACGACCTCTCCAACCCGGCGAACCCGCGCTTGCTGCTCATTGACGCAAACACCGGCGGGAACTGCCAGTACATACTGGACAACCTTTCCGTGGCCGATGCCACCCCGCCCAACCTCACCTTGGGACAATGTTTGGCGCAGGCCGTTTTCTTCCAGAACATCACCAGCGACAACGCCAACCGCTTCATCGTGGACGTGTACGGCCCCAACGGCCTGCTGTGCCGCCTGCAGGGCAAGGCCTGGTTCCAGTGCAACGGCCCCCCGCAACCCCTGCCGTTCGGTAGTTGCGAGCTGCCACCACCGCTCAGTTGCCAAGGGGGGCAGTATACTTTGCTCACGGACCTGGTTTCCGTGCTGAACGACTGGGTGCCGGCGTATCAAGGCCAATATGCAGGCACCAGCTTGTGGGAGAGCACGTATATGACCACTTCCCTGGCGTTGGCGATATGCCCGGATTGCAACGCGGATTGGGAAGCCCTGCATGCCACGGCTGAGGGTGGAGGGATTTCGGTTGCGGGGTGCCTGCAGCTTACCTTCGATTACCCAGGCAACCCGGTTCCCTTCTTTTCCTTGGGCGAGGCCGTGTTGAGCGGTACCCCGGAAGGCGACGGAGCCTGGCATGATGTCAAGATTCCGCTGTTGGCCGGCGACGGGACACAAGTGGGCCAGTTGACGGTGGAAACCTGCCTGGACCTCTACCCCTGCGAGCCGTGCCCCGAATTGCCCGACACCTTGCCAGGGGGCGACCCGGAGGACCCGGAGGAGCCCCAAGGCCTCCGTGTTTGGGCTAACCTTCCGGACAGCACCCTGCGGGCCTTGGGCATGGTGCATGCGGACACCTTGTGGGCCGGTTACCTGGAATACAGCCAAGCGGTGGACAGCCTGGACCAGCGACTGGGCCTTGCCGCAGCCGACAGCGGTTTCGTGGCGGCCATGGACTATCCGGCCTACCGCAAGCTGGGCATGCAGCATGCCGTAGGGGCTTACCTGCGCTACATCCGCAACTTCAGGCCGGAGATAGACCGCTCCATCCTGCTGCACAAGAGCGCGGCCTTCGTGGCCGAGAAGGGCAACACCGTGAACGTGGACGAGGAATACAAACGCTACGTGTCGGCCGTGGAGGACTACAACACCCGGGCGGCGGCGCAGGGGAAACCCGCGGTGGAACAAATGGCGGACACCATCTTCCGCGAGCTGCTGCTGGCGGACAAGGTGAAGGACTACATCGCCAACCTGGTGGAGATGCCCCCCTTGGAAGATCCGCCACTTGGGTTGGAAGACTACCTTGCCTTGAGCGGCGACAGCACGCCCACCGATGCCTGCGCATTGCTGTACACGGGCACCTATCTGCCCGCCTACAAGCAGTTCGAGGCGCAGAACCAGGACAGCACGGCGCGCTGCCCGGAATATAAAAAATACGCCCCCTTGGTAAGCCTGGAAGAATTCCGGGCGAGCAACTTATGCTGCAACGACAGCGGTCAAGCCGTACTGGCCCGCTACCTGCTCCAGTTGGTGAACAATACCCAGAAGTGCCCCGGCGCACTGCCCCGCCTCAAGGAATGCCCGGCACCCCTCCAGAAGGCCATGATGGCCGACGAGCAGGAATGCCAGCGCCTCTACGCACTGTGGGAACAAGCCCTGCTTGACTATAAGAACAGTCCCTTCGCTATCATGTCCAATTATGCCTTGTACCCGGTGCCTTTCGAGGAATTCCTTGACCAGGGCTGGTGCGAATGCGTGGAAACCTACCTGCGCTACCTCCAGGTATACACTGCATGGGAAGAAGGCCAGCCCAAGCCACCGTTGCCGATGCACATCGCCGACTTCTGCAAGAGGGACTGCAGGAAAAGCCATGAAGAGTGGCGGGAATTGATGGGGAAGTACAATGAACCTTGTTTGTATGTGGATACCACCGGTCACTACCTGCCCATCGGCCAATTGGATGATCAGGGATACTTTGAAAGCGAGGGCCTGTGCGACTGCGTGGAGGCCTATATAGTCTATATCGGCATCTATGTGGATTGGAGCCCCGGCATGACGATGCCGCCAGCACCCATGACCATCCAGACCTTTTGTGCGCAGCAACCCGAAGGGCCGGACTGCTGTGTGCTCACGGACAGCCTGAAGGTGACCATCCTGGAGTACTACCCAAGTTCCGAATACTATGCCAATTACCCCTACCCGTTGACATTTGAATGGAAGGGGTGCGAGGAAATGGAAGAACGCGGGCTCTGTGATTGCCTGCCCGACTATCTGGCCTACTTGGCCCAATACGTGAACTGGCATCCGGTGAATGGACCCGCCCCGCCAGCCCCCTTGGAACTGGTGGATTTCTGCAACAGCGTGGGTACTACCGACCCCTGCGCGGACAGCTATGCCCGGTACTACAACGGCCTTATCGCCCTTAAGCCGCTGTTGAACCAAGTGAGCCCGGAGCTTGATTTCGACTGGGCAGACGAGGCTTACTTCACCAGTGCCGGGCTCTGCTATTGTGTGGACGCTTACCTGGCCTATGCGGAGCAGGTATTGGCGCAGGCGCTCAGCCTCTCGCCGCCCAGCCTGGTGCCCTTCACCGGGCAGAAGGGCGTGCCCAGCATATTCCGTTTCTGTGAGCCGCCGCCGGAGCCCTGCCCGCCGCTGCCCCTGCCCAACATTCCGCCCACCATACCCATGCCCGTGCCGGACCCCTGCCCCTGTTGCACCGCTTTGGAGGTAGCCGCGGACATCGAGGTGCAGCGGCTGTACGAGCACTTCACCGATAGCCTGACGGCGGACATCACCGCCCGCTACAACAGCACCTGCATGACGGCGTTGGAATCCTTGACGATGAACTTCGTCAACTCCGAGCACCACTATACGCTGTACTACTACGACCAGGCGGGCAACCTGGTGCGCACCGTGCCCCCCGCCGGGGTGGAGCCGTTGCCCATCACCGCGCCCACGGACGCGCTGGAATTGGCCATTGTTGCGGACCGCGCCAACGGCACCCGCACCGTGTTCACCGAACACCGCCTGGCCAGCGACCACCTGTACAACAGCCTGGGCCAGCCCACGCGTACGGCCATGCCGGACCAGGACAACATGGACCTGTGGGAGACCGCCTTGACCACCGGCCTGCCGGACCAGCTGCGCATCACCGGCAGCTGGTTCGGCACGGGCGGCGCGGGCTACCTCACCGGCTGGAAGGACATGGGCACGGCCAGCGCCCGGGGCTATGCCTACCGCACCGCCGATGGCGGCAAGAGTTGGCAGCGCCTTACCGGCCTGCTGGGCGAGGACCTCACGGACGTGCATTTCCCAACATCCACCGTGGGCTTTGCCACGGGCGGGCACGGCAGCCTGGTGCGCACGCTGGACGGTGGCTCCAGCTGGGACCTATTGACCAATAGCCTGCTGGGCGAGGGGAAGGACCTTTCCGCAGTGATGTTCGCCACGGACCAGCAGGGCGTGGTATTGGGCAACAACTACAGCAGCTTCACCGGGAACCAGGGCACCGCGTTCGGCGCGGGGACCGCCGTGGCCGGCGGCCCGGCCTTCAGCGGGGCGGGGCATGACGGCACCAGCTACCAGGCCACGGCCAGCGCCTTTGAGGGCTATGCCAACGGGGCGGTGCTCAGCGCCCCGCAGGGCGGCCCCTGGTCGGCCACGGGTGCGTTTGGTTCGCTGGATGCGGACCTGACCTGCACGGCCAGCTTCCCCAATGGTGCCACTACCACGGTGCGGGCGGGCGGCAGCAGGGGCGTACTGATAGAGAACAACGCCCCGGCGGCGGATGATTGGCGCATGCTGCCCACGGGCACGGCCGACAAGTTCCTCGCCATCGCCTTCCTCGATGCACAGAACGGGGTGGCCATCATGGACAGCACGGGCATCGGGGTGCTGCGCCACACGGTGGACGGTGGCCAAAGCTGGGTGCCCATCGGCCTGCCTGAATTTGACCTGGCCGCCCTGGCCGAGGCTGAGCGCACTGCCACTACCTTGGGCCTGGTGGCCGTGGGCAAGGCCGGCACCGTGGTACGCGTGCTGCTGGTTGCGGGTACAGACCCGCATGCGGGCATCATCCCCATGGGCGGGGTGCCGGAGAGCCTGGACCTCACGGCCGTATGGGCGCAGCGCAGCGGGACCAACCTGTATGCCATCGCCGGTACCGCCAATGGCAAAGTGCTGGCCACGGTGCAGCTGGGGCTTGGCCAGCAGGCCAGTTGGACCGCGGCCTACCAGCTGAACGGAACACCGGCCCGTGTTAAGGCGTTGGCGGCGCAGGTATTGCCCGGGGCCATCGTTCCCGCCGTGGCGCTGAAGGCCAACGGGGTACGTGGCCACGTGCGGTGGAACTTCGGGGGCGGCACGCTCTTCCAGCAGCAGGGCGGCAGCATTGGCCAGGCCACGGTGCTGTCCCCCGTATTGGCTGCGAAAGTGGACGTATACAACGCTGCCGACGGCAGCATACGGCGGGTGACGCTGGGCACCGGCGGCACCTTTGCGGAGGTTGCGCTCACCGTTACCGGCACCGGCCCGGCGCAGGCCCCCGCAGCCCTGCAGGCAGCGCCGGGCGGGCTGTGGAGCGCCGGCCCCGGCGGGGAGCTCTTCGGCGCCACGGCCAGCGGCACCACCTATGCGTGGGGGGACCGCAGCGACCGCATCCGCCCCCTGCCCTTGCGGGCCATGGACAAGGGCGGAGAGGTGGCCGTGGGCGACCAGGGCCTCATCTACCACCGCACGCCCGGCGGCTGGCGCAGCACCCCCACGGGGCGCACCGCCACCCTGCGGGCGGTGGCGGTGGCCTCCGGCGGCACCGCCGTGGCGGCGGGCGATGGCGGCACGGCCTTCAGCTTTGCCACGGGAAGCCCCGGCAGCACCACGGCACTGGCGGTTCCGGTGGTGGCGGACCTGCATGCGGCGGCCTTTGACGGCAGCAAGCTCACCCTGGGCGGTGATGCCGGGCTGCTGCTGTACAGCCCGCAGATAGGCACCGTGCCCCTGGCGGCGCTGCCACCGGCCAACTGCGGCGGCATCCGGGCGTTGGCCGCCACCGGCCCCACGGTGGTGGCCGTGGGCGACGGAAGCCTGGTGCAGCAGGTGGCGGGCACGGTGCGCATGCCGGTGCCGGACGTCTTCACGCCCAAGCTGAACGCGGTGGACTTTGCCGGGGGCGGCCTGGACGGCTACGTGGTGGGCGATGCGCAGACCGCAAGGCACACCACGGACGGCGGGCAGCATTGGCGCACCGTGCCCATGCCTGCGCTGTCCGCTGCACCGGACAAGGCCCTGAACGCGGTGAAGGCCACGGGGCCCGGCGCGGCCATGGCGGTGGGGAGCAATGGGCTGGCCGCGGACTTCACCGGTTTGGCCTGGAGCGCCTCACCCCTGAGCGCCCCGGGCGATGAGCTGACGGCCGTGGCCATTGCGGCCTCCGGTGCGGCCGTGGTGACCGGTGCAGACAACTACAAGTACTATACACGGAACCAGGGGGCCACCACGTGGACGGCCCACACGGCGGGGGTGTCGCTGTATACCGTCTGGAACTTCCCGCGCATCCAGGGCAAGGATGAATTCATCATCGGCGGGGAAACCGGCTACTCCCGGCTGCTGCCCTTCCCGGGCGGGGTGTTCACGGCCCCTTCCCCGGTGGTGCCGAACGTAACGGGCAACGCGCCCATCCGCGCCTTCTGGTTCCACGACCACATCAGCGGCCTTGCCGTGTGCGACAACGGCCTGGTGTACCGCACCGACCCCATTGCCACGCAGGTAAACCACAGTAACTTCGTTTGGGGCAACGCACAGCACATGGATGACGGACTGGACGGGCAGGCGCAAACGGGCATGCTTCCCGCCACGATCGGTTTCAGCGACCGTCACCAGGGCTTCATCGGCGGCAGCTATAACGGGACGCCGGTGCGCTATGCCCGCACCATCACGGACGAGAGCGGCCTGTACGGGCAACGCTTCTGGTATGATGCCTTGGGGCGCATTGTGCTGAGCCAGAACACCAAGCAGTTCAACGCCAACCCGCAACGGTTCAGCTACAGCCTGTACGACGCACTGGGCAGGGTATACGAGGCCGGGGAACTGGATGACGACGACCCCAACGCACTGTTCCGCACGCACGTGCCGGGCATGTTGGTGGGCGGGCAGTTCAAGCCGGACGTGATCGACCCTGGGGTGCTGAAGGCCTGGGTGCAGGGGCGCACGCGCCGCGAGGTGACGCGCACCTTTTACGATGCGCCGATGCCGGGGCTGAACGTGCCCGGCTTCACGCAGGACAACCTGCGGCTGCGCGTGGCCAGCACCACCTTCCGGGAAGCTGCAGCAACCGGCCTGGCCATGAACTACGACCATGCCACCCACTACAGCTACGACATCCACGGGAACGTGAAGGAACTGGTGCAGGACCTCCCGCAATTGGGCACCGACGGCGGCAGTTGCACAGGCTGCGTGGACCACCGCTACAAGAAGCTCCGTTACACCTACGACCTGATCAGCGGGAACGTGCTGCGGGTGGATTACGGAACGGGGGACGACCAGATGCACCACCGCTACAGCTACGATGCCGACAACCGGATCACGGAGGTGGAGACCAGCGCGGACGCGGTGGTGTGGCACCGGGACGCGGAGTACTTCTACTACCCCCACGGCCCGCTGCAACGCGTGGAGCTGGGGGAGCACAAGGTGCAGGGCATGGACTACGCCTACACGCTGCAAGGCTGGCTCAAGGGCATCAACTCCGACCGCCTCACCCCGGAAACCGACATGGGGCAGGACGGGCTGGCAGGCACGGCCAACGAGTCCGTGGGGCGCGACGCCTACGGGGAAAGCATCGGCTACTTTGGCGATGAGGACTACAAGGCCATTGATGCGGCGCGCTGGGGCGGCTCCCCGGAGCGGCCCATTGCGGCGCTGGGCGACCCACAGACGGCCACCGGCACCCTGCACGATGCCTACAACCCGCTGCACAACGGCAACATTGCCCACACCGTGAACAGCCTGCAACCCTGGGGCGGCTGGACCAGCCCCACGCAGCCCGCGCAGGTGCTGGCGCAGGTGTACCGCTACGACCAGCTGAACCGCCTGAGACAGGCGCAGGGCGTGGAGGGCCTGACGGCCGCGAACACCTGGGACGGCGTGACGGATGCAGTGGCCGACCGGTACAAGAGCGCGTACACCTACGATGCCAACGGGAACATAGAAACCGTGGAGCGGTTTGATCAAGCCGGTGCGCAATACGACAACCTGGAATACCACTACGAGAAGAGCGGGACGGACTTGCTGCGCAACCGCCTCTACCACCTGAACGAAAGCATCAATGGAGGCTACGGCGACATCGGCATTGATGCCAGCGCATACCATAATGCCCACGAGGATGTGAACCTCCTGAACAACTACAAATACGACGAACTCGGAAATCTCATCCATGACAAGCGGGAGGAGATAGAGACCATCGAATGGACCGTTTCGGGCAAGGTGAAACGCATTACCCGCACGCCCAGCAGCACCAAGCCACCCTTGGAATTTGCGTATGGTGCCGATGGGCAGCGGATCTCCAAGACCGTTAGCGACCCATTGAACGGCGGTTACCGGGAGTGGTACGTAAGGGATGCTCAAGGGAACATCATGGCCATGTACCGCCACCACTTGATCCCGGTGCCCAACACCGATCCACAGGAGTATGAGGCCAGCCTGAAAGTGACGGAACGGCCGGTCTATGGCAGTTCTCGCTTGGGGAGCTACACGCGGCAAATGGAGCTGGTGGGCGAGCTTGCCGTGCACCAATGGCCCTTCGTGCAGCCCATGCAGGCCCCCCTGAAGCACTACGAACTGACGGACCACCTGGGCAATGTGGCGGCGGTGGTGAGCGGCAGGCTGCTGCCGGGGAACAACGCGGGAAGCCCCTACCAGCCGGAGCTGGTGAGCGCGCAAACGCTGGAGGCATACGGCGCTTTATTGCCGAACAGGAACTGGAACAGCAGCGCCTATGCATGGGGCCTGAACGGGCAGTTGAAGGATGATGAGGTGTACGGACCCACGGGCACCAGCACGACCGCCGAGTTTTGGCAGTATGATACGAGGGTGGTGAGAAGGTGGAACGTGGACCCGGAGATATTGCCCTCATCGTCGGCCTATCATGTGTTTGAGCTTAATCCGATATGGAAGGTGGATCCTAAGGGGAATCGAGCTGACGAGTACGATTCCGACGGTAACAAGATTAGCAATTTAGGTGGTAACAAGATTGATTTCTTCCATCAGAAAGGTGGTGACACAAAAGTTGTAGATAGGGAAACTAAGGCAACTGCGATGATTCCAAATGGTGAAAGGCTAATGAGAGGTTACACTCAAAGGGATGCTGGGGTCGGTCCAATGCAGATTTACCGAGAGTGGGATAGGGGATTTGGCCCAGTTAAGAGCATTTTCTCATCATTCAGTGATGAGTCCACGGGTCCCTTTGAATCACTCAGATCTCCATTCTCATTGTATGCCAAAGGGGCACGGGAGCGAGTTCTGGAATCTGGTGATGCGTCAGGGAGAGCAGACGTAGACGATTATGGTAAGTTTAATCCATTCATTGCAACAGGAATGTGGGAACAAATGATTGGCAGGGCTGGTGTAGAATGGTACAAATTAGGAGATAAATCCTTGTTTATCGTAACCGATAGGAAATCGCTTTCTTCATTTGGGTTGCATCTAATACCTGAATCATGGAATTTTGAAAGATCTTCTCGGCCTAGCTACGGAGCTAATACATACCAGACCTATATCTGGACTGAATCAATGACCGATGTTCGTTATAAGAATAGCAGGGTGGTTAGTGATAAATTGATAAAGGAGCAAATGCGAATCTTGAATCAGTCAAGAGTTGTTCCATTGGGTCCGAAATGAAAAAAATGATTCATATTAACGTGTATGCAATGCTTACGATAGTTGCGATATCGTGTAATGTATCGAGTAAGGATAGTGTGCCCGGAATATATATTAAACGTAATCAAATCAACACAATTGATACGATTTACATATATAAAGATAAATATATTCAACGTATATATACAAATGAGGGTAAATTGATAGTGGATAATGAAGGAAGTTATGAGATGTTAGAATCCGGGATGGTGGTTTTTAACCATTTCTATTTCAACTACGACAGAGATTTCATAGAGTTCCCGGAGATTTCTACGACCTCATTTGGGGAACTTGCCGTATTCATCAGGAAAGGGTGGGGAGGGGTTAAGTTTTGCTCAGGTCATTTTGAGGGCGAGAATTGCTACTATCGGATTCCCTAATTGGCACGGCTACTTCCACGAAAGCCCCGGAATGAACCCTTCGAAATTTCGAAGTGGCGGGTTTGAAGATGGATCATGGCAACAGCTACCTTCACCACGCATGCCACAAACCGGGCACATAGGGCTGGTTAAAGCACCGGGGTCCCCATACCCGGCGCAGGGTTGTTTGCAGGTGCTTTACGAAGCACCGCAGCTAAAGGTCTTGTTACTCCGGCAAAGTATTTTGGCAGTAAAACCGCATCTGAGCTGTCAACAATTATGACCCGGAAATTTGGTCCTTCGAGAAGCATACGTGAAGGGGCGGAAACTTTCTTCAACTCTAGAACTCGGAGGTCATTCAACCTGCATACCGATCCGGCGCACGGTGCCCCCCATATCGACATTCGTACACGCGGCGGTTATCCTGAACTCAAATACCCACTTAAAGGTGAATGATGGGGGACTGGGTTGAAGTGAATGGGGCACGTATAGAGCGGACCTTCTTTGAAGAGAATGTTTGTGAGGCCCGCTCATACACTTGGAAGCAGGTTGAGTTTCCAGCTTCCTCGGAGCACATCCACTGCATTATTTGCGGTATTGCAATAGGGTCGAGAACTGCACCTACTTTCTTTTGGGAATCGGTAGGAGGTCCTGTTTGTTCCTATTGCTATCCTCGTTTCGTATTGCCTTCAGTGCCGGAAGCTCCGAAACTAGCGTGAGCTTGTAGCTCATGCCTTCCCTGCTTCCCCGTCCTCACTTCGGTAGTGTTCCAGAACGTCACTTTTGCGATTTATGGACCTGTAATCACCTGAAGGTCATGGAGGTATGGTTTTGCGGTTCCGTCTGATGGGAGCGGGTTATGTTTGCCGGAAGGGGAGATATGCCGTCAGGAGGGCTGTAATGCAGGGTAGTGTTCCAGAACGTCACTTTTGCGATTTATGGACCTATAATCACCTGAAGGCCATGGAAGTATGGTTTGGCGGTTCCGTCCCCAACCCACGCTCGGGTGCCCGCGCGAGGCCATAGCAGGATCCCGGCGCTCGGGTCCGGCCTGTGGGTGGCCTGTGCGGCCCGAGTGCCCGGCCCTTGATCCGCCTATGCCCCCAACCCACGCTCGGGTGCCCGCGCGAGGCCATAGCAGGATCCCGGCGCTCGGGTCCGGCCTGTGGGTGGCCTGTGCGGCCCGAGTGCCCGGCCCTTGATCCGCCTATGCCTCCGGCACACAGGTCTGGACGGGCAGCGCATAAGCAAGACCGTTGGCGATCCGCTGAACGGTGGTTACCGGGAGTGGTATCCCTCTCCCGACGCTCGGGTGTCGGCGCGAGGCCAATACGTATACCCGGCGCTCGGCTTGACATGGATGTCAAAAGTCTGCCGAGTGCCCGGCCCTTGATCCGCCTCAGGCGGGCTCCTGCTATCTTCGTCTTTCATGAGCGAACACCTCAAAGCCCACGTTCCGGGAACCTCATATTTCTGCACGCTCACCGTGGTGGGCTGGGCGGATGTGTTCACGCGGCGGCGTTGCGCGGAGGTGGTGCTGGACAGTTTGGCCTATTGCCAGGCCAACAAGGGACTTGAACTGTTCGCGTATTGTTTGATGCCAAGCCACTTGCATATCATCGCACGTGTACAGGAAGGCAGGCTGAGCGATGTGCTGCGCGACTTCAAGAGTTACACGGCCAAGCGGATCTTGGACCTGGTGGTCACGGAGCCGGGCGAGAGCAGGCGGGAATGGATGTCGCGCGTTTTCAAGGAAGCCGCAGCTGGCACCAACCAGAACCAAGCCTACATGTTCTGGCAAAAGACCAATAGGCCCATCGAAATCCTTGGTCCTGGCATGTTCGAGCAAAAAGTGGTGTACATCCATAACAACCCGGTGGAGGAAGGTCTTGTTACCTTGCCCGAGCATTATGCACACAGCAGCGCACATCCGGAAAGTGTGCTGAAAATGTTCGGTGATGAGGGTTGAAAAGGCCGGAGGCCGCGAGAGGGCAGGCACTCGGCAAACAGCCGAGCGCCGGGATGGAGCTTTTTTGAATTCGGTAATAATAAGGACTATAGGAATAAGGTGGAAGAATCCTTTGGCACCGAAAATGCTAAAGACAATTATAAAGCGAATGAAGAAACACGTGGTCAATGACTTGCTTTAAATACACTGTTATAGCAAGTATATTGTTCGAATTATCATCGTGTTCGTATGTGAGGAAGTCAGATACAATCCGAAAGGTACTGATTGTAAACAGGTGTTTTGAGTGTGTGACATATTATGATGTAGGCGATAGTATAGCACCAAAAATAAATATTGGAGATTGTATAAGATGGTCGGATTGTAAAACCACATATCATTCTGATGATAGCATGATAGTAATAATTATAGGCATTGATAAATCGGATAGGACGTATACACCTTGTGAATTAGCAAATAATTCTTCAAATAATCACAAAAAGGAACACCCCCAATATCCTTGGACGAATGTATCCTGCTTCGATAGCAAAAATGCATATGTCTATATGAACGGCCGTACGATTCATGGGTATTCCACATTGTTTGATGGATTTGCATTGCGCGATAGCTTAGTGGTGAATATAAAGGGCATGTCAGTGAATATTGATTCAGCGAAGTTCGCCAATTACTGTGCGACGTTGCTCCGTAGAATGGAAATTACCGCCCTTTCTCAGGAACTTCAGATTCATGCGCCTTGCAAATGAATTTTTCGAAATTCCATAACACTCTATCGGGCGGTATTATGGATGTGTTGTGGGCCGACCGCTACAAGAGCCAGTACACCTACGACGCGAACGGGAACATCGAAACGGCGGCCCGCTTTGACGGGGACGGGAACATGTACGATGCGATGACCTACGGCCACCACGTGGACGCCAACGGGCGCACGTTGCGCAACCGCCCCTACAACATCCAGGACCTGGCCGACCAGGCAGGGAACTATGCACAGGACATCCCGCAGATGGCCTACCAGCCCAACGGTATCGTGGACCCGCAGGACGCGAACCACACCATCAACACGGCGAACAACTTCAGCTACGACGTGCTGGGCCAGCGGATAAAGGACGAAAAGGCGGACATCGAGCTGATCGAGTGGACCGCCACCGGGAAGATGAAGCGCGTGCACCACACCACGGCCAGCGGGAAGCCGGACATCACCTTCGCGTATGATGCCGCGGGCAACCGGATCATGAAGCAGGTGGGCGACCCGGACCAGGACCCCGCGACGGGCTATCGCGAACATTACGTGCTGGATGCGCAGGGCAATATCATGGCGGTGTACAAGTACACCAACAACGGCAGCGCCAGCCTGAAAGTGACCGAACGGCCCGTGTACGGCAGCAAGCGCTTGGGGAGCTACACGCGGGCCATGGAACTGGTCGGTGAACAGAGCATAACGGTGTATCCCTATGTGCAGCCGATGCAAGCGCCGTTGAAGCACTACGAACTCACCGACCACTTGGGCAATGTGGCGGCGGTGGTCACGGGCCGCTTGCTGCCGCTGCTGGGCCCCGGTGTACAGTACCAGGCGGAGGTGGTGAGCGCCGGCCTGCACGAGCCCTTCGGGCTGGATCTCACGGGCATGAACTGGCACAGCAACGTGAGCAGGTTCGGCTTCCAAAACCAGATCAAGGACCTGGAGTTGAACGCCATCCACTTCAAGTACCGGGAGTACTTCCCGTCGGATGGGGTTTTTCCATCTACCGATCCGCTAGCTGTAAAGTCTCCGAGTGAAAGCCCATACCTGTTCGTAGGCGGTAATCCGATAATCTTCGTTGACCCTGACGGCAAATTCAAGCTCAAGTATGATGCTGAAGCACTGAAGAAGGCAGGAGTTACGCAGCAACAAGTTGCACGCTTTGAGAGCATTGTAAGGAACATTTCCAATCTCGTCAGGGACAACCAACAGGCCCTTGGTGCCATCTCCAACACAACCGGCTTCTCGGCTGACCAGGTAATGACGGATTTGTCATTTGGCAAAGGCCCAACCATAGAGGTGACCAACTACGGCCCTGGTGCTCGTGGTGGTAAGGACGGCATTGTCTTCGATGTAGGAATCATCAAGCAACTGGCCGGAATTGATGGTGCTGATCAGAAAGAGCTATCTACTCAGGTATTGGGAACTGCACTAACGATATTGCATGAGTATGGACATTATGGAGATCAGGTAACCAACGATGGTGAGAATACTGGCCAGTTTGTAAGCTCCCCCAAGATCAGGTGTGCGGGATAGTAGAACCGCAAAATCAACCTGAACTTTGGGACAATGAGAAAGAGCAAATGGACGGAAGCGCAGATCGTGGCGATGCTGCGCGAGCATGAGCAAGGCCGCAAGGTGGCCGACCTTTGCAGGGAACATGGCGTGAGCCAGCCGACCTTCTATCAGTGGAAGGCCAAGTACGGCGGCATGGGGGTGAGCGAGCTCAAGGAGCTGCGCGCCCTTCGCGAAGAGAACACCAAGCTGAAGCTGAAGGTGGCCGACCTCACCTTGGACAAGGACATCCTCAAGGAGATCTTGGGAAAAAAGCCTTAGGACCCGCCGAGAAGCGAGAGATGGCACACTGGCTTGTGACGCAGTGCAAGCACAGTGTTCGGCGGGTCTGCAAACTGCTGGGGCTGAGCCAGAGCGTATACCGTTACGTGCCCAAGCCCAAGGACGACATCGAGGTGATCGAGCACATGAACGCCTGGGTGACCAAGAAGCCCAGTTGGGGTTTTTGGAAGGTGTACACGCGGTTGCGCAAGGATGGGCGGGTAGTGAACCACAAACGGCTGCACCGGCTCTACACCACGGCCGGGCTCAACCTGCGCCGGCCCACCAAAAGACGCGTGCCGGAGCGAGTGAAGCAACCACTGTGCCTTCCCATCGGTCCGAACATCACTTGGAGCATGGATTTCATGGCCGACCGGCTTTTGAACGGCACCAAGGTGCGCACCTTCAACGTGATCGACGACTTCGGCCGCGAGGCCCTGAACATCACGGTGGACACCTCGATCCGGTCGCAGTACGTGATCCGTGAACTGGACAAGCTGATCGAGTGGCGTGGCAAGCCCGAACGTTTGCGCGTGGACAATGGCCCGGAGTTCATTGCCCATGAATTGGAACTCTGGGCAGAACACAATGGCATCGGGCTGACCTTCATCGAGAAGGGGCGTCCCATGCAGAACGGTCTGGTCGAGCGCTTCAACAGGACCTACCGGGAGGAAGTGCTTGATGCCTACATGTTCGAGGACCTTGAGCAACTGCGCGCCCTTACGGCACAGTTCATCTGGAGCTACAACCAGGAACGACCACACGACTCCCTGCTTGACCTCACCCCGCGGGAGTTCCTGATGAAGTACGGGGCGATGCCGGCCTCATTTACCGGGAGCCGGACGCTCTTTCCAACCTTCCTGCTGGACCAGCCTGCCGCGTAATGAGTTTTTCAAGGCATTGGACCAAAGGATGGGGCAGGGCAGATCGCCCCACACCCATCCTCATCCTCCGGTCACCGGCTTATCCCTGGCAGGTTGCTCTCCAGCAGTGCCTGCTTCCGTTATCACCGGCACAGCAAAGATCGAGGAACGACCAAACCAACATCCCGGCGAAATGCCGACCTTTAACAATCCGCGTACCTGATCAGGGGAAGCTTACAGTTCGTTCAGCCAAGGCGCGACGAAAGGAAGTTAGCCATAGCTAACTGACTGAGAAGCAACGCAGGATGGGCGAGCGAGATGCGCTTGCCCAAAGGGGCAATTCGCCTCTCGGCGAATTGATGCCGCCGGAGTGAGGTTCTTCGAGGTACCCTGAAGGCGGTCAACCGGTCGGGGGCTTTTCAACGCTAGCGGCCTTTGGCAAGAAGGGGCTTGCGCTTTGTGCGTGTGCTGCTGGCGGCGGCGGGTTGACGGGGTGGACCCGGTGGTGGCACCGGGTCCACTTGCGATAACGATGCATCATCCTGCTTGCGCCGCCGCCTTTTCCCGCCTCCCCACCAACCATACGCCGAGGACGATGCAGGCCGCGCTTGCCAACTGTGGCCAGCCCATGCCCAGTTCGCCGGGCATCCACAGCCAGGTTACCAGCAGCGCCAGCACGGGCTGCAGGTAGATGAACGAACCGGCCACGCTGGGCTGCACGTGGCGCAGCGCCCAGGTGTTCAGCAGGTAGGCCACGAAGGTCACCATCACCACCACGAAGAGCAGGCCGCCGATCGCGGCAGCGGAAAGCCCGGGCCAATCCACCGCGCCGCATTCGCGCAGGCCGAAGGGCAGCACGATCACGCTGCCCACCAGGAAGCACCAGGCCATCACCGTGCTGGCCGAATACTTCGCCATCAAGGGCTTCACCATCACCAGGAAAACGGCATAGGAGGCCGCATTGATGAAGATGAACAGGTCGCCCAGCACCGATGCGCCGCCGCCCTCCTGCCCGCCGATGATGATGAGCAGCAACGCCCCGATGGCACCCAGCGCAACACCAACGGCCTTGGCTTTCGTGATGCGCTCCCCGATCAGCAGGCCGCTGAGCACCAGCACCAGGATGGGCGTGGCCACCATGATGATGCTGGCGTGCACCGGGGAGGTGCGCATCAGGCCGTGGAAGAACATCAGCTGATTGATGGCCACGCCCGAGAGGCCGCATAGCACCAGGCGCTTGGCGTCGGACCAGGCCACGCGTTCTCGCTTGAGCAACCATACCGGCCAGAACAGCAGGTTGGCGCCGGCCACGCGCAGCAGGATGAAGCCCGAGGGAGAGATCACCGCCGGCATCAGCCCCTTGGCCACCACGTAGTTGATGCCGTACAGCAGGTTCACGAGGAACAAGGCGGCCAAGGCCAACGTGCGAGGTTGCATGGGGCGGGATCGGGGCCGTGGCAAAGGTGGTGCACGAACGCCTCGGCATGGAAGGTGTGCAGGAACAGCGGGTGCCGCGTTCGTGCTGCCCATCCTTCCGGGCCTGCTGGCCGTGGGATTCCTGCTTGCTGGAGCGAGCGGCACGAAATCCGCCTCAAGCTGGTGGCAGCAGCACTCGTGGGGCATTGGCACTCCATGGATCCAATATGCCCCTTTGCGGAAAGCCAAGGGGACTCCTGCCCTTCTGAAATCCAACCACTTACATCCAATGGGCATTTTCAGGCCACGGATTCCGATCGATCTTCCAAATTTGCGCCCACCGCCAGTTGCCGCCCCGCATGACGAAAGAGTCCGCCCCGCAAAAGGAACAGGCATCGTACGTTGAGCAGCCGAAAGGAGAGGCGGCCTTGAAGTCCTCCGGCCATGTGGAGGTGGTGCGGCTCAAAAGGCGCTCGCGCAAGCACCCCGAACTGCTGCTGTTCAAGGGCGCACCGGCCTCGCGGCACAGCGTGGCGAAAAGCGTACTGATCGAGATCACCACGGACCCGTCGCTGGCCAAGGCACCATGGATGGACCCGGAGAAAGGACGCATCCACCTGTGCTATGCCAGCACGGAGCATCCGGAGGTGGCCGCACTGATCAGCGACCCCGGCGGCTGGCTGTGCTACTTGTGGACCAGCTCGGACGGCAAGCAGAGCCATGCCTGGTTCCTGCGCGCGGGTGCCGCACCCTCGGGGCGCAAGTCGGTCAAGCGTCGTTGAGCATTAATCCTTGGCCCAAAACCTATCCTCCGGCCTACCTCCTTGGGGCTCCGGCAGGGCCTCGTGTACGCGTTGAACCTCCGCGAGCAGGGCCGGCGTGGCCACTTCGCTGATCCGGGGGAGCAGGCGCCTATCCTCCAACCGGATCAAGGCCTCCAGCTCCTCCTCGATGTGGGTGAGGGCCACCTCCGGACGCGAACAGCCGAGGATCAGGCGCTGGATCCGGCGATGGGCCGCCAAGGCTTTGCGCACCAAGGGATCCGCCGGGCCCAGCACGGGGAACAACAGGTCTTCCTCGATGGCGAAATGCGGCACCAGGTGCTCCCGTAGGAACCACCGGCAATAGCGCTGGATACGGACGGGCGGCACATCCTTGGCCATGCCCGTGCGGATCTTCCAGCCCAACAGCAGGCCTTCGTGGTGGTCGCGCCCTAAGCCGGCCAGTTCCGGTGCCGGGTCATTGGCCGGCATGTGTCAACCGCTTCTCCAGCTCGATGGCGCGGGGGAACATGATGTTGTTCTCCAGGTGGATGTGCAGGTGCAGGTCCGTCTCGAACTCCTTCAGCAGGTTGAACGCCGTATTATAGGTGGTACAGCCGTCGGCCGGGGTGGTGAAATCGTTGGTCAGCTTGCGCATGCGCACAAAGCGTTCGCCTTCATCGGCGTGGTCCTCCATCATGGCGGCTACCGGGTTCTGCACGCTGCCGAAGCGGGGAGTCCTCAGCGGCTCGCCCGTGGCGTTGCTCTTGGCCAGGTTGCGCACGAAGGGAAAGAGTATGAGCTCCTCCTTCTTCATGTGCATGGCCATCTGCCCGGTGCATTCAGTGAACTCCCGGTTGACCTCGTGCAGCTCCGGATGGCGGTCGCCGTGCACCAGGCACAGCTTATCGAGGTACTGGCGGATGATGGGCCCGCGCTCCTCCACATAGCGGTGGTGCACGGTCTCCACATGGTCCGCCAGCTTGTCCAACGGCCACTGGCCCATATCATCGCCGCTCTTGGCCTCGCGTGCCAGTTCGGCGGTGATATCCTCGGCCAACCGGCCCTGGTCGATGTTCCCCGATTCGCAAACCTCCCGCACGGAGCGTCCGCCCTTGCAGCAGAAATCGATGCCGTACTTGGTGAACACGGCCGCCGCGCGATAGTCCTCCGCGACGATGGACCCCACGGTCCGATCCGGTGTGATATTCATGGGACAGGTATTTGGTTGATCCGTGTGCGTGCTTGGCCGATCCCTGGGGCCCCGTTGCCCGTCCATCCCTCTTGCCTCTTGCCTGCCATCACTGAATGGGCGTTATGCCGGCCGCCTTGTACTCGGCGATCTTGTATTGGAACATGCGGGCCATCATCACCGCGCGCTGCTTGGCCTCCTCGGCCTTGAGCCCGGTAAACAGGTCGTCCAGCGTGGCATGGAAGAGCTGTAGCCACCGCTGGAAATGACGCTCGTCGATGGGTAGCGGAAAGTGCGGAATGAACGGTGCGCCTTGATAGCTGCGCTCGCCCAGCAGCACGGTCTGCCAAAAGCCGTAGAGTTTGGCCAAATGCTCCGGCCAGCGGTCCTGAATGGTGTCGTTGAAGATCGGCCCGACCAATTCATCCTGCCGGGCACGGCCATAGAACGTGTCCACGAGCAGCTCCACGTCCTTGTTGGTCCGGATATCCCCCTTTCCGGCCATACTACTTTCCTGTTCCTTCATGATTCACCGCATGCCGATTGAAAGGGACCGCAAGGTACCCCATGCCCGGCCATGCCTTTCCTGATGTTCGTCAGGGCGCCGGCGTGGAGCAACACCGGCCTTCGCCGGGCCGGCGGATGTGCGCCCAATTGCACCATGCGAAAAGACCTGCCCACCACTCAACTGGACTTGTACTTCTCCAAGGCTTCCTCCCGGCTGCCCACATGCAGCTTCTTGTATATGCTGTGGATGTGGGCCTTCACGGTGCTGATGGACAACCCCTCCCGATGCGCGATCTCCTTGTACAGCAGGCCCTTGGCGAGCAGGTCGAGGATATTGTGCTCCCGCGTGGTGCGCCATCAGCTGGATCCGTCCGTGCTCCTTATGGGGCCGGACATATTCCACCAATCGGCGGGCAACGCTGGCGCTCATCGGTGCGCCCCCCTGCGCCAACTCGCGGATGGCCTCCAGCAGGGCGATCGGGGAGGAATCCTTGAGCATGTATCCATTGGCACCGGCCTTCAGGGCCTCGGAAACGCGCAGGTCATCATCATTCACGGTGAAGACCATGAACTGTACGTCGGGCAGGAAGGGGCGCAGCTTCCGCAGCAGCTCGATGCCGTTGGCGCCGGGCAGGCCGATATCGCATATCACCACGTCCAAATTCAGCTTCGTGATGGCCGGGAAGGCCTCCTCCGCGCTTCGCTAGGCGTGCAGGAGCTCCATATCTTCAGCACTACCCAAGAGCCTTTCCAGATGGGCGCGCATCTGCACGAGATCCTCCACCACGGCGATGCGGATCGGCGTTCCCATGGATCCAAGGTAGGTCGGTTTACCGGTGATGGGGCGTGTACTAGAACACTCCTGTACTCCGCATCCGGACAGGGCCAAGGGCCGTTGGTCGGATCACCATGGCATGACCAATTCCAGCCGGGTACCCTTCCCCGGCTTTGAAATGACCTTCAACGAAGCCCCGGGCTCCTTGGCCCGTTTGGCCATGCTGGCATTACCCGTTCCGCCCAGGTCGCCACCATCCGGGTCAATCCCCCTGCCATCATTGGCAATGCTCCAATGTAGCTGCGTATCCGTGCTGTGTATGCGGATCTCCACGTGTCGGGCATCGGCATGCTTGACCACGTTATGCAGCGCTTCCTTGGTGAACAGGACCAGATGCTTCCGCTGATCCATGCCCAAGTGCCTTTCCGGGTCCTTCACATCGGCTTCGAACCGCAGGTCGATCTCCGCCCGGTCCAGCAATTCGGCCGCATGGCTTCGCACATAGGCCAGCAGGTCGCCGAGGCTTTCCTGGCCCGAGCCCATGGCCCAGATGATGCGGCGCAGGTCGTCGCCCACGTTGCGAGCGATCTCGCTCACGCGCATCAGTGTGTCACGTGCCGATTTCTCCGCCACGCCCATGCCGGCCATCGCACTTTCCAGGCGGATGGAGGCCAAGCCGCTTCCCTGGTCGTCGTGCAGGTCGTGCGCGATGCGAATTGAGCAGCTGGGGCATTGAGTACGGCCACGGGAAAGCCCGTGGCACAAGCGGCCGAGGAAGTTGACCGCGATCTTGGGCATGAAGCTCGACTATCCGGTCGGGTTTCTTGTCTTTCAGGCATCACCTTGGGACCTGCCCACCTCCTGCTTCCACCAACCGTACACGGGGTCACCGGTCGGATGAGCGAATGCCGAGTGGCACCACACGCTGGAACCTGGCGCACACGCTGGTACGCACCTACCCAGCGGGCAACGGAAGGATGTGGCAGTTGCCCACCGCTTGCTCACTGCGTACGATACCCATGGCCGCGGTACCGGCCATGCATCGTTCATGTGCCGGGCCGGTCGGCCGTCGCCGGGTCGGCGTAAACGTTGAACCGGTCGCCGCGCAGGAACCCGATAAGCGTGAGCCCGGCCTGGCGTGCCATCTGCACGGCCAATGAAGTGGGCATGCCCACGGCGGCCATCAAGGGAATACCTGCCACGATGCACTTCTGCACCAGTTCAAATCCCGCCCGGCCGCTAACGAGCAGTTGGCAGTCGGCAGTTGGCAGTTGGCCGCGCAGTGCCGCGCCGATCACCTTGTCCACAGCGTTGTGCCGGCCCACATCCTCACGTAGAAGCAGCAGGTTCCCCTCCCGGTCGAACAGGGCGGCGGCATGGATTCCTCCGGTGCGCCGGAACACCGTCTGGGCCTTGCGCATGCGCTCCGGCAGCTGGGTGAGCACGGCCGGATCCACCGCGCCGAACGGCCGCAGGGGTCGGGTGCATTGCGCTTGCACCGCCTCGATGCTGGTCTTGCCACAAACCCCGCAGCTGCTGGTGGTATAGAAGTTACGCTGCCAGCGCTGCGGGTCCAGCTCCACCCCGGGATGCAACTCCGCGCGGACCACGTTGCCTCGTTCCTCCTCCTTCACCTGCTCGCATGCCTCCACCCGCAGCACCTGGGCCACATCCGTAATGATCCCTTCCGTGTAAAGGAAGCCCAAGGCCAGTTCATCATCCTGCCCCGGCGTGCGCATGGTCACGCTCAAGCGCATCTCACGCCGGCTCTCCAGCGGGCCATGACCCAGCCGGATCTCCAACGGCTCCTCGGTGACCAGCAGGTCGGAGACCTCCCGCTGTTCACCCGCCCCGACGCGTGTGATGGAGAAGGCGGTAACCGGGGCTGGCATGGCAGGGATAGGCGGAAAAATGAGGCAAGCACGCCGGCTATTGCTTCAAGCCGCGGCTGACGATGACGTACGGCTCCACGGTAGCGGTGAAATCCATGAATGCACTCAAGAACTGCGGCGTAAAGGTACCAGTGCCCGACATGACGGTGCCTGCATCCGGGTTGACATCCTGCGTGGGGAAGACGAACGAGGTATCGGACAGCAAGGCATAGTACGTGGAGCCCGTGTTCCACAGGTTGCTGATGTACAGCGTATCCGACGAGGTGCCCTCATCGGAGATCTCGATATCGTAATTGCGCGTTTCCATCAGTACCGAGTCCAGCCATACCGAATCGGTCACCGACCAGTTGCCGAAGAAATCCTCCCGGGGGTCGATGCCCGTGGATGGCGGTACGGGATCACCATCAATGTCCTTTTGGCATGCCACCAACAGTACGGCCAGCAATGCGATAGCCGAGATCAACAGGGATGAGCGGATATGCATGGTCAACTAGCTGCCGTCTACATGACCTCGATCGGTTCCCAAGCAACTTGGGGCTGCACGGTTCGTCGGTCCCGGCCACACGGCCAGCCGAAAATACGCGATACACCCAATCCGGTCCAGTCCATGGCAATTGATGGATCAGCGTACGATCCGGGAATTGCTGCTTCCCTAGGGTGTGTGGCCTCAGGTCCCCGGCACGAAATCCAGCACGATGGAATTCATGCAGAAGCGCTTTCCGGTAGGTGGCGGGCCATCGTCGAAGATGTGGCCCAAATGGCTGTCGCAGCGCCCGCAAAGCACCTCGGTGCGCACCATGCCGTGGCTGCGGTCCTCGCGGTAACGCACGCTGTTGGGCCGCAAGGCTTGGTAGAAGCTGGGCCAGCCGCAGCTGCTGGCGAACTTGGCGTCCGAGCGGAAGAGCGCATTGCCGCACACCGCGCAGTAGTATGTACCGACGCCTTCGAAGTCCCAGTATTCTCCGGTGAAGGCCCGTTCCGTGGCTGCATGGCGTGCCACTTGGTACACGTCGCCGGGAAGGATGCGTTTCCACTCCGCATCGCCCACTGCCAAGTGAGCGGTGTCCGTGCGGGAATAATAGGGATTGTTGGCGTGGATGGCTGATGCTTGTGTTTGACCCATGGGTGCGGGGGAGGTGGTGGCCGAGCAGGCCCCGGTGGCGATTGATAACAGGATGGCCCAGCGGATCATCATGGCAAGCCGGACAACGCCATCGGGGCATGTTTGGTATCCCGAAGTTACTGAGCCGGTGAGGAAGACCCGTTCTCCTTTTCCATCCGGTGGAAGAACGATGTGGTGCAAAGGTCCAAGAGTGCGAGGGCTGCTCCTTTCGCACTCTCGCACCCTTGAACCGTCCGTTTCTTTCATGCCGCCTCAGTAGCACCTCAGCCACGGGAGCGTACCGTTCAGCAGGCCGGACGACCGCCCAGCGTAACCCATCTTTCCGCGGAAAGAGCAACGGTAACTTCACATCATGAAGAACCATCTTTCCACCTTGAGCGTGCTGCACTATGTGTATGCGGTGCTCCTGTGCCTGGTCGGCGTGTTGTTGCTGGGCCTGGTCTTCCTGGGCGGATTCCTGAACAGCGATTGGCTGGCTGCACAGGGCGGTGAGGCACCGCCGCCTTTCGTGGGCCAATTCCTGGCCGGTCTAGGTTGGATCCTGTTCGGCTTCATCGAGCTGCACGGCATCTTGAATTTCATCAGTGCCGGCTCGATCGGCCGGCGCAGGAACCGCACCCTGAGCCAAGTGGTGGCGGCGCTGAACTGCCTGAACATCCCCTTCGGGATGGCCTTGGGCATCTTCACCTTCGTGGTGCTTGCCGACCAGGAGGTACGCGCGGAGTACGGCCTGTCCACTTGAGCGGCCGATAATCGAAGACCTTCCCGGTCAGTGCCCTTCCGTGAAAGCGCGTTCGTACCGGCGGTCGGGGATCACCCACATCAGGGCCACCAGGGCATAGAGCACCCACGAAAGGGCGGGAACCCAGAAGGCCAGGATGATGGCGGCAACATACATCAACGCCGAGATTTTCCCCTTTACATCCTTTCCCACGGCCTTGGCGATGGCTGAATCCTTGCCTTGGATACGGATCACGCTGAGCGACAGGACCAGGTAGGCCATTGCAGCCATGAACAACACGAAGCCGTAAGCTGCGGTGGGCAACGCTCCGACGTGGTTCTCACCCATCCATGCGGTGGTGAACGGGATCAGCGAGAGCCAGAACAGCAAGTGCAGGTTGGCCCACAGGATGCGGCCGTCCACGCGATCGACCACGTGCATGAAGTGGTGGTGATTGTTCCAATAGATGCCCACGTAAATGAAGCTGAGGATGTAGCTCAGGAACACGGGTGCAAGCGGCGCCAAGTCCTTCCAATCGGTGCCGTGAGGCACCTTCAGTTCAAGCACCATGATGGTGATGATGATGGCCAGCACGCCATCGCTGAAAGCTTCCAGGCGGTTCGTTCCCATGTCGGAAAAGTAGGGCCGTTTCCGGTCGCTCACCGCTGGCCCAGCCATTTGCGGCAGATCCGGTCCACCTCGCCCGCCTCCTCCAGACCGAGCAGCGCGAGGTTTACCGCATGGAGCCGCGGCCCCTCCAGGGGGAAGGCGAAACCGTAGCCTTGCCGCCCGTATTCCGCCGCGGAGATCTGCAGCGCAGGGTCCGGGTGCTGGCGCAGGTAGTATTGCAACTGGGGCCGATCGAAGACAAAGGCATCGGCCCGGCCTTCCTGCAGCAACCTGAAGCCGTCGGCCACCTCGTTCACCGCCACGGTGATGCCACCGTATTCCGCCACGAACTCCTCCGCCGGGGAATCGGCGATGGTGGCGATGCGTTTGCCGGCCAGGTCGCCGGCATCGCGGATGGCGGCCGCATCCATGCCGGTGAGGGTGAGCACGCTGGAGATCCCAGCGATCATGGTGGTGGCGAAGGCCAGGGAGGTGATCATCCACGCACCCGCCACCACGCGGCCCCGCAGGGTCTTGGGTGCAATGTCGCCGTAGCCCGTGGTGGTCATGGTAACGATGGCGCACCACATGCCGTTGCCGATGCCCCGCGCGGGAGCGGGCGGGAACTGCTCCGGATTGGCCTTGCGCTCGGCCATCCACAGCAGGGCGCCCACCACGGCCAGGATGGAGAGGAACACGCTGAGGGCGATGAAGAAGCGCTTGCTGAAGAAGGGTTTGATGCGCCCCCAGGGCGTGAGGTCGGCCTTGGGGGCCACGATGGACAGGCCGGAACTGAAGTACGGTTGGGTGAAGCGGGCGTTGGCTGCGCGTTGCGCCGTGATGCTCACGGGGCCCACCACTGCGTCCAGTTTCCCGGCATGGAGGGAATCCAGCGCGGCCTGCATGTCATCGAAGCTGACGGTGCGGTAGGGAAGGTCCATTTCCTCGGCGATGCGTTGCCAGATCTCCACGGAGATGCCGACCGGTACGCGGCCGTCCTCCACGAAGGGCGCCGATCCGGCTAGGCCCACCACCACCGGGGCCCGCTGCGTGGTAGCAACGGCCTGTGCGGTTACCGGTGCAGCTTGCAGGAACAAGGAGGCCAGCAGGAAGAATGGGATGCAGCGGTTGGAACGGATCATGGTCTGCCCCGGAAGATAATGCCCCCGGCCTTGGCCAAGGTGGATGGTCAATGGTCGCCGCTGCGGTGCCGATGCTCACCGGTTGTGCGCCATGCGCTTGTTCTCCTTGAACTTCAGCACCGCAGGAGTTTGGCGCTTGCTGATGTCCACCCGCTGGTCGGTGGGTTCCACCAAGTCCTCCTTGGTGAAGACGAAGGGTTGGCGCTGGAAGCCGCTTTCCACGATGCGGTCCGTGAGGAAAATGGCCTCCTTGGGGCAGGCTTCCTCGCAGAGGCCGCAGTAGATGCAGCGCAGCATGTTGATCTCGTAGGTCACCGCATACTTCTCCTCCCGGTAGAGGTGCTCCTCGCCCTTCCGGCGCTCGCCGGCGGTCATGGTGATGGCCTCGGCCGGGCAGGCCACCGCGCACAGCCCGCACGCCGTGCAACGCTCGCGGCCCATGTCATCGCGCTTGAGCACGTGGCGGCCACGCATCACCGGTGCGAAGGGGCGCTGCTGCTCCGGATACTGGATGGTGGCTTTCTTGAAGCGGAAGAAGTGCTTGATGGTGATGAAGAGCCCAGCGACCACCGCAGGCAGGTAGATGCGCTCCATGAGCGTCATCTTCTTTTGGCTCACCTGCTTGGAGCGGTTGGTGAGCGGCGCGATCCCGGCCGCTGCGGGCATGGGGTTGGTGGTGCTCATGGCGCCAATTGGCCTTGGGCGAGCATGATGCCGCCAGTGAGGAGGATGTTGAAGATGGCCAGGGGAATGAGGCCTTTCCAGCCGAGGTTCAGCAGCTGGTCGAAGCGGAAGCGCGGAAGCGTCCAGCGCACCCACATGAAGAAGAAGATGAAGAAGAAGGTCTTGGCGAACATGGCCGCCGCCCCGATGATGGTGATCAGGTTGGGGTCCCAACCCGTGCCGGCCAGGCCCGGCACGTGGTACGCGCCGAAGTACAGCGTGGCCATCACGGCACTGCTGATGAACATGTTCACATACTCGGCGAAGAGGTAGAAGCCCAGCTTCATGCTGCTGAACTCGGTGTGGTAGCCACCCACCAGCTCCGTCTCGCATTCCGGCATGTCGAACGGTGCGCGGTTGGTCTCGGCGAACGCGCAAACGATGAAGATGAGGAAGCCCAACGGCTGGCGGATGATGTTCCAGCCATGCTCCACCTGGTAGTCCACGATGCCGCCCAGGCTCAAAGTGCCGGTCATCATCACCAGCGCCACGATGCTCAGGCCCATGGCCAGCTCGTAGCTCACCATTTGGCTGGCGGCCCGGATGGCGCCCAGCAGCGAGTATTTGTTGTTGCTGGCCCAGCCGCCCAGCATGATCCCATAAACGCCGATGCCCGTCATGGCGAACACGAAGAGGATGCCGATCTCGGGGTCCATGCCTTGCAGGCTCACGTGCACATCCCCGAAGGTGAGGGTGTCGCCCCAGGGGATCACCACGCCGGTGATCAGCGACACGGTCATGGCCAAGGCGGGGCCCAGGAAGGAAAGCGTACGGTTCGCCCCGGCCGGGATGAAGTCCTCCTTCATGAACATCTTGGTCCCGTCGGCCAAGGGTTGCAGGATACCGAAGGGGCCGGCGCGGTTGGGGCCGATGCGGTCCTGCATAAAGGCGGCCACCTTGCGTTCACCATAGGTGGAGTACGCCGCCACGGTGAGGGTGATCACGAACAGGACGAGCAGGAAGATGGCGGTGGCGATCATCACGGCTTCTTGTCGGTTTTCGGGGCCCTCACCAGTTCAGGCACGTTGGGCGAGGGGTGGTCCAACACCTTTTGCTCGGTGCGCAGCTCGTAGTGGCCTTGGGAGATCACGCTGTGCCGGTCGATGTGGCGCGGCCCTTCCACCACCCAGTCGCTGAGCTTCTTCTTCTCGAAACGGCAAGTGTTGCAGATGAACTCCTCCACCTCGCCCCACTGGTCCTTGCGGCCAGTGACGCGCAGCACCTCCTGCCCTTTGAGCCAGATGGCCACCTTGCCGCTGCACTTGGGGCAATCGCGGTGTGCGTCCATAGGTTTGGTGAACCATACCCGGGAGGAGAACCGGAAGGTGCGGTCCGTAAGTGCGCCCACCGGGCACACGTCGATCACGTTGCCGCTGAAATCATTGTCGATGGCCTGCTCGATGTAGGTGCTGATCTCCGCTCCGTCACCGCGGTTGATCATACCGTGCACCCGTCCGTCGGTGATCTGCTCGGCCACCTTCACGCAGCGGTAGCAGAAGATGCACCGCGTCATGTGCAGCTTGATCGTTTCGCCGATGTCCACCGGGTCGAAAGTGCGGCGCTCGAACTGGTAGCGGCTGGTGGAGTCGCCATGCTCGTAGCTGAGGTCCTGCAAGTCGCACTCCCCGGCCTGGTCGCAGATGGGGCAATCCAGCGGGTGGTTGATGAGCAGGAATTCGGTGACGCCCGCCCGCACATCGCGCACCTCGGCGCTGATGGAGTTCTCCACCACCATGCCGTCCATGACGGCCGTGCGGCAACTGGCCACCGGCTTGGGCATGGGGCGCGGGTCGCGTTCGCTTCCCTTGGTCACCTTCACCAGGCAGGTGCGGCAATAGCCCCCGCTACCCTTCAGCTTGCTGTAGTAGCACATGGTGGGCGGCGCCACGTAGCGTTCCGCGCTGTTGCGCTCGCCGATCATGCGGGCGGCCTGCAGGATCGTGGTGCCCTCCGGGACCTCGATCTCGATGTTGTCAATGGTGACCTTCGGCATGGTAGGGGGTCGGCCTTCGCCACGGGGTAACAGCGGCAAAGAAACGGAACGCACGGCATTAAAGCGAACGTATCGGTCAGGTTGGGCCGGGCCTCTCCGGGGGGCATGCCGGAACGGGCTATTTGGGCGCGGCCCCGCGCGCCAATTGCGCCACCTTCCGGTCCAGCTCGGCCAAGGAGCGCAGCATCTTCTCCTGGTTTTCCGCCATTGCATGCACCTCCTCCTGGATCAGCAGGTCCATTTTCTGGTGCAGGCTGCGCAATTCCAGCTCGGCCTTGAGGTTGATCAGGTAGTCGTTCTCGGCGCGTTTCCGGTCCTTTTCCTCCTGCCGGTTCTGGCTCATCATGATCACCGGTGCCTGCAAGGCTGCTATACAGGACAGCACCAGGTTCATCAGGATGAACGGGTAGGGGTCGAAGCGCTCGCCGGGCGGCGAGGCCATGTTGAAGATGATCCACGCCACCAGCACGGCCAGGAAGAGGATGATGAACGCCCAGCTGCCGCCGAACGCCGCCACGCGGTCCGCCAGGCGCTGGCCCCGGGTGATGGATTCCTGCGGCGGATGCGCCAGGTTGTTCAGTATCAGCTGCTGCTCCTCGATCGCTTCCTTCACGATGTTCTGAAGCTTTTGCATCCGCTCGTTGCGGGCGGTGAGCAGCTCGTGCAATTCCTTCCTTCTGTGGTGTGAAGCCATGCCGTAGGCGCCTGTTGGATGTTGGCGCGGCGTGAAATTCGGGGTTACCGGTGGCTTTCCGTGGGGGTGAACACAAGTGCCCGCCCAATGGTTACTTGCCGGGCTGCGGACAAGCCCGTGCCCAACCTGCCCATGTGCCGCTTCCTTTCCTACCTCGGTGCCCCCATCAGCATGGGCGCACTGCTCTACGATCCCTCGGATTCCATCATCCACCAGAGCTATGCGGCGCGCGAGATTGAGGAGCCGCTGAACGGCGATGGCTTCGGCGTGGGCTGGTACCACCGCGACCAAAGCTTGGAGCCTGCCGTTTTCGTGAGCGTGACGCCCGCCTGGAACAACCGCAACCTGCGCTCCCTGGCGCCGAAGGTGCGGTCGGGCTGCATCGTGGCCCATGTGCGCGCGGCCAGCGTGGGCGGCGTGTCCGAGGCCAACTGCCACCCGTTCCAGTACCGCGACCGCCTGATGATGCACAACGGCGGCCTGGACTGCTTCGAGCAGATCAAGCGGGACCTGTGCAACCGGCTATCGGAGGAGATGTACCATTGGGTGCAGGGCCAAACGGACAGCGAGCATTTCTTCGCCCTCTTCCTGGACCACCTCCGCGCGGCGGGGCCGCAGCCCACGCCCGACGAATTCGCCGATGCCTTCGAGGCCATGATCCGCGACCTGAAGGAGCTGATGAACAGGCACGCGATCACGGAACCGGCCTGGCTGAACATGGTGTACACCGATGCCCGGATCGCCGTGGGCCTGCGCTACACCACCGATGGCAGCGCCCCGCTCACCATGTACTGCAGCGAGGGCATGAAGTACGAATGCACGGACCGCGTGTGCCGCATGGTGCGCGGCAGGGGCAAGGAGGAGCATGCGGCCATGATCGTCTCGGAAAAGCTCACCGACGTGCCCGGCGATTTCACCGAGGTGCCGCCCCAGCATTTCGCCCTGGTGGGCACGGACCTCCGCGTGCGGCTGCGGCCGGTGGAAGCATGAGCGGGCGCAACGCGGTGCCCCGCGCCACTACGTCCTACATCCCCACGAACTACGCCCCTCCCGTTCAATGATCGTTCACCAGCTCATACAACTGCTTGAGGTCCGGTGCCAGGATCACCTCGATGCGGCGGTTCTTCGCCTTGTCGTTGGGGTCGGCGGGCTCGTATTGGCTCTTGCCGGCCGCGGTGATGCGCACCGGGTCGATGGTTGATCCCTCCAGGAGGATGCGCACCACGCTGGTGGCCCGCAGCACGCTCAGGTCCCAGTTGTCCTTGTAGGCCGCGCCGGGCAGCACCTTGTCCGTGTCGGTGTGGCCCTCCACCATGATGTTGATGTCCTTTTCGCCCTCGATGGCCTTGGCCAGCTTGCCGATGGCCTCGCGGCCCTTGGCGTCCACCACGGTGCTGCCGCTGGGGAAGAGCAGCTGGTTCTCCAGGCGCACGTAAATCTGCCCGTCCTTCTGGGTGACGGTGAGGCCTTTGCCCTCAAAACCGGTGAGCGCCTGGCTCACCCGGTCCTTCAGGGCCGTCATGGCCTTGTCCTTCTTGTCCAGCTCGGCCTGCAGGGTGGCCAGCTTGGCCTCGCGGTCGGCCAACGAGGCGGAAAGCACGCTGAGCGAATCCTCCTTGTTCTGCAGCTTCAGGCGGTTGGCCTCCAGGTCGGTGAGCAACTTGCGGTTCTCCTGGTTGCCGCCGGCCAGGAGGGCGTTGTACTTGTCCAGCAGTTCGTTGTTCAACTTGTTGATCTTGTCGTACTGCGTGGTCATGTGGCGCAAGCTGGTACCCAGGGTGAGGGTGTCACGCTCCAGCATCTCCTTGCGGCGGCGGAGGTCCTCCAGGGTCACCTGCTGGTCCTTCAGCGCGGCCTCGGCCTGCTGGGCCTTGGCCAAGGCGGCGCTTTCGTTCTCCTGCATGGTCTTGTACCGGGTGTTCAGTTCCTCGTACTTGCGGGCAGGCACGCAGGCGGCGAGCCCGGCCATCAAGGTGAGCATGGATACAACGGCTGTGCGGTTCTGCATCATGGCTATCTTTACGGATGGTCGCTTCAAAGATCTCCGGAACGGGCTTGGCAACCGTGGCGACCGCAACCTTTTTATGAACAAGCCGTTTGCCCCTTTGCCATGGAAGCCCTGAGCTGGAGCGGTGCCGAAGACCGCCGCGTGGTGGCGGTGACCTTTGACCGCGAACTGGAGGAATACCGCCTTCTGGCCTTCCTGCAACGCGTGGACGCACAGTACCGTGCGCGCAAGCTGTATCCTTGCTTGGACGACCTGGACCGGCGCATTGGGCGGCTGCGGAGCGTGGTGAACCGTGCCGGGACCATGAACAAGCAGTTTCCCGGTGAGGTGCTGGGCCTGGACCTCCAGCATCAGGAACTGCTGCGCGCCCCGCATCCGGGTACCGGACCATGGGACCTGGTGCAGCGTGCGCTGGACCGTACTTTGCAGCCGTTGGTGGAAGCACGCCAGCGGGGCGTGGATCTCCGTGAGGAGCTCAATGGGCTGATCCATGTGGAGCCCGTGGGGGTGACCCCGCTGGATGCGCGGGAGGGCTGGCTCCTGCTGCGCCAGCGCAACGAGGCCTCGATCTACGCCTACTCCATGCCCTTGGTGCGCGAAGCGAATCCTACCGACCGCTACCGGCTGGTGCGCACGCACTACTTCGCCACGTGGACCCTGGGGCTGAGCTTTACCTACGAGCACGTGAAGGCCGAACTTGTGCGCATCGGCCCGCTGCCCAATCCGGCCACTTTCGCTTTCGAAGCGGACATCACCATGCCGCGCATCGAGACCTTCCTGCCTTTGGCCAAGCGGATCACCTACGAACTGGTGTCAACGGCCACGGATTAGGTGCCGGGCCGGCTGAACCATACGCCGCGCAGGTCCAACAGTTCCATGGAGTTCACCTGCAGGCCTTGCACCTTGGGCGCCAGCAGGAGCATTACCCTTTCGTGGTACAAGGGCACCAAGGGCACATCACGCAAGGCCAGGTTCTCCGCGGCGGCCAGTTCGTTCATGCGGCGCGTGCTGTCCAACTGGGCCATGGCCCCGGAGTACAAGGCATCAAAGCCGGGGTTGGCATAGCGGGTGGTGTTGAAGGGTGAAGGCTGCGATGTGTCCGCCACGGCATTCTTGCCGTACAGCAGGGCCAGGAAGTTTTCCGGGGCCGGCAGGTCGGCCACCCAACCTTCACGCCAGAACAGCGCCGCCCCGCGCTCGATGCGGTCGTAATACTCCGAGGGCGGCACCACGCTCACCGTAACGGCCACACCCAGTTCCTTCCCGAGCATCTCCTGGGCCATCATGGCCACGCTGCGATAGCCGAAGCCATGGTTGTTCACCTGCAGTTGCACACGTGGGAAGCCCTCCCCCCCCGGAAAGCCAGCCCGCGCCAACAGCAGCCGCGCGCTATCCGGGTCATACCGGATGCCTTGGACCCGTTCATAGGGATACCCGGCCAGCCCGGGAGCCACCAATCCGTGCATGGCCGGAAGGGCCATTCCGTGGAGCGCCTCATCCACCAGCCGCTGCCGGTCCAAGGCCATTGCGAAGGCCTGCCGCACCCGCCTATCATTGAAGGGCGGCTTGGAGAGGTTGAACCCGTAGAACTGGACGGAAAGGGCCGCTGAGGACCGGACATTGAACCGCCGCTCCCCGTCCTCCCCTATGGAATCAGCCAGTACGTTGATCCGCTCAGAGGCAAGCTCGGTCAACATGCTCAACCGGCCGGCGAGGAATTCGGCCACCTCCTTCTCTTTCTCCGGCACCAAGGTTACGCGTACTGCATCCAGGTATGGCAAGGGTCTGGCCTCCTCATCACGGCCCCAGTAATCCGGGTTGCGTTCCAGCAGGATGGCCTCTCCTTCGCGAGCAACTTTCATCCGGAAGGGACCGGTACCGATGGCCACGCGCAAAAGGTCTTTCCCATGGGCCTCAACCAGTTCATGCGGCCAAATGGCCAGGCCAACCCCGGCTAGGCGTTGCAAAAAAATGGGGGTTGGACGCACCAACGTGATCCGGACCGTTTGGTCATCCACGGCCTGCAGCCCGCTCACCTTCCCTCCAATCTCCCCCGAGGCATGGTAATCGTCCGCGCCTTGCACCACGTCCTGGAACATCGGGAAGGCCGCATCGCCCATTCCCTTTTCACAAACTGCCGTGAAGCAGGCCACCACATCCTCCGCGGTCAGTTCACGTCCCTTTCCACCTGGGAAAGCGGGATCATCATGAAAACGGACCCCCTGGCGCAACCGGAACGTGTAGACCGTGCGGCCGGCATCCACTTCCCAGCTCTCCGCCAGACAGGGCAAGATGCTGAAATCCGAAGGATCGAAACGCACCAGGCCTTCATACACCTGGGAGGCCACGCGCTGCTCCGACACCAGCTTCACCTGCAGCGGGAACAAGCTGCGCACCACTTGGGTCTCATTGAAATTGAAGACCCCGCCATAGCGTTCGCCGACCGCCTGCTTCCCCTCCCCGCCAGGGCCACATGCGAAAAGCAGAACGAGAAGAAGCAGAACCGAAGTGGAGCGTATCCGGGACATGCGGAGGCCAAATCTATCCGAACATCCAACGGGTAAGCCGGAAGTTGGGCAGGGTTACCAACAACCCATGCATGATCGCCGGGGCCACCCCGCGGCCCGAACGATAATTTTCAGCCCTCCGCCGCGTACCTACTCCACCGCCTTGTGGTTCCTCACCGCTCCCTGACCCCCTTGCCACGCGCCCTCTGCGCGGCCCTGCTGCTGTGCGCGGCCCAGGCCCTCCTGGCCCAGCACGGCGCGGCCACGGACAACCGGGTACAACGCCGTGTGGTGATGGACCGCGACACCGTGGTACTGGACAGCCTGAGCATCGTGCCCGGCTCGTTCACACTCCGGGGCGATTCCGCAGAGGTACCCACGGCACTGTATGAGATCGACCCCTTCCGGAGCCTGTTGATCCGAAAGCCCGGGGCCCCCATCGACACGCTTACGGCGCGCTTCCGTGTGATGCCTTTGGCCTTGGGCCGACCCTTGCGGCACAAGGACGAGGAGCTGTTGCTCCGTGCCTCGGGAGATCGTGTCGACCCGTTCAAATACGTGCCGCCCAAGGTGGACCAGGACCTGTTCGGCATGGGTGGCCTCAATAAAAGCGGAAGCATCTCCAGAGGCATCCTCATCGGCAACAACCAGGACCTCTCGGTGAACAGCACCCTCAACTTGGAGCTCAGCGGGCACCTTACGGACAAGATCCAGGTGCAAGCCTCCGTCACCGACAACAATATCCCGATCCAGGCACAAGGGAACACCTTGGAACTACAGGACTTCGACCAGGTGTTCATCAAGCTCTTCGACGACCGCCAGGAGCTCATTGCCGGTGATTTCACGCTCCAACGCCCCAAAAGCCATTTTCTCCACTTCCGGAAAAAGACCAAAGGCCTCGGCTACACCACGCACTTGGGGCGGGAAGGCGCAGTGCAGGACGTGCTGGGGGTGAGCGCAGCCATCAGCAAGGGCCAATTCGGGCGTACCCAAGTGCAAGGCCTGGAAGGCGTGCAAGGGCCCTACCGCCTCTCCGCCGCCGGCAGCGGGCCGTTCATCATCGTACTATCAGGCACCGAACGCGTGTACCTGGACGGCCGCCTGCTCACCCGCGGCATGGAGAACGACTACGTGATCGACTACAACACCGCCGAACTGACCTTCACCGCCAAGTGCCCCATCACCAAGGACCGCCGGATCGTGGTCGAGTTCCAATACTCGGACAAGAACTACGCCCGCTCGCTGGTCACGTTCTCCAACGAATTCACCTCGGGGGCCACCACCCTGCGGTTTCACCTCTACAGCGAGCAGGACCATAAAGGCCAGTCCCTGCAGCAATCCCTTACCGACACGGAGAAGCAGGTGCTGGCGGATGCCGGCGACGACCCCTTGCTGGCCGTGGTCCCGGGGGCGGACAGCGTGGCCTTCTCCGCCGATGAGGTGCTCTATGCCCGCGTGGATTCCTTGGGATGGAGCCCGGTGTACCGCTACAGCACACAGGCCGACAGCGCCCGCTACCGCGTGACCTTCAGCAGCGTGGGCGCCGGAATGGGGGATTATGTACAGCAGGAGTTCACCCCCAACGGCCGGGTGTTCCGCTGGTTGGCGCCGGACACGGTGAACGGCCTGATCGTGCACCGCGGCGACCACCTGCCCGTGCGCGTGCTGGTGGCACCCCGGCACCAACGCATGCTCGCCCTCGGGGCCGAGCACGCCTTCTCGGCACGCACCAAGACCTGGGGCGAGGTGGCGGCCAGCGACGCCGACCGCAACACCTTCAGCCCGGCCGATGATGCGGACAATACGGGGCTCGCCCTGCGCGCCGGGGCCAGCCACGCCATTCCCATCTCCGCCGACACCGCGCGCAAGCTGGTGCTGGCCATGGACCATGAATGGCGGTCGCGGCGGTTCAGTGTGGTGGAGCGCTACCGGCCCGTGGAGTTCGACCGCGACTGGAACCTCACCGGTGTGGTGCAGGACGGCGACCAACTGCTGGCCGACATCAGCGCGGCACTGGTGAACGGCAAGGACGGACGGGCCGACCTGTCCAGTTCCCTCTTCCACATCGATGGGCGCTACACCGGCTTCCGACAGGCCTTGACCGGTAAAATGCGCATGGGGAAATTCGATGCCCTGCTGGACGGCAGCCTGTTGAACACCGCCAGTGGGACGGGCTCCAGCGCCTTCTCCCGCGGGAAGGCCCTGGTGGACCGCCGCTTCAGCCGCTTCACCCTGGGTATTTCCGGTGAAGGGGAAGACAACCGGTTCCACAATGACAGCCTGGCCACCTTGCTGCCCGGCAGCTACCGGTTCCTTGCATGGGAAGCCTTCATCCAAAGCCCGGACAGCGCCAAGGCCAAGTTCCGCCTGGCCGCAGGCCAACGCACCGACGAGGCCTTCCGCGACAACGCCCTGGCCCCGGCGAGCGAGGCCAACAACTACAGCGCAAGCCTGGACCTCGGCGGAAGGAAGGTGCGGAAATTGGCCGCCACCCTCACCTACCGCCAACTGCGCATACTGGACAGCACCTTGACGGCACAAAGGGCCGAAGACACCTATCTCGCCCGGCTGGACCACGGCCACAGTGCCTTCAAGGGCGTGTTCACCTGGGACCTGTTCTATGAATTCGGCAGCGGATTGGAGCCGCGGCGCGAGTTCATCTACGTGCAGGTGCCCGCCGGCCAGGGAGCCTATGTGTGGAAGGACTACAACGGCAACGGGCTCAAGGAGCTCAACGAGTTCGAGGTGGCCGCCTTCGCCTACGAGGCCGACTACATCCGGGTCTACGTGCAGACCACGGAGACCGTGCGCGTCTTCAGCGACCAGATCAGCGCGTCGGGCGAGCTGCGACCCGCCTCCGCCTGGCGCGACAAGGGCGGCCTGCGCGGCTTCCTTGCCAAATGGAGCGATGTGGCCAGCTACCGGGCCGACCGGAAGACGGCGGCCGATGAGGCCTTCAATCCGCTGGCCGTCGATCCGGGCGACACGGCCCTCATCGCCCTCAATGGATCGGTGCGCAACACGCTCTACTTCGACCGCAGCAGCCGCACTTGGAGCGCCGACCACACCTACCGCAGCGACCGCGGCAAAAGCCTGCTGCTGAACGGCTACGATTCCCGCATCCGCGAGAGCCATCTGGTCCACCTGCGCTGGAACACCTCCAACCAGTGGATGGTGGAGGCCGAAGCGGAGACCGGCACCAGCGCCAGCGCCAGCGACCTGCTCACCGGGCGCAACTTCCGCATCACCGAGCGCAGCACCGCCCCCAAGCTCACCTGGCAGCCCGGCACGCGCATGCGCGGCACCCTGCGTTTCAAGTACAGCGACAAGCGGAACAGCACCGAGCTCGGCGGTGAGGAGGCCGCCATCCGCGACCTGGGCGCCGAGTTCCGCTTCACGGCCGTGGACAAAGGGGCCGTACAGGTGAACGCCAACCTGGTGGACATCGGCTTCGACGGGGCGGTGGATTCACCCTTGGGCACCGAGATGCTCAACGGCCTCAAGCCCGGCACCAACGTGACTTGGAGCCTGACGGTGCAACGAAAGCTGAGCTCACACCTGCAGGTGGACCTCACCTACAACGGCCGAAGCAGCCCCGGTACCTCCGTGGTGCACGTGGGTGGGGCGCAGGTCAGGGCCTTCTTCTGAGTGGCCCCGGGCCCGTGTTACTTCAGGTTGAACGTGGCGTGGCCCACGGCCATGCCGCCCTCGTACACGTCCACCTTGTACTGCCCGCCGGTGAGTGGGCCGGTGGCGGTCCAGAACACGCATACGTCCACCGGGGCGTTCTGGTAGTCCACGTCGCGCTTGGCGCTGAACTCCCCTTCCACACCGTCGAAGAAGAAGCGGTTGGTCTGTTCCTGCGCGGGCAACACCGACCCGTCCGGCCCGATGATGCGCATGTAGAGTGTTTTCTTACCGGCCGTGGTGATGCGGTTTTCCCCGAGGGTGAAGCAGCACTTGATCATCTCCGCCTTGCTGCTGCGGTCGGTATCCACTTGCTTGCCGTTGTTGCGCACAAACAAGCCGCCCGCCGTCATGCCTGTGGCCGTCAACACCGATCCCTTCTGGATCAACGCCTGCTGCTCGGCGCTCTTGGTCTCCAGCGCCTGTTTCTGGCCGGTGACCTCACCCAGCTGCTGCTTGGTGGTCACATTCTCGGCCATCAGCGCCTGGTTCACCTGGTTGAGCGAGTCGATGGTCACCACGTAGCCCTTCATGATCTTGCGCAGCGTCTCGGCTTCCTTCTTCGCCTTGTGCAGGTCGTAGTTGCCGCGCTTCACCTTGTCCATCAGGGTCACGATCTGCTTTTGCAGCGAATCCATGCCCGTACGCAACTGGTCGTTGGTGGTGCTCAGCGTGTCGTACTGCGCCAGCATGTCCTCCAGCAGGCGTGTCACATTCTCCTTTTCGCTGGTCACCGCCGTCACCTGGTCCGTGGCGGCCATCGCCTGGTCCTTTTTCTGGAACCAGAGGTAAAGCAGCACCACATTGCTGATCAGCAGCAGGACCACCAAGGCGAGCAACAGGGTATTGCGGCGGTCCTTCGCCGGGGCGGTGGAGGGTTCTTTCAATTCGGTCATGGGGGGCCGTTTGGGAGCCAAGGGGCGAAATTATCTTCGTCCATCGGGGCATGTGGCGTGCCAAACGCCCAGTTGTCAACAGATCCATGAACGATGGCACGGCTGGACGGTTCACTTTTGTACGACCTGGCCGGGATTTTCATGCCCCGGCGCTGTGCGGCATGCGGCCAGGCGCTGATGCGGCTGGAGCAGGGCATCTGTGGTGATTGTGTGGAAGACCTTCCCCGTTTGCGTGCCTTCGACCATCCGGACAACAAGGTGGAGTTGATCTTCCGCGGACGTGTGCCGTTGCAGGCCGCAGGTGCATGGCTACAGTTCACCAAGGACGGCATGGTGCAGCACATGCTCCACCACCTGAAGTACCGGGGCGACACGGCCGTGGGCTTGGAGCTTGGGAAACGGATGGCGGAGGAGGCGATGGCCAGCCGCCGGTTCGGCGACGTGGATGTGGTGCTGCCGGTTCCCCTCCATCGGCGTAAGCTGAAACAACGGGGCTACAACCAAGCCCAAGTGCTGGTGGACGGCATGTGCCAAGTGTGGCCATTGCGCCAGGCGGGTACGGGCCTGCTGCGCGTGGTGCACACCTCCACCCAGACCCGGCGCGGGCGCTTGGCCCGATGGGGCAATGTGAAGGAAGCCTTCCAGCTGGCCGACCCCGGGGAACTGCGGAATGCCCATGTCCTGCTGGTGGATGATGTGGTGACCACCGGCGCCACGCTGGAGAGCTGCGCCAAGGCCCTGCTGCATGTGCCGGGCATCCGCGTCAGTGTGCTGGCTTGCGCCTGTGCCTAGGTGAAATGGATCCGTGTCCTGCCCGGGGCCTGACACGCTCAGGCCAGTTTCTCGCTCAGGAGCCGCATCTCGATGGCCGGTGCCATGCGTTCGTAAAGCATGCGGTAAGTGGCCGAGGTGATGGGCATGTCCACGCCCAATTTGGCGTTGATGGCCTGCACACACTTCACGGCGTAGTAGCCCTCAGCCACCATGTTCATCTCCAACTGCGCGGCCCGCACGCTGTAGCCCTTGCCCACCATCACCCCGAACTCGCGGTTGCGGCTGAAGGTGGAATAGGCCGTCACCAGCAGGTCGCCCAGGTAGGCTGGCTCGTTGATGTCCCGCGTGATCGGATGGACCGCGGCCACGAAGCGCGCGATCTCCTGGATGGCGCGGCTTACCAGCACCGCCCGGTAGTTGTCCCCGTAGCCCAGGCCCACGCTGATGCCCGCACACACGGCAATGACGTTCTTGAGGATGGCGGCATACTCGGTGCCGTAGATGTCATCGCTGAGCGTGGTCTTCAGGAACGGCCCGCTGAGCGCTTCGCCCATGAGCGCCGCCTTGGCCGGGTCCTGGCTGGCAATGGTGAGGTAGCTCAGGCGTTCGAGCGCCACTTCCTCCGCATGGCACGGCCCGCAGATGATGCCCAGGTCCGCCTTCGCCACGCCCCATTGGTGCAGCAGATGGTCGCCCACGATCTGGTTCGTCTCCGGCACGATACCCTTGACGGCACTGAAACAGGTCTTGCCGTGCAGTGCGTCCGGCGGCAACTGGTCCAAGGTGGCCTTCAGGAAGGCGCTGGGCACGGCGATCACCAGCACATCGGCGGCGGCCACCACCTCGCGCAGGTCCGTGGACATGGCCAAGCGCCGGGCATCCAGTGCGGCACCGGTGGTGTAGTCCGGGTTATGGCCGTACTTCCTCACATGGTCGATCGTCTCTTGCCTCCTGACCCACCAGCCCACGCCCTCCTGCGTGCCGGAAAGAAGCTTCACCAAGGCCGTGCCCCAGGATCCGGCGCCGATAACGGCCATGCGGGGCGTGCTCATTTGAAGTGCACTTCCGCTTTTACGGGCTTGCCCTCGCGCAGCACCGTCACTTGGGTGGAGTCCCCCTTCTTGAACATGCCCAAGGCCTTCATGTAGCCCATCATGTCGGGCACCTCCTGGTCGCCCAGGCGGATCACCACGTCGCCCTTCTTGAGGCCGGCCTCCGCCGCGGGCTTGCCCTCGGTGACCCCGTCGATGCGCAGGCCCTTGCCGTCGTACATGTAGTCGGGCACCACGCCCAGCGTGACCTTGAAGCGGGGCGTGTCCGCGGAGTCGGCGTCCGCGGTCTTGGTGAAGGTGATCCGCGTGCTGTCGTTCAGGGTGGTGATCACCGCCTCGATGTACCGCGCCACGCGCAGCATGCCGGGGTAGTTGATCTTATCCGCATCATCGGTCGGCTTGTGGTAGTCCTCGTGGGTGCCCGTGAAGAAATGGATGGCGGGCACATCCTGCAGGTAGAAGCTGGTGTGGTCGCTGGGGCCGATGCCACCCTTGGTGGTCTTGATGCTCAGGTCGCCTTCGCGCAGGCCGGTGATGGAGGCCCAGGCAGGCGAGGTGCCCACGCCATTTACGGCCAGGTTGCCGGCGCTGTCCAAGCGCCCCACCATGTCCATGTTGAGCATATAGTTGAGGCTGTCCAACGGCAGCGTGGGGTGCTTGGTCCATGCGCCGGACCCGTAGAGCCCCTCCTCCTCGCCGCTGAAGGCGATGAAGAGGTAGTTGTTGTTCCGTGCATCCGGCATGTGCCGGAGGTCGGCGGCAAGCTGTAGCATCACGGCCACGCCGCTGGCATTGTCGTCGGCCCCGTTGTGCACCATCGGTTCGTCGCCGCGGTACAGGGAGCCCTCCCCGCCGAAGCCCCAGTGGTCGTAATGCGCGCCGATGGCTACCGTGTTGGGCCGCCCGTTGTCCAGGTAACCCACCACATTGTAGCCGGTCTTTTCCTCGCGGATGACGTCGGTGTGGATCACCACGGGATCACCGTCCTGCCCCAGTTTGGCCAGGCCGCTGGCCGTGAGGAACACCACCGGCACGTCCACGGGCTGCATCTTCATCTTGAACTCGGCCGGTGGATCCTCGGCCTTGTCCGGGTCGTCGTTGTAGAAGATCACCGCATTGGCGCCCAGGGCCACGGCATCGTTGATGCGCTTGCGCAGATCGTTCCAGGCCAGCCAGGCAGAGTGCGGATGGATGCCGTCCGGCGAACTGATGCTCATGCACGCGGCATGGCCCTTCACGTTCACACCATCAAAGTCGTTTCGCCCTTTTTCCGGGGCCTGGATGCCGTACTTGCATCGGGCCACGCGGGTCAGCACCTGTGCATTGGCCGAATAGCCCAATGGATAGAAATCCACGCCTGCCTGAAGGGTTTGACGGCCCAGCTGCAGCCGGTTGCCCGGCCCCGTGCGCGGCAAGGCCTGGAACTGGAAGGCATTGGCGTAGCCTCCGTTATCCCCCTTGGGCGCCAGACCGATGGCCTTGAAACGGCCGGCGATGTAGTTGCGGGCCATCCGTTCGCCCGGGGTGCCCACTTCGCGGCCTTGCATGCTGTCATTGGCCAAGGTGTACACATCGCGGCGCAGCTGCTGGACTGCTTCCGTATCCGTCAGCCTGGATTGCCCGCTAAGCACGGCGGGGATAAGCAAGGTGGCGAACAGGAATGTTCCTGCCAAGGTGTTCTTCCGGTGGTACATGGTCTGGACTTGCAGGCCGCGAAGGTATCCACTTCGGGTGGCGCCCCTATGCAGCCGCGCCGCTACTGACAATGGCATGACTAGGCGGTTCAACAATTTGCCCCTCACAACTTCCAAGTGATTGGAGTGCAGTGCATTTCGAATGATATCGCGGCACCACCGTGGATTATCGACATCCATATTGATTGAAATACCGGAAAGTGGGTATTGCACTTCAGAACCCCAATAATGTATTTCGTCCCCACGTCCGATCATTGGACCCGTTCGCCCCATTTTACTTTTTGGAACCCGACCGGGCCCACAGCTGCCGGACAGACATAAAACCTCGTTAAAAGACCCCTGAAATGAGACCGCAATACCTCCTCTTGGCCGGAACCTTGTTCCCAGCCTTGCTCGTGGCCCAGTCCACCAAACCTCAACGTGCGGATGGTCCTTGGGTGCAGGAAACACACACCGCCATTCCCGTCAGCTCCATCGGTCAACGCGTGGCGGCCGATTACACGGGGGACGGCATCGGCATGGAACACACGGCCGAAGGCGCCCACCTGCGCACGGCATTCCAGAAACTGGAAGCCCATGCCACGCAAACCGGGTTGACGGTCACTTCCCAAACCATGGGCGGGGGAAGCGTGCACTTGGCGGCCCATGCTTGGGGGCGCACGGGCTGCATGACCCCCTTGCCGATCCATGGCGAAGTAACGATCTCCGGGGAAAAGGCCCGCTTTGTTCGGCCGGGCCTGACCGAAGAGTACAGTGTAAGCGTGGACGGTGTGCGGCAAGACTTCATCCTGGAGGAGCGGGCCGAAGGGGCCGGCACCGTGGAAGTGCGATTGGCACTGACCGGGGCCAAGGCCGTGAAGGGCCGTTCCGGTGCCTACCTCGTCTTGGACCAAAGTGGGCGCGAACTGGCCTATGACCGCTTGCACGTGACGGATGCACGCCACCAGGTGCTGCCCGCCACCATGGAGGTAGTAGCGGACGACTTGATCGCCCTGCATGTGGACGACCGCAACGCGCACTATCCCGTTCGGATCGACCCCACCTTCAGCGATGCCAACTGGGTGAGCATGAGCCCCGGCATGAACGACATCGTGTATGCCTTGGCCGTGAGCGGCACCGACCTCTATGTGGGCGGGAAATTCACCACGGCCGGTGGAGTCAGTGCCAACCGGATCGCCAAATGGGATGGCAGCACCTGGAGTGCATTGGGTAGCGGCATGAACGGCTCAGTGTATGCCTTGGCGGTGGTGGGTACAGACCTATACGCCGGGGGCTTCTTCACCACCGCCGGCGGAACCACCGTCGACCACATTGCCAAATGGGACGGGGCCACCTGGTCCGCCTTGGGAACCGGGACCAATGACCTCGTGGCCGCATTCGCCGTGATCGGAACGGACCTGTACGCCGGTGGCTGGTTCACTACGGCCGGTGGAAGCAGTGCGAACCGTGTGGCCAAATGGGACGGCAGTGCCTGGAGCGCCTTGGGTACCGGCATGAACAACTACGTGATGGCCTTGGCCGTGAACGGTACGGACCTGTTTGCCGGTGGCTGGTTCACCACGGCCGGCGGAGGCAGTGCCAACCAGGTGGCCAAATGGGACGGCAGCACCTGGAGCGCCTTGGGTACAGGTGTAAATAGCTACATCAATGCCATGGCCGTGAGCGGAACGGACCTCTTCGTAGGCGGGAACTTCACCAGCGCCGGGGGTAGCGGTGCCAACCGTGTAGCCCGGTGGAACGGTAGTGCGTGGTCCGCGCTCGGGACGGGGGTGAACAACATCGTCTACTCCCTGGCCACGGCCGGAACGGATCTCTACGTCGGCGGCACGTTCAGCACGGCGGGCGGAAGCAGCGCGAACCGCATTGCCAAATGGAACGGGACCAGCTGGGAGGGCATGGGCAGTGGCATGAATGGTTATGTCAACGCCATGGTCGTCAGCGGCAATGACTTATATGCCGGCGGTTCCTTCACCACGGCCGGTGGCACGTCCTCGCAACGGATCGTGCGCGGCATCATCGGGCCCGATTCCGACAATGACGGCATCGTGGACCCCTTGGATGACTGCCCCTTCCTCTTCGGGCAAATCGGCGATCCCTGCGATGACAGCAACATCCTGACGACGAACGATGAGATCACCCCGGCCTGCACATGCAGCGGAACGCCCTGCGGCGGCAATGCCGTGGTGGTGAACATCAACACGGATGCGGACCCGGCACAGATCACCTGGGAGATCACCGATGAGCTCAACTTCATCGTCGCTTCGGGCGGGCCCAATGCCGGACAGGCCAACATGCTGGTGTCCTTCGCAGCATGCCTGAGCGCTTCACCGGGTGATGCGTGTTACGGCTTCCACCTGTTCGACAGCTTCGGCGACGGCATCACCGGCGGCGGCTGGGAATTGCGCACCACGGACGGCAAGCTCATCCTGCGCGACAACTTCAGCAGTGGAAGTGAATCCCCCGCAAATCCCCAGGTCTCGCCCGGCTACGGCTCCACCCACAGCTTCTGCCTACCCCTCGGGCCGGTGGATATCGCGCCCACCGAGTGCGGCATCTTCAACAACCTGATGGGCAACAAGGTGTACGCCGTGAAGCAGAACGGCACCAACTACCTCGGCCAGACCCTGAAGTACCAGTTCGAGTTCAGCGACCCCGATG
>JAHDVX010000007.1 GCA_023382455.1 Flavobacteriales bacterium
CGGAATGAATCCGACGGTAAAAGTAAATCACTCAACCTAACACAGAATCTGCGTGGGCTCAAGGACCTGGTGGCGGAGGCATGCCGGAGGCTGATTGAAGGACCGCGGGAACGGAGGAAGGTCGTGGCCAAGAAGCTCCCGTTCCCCCTGTTCAAGGGCGGGCGCCCTGCAAAGCCCGGGGAGGAAATGACGCCGGATCGTGTGGCCGAGATCCTCTGGGGCAGCGGGGAATGAACCATCCTTGGCTGCCCGATGTGAACGTATGGCTGGCCCTGAGCCTGCCTGGCCATGTGCATCAACCTGCCGCCCAAGCCTGGCTGGATGGCACGGAGGAAGTCCTTTGGTTTTGCCGTGCATCCCAACAGGGGTTTCTCCGCTTGTAGGCCACCAGGGCAGTGGTCGCGCCCTACCTCCTGGAGCCGTTCAGCAATAGGGAGGCGTCGGTTAAAATGGGGGAGCTTGAGCCGCTTCACGGCTCCGTATACCGTAGGCGGGTCACCCTCGACCCATCCCTCCCTCCTGCCGCTTGCGTTTCCGGTTCCCGTACCAGCGCATGTAGTGCTTCATGGTCCAACCGTAGACCAGACCTGCCACCAGCCACAGCACCAATGACCGGGCCAGGGAACCGGCGGTGAGCGCTTCCTTCTGCGCCAAGGGATACACGATACCCATGAAGATGAACATGAACACGCCCCAGACCAGGCCTTGAACGACCCAGCCTTTCCCTGCGTAAGGGTTCCGTTCCGGTCGATCCTTCATGCTTTCCGGTTTTGTGTCCCGCTCAACCCTGAAGGGCTGCGGCCCGCTGCAAGATAGGCTCAAATTAGGGGTTATGCCTTTTCTTCTTTTCGCCCGATTCGTCCTTGGCCCTTTCCCGGTTTCCCGCTTAGTGCCGCCTTGGCATTCAATCCGGTAACTACCTTCTTTCCTGTTCGAGCCTCCAATTCCATCCTGGCCACATGCGCCACATGGCCGCCTTGCCGGGCCACTTCCTTGCTTGATTCAAATGTCCGAGGCTCGGTGGCTTGTGAAATATCCTTGGTCGAGGCCTCCGCCAGCATATTGAGAATAAGCTCCGTATTGGTCATGTTATCACGCAGGCTCTCCTTCCTAAGCCCCTTCAACACCTTTTACTGCTTGGTGGTGTTGCCGCTCCATGCCTTGGTAATGATATCCGTGAGCGTTGCAAACTGAACGCCTTCCTTAAGTCCGATGCGTTTCCATTCATCCGTGAGCTCTTTCCGGACCTCGATGCTCTTGAGTCGTTGATTGATCCAATTCTCCGAATAGCCCAATCGCAGATATTGTTCCAGGGCCCTGTCAATTGAAAGTTCCGGATCGGCCAATTCGTCCATCCGCTCAGAAGCAACCAAGGCCAGCCAGCGTTTGAAGGGCTCCGCCTTGGGCGATGGTATGGACTGGACCAACCGGAAAAGCTGCTCTGTGTCGGCAACATCGGTTTGCCGCATCTTACCGTCACCAGCAGGCATTTTCAACTGTCCGATTTTCCCGGACAGTTCACTTCCCTCCTTTTCCAGCTTGACCTTCAGGTCATTCCAGTACTTCCGAGGGCGCTCGGTTCCGGTAAGCGCCTCGATGACATCGATGAGGGAGAAGTACCATTTCTCACTGGCATCGTCCCATACTGTCCGCACTTGCTTCTCTTCGAAGATTTTAATGGTGTTCCGTTCGGTCATTCCGCAAGATCATCGGAACAAGGTAAGCCTATATTGACGCTCCCGGTTCACGAAGACATCCCCGTGGAGAACCATGCCATCATACTGATCGGGCAGCTATCCCACCTTGTCCAGCAAGTCCAAGGCTTTCCGTTCCACCTCCTCGCTCTCCCATCGTTCCTCGATCCCCGGCATGGCCAGCACCTGCTCCATGATGCGGTCGTGGCGCCGCCCTTCACGCAGCGCATCCACGTAAGGGATATCGGTGAACTTCACCTGGCTGTACAGGGGCATCCAGCGATCGGGGTGCTTGGCTTGGAGGTGGCCCTCGATCTTCTTGCGCAGCAGGAACCGCGGATCGGCCACCAGGTCGCGCATTTCGATGAAGTTGCGCATGCTGAGGTCCGCGATGGCGTGCCCGTTGGCCACGCGCTCCGCGTTGTAGGCCGCCAGCACCGTGCCCCAGTTGTCGTCGCCGTGGCGGTCCAGCAGCTTGCACAGTACGTGGCAGTCCTCGAAGCCGGCGTTCATGCCCTCGCCATAGAAGGGCACGATGGCGTGGGCGGCATCGCCCAGCAGGGCCACCGTGGAGCCATGCACCCAAGGGCTGCAGCGCACCACCACCAGGTTGGCTTGCGGGTGGCGCATGTACTGCTCCGTCATGTTGGGGATCAGCCCGTATGCATCCGGGAAGTGCGCACGGAGGAAGCGGTCGGCCTGTTCCTCGGTGCGGATCACATCAAAGCCGGCATCGGGCGCCTCGGGCACGGCCTTGTGGGGCATGAATAGCGTGCCGGTGAAGCTGCCGTTTCCGTTGGCCAGGCCCATGAGCATGTAGTACCGCCTCGGCCAGATGTGCAGGCAGTTCGGGTCCATCAGGGATTTGCCGTCGGGACCGGCGGGGAAGGAGATCTCCTTGTAGTCGTGCTCGATATATTCCTGACTGTAGTTGAAGCGGCCGAACTGCATCTTCAGGCGCACCGCGCTGAAGGCCCCGTCGCAGGCCAGCACCACATCGCCGGTGGAGGCCACGGGCTCCGCACCCTTGCGGCTGAACGTACACGTGGCCCTGTCCAGGTCCACATCCTCGCAGCGGTGGCCGAAGTGCAGGGTGACGCCCGGCACGCGCTCGGCCTCGTCCAGCAGGCGGTTGTTCAGCTCGCCGCGGCTCACGGACCAATTGGCCTTGTGGTCGATGCTGTAGGCCAGTTGGTTGGTGCGGCCCTCGGGATCGTGTGTCATGCGGGCATATACAGGCACGGTGATCTTACGCACGGCCTCCTCCAGCCCGGCCAGGCGCAACGCGGCCCAGCCCCTGTGGCTCACCACCAGGTTGATGGAGCGGCCCTCCCAAGGCTTGGCCTTGCGCGGGTCATCGCGGCGCTCGTACACGTCCACCTTGTGGCCACGCTTGGCCAGCAGCACGGCCAACAGGCTGCCTACCAGCCCGCCACCGACGATGGTGATGGATTTCATTTTGCTGTTTGGTGATGGGTCCCTTGCTCCATCAGCGGTCTCCCGAAGGGGACCCTGATGATACTGTATCTGTGGTGAATGGTGATGGGTGAATGGTGATGGGTGCCCAGATACATATCGGGGGGTGAATGGTGATTGGCGGTTGGAACACTCACGTCACACTTTTCACTAGGTACTGGTCGCTATTCGCCAGTCATTATTCGCCGGTCACCATTCCCCGCATTCATTTTCCCGCCCAAGCACTTCTCCAGCGCCTGCCCGAAGCGGTACACGTCCTCGAAGGAATTGTACATGGGCACCGGTGCCAGGCGGATCACGTTGGGGGCGCGCCAATCCACGGAAACGTATTCCTGGGTGAGGCGGTCGTACAGCAGTTTGCCCTTGCCGTGGGCGATCACGGAGAGCTGGCAGCCGCGCTGGGCGGGGTCGGCCGGGGTGATGATCTCCAGGTTCACGCCGTGTTTGGCGCCCACTTCCTTGATCACCGCCTCGGCATAGCCCGTGAGCAATAGGCTCTTTTCCCGCAGGCGCTCCATGCCGGCATTCACGAACTGGGTGAGGGACAGGAAGTGGATGGCCATGTTCAGCACAGGCGCGTTGCTCACCTGCCAGCCTTCGGCCGTGGGCATGGGGTTGAACTCGGGGCCCATCAGGAATCTCGTCTTCTTATCGTGCCCCCACCAGCCGGCGAAGCGCGGCAGGTCGGACTTCAAATGCCGCTCGTGGATGAAGGCGCCGCCCACGCTGCCCGGGCCGCTGTTCAGGTATTTGTAGGTGCACCAGCAGGCGAAGTCCACTTGCCAATCGTGCAGGCGCAGCGGCACGTTGCCTGCGGCATGGGCCAGGTCGAAGCCGGCGTGGGCACCCACGGCGTGGGTCTTTTCGGCGATGGCGGCGATGTCGAAGAATTGGCCGGTGTAGTACTGCACGCCACCGAAGAGCACGAGCGCGAGTTCATCACCCAGCTCCTCGATCTTCGCCAGGATGTCCTCCGTGCGCAGCGTGTGCTCGCCCTCGCGCGGTTGCACTTCCACCAGGTGCTGCTTGGGGTCCAGCCCGTGGAACCGGATGTGCGAGGCCAGGGCGTAGGTGTCGCTGGGGAAGGGCCGGTGCTCGGTGAGGATCTTCACGCGTTTGCCGTGTGGCCGGTAGAAGCTCACCAGCAGGAAGTGCAGGTTGCTGGTCAGCTGGTTCATCATCACCACCTCCTCGCGGCGGGCGCCGACGATGGTGGCGGCACCGTCGGTAAGGCGCTCGTGGTAGCTGAACCAGGGGTGGCGTGCATGGAAGTGGCCTTCCACACCGAATCGGCCCCAATCCTCAAGTTCGCGCTCCAGCGTGGCGCCGGCATCCTTGGGCTGCAGGCCCAGCGAGTTGCCGGTGAAGTAGATGATCTCGGTCTCCTTCACCTTGGGGATCAGGAACTGCTGGCGGTACTCGCCGAGCATGTCGCGGCCGTCCCACTGACGTGCGGATTCCAGTGTATTCCGGGGAAGCATCATGGCGGGGACGAAAGTACAGGCCTGCAACGGAGCATCATACCCCTGCCCCTCCCCTATCCGCCGAGCAACACGCCCAGGCCGATGCAGGCGGGGATGGCGATCATCACACCGTCCACCAGGATACCGTAGTAGAAGGGATCGCGTTCCGGCCTGGCCCGCACGGTAAGGATCGCGGCGAAGGCATAGCCCGCGAGCACGGTCCAGGATGCCGCGATGTGGCCGAGGTTGCGCAGGAAGACCACCTCGAACGCGGCCGAGCAAAGCAGCAACACGAGCGCGATGGCCTTGGCGCCCTTCACGCCGAACACCAGCGGCACCGTGCGCAGGGCGGGATCGTCGGTGGGCTGGTCGCGGATGTCGAACAGGATGGCCAGGGCGAGGATCAACGGTACGCGCATGCAGGTGAGGCCGATCACCGTGAAGGGCGGAAAGCCGACGGGATCCATCTGCAGCGGCACGGCCACGGCCACCACCGACCAGATCACCGCGATGAGCAATGCCTTGAGAAAGGGCACGGAGCGCAACCCGATGCCCAGCCCCTTGGCCGAAGTGAACGGGGTGACGTAGAAGAACGTGAGCACCACGGCCGGCAGCATCACCTTCCAGATGCGCGGCCAAAGCGGCCACATCAGCACGAATGCTGCGGCGCCGGCCATGCCCACCAGGACATGCATCAACTTCCGGTTTCGCTCATACCACCGCAGGTTGATGTACTCCTCCGCCTCCGGCCCGGCGATGCGGGCCAGCCGGGTGACACCATACGCGGCGAAAGACCCGAGGAAGCCGGCCATGGCATAGCGCCGCGCCAGCGAGCCCTCGTGGAGCCAGAGGGAGGTCTGCAGGATCTGGGCGGCCACCGCAGCGGCCACCCACACGTGACCGAAGATCAGCCAGCGCCACACCGGATGCCGGACCTCGTCCCTCATCGGTCAGGGATTGCGTGCGGGATCGAGCACCAGCTTGTTCATCAGCAGGCCGGCCGCCACGCCGGCAGCCGTGGACAGCAGGCTCTTCACCACGCGCTTGGGCCGCCCCGCCGCGCTGTACCCCGTGGCGTAGATGGGATCGCCCTCCATGTTCGGGTCGCTGATGGAGCCGCGTGTGACGTATACCCGGGGCCAGGCCATCAGACCGGCATACACCGGGGGAATAAGCAGGGAGTTCACCTCCAGGTCCAGCGCCATGGTGAGGCCCGCCCCCAGCGCAAAGCCGCCGATCACCGGCCCCCAGGGCTTGTAGCCATTGCGCGCATCGCGTTCCCCGTTGATGAACCAGCGCATCTGAGGCACCGTGTACTCGTTGCCGAACAGCGTGTCCATGAAGTACCACACCTTTTCCTGGCCCAAACTGTCCGTAACACTGAACACGCCGCTGGTGGGCTCCGCGCGCTCCACCCAACGGTCCTTCTTCGGCACCAGGTAGCGGATCTCCAGGGTGCTTTGGCCCACCACTTTCCCTTCCAGCACCTGGCCGTTCATCAGGTTGATCTTGTCCTGGGCACCGGCCACGCCGGAAAACAGGAACAATAGGACCAGGGGAAGTATGCGCATGTGGTCGGCGAAGTTGGGGCAGGATGGGGAAACGGCCAATGGGGCTTATAGAGCGCATCTCAAAAAAGCCCTTCGGGCTGCGCTCGGGTCTTTCACGCCCAAGCGTCGTTGTCGAAGACCTCACAGAGCACCCGACTATGCTCGGTCTCGACGCCTAGCCTGGGCGCGAAATACCTCTTGCTCGCTGCCAAAAGCTATTTTGAGATGCGCTCCAGCCAATTGACAACCCTCACCTCCGGCACGCCGCCTCCCGGTATCTTTGCGCGCCTTTCAGGCCAACCCTTTACCAACATGTCGCTCAACAGCTATCAATCCCGCCACATCGGCGCCGATGCCCGCGAACTGGAAGCCATGCTCAAGGCCATCGGCCAGCCCTCGCTGGACGCCTTGGTTGAACAGACCCTGCCGGACAGCATCCGTTCCTCCAAGCCCATGGGCATCGGCCATGCACTTGGCGAAAGCGAACAGCTGGAGCACATGCGCCAGCTCGGCGCGAAGAACCAGGTGTTCCGCAGCTTCATCGGCATGGGCTACTACGGCACGCACACGCCCTCGGTGATCCGCCGCAACGTGTTCGAGAACCCCGGATGGTACACCAGCTACACGCCGTACCAGGCCGAGATCAGCCAAGGACGCCTGGAGGCCCTGCTCACCTTCCAGACCGTGGTGGGCGACCTCACCGGCCTGCCCATTGCCAACGCCTCCCTGCTGGACGAGGGCACGGCCATCGCCGAGGCCATGCTCATGTTCCACAACGAGCGCGCCAAGGACAAGGAAACCTGCAACGCCTTCTTCGTGGACCAGCGCCTGTTCCCGCAGAACATTGACGTGCTGCGCACCCGCGCACTGCCGTTGGGCATCGAGCTGGTGATCGGCGACGCCCTGAAGGATCCCATCCCCGCCCACTGCTTCGGCATGGCCCTGCAATACCCGGCCATGGACGGCGCGGTGCATGACCTGCGCGGCATCACTGCCAAGGCCAAGGAGGCCGGCGTGAAGGTGGCCGTGTGCAGCGACCTGCTGGCGCTCACCATGCTCACGCCCCCGGGCGAGTGGGGAGCCGACGTGTGCGTGGGCAACAGCCAACGCTTCGGCGTGCCCATGGGCTACGGCGGCCCGCACGCCGGGTTCTTCAGCACCACCGAGGAATACAAGCGCCTGATCCCCGGCCGCATCATCGGGGTGAGCAAGGACCGCCGCGGCCGCCAGAGCCTGCGGATGGCCCTGCAGACCCGCGAACAGCACATCCGCCGCGAAAAGGCCACCAGCAACATCTGCACCGCACAGGCCCTGCTGGCCGTGATGGCCGCCATGTACGCCGTGTACCACGGCCCCGAGGGACTGAAGGAGATCGCCCGCCGCACCAACCTGCTCGCACAGCAGGTGGCCGATGGCGCAAAGGCCCTCGGCTTTGCGCCCCAGCATGAGGCTTTCTTCGACACCGTCAGCCTGGCGCTCCCCGCGGGTACGGAGATCGCCCAGCTGCGCAAGGGGCTGCAGGCCCGCCGCATCAACGTGGCCTACCACGGCAACCTGATCGGCATCGCCCTGGACGAGACCAGCACCGAGGCCGACGTGAAGGAGCTGCTGGCCGCGCTGGCCGAGGCCTGCGGAAAGAAGGCGCCCGCCTCTCGCATCGAGGCCGGCACCAACATCCCCAAGGAGCTGCAGCGCACCAGCGATTTCATGACGCACCCGGTTTTCCGTTCGTACCACACCGAGACCGAGCTCATGCGCTACCTAAAGCGCTTGGAGAACAAGGATTTCTCGCTCACCCACGGCATGATCCCCTTGGGCAGCTGCACCATGAAGCTGAACGCAGCCACCACCCTCATCCCCCTGATGTGGCCGGAGTGGGCGGGCCTGCACCCCTTCGCCCCGACGGAACAGGCGGCGGGCTTCCACACATTGATCGGCGAACTGGAAAGCCTGCTCGCCAAGGCCACGGGGCTGAGCGCCACCAGCCTGCAGCCCAACAGCGGCGCGCAGGGTGAATACACCGGCCTGCTCACCATCCGCGCGTACCACGAGGCCCGCAACGAAGGGCACCGCAACATCGCCCTGATCCCCAGCAGCGCCCACGGCACCAACCCCGCCAGCGCCGTGATGGCCGGCATGAAGGTGGTGGTGGTGAAGGCCGATGCCGATGGCCAGGTGGACGTGGCCGACCTGAAGGCCAAGGCCGAACAATACAAGGACACCTTGGCCTGCCTGATGATCACCTACCCCAGCACGCACGGCGTGTACGAGGCATCGATCAAGGAGGTGATCCAGACCGTGCACGACAACGGTGGCCTGGTGTACATGGACGGCGCCAACATGAACGCCCAAGTGGGCCTCACCTCGCCCGGCGAGGTGGGCGCCGACGTGTGCCACCTCAACCTGCACAAGACCTTCGCCATCCCACACGGCGGCGGCGGACCCGGCGTGGGCCCCATCTGCGTGAACGACAAGCTGAAGCCCTTCCTGCCCGGGCACCCCTTGGTGGCCACCGGTGGCGCCAAGGCGATCCCCGCGGTGAGCTCCGCGCCGTTCGGCAGCGCGCTGATCCTGCTGATCAGCTACGCCTACATCAAGATGCTCGGCGATGAGGGCCTCACCGACGCCACCCGCTACGCCATCCTGAACGCCAACTACCTGAAGGCAAAACTGGAAGGCCATTACCCCGTGCTCTACAAGGGCGACATGGGCATGGTGGCGCACGAGATGATCCTGGATTGCCGCGAGTTCAAGAAGACCGCCGGCATCGAGGTGGAGGACCTCGCCAAGCGCCTGATGGACTACGGCTTCCACGCGCCCACCGTGAGCTTCCCGGTGGCCGGCACGCTGATGGTGGAGCCCACCGAAAGCGAGAGCCAGGCCGAGCTGGACCGCTTCGCCGAAGCGATGATCAGCATCCGGCAGGAAATTGATGACATCGTGGCCGGCAAGCTGGACAAGGCGGACAACCCGCTGAAGATGGCCCCGCACACCGCCGAGGAGGCGCTGGCCGATGCATGGTCGCACAGCTACGGCCGCGAACGTGCCGTATTCCCCGTGAACGGCCTGCGCGCCGCCAAGTACTGGCCCACCGTGAGCCGCGTGGACAACGCGTACGGCGACCGCAACCTGGTGTGCAGCTGCCCCCCGATCGAGGAGTACATGGGTGTGGAGGAGACGGTGTGACCGGTGATTGGTGGAATTCATCCACCGATCACGCCTATTGTACCGATCGGGTAGTTCGGCCTGATGCCAGGTTGACCGGTGCCATGCCCATTTCCGGTCAGGGATATTGACGGTGTGCTCAAGGCCGCAGCGCCGAATGTGCGCTTGTGAATGGAATGTGGATGGACAGGGACCGGGCCGTCGTTAGCCGCTTGCCCGGGCTCAGCGCCCTCCCATCGCCGTGCGCACCTGGCGCATCAGGCTTCCGGCGAAGATGAACTCCTGCAGCTCCTGGTTGTCGCTTTTCACCAGCTCATCCCGGCTGCCTTGCCACCACAACTGCTTGTTGTGGATGAAGAAGATCTCGTCGCCGATGCCGATCACCGAGTTCATGTCGTGGGTGATCACGATGGTGGTGGTGTTGTACTCCTCGGTGATCTCCTGGATCAGGTTGTCGATCACGATGCTGGTCTGGGGGTCAAGGCCGCTGTTGGGCTCATCCACGAAGAGGTACTTGGGGTTCATGGCAATGGCCCGGGCGATACCCACGCGCTTCTGCATGCCCCCGCTGATCTCCGCCGGGAACTTGCTGTTCGCGCCCTCGATGTTCACCCGCTTGAGGCAGAAGGCGGCACGATCACGCATCTCGCTCTCGCTCATGGTGGCGAACATGCGCAGGGGGAACAGGACGTTCTCCATCACCGTGAGCGAGTCGAAGAGGGCGCTGCTCTGGAACAGCATGCCGATCTCCTGCCGCAGCAGCTTCTTACGCTCCTTGTCCATGCCCTGGAAGGACTCTCCGTCATAGAGCACCTCGCCGGTGGTGGGCGGATGCAGGCCCACGAGGCATTTGGCCAGCACGCTCTTGCCGCTGCCGCTCTTGCCGATCACCTGGTTCACCTTGCCCTTGCCGAAGCGGGCATTGATGCCCCGAAGCACCTCCACCGCGCCGAAGCTCTTGCTCAGGTCCTTCACCTCGATCATAGCAGCAGCAATTGCGTGAGCAGGTAGTTGGCGATCAAGATCACCACATCGCTGTAGACCACGGCGCGCGTGCTGCTGATGCCCACCTCGCGTGTACCACCTCGGGTGTAGTAGCCTTGGTAGCCCGAGACCGTGGCGATGATGACGGCGAACACCACCGTCTTGATCAACGCATAGGTGACGATGTACGGGTCGAAATCCCACTGTACCCCGGCAATGTAGTTCGAGGAACTGATGATCCCGGACAGCACCCCGGCCATCCACCCCCCGAAGATGCTCAGGAACATGCTGATCATGATCAGGAACGGATTGATGATGGCCGTGGCGATGATCTTGGGCAGGATCAGGTACCCGGCGGAGTTCACCCCCATGATGTCCAAGGCGTCGATCTGCTCGCGCACCCGCATGGAGCCGATCTCGGCCGCGATGGTGGACCCCACCTTGCCGGCCAGGATCAGGGAGATGATGGTGGGGCTGAACTCCAGGATGGTGCTCTGGCGCACGGTGAAGCCCACCACATAGAAGGGGATCAACGGGGAATCGATGTTCGTCTTGGTCTGGATGGCGATCACCGCCCCCATGAACAGGGAAAGCAGCGCCACGATACCTAAGCTCTTGACGCCCAGGAGTTCCATCTCCTCCACAGTACGGCGCCAATACACCCGGAAACGCTCCGGCTTGGAGAAAACCTCCCCCAGGAGCATGAAATAGCGGCCGATATGGAACAGCAGCGTCATGGATCGCCCGGCGAATGTAGGGGCCGCCCCGCAACCGGAATTCCGCAGGGGGCTTTTGCCCGGAGGGGCCACCTCCTACATTTGCAGGCCTGCCGCCACCGGCGGAAACGGCATGCCCACCCTGGTCTTCCCCCATTCGCGCACCTTGCTTGCCATGCTCGGCTCCCTGCTGATCCTCTCGGGCTGTGCCTCGCAGCGTTACGGCACGCCCCACCGGAAGAAACGAGGGTGCGACTGCCCGAAATGGAATGCGGCGCCAGCCCCGGCAACGCCGGAATACCGCGTGGAACAACACCGCCCACCACCTGACCTGGCCTGCTTCAGCGATGCCACGCACCACTGATATCCTTCGCCTGCAGGCCCACCTGCCCCGCCATGCATGGCCCACGGTGGCCCATTGGTTGCGGCGCAACCCCGTGGTGGTCCGCATCAGCCCGCCGCGCAGCACCAAGCTGGGTGACTACCGGGTGGCCACCCGCACCATGGGCCACCGGATCTCGGTGAATGGCGACCTGAACCGATATGCCTTCCTAGTGGTGTTGATCCATGAGTTCGCCCATTACGCCACTTTTCAGAAATACCGCCGGCACGAGCCGCACGGGGCTGAATGGAAAGCCGAGTACAAGCGCCTGATGCGGCCGTTGCTCACCCGGGAGGTCTTCCCGGCCGATGTGCTTCGGGTGCTTACCCTTCACCTGGTGGATGCCCCCAGCAGCAGCTGCACGGACCACGGGCTGATGCGCGTACTTCGCCGCTATGACCGTGACCCCCGGCCCTTCCTGGAGGAGCTGGATGCCAATACCGTGTTCCGCTTCAATCAGAAACTGTTCGTCAAAGGTCCCCAGCTCCGGAAGCGATTCCGCTGCCGGTGCCTGAATGACCGCCGTATCTATTTGATCGACCCCACCGCCGAGGTGCACCTGGAAGGCCCGTTGGCCTCCCGGCGTGCATCATGAACCGGCGTGCAATCCCCGACATGAAAAAGCACACTTACTGCGTCATCATGGCCGGCGGCATCGGAAGCCGTTTCTGGCCCATGAGCCGTACCGCGCACCCCAAGCAATTCCTCGATTTCCTCGGTACGGGGCGCACCCTGATCCAAGCCACCTTCGACCGCTTCACCGCCTGCTGCCCCCCGGAGAACATCTACGTGGTGACCAATGCCCAGTATGCGGCCCTGGTCCGCGAGCAGCTCCCGGCCCTGAAGCCCGAACAAGTGCTGCTGGAGCCGGATCGCCGGAATACCGCCCCCTGCATCGCCTATGCGAACCATGTGATCGCCAAGCGCGACCCGGAGGCCATCATCATCACCGCCCCCAGCGACCACCTGGTGAAGGACGAGGCCGGGTTCCAGGCCAGGCTGTCCATTGCATTGGAGCAGGCCGCTGCGGAGGATTGCCTCGTCACCCTGGGCATCACCCCCGACCGGCCCGACACCGGATACGGCTATATCCAGTTCAGTGGGCAGGGACCGGCGGACCGTCCGGACGTGAAGCGCGTAAAGACCTTCACCGAGAAGCCCGACCACGAAACCGCCTTGCGGTTCCTGAACAGCGGGGACTACCTGTGGAACAGCGGCATCTTCATCTGGTCGCTCCGGAGCATCAGCAAAGCCTTCGGCCAGCACCTGCCGGAGATGGAGGCCCTGTTCGCCCAAGGCAAGGAGGCCTACGGCACCGCCGGTGAGGCCAAGTTCATCGCCGGTATCTATGGCAATTGCCAGAACATCAGCATCGACTACGGGATCCTGGAGAAAGCCAAGAACGTCTTCGTGGTGGCCGGCGATTTCGGCTGGAGCGACCTGGGCACCTGGGGCAGCTTGTTCACCCAGTTGCCCAAGGATGGCCACGGCAATACCGGTACCGGCCCCATCGTGCGCGTGTACGACGGGAAGAACAACATGGTGCACGTGCAGGACCAGCGCCTGGTGGTGCTCCAAGGCCTGGAGGACTACATCGTGGTGAGCACGCCCGATGCCCTGCTGGTATGCCGCAAGCACGATGAGCAGCAGATCAAGACCATCGTGCAGGACCTGACCAAGGATACCGGGGACCGCTATGTCTGAATTGCGCCTCCATGCAGGCCCTTGGCCCGTGCGGCCAGAAGGCTGCGCAGCTGGCCTGAAATTCCGTTCCGTCCGGAAACCGTAGTTTTGCGGCCACGGGCTGCGGACCTGGGGCTGCTTCCAGCTCTTCTTGCCATAGATGGTGCCTGATTTTCGTCCGCGGCGTTTTCCATCGCCCGCCGTACCTTCATCGGTGAACTAGCGGCGGTGGCTGTATTCACCCGGCGCCGGGTTGCCGCGTTCATCACTTCCGCCTCCCGCGCCACAATTCCCGCTATCCACCATGGAGCTGGAACATCTTAGCCCTTCGCGGCCGGCATTAGAGAAGGAAAAGGCTGCCATTGCCTCATTTCTGACGGTACACTTGGAGCGGTTCGGCGATCCCGAGGAGCAGGTCCGTCGGGCCCTCGATTACGCCTTGGATCCCGCCCGGGGCGGATTCGTGCTCACCGCAAGGGAAGGCGGGGCGATCGCGGGTGCAGTGGTGGTGAACGACACGAAAATGGGCGGCTACATCCCGGCGAACATCCTGGTGTACATCGCCGTGGATGCCGGGCAGCGGGGCAAGGGGATCGGGCGCCGCCTTATGGAAGCGGCCATTGCCAACTGCACCGGCGGAATAGCCCTGCACGTGGAACCGGACAACCCCGCGAGGCAACTCTACGAATCACTCGGATTCACCAACAAGTACCTGGAAATGCGCCTGGCCCAATGAGCGCGCCGATAGACCTGGAGGCCTTGCGCCGGGAACTGCATGCCCACCCCGAAGTGTCCGGGCAGGAACGAGCCACGGCAGCACGCATCGCCCAAGAGTTGCGTGCCCTGCAACCCGATGAGCTGCTCACTGCGGTGGGCGGGCACGGCATACTGGCCAGCTTCGGCACCGACCCCCAAGGACCGCAGGTGCTGGTACGCTGCGAGCTGGATGCCCTGCCGATCCAGGAGGTGAACACCATGGCGCACCTCAGCACCGCGCCGGGCGTGTCGCACAAATGCGGGCATGACGGCCATGCCGCCATGGTGGTGGGCCTGGCCGAAAAGCTCGCGGAACAGCGCCCCGGAAAGGGGCAGTGCCACCTGCTGTTCCAGCCCGCCGAGGAGAACGGGGCCGGTGCCGCCGCCGTGCTGGCGGACCCGCGCATGCAAGGTCGAAAGTTCGGTCTGGTACTGGCCCTGCACAACCTGCCGGGCTATCCCATGGGCAGCGTGGTGGTGTGCAAGGGAGCCTTCACCGCAAGCGTGAACAGCCTGGTGATAAAGCTGGCGGGACGCACCGCGCATGCAGCGGAACCCGAGCACGGGAGCAACCCGGCCATGGCCATTGCCCGGATCATGGAAGGCGCATTGGCCCTGCAGCATAACGACCCGGAAGGCGACCATCTGCGCGTTGTGACCGTGGTGCATGTGTGCATCGGCAGTCCCGATTACGGCATCGCTGCCGGCTACGGTGAACTGCACCTGACCGTGCGCTGCTGGAACGATGAAGAACTGCGCGAACTGGAGCAGGAGATCGAGCAATTGGCGCGGAACGAAGCACGGCGGCACGGCCTGGGCGTACAGGTGGACCCTTGCTTCACCTTCAAGGCCAACCGAAATGCCGATGCGGCCGTGGAGCGGGTTATCCAAGCGGCGAAAGCCACCGGCCATGCGGTGATCCAGCGTGAGCATCCCTTCAAATGGGGCGAGGATTTCGGTCTTTTCACGGCGAGGTACCCGGGTTGCATGTTCGGCCTGGGCGCCGGGGAGGACCAGCCCGCCCTGCACAACCCCGACTACGACTTTCCGGATGCCCTGATCCCCCACGGGATCGCGGTATTCGAGGCGGCCGTCCGCGACTTTCTCGCCTCCTGACATGTTCAACGTTTCCACCATCGAACTGAGCGCGGAGGCCCTTCGGGCCAACCTCGCCTTTATCCGCCACTTAGTGGGGAAAGGGCCGGCGCTCTGCACCGTGGTGAAGGGCAATGCCTACGGGCACGGCATCGGCACCTTCAGCGGCCTGGCCCAAGACCTCGGTGCCGACCGTTTTGCCGTGTATTCCGCCGCCGAGGCCTACGAGCTGAAGCAGCAATTGCACAACGGGGCCGGGCTGTACATCATGGGCGATGTGGACGGCCCCGGGCTGGACTGGGCGGTGAAGCACGATGTTTCCTTCAATGTGTTCGAGCGCGCCCGCCTATCGCAGGCGATCAAATCCGCCCAGGCACAAGGGAAGAGAGCGTTGATCCACTTGGAAGTGGAAACCGGGATGCACCGCACCGGCTTTGCCTTGGAAGAACTTCCGCAGGTGCTGGAGACCTGCCGCTTGAACGGGGCAACGCTGGAAGTGGCGGGCATCTGTTCGCATTTCGCCGGGGCGGAAAGCCGCAGCAACCACCTGCGCATACAGGGGCAGCAGAAGCGCTTCAAGGAGGCCCTGGCCGTGGCCGAGCGGGCAGGCATGCCCATTGGCCGCCGCCATTTGGCCTGTTCGGCGGGCTTGCTGAACGTGCCGGGCAGCTTGTACGACATGGTGCGCGTGGGCATTCTCCACTACGGGTTCTGGCCCAACGACGAAACCCGCCTGCGTTTCTGCCATGCCCATGGGCTGACCACGGATCCGCTGAAGCGCGTGATCCGCTGGTGGAGCCGCGTGATGTCCGTCTCCACCGTGCCCGCCGGCGGCTTCATCGGCTACGGCAACAGCTTCCAGGCCCAGGCGCCCGCGCGCATCGCCACCATCCCCATGGGCTACGCCTACGGCTATTCCCGCAGCCTGAGCAATGCGGGCCACGTGCTGGTGCGCGGCCAAAAAGCGCCCGTGCGCGGCATCGTCAACATGAACTGCATCACCGTGGATGTGACCGGCATTGACGGCGTGGAGAAGGGCGATGAAGCCGTGCTGATCGGCAGCCAGGGCGGCAACAGCATCAGCGTGGCCTCCTTCGGCGACCTGAGCGACCAGCTGAACTACGAACTGCTCACGCGGCTTCCCGCCGCCATCCCGCGCATGGTGGTGGACAAACATCCCTGACCCATGGCCTTCCTCGAGCTGTATCGCCACACCCTTCGGCACAACCATCGGTACCTCCAGAACCTCTTCCACAAACACCACGTGGAATGGGGCATCGTCACCAAGGTGCTGTGCGGCAACGAGACCTTCCTGCGCGAAGTGGTCGCCTTGGGCGAAAAGGAATTCCATGACACGCGCATCAGTAACCTGAAGATGCTCAAGAAACTGGCGCCCGAAGCCCAGACCGTATACATCAAGCCCCCGGCAAAGCGCGCCATTCCCAACGTGGTGCGCTATGCCGACGTGAGCTTCAATTCGGACCTGGGCACCATCCGCGCGCTGAGTGCCGAGGCGGTGAAGCAAGGCCGGCCGCACAAAGTGATCATCATGGTGGAAATGGGCGACCTGCGGGAAGGCGTGATGGGCGACCACCTGGTGGAGTTCTACGCCCAGGTGTTCCGCCTGCCCCATATCGAGATCGTGGGCTTAGGCACCAACCTCAACTGCCTCAACGGCATCATGCCCACACAGGACAAGCTGATCCAGCTGGGGCTGTACAAGCAGCTGATCGAGGCCAAGTTCAACAAGCGGATCCCGTGGGCCACCGGCGGTACCACGGTCACCATTCCGCTGTTGTTGAAGAAGCAACTGCCCAAAGGCATAAACCATTTCCGGGTGGGCGAGGCCCTTTACTTCGGCAAGGACCTGTTCACCGACGGCCTGATCAAGGGCATGCGCGACGGCGTGTTCAAGCTGCACGCCGAAGTGATCGAGCTCCACGAAAAACCCATGGCCCCCATTGGCGAGCAGGGCACCAATGTGGCCGGCCATACCCCACATATCCGGGAAAGCGACCGGGGCCGCACGGCCTTCCGGGCCATTCTGGACATCGGCTTGCTGGATGTGAACCCCAAGGACCTGGAACCCCTGGCGAAGGATGTGGAGATCATTGAGGCCAGTTCGGACATGCTGGTGCTGGACCTGGGCACCAACCCGCACGGCCTGCGCGTGGGCGACCTGGTGCCCTTCCAGCCCAACTACATGGGCGTACTGGGCCTGATGAACTCGAACTACATCGACAAGGTGGTGCGGGACTGAACCGGTGCGGGGCGCTATACTTGCCCGGTACAGAGAAGGCCGGCCCGTTGAACCAGGGCGATACCCGCAAGCGTGGCCTCCGCCTTCGGCAGCGGTGGCCGATTGGCGCAACACCCGCGCAGAGACTCCATGGAACGGGGGCCTGCGCATAATACCACGCGGATGGCTGAACTTGCGAAACAAGGACTGGCACGGACATTCGGCCTCGGCATGGCCACCATCATCGTCATGAGCTCGATCATCGGTTCGGGCGTGTTCAAGAAGGTGGCCCCGATGTCCGAAGCACTCGGATCGCCCGCCTTGGTGATCTTGGCGTGGGTGCTGGCGGGCCTGTTGATCTTGTGCGCGGTGCTGAGCATCGCCGAGCTGGCCGCCATGTACCCGCACGCCGGCGGCGCCTTTGCCTGGCTGGAGAAGATCTACGGCAGCATGATCGCCTTCCTTTACGGCTGGTCGTGCTTCACCGTGATCCAAACCGCGGCCATCGCCTCGGTGGCCTTTGTGTTCGCCGGGGCGGTGAACACCTTCACGCCCTTGCCCCACCTATCGCCGGCCTGGGAGAGTTGGTCCTTGCTGGGCATCCACCCCTTCGACAACATCGGTGCCAAGCTGGTGGCTTGCCTGCTCATCATCGCCCTTACCCTGGTGAATATCCGGGGGGCCAAGCACGGCGGGCTGGTAAGCCTGGTTTTCACCTTCTCCATCGTGCTGTGCATCGCCCTCATCATCGGGGCTTCTTTCGGCAGCGGGGCCGGTAGCTGGCAGACCTTCGGCACTACAGCCGCCACCTACCCGGCCGAAGGCTTCACCTTGTTGGGCTTCATCAGTGTGATGTTCATCGCCATGCGCCATGCCTTCTGGGGCTATGAGGGCTGGATCGCGCTGGGCTTCATCGGAGAAGAGGTGAAGCGCCCCGAGCGCAACCTGCCCCGCGCCATGGCCTTCGGCATTTTGATGATCACCCTGATCTACGTCCTGATCAACGTCGCGTACCTGTACGTGATGCCCATCGACGACATGCTGCGCGCCTTGGGCAGGGACCAGAACAACATTGCCGCCGTGGTGGTGGTGAACCACCTGTTCGGCAATGGCGGGGCACTCATCGTCAGCGCAATGATCCTGATCTCCACCTTTGGCTGCACCAATGCCACCAGTCTGGTATCTGCACGGATCTACTATGCCATGGCGCGTGAGGGCTGGTTCTTTCCCCAGGTGGCAAGCACCCATGGCCGGTACCGCACCCCGCATCTATCGCTGATCTACCAATGCGTGTGGGCCTGCCTGCTCACGTTCTCCGGTTCATTTGACCTGCTCACGGACCTGGTGATCATCGCCGCCTTCGTGTTTTATGGCCTGGTGGTATTCGGCGTGCTGGTGCTGCGCCGGAAACAACCCTCGGCGCCGCGCCCCTACAGGGCCTTCGGTTACCCTGCGGTACCTCTGCTCTTCACCCTGTTCTGCCTGGTGCTCCTGGCGGTCACCCTGGTGGAGTCCCCCGGCAAATCGGCGGCAGGCCTGACCTTGATCCTTTCCGGATTGCCATTCTATTACCTGTGGAACAAAAAGCGAAAGCAGCGCCCCACCGCCACAATGGCGGCCCATTAGCCCACCCCACAAAGCACCCTTCCCGGCCTTGGTTCACCCCCCCCTTCCCCCAAGGCCCAAATTGGGTTTCCTTTGCACCCGCGCATGCAGGACATCCCGTTGATCGCCGAGGCCGACCAGTTTGGTGAACTGATGAGCCGTTTGGGGCAGGTACCCTGCATTGCCTTGGACACCGAGGCCAGCAGCTTCCACCGTTTCCACGAGCGTATCGGCCTGATCCAGATCTCGGACCGATCCGAAACCTGGTTGATCGACCCGTTGACCATCCGTTCCATGGAGCCGTTGGGCGCCATACTCGGCAGCGAGGCGAGCGAGATCGTGATCCATGACGCGGATTACGACCTGCGGCTGCTCAAGCGCATGTACGGCTTCCGGGTGCGCCACATCTTCGATACGCTCATCGCCGCCGAGCTGATCAATGAGCCTGAGCTGGGCTTGGCCTCGCTGATGCTCAAGTACTTCGGGATCAAGCTGGACAAACGCTTCCAGAAGGCCGATTGGTGCAAGCGGCCGCTCACGCAGGACATGCTGGACTATGCCGCCATGGACACCCGCCACCTGATCGCCTTGCGGGATGAATTGACGGCCCAGTTGAAGGCCAAGGGGCGATGGGATTGGGCCATGGAGGAATTCGGGCTGCTCACCGAGCTGCCCTTCCAGGCCAAGGAGGAAGAGTTGCCCGGATTCCTGCGTATCAAGGGTGCCAAGGCGCTGAAGCCAAGGGAATTGGCCATTCTGCGATCGTTGCATGAATGGCGTGATTCCGTGGCCGGCAAACTGGACAGGGCCGCCTTCATGGTGCTGGGCAACGATGTGCTGCTGAGCTTGGCGAAAGCCCCGGTGAGCAACCTCGCCGAACTGGCCGCCCAGAAAGGCGTGGGTGCTTCAGCCGTGGCGAAGTATGGTGAAGCCATCCTGGCCGCACAGCAACAGGGAATGGCCACCCCGAAGGACCAATGGCCCCGGCTGGAACGCCCCAAGCGGCACCCGCGCGACCCGCAGCTGGAGGAACGCGTGAAGCGCCTAAAAGCCGTACGCGACAAACTGGCAAGCGAGCAGGACCTGCGCCCGGGCATTGTGGCCGCCAACCACCTGTTGATGGACATTGCCCGCGCCAAGCCCGCAACCATCGGGGAGTTGATGGCCATTCCGCCCATACGGCGCTACCAGGCCGAGGTATTCGGGCCTGAACTACTGGGCGCGATCTGACCGTCCGGTACTTTCCTCACCGTCCCGGCGAACAGGCCGGTTTACGTTTGCACCATGTCGTCCCCTTCCCCGGTGGCCAACCTCGCCACACCCAGGCCCCATGAGCCTTGAGTTGCTGGGCTACGCCGGTGCCGTGCTCATGGGCATCTCCCTGGGCATCTTCGGCGGCGGGGGCTCCACCCTCACCGTGCCCATCCTGGTCTACCTCTTTCACCAGGACCCCGTCACGGCCACCGGCCTATCGCTCTTCCTGGTGGGCGCCACCAGCGCGGCAGGCCTCTTTGCACACCACCGGCAGGGCAACATCGAATGGCGTACAGCGGCCGTGTTCGGCGCAGCCTCGTTGATCAGCGTCTTCGCCACCCGCCGCTGGCTGCTGCCGGCCCTGCCGGATCCGCTCTTCCACTTGGGCGGCATCGTGGTGGGCAAGGGCGTGTTCATCCTGGGCCTGTTCGCCGTGATGATGGTCTTCTCGGCGCGCCGCATGATCCGCCGGGACCCCGGTGCCGATTCGGCAGCGGCGGTCCGGCCGCACGCCACCTTGCGGCTCGTGCTCAACGGCATCGGCGTGGGGCTGCTCACGGGCATCCTCGGCGCGGGCGGCGGCTTCCTGATCGTGCCCGCCCTGGTGCTGCTGGCCGGCATGGACGTGAAGCGCGCCGTGGGCACCTCGCTCTTCATCATCACCGCCAATTCCTTCATCGGCTTCTTGGGCGATACCCAAGTGCATCTGGCGGACCATGCCGGGCTCCTTCTCCCCTTCCTCGCACTGGCCGTGGCCGGCATCATCGCGGGCAGCCGTGCCTCCAAGCGCTTGCAGTCCGCCAGGCTGCGCCCCGCCTTCGGCTGGTTCCTGGCCGCCATGGGCGCCTTCATCATTGTTCGCGAACTTTGGACCCTCATGGGCTGAGGCCCGATCGACAAGACCATGACCATGAAAATCGAACAGATCTATACCGGCTGCCTGGCGCAGGGCGCCTACTACATCGAAAGCAACGGTGAAGCGGCCGTGATCGACCCCTTGCGCGAATCCCAGCCCTACATCGACCGCGCCGAAAAGAGCGGGGCCAAGATCAAATACGTACTGGAGACCCACTTCCACGCCGACTTCGTGAGCGGCCACGTGGACCTGGCGAAGCGCACCGGCGCCACCATCGTGTACGGGCCCACGGCCAAGACCGAATTCCCCGCACACGTGGCCACCGACGGTGAGGAACTGAAGCTCGGCAAGCTGACCATCAAGGTGCTGCACACCCCGGGCCACACCATGGAGAGCGCCACCTACCTGTTGCTGGACGAAGCGGGCAAACCGCACTGCATCTTCAGCGGCGACACGCTCTTCATCGGCGACGTGGGACGGCCGGACCTGGCCCAGAAGGCCGGATCCGTCACCATGGAGGACCTCGCCGGGCACCTCTACGATTCGCTCCACAACAAGATCATGACCCTGCCGGATGACGTGATCGTGTACCCCGCGCACGGCGCCGGCAGCGCCTGCGGCAAGAACATGAGCAAGGAGACCTGGGACACCCTGGGCCACCAGAAGCAGGTGAACTACGCGCTGAAGGCGGCCTCCAAGGAGCAGTTCATCCGCGAGGTCACCGACGGGATCCTGCCGCCGCCGGCCTATTTCCCGCAGAACGTGGCGATGAACCGCGCCAGCACCCCCGGCGTGGCCAGCGTGAAGGAGAAGGGCCTGCGGGCCCTGACCCCGGAGCAAGTGGAGCTGGAGGTGGAGAGCCAAGGCGCGTTGGTGCTGGACACACGGCCCGCACAGGTGTTCAAGGACGGTTTCGTGCCGCGCAGCATCAACATCGGCCTGCGGGGCGACTTCGCGCCGTGGGTGGGAACCCTGATCCCCGACGTGAAGCAACCGGTCGTGCTCGTGGCCGAGGAGGGCAGCGAGGAGGAGGCCGTGACGCGCCTGGCCCGCGTGGGCTACGACAACGTGCGCGGCTTCCTCAAGGGCGGCATGGCCGCGTGGAAGGCCGCCGGCCGCGAGACCGACAGCATCGAGAGCATCTCTGCGGAGGAATTCTGTCAACGCGCAAAGAAGGACAAGCTCCATATCTACGACGTGCGCAAGCCCGGTGAATGGAACGCGGAGCACCTGGAGGACGCGACCTTCACCCCGCTGCAATTCCTCAACGACCACCTGGCGGAGTTCAGCAAGTCGGAGCCTTGCTACATCCACTGCGCCGGCGGCTACCGCAGCATGGTTGCCGCCTCCATCCTGAAGGCACGCGGCCTGCACAACGTGATCGATGTGGCCGGTGGGTTCAACGCGATCAAATGCACCGAGCTGCCGGTAACGGCGTTCGTGTGCCAGGCCAAGTGAGCTTGGATCCCTGAACAGGGTTCCGTGACCGACCGTTCTCCCCATCGTTTTATTGCTTTATCGTATTTTTACGATATATTTGCACCGATGGGCATCACCCGCAGCGACCTCTTCACCCCGGCGCAGAACCGCTTGGCCGCCATGGCCAAGGTGCTGGGCCATCCCGCGCGCATCGCCATCCTGCAATACCTGGTGAAGCGCGGCAGCTGCGTGAACGGATCCCTGGTGGCCGAACTGGGCCTGGCGCAGGCCACCATCAGCCAGCATCTCAAGGAGCTGAAACAGGCCGGGCTGATCCAAGGCACCATCGAGGGCACCAGCATCTGCTATTGTATCGACCCCGAAGGCTGGGAGCTGCTGCGGAAGGAGCTTGGCAAACTGCTCACCAGCGTAAGCCTGAACTGCTGCTGACCCTTTCCGTACGGAACGATCATGACCGCCCCCCAAACCATGCTATCCATGAACACCGCACAAGAAACCAAGGACATGGTCCGCGCCAAGTACGCGGAGATCGCCAAACAGGACAAGGACACCAATGCCGGCAGCTGCTGCGGCGCGGGTGGCTGCAGCACCGAGGTGTACAACATCATGACCGATGATTACACCCAGGTGGAAGGCTACAACCCCGACGCCGACCTCGGACTGGGCTGCGGCCTGCCCACGCAATTCGCCGGGATCAAGAAGGGCGATACGGTGCTCGACCTCGGCAGCGGCGCCGGCAACGACTGCTTCGTGGCGCGACACGAGACCGGTGAGGACGGCCGCGTGATCGGCGTGGACTTCACGCCCGAGATGATCACCAAGGCCAAGGCCAACGCCGCCAAGCTGGGCTTCCAGAACGTGGAGTTCCGCCAAGGCGACATCGAGGCCCTGCCGCTCACGGCCAACATGGTGGACGTGGTGGTGAGCAACTGTGTGCTGAACCTGGTGCCCGACAAGCGCAAGGCCTTCAGCGAGGTGCTGCGGGTGCTGAAGCCTGGCGGCCGCTTCAGCATCAGCGATGTGGTGCTGCGCGGGGCGATCCCCGACACCCTACGCGCCAGCGCCGAGATGTACGCCGGTTGCGTGAGCGGCGCTCTTCAGGAGAGCGAATACCTCGGCATCATCCACGACCTGGGCTTCGAGCAGGTGAGCGTGCAGAAGCGCAAACCCATCATCGTGCCGGACGACATCCTCATACGCCACCTGAGCACAGAGGAGATCGCTGCCTACAAGGCCAGTGGTACGGGCATCTTCAGCATCACGGTGTCGGCGTACAAGCCGGGCGCGGAAGCGACGAAGGATCCCTGTTGCGCGCCCAACGCAGAAGGCACGGAGAAGGTGAAGCTGGCCACCGGCGAGACCTGTGGCTGCGGGGTGAACAGTACTTGCTGCTGATGCGCATCCTCGTGCTCTGCACGGGCAACAGCTGCCGCAGCCAGATGGCCGAGGGTTACCTGCGCCATCTCGCGGGTGGCCGCGCCGAGGTGTACAGCGCCGGGATAGAAGCCCATGGGCTGAACCCGCGTGCGGTGGCGGTGATGGCCGAGGACGGCATCGATATCAGCGGGCACCGGTCCGAGCTGCTCGACGCCTACCACGACCTCCCCTTCGACCACGTGATCACCGTATGCGACAGCGCCCGGGAACGCTGCCCGTGGTTCCCGTCAACGGCGGAACAACACCACCGGGACTTCCCCGATCCGGCCAAAGCGACCGGCAGCGAAGAGGAGATCAGGACCGCGTTCAAGGAAGTGCGCGACGAGATCAAGGCCTGGTGCCGGGAATTCATCCTGCACATCCTTCCTTCGTGATGATCCTCACAGAACCGTCGCGGCACCGGAGCGAACTTTGCGCCTCCGAACCTGAACCACGATGAAACAGAACCTCGGCAACACGGACCGCCTCATCCGCATCAGTGCGGCGGTGGTGATCGCCGTGCTGGTCTATGCCGAGGTAGTGACCGGCCCGTGGGCCATGGTGCTGCTGGCGGTGGCCGCCGTGCTGGTGATCACCGGCTTCATCCGCTTCTGCCCGCTGTACCGGCTGTTCGGCATCTACACCTGCAAGAAGCCATGAAGCGCACCTGGCTGATCACCGGTCTCGGCATCGCGCTGGGCGCAGTGGCCGGGTGGGCCTACTGGTACTGGTGGGGCTGCACCGAAGGCTGCGCCATCACCAGCAGCCCGGTGAACAGCAGCCTCTACGGCGGGCTGATGGGTGCCCTGCTGGTGAACAGCTTCAAGAAGGAGGAACCCCGAGCGAAAACCAACAAAACCGACCACTGAATGTTCCGCACCCTTTTCGGCATGGGCCCCAAGGTGGACCTGAAGGAGATCAAGGCAAAAGGCGCCACCATCCTCGATGTGCGCACCACCGGTGAATACGCCGGGGGCCACATCAAGGGCTCGATCAACATCCCGCTGGACCAGCTGGCCGGCAAGCTGAAGAAGCTGCCCAAGGACAAGCCGGTGATCGCCTGCTGCCTCAGCGGCGGCCGCAGCGGCAGCGCCGTCTCCCTGCTGAAGGCCGAAGGCTACGAGGCGTACAACGGCGGCGGCTGGGCCGGCCTGGACCGTGTGCTCAAAAGCTGACCATGGCGTGGCTGCAACGCTTCGGCTTCATGCGCCTGCTGCGTGCAGCGCTGGCGGTGTTATTCCTGGTGGATGCATTACGCGGGGGCGGGGCCGTGGCTTGGATACTGGCCGCACTGCTCGGCGCCCAGGCGTGGTTCAACGTGGGCTGCTGCGGCACCGCCTGCGCCGCACCGGCGATGAACAGAAACTCCGGCACGGATGTTCAGGAAGTGGATTTTGAAGAAGTGAAGGCACCATGAGCACAAAGACCGGCTTCAAGGAATTGATCAACGGCGACAAGCCGGTGGTGGTGGATTTTTTCGCCGAATGGTGTGGGCCCTGCAAGATGATGAAGCCCATCCTGGATGAATTCAAGGAAATGGTGGGCGACCAGGCCGTGGTGCTGAAGGTGGACGTGGACAAAAACCCGGCAGCGGCACAGGCCTACAACGTGCGCGGCGTGCCCACGCTGGCCATCTTCAAAGGCGGCCAGATCGTGTGGCGGCAAAGCGGGGTGATAGGAGCCGCCCAATTGCAAGAGGCCCTGCGGCCGTTCCTGTAAGGCCCCGCCCGCACGGACCCAAGTGGTGACCTGGGGAGGCAACCATCTTCCGGAATTTTTCGGGGGTAATCGTTCACATCCGGGTGGTTTCTTCGATAGGTGGTTGAATGGCCCCGCAACGGGGCCTCGACCACAAACACAAAAGAACCATACCATGAGCCTTCGTAAGCTTACCTCATTCGTTGCTGCATCGGGCATTGCCCTGTCGTTATCCGCGCAACTGCCCCGCATCGTGGTGCAGGGATCGGGCACACCGCAGGTGTTCACCGATTTTGAGGCAGCCGTGACCGCCGCCCAGCCCAACGACGTGCTCTACCTCAGCGGTGGCACCTTCGGCTTCACCGGCGGCTTCACCATCGACAAGCCCCTGCATCTGATCGGTGCGGGCATCCACCCGGACAGCTCCTCGGTAACGGCCATCACCACCTTGCAGGCCCTTACGGCCGAGCCCCTCATCATCACCACGGCGGCCACCGGCAGTTCGTTCACCGGACTCGTGTTCACCAATGCACCTGGCACCAGCGGATGGGTGCCCATCGTGCGATACGGGAACAGCGCTGCCGACGACTTGCCCGCGGGTATCGTTTTCTCGCGTTGCCGCTTCGTGAACTCGGTGCAGCTTGCCTTCGATGCCAATGTCACCAGCGTGGCAAGCTCCGTGACCACGGTCTTCGACGAGTGCCTCTTCCACTATCGGCTGGAGGGCTACAAGCGCGGTGCTACCCTCACCCGCTGCATTTTCGATCGCTCCGGCCCGGGCTTCTACAACATCACCCACTTCGAGAACGGGGGGCTGCTGATGGAAAACTGCGTGCTGCTCAAGGCGATCATGGCCAACGTGTACAACGGCACGCTCCGAAACTGTATCAGCACCGCCACCAACTACTTCGGCTACGACATCCCCGGCACCACGATCACGAACTGCGTGATTGCTGCGGTAAATCTTTCCGGTTCCGGCGCGGTGAACGCCACCAACACCATCACCGGGGCCGATCCGGCCACCTTCTTCGTTTCGGAAACGGACGACTACTACCAGTTCACCGACGACCTTCACCTGCAAACGGGCTGCGTGGGCGTGGGCCATGGCACCGGTGGCACCGATGTGGGCATCTACGGCAGTTCCTCCCCGTACAAGCCAGGCGCCATGCCCTTCAACCCGCACTTCCGCCAGGCCGACATCGCGCCCAGCACCAACAACAACGGCGCGCTGCCCGTGAACATCCGCGTGGCCGCCCAAAGCCACTGATCCATGCTCGGTTCCGATCACGCAACGAAACGAACACCAATGGAGCGCAGCATCCTTTTCCCCGCCTTGCTGGCCGCCACGCTGGCCCAGGCACAGGACATCAACGGCTACCGCTACTGGTACGATGATGCGGTTTCCGCGGCCGTGACCACCACTGTGGCCGCTACGCCCGAACTGGTGCTGAACAGCGCGCTGCCCACGGGCAGCTTGGCACCCGGTTTTCACCGCTTCAGCATGCAGGCCCGCGATACCGACGGCAAATGGTCGGTGCCCTACACCACCTGGTTCACCCGCAGCAGCACCACCGTGAACGGCTACCGTTACTGGCTGAACGACGACCCGGCAACGGTTGTCACCGGCACACTTTCCGCGGCAGGCACGGTGGACCTGAACAGTGCCGTGGCGATGGGCAGCCTAACCCGCCACTACAACCTGGTGACCATACAGTTCCGTGAGAGTGATGGGCTTTTCAGCCCGCCGATCACCAAGGCCTTCGTGCGCGGCACGGGCGAGGTGAACGGCTACGAGTACTGGATCGACGATGCCATCGCCGACCGGATTACCAACGCCATCAGCCCCGCCGGTGTGGCCGACCTGATCGCCGACCTGCCGGTGCCGACCACGGAAGGCGACCACGTGTTCACCATCCGCTTCAGCAGCGTGAAAGGCACTTGGAGCGTGCCGCTCAGCAGCACCTTCAACTATGTGGTGGGCATTGAGGAGCTACCGGGGATCAGCGACCTGTTGCTCTTCCCCAATCCCGCCACCGACCAGCTGGGCCTGCGCCTGACCAGCGACGCATCGCGCACGCTGCAGCTGGACGTGCTGGACGTGGCCGGCCAGCAGGTGCTTGCGCTGGACGCTTGGGCCGTCCAAGGCAGCGGCTGGCGCAACTGGGACATCAGCGGCCTGACCCGCGGAACATACCTGTTGCGGATCTCGGCCGAACACGGCAGCAGCAACATCCGCTTCATCAAGCAATAGGGGCACCTTGTGCCTGCTCGAACACCGGGGCCGTCCCTTGCCAGGGGCGGCCCCGCACTTTGGCAATCCGCAGCGGCAATCTCCGCTAACAAAGAAAGGCCCTTGGCCAATGGCCGTTCACCAGAAGGGCTCAACTTTTCGGCACAAGGTGCACCTTCACCTCCCCCCGGGACAATGTGACCAGCCCCTTGCGCTGCAGTTGCTGCAACAGGCGCGTGACCACCTCGCGCGGCGAGCCCAGTTCTTGCGCGATGTCTTGGTGCGTAGCCTTCAGGAGCGTCTCGCCGGTGGCCTGGGCGCGCTTCACCAGGTAGTCCCAGAGCTGGTCGTCCATGCGGCGGAAGGCCAGCGTCTCGATGGTCTCCAGCAACTCACCGAAGCGTTGGGCCTGCGCAGCGCCCACGTACCGACGCCATTCGGGGTACACCATCCATTCATCGGCGTAGCGCGCGGGCACCATCTGCAACTCGGCGTCCTCCTCCACCACGGCCAGGATCGCACTGGTCTTGCGGGCCTCGCAGCAGGTGAGCGAGAGCGAGCAAGTTTCGCCGGGGAGGATGTGGTAGAGGAAGCGCTCCTTGCCGTCGGCGTCCTGTGCCAGGATGCGCAGGCTGCCCATGGACACGATGGGGATGTGCGTGATGACATCGCCGGGCCGCATGATCACGGTGCCTGCGGGATAACTGCGCCGCGTCACCACGGCTTCAAACGCTTGTTGAAGCGCTTTTTCGGTGAACATGCCCCCAATTTACGGCCTTGCCGGAACAGATCCATGGGCAGGGGGCCCACCACATGGACCGCTGCAAGGCGCGTGTGCCCTCAAGTTCTACCGGGACCGGACCGGCCGCACCCGGCTTTCCAGCCAGGCCCGCACGCCATCCACATCCAGCTTACCTGTGGCCACTTGGATGACGAGGTCGTACCGGTCGTCCTCCGGTGCCGCAATGTCCTGTCCACCTTCCTGAAGAATGAGCCTGGCGAGTGCATATCCAGTCCGCTTGTTGCCATCGATGAACGGGTGGCCTGTAATGATCCCATGCATGATCGCAGCGGCCCTGTGGACTGCAGTCGGAAAAAGATCCTCGCCCCCGAAGGTCGCAAACGGCCTGTTCAAGGCTGCATCCAGGATTCCTTCGTCACGGACACCATGAGAACCTCCGAAGCGCTTCACCAATTCAGCATGGTAAAGCAGTGCTTCCGCACGTTCGATCATTGAGCCAGCCGGGTCAACAAACCCCGGTCCTCCTCGAGGATCTTCATGAAACGGTCCATCCGCTCCAACTTGGCCTTATCGGCATCTATCAAAGCTTCGATGGCATCAAGGACATGTTGCAACATTTCCTTGGGTGCATCTTCGGGCACCTTGGCCACGGCGGCGGCAATTGCCGCTTTTATTTCCTTGCTGGTCATTGCCCAACAAATGTAAGCAGGGCGGATGCGCCCGTACTGCTCCTCCTGCAATCCTCCGGGTCGGATGCGCCCTATCCCCCGCTCACCATCGTGGCCGGGTCCACCCACTTGTCGAAGTCCTCGGCGCTGACGTAGCCCAAGGCCAAGGCGGCCTCCTTCAGGGTGGTGCCTTCGCGGTGGGCCTTGTTGGCGATTTCGGCGCTCTTGTAGTAGCCGATGTGCGTGTTGAGGGCCGTCACCAGCATCAGCGAGCTCTCCAGGTGGCGTTTCAGCACGGGCTTGTTGGGCTTGATGCCCTCGGCGCAATGGTCGTTGAAGCTGACGCAGGCATCGCCCAGCAGGTGTGCGCTTTGCAGCACGTTGGCGGCGATCACAGGCTTGAATACGTTGAGCTCGAACTGGCCCTGCATACCGCCCACGTTCACGGCCACGTCGTTGCCGATCACCTGGGCACAAACCATGGTGAGGGCCTCGGGCTGGGTGGGGTTCACCTTGCCGGGCATGATGGAGGATCCGGGCTCGTTGTCCGGGATGATGATCTCGCCGATGCCGCTGCGGGGGCCGCTGCTGAGCATGCGCACGTCGTTGCCGATCTTGTTCAGGCTAACGGCCAAACGCTTGAAGGCGCCGCTCAGTTCCACCATGGCATCGTGCGCGGCCAAGGCCTCGAACTTGTTGGGGGCGGTAACGAAGGGCAGGCCGGTGAGCTCGGCGATCTTCTTGGCCACCAGCACGCTGTAACCCTTGGGAGCATTGAGGCCCGTGCCCACGGCGGTGCCGCCCAGCGCAAGCTCGCGCACCATCTCCAAGGCATGCTCCACGGCGCGGATGCCGTTGGCCAGCTGCTGCGCGTAGCCGCTGAACTCCTGGCCCAGGGTGAGCGGCGTGGCATCCATGAAGTGGGTGCGGCCCGTCTTCACGATGTCCTTGAACTCCTCGCTCTTCTTCACCAAGGTAGCGTGCAATTTCCTCACGCCCGGCAGGGTCACCTTCACCGTGGCGGTGTAGGCGGCGATGTGCATGGCCGTGGGGAAGGTGTCGTTGCTGCTCTGGCTCTTGTTCACGTCGTCGTTGGGCTTCAGCACCTTCTCACCATCGGTGAGCTTGCCGCCTTGCAGCACGTGCGCGCGGTTGGCCACCACCTCGTTCACGTTCATGTTGCTCTGGGTGCCGCTGCCGGTTTGCCAGATCACCAGGGGGAACTGGTCGTCCAGCTTGTGCTCCAGGATCTCGTCGCACACCTTGCCGATGAGGTCGCACTTCTCCTGGGGCAGCTTGCCCAGCTCGGTATTGGCCAGGGCGGCGGCCTTCTTCAGGTAGGCGAAGGCGTGGATGATCTCCTTGGGCATGCTGGCCGGCGGGCCGATGCGGAAGTTGTTGCGGCTGCGCTCGGTCTGCGCGCCCCAGTACTTGTCGGCGGGCACTTTCACCTCGCCCATGGTGTCCTTCTCGATGCGGTAGTCCATTGCTTCTTGTTGGGTCGAGGCGATGCCTCGACGGTACATAGGTGTTCTTGCTATTTCCGGTTGATCAGTTCCACGATGTTCTCAACGGGCCGGCCGATCACCGCCCTGTGACCCCTGATCACCACTGGGCGCTCGATCAATTGTGGATTCTCGTGCATCACACGGATCCATTCATGCTCGTTCAGTTGCAGGCCTTGGTATTTCTCCTTGTACAGCGCGTCCTTCTTCCGCACGAGCTGTTCCGCGGGCAGGCCCAGCTTGGCCAGCAGCTTGCGCAGGTCCTCCTCGGAAGGCGCCTCCTTGAGGTACTCCACCACATCGGGCTCAATGCCGTTCTCCTTCAGCAGGGACATGGCCTTGCAGCTGGTGCTGCAGCGCGGGTTGTGGAAGATGGTATAGTCGGACATGGTTTTGCGCAATGTGTCGATCAGAAGATCAGACAATCAGAAAATTGAATGCCCTCCGGCCATCAATAGCATCAGGTGTTCAAGGACTCCATTCCCCCGACGGCGTTCCGTGGTCCAACATGATTCATTCTGATCATCATATCGTCTGATCTTCTGATCGGATCAACCGACCTTCTGGCTTTGCCCGTGCTGCATGAGCCAGGCCTTGAGGAACTCATCGATCTCCCCGTTGAGCACATCGTCCACATTGCTGGTCTCGTGGTCAGTGCGCACGTCCTTCACCAGTTTGTAGGGCTGCAGTACGTAATTGCGGATCTGGCTGCCCCACTCGATCTTCTTCTTGCCGGCCTCGATCTCGCTGCGCTTGCTGCGGCGTTTCTCCAGCTCCATCTCGTACAGCTGGCTCTTGAGCAGTTGCAGGGCCTTGTTCTTGTTGTCCAGCTGGCTGCGGGTCTCGGTGTTCTCGATGATGATGCCGCTGGGCGCGTGGCGCAGGCGTACGCCGGTCTCCACCTTGTTCACGTTCTGGCCACCGGCGCCGCCACTGCGGAAGGTGTCCCAGGTGATGTCGGCCGGGTTGATGTCGATCTCAATGCTCTCGTCCACCAGCGGGTACACGTACACGCTGACAAAGCTGGTGTGGCGGCGCGCGTTGCTGTCGAACGGGCTGATGCGCACCAGGCGGTGCACTCCGTTCTCACCCTTCAGCATGCCGAAGGCAAACTCGCCGCCCACCTCCATGGTGGCCTGTTTGATGCCGGCCGCGTCGCCGTCCTGATAATCGAGGATCTTCACCTGGTAGCCTTCCTTCTCCGCCCACATGCGGTACATGCGCAACAGCATCAGGGCCCAGTCGTTGCTTTCGGTGCCTCCCGCGCCGCTGGTGATCTGCACCACGGCGCTCAAGGGGTCTTCCTCAGCGCTGAGCATGTTCTTGAACTCCAGTTCCTCCAAGGCCGTGGCGGCTTTCTTGTACTGCGCCTCCAATTCCTCTTCGCTGGCGTCCTTGCTCTTGAAGAATTCGTAGGTCACTTCCGCGTCGTCCACCTCGCGCTTCACGTGCTCGTACAGCTCCACCCAGCGCTTCAGCTCGCGGATCTTGTGCATCACCGCCTGGGCCTTCTTCTGGTTGTTCCAGAAATCCGGGTCCAAGGTGTACTTCTCCTCTTCCTTGATCAGGCCGCGCTTCTCCTCAATGTTCAAGTAGCCTTTCAGCGCCTCCAAGCGCTCAATGAGGTCGTTGATCTTCTCGATGGTGATCATGCGCAAGGCCCGGTTTCGGGGCGGCAAAGTTACGGTGCAGGCGGGGTATGGTCTTGCGAGGCTTTCGGGCGCGTCAGGCCACGTTATTTCAACCACACCCCGCCCCGGTGAACCCCGATATTTATCGGGGCTGGGCGTATCGGGCCACAAGGATTCACACAGTTGGCTCAACCCAACATGAACCATCCCGCAGAGCTGAAACCAACGGACCGGTGCAAAACTTTTGCTTGCACAACGGGGTGGTCGGAGCTAAATAGCAAGGTCTTTCGTTCCCGTTCCTGCCATTCACGCTCAATTCCCTATTTCCATGAGCTTGATACGTCTTACCAATTGCTCGTTGGTCCTTGCCGCCGGTCTTTCCGCGTACGCGCAGTCCATCTACATCCCGCCGGATTACTTCGGGGAGGACTACAGAAGTCCATCGGCTTCTGGGAGAATGAGGGCCAAGTGATCACCACAGATGGGTACAAGACCAAGGATGTGCTGTACTATTCCGAAGGTGGCCTGCCACGTGCCTATCTCCGGACAAGTCGCAGGTTTCCTTTGTGGTGGCGCGGATAGACACCAGCATAGCCACCGCCGACACCCTCTATCGACTGGACATGCGCCCCTACGGAAATACGGCACAACAGGTGACTCCGGTAAGCCTTGTTCAAAAGGACTGGTTCCAGAACTTCTACCTGCCCTGGTGCGGCGACAGTGGCGTTACCGACGTTCAAGGCTATTGCCGGGTGGTCTATCCAAATATCTTCCCCAAGATCGACATGCACTTCTACAGCGGTAGCGCGGGCCAAAAGATGGCCTTCGTGCTGCTCCCCGGCTGCGATCCCTCCAAACTGAAGCTCGCCTTCACCGGACAGGACAGCATCAACGTGGATATTTGGGGTACGCTGAAGATCTACTACGACGGCAAGTACATGGAGATGCCTTTCGCCCAGGCCTATCAGGTGGGCACGGGCAACACGATCATCCCCGTAAGCTGGCTACCCAGCTACAATGTGAACAATGGCGTGGTGAGCTTCCAGTACAGTTCCTACAACCCCGCGCTGCCCTTGGTGTTCCAAGTGGGGCCGCCGCCGGCATTGGGGGGCGGTGTGGCTACACCCGGCGTCTGTTGGGCAACCTATATTGGGAATGAGGGCCGGGACAGGGTTGCAGACAATGCAGTGGATCCAAACGGCAACTCCTACATCACGGGTACAACCTATTCAACTTTCGCCACCTTTGCCAACAATGTGGGGCAAAACATTTTCTCGGCGACCTCAAATGTATACGTGGCGAGGTTCGATGCCAACGACAATCTGAGGTGGTATGACTACATCAGTAGCTCCGATGGGGCCTATGCGTTCTCAATAGCAACCAAGACCACGGAGACGACCACGGAGGTCTACATCGCAGGGCTCGGTATCGGAACGGACTTCTACCATCTACCTGAAATTGGAGCATACAACAACAATGCACCTACCAACCACGGGTTCATTTCAAAATTCGACTATGACCAAGGTCTCCTCGTCTGGTCCACGCATTTTGCGGACTGGTGGGTGCGCAGCATTGCCGTGGACAGCGAAGGACGGTTGGTAGCGGTCGGCACCGCGGCTGGTGGCCTTCCGGTGGCCGCGAACCCGCCTGCCGGTTCGGTCAACTGGCCGTACAGCCCAGGGGGAGAAGGATATGTGGCATTGTTCACCGCCGGGGATGACCTGCTGTGGAGTACACATTTGGGGGGTATAAGCGAAGCACAGGCTGTAGCTGCCAATAAGGACATCGTCGTGGCAGGTGTTACCGCCAGTGACACGCTTTATCACGCGCACAACCCCGGGAATGGCGCCTATTTCCATGGCACCCGGTTCCAAGGGCAGGGCAACGACGTAGTTCTTTATGCGTTCACCGAAGACGGCGTTGAAAAATGGGGAACGTTCGTGGGCGGCAATCAGAACGACATTGTTAGTGTGAATGCATTGGCGATCGCCCCCGGCAACCACGACATCTATTTTTGCGGGAACACCGGGAGCACCAACCTCCCCATCAGCACCGACGCACCATATTACAGCGACGCGATCAATCCGGAGGCAATCAATGGTTGGATCGCTCAATTCGATGGAAGTAACTATGCATTGAAGTACATGACCCTTGCCGGCGGCTCTTCGGGTTCGGACATGTACGGGATAGCTGCACAAGCCGACAACCAGTTTTTCGTTGTGGGAGGCACAGATTCCGATGATTTTCCCATCGTTCCCCGGGACGGGCTATACAATGCGGGGACCATGCTCGGCTCGCATGATGCCGTCATCATGGCCTTCACGCCCGACCACTACTTGGCATGGAGCTCCTATTTCGGCGGTAACGAAGCAGGGGGTGGTTCGGATGGACTGACCAGTATAAGCGCTTTGGGCAATGAGAAGATCTACATTGGTGGTGCGACTTCCGTGGAATTCTCCAGCACGAACTTCTATCCCTTTACCGAGGAAGGCGGTGGCGCGTGGTGGGATGACACCTACGGGGGTAACACAAGTGATGCGGTGGTGGGTGGCTTCTGCATCTCCGGAATCTTGAACGGGATTGCCGAACACGAAGCACAGGCACCCCGGCAAGCTTTGACCGCCACCCTGAACGAGGCCAGGCTGCTGCTACCTCCGGGAAGGCATCCGGTCCAAGTGTTCGATGCCACCGGCAGGCTGTGCGTGCAACAACAGGTAAGCAGCGATGGCGTTACGCCCAACGTCATAGACCTGACCCCGCTTCAGCCGGGTTCCTACTGGGTACGTACGGAAGGCACCAAGGCCAGCCGGGTGTTCGTCATTCACTAAGAAGCATGCTTCGCCCGCTTTCAGTCGGCATGGTGCTGTCGCTCCTTTCCATGCAGGTGGCGGCACAACCCTTTTGGGTTCCTTCCGGCATACCCGGAACGGTGCTGAACCTGCAGGATATCGCCTCGTCCATGACGGGCGATACATTGCTCGCTGGAGGCTCCATTTCATATCAAGGAGATTGGTTTGAAAACAATCCCTTGATGCTGTATTTTAATGGGGGGTGGACAGCCCTTCCCAATGTGAATGGGCAGATTCTTGCCATGACCATATACCGCGATACCATCATCGTCGCTGGGAATTTCCATCTGATCAACGACACTGTTCCCGCGAACAACATCGCGTATTGGACCGCTGAGGGTTGGAAAACCTACGGCAACTTCGACGGCGGCATCAGGAAGCTCAAGGTAATCGACGATACGCTTTACGTCGCCGGTGGATTCCACAATGTTGACGGCATACCGATGGAAGGCATCGTGCGGCGGCAAGGCGGGCACTGGGAACCTGTGGGGCAATGGCAACTGAACGACCTCCCCGTTATCATCGACTTCGTAAAGTACCAAGGTTCATTGGTCGCCATCGGCATCCTGGAATACGATAATGGCCGGGGGATCTCCTATTTGGACAACACGGACAACACCTGGAAACTGCTGGGACCGGGGTTTCTGGGAGGTTCTTCAAGCGGCCACAGCTTAGCGGTTTACCAGGATGAATTGTATGTCGGCGGGCAGATCGCCCTGGCTTCCGGCAATGCCGGGCAGGACATCATGCGCTGGGACGGCACGGCCTTCCACCCGGTGGGGAACGGGGTACAGCGCAACTTCAACGACTTCAATGGCTTCTCCGATGTGCGCGGGCTCGTGGTCCACAATGGCCTGCTCTTCGCCTGCGGCGGCTTCCGCTATGCCAGTGGCGTTCCGGCCGGTGGGGTCGCCATTTGGGACGGCAGCCAGTGGTGCGCCCCGGGCGGGGACATCACCCAAGGCATGGGCTACGGTGAGTCCTTGGCCTTTGTCGGCGATACGCTCTTCGTGCTCTGCGGCCAGTACGCGGACGATACGTTCGTGAACCACTTGGCCCGGTATGATGGCACGGATTTTATCTACACCTGCTCACCGGTGGGAATCACGGAACTCCCACAACCGACAACCCGTCCCCCGGTCATTAGGCAAACCTCCGAAGGCCAATGGCAGGTCTCGGGCCTGAGCGCGGGCCAACACCGGTATGTGGTGATGGATGCCTTGGGCAGGATGGTGGAGGAAGGATTGCTCCAAAGCGGTGGGCAATCACTGATCTCAACGCATGGCCTTAGCGATGGGACCTACGTGATCAAAATTGCTGATGACCGCGCACAGCGGGCGATGCTGATCCGCCGGTAGCATGGGACATTGGCGGTTGGATGCCTTGATGGCCGTGGCCATGTTGTGTGGATCAAGGCTGATCGCCCAAGTATTTTGGGCATCCGCAGGACTTCCCGGCCATGCAGCCAACTTCCAACAAGTATGGGCGGATGGTGACAGTGCCATTTATTATGCCGGTGCCCCAAGCTTTGACTTAGACCACAACGCCCTGATGCGTTATACCGACGGCCATTGGGTAACCTTGGATTCCTTGGACGGGTTAATCTCCACCGTGGTGAAATACCGGGATACGCTCTTTGTTGGAGGCAGCTTTGACGAAGGTGCTAACACAACCACGCACGGTGTGGAATATTACGACGGTTCAGCATGGCAACCTTACGGGGAATTCGACTATGACGCGAACGTGCGCCGCTTGCGCGTGGCGGCCGCCCATGTCGGCCGGTCCGCTTGCGATCACGAACTTGCGCCCATGAACGCCGCTGAACCTTGGACCGGACCCGACCAAACGCCCACGGATCCCAAGCGCTTGTGCATTGTGGAGGCCAAGCACCGGAGCACTGGCCAAGTGCGGTTCTATCTGCTGCACCATGTTGACTCGGGTTGGCGTTTCCCCGATCGCAGCTATTTCAGCAATGAACAAGTAGTGTTGCGCTGGGCCTACCTGAACTTGTAGGCCGGACGGGCCAGCCTGCGCCCCTTTCAGTGAACCATCGCCCGCAGCAGGGCCTCCACCTGGTCCGCCCCGAAACCTTTCCCAACGAAATAGCGCACCACCTTGGCCTTGCGCAGGAAAGGGTCCGCTTCCTTGGTCCGCTCCCAGCGCTTGGCCACGGCCGCGCGCAACTGCTCTTCCTCTTCCCCGGCATCGATGGCCCGCAGGGCTTCGGCGATCAGGGCATCGCCCACGCCCTTCAGGCGCAGCCCCTGCTCCAGCTTCCTTCGGCCCCAGCCTTTTTGACGGCTCTTGCTCACGGCGTAGTGCGCGGCGAAGCGGGCCTCGTTCAAGTAATCCTCCTTGGCGAGCTGCTTGAGGATGGCCTCTGCATCCTTGTCCGGCGCGCCCCACAGTCGGAGCTTTTGCCGCACTTCCAAGGTGGACCGCTCCTGGCGCGCGCAGTAGGCGCGGGCTTGGGCGAGGAGTTCAGTTTCGGAGATTTGTTGTTGAGCCATAAGCCACAAGCTTACCTTCCGCTGGTATAATCGCACGTCCCAAACTTGTGGCTTGGGGCTTATGGCTCGGAGAAGATCGAAAGGATCACACCGCCTGCTCCTTCCCTTCGCTGTCCAGGATATGGAATTCCAGGTACCGGCTGGAGCCTGAGGACACCACCTTCACCCATTTCTTCCAGCGCCACCACCACTTGTGCTGGATGCTGGGCAAGCCCTTGGAGAAGTAGGCCGCGAGGAAGGGGTGAACGCTCAGGGTGAGGCCGTTCATCTGCTTCTCGCCGTGCAGGTAGTTCAGGGCGTTCTCGATCTCGTCGATGATCAGCACCGGTGCACTTACCTCTCCGGTGCCGCCGCAAGTGGGGCAGGCTTCGCTGGTGTCGATCTCCGTCTCGGGGCGCACGCGCTGGCGGGTCAATTCGATCACGCCGAACTTGCTGGGCGGAAGCACATTGTGCTTGGCCTTATCGTCGGCCATGGCATCCTTGAGCGCCTTGTGGAGGGTGCGGCGGTTTTCGGGCTCGTAGAGGTCGATGAAGTCCACGCAGATGATGCCGCCCATGTCGCGCAGGCGCAGCAGGCGGGCGATCTCCTTGGCGGCCTCCAGGTTGATGGCCAGGGCGTTCTGCTCCTGGTCGCTCCGCCCGCCCTTGCGGCTGCCGCTGTTCACATCGATGACGTGCATGGCCTCGGTCTTCTCCACGATCAGGTAGGCGCCGCTGGGCAGCAGCACCTGCCGGCCGAAGGCCTGCTTGATCTGCTTGTTGATGCCGTAGCTGTCGAAGATGTCGAGCTTGCCTTTGTAGTGCTTCACGATGCCCACGCGGTCGGGGGCGGTGCGCGCAAGGGTGTCCTTCACCTCCTCGTAGGCCAGGTCGTCATCCACCACGATACTGGTGAACTCCTTGTTGAGCACGTCGCGCAGCACGGCGCCGGTGCGGTCGATCTCGCCGAGCACCTGCTTGGGCGGCATGGCATTGCGCAGGTTGCGGAACATCTCGTCCCACCGCTGCAGCAGGCTCTTCAGGTCGGCCTCCAGGTCCTCGCTGCGGCGGCCTTCAGCGTTGGTGCGGATGATGACGCCGAAGTTCTTCGGCCGGATCTCGTGCATGAGCGCCTTGAGACGCTTGCGCTCAGCCTCGTCGGTGAGGCGGCTGCTGATGCTCACCTTGTTGGTGAAGGGGACCAGCACCATGTAGCGCCCCGCCAAGGTCACTTCCGCCGTGAGGCGCGGCCCTTTGGTGCTGATGGGCTCCTTGGCGATCTGCACCAGGATGCTTTGGCTGGCGCTCACCACGTCGGCCAGCTTGCCTTCCTTGGGGATGTCGGGGTCCAGCTTCCAGTCGTCGAGCAGGGAGCTCTTCCCGGTGCCGGCCACGGCGCCCTTGGCGAACTTGTAGCTGTTGCGGTACTGGGGGCCAAGGTCGTAATAGTGCAGGAATGCGTCCTTCTCATGGCCCACGTCCACAAAGGCGGCATTGAGCCCCGGGGCCACCTTGCGCACCTTGGCCAGGTAGATGTCGCCCACGGCAAAGCCGCGCTCGGTGCGCTCGCGATGCAGCTCCATGAGCAGCTTGTCGCGCACCACGGCGATGGCCACTTCGTCCCTTTGGGAACGTATGAGGAGTTCTAAACTCACGGGAAGTTCGGTCTGGGTGAAGCGCCCGGGTGGGCGCCGAAACCGGCATGCACGGCACACCCGTCCGCCAGTCAGGGCGAACGGGGTGCGCACAGTGCCTCAAGACCTACCGGTTCTTCTTCTTGTGCCGGTTCTTGCGCAAGCGCTTCTTCCGCTTGTGTGTGGCCATCTTATGGCGCTTCCTTTTCTTACCGCAGGGCATGTGTGCTCAGTGTTTGTTCTTGATGTCGTTGATGTACCGGTCCGCGCCGTTGATCAGGGCGGTATCGGTCACCAGGGTTTTGTAGGTTTCCAGCAAGGCGATGGCCTTGTCCGTGCTGTCCAGTGTGGCGTAGGCCTGGCCCAGGTAGGCGTAGGCGTCCGGGTAGCCTTTGGTGTCCAGGGCGATCACCTTCCGGAAGCGGTCCATGGCCTTGTCGTACTGGTTGGTCTGCCAGCTGAACAGGCCCATGTGGTATTGCGCCTCCACGTTCCCAGGCTCCTTGTCGGCCAGGTCGCGCAACTTCACGATCACCTGCATGGGAGGCCCGCCAGTAGCGAGCTCCGCCAGGATGGCCGATACCTTGGGGTCCGAACTGACCATGGCTGCACCGGCCCCTTCCGCCTTGGGCGTGGAGCCGCTGTTGGGGTCTTCGCTCACCCGTGCCGAGGAGGCGTTCTCCTCTGCCTTGCCGGACGGGGTGCGCGGCGCCAAAAAGAGCAAGGCCGTCACCGCGGCTGCGGCGGCGATCATGATCCCCTGTTGGCGCGTCAAACCCATCAGGCGCTCTTCTTCACCCGGTTCTTCACCTTGTCGATGAACACATCGGCCGGCTTGAACGACGGGATGTCGTGCGCCGGGATGATGATCGTGGTGTTGTTCTTCAGGATGCGGCCGGTCTTCTGTGCGCGGTGCTTCACCAGGAAGCTGCCGAACCCGCGCAGGTGCACGTCCTCGCCCGCCTCCAGGCTGTTCTTCACTTCATCCATGAACGCCTCCAGGGTGCCCAGCACCACGCTGCGCTCGATGCCCGTGCGCTTGCTGATATTGCCGACCAATTCCGCCTTCGTCATAACCCGATGTTCCTTTTTTGGGGGTGCGAAGATAAGCATCCTCCCCGTCCGATCATCTTTGTCCCTGTATGCCAAGTGCTTCGTGGTTCAGCCGTCGGCTCCTGGCCTGGTACCGGGAGCATCACCGCCCCCTGCCCTGGCGCGAAACCCGCGACCCGTACCGGGTCTGGCTCAGCGAGGTGATCCTCCAGCAGACCCGGGTGGAGCAGGGCCTGGCCTATTACCTGCGCTTCGTGGAGCGTTGGCCCACCGTGCAGCAATTGGCAGCCGCCGATGAGCACGACGTACTGAAGCTCTGGCAAGGCCTCGGCTACTACAGCCGCGCCCGCAACCTGCTCACCGCTGCGCGGCAGGTGGTGCAGGAGCATGGCGGCCGATTTCCGGAAAGCCATGCCGGGCTTGCCGCCCTCAAGGGCGTAGGTGACTACACGGCCAGCGCCATCGCCTCCATCTGCTTCGGCCTCCCCGAAGCCGTGGTGGACGGCAACGTATACCGCGTGCTCGCCCGGTTCGCCGGCATCGGCACACCCATCGACAGCACCGCCGGGCGCCGCCAGTTCAAGGCACTGGCCGCGGAGCTGCTGGACCCCGCCCACGCCGGCGACCACAACCAGGCCGTGATGGAGCTGGGCGCCACGGTGTGCACCCCGAAAAATCCGGATTGCCGCCACTGCCCGCTGCAAGCACGATGCGCGGCCTTGGCCACGGGCACCGTGGGGCAGCTCCCCGTAAAGGCGGGAAAGGCCAAAAGCCGTGGCCGCTATTTCAATTACCTCCACATCACGGACGGGAACCGCATCTACATGCGGCAGCGCACCGGCAAGGACATCTGGCAGGGCCTCTACGAGCTACCGTTGCTGGAAAGCCCGGGGCCGCTCACGCGCCGATCGCTGAAGGCCGCGCTGGACCACGCATTCGGCAGCGGCTGGAACATCGGGGACGAGGAGATGGAACAGCGCCACGTGCTGAGCCACCAGGTGATCCATGCCGTATTCTGGCAGGTGGAGCCGCCACCACAGGCCGCCTTGCCCGTGGAATGGAAGCGCGTAGGCCGGCGGAAATTGGGCCAACTGGCGGTGCCAAGGGTGATCGAGCGCTGGATGGAGGAAGGAAGGTGGGGATGACGAGGGAGGCAAGGGAGGGAAAGAGGGAAAGGGAGGTGATGCGGGTAAAGGCCTCTCGTCCTTCGGCCTTATCTTCGCTCTCTCAATTATCGAATCATCCATGAGCGGCGTGAACAAAGTGATCCTGGTGGGCAACCTCGGTGCCGACCCGGAAGTAAGGCATCTGGAAAACGGGGTGACCGTGGCCAATTTCAACCTGGCCACCACGGAATACTTCCGGGACAAGGTGACCGGTGAGCGCCGCGAGCAGACCGAGTGGCACCGCGTGGTGGTGTGGCGCGGCCTGGCCGATGTGGTGGAGAAATACGTCCGCAAGGGCAGCAAGCTGTATGTGGAAGGCAAACTGCGCACCCGCAAGTGGGAAAAGGACGGCATCGAGCGGTACACCACGGAGATCATGGCCGACACGCTGAACATGCTGGACCGCCCCACGGGTGATGCGCCGCCCGCCGGAGCCCGCCCGGCAACCAGCCAGCCCCAAGCTGCCCCGGCCAACCCCGAACCGGTGATGGAAGCCGGACCGGACGACGACCTTCCCTTCTGAGCTTTGCGAAGACGTAGCCGACATCGACGGCCACGGGTGTTCCCCGTGGCTTCTCCCCAACACCTTCCGCGCTGATGGGGAACCTCGACCCAATGGGGCTGGCCGCGCTCGCCGGTATCCTCCTGCTCCTCGTTCTCTCGGCCATGACCTCGGCCAGCGAGGTGGCCCTGTTCTCGCTCAACGCCACCCACATGCGCGACCTCAAGGAGCGCGGGGGGGCCAGCGGTGCCCGGGTGCTGCACCTGCTTTCGCGCCCGCGCCGCCTGCTGGCCACCATCCTGGTGACCAACAACTTCGCCAACGTGGGCATCACCGTGCTCTCCACCATCCTGGTGGCCACTCTGATCGACCTGAACGCCCTCAGCCCCGGAGGCCTCTTCCTGGTGCAGGTGGTAGCCGTCACCGCGCTGATCCTGCTCCTGGGCGAAGTGCTGCCCAAGGTGTACGCCACCAGCCACCCCCTGCGCACCGCGCAGCGCCTCAGCGGGTTCATCCTCGCCATGCAGACCTTCTGGGCACCGGTGACCAAGGTGCTCACGGGCTCCACCTCCTTCATCGAAAAACGCTACCGCAAGCGGGCCAAGAACGTGGATGCCGAATCCCTCGGCCATGCGCTGGAACTCACCAAGGACGCCAGCACCACCGCCGAGGAACGCCGCATCCTGAGCGGCATCGTGAAGTTCGGGAACATCGAGGCGCGCCAGGTGATGCGGCCCCGCACCGAGATGACCGCCTTCAGCAAGGACATCTCCTTCCGCGAATTGCTCGATGCCATCATCAACAGTGGATTCTCCCGCGTGCCCGTGTATGAGGACACCGCCGACCGCGTGGTGGGCGTGCTGTACATCAAGGACGTGCTGCCCCACATCGACGCCACGGACTACGACTGGAACAGCCTGCTGCGGCCGGCCTACTTCGTACCCGAGAACCGCAAGCTGGACGAGCTGCTCAAGGATTTCCAGCAGAAGCATGTGCACCTGGCCATCGTGGTGGACGAGTATGGCGGCACCAGCGGGATCGTCACCCTGGAGGACGTGATCGAGGAGATCGTGGGCGAGATCACCGACGAGTACGACGACGTGGACCTGCTCTACAGCAAGCTGGATGATCACACGTGGGTGTTCGAGGGACGCACGCCCCTCACCGACCTCCACCGCATCCTGGGCATCGACGGAAAGCTCATCGAGGAGCACAAGGGCGAGAGCGAAACGCTGGGCGGCCTGGTGCAGGAGCTCACCGGGCGCATCCCCCAGAAAGGCGAGCGCATCAACCTGCACAACTTCCGCTTCACCGTGGAAAGCGCCGACAACAAGCGCGTCCGCCGTGTGAAGGTCCATGTACGCGATGATGCCCATTGAGCGCGCGCCCCGCCGGTCCCTTTGGGCAACCCTGCTGCTGGCGGGGATGCTGGCTGCCGGCTGCGGCTACGATCCCGTGCCCAAGCCGCGCGGCTACTTCCGCATCGACCTGCCTCCGGACAGCGCCCGCCAAGTGGACGCCCAATGCGCGTTCTCGGCCCGGCTACCCGCCTATGCCCGCCTGGTGCCCGCCCCCGTGCCGGACAGCCTGACCGGCCGGGCCTGCAGGACCAACCTCGCCTTCCCCGCGCAGCGCGCCATGCTGCACATCACCTGGCGGCGGGTGCAGGGCGACCTGCCGGAACTGATCCACGACGCGCACGAATTCAAGGACAAGCACCAGGTGGTGGCCACCCGCATACGCACCGAGCCCGTGTTACGGGACAGCGTCCGGGTGTTCGGCGCCCTGTTCGACGTGGAGGGCAACGTGGCCAGCCCCATGGTGTTCTACCTCACCGACAGCACGGACAACTTCCTCTACGGCGCCCTCTACTTCGATGTGCGCCCCAATGCCGACTCACTGGCCCCGGTGACCGCGCGCATCCGCGACGACATCCGCCGCCTGGCCAACACCCTCCGCTGGAAGGGGCCGGCCGGTGCGGTGCAGCACATTCAGCAAGGCCATCAGTAACACCAAGGCGCCCAGCTGGTGCAACACGCCCAGCGAGATCCACACTTGGCTGACCAGCGCCAGCACCCCCAGGGTGATCTGCAGGAACACCGCCAGGAACAACAAGCGGTCCCCGCCCTTCAGCGCCGCATTGGACCGGTTGACGTAGCCGAACCACGTAATGGCCGCCGCCACCACCCACGCGAAGTTGCGGTGGAAGAACTGCACGCCGTCCTTGTGGTTGACCAGGCTGTACCACAGGCCGTCGTCACCGATCAGCGCCCTCAGGTTGTCCGGCAGGAACTGCCCCGCCATCAAGGGCCAGGTGGGATAGATACGGCCGGCATCCAGGCCTGCGGTGAACGCCCCGAAGACGATCTGCACCACCAGCAGCACCAGCAACCACCGCGACCATTTGCCCGCCGGGGTGCCATCGCCGGTGTAACTGCGCCTCCCCTGCCTGATGTCGAAGACCGTCCACAGCACCAGGCAAAACAAGGCGAACGCCGCGCACAAGTGGATGGCCAGGCGGAAGTGGCTCACGCGCACGTTCTGCTCCAGCCCGCTCACCACCATGAACCAGCCCAGCGCGCCCACCAGGCCGCCCCCGATGAGGATGCTCCAACTGCGCCGAATCAACCAGCCCTTCAACAGGCCTTTCCGCCAGAACCATACGAACGGCACGAAGAACACCAGGCCCATCAGCCGGCCCCAATTGCGGTGCAGCCACTCCCAGAAGTAGAGCACCTTGAACTCATGCAGGCCGATGTGGGCGTTCACCAGCTCATACTGCGGGATCTGCTTGTACTTCGCGAAAGCCTCCTCCCACTGCACCTCATTGGTGGGCGGGATGGCGCCGAGGATGGGTTGCCATTCGGTGATGCTGAGGCCGCTGCCGGTAAGCCGCGTGATGCCGCCGATGCTCACCATCACGGCGATCATGGCACAGCCCAGGATCAGCCAATTCACCACCGGGCGCAACGTGCGCTTGCCCTCATCCACCATCGGGGCGCAAAACTACTTCCCCGGCAGGTTCAGCACCACCTGTCCGTTGGCCACGATGCCCATGGCCTTGCCGGTGAAGCGGTGGCCGATGAACGGGGTGTTGCGGGAACGGCTCACGATGTGTTCCCGGGTGAACATCCACTCGTGCTCCGGTGCGAAGAAGGTGGCCTCCAGGGGTTCACCTTCCACCAGGTGCGGCACCGGCAGGCCCAGGGCCGCGCGCGGGCCTTGGCAGAAGCGCTCGGCGATCCGCTTGGCGGGCATGCGGCCCAGCAGCGCGGTATTGGCCACGGCGTAGGCGGTTTCCAGGCCGATGATGCCGAACGCCGCATGGCCGAACTCCACGTCCTTGTGCTCGGTGTCCTCCGGCCGGTGGTCGCTCACGATGCAGTCGATGGTACCGTCCTTCACGCCATCGCGCAGCGCCTCGATGTGGCTCGGGCTGCGCAGGGGCGGCATCACCTTGTAGTTGCTGTCGAAGCCGCGCAGCACGCCATGGTCCAGCAGCAGCTGGTGGGCGGCCACGCTGGCGGTGACGCGCAGTTTCCGCGCCTTGGCCCGGCGCAGGAGCTCCACGCCCTCGGCCGTGCTCACCACGTCCACATGCAGGCGGCCGCCGGTATACTCCAGCAGGTCGAGGTCGCGGGCCAGCCGGATGGCCTCGGCCACCGGCGGCACGCCCTTCAAGCCCAGGCGTGCGCTCATCACGCCCTCATGCACCTGTCCGCCGGCCATCAGGTCGTTGTCCAGCGCCAGGGCCATCACCCGGGCATCGATGTTGCCGGCGTACTGCAGGGCCAGCAGCATCAGCCTGCTGTTGCGGGCCGGGTGCAGGTCGTCCGTGAAGGCCACGGCACCGGCCTGCTGCATGTCGTACATCTCGGCCAGTTGCTCCCCTTTGCAGCCCTTGGTCAGTGCCCCCAGCGGCAGCACGGTGACCGCATGGCCCTGCCCCTTGCGCAGCAGGTACTCCACGGAGGCCCGGTTGTCGGTGGGGGGCTGGGTGCCGGGCAACACCGCCACGGCGGTGAAGCCCCCGGCTGCGGCGGCATCCAGGCCGTTGCGCAGGCCTTCCTTGTACTCCTCGCCGGGGTCGCGGAAATGTGCACGCAGGTCCACCCAGCCCGGCGAGGCGTGAAGCCCTTCCACGGCGACCACCTCGGCATCGCCCTTGGGCAGCCGTGCGCCCGCTTTCACCAGGCGCCCGTCCGCGATGTGCAGGTCAACGACCGAGCCGTGCAGCGGCCCTCCGGGGTCCAGCACGGTCACTTGGCGAAGCAGCAGCTCTTTCATCGGATGATGCGTATTAGCGGGATCTCCAGAAGCAGGAAGAACAAGGCCGCGAGGATGAACCATTTCCACAGCTTCACGCCCTGGTCCATGGCCTGGAGCCCGGCGCTGAGCCCGTTGCCGCCCTTGTCCATCACGGCGATGGTGCCCAGGCCGCGGCGTGTCAATTCTTCCTTGAGTTCATCCGCTGTGTACGCGGCCAGGTCGCCCTCCTTGCGGGAGAGGTCCAGCGCGATCACGGCCAGGGTGTCGTCCTCCACGGTGAGCGCGTACGGACCGGGTGCAAGGTTGCCGTCGTGCAGCACCAGCATGGCCCCGCCCACCGTGCGGCGCACCTCGGGAATGATGTCGATGCTGTCCGGGCCTTTCAGGTGCGGAGGGACATCCCCCCGCAGGTCGATGCTTTCCAAGGGGATCGCGGCCTCCTCGCCGATCACGTGGTAAAGAGCCCCCATGGGCCTTGCCAGCTCGGCCATGCGCAACATGGCAGTGACGAAGAGCGCGTGGCGGCTGAAGGTGCCGCCGGCCTCGCCCAACGGGGCGGCGCACAGATAGGCCCGGCCTTTGCCCATGGGAACGGCGCAGAGGAAGGCGCCGCCGCTTTGCAGCCTCAACAACACCTCGGCCACCGGCGGGGGGGCCAGGGCATAGCGCGTGCGCACCAGCGGCAGGTCCACGTTGGCGGGCATGGAAGAGAAGACGTCGCGGAAGAAGGGCGCCCGCAGATCGATGCGTTCCACGCGCATGGCCGCCGTGTCCCGCGCGCCGAAGCCCGCGCCGAGCAGCGCCAAGGCCGCACGGTAGCTGGCCGCATCCGCCTGCCCGGCGGGGAACAGGGCGAGGCTGCCCCCGCCCTCCACGAATTCCTTCAGGGCACCGGCCAGTCCACTGGGCACCTCCGGTAGCGCGTTCAGCACCACCAGGTCCTGCCGCTCCAGCGCGGAGAGGTCGATCTGCCGGTATGGTTGCACGCTGAAGGCGTGCACACTGTCGTGGGCGAACACCGCCGCCAGGTCCCTGTCACCGGCCTCGTCGCCGCCGCTCACCAGCAGCACGCGGAGCTTCCCGGCCGTGCGCCAGGCGATATGGAAATCATTGTCGAAGGTGATCGGCCGGTCCTCAATGGAAACCGTGCCCCGGTGGATCCCGGCAGCGTCGTTGGTGAAGGTGAGTACGGTGTCCAGCACGGCATCCGCGCCGATGCGGAAGGTGGCCATGGCGCGCTGGCGGCCGTCCACGGTGAGCCGCAGCGGCACGTTCAGCAGCTCCTGCCTTCCGTAGTTGCGGAGGCGCACATGCAGTTCCTCCACCTGCCCCATGCGCCGCACGGGCGAGGCAAACCAGACCGAATCGATGGCCAGGTTGGTGGCACCGGCTGCCTCCAGGGGAACGATCACGGTGTGCACCGTGCTGTCGTTGGTCCACTGGTCCACGTCCGTGGTGGTGCGCTGCAGGTCGGTGAACAGGAAAGCACGCTTCACCGGGGCTTCGCTGCGCGAAATGGCCTCGCGCTGCCGCTGCATCACCTGCGACAGCGGACGCACCTGCGGGCCCACCTCCACCTGGCCGGCGGCGGCCAACGCCTCATCGCGGCCCAGCAACAATTGTTGCCGCCCTTCGAAGGCATTGGTGAGTACCTGGAAGCGGTCCGTGGGGCCATGCGCCATCACGGCATCCTGTGCATCGGCGCGGGCCTGGTCCAGCAGGCGCCCGCCACTGTTGCGCCCGTCCATGCTCCAACTGTTGTCCAGGTAAAGGCCCACGGCCCGGCGCCCAGGCTTCACCGCACCCACCTCCGAGGTGATGTACGGCTGCGCGAAGGCCAGCACCAGGCAGGCCAGCGCCAGCATGCGCGTCAGCAGCACCAGCCAGTGCCTCACCTTCTTGCGCGATCGGGTCTGCTGCGTCACCTCCTGCAGGAAGCGCACGTTGGGGAACTCGATCCGCTTGAAGCGGCGGAGCTGGAAAAGATGGATGATGATCGGGATGGCCAGCGCCGTGAGCGCCCACAGGAATACCGGGTTCAGAAAGGCCATCGGCCACAAAGGTGGGGATTGTTGGCAGTTGTCGGTTGTCAGTTGTCGGTTGTCAGTTGTCGGGGCCGAAGCGCAGCCGTACAACGGACAACTATCAACTAACAACCTTTCAGGCGTTGCCACCCGCCAACTTCGAGTGCTTCCTGCCGTAGAGGAAGTACACGCACAACCCGGCGGCCATCCAACCGAAGAACACCAACCAGCTGTTGGCGGGGATCTCGATCATCAGGTAGGCGCAGCTGAGCATGCCGATGCAGGGGATCAGCGAGTAGCGGTGCTTGAAGGTGCGGACCGCGGTGCCCACGGCAAACAGGGCAAATGCCGCAAGCAGCACCGATTGGCGGTCCAGGTGCATGCTGGTGAAGGCCGCCCAGAGCCGTTGCCGGTCCAGCGCGATCCAGGCGAGCACGACCAGCGGCACCAGATAACCGCCGTTGATGTAGGGAATGCGGAACCGCTTGCGGCCGCGGTCGTCCAGCTTGTCCATCGGCGGCAGGAGCAGCACGCCCGCGCAGACCAGTGCAAAGGCGAAGAGCGTGCCGATGGAGGTGAGGTCGGTGATGAGGCCGCTGGGGGCGAAAAGCGCAGGCAGCCCCACCAGTACGCCGGTGACCACGGTGGCGAAGGCCGGCGTGCCGAACTTGCGGTGGAGGTGTCCGAATCGGGGCGGCAACAGGCCATCGCGGCTCATGCTCATCCAGATGCGGGGCTGGCCCAGCTGGAACACCAGCAGCACGCTGGTTGCGGCGATCACCGCGCCCACGCTCACCACGAAACCGAAGGAGGACAGCCCCACCTTGTTGAACACGTAGGCAAGGGGATCCATCACGCCCTTGAACTCCGTGAAGGGCACCATGCCGGTGAGCACCAGCGCCGTCACGCAGTAGATCACGGTGCAGATCACCAGGGAATACACCATACTGCGGGGCAGGTCGCGCTGCGGGTCCTTGCATTCCTCGGCCGTGGTGCTGATGGCATCGAACCCGATGTAGGCGAAGAACACCGCGCTCACGCCCTTGAGCACCCCGCCCATGCCGTTGGGCAGGAAGGGCACATAGTTGGCCCCCTTGATGAACCAGACCCCCACCAGCACCACCGCCGCCAACAGCACCAGCTTCAACAGCACCATCCCGTTGGCCACGCGCTTGCTCTCGCGGATGCCGATGTAGACCAGCGCGGTCACCGCCACCACCACCAGGAAGGCGGGCAGGTTCATCACCACGTGCAGCCCCCCGATCACCGGGGCCTCCGCCCAGGCCAGGCCGGCCACGGGCGCGCCCGTGGCCACGGCATGGTCGTAGGCTTCCTTCGCCCCCAGCGGGTCCGCCGCGAGCCAGGGCGGCAGGTGGATGCCGAATGCGGCGAGGATGTTGGTGAAATAGCTGCTCCACGAGATGGCCACCACCACGTTGCCGATGGCATACTCCAGGATCAGCGCCCAGCCGATCACCCAGGCCACCACCTCGCCGAAGGATACGTAGCTGTAGGTGTACGCGCTGCCGCTCACCGGCACGCGCCCCGCGAACTCCGCGTAGCATAAGGCCGTGAAGCCGCACACCGCGGCGGTGATGATGAGCAGGATGACCACGCCCGGCCCACCTTCGTAGGCGGCGGAGCCCACGGTGCTGAAGATGCCGGCACCGATCACGGCCGCCACCCCCATCAGGGTGAGGTCGCGCACCGAAAGCGTTCGCTTCAGGCCGCCATGGCCGTCCGCCTCACGTTCAGCGCTTTCCCGCAGGATGCGGTCCACGGACTTGCGGCGGAAAAGGGTGCTGACCATACGGGCGGTAGTGGGGGCAAAGTAGGGAGGAAGTCGGAATCCCGGGAAAGGGCCGGGCCGTCAATTCCCCTGCGCGCCATGGCCCCCTTCACCGCCACGCCGCACCCAGAACACGAACCCGTTCTTGCGGTACAGCTCCTCCAGGCCCGGTATGGCGGCCACATCCTGCGCACTGGTGACCTTGCACACCACGTACACCGGCCGATCCACCCTGCCGCCCAGGAGCCAGTCCTGGTCGTGGGCGCGGGGGTCGGTGATCGGCGCCACGCGGCTATAGAACCACTGGGCGTAGCTCTTGTAGTCCTTGGTCATCACGTAGCACTGCTCCCCTTGTCGCTGCCGGAAGAATTCCACCGCCGCGCGCTGCGAGTAGCCTTCAATGCGGTTGATGAAGTAGTACAGCGTAATGGTGACGAAGAGCGCCGTGCCGCCGAACACCGCCACGATGCCGCTGCGGTACTGGGCGCGGCTGAAGAAGCGGTGGCCCAGGAAAAGCACGGCCACCACCATCCACACGCCCGCCAAGGCTTCCCAGCCGGTCCAGGTCACGTGGGCCTGCAGGTTCCCTTGCGCAAAGGGGTCGTTCGCCAGCAGGGGGGCGATCCACTCCGGATGCTTCCCCAGGAAAGGCAGGGCCAGGGTGACCGCCGCGAAGAGCGAACCGATGCCGCCCAACAGCACGCGCGACCACAGGGTGGCCGCGCCGCCCTGCCACAGCCGGTGCAACTGCAGCGCCGCCAGGTAGGTGAGCGGGAAGTAGCACAGGCTGCTGTAGTGGACGATCTTGGTCTTCACCAGGCTGAACAGCACCAGCACCACCCAGAAAAGGATGAGCATCCACTTTCTGAGGTTGCCGGTTGTTGGTTGCTGGTTGTCCGGTGACGCTGTGCCGCCGGGCCGGTCGGCAGCTGGGCCGGTGGACCGCTTCACCATTTCCTGCAAGGCGAACACCGAGGCGGGGAAGCAGCCGATGAGCAGCACCACGACGTGGTAGCCGAAGAAGCCGCCATGGCCGGCATCCTCGGTGGTGAGCATGGCCACCTGCCGCCAAAAGAAGGCGGTGATGAACTCCGGCCCGTTGCGCCAAGCGTCGATGCCGAACCAGAGGCCCGGCACGGCCAGCAGCATGGCGAGCATCAGCAGCACGCGCGGGATGGAAACGTACAGCCGGAACCGGTTCAGGGCCCAGTACACCGCCGCCGCCATGCCCGGCAGGAGAATGCCCACGGGCCCTTTGGTGAGCACGGCCAGGCCGAGCCAAAGTCCGGCGAACAACGCTGCGCGGTACTTTTCACCGGTGCTTGTCGTTCCCGCCGCCGGGCTGTCACCCATGCGGATGAAGGCCAGGAAGCCGAGGAAGATGAAGAGGTTGAACCAGGGATCGATGATGCCGCTGCGGAAATAGAGGTGCGGCAGCACGGAGCCGACATAGGCCAAGGCCCAGAGCAGGCCGAACGCCCCGCCCTGCCAACGCCGACCGATGCGGTACAGCGCAACCAACGTGATGATCCCCGCAACGGCGTTGGGCAGCCGCGCAGCGAACTCGTTCACGCCGAAGGCCGACATACTGAGGGCCTGCAACCACATGAACAGGGGCGGCTTCTCATGGAAGGGCACATAGCCGATCTGCGGTTGCAGCCAATTGCCCGTGGCCAGCATCTCGCGGGCGATCTCCGCGAAGTTGATCTCGTCCCAATCAAACAGGTGCACCGTGCCCAGGCCGGGCAGGAAGAGCAGGCCGGCCGCTATGGCGATCCACCATTCCACCGGGATGCGCGCCCATGCCTTCATCGCCCGGCGAAGGTAGACCCTGGCCGTACTGGGCAGGATGCATCCGATCGGACGGGACGCACAGGATTTACTGGATGCGCAGGCCCGACAGGATGAACAGGGTCTACAGGATGAAACCGGGATCAAGAGCATCCGGGGATGGGCGAGAATGTTCATGGCATCCCTCGGATGAACTCATCCCGCTCATCCTGTCAAGAGAAGGCCAACCACACCTGTCAGGGGCGCTTGCCCAGCACCTTCCACCCCAGCAGGCCGAGGCGCGCCAGGAAATAGCGGAAGCTCACATGGAGTACGCCGAAACCGTAGGTGGTGCTCCGGCGGAAGTTGATGGAGCTGGCCTCCTCGAAATACTTCGTCGGGCAGGTCACCTCGGCGATGGCGAACCGGTTCCAGAAGATCTGCCCGATGAACTGGTTGTCGAAGACAAAGTCCTCCGAGCAGCGCTTGTAATCGCATGTGCGGAGCACCTCGGCCGAATACGCGCGGTAACCGGTGTGATACTCGCTGAGCTTCTCCCCCATCAACAGGTTCTGCGTGAAGGTGAGCACGCGGTTGGCCACGTACTTGTAGAGTGGCATGCCGCCCTTGAGGGCCCCGCCGCCCAGGATGCGGGAGCCGAACACCACCGGGTACAGCCCTTGGCCGATCACGGACACCATGGCGGTGATGAGCTTGGGCGTGTACTGGTAATCGGGGTGGAGCATCACCACGATGTCGGCGCCCAGCTCCAGGGCCTTGTCGTAGCAGCTTTTCTGGTTCCCGCCGTAACCCCGGTTTCTCTCGTGCACCACGATATGCCGGATGCCGATGCGCCGGGCCTCCTCCACGGTGCCGTCCGGGCTGTTGTCATCCACCAGTACCACGTCATCCACCAGGTCGAAGGGGATCTCCTCGTAGGTCTGCTTCAGTGTATGCTGCGCCTTGTAGGCCGGCAACACCACCACGATCTTCTTTCCCTGGTACATGCCGGGCAAAGATGGGATACTTCCGGGTATGCCCCCGACCTATTCCGCCGGGCCCCTGCTGACGAGATAAACGCCCAAAAGGATCACACCCACCATGGCCAGTTGCATGGGCAACAGGGTCTCTCCGTCGAGCAGGCCCCAGCCGATGGCGATGATGGGCATGATGTAGGTGACCGAGGCGGCCCACACGGCCGAGGTGATCTTGATGAGGATGTTCCACAGGATGAGGGAGAGGCCGGTGCCGAATGCGGCGAGAATGGCCACGTAGCCGAGCGCGTGCCAGGCATGCGGGTTGGAGGCGAGCGTGCCGGGCAGATCCGTGAGGAAGATGCCCGCCAGCCCCAGGGGCCCGACCATGCTGATGGCCAGCACGGAGATGGCCGTGGCGGGCACCATGTACAGCCAGCTTTTCACAATGTTGCCGCTGAAGCCGTAGCACACGGCACCGAGGATGGGGAGCGCGGCATGGATGGTCCAGACGGGTGCACCCTGGGCCTGCCTGTAGTAGATGGTGCCCACGGCGCCAAGCAGCCCGAGCAGCACGCCCACTACGTTGATGAACCGGGTCCGTATGCCGAAGACCAGGACCCCGATGACCAGGGTGAAAAGCGGCGAAAGGGTGTTCAGCATGCCGGCCAGGGAGCTGTCAATGCGGCTCTGCGCGATGGCAAACAGGAAGGCAGGGATGCCGTTGCCGCAAAGGGCGGTGCCGAGCAAAGGTTTCCAATGGGCCCGCAGCAGGCCCACATGCCGCAGGAGCAATGGACTGAGCACGAGCCAGGCGATGAAGAGGCGTGCACTGGCCATCTGCATGGGCGAGAGCGCGGGCTCCCCGTGCTGAAAGAGGCCGCGCTTCATCAGGATGAAGGAACTGCCCCAGATCAAGGACAGGATGGCCAACAACAGCCATTTGAGCCGGTGGTCGGCAAGGCGGACCTTCATTTCATGCGGAAAGGGCGCGAAATTAACCGGCCCACCACCCTGCGGATGGAACGAAAATGTTGCTTTAATTTTGTCCCAATCCTTTCCGTCATGAAAAAGCACCTGGCTTCCCTTTCGGTCCTGCTCCTGCTGGCATGCAGCCAAGGCCCCGTGGCCGAGAAGGCCGCCACCGTGGCCAACCGCACCGTGCAGGAAGTGGTGATCACCGAGGGCGAGCCCATGGCCTCCGCCGACCTGACCATCGGTGGCATGAGCTGCCAGATGATGTGCGGCAACATGATCAAGGGTGCGCTGGCGAAGGTGCCCGGCGTCACGGAAGCGGAAGTGGTGTTCCATGACGGCGATGCCGCCGGCCATGCCAAGGTGACCTATGACCCCGCGAAAGTGGATGACGCCCAGCTGGTGGGAACCGTGCAGGCCTTGGCGGACGGCCAGTACACCGTATCGGCCATCGCCATCACCAAGCAGGTGAAGCAGTCGCAACCGTCGGCTTCCGCCAAAACCGGGAAGAGCGACGCCACTGCATCCTTGATGCCTGAAGCGCGCATGCCCAATCTGGTGGCCATGCTGATGGCCCTGGTGCGCATTTGATCACGTTTTCCCGAGGGGAATTCCTTGGCTGCGAGCGTCCGTCCAGCGGGCGCGCTTCACATTACCCCCAGGTTGCAGGCCCGGTGCCTACTTCAACCCGCGGAGCAAGGCCAGCACCTCATTCTGGATGGACACGCCCCGGTCCTTCGCATACCAGGCGTGCACCTTCGCATAGAGTTCCTCCTTCTCCAGTTGCTGGCCGGCCGGCAGCTTCTTGTTCTCCCAAACGATGTCCTGGGCCTGCTGTGGCCGGGGTCCCCAGGTGAACAGCTCGGTTCCCTTGGGGTCGAACGCGATCAGCTTGGGAATGCTGCGTCCGCCCAAGGTCAGGTACCGGTCCATAAGGTCGAGGTGTTCGTCACGCAGCAGGATGGACAGGTTGATGTTCGGTGCGTCACCGGCCATCATCGCCAGCACGGGCATCACCTGCGAACTGTCGCCGCACCACGGCTCCGTGAGCACCAGCCAGTTCATCGGTCCGGCCTGGGCCAGGGCCTCGCGCAGCTCGGGCAGCAACTTCACCGTCTTCTCGTTCCGTACCGTGCGCGCCAGGTTCAGCTTGGTGTAGGCCACCATCTCCTCGCTTTGGTCCGGTCCGGTGGTCCGGCCCTCCTGTACCAGGCGCTCCAGCAGGGCGCGATAGGCGGCGGGGGTGATGCCCGCCCCCACGGCGGAGAGGAGCATGTCGGCGGTGGCGCCAGGTGCGGCGGTGTTCATGGCCGGGTGTTTGCTTGTGCGGCGGTGGAGTCCGCGTTCATCTGTTGGAAGCGGGCCACCAGTTCCTCGTCGGTATACTTCAGGTTCTCGATCATCAGCGCCGATTCCTTGGCGAAGCGATGGTCCGGGAACTTCTCGATCACGGTCTGGTAGGCGCTTTGGGCCTCGCCTTTCTGCCCGAGGCCATTGTCAATGGTGAAGGCCTTGAGGTAGTACGTATCCGCGATCTTCCTCCAATGGGGAAAGTCGCGGATGATCCGGTCGTACAAGGCGATGCCGCCCTTGGGGTCGCCCAAGGTGCTGCGCAGGCTCGCGCCCCGGAAAAGGTATTCCGGTGTCATGGAATCCAACGGATACACCTGGGCATACATCAGGTACACGTCCAGCAAGGCCTGTGCACCCTTGCGGTCCACGCCGGGCCGCGCGTAGAGGCTGTCCTCCATGGCCCGCACACGCGCCATGGAAAGCGTATCGCTCCCATTACCGGCCGCTTGGTCCGAACCGCCTCCGCAGCCTCCGGATGCCAGCAGCACCAGGATGAGCGGGAAAAGCATCCATACGTTCCTCATTTCACGGGGGTGAATCGCATTTTGTACTTCGCGTCGGTCTTGCCCATGCTGATGTCGCGCAATTTGCCTTTGAGCATGCGCTTGCGCAAGGGCGGCAGCAAATCGGTGAAGAGGATGCCGTCCAGGTGGTCGTGCTCGTGCTGCAGCACCCGGGCCGCATAGCCGTCGAACTCCTCCTCGTGCTCGTTGAAGTCCTCGTCCATGTACTGCATCACGATGCGCGGCTGGCGATCCACCTCCTCACGGATGCCTGGAATGCTCAGGCAGCCTTCCTCAAAAGCCCACTCCTCCCCTTCCTCCTCCACGATGTACGGATTGATGAAGACCTTCTTGAAATCCTTCAGGTGCGCGTCCTCCGTGGGGTTGCCGTTCTCGTCCTCGGCAAAGGGCGAGCAATCCACCACGAACAGGCGGATGCTCTCGCCGATCTGCGGTGCCGCAAGGCCCACGCCGCTGGCCGCGTACATGGTTTCGAACATGTCGGCGATCAATTGCTTCAGGCCCGGATGGCCCGGCTCGATGTCCTTCGCGACTTTCTTCAGGACGGGATCACCGTAGGAACGGATGGGTAGGATCATGGGTTTTGAAGAGTGCAAAAGTAGGCAGTAGGCAGAGGGCAGAGGCAGTAGGCAGCGCAGTACCTCGGGAGAAGCGCCGCTGCATACTGCTACTGCCAACTGCCGCCGCCGCCCGCTCCTTCACCGCCTCCGCTCCATCCACCCTTGCAGGATGATGGTGGCGCTGATGCGGTCCAGGGTGCCCTTGTCGCGGCGCGCCATTCGGCCGATGCCGCTCTGGAGCATGGCCTGGTGGGCCATGGTGCTGGTGAAGCGCTCATCGGTGGTCTCCACCCAGTGCTTGGGGAATTGCGCCTTCAAGGCCGCGACGAACCGGGCCACGTGCGGCGTGGCGTCCGTGGGCGTGCCGTCCAGGTTGCAGGGCATCCCCACCACGAAGCCTTCCACCGCCTCCTTGCCCGTGTAGCGCTTCAGGTAGTCCATCAGCTCCGCGGTGGGCACGGTGGCCAGCGCGGAGGCGATGATGCGCGCGGGGTCCGTCACCGCAAGGCCCGTGCGCTTGAGGCCGAAATCGATGGCGAGGATGCGCATGGTGCAAAGATGCCTCCTGATGGTGCATCGACCCAATGGGTCGACTGTACAAGGGCGGGGTGGCATCTTTGCACCATGCACGAATTGATCGAAAAGGCCTGGGCGGACCGCAGCCGCCTGGCGGACCCCGAAACGGTGCAGGCCATTGAGGGCGTGGTGGAGAAGCTGGACCGCGGCGAGCTGCGCGTGGCCTCGCCCTCGGCTGTCAGGCCGAGCGCAGCCGAGGCCACAGCCGGGGGCGACGCCTGGAGAGTGAACGAATGGGTGAAGAAGGCCGTGCTGCTCTACTTCCCCATCCGCAAGATGGTGACGCTGGAGGCCGGGCCGCTGGAGTTCCACGACAAGATCCCCCTGAAGCGCCGCTATGCCGAACTGGGCGTGCGCGTGGTGCCGCATGCCATCGCGCGCCACGGCAGCTACATCGCGCCGGGCGTGATCCTGATGCCGAGCTACGTGAACATCGGTGCCTACGTGGACGAGGGCACCATGGTGGACACCTGGGCGACCGTGGGCAGCTGTGCGCAGATCGGCAAGCACGTACACCTCAGCGGCGGCGTGGGCATCGGCGGCGTGCTGGAGCCCGTTCAGGCGGCACCGGTGATCATTGAGGACGGGGCCTTCATCGGCAGCCGTGCCATCGTGGTGGAGGGCGTGCACGTAGGCAAGGAGGCCGTGCTGGGCGCCAATGTGGTGCTCACCGCCAGTACCCGCATCATCGACGTCACCGGGCCGGAACCGAAGGAGATGCGCGGCCACGTGCCGCCCCGGTCGGTGGTGATCCCCGGCACCATGCCCAAGCGGTTTCCCGCCGGGGAGTACGGTGTACCCTGCGCACTCATCATCGGCCAGCGAAAGGAGAGCACCGACCGCAAGACCAGCCTGAATGAGGCGCTGAGGGAGCACAATGTGGCGGTATGATGGGTTGTCAGTTCTTAGATGTCAGTTCTTAGTTGTCAGTTCTTAGTTGTCAGTTGATAGCCCGCCAGAACGACCGGCAACCAACAACAAGCAACAACGCCTGAAACAATTCCTCGTCATACAGACCGCCTTCCTGGGTGATGCCGTGCTGGCTTCGGCGCTGCTGGAGAAGCTGCATGCCTTCTTCCCCGATGCGGCCATCGACCTGGTGGTGCGCAAGGGCAACGACGGCCTCTACGCCGGGCATCCCTTCCTGCGCAAGCTGTACGTGTGGGATAAGCGCAATGGCAAGAACCGCGACCTCTTCCGCTTGGTGAAGGAATTCCGCGAACAGCGCTATGACCATGTGATCAATGCCCAGCGATTCTTCAGCACCGGCCTGATGACCGTGCTTTCCGGCGGCAAGGAGACGATCGGCTACGACAAGAATCCGCTGAGCTTCCTGTTCTCCCGCAAGGTGAAGCACGCCATCCCCGACTGGAAAGCGCTTCAGGGATCCTATTCCTCAGGGTCCCCTTCGGGAGACCCTGAGGGGGCCCTGCAGGCCTCCTTCAAGCACGAGGTGGACCGCCTGAACGACCTGATCGAACACCTGACCGATGGCGAACGCCCCATGCCGAGGCTTTATCCCACCGCCGAGGCCCGGGAGAAGGTCCGCATCACATTGGACTCACGCCTGATAGCTACAGCTTCCTCAGGGCCTCTCGAAGAGGACCCTGCAGGGAGCGCCCCCCATCCTCAGGGTCCGCCCTCAGCTCCCTCAGGGTCTCCCAAAGGGGACCCTGTAGGGAGCGCCCATCCTCAGGGTCCGCTACGCGAGACCCTGAGGGAGGATGGGGGCTACGTCACCATCGCTCCGGCATCCGTATGGTTCACCAAGCAATGGCCGCCGGAAAAGTGGATCGAGCTGATCAAGCTGGTGCCCGCCGACCGCCGCGTGCTGCTGATCGGAGGGCCGGGCGATGCGGCGCTATGCGAACGGATCGCCCAAAAGGCAGGCCGCGGCGAGGTGTTGGCCGGCAAGCTGTCCCTGTTGGAGACCGCCGCGCTGATGGAAGACGCCGCCATGAACTACGTGAACGACAGCGGACCGCTGCACATCACCAGCGCCATGAATGCACCGGTTACGGCCGTGTTCTGCAGCACCGTGCCCGCCTTCGGCTTCGGGCCGCTAAGGCCCAATGGCCGTGTGGTGCAGTACAAAGGCCCGCTCTACTGCCGCCCTTGCGGGCTGCACGGCCACAAGACCTGCCCGGAAGGGCATTTCAAGTGTGCTGTCGACATTGGAGTAAGGGAAGTGCTGGGGGGCCAAGACCTTCGTTCGTAGTGCGTAGTTCGTAGGGTTCCTGCGAACTACGAACTCCGGACTTCTTCACTACTCCCCGATATCCTCGTTCCAAAGCTCCGGCTTCGCCCGGATGAATTCCTCCATCATCGCCACGCATTCCGGCAGGTCCAGGTCAATGACCTCCACGCCGTGATCCTCCATGAACTTACGCGCGCCGGGAAAGGTGCGGCTCTCCCCCACCACCACCTTGGGGATCTTGAACTGCACGATGGTGCCCGCGCACATGTAGCACGGCATCAAGGTGGAGTAGATCACCGTGTTGCGGTAGCTGCCGATACGGCCCGCGTTGTTCAGGCAGTCCATCTCGCCGTGCAGGATGGGGTTGTTCTCCTGCACCCGCTTGTTGCGGCCCGTGGCCACCAGCTTGCCGCCCTCCACCAGCGCCGAACCGATGGGGATGCCGCCCTCGGCCAAACCCTTGCGCGCCTCGTCGATGGCGGCTTGCATGAATGGATCCATATCTTCCATTATCATCCCAGATCAGTATCCATTTCCACTAACCTCAACTTCGCGATCCGTTCAAAATGCCTCTTGTTCAGGGTGGCCAATGGCAGCCCGGCGGCCATGGCAGTAGAAGCAATGAACAGGTCGGCCAGATGGATCTGCTTTCTTTTCCTTTTCAGCTCACGATTGATCTCAACCGCCGTATCAATGGCCACTTCATCCAATGCGATCACGGGAATGGGCTCTAGGATCTCGTCCCAGAAGGCCATCTGGCCCGTTGTGGCACCGGAGTAGATCTCGTACTTCGTCACCGCGGAGATCGCGAAATGATGGCCAGCCCTCACCAAGGCAAGCCAGTGCGTTCGCTGCTTATCCTTCTTCCGGTAATAGTCGATCAGGACGGAGGTGTCCAGAAGCACTACTTCCCCCGCCATTGCCCAAGTGCCTTTCGGTTGCCGGCAATCGTCTCCAACTGCTTGGAAGTAGCCGTGGGGCCGGCAAGCAACAGTGCTTCCAGATCTTCCTGTCCAGTGCGTTGGCTGCGTTGTTCAATCGCTTTCCGTAACCGCTCCAACTGTCTGACAGGCATCCGTTGCACCGCTTTGAGCAATTGCTCAAAATCAATGTCCACTTGGATATTCATACTCCCAAAGATAGCCCAACAACGTGTGCCCCTTCCCCGATCGGTCGTGTCCAACCTGACGCCAACCTACTGAGGCGGCATGAAAGAAACGGACGGTTCAAGGGTGGGAGAGCGCGAAAGGAGCGGCCCTGGCACTACCTCGAACCTTTGCACCATATCGTTCTTCCACCGAATGGAAAATGAGAACGGATCTTCCTCACCGGCTCAGTAATGGGTCCGCCGCGCGCGCACCTCTCACAGTCGCCCTATTTTCGCGGCCCCGAAAAACACGCATGTCCCCCGCACACGCATACACCGTGGATCCCAAGCGCTTGGAAGGCGTGACGGACCAACCGCTGTTCAAAGCGGCGGGCCGGGTAGCGGACCGCATGGGCGTGCGCGCCTTCGCCATCGGCGGCCATGTGCGCGACCTGCTGCTGGGCCGCCCCTGCAAGGACATCGACATCGTGTGCGAGGGCGACGGCATTGCCTTTGCCGAGGCCGTGGCCAAGGAACTTGACGCCGGGCCCGTGCACGTCTTCAAGAACTTCGGGACGGCCATGTTCACCCTTCGGCAGGCTCAGGGTGACATGGAGCAGATCGAGTTCGTGGGCGCCCGCAAGGAGAGCTACAGCCGCAACAGCCGCAAGCCGGAGGTGGCGCCCGGCACCATCAGCGACGACCAGCAACGGCGCGACTTCACCATCAATGCGCTGGCCATCTCGCTGAATGCCCCCGATCGAGGCCAGCTGGTGGACCCATTCAATGGTGTCGAAGACCTGCGCAAGGGCATCATCCGCACGCCGCTGGGCCCCGACGTCACCTTCAGCGACGATCCGCTGCGCATGCTGCGCGCCATCCGCTTCGCCACGCAGCTGGGTTTCTTCATCGACGTGCCCACCTTCGAGGCCATCCAGCGCAATGCCGAACGGCTCGACATCATCAGCGCCGAACGCATCCACACCGAGCTGAACAAGATCATCCTGGCGCCCGTGCCCAGCGTCGGCTTCAAGCTGCTGCTGAACAGCGGGCTGCTGGTGCGCTTCTTCCCCGAGATGGTGGACCTGCTGGGCGCCGAGGAAAAGGCCGGCATCGGCCACAAGGACAATTTTTACCACACCATCCAGGTGCTGGACAACGTGGCCGCCCACAGCGACGACCTGTGGCTGCGCTGGGCCGCCGTGCTGCACGACATCGCCAAGCCGCGCACCAAGCGCTTCGAGCCCGGCCGCGGCTGGACCTTCCACGGCCACGAGGACAAGGGCGCCCGCATGGTGCCGGGCATCTTCCGCCGCCTGAAGCTGCCGCTGGACGAAAAGATGAAATTCGTGCAGAAGCTGGTGGCCCTGCACCTGCGGCCCATCGCCCTCACCAAGGAGGAGGTGACCGACAGCGCCGTGCGCCGCCTGCTCTTCGATGCCGGCGAGGCCATCGACGCGCTGATGATCCTGTGCAAGGCCGACATCACCAGCAAGAACGAGGCGAAGAAGAAGCGTTACCTGGCCAACTACGCGGTGGTGATGCAGAAGCTGCGCGAGGTGGAAGAGAAAGACCGCGTGCGCAATTTCCAGCCGCCCATCACCGGCGAGGACATCATGCGGGCCTTCAACATCACGCCCTGCAAGGCCATCGGCGACATCAAGACGGTGATCAAGGACGCCATCCTCGACGGCAAGATCCACAACGACCGCCAACAGGCCTGGCAGTTGATGGTGGAGGAAGGCCGGAAGCTGGGGCTGACGCTGTCACCGGGGATGGAGGGGCCGACGAAGGCGTGAACGGAATTGCTTGCTGTCCTATGTCCCATGTCTTATGCACAAGCTGCGAGCCGTGAACTTCGAGCCACGAGCCCGCTTAGGACATAAGACATGGGACAGCATGGATACACAGTTACCTTCGCATTCCATTCCTCCCCGCCATGTCCATTTACCGCTTCCGCGTGCTGATCGACCATTCCAGCGAGGCGTTCCGGGACATCGAGATCGCCTCGGAGCAGACCTTCCTGGAGTTCCACAACGCCATCAAGGAGGCCTTCGGCTTCAAGGGACAGGAAATGGCCTGCTTCTACGTGAGCGATGCCGATTGGAACAAGGGCATCGAGGTTCCCTTGGCGGACATGGGCTTCGCCGAGGAAGGCCAAGTGCCGCTGCTGATGCACGAGGTGGAGGTGGGCGACCATGTGCGCGACCCCGACCAACGCTTCGTCTACGCCTACGATTTCCTGCACATGTGGATGTTCCTGGTGGAACGCATCGGCACCACGGAACCGGAACCGGACGCCACCTACCCCCGCGTGGTGATGGCCATGGGCCATGCGCCGGACGAGCATGCCAAGGACGACGACCTGGAAGACCCCATGGCCGCCCTGACCGAGGAGGACTTGGATGAGCGTGAAGCAGATCCCTACGACGAGGATGACGATGATGCCTACGGCGGGGAGTTCGGTGAGGGCTACGAGGAGGAATACCGCTGAACCCGCGCCCGGCAACGCATGACGCCCCATGGGACCCTGGTGGTGATCGGCGGCCCCACGGCCAGCGGCAAGACCGCCATGGCCGCCCAGGTGGCCAAGCATTTCGGCACGGAGGTGATCAGCGGGGATTCGCGCCAGTTCTACCGCGCCATGCGCATCGGCACGGCGCGGCCCACGGATGCGGAGCTGATGGGCGTGCGGCACCACTTCCTCGGCCACCTGGAATTGGAAGAAACCTGGAGCGCCGGTGAATTTGCCCGGCAGGCGGAACCCGTGCTGCAAGAGCTGCTGGCCCGGCATGGCATCGCCGTGCTGGTGGGCGGCAGCGGCCTCTACCTCAATGCCCTCACCCACGGGCTGGACCCCATGCCGCTGGCGGACCACCGCATCCGTGAACGGCTGCAGAAACGCTTCGCCGAGCACGGCCTGCCGGACCTGATCGCCGAGCTGGGACGACTGGACCCCGCCATGGCCGGGCAGATCGATCGCAACAACCCGCACCGGGTGATCCGAGCGCTCGAGGTATGCATGGCCAGCGGCAGGCCCTATAGCGACCAGCGGCACGGCCATCGCCAACGGCAGGACCTGCACCTGCTGCGCATCGCCCTGGACCTGCCCCGCGAAGCGCTGTACGCACGCATCGATGCCCGCGTGGACCGCATGATCGCCGAGGGCCTGGAGCAGGAGGCCCGCTCCCTCCTGCCCTTCCGTTCCCTCAACGCCCTGCGCACTGTGGGCTACCGCGAATTCTTCGAGCACTTCGACGGGAAGATCGATCGCGACGAGGCGATCAACCTGATCAAGCAGCACACGCGCAACTACGCCAAGCGCCAGCTCACCTGGCTGCGGAGGGAGAAGGATTGGAGGTGGGTCAGGCCCGATCAAGCAGACATCATTACCCACCTCTTGGACGCTTGAACCACGCCGTCAACGCGCCATCGGGAGACCTTACTTTCACGCCCATGTCCACCGACCGCCTAGCCCAGCTTCGCAATATGCTCGCCGAGGATCCCGGCGACAAGTTCCTGCGCTATGGCATCGCCCTGGAGCTGAAGCGCGCCGGCGATATGGAGGCTGCCGCCGCCGACCTGGAGCAGCTGCTGCGCGACGACCCCGCCTACATCCCCTGCTACTATCAACTGGCACTGGTGCTGGCCGACCTGGGCCGTACGACGGAGGCCATGGAGGCCTGTTCGGCGGGTGCGCTGCAATGCATCGTCACCGGCGATCGCAAGGCCCGCGCGGAATTACTGGCCTTGAAGTCCGAACTGGAGGATGCGTGAGCAGCCTCAATTGCTCCAGCTACCCACGTTGGTGTAGCCCCAGTGGTCGGGATCGGCGTGCTCGAAATCCGATTGGTAGCGCTTCGGGATCTCCTGCAGGAACGATCCCACCTTGTACGAAGGGAAGATCTCCTCGTAGGTGAGCATGGATTGCAGCGAGATGCGGCGGTAGATGTGCTCGCGCGTGATGTTCTCCTTCTTGTCCAGGCCCGAGGCGCCCAGCAGCTCCACCACGTTCTGCACGGTGCGCTTGTGGAAGTTGGCCACGCGCGTCTTCTTGTCGTCTACCACCAGGCCCACGGTGAGGCGCGGGTCCTGCGTGGCCACGCCCGTAGGGCAGCGGTTGGTGTTGCACAGCAGCGCCTGGATGCAGCCCACGGCCATCATCATGGCGCGGGCGGAATAGCAGGCATCGGCGCCCAGGGCCATGGCCCGCACCACGTGGAAGGCGCTGGTGATCTTGCCCGAGGCGAGGATCTTGATGTGCTTGCGGATATCCAGCCCGGTGAGCACATTGTGCACGAAATCGAGGCCGTCCAGCAAGGGTGCGCCCACGTAGTTGCTGAACTCCTGCGGGGCCGCGCCGGTGCCGCCCTCGCCGCCGTCCACCGTGATGAAATCGGGATAGGTATCCAGCTCGATCATGGCCTTGCAGATGCCGATGAACTCGCTCTTGTGGCCGATGCAGAGCTTGAAGCCCACGGGTTTCCCGCCGGAAAGCTCGCGCAGCTGGCGGATGAAGAGCACCAGCCCCCGCGGCGTGTTGAACGCCTTGTGGTAGGGCGGTGAGGCCACCACCGTGCGGGGCTCGATGTGGCGGATGGCCGCGATCTCCGGCGTGTTCTTCGATGCCGGTAAGATACCGCCGTGGCCCGGCTTGGCGCCCTGGGACATCTTGATCTCGATCATCTTCACCTGCGGCAACTGCGCCTGCTGCCGGAAGGTTTCCGGGTTGAAGTTGCCGTCCTCGGTGCGGCAGCCGAAGTAGCCCGTCCCGATCTGCCAGATGATGTCGCCACCGTGCTTCAGGTGGTACGGGCTGATGCCGCCCTCGCCGGTGTTGTGCGCGAAGCCGCCGATCTTGGCCCCGGCGTTCATGGCCTCCACCGCGTTGGCGCTCAACGCGCCGAAGCTCATGGCGGAGATGTTGTAGATGCTGAGGGAATACGGCTGCGTGCAGTCCTTGTTCCCCACCAGCACGCGCGGGTTGTGGTCCAGGGTGTTGAAGTCCTTCGGGGCCATGGAGTGGCACATCCACTCATAGCCCTCGGCGTACACGTCCAGCTGGGTACCGAAAGGCATGGTATCGTTGTCCTGCTTGGCCCGCTGGTAGATGGTGGAGCGGTCGATGCGGTTCACCGGCCGCCCGTCGATGTCGCTCTCGATGAAGTATTGGTAGATCTTCGGGCGCAGTTCCTCCATCACATAGCGCAAGCGGCCGAAAACCGGGTAGATCCGCATCACTGTGTGCTTGGTCTGCACCATGTCATAGTAGCCCAGCGCGGTGAGGCCCACCAGGATGGCGAGGACCACGTACCAGTTCTCATTGAGGTAACGCGCCAACAGGAAGGTGATGACCAACAACAAGGTGGAACCGATGACAAATGGCTTTCGCATGCTCGCGATGGTTGGATGCTGGGAAAATGGACAAGGCCTGGTACATACCCTACCGGTCCCGCTCAGCGGGGCACCAGTACGGGAGGGGCTGTGGACGTGTGCACGATACAGGCTTCAATAAGCACCCGTTGCAAGGGTGGCGCACGGCAAAATAAAGCATTCCCCAATGATCTGGGATTGCACTTCCCCATCCCCTCTCCGGTGCCGCTCCCCCTTCAGTCCTTTACCTTGCGCGTCATGGCCCGGCCGGTGCCGCACCTGAACGACCTTGGCGATGCACAGTAAGAGGAAGGCCCGCCGGAACGTGTACCGCTGGGTGGCTGCCGGTCCGTTGCTGGCGTTGCTCGCCGTACTCCTGTGGGCCTGGCCCTACATGGCCATCACAGAGCCCAGTGGCGCCAAGGTGCTGGTGGTGGAAGGCTGGATGGACCCGCCCGCCCTGGAGGAAGCCGCGCGGCTGGCGCTGGACAGCGGCTATAGCAAGGTGTACACCACCGGCACCGTGCGCCCCTTCGCCCATTACCTGGGACCCGGCGAGGCGGTGGTCACCCGCATGGCCATGCCCGCCAAGGGGAATTTGGCGGTGGATGTGAGCGGGATCGACGGCGCGGGTTTCCTGCTGATCGCCGACAACGATACCGTCCTGGACCAGGCCGTCACCGCCGAACCCACCCTCTACCACGCCGTTGCTCCGCATCCCGTGGACTCGCTGCGCATACAGGCCTGGCCCATGCACAGCCGGGTGACCGGGCCGGAGATCTTCGTCAGGATCCTGGAAGTGGGCGGATGGAACGTGAACGTGCTGCAGCGCGACAGCCGCTACATCCACGCCGACGGCAAGGCGGAACCAGCCCCCTCCACCTTCGCGCATTCAGCCATGGACGCCTTGGTGCGGATGGGCGTGCCGGCCGACCGGATCACGGCCGTACCCGCCTACGGCGATCCCCGCAGCCGTAGCTGGGGCAACGCACACGCCTTCGGCATCCAGGCCGCCAAGGATGGCATCACTGCCTTCGATGTGGCCACCACCGGCGTGCATGCCCGCCGCAGCCGCAACCTGTTCCGGCTGGCCTGCGGCGAGCAAACCAACGTGGGTGTCATCGCCTTGACCGATCCCTATTGCACGCGCTCCAACTGGTGGAAAAGCCGCCGTGGATGGGGTACCCTGCTCAAGGAGGTGTTCGGCGCCGGCGAGGCCCAGGCCGTGGAGGTGAAGAAGTGGAGGTAAGCGTTCAACGCCTCCTTACCTTGGGGGCATGATCACCATTGAACGGCCGAAGTCCGGTGACTTCCCACCCTACTTCGGCGCCTATGTCCACGCGGCACGAGGCGAACAACTGGATGATGCCCTCGACATGGCCGCTCACGAGGAAGCACGGGTATTCGCGCTGGTGCCCCCCAACAAATGGGAACACCGGTACGCACCGGATAAGTGGAGCATCAAGGAGGTGTTCCAGCACATCATCGACACGGAGCGCGTATTCACCTACCGCGCCTTGTGCATCGCCCGGAACGAGCAGGCCAACCTGCCGGGCATGGACGAGAACGCCTACCAGGCCGAGGCCCGCACGGCCCTCCGGCAACCCGCGGACATCCTGCGCGAATTGAAGGCGGTGCGTCAAGCCACCATCGAGCTCTTCAAGGGCCTGGACGCCGACGCCGTCGCCCGGGGCGGCACCGCCAACGGCAAACACATCACCGTGCGGGCCCTCGGCTGGGTGATCGCCGGGCACAGCGAGCACCATTTGCGGATCATCCGCGAACGTTATCTTGCCTGAAATAGCCCCACATGCCAGCACGCCCCATCCAGCAGTGGTTTGATGAATATGCCGAGAGCCACCGCAACCCCGTGAATGTCGCCGTCCATTGGATCGCCGTCCCTGTGATCTTCTTCACCATTGTGGGCTTGCTGTACAGCATTCCACCCATCTCCTTGGGCGAGCGGCTCGGGGGGATCTCCCCGGCGAACATCGCCGTGGCCGCCGTGGTCGTGTACTACCTGATGCGCTCCCTCAGCCTGGCCGTGGGCATGGCCCTGTTCTGCATCGCCTGCCTGTTCACGGCGAGGAGCTTGGCCCTGCATGCGGCCTGGCCACTGTGGGCCATCTGTGCGGGCCTGTTCGTGCTGGCCTGGATCGCCCAGTTCTGGGGCCACGGTGTGGAAGGCAAAAAACCCAGCTTCCTCAAGGATATCCAATTCCTGTTGATCGGGCCGGCCTGGCTGCTCTCGAAGATCTACCGCCGGCTGGGCATCCCCTACTGAACGGGCTTGAAATACACCGGCTGGCGGCCGCCGCGCAGCCCGGGGTGGAATAGGCCGATGAGGTCCAGCAGGATCACGTCCGGCTCCAAGCTGGCCTGGCCGAAGAGGTCGCTTTCCGTGCTGTTCGCATAGAAGCATCCATGCCCGGTGAAGGCGGGCAGGGCCAGGATGCGGGGATCATCACCGGCCACGTCCGCCGCCGTCACCGGCCGGTCCAGTTCCAGGATGCGCCCCCAGCACTCGGCCCGGGCACCTTCCGCCACCACCGTTTCCAGGGTGAGCTCCTGGTTGCCTCCGGCATCGCCTTCACCAAAGAGGTAGCTGCCGCCTGCATCGCCGATCAGCTTGGCCATGTAGCTCTTCCCGGACGGTACGGACCACGAGCCCCGCCAGGAGCTGCCGAAAAAGACCACCGGCCGATGCCCGGCCTCAGGCACCGAGGCCAAGGCCTTGCCATAGCGCGCGGCGATGCCCTCCACCATCGCCTCGGCCTCCGCGGACCGACCCAACAGCAGGCCGAAGGCGCGCAGCCATTCGGCACGCCCCAGCGGATCGCGCTCCAGGTATTCCGCCACCGGAATGGAAGGAACGGCGACCTGGGCAATGGAGGCCGCTTCCGTTCCATAGGGATAAACGATCACGGCATCGGGTGCCAGGCTGGCCACCTTTTCCCGGTCGAGGCCCTCGGCCGTGCCTATCTCCGCGATCCGGCCTTTGGCGGCCCGGGCCGCCACCACCGGGGCGCGCAGCCGTGCCGTGTGGGGACAGCCCCCCACGGCATCGGCCAAGCCCAAGGCCGAGATGAAGGAGGCGTGCGTGGTGCTCAGCAGCGCGACCCGCCCCAAGGGACGGCCGAAGCGCACGGCTCCCGGCGGGAGGGCTCCCTTCCCCGTGTCCGCCTGCAGGACGAAAATGCCCGTGGTGTCCTTTGTGCCACCCGGACCGAAGGTGAGGAGCAAGTGGTCGCCGCCCCGGTGCCATAGCTGGAAGAATTCAGCCCATTGCAACGGTTCCTGCCGCCAGCCCGCCCAGCCGCCCTGTGGCGCCGGAGCAGTGCAGCCCCAGCCGAACAGCACGGAAGCCAAAAGCCATGCGAGCGCGGCACCGGCAGGCCGGTTCATTGCAGCTCGGCGATCAGGTTCAGCAGGGCCTCGCGCACGGTATCACGGCCCAGTGCCAGGTCGGCGGCTTGCCGTGGCACCCGGTACACCGGCAGTTCGCCACGTTCCACCGGTCCTGCGGGTATCCCTTCCGGCACGTAGCAGGTCAACGGCACCTGCAAAACACAGCCCGTGCCGGGCAAGGTGACCGCCAGGCCGTTTCCACCGCAATAGCCGGCAGCGTTCGACCCGGTCTCCTCGCCCACCGTGCGTGCCCTGCCCGTCCGGTTGGCCAACATCACCAGCAGGGCCGCCGCATCGCGCGTACCTCCGTCGCACACCACGTATACCTTGCCTTGGAAGGCCTTTTCCCGGGGCGGCTCCAGGCGCAGGCGCGGATCGGTGGCCTGCAACACCCGGCGCCCGTTGAGCGCAGGCATGTACATGCCGTTCACCGAGGCGAAGAACTCCGGCGCCGGTGTGGCGTAGCGGTAGGAATCGGGCACTTCACCGCTGCGGATGTACATCGAACTGACCGAACGGAAGGGCTTTTGCGCGATGAGCGCGAACACTTGGTTGGCCTGGGCGGGATCACCTCCATGGCTTCCGCGCAGGTCGATCACCAATGTGCGTACCTCGCCCCGCTCCAGCGCCTCCTGCACCTGGCCCAGGAAGCGCTCGGGCACGATGCGGCTCCGACCCAGCTCCTGGCGGTCCATCGTGGAGAGGGTGAGCCATGCCGCGCCCAGGTCGCGCAGGTCCTCCATCCGCCAAGGCTGCAGGTCGATCCCCGGACGCCTGAGCGAACTGCGCATCTCATCCTTCGTCAACCCGATCACCTGTTGCTCGCGCACAGTGCCGTCGCCCGCGCGGTATTCCACCTTGAACCGCTCAGCGGACTCCACGAAACGCCGGTACATCACCGGAAAATCCTGCTCAATGGTGCGGTCCAGCAAGGTGGTGTCCTCTCCTTCCGGCACCACGCCGCTGCGCAGCAGGGCCAGGATCTCCGCGGATCCACGCCCGTTGATCCGCAGCAGTTCGCACCCGGTGGGCAGGCTGCGGAACCCCTTGAGTTCCTGGTCCAGATAGAGCCGCCCTTCGATCACCGCCACGGTGAAGGGGATCAACGGCTCGCTGTGCTCATACGCCCGTTCCACCTCCGCGGGCGGCGTCAGCCGGGTGGCGGCATCGCCCACGGCCCGGAACACCGGCATGGCCGCACGGATGAACTCCTCCGATGTCAACGGCGTGGACAACGAGGCGTGGATGGTGGCGAAAAGTGTGTCCAGGCCGGCTTTCCCCGGGTAGCGGTACGGGTCGGGGTGTGCCTGCTCCAAGGTGCTTCTTATGATGCCCAGGTCCATGCGCAGATCTTCCGGGGCCACGCTGCGTCCCGTGGGGTCTGGTTGGGCCACGGCCGCGCTCCAGGCCAAGCCTGCGGCAACAGCGGTGAACAGGGTCTTGGTGATCATTTGTCCGAGGGCCGGTGCTCCTAAATTAAGGATGCCTGCACCGGGCTGGTGCAGGCATCCAAGATCCGGGCCGTGCGGTTTCAGGCCTTGACGCGTGCTGCCGGTTCCGCCTTCACGATCTCCTCGCTGGCGTTGTCGCGGTACTTGTTGAAATTGGTCTGGAAGGCCGTCGCCAGCTTGTCCGCCTGGGCATCGTAGGCCGCCTTGTCCTTCCACGTGTTGCGCGGGTCGAGGATCTCGGCGGGCACCTCGGGGCAGTTGGTGGGCATGCTCACGCCGAACACGGGGTGCTTCACGTAGTCCACGTTGTCCAGTTGGCCTTGCAGCGCGGCACTCACCATGGCGCGGGTCAGGCGCAGTTTCATGCGCTCGCCGGTTCCGTAGGCCCCGCCGCTCCAACCGGTGTTCACCAGCCACACGTGCACGCCGTGCTCCTTCATCAACTTGCCCAGCATGTCGGCGTATTTGGTGGGGTGCAGCGGCAGGAAGGGTGCGCCGAAGCATGCGCTGAACACGGTCTTCGGCTCGGTGATGCCCGCCTCGGTGCCCGCCACCTTCGCCGTGTAGCCGCTCAGGAACCAGTACATGGCCTGGCCCGCATCCAGCCGACTGATGGGCGGCAACACGCCGTAGGCGTCGCAGGTGAGGAAGAAGATGTTCTTCGGGTGCCCTCCGCGGCTGGGCTCCGCGTGGCCCTTGATGTGCTCAATGGGGTAGCTCACGCGCGTGTTCTCCGTCTTGCTCTTGTCGCTGAAGTCCACCTTGGTGGAGGTGCCCTCCATGAAGTTGATGTTCTCCAGCAGCGCCCCGAAGCGGATGGCATCCCAGATCTCGGGCTCCTTCTCCTTGGTCAGGTCGATGGCCTTGGCATAGCAGCCACCCTCGAAGTTGAACACCCCCTTGGCGCTCCATCCGTGTTCGTCATCGCCGATCAGGTGACGCTGCGGGTCGGCGCTCAAGGTGGTCTTGCCCGTGCCGCTGAGGCCGAAGAACACCGCGGTGTCACCGTCCTTGCCGATGTTGGCCGAGCAGTGCATGCTCAGCACGCCGCGATCCTGCGGCAGGATGTAGTTCAGCACGCTGAAGATGCCCTTCTTGATCTCGCCGGTGTAGGCCGTGCCGCCGATCAGGATCATCTTCCGGGTGAAGTCCATGGCGGCGAAGTTGTGCTGGCGCGTGCCGTCGATGGCGGGGTCTGCATGGAAGCCGGGGGCACAGATGATGTGCCACTCCGGCTCGAAGCCCTCGATCTCGTCCTTGGCCAGGCGCAGGAACATGTTGTTGCCGAAGAGGGCGCTCCAGGGGTACTCGGCCACCAGGCGCAGGTTCAGCCGGAACTCGGGATCCGCGCAGGCATAGGCATCGTGCACGTACAAGTCGCGGCCCATCAGGTAGGCCGCCATGCGCTGGCGCAGGCGCTCAAAGGTGTCCGGTGCCATGGGGATGTTGATGTCGCCCCACCAGACGGTGTTCTCGGTCTTTGCGTCCTTCACGCAGAACTTGTCCTTCGGGCTGCGGCCGGTGAATTCGCCGGTATCCACGGCCAGCGCCCCGCTGTCGGCCAATACACCTTGGCCGTTCACCAGGGTGTGTTCCACCAGCTCGGCAGGTTCCAGGTTCCAGTACACATCACCCGTATTGGCCAGGCCGATCTTAGCCAGGTCAGCTTGCGTCGGTTTCAGTCCGAGATCGTTCATGATCGAATAGGTTCACGTTTGGGGGTGCAAATGTAGGGATCGACCCCGGGCAAGGAAATGCCTATGGACAGGCTCAATTCCGGCGTAAGGCACCGGCCAGCACCGCCCCCCAGCCCGCGATGAACATCAGGCCGCCCAGCGGGGTGATGGGGCCCAACACCCGGGCCATGCCGTGCAGGCCGAGCAGATCGCGGGTGGCCAGGAGGTAAAGCGACCCGCAGAAGCACAGGATGCCCAGCAAGAACAGGATGCGCACGAAGCTGACCACCCGCGACCCCAGTTTGCCCTCCAGCGCCGCGAGGCCCAGCAACGCCAGGCCGTGGTAGAACTGGTATTGCACCGCCGTGCCCCAGTTATGGAAGGACTGCGCGTCCACCAGCCCCCGGATGCCGTGCGCCCCGAAGGCGCCCAAGGCCACTGCCAGCATCAATATGGCCGCGGCCCAGGCCAGCGTGCGTTGGTTCGTGCGTGCTTCCATCGGCGCAAAGGTGGTGATCGTTCCCCGACCGGTCAGCGGCCACGGGCCTTGCGCAGCCGGGCCTTGTCCGGGTTCTCGTGGAAAAAGTACCGGAAGTCCACCGTGAGGTAGGCCCCGCTGAGGTCCGTGGTGAGCTTGTACGGCCGGTAGCCGGCATAGCGGTCCAGCCAGGTCACATCGGCCTGGGCCATCGCACCGAACGGCCGGTGGAACGTGGCACCGAGGTAGAAGTACCCCGAGTTGTCCGTGCGGTATTCCACGCCGATGTTGCCCACCACCCCCGCCTGCGCCCAGTTGCGTCGGAAGAGGTAGGCCTGTGCCAAGGGCAGCTCCTTCTTGGCATCGCCCGGATACATGTCCACGCTGAAACCCAGCGCATTGTTCATCCAGGAACGCTCCCCCAGCCGGATGTACACCAAGCACGTCACCGGCAATTCATAACCCACGAACCGCACGCTGCCCTGGTCGGCATAGCCATTGGTATCATTGGTCATCCCGAAATCGTAGCGCCGGGTGATCTGGCTCAAGCCCACTTCCAAGGAAATGGACTTGCTCAACCCGGTGCGCACCACCATGCCGTAGGCCAACCCGCCTCTAAGCTCCAAGGTGGCCGCCAGGGGCGACCGATCGATCGTGGTTTCCCGCTCGAAAACCCCGAAGGGGATCACCGGCTTCACCTGCAGGCCGAAGGTGGTGACCCCCTGCTGCGCCCAGGCCGGGCCGAACCCCAAGGCCAGGAGGATCATCAACAGGGGCAGGCGCATGGGGCCAAAGTTCGCCCTTGGCCGCCTTTCGTCGCGCACCGGTGCTCAATCGCTTGCCCATACCGGTGCAACCACGGTACCGCACGGCCGGAGATGGAATGGCCAAGGAGGGATCACCAGATATTCCATGATCCGCCGTTGATGACCATCGCAATTGTTGATAACTCGAACTGGTATCAGGAGTAGCTTTCGCCATGCAACCGCTTGGCCGCTATGCCCTTCCGCTCGTTGCCGCCATGGCGGTGGGCTGCGGTACCACCAAACCTTGGGCCGGCCATCCATCCGGGGCCCGCTACGGTTGGTTGCGCAAGCAAGGAACCGTGGAGCGGCACGAAAAGGCCCCGGCCCGTGCCCAAACCGGAGGAGCTACGGAAGAAGCAATCCGCCACCTACCACTCCCCTTGGCCGTTCACCTTCCCGAACCGGCCGACGCTTCCATCACCGCCTCAGCCGACATCCCGGGCGATCCGTCTACCCGTCCGATGATCGCACCGCAGCAGCCGGACCACACACTGCGGCGCATGGCCCCGACCAGCCAGGACACCACGGACTATTTCGAGGAGGAACCCCGGACGTGGAACGCCAAGGCCATCGCTGCGGCCCCTGTTGCGGCTGCCACGTTGGCACTGGGATTCGGGCTCCAAAGCGTGATCATCCTCCTCGTTGGCGGAGCCATCGCCTTCACCTTAGGCTTGATCGGGAGCCGTCAATGCCGCGACCGGGGGAATCGCGGAAAAGGCTTCGCGCTCGCCGGGATGATCATCGGCGGAGCCGCACTTTTCCTCAGCCTGGTGGTGTTCATCGTGGCCGCTTGAGCCACTGATTCAACGACTAAATTCGATTCAGACATCGTTGGTCGCGTCTTTCTGGACATGTATTTCGACATTTGATTGTTCAATACGCATCATAGTGTTTGATTACAAGCTCGTTATGGTGTCGCATAACTTTGGACATCCATGGCGACAAGCAAAAAGACGATCCGGCCGTTCCAGGTCCATTTTTCCCCGCAAGAACTCCCCCCATCCACGTGGGCCCGGCTGGGCGAGGTGGCCATGGCCGTAGAGCAGCTTCGCACGGCCGTTCTCCCGGTGCAGGAAGGGAGGCTGATGAACTACATCGCCCTGCTCCAAGGGGTGGTGGCCAACGCCTCGTTGGACGGCAATACGCTCACCGCCGACCAAGTGGACCGCTTGCTGGAAGGAAGTCTCCAACTGCCACATTCGCAGGTTTTCCAGGAACGCGAAGTGCGCAACCTGCTGGCCGCCGTGACCTGGTTGGAGACCCGCCTGAAGACCGCCGGAACCGACGCCGGATCCTGGACCTTGCAGATGCTCCATGCCCAGGTGATGCAGGGCCTGCCCTCCCCTTCCGGACAGGCACCGGGCACCTTCCGCCTTGGCCCGCCCGAGCTTCCCGTTCCCGCAGACCAATTGGGACCGGCCATCGACCACCTGGTCATTTGGGCCCAAGACGGGGTCTTCCATGGCTCCGACCCGGAGGAGCGTTTGGCCTTCGGCATCCTGGGGGCCTTGGTCGCCCATCTGCACCTGGCCTGGCTTTGCCCATTCCCCGATGGATCAGGACGCACCGTCCGGCTGCTGGAACTCAGCCTATTGCTGCAAGCCGGCCTCCCACCGGTGGCCGCCCACCGCATGGTGGCCCAGGCCGCGGACGCCCCGGACGAATATGCCCGCCTGACCCGGTGGACCGGTCGGTCCGAGGATGGGGTTCCGGCTTTTATCAACTTTATGGTCAGGGGCTTTGCTGAACGGTTGAAAGCCCTCGCGATCGAGGTGGCCAAGGCCCAGGAGGAGCAGTTGGTACCGGAGATCCTGCAAGGCCTCGTCGGCCCGCAGGGCACCACCGGAGGGGAACGCCTCAACCTGTTGATGCGCGAGCTGCACAGCCATCGGGACGAAGTGGCCACCGCCGAACTGCCCCTGCTTTCGCCCGAGCTCGCCCGGCGGTACGCCCGCCTCCATGCCAAGACGCTGCAGCGCGACCTTTCCCAGTTGGAGAAGCTCGGCCTGGTGGAACGCAGCCGCGGGGCCGTACGGGCCAAGCCCTTGGTGCTCCGCCCGTTCGCAGCCGGGTAGTTCAGCACCCGTCCACCGCCTGGCGCAACCATTCCTCCGCCAAGCGGAGAACCGGGCCGGGGCCTTCCCCGACCTGGCGCAAGGTGATCAAAGCCTCCGCGCCGAGCGACTTGGACAGTTTCGCCCCGGTAGCACCCAGCAACAGCGGATGGTGCAGGAAGCGGACTTCCTTGAACGCCCGCTTCCCCAGCAATTCCGCCAGGTACAGCTGGATCGCCGTGGAAGGCAACAGGTCGGTGCCGCGCACCACCAGGTCCACGCCGAAGCGGACATCATCCGCCAGCGAGGCCACCTGGTAGGACGGCCTGCCGTTCTGCTGGCGGATCACCGGGTCGGACATGTCCAAGGGCAGTTCCCGCACGCGCCCGGCAGGCCATGTGCGCATGGCCATGGTAGCCCCCGCAGGCAGGCGCAACCGCCAGCGGCAACCGGGCAGGTCCAGGGGCCGATTGCGGTCGCGGCAATGGCCGTCGTATTCCGTGCCACCGGTGCGTTCGGCGACATCCTTGCGTGAACAAGTGCAGGCATATAAATGGCCTCCGGCGCGCAGCTGGTGCACCAGCTCCAGGTAGCTGCCCATGCGCAGGTGCTGTGACCACTGGCTGGCCAGCTCACCGGCATTCCCAGGGCCCTCATCCCAATCCACGCCCAGCCAGTGCAAGGTGTCGAAGATGTCCTGCACGTACTCGGGCCGCGCCCGCTCCGCGTCCAGGTCGTCGATGCGCAGCAGCACCCGGCCGCCCGCCTCGCGGGCCAGTTTCCAGGCCAGCACGAACGAGGCCCCGTTGCCCGCATGTAGGAAGCCGCTGGGCGTGGGGGCAAGGCGGGTCTTCATGCGGCGGATGGTGCCCGGGGCGGGACTTGAACCCGCACGGCCCTTGCGGACCAAGGGATTTTAAGTCCCTCGTGTCTACCATTCCACCACCCGGGCGGGCGGCAGGCAAAGGAAAGGCAGGATGGGGAAGTATCCTTCAGGCGGGGTGAACCCGCTGACAGGATGTACAGGACAAGGCTTGGCCGGTCACCGAACCGAAAGACGAATCCTTTGACAGGATGAACGGGATGGACAGGATGAAGCAGAGCAAGGGGGATCCACGGCGTGAATCGGACAAGGCGCACCGGAACAGGTGGACCGGCCCACAATGCACGGCCAACGGCGGGCCGGATACAAAAATGCCTCCCGCAGGGGAGGCATTTGGAGCGAGAAACGGGACTCGAACCCGCGACCCCGACCTTGGCAAGGTCGTGCTCTACCAACTGAGCTACTCTCGCTTGGGGGGTGCAAATATAGCTGGCGAAATGATCGGTGCAACGAACCTCGGTCGTTCCTCATTTTTCATTCTCCTCCCCGGCCAGCAATACCACCTTGAACCGGTGGACCAGTACGCTATCAGGCCCGTTGTTCCACACGTAGACCCCCAGCTCCGTGCCCGCTTGGCGCGGAATAGGAAGCGGCCGGGCCACGATACCTTCAACCCTGCCTTGCCGGTGCCGGCCAGCGATCAGCGGGATGCTCTCGTAATCCACCACCTCCCCGTTCAGCCTTTGTTCCAGCGCCACTTGGGGCCGTGCACCACCCGTAGGCGATACCTCCGCATAGACCACCAAGGTACCGGATGCGTTACGGGCCAAACTGTCCGCAGGAGCGCGGTAGGCACTGGTCCAGGGCGTGGTTGGTTCCAGCCATTGCCCGCCCTGCCGCGAACCATCGAAAAGCACGGTGCCCGCTTCCTCCCCATCGGCCAAGGGCCGGAGCAAGGTGGCCGAGCTGCGACCCGCCCACAGCACCGTGTCCATGCGGTAGCGCAACTGCAGTCCCGCGTTCACCGCCGGGGCGATGGGCAATCCCGCGTTCATCCACCAGATGGGGCCGGTCCCCGTTTTCCGCAAGGTTTCCGCCACGTCGCCCCAGCACGCCGCTTCACCGGCCCGCACGCCTATCGCGCGCTGCTTGCCGAATGCCTTGGCCAGCGCGGGGAAGCGACCGGTGTTCAACACCACGGGCCGATCCCCCGCACCGGTGGCATCCATGCGCCGTACCAGTTCTTGCACTTCCTGCGGCAGGCGCTCCGCTTTGGGCCGGTGCGTCCCTAACGACCAGCACACCGCCGCTGCGAGCACCAGCGCTCCCGCCTGCAGCGGCAAGGCGCCCACGGATGCCGGACGCACAAAGGCCCGCAACAAGGCACCACCGAGGAACGTGATCAGCGACACGGCCAGGAGCCATGGCGCCACCGGCTTGCGGAAGCGGAACGACAGCTCGTGCCTTCCGGCGGGCAGCACCACGCCGAAGCAAGCGATATTGGCGCGCACCAGCTCCACGGGCCTGCCGTCCACCTGCGCGGTCCATCCGGGGTACCAGCTTTGTTGCAGCAGGGCGAAGGTGGGCCGGGCGGTGGAGGTGCCCAGCGAGATTCCGTCGTGATCGAAGCGTGTGACCCACAGGCTGTCGCCCGGATAGTGATGCAGGGGACCGGGGATCGGCTGCGCCACCACCACCAACGCGCTATCACGCGCCGGGTCCACGGCGGAAGGCACGTAGGCTGCTTCAGGCACAACGCTATCGGTGAGATAGACCAGCGGCTGCCGCTTCATGGCGGTCAGCAGCGCCGGATGCTCATCCGCCAAGCGGTCGCGGTCCTTCAGCCGGAAGGAATTGAACCCGTCGAGCGAGGGCTTTCCGGTGAAATTGCCCATGTTGCGCCAGATGTCGCGCAGCAAGGCCGAACCATCGGCATGCTCGCCGATGGGCACCAGCTCCGGCCAAACGGGGCCGTGGGGCTGCTCCGACAAGCGGGCCTGCAAGCGGGCCGGGGAGTAATCGCCCAGTGCGGTGTTCCATTGCGCCAGCATGGTGGCCCAGCCCATTTCCACCAGCACCAGGAGCGCCAACAGCCCCCAGCGCGGCCGTTCGATCCGGGCCCACCACAGGAAGGCGGCCAACGCCGCCAGCGTAGCGGGTGCGGCAACCAGCACGCGGTGCCATCGCCATGGCCCGGTGATGCGTTCATACAGGGTGCCTTCCGCACGGAACGGCGGCTCACTGAAATGCATCAGCCAGGCCCACGCCAACACGGCGACGACCAGGGCCAGCGTAGCGCCGATGGCCGTCCTCTCCCACGCGCGGCGTTCGGGCATCATGGACGACCACCTGGCCAAGGTGCCCGATGCCAGCACCAGTACGGCCAAAGCGGCGAACCACTGGTAGTAGCTGGGGAAGCGGAACAAGTCCAGCCCGGGAACCGCGGCCCACAACAGCCGATGCACGGGCAGTGCGGCACCGAAGGAGGCCAGCGCGCACACCATGCCGAACACGCCGATGATGTTCTCCACGCGGCTGCGTTCCCGCACCAGCGCGAAGGCTGCAAGCAGGACCATGATCACACCGGTGAAGCCATTGGCCATGGTGGGATCGGTGCCCAGCCATGCGGCATCGGTTCCCACGGCGTAAGGAAACAGCATGGACCAAAGTGCATGTCCGGTGAACGGGTTCATGGCCGCATCGGCATAGGCCATTCCCTCGGTGCGGGCCAGGTAGGGCGACACCTCCCACCAGGCGTAGAACGTACCGCAGGCCATCAGCGCCGAAAGGCCGGCAAACAAGGCTTCCATGCCCACCAACCGGTACACGAATGGACGATCGCCGCACCGCCACGCTTGCCAAGCGGCCCCGACGATGAGGGCCAGCAGCAGCCACGTGCCGATGAGGGTGAAGGTGTGGTTGCCTCCGGTGAGCAGCAAGGCTTGGAACAACGCCGCTTCAAGCGCCGACCTCCAAGTGGGCCGGTCCATCAACTTCAGCTGGGCGGCAAGGAGCCACGGCAGCCAGGCCGCGCTGATCACGGCGTAGAAATGCATCTGGTGCGCGGTGAAGAAGCCGCTGAGGGCATAGGCCAATCCGATGACCAGGCCGATGCGGGCATCGCGCTGCAGGAGGCGCACCAGGCGCATCATGCCGATGCCGCCCACGATCACGTAGCCGAGGAAGAGCGCCTGCAGGGTGTACAACGTGTGCCCGATGGTGCCTCCCAAGGCGATGGACGGCGGGTACCACGCCGGCCCTTGCAGGTCGGCGTAGATGGGGTAGCCGCCCTGCGCGTAAGGGTTCCACAGCGGGAAATGGCCATCCTGCAACGCCTGTGCGATGAACCAGCGCCACGGCACCCAACAATCCAGCGTATCGCCGTGCACGAGACCGTATGCGAAGGTGGACAACGGCCAGTACACCAGCAGCACCGCCAGCGTGATCAATGCCCAGCCCCAGCGCCGGGCCCATCGGTCCGCCACCGGCCCATTCGCCAGCCGGCTGCTCATACCTTCTTCAGCCTGGCCTTGCCGCCGCCGGCCATGCGCTTGATCTCGTTGAGCTTCATCAGTGCCTCCACGGGGGTGAGGTTGTTGATGTCCACCGATTCCAGTTCCTCGCGGATGCCTTCGAGCGCGGGATCATCGAGCTGGAAGAAGCTGAGCTGGGGCTCGCGGCCCAACGCGGCCAGGTCGGCCTGGGCCTTGCGGGCCGGGCCCTTCGCGGCTTCGGCACCATCCTCCTCGAGGGCACCGGCGTGGGTGCGCTCCAGGTGGTGCAGCACCTTCCCGGCGCGCTCCACCACGGCCTTGGGCATGCCGGCCATGCGGGCCACATGGATGCCGAAGCTGCGGTCGCTGCCGCCGGGCACCAGCTTGCGCAGGAAGAGCACCTTGCCATCGGCCTCGCGCACGGCCACGTTGGCGTTGCGGATGCGCGGGAAGGACTCCGCCATGTCGTTCAGCTCGTGGTAGTGCGTGGCGAAGAGCGTCTTGGGCCGCAGCGGATGCTCGTGCAGGTATTCGGCGATGCTCCAGGCGATGGAGATGCCGTCGTAGGTGCTGGTGCCGCGTCCGATCTCATCCATCAGCAGCAGGCTGCGCGCGCTGAGGTTGTTGAGGATGCTGGCGGTCTCGTTCATCTCCACCATGAAGGTGCTCTCACCGGTGGCCAGGTTGTCGCTGGCGCCTACGCGGGTGAAGATGCGGTCCACGATGCCGATCTCCGCCTCACGGGCGGGGACGAAACTGCCGGCCTGGGCCATCAGCACGATCAGGGCGGTCTGGCGCAGCAGCGCGCTCTTGCCGCTCATGTTGGGCCCAGTGATCACCAGCAACTGCGCCTGTTCCGGGTCCAGCGTCAGGTCGTTGGGCACGTAGGCCTCGCCGGGCGGCAGCTGCTGCTCGATCACCGGGTGGCGCCCGTCGCGGATGCGCAGCATGGCCCCGGCATTGATGGAGGGCCGCGCGTAGTTCCACGCGGCGGCGTTCACCGCGAAGCCGCGCAGCACATCGAGGCGGGCGATGGCCGCCGAGAGCTGCTGCAAGGCGGCGATGTGCGCGCACACGCGCTCCACCACCTGGCCGAAGAGCTGCGACTCCAGCACCAGGATGCGCTCCTCGGCGCTGAGGATCTTCTCCTCCAGCGCCTTCAGTTCATCGGTGATGTAGCGCTCGGCGCCGGTGAGCGTCTGCTTGCGCACCCATTCGGCGGGCACCTTGTCGCGGTGGGTGTGGCGCACCTCCAGGTAGTAGCCGAAGACGTTGTTGTAGCCCACCTTCAATGAGGTGATGCCGGTGCGTTCCGCCTCGCGGCGCTGCACGTCCATGAGCAGCTCCTTGGCGTGGCCCGTGATGTGGCGTAACTCATCGAGGTCGGCATCGGCGCCGGCGCGGATCACGCCGCCCTTCTGCACGTTCACGGGCGTTTCCGGCTCGATGGACGCCTCGAGGTGCGCCGCCAGTTCCCCGGGCACCTGCCATTCCGCGGCGGTATCGGCCCAGATGCCCGGCTGGCCGCACAGGGCTTCGCGCAGATGGGCGGCGGCGCGCAGGGCGCGGGCCAATTGCAGCAGCTCGCGCGGGTTGATGCGCCCCACGGCGGCCTTGGCGGAAAGGCGCTCCAGGTCGCCCACGGCGGAGAGGTCCGCCTCCAGCGCCTCGCGCAGGGCGGTATTGGCCACCAGGGCCTGCACACGGTCCAGCCGCGCCTCGATGGCGGCCTGCTCCACCAGCGGCGCCAGCAGCCAGCGGCGCAGCAGGCGCGCGCCCATGGCCGTGGTGCAGCGGTCCATGGCACCCAGCAGCGTGCGGCCGCCTTCGTTCACCGGGGCCACCAGCTCCAGGTTGCGCACGGTGAAGCGGTCCAGCCACACCTGCCCCTCATCGGCCAGCTTGGCGATGCGGTTCACATGGCCCAGCCGGTCGTGGCGCGTTTCGCCGAGGTAGTGCAGCACCGCGCCGGCCGCGCGCTGCGCCAGGGAAAGGCCCTCGATGCCGAAGCCCTTGAGGCCGGTGGTGCCGAAGTGGTTCAGCAGGCGTTCCCGCGCGAAATCATCGGTGAAGGCCCAGGGCTCCATGGCGAAGCCGCGCCAGCGCGCCGCGCTTTCCGCGATCAGCTCCTGCTTGGCACCGCGCGGGTACAGCAGCTCGCCGGGGTCGTGGCCCTCCAGCGCCTTGGCCATGGCGGTGCGGTCGCCCTCGCCGGCCAGGAATTCGCCCGTGGTGATGTCCAGGAAGGCGGTGCCGAAGCGCTCGCCCTCGCCACAGACGGCGGCCAGCCAGTTGTTGCGGCGGCCGTCCACCACGCCCTCGGAGAAGGAGACGCCCGGCGTGGCCACCTCGGTGACGCCGCGCTTGACGATGGTCTTGGCCAGCTTGGGGTCCTCCAGCTGGTCGCAGATGGCCACGCGGTGACCGGCGCGCACCAGCTTGGGCAGGTAGTTGTCCAGCGCGTGGAAGGGGAATCCGGCGAGCTCGATATCGCTGGTGCCGTTGTTGCGCTTGGTGAGGGTGATGCCCAGCACGGCGGCGGTGGTGACGGCATCCTGCAGGAAGGTCTCGTAGAAATCGCCCACACGGAACAGCAGGAGCGCATCGGGGTATTGGCCCTTGATGCGCATGTACTGCTTCATCAGGGGCGTTTCGGCGGGGCTGGCCTTGGTCATCGCGGCGAAGATGGCCCCAAAGGTCGGGGCAGCCCGAAAGGTACCGTTCCTTTCCCGTCCTTTGCGGCCCGCGCACCGCTTCCTTTTCAACAACGCCGATGCCTGCCGACGACCGCAAACTGACCATGGAGGAACTGGGCCGCGTGGACGCCGCCACGTACAAGGCCATGGCCCGGCACAAGCTGCGCTTCGTGCTGGACGATGTGCGCAGCCGCCACAACGTGGGCTCCATCTTCCGCACGGCGGACGCCTTCGCCCTGGACGGCATCGACCTGTGCGGCTTCACGCCGCTGCCGCCGCACCGCGAGATCGAGAAGACGGCGCTGGGCGCCACGTTCTCGGTGCCCTGGCGGCACCATGCCACGGCCGTGGAGGCTGTTGAAAAGTTGAAGGCCGAAGGCTGGGCGGTGTGGGCCGTGGAACAGACCGTTCAGGCCGTGCCGATCACCGAATGGCGACCTTCACTGTCCACGGGCGTGGCCTTGGTGATGGGCAATGAGCTGCACGGCGTGGGCGATGCCGTGGTGGCCTTGTGCGACGGGGCACTGGTGGTGCCGCAGGGCGGTACCAAGCACAGCCTGAACGTGTCGGTGTGCGCGGGCATCGTGGCGGCGTGGGCCGTGCTGGGGCCGGAATGACCCACGGAGCAGGCAACCGTGGCGTCCATTGATCGTTAATGGGGAAAGCTTCACACGCCCTCCGTGGTAAGCTCCTTCGTTTATATTTGGCACAGATCTTCACGCCCGTGCGCTCCCCCAAGCCCCTCCCCCTTTTGGCGTTCCTGGCAGTAGTCGGGCTTTCCAATTCATTGAACGCCCAGTACTTCAGGGATTCCAATTATTGGAAAACCCATCGCCGGCAGATCTCCCTGGGCATTGGTATCAGCAATTTCCTGGGCGAGTTGGGCGGACGGGACCAGATCGGGTCGCCGTTCATCTGGGACCTGGAGATGAGCCAGACCAAGCCGGCGATCAGCGTCACCTACCGGTACTTCCTGGCGAAGCGCCTGGTCCTTCGCGGAGGTGGCGCCTACGGCGTGCTGGCGGGCAACGACAACCTGACGAAGGAGGTTTTCCGGAACAACCGGAACCTGAACTTCAAGAGCAACATTTTTGAAGGGCAGTTGGGCCTGGAGTTCCAGGTCACGGAGGAACTGCCGGGCCATATCTATGACCTTCGCGGGGTGAAGGGCATGACCCCGAGCCGTTTGGGCACGTACGTATTCGCGGGTATCAGCGTGTTCCACTTCAAGCCCCAAGCCCAGTTCAACGGCGGTTGGGTGGACCTGCAGCCGCTGCATACCGAAGGGCAAGGCCTGCCCAACGGGCCGGAGAATTACAAATTGACCCAGATCGGCATCCCCATGGGCGTGGGCATCCGCAAGGGATTGAGCAAGCGTACCTCGGTGGGCCTGGAGCTCCAATACACCAAGACCTTCACCGATTACATCGACGATGTGAGCGGCGAATACTACGACCCCGTGTTGCTGGAGGAAGCCTATGGACCTGTGTCAGCCTATTTGTCCGACCCCAGCCTGGGTGCGGTACCGGGCCAGACCGATGTCGGTGCCCAGCGTGGCTATTCAGACCACAACGACGGCTATCTCTTCCTGAAAGCCCAGGTGCATTACAAGTTGTTCAAGTACCGCTCATCGAACAAGAAGCACCGGGCACGGATCCACCGGCAGAAGATCGTGTTCTGACCATCCATCAGTATTGTAGAAGCCGCCTCGGTATTGCCCGGGGCGGCTTTTTTCATGTGCTACGAGGACGGGGTGGCCAAGCTGCGTGTGGTGGTTGAGTTGGGTGGGCAGGAAGGTCACGTAGGCGATAGTGGTGAGGGAAGCGAGGCCGGGAGGTGAGGTTGGAAAGGTTGGTGAGGCGGATAAGTCGGGCACGATGAAAAGGCGGCATTCCAGACCGCTGGCCAATGGGCCGATCGGAAACGGCCTTATGCATCCGTCCTGCAACGCAGCTCCTTTCGGGGTGGAGCTCTGACCGGTGGTTGTATGCCACCGCGCACGGTCCGCTAGGGGAAGAGCTTCATGCCCTCGATGGTCATCAGGGCCGTCTTGTTGCCGATGTTGGGCCTTCCGATCAGCGACTCCACGGGCACTGGCCCTCCGAAATCGAGCGCCAGTTGCTCATACCGGACACCGGCCGATACCGTGGCCATCACTTGGCCCGTGACCACATCGCAGATCCTGCCAGGCTGCCCTTGGAAGCGCAAGCGGCTGTTGATCCAACGACCTACGCCCACATTGGAGAAAGTGACGCCCAAGAGCAACACCTTGGAAGTGGTGACCTGCATGGGGAAGGAAGTCTTTGCGTGGGTGACCACTTGTCCACCGCTGATGTTGGCACAGCGCTGGGTAATGGGCTGGCTCACACTGCTCCCGGTCATGGCCGTCAACGTACATCCCTGCGTACCGCTGAACGTGGTGCTCCACAAGGGTCCATTGGTCACGGGGATCCATTTGAGATGGGCAATGGCATAGGCCGGCAGCTGAACCGAAGCGATGGAGGCGGCCACACCACTTACCGCAGTAACATTGCCTTGTGCCATGGCGGCATTCGGTCCGGTGCCCTCGACGATGCTGCTGCTGCCGATCACCGTCCAGGAAACATTGGATGCCGAACCCGCGAACGATGACAGGTCCATCGGCGAGCCCGAACGGTTGACCAGGTAGAGATGCTGCATGCCATCCGCGGCGAGGAAAGCATAGCCCCGCAGGCCATTGATGCCCGTCATGGTCACCGACTGGGGTTGGTTGCCGGGCACATAGAGGTCCGCGAACAGTTCACTGGTCCAGTAATTCACCTGCGGGATGATCATGGACCACGTCTTCTTCACCAGGTTGTATCCATCCCCGTACGCGAGCAGTTCATGGTAGGCGCTCATGGACACTTTGGGCGCTTGGGCCATGGTAATGGCCATGTCGCCATAGAACAGCGCCTGGGCCATGGAGTTGCCGTAGTGGTTGTACCTGCCGTCGATGTTCCACTCCGTGATCCAGATCTTCTTGCTCCCCAAGGAGGACAGCTCGGCCAAGGCCACCGGAAGCTTCTCGTTGGCGTAGACCTGGCTGAAGTCGGCACCACACAGGAAGTTGGCATGGACATCAGACTGGTTGCAATTTCCCGGCCGGCTGTAGCAGTGGATGATCAGGGCATCGCCGAAGGCCGCTTCCGAGCAGGCCGTGTTCCAATCCAGTGCCCGCTGCGTACCGGCCGGCCCCATGTCCTTGAGGATCCCGGGCGGGTAGCCGTTCAGGCCGATCTTTAATCCCGGGAAATTGTTCTGGATGGCCGTGGCGTAGGGCTGCGCTACGGCGAGGTAGTTGGCCACACTGCCGAAACGGAAATCATAGGCGCTGAGATGGGCCTCGTTGCCCAGTTCTACCCCCACCACTTCGACCCCGGCGTTGGCAAAGGCATTCAGCACGGCCACCGTCTCGCCCACGGTGCCGGTCAAGAGATTGGCCACATAGAGGACCTTACTACCCGTGGCCTGGGCCAAGGCGATCATCTCATGGATGTAGTTCCGGGTCACCTCACCAGCGGCGATAAGGGCCTGCTCGTTCTGGAAATTCCCGTTGATGTTGTTGTGCACGGTAAAGCCCGCCACCAGGTTCACGTCCTGCTGGCGAATGCCGTAGCCCAAGCCACCTGGATGGTAGAAGTTGGCCAGCGTGCCGCCCGGGAAGCGCAGGATGTGTGGCTGCAGCTCGTTGAGGCGGTTCTGCAAACTGGTGTCCGAAGCTGCGCAGCTGTAGAACAGGCCGCTGGAATTGTAGCCCCACTCCAGGTCGGTGAGCACCGGGCCGTTCACGGCACCGATGCTGATGGAGCCTCCACCCGCCTTGTACACGGCGCCATCCGGTCCGTTGCCGCAGGTTTCCGGCAAGCGGCCTTCCGGGCTGCCCGGCACCCAACAGAAGGAGAACCCGCCCTCATCACCGGATGACGCCCCATACAGCATCCCCCGGTCCAGATCGGACAGCCAAGGCCTTCCTTCGCCACGCACACGCATGCCGGTGCCGCTTACCCGGGAACCCTCCCGTGCCGCGGACACCTCGATCCATGCGGCGCTACCGGCGGCGGCGAAAGTCACTTGGTTGAGATCCACCCGCGCCAACCCTTCCAGTTGCAGCAACCGGCCGCTTTCCGCCCGTCCGTTCGCGTCCGGACCAACAGCGGCGATGTGCCAATCAAACTCCTCCAGCCCACCAGCCCTTGCACCGAACCAAGTGGCGTTGGATGAACCGTTGACACGCTCCACCGTATGGTCCCCGCCTACGGCCAGGTCCAGCCGGACGGCCGTACCGTTGTCCCGAAAGACCAGATCGCGCAGCCCGGTCGCAGAAGCCCCGATGATGTTGATGGCCGTGCCGCCAAAGCCCTCGGCCGTGATGCGCTCCATGGTGCATGATGCGCCCGGCCAGTCGATCCACACCCCGCAGGCCTCCGGCAGCGTTTGCTTACCCGGCCCTACCAGCACCAGGTCGGAGATCTCCATGCGACCGGACCGCATCGGCAAGGCCAATACTTGCATCAGCGTAGGTCGGCCTTGCCAGACCTCGGTATCCATCACCAGGCGCGTGGCACCACCGGGCGCACCGCGGAACACACCGTCCAGGACATACAGGGTTTGGTCCACCCGGAACTCCCCCGCCGGCAATTGGATCACGGTGGAACCACCCGGGGATTCCGCTCCCGCCAAAACAGCATCATTCCACGCACAACTGAAATAGGACATGTCCATCATGTCCGCCATGGCATGGCCCATGCCGGCCCAATGGGCGGACCATGCCGGAAACCTGGCGGCCATGGCCGCCTCACTGCCGCATACCTCACCCACCGTGTGCATGCCCAGATCCCCCACCGGGCCGTAAGCGTATTGAAGATCCACCACCCGGGTAGCAGGACCTGATGCTTTGGCCGGGTTCAGACCGGTCAACATGAAAATAGCCAGGAATAGGAATTGGACGACACGCATAGGAGCTGTGGAACTGGGAGCGCTTGGGTTTGGGGACCGCGAAACTAGACGGAGCGGAAGCAGGCCGCTGGATTTTCGACCGAACCCGCCATCAGTTCGACCAGCTTCGCCCACGCTCGCCGGATGGCTACTCCGCACACCGTGCATGGAGCTTGGGTATGCAAGTATCACCCTTGGCAGACCACGCGATCAACGCATACAGTGTAATCTTGGGCGGATGATGCCTTGTACCGCAGCGCCACACTCATGTACCGAGCCTTGAGGGCCTGCATTCACTTGGCCTTGCGCCTGTATTGCGGGCGCATCACCGTGGAGCTGCAACCCCACAGCCCGCCCGCCGGGCCGGTGCTGCTGGCCAGCAACCACCCGAACTCCTTTCTGGACGCCTTGATCATCGCCACGCACCTGCCGTGGCGCCTGTGCTTCATGGCCCGTGGCGATGCTTTCCGGAAGCCGTGGGCCGCGCGGCTGCTGGGCGCGCTGTACATGATACCGGTGTACCGCATGAGCGAGGGGCGCGCGGAGTTGCGGCGTACGGAGCGCAGCCTGGCCACCGCCTTCCACCTGCTGGAAGGCGGCCGTTCGGTGCTGATGTTCCCGGAAGGGATCTCGCGGACCACCATGGAGCTGCAACCCTTGGGCAAGGGTGCGGCCCGGATCGCGCTGCGGGCCTGGCGCGTCGGGCTGCATGTGCCGGTACTGCCCGTGCGGCTGCACTATTCCTCCTTCCATCGGCCCTTCCCCAAGGTGCACGTGCGCATGGGCACGGCCATCCTTCCGGCGGATGTGCCCATCACCGATGATGCCGCCTTCCTGAACAACTTCAATGCACTTTTGAAGGAACGGCTGATGGATGCCGATGCGACACCCGTGGAACGCCAGGACAGGCAAGGGCTGGTCCGGACGGTGCTCGCGGCCCCGTCGCTGGGCGCGCTGGTGCTGCATGCTCCATGGTATTACGGCATCCGCGCCCTGGCCGCACGCTGGCCGAAGGACCCGCTGTTCTTCGACAGCGTGCTCTTCGCCTGGCTGCTCCTTACCTATCCGCTGTGGCTATTGGTGCTAACCGGCATGGGGCTCTTGCTCGGCCTGGGTGCATGGTCCGCCTTGGTGTGGTTGTTGGCGCCGCTGTGCGTGCTCGCCTTGAAGGCGGCACATGCAACGAGATGGTGATGCCTACATGCCCGTGACGTACCGGCCTCGGCCAGGGCTTCCGAATGGATCACCGCCATCACGCTCATGCCGGTGGCATGGTGCGCCCTGCCGCTTGCCCAAGAGCGCCCTATGTGGCGGTGCCCGCACTTTGGCCCAGCCTGCCCGCCAGCCAGCCCGTGCTCCACGCCGCCTGGAAGTTGAAGCCGCCGGTGATGCCGTCGATGTCGAGCACCTCACCGGCGAAATAGAGGCCGGGCACCGTACGGCACTGCATCGTGTGCGGGTCCACTTCCTCCAAGGCCACGCCACCGGCGGTGACGAACTCCTCCTTGAAGGTGGTCTTGCCTGAAACGGCATAGCGATCATTGGTGAGCAGATCCACCAGGCGGTTGCGGTCCTTCTTGGCCACTTCGCCCCAGGTTCTTTCCACCGGAATGTCCGCTTTGGCCAACAGGAATTCCCAAAGCCGGTGCGGAAGGCCGAATGGGTTGGCGTTGCGCGCCTGCTTGCGTGTGATCGCCGGGTCGGCCAGCGCCGTGCGCACGGCCTCCTCGCCCGCTTCACCCAGCCAGTTGAGCTGCAAGGTGAAGCAGTAGCCCATGTCACGCACCGTGCGGGCGCCCCACGCGCTGAGCCGCAGGATCGCCGGACCGCTCATGCCCCAGTGGGTGATCAGCAGCGGGCCTCGGCTCTCCAGTCCGGTGCCCGCAATGCGGGCCCGCACATCCGCCGCCACCAAGCCCATCAGCGCACGGACCGGTTCGCCGGGCATGTTGAAGGTGAAGAGCGAGGGCACCGGCGCCACAAGGCCGATACCCAGCACCTTCAGCCAAGCATAGCCCTCGGCCTTCGGATGCCCCCCAGTGGTGATGATCACGCGGTCCGCCTCGAGCATGTCTCCGCCATCCAGCCGCAGCATGAAACGGCCGGAACCATCCACGGACAGCCCCGACACACCGGAGCGGCAAAGGACCCGCACGCCGACCTTCCCGGCCTCCTCCATCAGGCAGCGGATGATCGTGGCGGAGTCGTCGGATACCGGGAACATGCGTCCATCCGCCTCCACCTTCAGCGCCACGCCGCGCCGTGCATACCACGCGATGGTGTCCGGCACACCGAACCGGGTGAAGACTTTCCGCAGGAACTGCCCGCCCCGCGGATAGTGGGCAGCCAGCTTGCGGATGTTGGGCTCGTGATGCGTGACGTTGCAGCGGCCACCGCCGCTGATGCGCACCTTGGCCAACAGCTTGTCCGTTTTCTCCAGCAGCAGCACCTCCGTTTCCGGGTGGTGCTCCCGGACACTGATCGCCGCAAAGAAGCCAGCTGCACCGCCGCCCACCACGATCACCCGCATGCGGCAAAGATGCGCGACGCGGTACCATCCAATGCGCCCAAACCAAAGTTCCGATGGGGCAGGCAGCGTATTCCGCGTGCCGCGCGTCATGATGCAAACCACCACGCCCATGCGCATACTTCTCTTCTGTGCCCTGTTCACCCCAACGATCCTGCACGCCCAAGTGACCGCCGGCGAAGCGCCTCCCGGAGGTACGATCCTGGACTTCGGGATCGAGCTGCAGTTGAACCTGCCCAACACCGTGGATTCCGCGGACATCGAGATCGATTGCGATGACTTTGCCGACCTGCGGGCCGTGCTGGTACGGAACGACCCCACGGTGGACGGCCCCAACTTCGCCCTGCTGCGCCTGGTGGATGACGACCTGGAGTTCTGCATGGACCCCGACCGGCCGCGCTACTACACCGCCAGCGAGCCGGTGGAATGCACCGGGGAAAACACCTGGATGACCGGCGATGAACTGGTGTTGGGCGACTTCGGCGGCTTCTTCATGATCGGCCCCACTACCGTGGACAGCCTGTACGTGGGCTACCGCCGTGGGAGCAACACCGGGTGGATCCAGCTTTCCTTCGACCTGTCCATGGAGACCGGCTGCCGACTACAGGTGCACCGTGCGCTTTCAAACTGCCTTACCACGGGCATCCAAGAACCGGACGGCCGTTTGGCGCCGACCCTAAGCCCCAACCCGACCCATGGACAGGATGTGCAGGTGCTCGCCCCCGCGGGTTGGCTGCACATGGAGCTGACCGATGTGACCGGCCGGGTACTCGGGCGGTACGGCGCCGGCACCCGCAGCATCACCGCACCGGCCAGCCCCGGCGTCCACCTGGTGCGGTTGCTTTACGCTGACGGCTCCTATAGCTGCAGCCGACTGGTACGTCTGTAGGCGGCTTCACGCCAACGGCCCGCCCAGCAGCAGCTCCGGCCATTCGAAGGGCTCGCTGGCGCCCGGCTGGTTGCCCATGCCCTCCTTGCCCAGCAAGGGCCGCACGGACCAGGCCTGCATGGCGTCCTCCGGGAAGGGCTTGATCAACGCCTTCAGCGCGGCCTCCTCATTGGTGGAATGCAGCGGCGCCAGCCAGTGCTCCTCCTCCCCGTCCGCGAGGATCAGCGGCATGCGCGGGCCTTCGGAACCGGGCTTGTTGTGGATGCGCCGCATCAGTTCATTGGCCTCGGTGGTGACGATGCTGAAGGTGCGCAACAGGCCGCCTTCGGGGCCCCTCCATTCTTCCCACAGCGCGGCCAGCACAAAATGCGGCCGCTCCTTCGGGGCGATGAAGAACGGATAGGCCTTCTTGCCGAAATGGAAGTGCTCGTAAAAGCCTTCCACATGCACGATGGCCCGCCGCTGCCGGGCCGCCGCGCGGAAAGCGGGCTTGTCGAAGATGGTCTCGCCCCGCGCGTTGAGCGTGCGGTTCCAGAGCTCCACGCGCTGCGCATCCCCTTTCACCCAACCGGGCACCAGGCCCCAGGTGAAGAGCTGCGGCTCCCGCGGGGCATCACCGGTGTAGAGCACCAGTCGCGGATGGTCGAAGGCGTTGGCGAAGTGCAGGTCCAGCTCCGGAAAGGGGCTCAGCAGCTGGGCCAAGCGCTCCGCCGCGGCGGCATTGCCCCGGCTCTTCGCGATGCGCAGGGACATCTCCGTCCGGGCCTTCACGCCGTAGCACATGGTGCAAAGGTGGGGAGGCGAATTGTGACCGGTGAAGGGTGAATGGGATCCGCGCCAGTGGAACCCGGAAGGTTGATCGCGAGTGACGGACCGTTAATGACCGGGGGAACTACCGGCTATAGAGCGTGGTGCGATGCCACTCCAGGTATTCGGCCTTGGGGCCCGCTGCCTCAGCGGGAATGGCCAGTGGCTTGCCTTCGAAGGCCTTGAAGCTCTGGCTCACGGTCGCCTCGGCGAAATGGTCGCGGAGCGCAGGGGCGCAGACAAGGCGTAGCTCGGTATCGAAGGTGATCAGGCCGCGATCGAAGGCGCGGTCGTGCAGGGCGTTGAGGGCAATGCCGTTCCGCGGGTCGAGGCGGTGGGCTTCGACGGCGTTCCACGGAATGATGTGCGAGGCGATCAAGAGCTCGCGGATGGAAAGTCCGGTGACGGCGCAGCGGCCACCGTATGCGTTCAGCACCGCTTGACGGAAGAAGCGTTGACCGCGACGCACCTTCACCGAAGCCATGTTCTCCGTTGGCCCTTCCGGCGGTTGCATCAGCGTGATAAATTCCGGCTGCACCTCGATCGGGCTATCGGCATCGCCGGTGAGCAGTTCCGAGAGCAACGCTTCGCTTTCCGGCACCAAAGCTTCATGCTGTTCGTGGAACTCGGCCCACACCGTTCGGTCCAGCGCACTGGCACCGGACAAGCCCCTGATCCCGCGTGCCGCCAAGCGCGCATCCAAGGAAGCCAAGTTGCTCAACTTCATGGCCACGCTTCCGGGCGTGCGGCCCATGCGCTCCGCGATCTGGATCAACACCGGATTGCCCTGATCGAACTTACCGAAAGGGATCTTCTCGTAGAGGTTGAGGAGGATGAGAAGTTCCTCGCGGGTCCATGCTTTGCGGGTGGTGGCCATAGTGTGAAATTGAAATGCGCCTGGCTTTTCCGCCACAATATCGCTAACCTGGCCGAATGCCGATCGACAAGGAATACATCATCCGCCTCAACGGCTTCGAGCTCGGCCAGCTGCTGGACGGGCTGGAAGTGCGCGCCCGTGCTTGGCGCGATACCGCCATCTATCTCGAAACCGGTGAAGCCTCCAGCCCGGACTTTGTTGCCGAGGCATGCAACGATGACACCGAGGCCCGGAAGTTGGCCGAACACTATGAACGGATCATTGCATTGGTGTTGGAACAGCAGACTCAACAGGACCAGCCATGAGAGAATACGTGCGCGCTGCTTATTTGCAATACGGCTTTCCGATCCCGGAGGAGCATCACTTTACCATCCTTTGCCGGTGGAGACCACCAAAGGAATTATGGCCAACACTTGGAAGGCGCTGGCGCGACATCGCAGTAGAGGTGCTCGGCGCGAACAAACCGGACATTCTCGCCGATGAGACCTGCCTTTTCCTGATCGCTACGTATTGCGGCACCGCCTTGGCGCACCATGTGATCGGACCCGACAAGGAACTGATCCCTGTGCGCTTTCCCACTGAATACGACCGGACGTGGTTTCGCGATGTGGTGACATACGGGGTGGATGTTGTCCATTGCCCGGACCTTTGGGCGGTCAGATAGAATTCCACCGGTTCATTTGCGGTCCCTGATCTATATGCTCAGTCTGAAGCCTCCCCACGCTCCCGCAAGTGTTCCAGCCCCCGCAAGATCTCCGACCCATACCGGCTGGGTCACTTGTGGGTACTCCAACTGATCTCTTTCGAATTGGGTGCTTTGCCCGCCCCCCAAGCATCGCCACGCCCTAAACCAACGTCATCCCTTCCAACCACCCTTCCATGAAACCTCTCCTCACTCTGCTGCTCCTAAGTGCAACCTTCGGAACGCAGGCCCAATGCACGCAACGCGCCAGCGGCACCACGGAGGCCTTGTGGACCGTGCAATTCCCGGAAACCAACACCGGTTTTGCTGTGGGGGACTTCGGCACGGTGATCCGCTCGGAAGATGCGGGACTTTCGTGGGCGGATCTGAATTTCCCGAACCCCGGTGACCTGCGCAGCGTGTATTTTCACGATGCGCTGCACGGCTTCGTGGCCGGCGACAGTGGCCTGTACCGCACCGCGGATGGCGGGGATAGCTGGAGCACCGTGGCCACCCCGGTTTCCGGGCCGTGGCGCTGCGTCACCTTCACTACGCCGTTGACGGGCTTCTGCGCCGGGGGCGATTTCGCCGCGGGGAGCTTGCTGCGCACCGATGACGGCGGTACCACATGGGCCGCTGTGGACCTCGGCCAAGTGAACCCGCTGAGCAAGGTGTTCTTCCCGACGGCGGAGGTGGGCTACGCGCTTTTCCACGGCTACGAATGGTCCGTGCTGAAGACCACGGACGGCGGGCTGAACTGGAGCACGCTGCCCATCCAGCCGCTGAGCGGCCTCACCAACATGGAGGGCGTGTGCTTCCAGGATGCGGACACGGGCTATGCCGGCGGCTGGTACCTGCCCACCTTCATCCGCACCACGGACGGCGGCGCTACGTGGAGCGAGGTGGACCCGCAATTCAACGTGAACAGCATTGCGCTGCGCTCCCCTGCGCAGGGCATCGCCGTGGGTTGGCATGGCTCCATCCGCCACCTGACGAACGGCACGGACTGGGCCGATGAGACCTGGGGCGACGGCACGGCGCTGCTCTACGGCGTCACCTACGCCAGCGATGGCGTGGCGGTGGCGGTGGGCGAGAACGGCATAGTGCTGCGCTGGGCGTCCGAAGGCACGGGCATCCGTACCGTGGGGGATGATGCGCCTTCCATCACGCTGTGGCCGAACCCGGCCACGGACTTCATCGAACTGCACAGCACCGCGCCGTTGCCACAGGTCGCCACATGGGAACTGCTTGACGCGCTGGGCCGGGTGGTGCAACGGTCGGCCGTGCTGGCGCAGGCGCCGATCGATGTCTCGGGGTTGCAGGCGGGGCATTACAGCTGGCGCTGCCTCTCTGCGGAAGGCCCGGTGGCACAGGGCGCGCTGGTGATCGAGTGATACCCACGGAACCCGCCTGCACCTTGCGGACGGGTTCCGTGTGCAGTGGTCGTAAGCATTCGGCCACGGCTTAGTCGCGGGCCTTGCGCCAGATGGAGCCGTTGCGCGTATCGAGGCGCTCCAGCTTGCCTTCCTTCACTTGGCCGTTGAGCTGGGCCGTTACCGCTTCCGGCGTGGTGGCCAACATCAGGGCCGCCTCCTGCGCGCACCAGCTGGGGTGCAGGGCGAAGAGCGCATCCACCGTGGTGGGCCGCGCGGCAGCGGAGACGCCCGGTGCGAGCTGCTTCAGGGCCTGCTCCATCTGCTCGTAGGAGCGGGCACCGTAAACCACCTGCCGCTGGCCTTCCGCGTTGCTGAAGAGCATGGTCGGGAAGCCGCGCACGCCGGAGGCCCGTGCCAAGGCGAGGTCGGCCTTGAAGAGGGCATCGCCCGCGCCCTTCATGTCGCTTTCCAGGCGCACGGGGTCCAGCCCCACTTGGGCCGCTGCCTCATTGATCACCTCCTGCCGCGCGATGTTGCGCTTCTCCATGAAGACCATCTCGCGCATGCGGCGCATGAAGGCATGGGCCAGGTCCTTGTCCTGCAGTTCCGCGGCCTTGAAGGCGATGCTGGGCGGGTAGCTGCTGGACAGGGGATCCTCCAGCCACACATCGCCGATGATGGGCATCTTGTAGTGCTGGCTCATTTCATCCCAATGGGTGGCCACGTCGCCGGGCTTGCTGATGCCGCCGCCGTTGAAGCCATCCCAGCCGGGCAGCAGGCCGCCCATGTGGTATTGCATATCCACGGCCGCACCGTACTCCACCGCCAGGCGGCGCAGTTGCGGCTCGATGCCCCAGCAGCTGGAGCAGATGGGATCGGTGAAGTATTGGATGGTGACGGTGCTGCCGGCGGTGGGCTGCACGGGGGCCTCGTTCACCGCCTCTTGCGTGGCGGCACCGGCGACATCACAGGTTCCGGTCTCGATATCACAGATCAGGGGATTCTCGCTTTTCATGGTCTTATCGGGTGTTTGGGCGCATGCGCCGAACGTGGTGAGCAGAAGAAGAAAGGGGATATGGCGTGCCATTTCGTTAACTTGCCCACAAAGGTCGCCCTCCATGTCCGGCATATCAATAAGTCAGAAAAAGCTGACCACTCCCCTACGCACCGCGGACTGCCCGGCGGAAGCCCTGCTGCAAAGCGTTTCGGGAAAGTGGAAACCGGGCATCATCCTGCTCGCCTCGCAGGGACCCGTGCGCTTCAGCCAGCTGCTGCGCAAGCTGGAAGGCAGCAACAAACAGTCCATCACCACGGCCCTGCGCGAGCTGGAGGAAGATGGCCTGCTGGATCGCGTGGTGATCCGCCTGAAGCCGTTGCATGTGGAGTACACGCTCACACCCCTTGCGCTGCAGCTGGTGCCTTTGCTGAAGGGGATGGAAGGGCTGGGGTGAGGGCATACGTGCAGCCGTCCTTGCCATGGTCGATCAACACTTCAACTTTGCTCCTGCTCCCCGCGACCGACGCACTTTTCGTCAACCACGTTCGGAAAAGATAGTGGCGGGGTGGTGTGTGATGGAGGCCTGTTGAGCTCGGATCACACTTTCAACTTGATGGCGAAGTTGGACGGGTGTTGCTCACTCAAGTTTACTCCGTCGCCTCCATCAGCACCGCGCACCTGTTCATTTCCGAGCTCCCGGTTTCGCATGGGCGACCACGCGGGTTGCCGATCCTTTCGCTCGTATCCGCAATGGCTTGGGCATCTTCGGGAGCTTTCCGGAGTACAGCGTTTCAAACCGGAAGCACATCTCCCAGTCGTCCCAATAGATATCCACGTTCCGATGGAGTTTGAACTCGCGGAAGCGGATGACATCGAGGTACTGACTGTTCATCGGGTTCTGGCCTGCCGCGCTGAGGAATGGATAGAAGTCGATCTCCGAAACATGTCCGTCAGTAAACGCGAATCGGATAAGATAGTCACCCATGTAGGTGGCCTTTTTGATGCGGACGTCGTTGGGGATGTTCATTTTACTCGGCGTGTGATGCGCTCGGGTTTGATGCGCTTGTGTTCAACATAAAATGCGGTCCACTTCTCCACGATATCGCTCTTCATTGCGCGCACGAACGCTTCGGCCTCACGTTGTTCCTTTTCATTCAGCATGGCAGCACCGCGTTTGGCCCGCCAGCGCAGTTCCTCCAACTGTCCTTCCACCATGATGAGCATGATAATACCCTCGCGGCTGCCGGCCTGCACATGCAAATGCATGGGGTCATGATCATCGCTGTAGAACAGGAAGACTAGGCCGAAGTATTCGTACAGCTTGGGCATTGTTCCAAAGGTAGCACCAAGTCCAAAGGGTCACATATTCCTCCGATACTGCCCCCCAACCTCAAACATCGCTTCCGTCAACTGCCCCATCGAACAATACTTCGTCGCTCCATCAGCACAGTTTCAGAATGCGATGGGCAATTCAAGGTTCAACTCCATTACACCTTGCTTCATCTCTCTGGCGGTAACCTTCAGATAGCTCTTTTGCGTCCGCTCGATCCTCCCAACGGTGACAGCATACTCGGTGATGGTCATAGTGGACAGGCTATCCAAGCTCAATTGGCCTTTGTCGAGCGAGCTGCCGCTCTTCCAAGAGAATCCCTTCCATGAACTCCTGAAAGAGTTCATGGGATCGGTCACAACTACCGTATCCGCGAATGGCAGCGGGACGTTGCTGATATAGGCCGCATTCTCCTTCAGGTCGAGCTTGACCATATCCAAGATCTCCAAGCGACCGGTACCCTGAAACCCAAGGATGCCATCATCCATGGTGATCATGATCTGCTCTTGACCACTTGAATAGGAGACCACGCTATCCTTAAGAGATTGAAAATCGGCATACTCCTCTGGCGTCAGGCCCATATTCGGATGATAGGCCATGGGCTCGCCATCCTGAAGCTCAGCAAGCGCCTGCATGAACCAATCCCGATGGACAGCTATTGATTTCTGGAAGCGTTTGCCCAATTCGACCATGCGCTCGGGATATACCACACTATCCATGATATCAGCAGTGTGGCGCCCAACAGGAAACCAACCGGAAATTGTAGCGGCCATGCTAATAGGAGCGTCACTCTCGACAACACGTCCTGCATCACCGCATCCGCTGACCGATGCAAAGACAACGACCCACAAAGACGCTGTCCTCCATTTCATTCTCGCGCCATCACATATTCCGCCTATACTGCCCCCCCACCTCGAACATCGCCTCCGTCAGCTGTCCAAGCGAGCAATACTTCGTCGCCTCCATCAGCACCGCGAACATGTTCTCATTCTTGATCGCTGCCTGTTGCAGATCGTGGATCGCTTTTTTGCTTTCCTCGGCATAGGCCGTTCTCAAATTCTCCACGGTGTGGATCTGCGCCTCCTTCTCCTCCTCAGTGGCGCGGATCACTTCCTTCGGCAGGATCGTGGGTGAGCCCTTCGAGCTGAGGAAGGTGTTCACGCCGATGACGGGATAGTCCCCGTTGTGTTTCAGCGTTTCGTAGTAGAGGCTTTCCTCTTGGATCTTGCCGCGCTGGTACATGGTCTCCATGGCGCCGAGCACGCCGCCGCGTTCGGTGATGCGGTCGAACTCCTTCAGCACGGCTTCTTCCACCAGGTCGGTGAGCTCTTCGATGATGAAGGAGCCTTGCAGCGGGTTCTCGTTCTTGGCCAGGCCGAGCTCCTTGTTGATGATGAGCTCTCGGGTACCACACCGCACCCCGTTCCGGCGCCATGGCGGCACAGCCGCCACCCTTCGGGCGGGCGCGCTCGTCCGCCCATGCTGCGTTGCTCGGCGGTCGGCTACCTCGTGGTAGCCTCCCTTCCTCGCGCCTTGCCTGGCCGAACGATCATCGCCCGTGGCATCCGTTCGAGGCACGGCGTGGTACCCTGAGGCCATGGCGCGGCGCACGCTTTCCTCGGTGGGCGTGGTGATGGCCTCGTCGTAGGCGTTGGTGTGCAGGCTGTTGCAGTTGTCGTAGATGGCGTAGAGCGCTTGCAGCGTGGTGCGGATGTCGTTGAAGTCGATCTCCTGCGCGTGGAGGCTGCGGCCGCTGGTCTGGATGTGGTACTTGAGCATCTGGCTGCGCTCGTCGGCGCCGTAGCGATGCTTCATCGCCTTGGCCCAGAGGCGGCGTGCCACACGGCCCATCACGGCGTACTCGGGGTCCATGCCGTTGCTGAAGAAGAAGCTGAGGTTGGGCGCGAAGGCGTTGATGTCCATGCCCCGGCTGAGGTAGTACTCCACGTAGGTGAAGCCGTTGGCCAGGGTGAAGGCGAGCTGGCTGATGGGGTTGGCGCCGGCCTCAGCGATGTGGTAGCCGCTGATGCTGACGCTGTAGAAGTTGCGCACCTTCTTGTCGATGAAGTACTGCTGCACGTCGCCCATCAAGCGCAGCGCGAACTCGGTGCTGAAGATCGTTGTTCTGCGCCTGGTGGTTCTTTGGGCGTGCCCCGGCTCAAATGCAGCCGGGTCGCGTGCTGCGCTTTAGCCGGTCTTGTCAGGGCCAGCGGCTGCGGCACTGCGGGGTCACGCCTGCGTCGTGCCGCCTCGTTGCTCGCATCCGCAATGCCCTTCCTGCGCCGGGCTGCCGCTTCGCCCGCTCACGCGGAGAACACGCTTGCGATCTCAACCGTTGAAGCCTACATTCGTCCCGGAAAATGCGTCGCCTCCTTTTCCTGCTCACCCTTACGGTCTATGGCTTCAGTGCCCTGGAACTGCACGAGTGGCTGCATGTGCCGCAAGTGGTGATGCACTTTCTGGAGCAGCATACCAGTGAGGACTTCCACGACCTCTTCCACAACGAGCACACCGACGATCAGCAACACGATGAGCACGACCACGATCCGTTCAGCGAGGATTGCCACGGCGAGTTCTGCGCGTGCAGTGGCCTGGTCGCGCTTTCACCGGTGAACAGGTCTCTCCTGATCTCCCTACAGCCGCTCACCACCAAGGTGGGTGCGCAATTCCTCAACGTTGCGCCCAGTGGTTTCACGGGCAACGTGTGGATCCCTCCCAAGGCTTGAGTTGATCCGCCCTTCGGCGGAACGGGAACGCACCGTGCTTCGGCACGGTCCGGGGCCATTGTGTACCCGCGTTCCGCATTCGTCCTTCCTTCCATTCCCAAGTTTTTCCATCCATGATCGACAGGATCATCCGGTTCTCCATACACAACAAGGCCATCATCGGGCTCTTCACGCTCGTGCTGGTGCTTTACGGGGCGTACTCGCTCACGCAATTGCCGATCGATGCGGTACCCGACATCACCAACAACCAGGTGCAGGTGATCACCACCACGCCTACGCTGGCCGCGCAGGAGGTGGAACAGTTCGTTACCGCGCCCATCGAGCGGGCCATGGCCAGCCTGCCCGATCTGGTGGAGATCCGCTCCATCAGCCGCTTCGGGCTAAGTCTTGTGACCATCGTATTCGATGAGGACGTGGACGTGTACTTCGCCCGCACCTTGGTGGACCAGCGCCTGGGCGAGGCCGCCGCACTGATACCGCCCGGGGTGGGCACACCGACCATGGCCCCGGTAAGCACCGGGTTGGGCGAGGTGTACCAATACGTGCTGCACCCCAAGGAAGGGTACGAGGGCACCTTCAGCCCCAGCGAGCTGCGCACCATCCAGGAATGGATCGTAGTGCGGCAGCTGTTGGGCACACCCGGTGTGGCCGAGGTGAACAGCTACGGCGGCGAGGTGAAGCAGTACGAGGTGAGCGTGGACCCCAAGCGCTTGCAAAGCATGGGCGTCACCATCGGTGAGCTACTGCTCGCGTTGGAGAGCAACAACGAGAACACCGGCGGCGCCTACATCGAGAAACGGCCCAACAGCTACAGCATCCGGGGCGAAGGACTGCTGCGCACGCTGGACGACATCCGCAAGGTGGTGGTGAAGATCCCGCCCGGCGGTGTGCCGCTCCTGGTGGGCGATGTGGCCGAGGTGGGCTTCGGTGCGGCCCCGCGCTACGGTGCGCTCACCCGCAATGGCGAAGGCGAAGCGGTGGGCGGCACGGTGATGATGCTGAAGGGTGGCAACAGCGCCGAAGTGGTGAAGGCTATTGAAGCGCGCATACCGAACGTGCAGAAGGCCCTGCCGGAAGGGCTGATGATCGAACCCTATCTGGTGCGCAGCGAACTGGTGGGGCGGGCCATCGGCACGGTGAAGACGAACCTGATCGAGGGCGCGTTGATCGTGATCTTCGTGCTGGTGCTCTTTCTAGGAAATTGGCGCGCGGGCCTCATCGTGGCCTCGGTGATCCCACTGTGCATGCTCTTCGCCATCATCCTCATGAACGCCTTCGGCGTCAGCGGCAATTTGATGTCGCTTGGTGCCATCGATTTCGGATTGATCGTGGACGGCGCCGTGATCATCGTGGAGGCCACCCTGCACCACCTGCATGCGCGCTTCAAGGGAAGGATCCTTACCCGCGAGGAGATGGACCGCGAGGTTTTCGTGAGCGCCAGCAAGATCCGGACGAGCGCGGCCTTCGGCGAGATCATCATCCTGATCGTGTACATCCCCATCCTCACACTGGTGGGCATCGAGGGCAAGATGTTCCGCCCCATGGCCATCACCGTCAGCTTCGCCATCCTGGGTGCCCTGTTGCTCTCGCTCACCTATGTGCCCATGATGAGCGCGCTGGTGCTGCCGCGCAACACGGCGCACAAACCCAACTTCAGCGACCGCATGATGGACCGTTTCCAGAAGTGGTACGATCCCATCATCGGCTTCGCCTTGCGCAACCGGATCAAGACCGTGGGTGTGGCCGTGGCGCTCTTCATCAGCTCGGTCTTCCTGTTCGCACGCATGGGCGGCGAGTTCATTCCCACCTTGGAAGAGGGCGACTTCGCCTTCCACAGCATCCTGCCGCAGGGCGCATCGCTCAGCCAGAGCATCGCCAACAACGCCAAGGTGGAGAAGATCCTGCTGCAATTCCCGGAGGTGAAGCAGGTGGTGGGACGCACCGGCAGCGCCGAGATCCCCACGGACCCCATGCCCCCCGAAGCCACGGACCTCATGATCATCTTGAAGGACAAGGACGAATGGACCACCGCGCACGACCGCGAGGCTTTGCAGGACACCATGCTGCAAGCCTTGAGGCAGGTACCCGGCGTGTTCTACGAAGCCACCCAACCCATCCAGATGCGCTTCAACGAATTGATGACCGGCATACGGCAGGACGTGGCCGTGAAGATCTACGGTGAGAACATGGACACCCTCGCGGTGATCGCGAACAAGGTGGCGGCGATCATCGGCGAAGTGCAAGGTGCGGGTGAACCGCAGGTGGAAAAGGTGGTGGGCCTGCCACAGATCACCATCACCTATGATCGTGCACGGGTAGCGCAGTACGGCCTCAACATCCGCGAACTGAACCGCACCGTGCGCACGGCCTTCGCGGGCGAGGCCACCGGCGTCATCTACGAGAACGAGCGCCGCTTCGATCTGGTGGTGCGCCTCGGTGACCAACAGCGGCAGAGCATCGACGATGTGCGCACCCTCTTCGTGGCGCTGCCCGGTGGCGGACAGATCCAGTTGCAGCAGGTGGCCGATGTGTCCTTGACACCCGGCCCGGCCCAGATCAGCCGGGAGGATGCCAAGCGCCGCATCGCCGTGGGCGTGAACATCCGTGGCCGTGACGTGGAAAGCTTCGTGGAAGAGCTCCAAGGCCGCATCGATGCCGAAGTGCCAATGCCCGCGGCCTACTACTACACCTTCGGCGGCACCTTCGAGAACCTGCAGGCAGCTAGCAAACGCCTGATGCTGGCGGTGCCCATCGCGCTGGCCCTCATCTTCCTGCTGCTCTTCTTCACCTTCAACAGCGTGAAGCGCGCCCTGCTGATCTACACCGCCATCCCCATGAGCGCCATCGGCGGTGTGCTTGCGCTCATGGCGCGCGGCATGCCCTTCAGCATCAGCGCGGGCGTGGGCTTCATCGCGCTCTTCGGCGTGGCGGTGCTCAACGGCATCGTCCTCATCGCCACCTTCGACCAACTGGAAAAGGAAGGCATCAGCGACCTGAAGGAGCGCGTGTTGAAAGGTACCCGCACACGGCTGCGTCCCGTGCTGATGACGGCGGCGGTGGCCTCGCTCGGTTTCCTGCCCATGGCCTTGAGCGGCAACGCGGGCGCGGAAGTGCAACGCCCCCTGGCCACGGTGGTGATCGGTGGCCTCATCACCGCCACGGCCCTCACCCTCATGGTGCTGCCGGTGCTCTATCTGCTCTTCATGGGCGGAGGCAGGAGGCGCAACGATGCCAATGGCGGCAAGGCGAACGCACCGCTGATCGTCGCGACCGTGCTGTTGATCATGATCGGCGGCACCAGCAGCGCACAGGAACCGATGCCGATGGACACGGCGATCGCACGCGCCTTGCGCACCCATCCGAGCATGACCGCTGCGGAACTGCGTGTGCAGGAACAGGATGCCCTGCGTGGCACAGCCTTCGGGCTGCAGCCGCTCAACGCGCAATTCTCCCATGGCCAGACCCAGGGGCCGTATCCCAAGGACATTATCCTGGAAGCCAATACCGGGTTCGCATTTCCCACCACCATTGCCCGACGCGCGGCCTACCTGAAGGAAAGCCTGCACCTTGCGGAGAACGAAAAGCTGAACACGGCGGCCTACGTGAAGGAGAGCGCGGGAGGGGCCTACCTGCAATGGGCCATGGGCCTTGAACAGGTGCGTATCCTGCAACAGCTGGACAGCGCGTACGCATCCATGGCGGCCTTCGCGCTGCAGCGCTTCGAGCTCGGTGAGACCGGCCGCTTGGAAAGCACCAGTGCGCAAAGCCGCGCCGAGCAGGTGAAGGTGCGCTTGCGCCAGGCACAGGCTGATCTGGTGGCCTACCAGGTGGAAGTAGAACGCTGGACGGGCCCGCTCAGTGGTGCCGTGCCGGTGCCCGAGGAATTGCTCAACACCGCACGAGCGCCGGATCCCGGCGGCGGCAACGACCCGCTCCTGCTCTCCTTGCAGCAGCGCACGCAGGTGGCCGAGGCCGAATGGAAACTGCAACGCAGCCAATGGGCACCCAGCCTGCAGGGCGGCGGCTTCTACCAGACCTTCGATGGCACGTCGCCCTTTTCGGGCTTCCTCATCGGTGCTTCGATCCCCCTGCCCGGCAGCGGCCAGGGCGGTCGCACCTCGGCGGCACGTTTGCGCAGCGAGATCGCCGCGCAGGAACTGGAAGCCGCACGCCGACAGCGCAGCAGCGAGCGCGCCACCACGCAGGCGCAGCTCACTCAATTGCGCGAGAGCCTCGCCTTCTATGAAAGCACCGGTGCCGCGCTGGGTGCTACCCTGCGCGACGATGCCCTGCGTGCCTATCGCGCGGGCGAAGCCGACTACTTCCAATTCACTCAAGGCATCGAGCAGGCCTTTCAACTCAACGCCGAGCACTTGCGCGTGCGTTACGAGCTCGCACTTACCGTCCTCCACCTCCGTGCCCTCAATGGGCTCTAAGACCGCATAGACATGAAAACGCAACCGATCAACAGCGCTCTTCAGCGCATGCCGAATACGCTCTTTCTGCTCCTGCTCACCATCGCACTGGCCGCCTGTGGCGGTGGCGCGGCCTCCGGCGAAGAAGAAGGCCATGGCCACGGCGAAGAGGAGGGCCACGGCGGTGGGAGCACCGTCACCGTTTCGCCGCAACAATTCGCCGCCATCGAGGGCAAGCTTGGCAAGGTGGAGATGAAGGACCTCACCACCGCCCTCAAGGCCGTCGGCTTTTTGAAAGTGCCGCCGCAGAACGTCGCCGACATCACCGTGGCCATGGGAGGCACCGTGCGCGAAGTGCTGGTGCAGGAAGGCGACCATGTGAACAAGGGGCAGGTGCTCGCTACGGTCACCGACCCTTCGATCATCCAACTGCAACGCGACTACCTCGATGCGAAAGCACGACTGGTGTACGCCGAAACGGAATTGGAACGCCAGACCGAACTGGCCCGCGCCAACGTGAGCGCGCAGAAGACCCTGCAACAGGTCACGGCGGAACACGCCTCCTTGCGGGCCAGCGTGAACGCCCATGCCGAGCAGTTGCGCCTGATCAACATCGACCCCGAGAAGCTCACTGCCAATGCACTGCGCTCAGCCGCGGGCATCGTAAGCCCCATCGATGGCACCGTGGCGCACATCGCGGTGAACGTGGGAAGCAAGGTGAGCAACGATGCCACAATGTTCCGCGTGGTGAACAACAGCAAGCTCCACGTGGACCTCTTCCTCTACGAACAGGACATCGCCTCCGTGAAGGTGGGCCAGACCATCGACCTCAGCCTCACCAACCTGCCGGGCAAGAACTACACGGCCGTGGTCTTCGCCATCGGCAGTGCCTTCGAACGCGAGACGAAGACGATCCCGGTGCACGCGGAGATCACCGGCGACAAAGTGGGCCTGATCGACGGCATGGGCGTTACCGGGCGCATCAGCGTAGGCAACGCCACCACCACCGCCGTGCTCACCGAGGCCATCGTGAACATGGAAGGCAAGGACTACGTGTTCATCAGGACCGAAGGTGAAGAGGAGCATGGGCACGGGCATGATGAAGAGCCCGCGCACAAGGAGGAACCGGCGCACAAACACACCGAAGGGGAAGCACACGATCACGCGAAGGAGAACAAGGCAACCCATGCACAAGGTGAGGTGCACGAACATGACCATAGCGATGAACATGCGCACGAGGCCGCAACCGGCAGCATGAGCTTCCAACGCATCGAAGTGAAGCGTGGAACGACCGATGGCGCGTACACAGCAGTAACCTTCCTGCAACCGGTGGACCCGGACGCCGAAGTGGTGACCGGTGGCGCCTACTACCTGATCGCGATGATGAACACGAGTGAAGGACACGAGCATTAAGATCATGAGCACCCATCATTCCCTCGCTGCTCGTTCCACCTGGCGGACCTACCTGCCTGCTATTGTTTCGTTCATCCTGCTCCTCAGCGGCATCGCCATCGACCAGCTGGCACCGCAGCTCTGGCAACAGGCATGGTGGCGTTTCGCCTGGTACTTGGCCGCGTACCTGCCGGTAGGCTGGCCGGTGCTGGTGAATGCGGTACGTACCATCGCGAAGGGCGCGGTCTTCAGCGAGTTCTTCCTGATGAGTTTGGCCACCATCGGCGCGTTCTACATCGGCGAGTACCCCGAGGGCGTGGCGGTGATGCTGTTCTATGCCGTGGGTGAACTGTTCCAGAACGCCGCCGTTGATCGGGCCAAGCGCAATATCCAGGCCTTGCTGGATGTACGTCCGGATACCGCGAACGTGCTGCGCGACGGCATCCCGGTGGAAACGCCCGCTGCTGAGGTGAAGGTCGGTGACATCCTCCGCATCCGCGTGGGCGATCGCGTGCCGTTGGACGGAAAACTCCTGAGTGAAAAAGCGTCGTTCGATACCGCCGCGCTCACCGGTGAGAGCGTGCCGCGCACCATCGTGAACGATGCGCCGGTGCTTGCTGGCATGATCGCTGCGGACAAGGTGGTGGACATGGAAGTGACCAAACCCTTTGGCGAGAGCAGCCTCGCACGCATACTGGATCTGGTGCAGAACGCCGCCAAGAGCAAGGCACCAACGGAGCTCTTCATCCGCCGCTTCGCCCGCATCTACACACCCATCGTGGTGGCGCTCGCCGTGGGCATCGTGCTGGTGCCCATGTTGGTTGTGGAGTCCTACGACTTCAACAGTTGGCTATACCGTGCCCTCATCTTCCTAGTGATCTCCTGCCCATGCGCACTGGTCATCAGCATTCCGCTGGGCTACTTCGGTGGCATCGGCGCAGCCAGCCGCAAGGGCATCCTGCTGAAGGGTGGCAACTACCTCGATGTGCTCACCAAGGTGAACACCGTGGTGATGGACAAGACCGGTACGCTCACCGAGGGCGTGTTCGCTGTTCAGGAGGTGAAGCCTGCGGAAAGTGCAAGCGCGGAACAACTGCTCGGCGTGGTGAAGGCCATGGAAGCGCACAGCACGCACCCCATCGCAAAGGCCGTGTTGGAACATCCGCAAGGCGATGCCGTGGGCGAGGCCACGAACGTGGAGGAGATCAGCGGCCACGGTATGCGCGGTACGGTGCAGGGCAAGGAGGTGCTGGTGGGCAATGCGCGCCTCTTGAAGAAGTTCAACGTGTCCTATCCTGCGGACGTGGATACCGTCGAGGATACCATCGTGGTGTGTGCGATCGGCGGCAGCTACGCGGGCTACATCACCGTTGCCGATAAGGTGAAAGCGGACGCACAGCAGGCGGTGAACGAACTGCGTGCATCGGGCGTGCGCGAGATCGTGATGCTCAGCGGCGACAAGACGGCCATCACGCAGCGCGTCGCGGCCAAGCTGGGTATCCACAAGGCCTTCGGCGATCTGCTGCCGGAAGATAAAGTATCGAAGATGCAGCAGGTGAAGAAGGACCCTACCGCCGTGGTGGCCTTCGTGGGCGACGGCATCAATGATGCGCCGGTGCTCGCGCTCAGCGATGTGGGTATCGCCATGGGCGGCCTGGGCAGCGATGCGGCCATCGAGACCGCTGATGTGGTGATCCAGAACGACCAGCCCTCGCGGATCGCCGAAGCCATCCGCATCGGCCGGGCCACCAAGCGGGTGGTCACGCAGAACATCGTACTCGCTTTCGGCGTGAAGGCGATCGTCCTGATCCTCGGCGCGGGAGGATTGGCCACCCTATGGGAAGCGGTGTTCGCCGATGTGGGTGTGGCGCTGTTGGCGATACTTAACGCGAGCAGGATGCGGTGAGGGTTCTGGAACATAACTTGCGTGGCTACGAACATGAAACAGCTGACCACCCTGCTCTTTGCCTTTTGCACACTAGGCCTATCTGCACAAACCGGTGCAGTTTCCCCGCCCGCCAAAGGCAAGAAGACCGCCACCATCGCCATCCAGAGCACTGGCATCTGCGATATGTGCGAGAAGACCATCGAGACCGAACTCGTCTATACCAAGGGCGTGAAGAAGGTGGATGTGGACCTCAGCACCGCTGCCGTGAGCGTGACCTACGATCCGCGCAAGACCGACGCGGACAAATTGCGTGCAGCGCTCACCAAGCTGGGGTACTCCGCCGATGGCACACCCGGTGATGCAGCCGCCTTTGCCAAATTGCCCCAGTGCTGCCAGAATGAAGGCTGCGGCAAGTTGCCGGTGAAGCAATCAAGCTTCATTGGGCCATGCCGACGCAGGTGCGGCCATACTACGTAGCAGAGTTGCGCAAGAGCGAAGAGGCTCGCACGCTCGGCGATCTGCAACTCGAATGGCACCATCTCGAGCGGGCCCATATTCTCGGCCAGCGTTGGCCCTTGGAGCACAACGCGGTGCATTGGCGCATGCTGAAGTTCGGGTTCCGTACCAAGAACATGCGCGAGATCATCGGACAGTTGCCGCGTCTGGTCTTCGGTGGGGTGAAGAGCTTCGTGGGCACGGTGCCGATCGGGAATACGGGCGGAGCGAATGTGCCGGCGCTGAAGCCGCTGGCGTTACCAGACGACCTAGCAGCGATACTCAATGACACCTTTGCCGTGTGATCGATAGTGCGATCACCGTGTCCGAGAGTGAATGGAGTATCGGGCCCTTCGCGGGTCACATATTCCGCCGATACTGCCCCCCCACCTCGAACATCGCCGCAGTCAACTGCCCGAGCGAGCAATACTTCGTCGCCTCCATCAGCACGGCGAACATGTTCTCGTTCCGGATGGCCGCTTGCTGCAGGTCCTTGATCGCCTTCGCCGCTTCCGCGCTGTAGGCCGCGCGTAGGTTCTCCACCGTCGCGATCTGCGCTTCCTTCTCCTCCGCGGTGGCGCGGATCACTTCCTTGGGCAGCACGGTGGGTGAGCCCTTGTCGCCTATGCGCCATAGCCGCTTCGGCGACGGCGCGCTGCTGAGGAAGGTGTTCACGCCGATGATCGGGTATTCACCGGTGTGCTTCAGCGTCTCGTAGTAGAGGCTCTCCTCCTGGATGCGGCTGCGCTGGTACATGGTCTCCATGGCGCCCAGTACGCCGCCGCGCTCGGTGATGCGGTCGAACTCGCTGAGCACGGCCTCTTCCACCAGGTCGGTGAGCTCCTCGATGATGAAGCTGCCCTGCAGCGGGTTCTCGTTCTTGGCGAGGCCGAGCTCGCGGTTGATGATGAGCTGGATGGCCATGGCGCGGCGCACGCTCTCCTCGGTGGGCGTGGTGATGGCCTCGTCGTAGGCGTTGGTGTGCAGGCTGTTGCAGTTGTCGTAGATGGCGTACAGCGCCTGCAACGTGGTGCGGATGTCGTTGAAGTCGATCTCCTGCGGGATACCGCACATGAACACAGAAACTGTGCGCAGTACTGTTCGCTTCGGAGTGCCCAACCTTCCGCCGATATCGAGGAAGACGTAGCCCGATCACAAGGTCATTCTGGCCTCGTGCTCTGCACAGTCCGTCCGGAGTTCTGCCAGCGCCAGTTCCTTGCCGAGTAGTTCACAGTGGTGCTTGCCATGTCGATCACCTTGATAATGCGCACAGGTCCAGCACATGCGCTGCACCTGCACATCGCCATTGGCCAATAAAGTCTCCAACAGCCTCATGAGCGCCAGAAGCAAGGTTTCGCGCTCGCTCAGCGGAAGCTCGGCTATCGCTGCCGCAAATGGCTCCGTAGCCGGCAGTTGCTTGCGGCCCGCGACCGTGAGGCGCAGGGCATGGCTGCGTCCATCGTGCGGATCGGACTTGCGGGCCAGCAGACCACGGTCCACCAGCAGCTTCACACTGTCGCTCACCGTGGGGGGTGTCACCTGCAGTTCTTCGGCGAGGCGGGCCACCCCCACGGACTGCCCGGCATGATCCGCCACGAATCCCAGAATGCGCAGCTGCAGTGGACTGAGGCCCGAGCCGGTGGCCTCCTCCCAACGCATGGCGCGCGACACCTCACCGATGCGCTCCAACAGGCGCGCCAGATGGGCGTTCAGGGGATCTTCGCTGTGCGGCTTGCGGGACATGGCGGAAAGGTATTGCACGCAGAGGGACCCGGCACTTGTCGCCGGGTCCCTTTGTATCATTCCTACGCGGTCAGAACTCGCCTTCGTTCACATAGGGTTGGCACCATAGCGTGGCGGTCATGGTCACGGCTTTGAACCAGGCGGCGTGCATCTTTTCCACATCCTCCGCGCTGTGTCCCTTCTTTGCCAGAAAATCCTTCATCGTGGCTGTGATGGGGAAAATGAAGCCCACCAGATAGCGCATGTGGATGATGGGTTCGGCTTGTACGCCATCCGTAGCGTTCTTCTTGGTGCTGTGATGGCGCAACGCGATCTCGTACTGGTAGTTCAGCCAGTCCTGGTCATAGGGTCGGTTGCAGATGTCCATGATCCACTGACCAAAGCGGGCGCGAACGGCGGTCAGGTATTCCATGTCCGGCTGCCCCTTATGCGAGAAGTAATGCACCAGATGCGGGTGGCTGCCCACGTAGCCGTACCACAGATCGAGCACGGCATCGGTCTGGTCCTTCAGCACTTCGCCTGCCATGCGCAGGTACCTCTCGTCCTCAGGCCCGAAGAGCACTGTGGCCTTCAATGCGTCCAGGTCCTTCATGGTGAACGGCGATGCGCCCACCTTTCCATATGTGTATCCTTTGGGTGTTTCCATGGTTGTTGAGGGTTTGGTCTGTTCCGGGGAAGTGGTCTTGTTTCGCTGGGCGAGCACGGGGAGCGTGGTCAGTCCCATGGTGATGATGATGGCTGTTCTTCTCATCTGGGTAGAGTGTTTGGGAGTTTCGGGCAGAAGGGATCGCGATCCTTCGGTGGCAAATATAGTTAGGATACCTTACATTTGTTCCGACCGATCGAATTCCTGCCATGAAACCCCTTCTTACCCTCCTACCAGCCCTCCTGATCGGGATGGCCGTACAAGCCCAACAACGCATGAACATGAACGAACAGACGAAATCGGCCGAAGTAGCCGTATGGGACACGTACGTTACACGCAAAGACGGCCGGGTGATGCACTTCGACATCATCGCACCGAGCAGCCAGCGCGACTCCGCCGTGATCCACGCCTACGGGAAAGCCTACCTGGAGCGCAAAGGCGAAGGTGGGCAGCCGCTCACCTCTAAAGAGTGCCGCTTCTGCCATGTGCGCACACTACAACCCAAATGGGAAGCCGATATCCACCGCCAAGGCTTCTTCATCCTGGAGCTGGAGAACTGCGAGTGAGGTCTGTGCGGACATGGCCAGGCCACTTTTTGACCGATGGCCAGAAAGGTCCAGTGAAAGTCCTGTGTCACTGGCTGGGATGAAGTCGTGGCCTATACCAGCTGGGAGATAGTCAGACTGCGAGCATACGCTTCACATATTCCTCCGGTACTGCCCCCCCACCTCGAACATCGCAGCAGTAAGTTGCCCAAGCGAGCAATACTTCGTAGCCTCCATCAGCACCTCGAACATATTCTCGTTCCGGATCGCTGCCTCCTGCAATTTCCGCAGCGCCGCCTTCCCTTCTTCGGCATAAGCCTGCTGCACGTTCTCCACCGTCGCGATCTGCGCCTCCTTCTCCTCCTCGGTGGCGCGGATCACCTCCTTCGGCAGGATCGTGGGTGAGCCCTTGCTGCTGAGGAAGGTATTGACGCCGATGATCGGGTATTCGCCGGTGTGCTTCAGCGTCTCATAGTAGAGACTTTCCTCTTGGATGCGGCTGCGCTGGTACATGGTCTCCATGGCGCCGAGCACGCCGCCGCGTTCGGTGATGCGGTCGAACTCGCTGAGCACGGCCTCTTCCACTAGGTCGGTAAGCTCTTCGATGATGAAGCTGCCTTGAAGTGGGTTCTCGTTCTTCGCCAGGCCGAGCTCGCGGTTGATGATGAGCTGGATGGCCATGGCGCGGCGCACGCTCTCCTCGGTGGGCGTGGTGATGGCCTCGTCGTAGGCGTTGGTGTGCAGGCTGTTGCAGTTGTCGTAGATGGCGTAGAGCGCTTGCAGCGTGGTGCGGATGTCGTTGAAGTCGATCTCCTGCGCGTGGAGGCTGCGGCCGCTGGTCTGGATGTGGTACTTGAGCATCTGGCTGCGCTCGTCGGCGCCGTAGCGATGCTTCATCGCCTTGGCCCAGAGGCGGCGTGCCACACGGCCCATCACGGCGTACTCGGGGTCCATGCCGTTGCTGAAGAAGAAGCTGAGGTTGGGCGCGAAGGCGTTGATGTCCATGCCCCGGCTGAGGTAGTACTCCACGTAGGTGAAGCCGTTGGCCAGGGTGAAGGCGAGCTGGCTGATGGGGTTGGCGCCGGCCTCAGCGATGTGGTAGCCGCTGATGCTGACGCTGTAGAAGTTGCGCACCTTCTTGTCGATGAAGTACTGCTGCACGTCGCCCATCAAGCGCAGCGCGAACTCGGTGCTGAAGATGCAGGTGTTCTGCGCCTGGTCTTCCTTCAGGATGTCGGCCTGCACGGTGCCGCGGACCTGTTGGAGGGTGTCGGCTTTGATCTTCTCGTACACGTCCTTCGGCAGGACTTGGTCGCCGGTGATGCCTAAGAGCATTAGTCCGAGACCGTTGTTTCCCTCCGGGATCTCGCCATGGTACTGGGGCCGCAAGCCGCTAGCTCCAAGCTTCAAGCTTGAGGCTTGTGGCTTATGGCTTGCTGCTCCCCATCGTGCAGCGATCTTCTTCTCCACCTCGGCCTCGAGCCCGTTGGCGCGGATGTACTTCTCGCAGTTCTGATCGATCGCCGCGTTCATGAAGAAGCCGAGGAGCATGGGCGCGGGACCGTTGATGGTCATGCTCACGCTGGTCTTCGGGTCGCTGAGGTCGAAGCCGCTGTAGAGCTTCTTGGCATCGTCCAGGCAGCAGATGCTCACGCCGCTGTTGCCCACCTTGCCGTAGATATCGGGACGGCGGCCGGGATCGTTGCCGTAGAGCGTTACACTGTCGAAGGCGGTGCTGAGGCGCTTGGCGGGCATGCCCTGGCTCACGTAGTGGAAGCGCTTGTTGGTGCGCTCGGGGCCGCCCTCGCCGGCGAACATGCGCGCGGGGTCCTCGCCGGTACGCTTGAAGGGATAGATGCCTGCGGTGTACGGGAAGAAGCCGGGCGTGTTCTCCTGCATGGCCCAGCGCACCTTATCGCCCCAGCTGCGGAACTTGGGCAGCGCCACCTTGGGGATCTTCAGGTGACTGAGGCTCTCGCTGTGGTTGGGCACCTTGATCTCCTTGCCGCGTACGGAATACGTGTAGAACTCGCCACTGTAGCGTTCCTCTTCGGCCTTCCAGCCGGTGAGCATAGACCAGAGGTGCGGATCCAGGTCCTTCTTGACTTCCTCGAATTTTCTCGTCAGAGCCTCAAGCTCCAAGCCATAAGCTGCAAGCTTGCTGCCATCAGACCTTGTGCCTTGAGGCTTGTGGCTTGCGGCTTGCTGCTTGAGGCTTGCGGCTTCGAGCAGGTCCGGACCACCGAAGGTGAGCACCGCGGAATAGAGCCCATAGAGTTTGTCCGCGATCTCCGCTTGCTTCTTCACCTTGTCATCATACCTCCGGTTGCTTTCGCTGATCTCGCTGAGGTAGCGGCTCTTGGCGGGCGGGATGATCCACACCTTCTCGCTCATCTCGTCGTGCGCGTGGAAGGTGCTGTCGAGCTCGATGCCGGTCTTCTCGGCGATCTTCCTCATCAACCTCGCGTACAACGCATTGGTGCCGGGGTCGTTGAACTGGCTGGCGATGGTGCCCACCACGGGCAGGTCCTCGTCCTTGGCGTCGAAGAGCTTGTGGTTGCGCTTGTACTGCTTCTTCACGTCGCGCAAGGCATCGAGGGCGCCGCGCTTGTCGAACTTGTTGATGGCCACCACGTCGGCGAAATCCAGCATGTCGATCTTCTCCAGCTGCGTGGCCGCGCCGAACTCGGGCGTCATGATGTAGAGCGAGACATCGCTGTGGTCCAGGATCTCGGTGTCGCTTTGGCCGATGCCGCTCGTTTCGAGCACGATCAGGTCGAAGCCTGCGGCCTTCAGCACGGCCACCGCCTCCTTCACGTGCTTGCTGAGCGCGAGGTTGCTCTGGCGCGTGGCAAGGCTGCGCATGTATACCCGCTCGCCACGGATGCTGTTCATGCGGATGCGGTCGCCCAGCAATGCGCCGCCGGTCTTGCGCTTGCTCGGGTCCACGCTGATCACACCGATGGTCTTGCCGGGCTGGTCGAGGATGAAGCGGCGGATGAGCTCGTCCACCATGGATGATTTCCCCGCGCCGCCCGTGCCCGTGATGCCCAACACCGGGGCCTTGCTCGCCTCGGCCTTCTTGTGGATCTCGTCCGCGATCTTGGCGAACACCTCCGGATGGTTCTCGGCCGTGCTGATCAGCTTGGCAATGGCCGGCCAGCTCTGCGGGGTGAGCTTCTTCGCCTCGCCGTTGAGCTGATCGCTCAAGTCGAAGTCGGCCTTTTCCAGCATGTCGTTGATCATGCCCTGCAGGCCCATGGCGCGGCCGTCGTCCGGGTGGTAGATGCGCGCGATGCCGTAAGCCTCCAGCTCCTTGATCTCCGCCGGCAGAATGGTGCCGCCGCCTCCGCCGAAGATCTTGATATGCCCCGCGCCCTTCTCCTTCAGCAGGTCGTACATGTACTTGAAGTACTCCATGTGCCCGCCCTGGTAGCTGGTCATGGCGATGGCGTGCGCATCCTCTTGGATCGCGGTGTTCACCACGTCCTCCACGCTGCGGTCGTGCCCCAGGTGGATCACCTCGGCGCCCGTGGCCTGGATGATCCGCCGCATGATGTTGATGGCCGCATCATGGCCGTCGAAGAGCGACGCGGCGGTGACGACGCGGATCTTGTGCTTGGGGACGTAAGGTTTGGCGACGGGATGTGACATGGCGCGAAAATACCGCCGTGCGCGGCAATGCAAGGCGGGGCAGGTGATGGTGGATTGGTGACTGGCTCCCACAGCGATCTCGCGCAGCGGATCTTGCGGCTGAAGAATCCTGATCAGGCCGAAGGGCTGTATCCGTCTTGTTTCACCCGCCATTGCATCGGGCTGCGGGGGCTTCCTACGCCTGTCTCCTCGCCAGGTGCACTGCTCGGGTTCGCCTATACCAGGCTGCCGCTGCCACCCTGGGCGGAGATCACGTTCCAACTACCACGCAACCGATCATTCAAGAACCGGATCTCCGGTACTTTCACGACCTTTCCGCCATGTCCCATCGCGGCAAGCTTAAACGTTATTTGCTCCTCCTCGAACGGCTGCAACACGCCCCAAGCCTCAATGACCTGCTGGACCACATGCAGGAACACGGCTTCCGGTTAAGCAGCCGCACCCTGCAGCGCGACCTGAACGACCTGCGCGACGAGTTTGGCGCGCAGGTGATCTACGACAGGACCACAAACACGTATGCCGTTGCAGAAGATCTGGTCGCCGACATGCCCGGCCTCCTGCAATTGCTGGAACGCGGCCAACTCCTGGATCTGGTCCACTCCGGGAACAAAGGGATGGCCGAACTGCACCGCCATGTGCATTTCGAAGGCCTTGGGCAGCTTCGTGGCATCCAGCACCTGCCACCGCTTTTGCGCGCCATTCGTGAACGGCGTGCCGTGGAGGTCACCTACCGGAAATTCCATGCGGACAAGGCGAAAACTTACCGGCTTCACCCGCATCTGCTGAAGGAGTCCCAAGGGCGTTGGCATGTACTGGGCCCCACCACGCAGCACGGCCACCCCATTGCACTGGGCCTGGACCGTATCGAAGGGCTCCAGGTGCTCCCAACCCGTTTCACCCGGAAGGAAATTGAATTGGCCACGCTGTATGACCATACCATTGGCGTGGACACCAGTCCAGGCCGGCCGGAACGGATCGTTCTGCTCTTCAATGCCACCCAGGCACAATACATCGAGGCATTGCCCCTGCATCCTTCCCAGCAAGTGGAACAGAAGGACAAGAATGGCACTGTCATCTCCTTGTTCGTCATGCCCAATTTTGAGCTGAGGCAGATCATCCTGTCCATGGGGGCTTCCGTGCGTGTACTGGAACCCATGCATCTTGCCAAGGCCATCCGCCAAGCCCACAGGGACGCCGCCGCGCTGTACGGAAAATAACCGCTCCGGATACTGCGACATGTTTTGTCATTGTGTTGGCGGATCCTTGCGGCATGAAAGCACCATCCCTCCCCCCGACCATCGACGAAAGGAGCGCCCGCCTGCACGGGTTGAATGAGCGCCTCCGCGAAAGGCACTTCGGCATAGACGCCGAGATCCAGCGGCTGCTGGATGCCTTCGCCCCGTGGTACCGGTTCGCCGAATCGCAAATGCGCCCGCGCACCATCGGCCTCTGGGGCATGACCGGCACCGGCAAGAGCAGCCTGGTGCGCTCCTTGGTGAAAGCGGTCGGACTGGAAGATCGCACGTTCTGGCTTGATGCCTCGGAACTGAACAATCGATATGGTGGCCTGTCCAAAGTGACGGACCGCATTGAGGAACACTTGGACGGCGCTCCCTTCATCATTGTGGTGGACGAATTCCAACATGCCCGGACTACACATTTGGGAGTGCCCCTTGCAGAATCCAATGAGATCAGGCACTTCTGGGAGTTGTTGGACTCCGGGCGGATCCTCGCTTGGCCAAGTCGCGGGTGGCAACGGCACCTATATGAACTCCGCAGGGATTTCAAGCAATGCGTGAACATGGGAGTCCGCGTCCATCAAGGAAAAGTGACCGAGCACTACGACCTGTTCCATGCCTATGTAATGAAGGATCGGCACCATGACGACGAACACTGGGCCATTCCAGCCAGGATCTGGGATGACATCCGAGACATGCACCAGCCTCCAATGCCCACTATTCATGACATCGGGCAAAAACTGGCCACGTTGAATGAATGGGAGATCCTCGACTGGCTGGAGGAACTGGAGACCAACACGCGGCACCCCCGGTTTGTCAATGCCAGCAAGGCGCTCATAATCCTGCTTGGCAATCTCGACGAACTCTACGTGGGCGGCAAGGAACCCATGGCCGAACTGGACCCGGAGGTGTTGGCTCATCGCCATCAAGACCTGGGCAGGGCAGGCGTGCAGCACGCGCTGCTGAGGTTGTTCCGCATCGAGCAAGTGGGGCGGATCGGCGGATCGCACGTGGTCTTCCCCCCGGTGGGCCAAGCCACGATCGATGCCATCGTGCAGGAGGAAGTCGGCGGGCTGGCCGCCCGGCTCTCCGCGCACACGGGTCGCCGCATTGAGGTGGATGCCGCGCTGGTGGACCACCTGCGGGCCACGTCCTCCATTGCCGTATTGGGCGCGCGGCCCGTTGTGCAGGCCGTCCAAAACACCGTTCCGATGCTGCTTTCGCAAGCCTTGGAGAACCCGCAGGCGGTTGGTGCCGAAGCATTCCGGCTCGGCCTGTGCGAGGGTGTACCCGTGGCGGACCTGCATTTCAGCGACGGGCATGACCAGCGCGTGGAACTGGCTTGGGCGGCCCAGCCCGAAAAGGCCACGACCGCCGGGACGGCCAAAATGGGGCACATTGCCGTCCATGAGGCAGGTCATCTGCTGTGCGGCGTGCTGCTGCGCGGCAGGAAGCCGTTGCAGGTATGCGTGCGCACCCGTGACCCGCGCGTCGGCGGCTTCGTGGTGTGGGACGTGCGGCCCGGCCAGGTCCTCCTTCGGGCGGACATCATCCCGGAACTGGCGGTGATGCTCGCCGGGCGTGCCGCGGAAGAACTCCACTTCGGAGCCGGCAAGGTGAGCGCGGGGAACGAGGACGATATCCGGAAGGCCACGGCCTTTGCCTTGGACATGGCCAGGAACGAGGGCATGGGCGCGAAGCGGCTGCACTATGCGCCTCACGCCGCAGCGAACGACAGCGGTTTCCACACCGTGTTCGCCGACGCCGAAATACAGGCCCAGCAATGGGTGGAAGCAGCCGAGGCCTTGGCCATGGACACGCTGCGGGCGAACAGGGACCTTTTCCTACTGTGCTTGGCCGCCCTGAAGAAGAAGGGTTCCCTCGGCATCCAGGAACTGGAGGAGCTGTTCCGTAACATTGTTCCTACTGGCAATTACTAAACGCAACAAGCATGAGAACGAACGAACTGGATAAGCATTTCAATAAGTGGATGAAAGAGGCTATGATCAGTCCCGAATTTTTCCACAAGGACGGCATCATCGACGAGCCTTTATGGAACAAAGCCAAGCCACGGATATGCTTCCTGATGAAGGAACCCAACAACCCTGAGGGTAAAGCATTCGACTTTCGCGAGTGGTGGCGTGATGAACCGATCAAGGGGGGCTTCTCTGCTCGCGTAGCTGAATGGTCGCGAGGAATGATCGAGGATTTCCCTCCGTATGATGAACTCTGGAGAACGAATGATGAGCGGGACATAAGAGAGATCAGGAAGTCGATTGCCTTGGTGAACGTGAAGAAAACGGGGGGAGAAGGGCTCTCCGAATACAAGCCCTTCATGCTGGAAGCCTTCGGTGCGAATAGTGAAGAACAAGGTACAAGCACTGCCCGCGTTCTCGATCAAATCGATATCATCGATCCGCAAGTCATCATACTTGGGCTGAGTTGGGAGAGCCTGAGGCAGCTGCTTTTCCCGGACGTGGAATGGAAGCCGACGGGATGCGGTATCGATGTGGGAACCTGGAAGCGGAGAAGGCTAATCGATTTCTACCATCCATCTGCAAAGAATGCCCCTCCCGCTTCCTACGCCCTGCTGGAGAAGGTGTGGCGCTCCGATGTGTTCAAGTCGCTGTAGGATGAACCGCTCCCGATGATAAGGGACTCCTCATCGGCACGTTGATGTCCATCATCCTGCAAAGCGGGCCATCATCCGCAACCACTTGTCTCCGCCTAGGGCCCTGGCCGAGTCAAGGTCGTTGTAATTCCCCGCTTGAAGGCGCTGAATGGGCGTGTCCCCTCCTGACGCACAAGGCCGCGCGCAGCCTGTCCGCCTATCCATCGCGCTGTTCGGGGGCCGGTTGCGCCATCCTCCGGAAGCATCGAAAAACACTCCCCCCCCGCTCAATCTCCGTACCTTGCGTACCATGAACAAGCTCCCACCCTTCTTCGTGATCGGTTCGGTCGGACTGGTCATTACGGCGCTGCTGCACATCTTCATGGCGCTGGGCCTTGGCCTGAACAATGTGCATGGCGGGTTCCTGCCCCTGTACATCCTGTTCATCGCCCTGCTTTCCATCGGTACCGGCAAACTGCAGCTGATACCGGTGAAGAGCAAGTGATCGCGGGCCGTTTGGCCAGGCAGAAAAAGAGGCTGTTCATGGAGCAGCCGTGGGGGCAGGGTGAATGCCGCGTGGATGAGGTGGATCAGGCGATCAGACGATCAGAAAATGAGAAGATCGGAAATGTTCTGATCCTTCCCGATTGCCTGATCTTCTGTTCTTCCGGCTCCTTGCGGTGATTGCCCGCCCCACCAATGGATGGATGCTCAAGCACATACGGAGTTCGCACCGAACACAAGGATCGTTCGCCCGGTAATCCTTCCTGCTCAGGGACAAGTTGCTGCACAGGCAGCGGCCTGCCCGTTCATCCTGTCTAACCATAAATTCGGTCCGTATGCGTGCTTCCCTGTTCCTCTTGGTCCTTCTCCCATTGCCGGCGCTTGCCCAAAGCTGGTGCGCACCGGGGGCGACATGGACATACGAAGCCGGAATGTTCCTCGCCGGGTTCCATCGGATGAGCTACACGCACGATACGATCATCGGACTGGACACAGCGCAGGTGATCGACCGGTATTCCGCGATCCAATACCCACTGCCGCCGCCCGACTACGGTTACACCGCCCCTTACATCAGTTATACGCCGGTGGCGGCGGTCACCAGAACAGATAGCGCTGTGGTCTACCTATTCTCAGGTACCGACCAGGACACCTTGTACTGGTTTGGGGCAATTCCAGGCGATCATTGGTATCCCGCGTTCGTGAACAACAGCACCTGCCAACCGTTGGTCGTGACGGACACGTCCACCACCGTGATCGATGGCATGCCCTTGCGTACCCTCCAAGTATCGGGCTACACGATCATGGAACGGATCGGATGCACCTGGGACATGTTCATGTACTGCCCCAATTGGATCATCGATGGACCGATGGGAATGCGTTGCTACCAGGATGCACAGATCAACTTCCAACCTGTATCCTACGCTTGTGATCAGCTTGCCGGGATCCCGGACGCGCAACGAACACCATTGATCATCTACCCCAACCCCGGCACCGATCATTTCACCTTGGAACTGCCGCCCGGCCCGCACTTCATCACCGTCTTTGATGCCCAAGGCCGAGTGGTGCTTCGACAACAGGGCAATGAAACTCGGCCCGTGATCCACGCCGAAGCACTCCCCTCAGGACCGTACCGCACCACCGTGGAGCTTGGGCAGGGCGAAAGGCGGAATGCCGCGTGGGTGAAGATGGAGTGAGGATGGACCGGATGACCAGAAACCGGGCTGACACCTACAGGCGGGGGAAATCCGTTTCTACACCTCCATCATCGGCACCCCGTAGGCCGTAAAGGCGCGATCAGCCGAAAGGATGCACATCCCTTCGCGTTTGGCTTGTGCGAGCAGGATCCGGTCAAAGGGATCACGATGATATGAAGGCAGAATTGCAAGCTCCAGCACATGCTCCTTGTTCAGGTCCAGTAGTCGAAGGTTCGACCGTTCCATGGCCTTGAACGTTTCCTCCAATCCATCGAGCAGTTCCAATTTTTATGGCGATCTCCCACAGCGAGATGATGCTGTACCAGCACTCATGCGTTCCGGACTCGATCGTCGTGCGTGTACGATCACTCAGCCTTGCGTCCTGTGCATGGAACCACAGGAGGGCATGGGTGTCGAACAGCACCTTCATTACATGTAGTCCTTGAAGTCATCGAGCGGTGCATCGAAATCGTCCGCCATGCGCACCCGCCCTTTCAGAAGGCCAGAGATCGGCTTCTTCAACTCTGGCTTCTTCCCGGTCGTTCGCTCATGGCCCCGGCGATTCATCAAGGTCTTGATGAACTCCAATACCTGCCTGCGCACGTCCTCCGGCAAGGAAGAAAGTTGTACGTACTGGTCGTGTGCGCCCATACCACGAAGATAAGCCAGCATGACGAAGCCGGTCAACGGTCGGGTACGCTTGACCACGGGCGCGGTGGGTGAAGCAGCAACTCCCATGCTGCCCACTTTTCCCAATCCCGGCACGGACAGCTTCACGCTCACCCTGCCGCCCGGCCCGCACACCATCACCGTCTTTGATGCCACCGGCCGTGTGGTGCTTCGACAACAGGGCAATGAAATACGGCCCGATCTTCTTACGCGGCCTCCCGCTTGCCGTAAAGCACTTGGACGACCTCATAAGGCAGCAGGGCCGAAAGCCCCCCGCCAACCTTGGCCAAACGGCTTGCCAATTCCTTCGGCCCGGCCTCGGCCTTGACGTGCGTGGACAAGGCACGGAGGACCAACGCCGCCGCCATCGTCGCCATCGGGGTGACGTGGCCCGGCTTCAGGCCGGAAAACGCCTCCACCTCCTTGAACAACCTGGCTTCATCACCACCGAAAAGCAACCCGGTAAGCTTGCCCGCCGGGGATCCGGCCGCAGCCGGCCCGCCCGCTGCCAGCTGTTGCGCGATCTCGTCCAACGAGCCCGCTTCCGTCTTCATCAACTCTTGAACAGCGGCCATGGCCTGCTCATCGCCGCTGCGCTCCGCCATGGCGGCAAGCAGCGTCGGCAATAGCACGCTCATCGCATGGTTCACCTGGGTGTGGCTTTCGGCCAAGCCCACCGCCATAAGCTGTGTGCGGCCTAATGTCCAAAGGTCCTTCGCCGAATCCAATAAATTGCTCATGTATGGCCGTATTTGGTCGTTGATCCCTGCAAAACTATCCGTGCAGGCGCTCAGCGGCGTCACCGCATCGTCAAGTTGGGCGTGGGCAGGTTGTACCTTCACCCGCATGCTACGCGATAAAATACGCTTGCTGCCCGTGGCCTTCCTCGCGACGGCCGTATCTGCCACCGCCCAGATCCCCAACGCTGGTTTTGAGGACTGGACAGACCAGGACACATACATCGAACCCACGGATTGGCTCACCTACAACGAAGTGCCAACGGTCGGTGGCCCCACGGTGGAACAGGGCATGCCCGGAAATCCCGGCAACTACCACGCGGTGATCACCACGCGCCAATCCCCCGGCGGGTTCTCGGCGATCCAGGGCTGGCTCTCCGCCGGAAATCCTACCGGCCATGCCGGCTTTCCTTTCGCACTGCGTCCAGGCTTCCTGACCGGCCAATGGCAATACGCCATCCAGCCGGGGGATACCGGCCAAGTGATGGTGGCCTTCACCAAGTGGAACGGCTCGGTAAGCGAGCCGGTGGGCCTCGGGACCTTGGAGGTTACGGGCACCATCAGCGATTGGCAAGCCTTCAATGTCCCCATCAACTGGCTCTCCGGCGATACTCCGGACACCGCCTACATCCAGATCGTCTCCAGCATCAACTTCGATGCGCCGGTGGTGGGCAGCACGGTCAAGGTGGACTACCTGGCATTCTCCGGATCGGCGGGAATCGCTGAGCAAGCCATACAGCAGCCTGTGTTCATCATGAATCCATTGGCCAATGGTGTGCTCCAGGTCACCTCTTCCGAGGCCGGGGAGCTGCATTTCCTGGATGGTGCCGGGCGGCTGCTATCAACCCATTCCATTCAGGGCTTGAACACTACCATCTCCATTCCCACCTTGTCCGAAGGGATGGTCCTGTACCGTTTCATCGGCCGCGATGGCCGGGTGACCTCGGGAAAATGGGCGCCGCGCTGATCCCGCCGGTCAACCGGGTTGGCCGAACAGGTCAGGAGTGGCCTGCACAATATCAGCCCCCTCCAACTGGAGCAATTTCCGCTTCGCGCCCAACCCGCCTGCATAACCCGTGAGGCTGCCGTCGCTGCCGATCACCCGGTGGCAGGGTACGATGATCGACAGGGCGTTCGCGCCGTTGGCGCTGGCCACGGCCCGCACCGCCGAAGGCTCCCCCACCATGCTCGCCAACTCCGCGTAGGTGATGGTGGCGCCATAGGGGATTTCCTGCAACGCCTTCCACACCCGTTGCTGGAAGTCCGTGCCCACGAAGCGCAACGGCAAGTCGAAGGTGTGCCGTTCGCCGGCGAAATAGGCCTCCAGTTGCTTGATCGCCCCGGAGATCACCGGCGCGTCACCTTCTTCAACCTCCGCTTGCAGGCCGCGCCGGATGCGCGCATCGATGGTGGTGCGCATGCGGCGGTAGCGCCAGTCGCACAGGCACAGCTTCCCGTTGAAGGCCCCGAGCAGCAGTTCGCCGCAGGGCGTGCGGAATGAGCGTGTCACAATGGGCATGGCCCTCCGCATTGACCGGTATCGTGGTTCATGCCCGGCAGGCCAGCATTTCCTTGGCATACTCGTAGCCGATCCGCATGATCTCGCCGCTGTGGCTGAGGTCGAACATGCCGAAGCGGGAAAGCTCCGGCGGCTCCAAATACCAGCGGCACCCTTGGGCCGAGCGCGCCACCATTTCGCGGAAGCTGAGGTGGAACACCCTATCGATGGTGCCGCGAACAGATCGGCGACCGGTCCACTGCGGCAAAGGGTTCACGTAGACGGCCACGGTTTCCGCACGGCGGTCCAGGAAAGGTTCGATGGGCAGGTTGTTGCTCAGGCCGCCGTCCACGTAGGGCGTGCCGTCGATCACCACCGGCGGGAAGATCACCGGCACGGCGCTCGCCGCCAACAGGGCGGGCACCAGCGGGCCACTGCTGAAGATGCGCTGCCCGCCCTTGGCCAGGTCGGTGGCACTGACGAACATCGGCAACCGGAGCTCTTCAAAGGTCTTCACCGGGAGGAAGGTCTCCAGGAACTCGCCGATGCGCCGCTGGGAGAGCATTTCGCCGCGCAGCACCCGCCAGCGCGTGAGGTGCAGCCGCCAATCCTTCAGCACCAGGCGCGCAATGTCCGCCGGGTCCACGCCCGCCGCCACGAAGGCGCCCACCAAGGCCCCGGCGCTGGTGCCGCTGATGGCCGAAGGGATCATGCCCGCTTCCCGGAAGGCACGGAGCACGCCCACGTGCGCCAGGCCCCGGGCACCACCCCCCGAAAGAACAAACGGCATGCGCTCCATCCCTACAAAGATGAAGCGCATTCCCGCACGGCCTTACCGCTCCACCGGCTGCCAGTAGAAGCTCTTCACGTACGCCACGGAGCCGCCCGGCCGCATGATGGTGACCACGCCCTTGCCCTGGTAGGCATCATCCACTTCCACCGTAACCTGCTGACCGGGCCGGATCGACGGCAAGTCTTTGCATGGCCCACGGAGCGGGCCTTATGTGCCACAGGTTCTCTTCGTTACTGATCGCCTTTCTCCAGGAATCGGCCTTTGGACCTGGCATAGACCTCGGACAAGGTGGTGCCATCAGCTTGCTTCACAAACAAATAGGGCATGAACCAGATGGGAAGATGCTCGGCTTGGATGTCCCAAACCACCCCGGTCCCGGTACGCTTCATCTCGCAGAACAACCGTGCGGCACCATGCCTGGAGTTGTCCCACAAATATGCGTGGTATGCCAACTCGAGGGCCTCGGCCAGATGTTCCATAGTCCGGTGGTAGCGGCTGATGATCTTGCCCTTCGGAACGTCATGTCCTCCCTGTTTCACACGGATCTCCTTCACCCGTTGCACATTGATGGCCGGATCTTCGGTGGACACGAAATACAAATACACCTTATAACCCAGCTCTCTTGCCCTTCGCATCAGTTCCAGTTTGCCCGGGTGGCTGAATACGGTCTCGAACGAGAACTTGAGCTTGGCCTTAAGCAGTTCATCATAAAGGAACTGCGCCACCAACTGTGCCACCCGGTCCTTTGGCAGGGAAGCCGAGGCACGCACCGTACCAGGCATCCAGACCATGCCCTTGGCCAATGCAGCCAAGGCCAGATGGCCGTCCAACAGTCCCGACCGTTCCGCGAACGCCAAGAAGCTCGCGCCGTCGAGATCCAACCCGAATGGGGTAAGGTCATACCCCCGGCCCAAGGCCTGGGCTATATCGTCCGCATTGATGTAAACTCCAAAATCCACCGGGCGGCCGTTCACCCTGGCTTTTCTTACCTCCTCGATGATCGTGGTCTTTCCCGACCCATTGGGTCCGGCAAATACGCGCATGCGCAACGATCCCGCCATGGACTCAGGCCGCGGGCAACTGGATCCGCTTCACCTTCCTACGCACCTTGCCGTCCTTATCCACCTTCACCAACCAACCATCTCGTACCACCAGCAATGTATCCACCACTTCAAAAGCCGCTTTGCTGGCCGCTTCGGTAGCCGCAACAGATGCTTCTCGCAAGGCCTTGCTCGTCAATGGAGCCTTGGTCATTTTCTTCTTTGAACCGTTATTCCTGATTGGCATGAAGTAAAGGTACGACAGCCGGAGGGCATTTGCGTCCTTTCCTTTACGGCCGGGCATCACGACGGTCAAAACATGCAGGTGGCCAGGCAGTATGTCCTGCCCAGATCTCACCCATTATGATCCCTACCGCTCCCGTGTGCCGGATCACCGCTCCACCGGCTGCCAGTAGAAGCTCTTCACGTACGCCACGGAGCCGCCCGGCCGCATGATGGTGACCACGCCCTTGCCGTGATACGCATCGTCCACCTCCACCGCTGCCTGCTGACCGGGCCGGATGTCCGGCAGCGGATAGGCGCGTGTGCCTTGCCAGCGGCCGGTGCTGTCGCTGAGGTAGAGCGTGTAGCTGCGGGCCGTGTATTCCGGCAAGCCGATGTTGCCGATGAGCGTCACCTGGAGCTTACCGGGAGCAGCGCGCCGCAACGCCTGCACCTCCACCGGTGACGCCAGTTCGCGAAGCACGGCGGCGGAATGTTTTGCATTGCCGTACATATCGTACACGCCGTGTACGCGCCTGCGGAAGCGGCCGGGCTCCGACGTGCCTGGGTAGTGCGTGCGGTAGTCGGTGAGGTCGAAGTAGATGGCACCTTGGATCCAGGGCTTACTCTCGTACAGCGCCCAGTGGTACACCATGTCACGGATGCGGCGGGCATCGCCGCCGGAGAAGTTCGGCAAGCAGAGGCCGAACTCCGAGATGAAGAAGGGCAACGCCGGATAGCTCGCGTGGATGCTGTCCAGGTACGGGCCGATGGCCCCTTGCGGAATGGGCCACCAGGAGCCGCCGTATTCGTTCATCATCAACAGGTCGCCGTCGGCCGCGGCATCCGGCACGAAGCCCGGCTGCCCCGCGAAGCCTTGGGTGAGCGAGTTGCTCACGTAGCTCACCGGGCGTGTGGGGTCCAGCTCGCGGGCCCTGGCCAGCAGGTCGGCGATCAGGCCCTTCATGTCGGCATCGCGCGCCCGCAGCTCGTTGCCCACGCCCCAGGCGAAGATGCTCGGATGGTTCCCCAGGTTGTTCACCATGGTCTCCAACTGGCGCATGGCGATGCGGCGGATCGTGTCGTTGGCCGGTGTTTCCGGCCCCCAGAGCGGCAGTTCCTGCTGCACCAGGATCCCGTTCCGGTCGCAGAAGTCGTAGAACGTTTCGCCCTGTTGGAAGTGCTGGCGGCTGAACACGCAGTTCACCGCCTTCATCAAGTGGCCCATGGCCCGGATCAGGCTGTCCGGCTCGGCCAGACCGAAGTCCGGGTTGGAGCCGGCGGTCCATTCCACGCCCACCAGCTTCACCGGCTCGCCGTTGAGGAACATGCGCCCATCGCGGAACACCGGTTTTCGGAAGCCCACATTGGTGGCCACGCGGTCCACGGCCTTGCCGTTCGCGATCACCGTCACTTCCACGCGGTAGAGGTTGGGCCGATCGAAATGCCAGGGATGCACATTGGCGAGATCGAACTGTATGGTTGCCGTGCTCCCGTTCCATTTCGCCGCCACTTCCTGCTCCAGTACCACGTTGCGCGTGGCCTGGTTCTCCTCGCTCACCTTCACCCGCAGCCGTAGCTCGTGCTGTTGGACGAATGGAAGCTCCAACGCCACCCTTCCCGAGCTGTCCGGCAGGTTCAATTCCGCCGTGGCGTTGATCCGTTCCACGTGCGGCGTGCCGCCCACCAACAGCATCACCGGCCGGATGATGCCTCCGTCGTTGGGCCAATCGAACGAGCTGCCGAAGGGTACCTTGTTGCGGCCGTAGTCGTTGTTCACCGCCACGATGATCCGGTTGTCCCTGCCATACTTCACGCCCTTCAATGGCACCGTGAACCGGTTGAATCCGTCGCCGATGTGCTCGGCCACTTTCCTTCCGTTCAGGTAGATGATGGCGCTGTGGTTCACCGCGCCGAACACCAGGTCCAGGTGCTTGCCCTTCCATTCAGCAGGGACCTGCAACGTGCGCTGGTACCAGCCCCAGCCGTAGTGAAGCTGATCCAGGCTGTCCACGTTCCACGTGTGCGGCAGGTCCACGGCGCGGGCATCGGGCAACGCATGCCGAAACCAATGGGCGGACAGGCCTTTCCCCTGCTGATCGATGGTGAAGCGCCAACCGGTGTTGATGGGGATGCTATCGCGCTGGGCGTGAAGCGCCGCGCCGCCCAGGAGAAAGAAGATGACGGGAAGGATCCTTCTGCAGGCAAGCATGCGGGCAAGGTACTTCCAGTCGCTGGCACTGCCGCGACTCAGAAAAACCTCCCTTGCTGGTCCTCCGGGAACACGTAGCGCACCGGTCCGCCCATGGGGTCCTTCACCTTGCGCGGCTCCGGAAACACGCGCATGGCCAGGTATAGGCAAAGAACGCCGATGGCCAGGCCGATCAAGTCCATCAGGGCAGGAATGTCCACCAAGCGGAGCCGGGCCAGCGTGCCGAGATGGCGCAAAGCCCCCAGGCCACCCAGCACGTTCAGCCAACCGATCAATTGGAAGTACTCCCCATGCCACCGGTAGATACCGTAGATCGCGAAGAGCGTGGCGTACGGGATCAATCCCAGGAGCTCGAACGATGGTGGTTGATCCAGGATCCGCGCATCCACCGTGTACCACAGCTTCAGCACGGCATTGAGCATCACCAGCGCCAGCAATACGCGTTGTGTGGTGGCGTGGTGCTCCTTGGCCAAGGTGGTGGGCCTGTTGCGCAACGCGTTGGCCACGCGCCCGGGCTTCATCTCCGGATGCGCCGCTGTCACCTGGTCGAACACTTGTTGCTTGCTGAACCCGAGGGAGAGCAGCTCCCGCACCAGGTCCTTTGGCTTCCGGCTTTCCATGGGATGCGAAGATCGATCAGGAACCTCCTGGCCCCATTCCGTTCATGGAATACTCCGGCCATTCATCCTGACCGGTTGCCATCACAGGTTGCGCACGGCCTCGCGTTCGCTCAGCGGCGAGAGCTTCCTGCCCTGCACGAAAGCGAGCACCGCGCCGGGATCGGTCTTGCCCAATTCCCGCAGGGACCAACCGATGGCCTTGCGGATGAAGAACTCCTTGCTGGCGGCGTGCCTGTCGATGTTCGCAAAGAGCAGGTCGCGGTCCGTATCGTTCTTCCAACGGTTCTGGAATAGGATAGCGGTGCGGTTCAGCCACATATCTGTACTTCCCGCCCAGCGTTCGTTCCATTCCTCCACCGCCTCCGGATGCCGTTTCAGTACGGTGCCCGCCACGTGCACGGCGAGCGCATCCACGGTGTCCCACCAGCTTTGGGTGGTGATCAATTCCTCCACCAGCGGCAGGTGTTGCGGCCCGAGTTTCCGGGCCTGCTTCACCAGCAGGTCCAAGGCCGCGTAGTGCAGCTCGCGTTCAGGCTGGCCAAAGGCCGAGCGCATGATCGCCGGCAGGTCGCCCAGCGTGGGCAGGCCTTGTTCATCCCAATGCTCCTTCTGCATCGCGCGCCGCGCCGGTGCCTTGATGCCGAAGAACGGAAAGCGGTCCTTCATGTAGGCGCGCATCGCGGCGGCATCCACCGGGTTTGCTGCAGCGGCGAAGCGGGCACGCAATGCCTTCAATGCCGGATGGACAGCGGAGGCACTCCTTCCCATGGAACTATATGGATCAACCGCGAGAGGCCGGCCTACTCCACCACCAGCCGCTGCTGCACCCGTTTGCCATCCACCTCCAGTTGCACGAGGTAGAGGCCTGCGGACAAGCCCTGCAGGTCGATGGCCAGTTGGGGGCCGCCGGGGAACCGGAGCTCGCGGTGCATGCGTCCATCCATGCCCAGCAGGCGCACCGTGGCCGGGGCGGCCAAGTGTGCGGGCAGCTTCAGCAGTACGCTGCCATGTGCGGGGTCCGGTGCCAGGGTGAAGCTGTCGGGCAGCACGCCGGTATCCGGGATGCCCACTGAAGCGCAGGCCGCGGGCACATCGAACGCCTCTTCCTGGTCATCCACGGAGAACGAGCTGCCCTGGCTGGCACCGAGGCCGAGGCCGCGCCGTGCGAAGGCGTGCCAGATCAGGCAGGCATGTGCACCACCGTACGCCAGGGAATCGGCCAGCAGGATCGCATCGCGGCCATCCACGAAGCCGGGTGAGCAGGGCTGCAGCTTCATGCCGTCCATCACCAGTTGCAGGGCGATGTTGTTGCCGCCCGTCCCGTGGTGCAGGTCCGGGTCGAAGCCCTCCTCCTCGATCAGGTCCCAGGTCATCTCCCACAGCATGGTGGCCCAAACGAAGCCCAGCGCATGGGTCTCGGCGAACTGGGCCGTGTTGGTGATGCCGTAGGTGTATGGGTTCACGCTGAAGTCCGTGGAATAGGGCGCGGGACGGATACCGGCGCCGCCGGGCCCTTCATCCTTCACGAAATTGCCCACCCCGCGCGGCATGCCGGCCTGGTCGCCCGGCTGCATGGTGAGCACCATGCCGATCCAGTCGCTCCAGCCCTCGCCCATCTGCTCGTCGTTCCACAGGCAGTCCACGTTGGCGGGTCCGCCGGTGAGGCGGTTGGAAACGCCGTGGCCGTACTCATGGGCGATGATCCCGTTATCCAGGTCCGAGTCGCGCATGGTTTCGCCACCGGCGCCCTGCAACGAGGCGTTCACCGCGCCTTGGAGCATGGCATCCTTCAGCAACTGGCCGTCCGCCATGGAGACCATGACCGCCGGAATGTCGATCTCCCCGTCATCGCTTCCGCCCATGGTGATCGGTGCGCCGCCCACGTTGTTGATCACCACCACGGCCAATGCACCGGCGTCCTGGAGCTGGAGCACCTTGCTCACGAAGGTGCAGGTGCCGCGGTCCACCACGGCGATCTTGCCCGCGATGGCCGAGGCATTCACCAGGTCCTCGCAACCGTCCGAGACCGGTGCGGCATCATCCTGCACCAGCACCAGGTCCTCCGTGATGGGCGTGGAGGGCAGCAACGGGCCGAAGCCCGCGAGCTCGATGCCGTATGTGCCCGCCACGGAGGCCGGGCTGTTCACCGTGAAGAGGTCGTTGTTGCTGGTGCGCCACAGGTACATCTGCATGACGCCGGGTCCGCCATCGGGCGGCGTGCCGAAGTTGGCGTTGTTGGTGCCGCTGCCGTCCTGTGCCTGGGCGTAGACCGCATCAAAGCCATCGCCTTGGCCGGTGTAGTTCGTCTCCTGGAAGTTCCCGCTTTGCTCGTCGAAGCCGTAGTGGTACAGCACGTCGTGCAGCATGTTGCAGGTGTAGAACAGGTTGGTGATGGAGGCATCGAGGTAGTCCGAGGGGTTCTGCGGCGGTGCGAAGGCCTGGTCGAAAGTGAGCGTGGGCCCGCCATCGGTGCTGTACCCGATGACATCATCGTTGTCGATATCCTCCCCCGCGTACACGTTGTTGCCCCGTGTGATGGTGAACTCCGCTCCTTGTGCGCCGTTGGTGTCGTGCCACCCGAAGGGCGATGCCGTTTCGTCGGCCGGGTTGGTCACCACTGTTTGCGGACCGTGCACCGGGCTTTCCACGGGCAGGGCGAACACGCGGTAGCTGGCGCCATCCGGAGGCGGAGGGGGCGCTGCGGCCATGGGCGGTGCCGGGCGAAGCAGCGAAAAAGCAGCGTGGTCTTCGGTCCGGCTGAAGGAAGGCACGGAACAGCTCACCATCCGGTCGCTTCGCCGGACCAGTTCACCGGTGTGTGCATCCACGGCCAGCCGCCACCAATGCGCGCTTCCCGGCTCCCGCACCACCAGCTCCCACACCAAGGGGATCGATCGGAGGCCGGGGATCCATTGGTACATCAGCGTGGCGGGAATGGGGTCCACCGAGATCCCCGAAGGGCCCAGCAGCAATTGGGTGCGCGAATTGCGCTGCCGCACGTCCACATCGGCAAGTGCGTATCCCATGGCCTTTGCCACGGCATGCACGGCATCCACCGCACTGAGCCCGGGTGCCGCCGCCCCCGTACGCCCGGCCACGTCCGCCTGCAGGCGCAGGCCATGACCCACCACGCGGCCATCCTTCACGGCAAAGCTGCCAACCGCACCTTCCACGGGAAGGCCATGGGCCGTCTGCCGGATGTACACATGGTCCACTCCCTTGGGGCCGGTGGTGTGATCGGTCACCTCGATGTTGCGGATATCATCGCGGGTCAGGCCCAGGCCTTCATGGTGGTCCTGTAGCCAGTGATCCACCGCGGACCGGGCATCCTGGGCCTGGGCCGATTGCAGGGCGGTGGCGGCCAGCAGGAAAAGGCAGAGCTTGCGAAATGGTGTCTTCATGCGGGTTTGGGGGGCAGGGTTGTAACCGTCAGCAGCCGGTCCGGGCCGGCTGATGACGATGCAATGTAGTTGAAATCCAAGCTTAAAGGGCCAGCGCGATGAGCCCCGAAGCCTGCCGGCCGTCAACGGAAGCAGAAGCTCCCCGGGATCGTGCCCACCTGGAAGGTGCCCAGTTCGTTCCCGCCTGGCCCGTAGCGGTAGATCACGCCCTGTTGCACATAGTCCACCGCATCCCCGAGGAAAATGGTGCCATCCTCCGGGTCGATGCCCAACGCGTAAAGGTTGCGCCCATCGGCCGGGATGAAGGCGGAGGCTGGTGCCACGGTATCGCCGATGGCCATGCGGTACACCCCTCCCTTCAGGAAGTACAGCTTGTCGCCCTCGCCGTTGATGCACAGGCGCCAGGGATTGGCCGCACCGGCGGCGAAGGGGAAGGTGGCCTCCACCGCATTCGCCAATGGATCGATGCGCACCAATGCGGGCGGGGTGCCTCCACCGCCGGAGCAGGCCACCCACAGCTTGCCGGCCGCATCCTGGACGATGGAGTTGGCGCCCTTGCTCACCACAATGGTGTCCACCAGGGCATCGGTGGCCACATCGATCACGTGCACCTCGCCACGCGTCTCATTGGTCACGTACGCCTTGCCTCCGTGCAACAGCAACTCCTGTGTGGTGCCCGAGCTGGGGATCTGGCCCGAAATGGAATTTGTCGCCAGGTCCACCACGGCGATGCTTCCGGCATAGTAGTCCGTGACATAGGCCTTGCCATTGCCCACGGGCAGGAAGTAGCGCGGCGATTGAAAGCCGGTGATCACCGCGCTTTGCACGAAGGTGGAGGGATCCACCACCACCACCTTGCCGGAGTTGTTCACCACCACGTAGGCCTTGCCGTCATGCAGGTACATGGATTGGCACACGTCGCCCATGGGTGCTCCGTTCGCGGGTTGAAAGAGGTCCTCCGTGACCATGCCCGTGGCGATGTCATAGTAGCTCACGGTGGCATTGCCCCATTGGAAGTTGCCCTCGTTCGTGATGTAGACCCCACGGCCGGCCCCAGTTCCGCCCGTGCCTGGCAACGGTTCCTCGGGCTTGTCCTTCTTGCAGCCGGCCAGGATCAGCAACGTGGCCAACAGGAAAGGGAACACGCGTTTCACGTTATTCATTCGTCAGCGGTTTGTGCGTGGGCGGCCGGTTCTGCCGGGCCTGCACGCCGGGGTTGGTTGAACTGCATGCGGATGCCGGCGCGGAAATGGCGCGGCGGCATGGGGCGGTTGAGCATCACCTGGTAGGATGCATCCAGTAGGTTGGCGCCTTGCAGGAGCACGCTCAGCATGCATCCGCGGCCGGCCCGGATGCGCCATGAAAGTGATGCGCCCACCAAGGTGTAGGGATCGAGGAACTGGCGATTGTCCGTGCTGATGTACCGGTACCCGGTGTAGTGGGCGTCCAGTTCCGCACACCAGGAGCGCCACTCCATGCCCGCCCTTGCCCCTCCGCTGTACATGGGCACGTAGATCAGCTGCTTGCCCACCGAGGCGTCGTTGGCCGTCTTGGGCCGCTCGTTGGTGGAGCGTGCGTAACTGGTCATCACACCCACCGTGGCACGCGTGCGCCCCATGCGCCACCCTGCCTCGCCATGGAATTCGATGCCACGGCTCCATACTTCCATCAGGTTCTGCGGGCTCCAGTAGTTGCCCGCCGGCAGCCAGATGATCCAGTTGTCCATGACCCGCCGGTACCCGGTGATCCCGGCCTCCAGCGTGGTCCCCTTCCGGCCGGCATGCCGGGCCAACAGGCCGAGCTCGCCGGCATAGCCCTGCTCGGCCAGCAGCTCCGGGTTGCCGCCGGGGATCCAATACAGGTCGTTGAGCGTGGGCAGGCGATACAGCCGCGATGCATTGGCCTTGGCGGTGAACAGCCGCAGGAAACGGTACTCCCCGCCGAGGGACCAGGTGAAGGGCACCGGGACGCCGTCCGCCCATTCCTGCCGCACTGCGGCCGTGGCCAGGAAACGGCGACCGATGGAGCGGAACCGGTACGAAGCGAAGAGTGCACCCCGGTCCTGGCTCCGGCCTTCCCGGTAACCGTCGGACCCTGCCGCTGTGTACGTGCCGTGCAGGCCCGCACCGAACAAGTGGCGTTCACCCGCGCGCATGCGCATCTCCCCCTCGGCAATGGCCGTGCGCGCCCGGCTGTAGGCCGCGCTATCGGCACCTTGGCCGTACCACCACAGCTCCTCGTCGAACCAGGCGCCGCGCACGAAGCTGGTGGCCTTGTTGCCGGTGCGCCGCCATTCGGAGGTGGCCCGCAAGGCGCGGTCGTGCTGGTGGTCGCTGCCGGCGCCTTGCACGGGCGTGGGCGGCACCTGCCGCTCCGCATCGGCGAACCAGGCGTCCACCTTCAGTTGCTGCCGGGGATTGATGCGCCAGGCCGTGCCGGCCACAAGGCCCTGTACCAGCAAGCCTGCGTTCTGCTGGCGGCGCTCGGCGTCCGATCCGTTCAACCGGACCTGGTACGGGAAATCATTCTCCGCCTCGGCACGGTACCCCCGGACCGTGAACGCCAGGCGATCGTTGCTGTAGCCCGCGCCGGCCTGCTGGCGCAGGTCGCCGAAGCTGCCGAAGGATGCCCCGGCCTCCGCCGACAGGCCACCCCCGAAGGAGGTGCCGGATCGCAGGAGCACCGCGCCGCCCACGGCACCGCTGCCCCAAAGCGCCGCTGACCCGCCGTACTGCACCGTCACCTCGTCCGCCAATCCACCGGGCACCAGCGACAGGTCCAGTTGGCCGTTCTGCGGGCTGCCCAGGTTGAAGCCGTTCCAAAGCACGGCGGTATGGGAAGCACCGCCCCCACGGAAGGACGTGGTGGCCAGGCTGCCCATGCCGTAGCTCTTCACGAAGACGGGGCTGGCATCGCGCAGCAGCTCACCGAGGTCCCTGTCCCTGTAGCGCGCCAGCGTGGCACTGTCGATGGCCTGCACCTTCACGCCCGCGTCGAAGAGCACCCCGCGTGATGCGCTGATGGTGACCGCGTCCAGCTGCAGGCTGTCCAGCATGTCCTGGGCCTGCAACGCCAGGCCCGGGTACAGCAGGAGGCCCACCAGCAGCCGGACGCGGACGTGCATCATCAGAGCCTTGGGGCGCTGGTCAATGCACCGCGACCACTTGGCGCACCTGGCCCACGCTCAGCACATACAGGCCCGCGGGCCAGGCGGACACGTCCAAGGTGTGGCCCGCACCGTTCAGCATTCCGCGGTGCACCAGCGTACCGGCCAGGTTGAACACCTCCAGCGGCTGCGTGCCGTCCACATGGGCGATGTGCAGGATATCGGTGGCCGGCTGCGGCCACACGTGCATACCGCGGTGCCCCGCCTCCGCAATGGCCGTGGGAATGGAGGCGGCCACGGGTGTTCCCGGGGCCAAGGCCGGGTTGAAGTCGGTGTAGGAGAGACCGAAGAAATCATTGGCGCCCAGTGCCGTGGAAAGGCCCATGTTCATGGTCCAATCGTTCAGGCTGGTCGCGCTCCACGTGCTCCACCAATCGGGCTGGCCGCCGATGCCGGCATAGGCGCCATAGGTGAGGTCGCTGAGGAAGCCACCATTCACCACCGGCGCGAACGAGGGATCGGCCGCGGCGATGGCCGAGAGCAGATCCTCGCCGGTGGCACCCGCTTCATGCAGGAAGCCCCAAGCAAAGGATGAGGTGGCGGTGCCATCCTGGAAGTCGACCACCAGCACCGTGCTGTCCGGGCCGCTGCCCGCCCAGATCTCCACATCGGCGAAGGTGAAGGCGGAGGGATCCGCGGCGGCCACGGGCGTGGTGGGCTCCAGCGCCGGGTTGAAATCGGTGTAGGAGCAACCGAACCAGCTGCCGTTGCTGAGCACCTCGCTGATGCCCATGTTGGAGACCATCCCATCGAAGGAAGGCCCGCTCCACGTGCTCCACCAGTTGGGGGAGCCACCGATGCCGGCATGGCTGCCGTAGGTGACGCTGTTGAGGAATCCGCTGGTGATCTCCACCGTGAGTCCCGGGTCGGCCGCGTCGATGGCGTTGAGCATGTCCTCGGCAGTGGCGCCGGTGCCATGCAGGAAGCCCCACGCAAGGCTGGGATGCTCCGTGCTGTCCTGGAAGTCGATCACCAGCACGGTGCTGTCAGGGCCGCTGCCCACCCAGAACTGCACTTGGGAGGCATCGAAGGTTTGTGCCTGCACATTGGCCGAGGCCAGCAGGGCGAAAGCGGAAAGGGTAGTGAAAACGTTCTTCATCCGGTCGTTTTTTTTGAATTCGCTGTTCGTAAAACAGCTTCCAGGATGAAGGACCGATCGCGCAGGCGCCTTGCGCTTCGGGCTTGCCTCACTCCTGGAAGCAAACTCCACGTGCGCTGGTGACAGGTCTTCTGGCTCACCCATTCTCCCCGGCGCCTTCCCATCCTCCTTCCGGTGGACAGTGGCTTCGTGCCGGTTCGTGCACGGGCTTACAGCTTCAGGAAAAGCCCAGGATTCGCACCTGGTTCCCTTTTAACCCCGGCCTTGAGAGCAGGGGATCATCAGCGGCGCGAAGATAGAATGCGATCCACGGAAGGCGAACTGACGGAAGTCAAAACCACCTCCGATCCGATGGGCGCCCGGCCCATTCCTGTTACGAACTCACCTTTCGGTCGGGCCGGGAACACTGTCGGGAGCGGGGCGGGGGTAACGCACGAGCGTGACGCTCCGCGAGTTTTGGCACGAGCTACAAGCTCGCGCCAGTTATGGCATCGTACGGGTGGCCGTCGGCATCGTGGCGGATCACCGTTTGGATGTTGCCGTTGGCGTCATAGGTGTATCCGCTCCTGTAGCGGTCCGCCACCGGGTCAAGCCGTCCTATGCCCCCGACCCTTGACATCCGTGGTGAAGATAGCTGTTGCCATGATCCTTCTTCAAAACCCGCCACTTCGAAATTTAGAAGCCTTCATTCCGGGGTTCTCGTGGAAGTAGCCCGGCTGACAAGAGCCTCCTGCGCTTCTCCAATAAGACCACACTGCTCTCTACGCCGAGCTTGGATAATACCTGTCGATCCGCAACTATGTGGCGGTAATCGCTAGATGATCGCCATCGAGATAGGTTCACCTTCCCAGATAGAAGGCTACCAGGCAAGTGTTCTATCGCACTCTCCAAGTCTTCAAAAAGCTGCTCCAAGAAGGGGTCAGAACTTTTTTCATCCCCAGGCCACAGTTGGTAGAACTCCTCACGTTGGAGAAGTCCTTTCTCTGCTCGATCCAGCAGATGATCAACGACCTGGACCAACTCTTGTGAGTACATCATGTGTTCAGTAAAGCCCTCGTTTGAACTTGTCCAACTGCTTCCATGGGAAGTGTTTGATACCAAGTTGGTTCAGATCAATATGGGGCAACATCATGTCTCGCCCTGTCTTTCGCCCGCCCAGCCTCATCGTGTGATAGTCCAATCCAACGGTTCGTTCACCGTTAACTCCCATACTAAGTCCGCCACCGCCAGCCCTGGGATAGCCGTGTATTGCTATGGTCTGATTAGTGAGTTTGATGTTGGCATACCAAGCGGTCACGACGGACAAAGTGACCTCGCTCACTAGCCCCACTCTGGCGCGAGCGTCCTCCGCTCGTGCCCTTTACTCAATTGCTTCTATCCC
>JAHDVX010000008.1 GCA_023382455.1 Flavobacteriales bacterium
CCACCTTGTCGTTGGCCAGCCAATGCTGCGGATAGGTATGGTTACCCCCGAATGCAGCATTCGCCTGAAGGCTGCAGTAGTAGGTCTGGCCTACCACCATGGGTTCCAGCAAAGGTGCCATGATCCATTCACGATACTCCGTTTGGCCATTCTGCCAGTAGGTGTACACACCCGCGCAAGAGGCCCCCTCGAAAGGCTCCTGGTAGGTGAAGAAATTCATAGGCAGACTTTGGAAGTGCCCATAGGGCAAACAGCTTTGCAGATAGTCGGGGGTTCCATTGGTGCGGAACCAAGAGATAGGGCCATTCACCCCGAATTCGTCCGCTTGGCAAGTGTCGTACTCCTCAAACCCCGGGTTGGGCACCAAATTCTGCGCGTCGCAGCGGAGGTTGGCAACAAACCCCAGGCAGCCGAGCAGCAGGCCAAGGCCCGCGCCCAGCCACCGGAGGTTCATTGTGCGGGAGGTCATCGTTCGTTCGTATTGGCCGGAGCACCCTTCAGCAAGCTCAGGGTGGCATCGTTCCGGTCCATGAAAATACGATGCACCGTGCGATCAGCACGCATGCATGTCTTCCCTTGCGGCGGCCGGGAGGGGCCGTTCGCCATGCGGCGAACACCGTGCGCCAAGGCACACGGCACCTATACCTCAAAGGGTGGTGCGGTTTCCATGGTCTGGAGTGTTGGAAGGTGGCACAATAAAAAAGCCGGTGGGGCACATTTGCACCCTACCGGCAGAACTACCTTTCTTGGCTGTACCCTTATCTGCGCCCTGCGCCCTGCGCCCTGCGCCCTGCGCCCTGCGCCCTGCGCCCTGCGTTCAGCTTCATTCCAAGGGCGCTACGCGGTTCCATCGTGCCGAATATAGGAAAGAGAATGAATGCTCATGCAGGGATTGAAAGTTCCGTGAGGGAGGCAATGCGTCATCAAGTGGGCTGGTCACACACTGGCGAGCCGTCACTTTTAAGCGCATGTGTTGAAATGCTTCAAGTCGCAAGTGGCCCGCCTGCCAAGCGCTTGGGCCTTCCCACGCGGAACACTTCGACAATCTGGACGGGTTGACGGGTTCACGGGTTGCGAGTTGACGGGTTGTGAGCCACAAGCCGCATGCTGAGAACCACCAATTGCTTCTGTCTACCCGTCACGCCGAAGCCTTGGCGAAGGCGGACCTCCCCCGCACTTCACCGCACCTCGCTTCCTGGCGGCACGGCTTCGGTGGGCTGCACGAAACGCAAGTGTCCATCGGCATCCTCGGTCATCAGCACCATGCCCTGGCTTTCCACGCCGCGCATCTTGCGGGGTTCCAGGTTGCAGAGCACCACCACCTGCTGACCGGGCAGCTGCTCCGGCGCGAAGTGCTGCGCGATGCCGCTGATGATGGTGCGCGGGGCGGCCTCGCCCACGTCGATGGCGAGCTTCAGCAGCTTGTCGGCCTTGGGCACCCGCTCCGCCGCGCGGATGACGCCCGTGCGGATGTCCATCTTGGCGAAGTCGTCGAAGGCGATCAACGGCTTGGCTTCCTTGGCCTTGGGCTCTGCCGGTTCCGCCGGCGGCGCAACAGGTGCGTTGGCCTTCAGGCGATCGGTCTCCGCGGCGATCTCCGCATCCGTGATGGGCTTGAAGAGGTGCTCCGGCTTGCCCACGGCCGCGCCGGGCTGGATCACGCCTTCGCGGAAGGCCTCGTCCCAGCCCAGCTTGCCGATGCCGAGCATGCGGCGCAGCTTTTCCGCGGTGAAGGGCATGAAGGGCTCCAGCAGCACGCTGAGCGCGGCGGTGATGCGCAGGCCGTTGAAGAGCACGGTGCGCACGCGGTCCGGGTCGCTCTTCTCCAGCTTCCACGGCTCGGTGTCGGTGAGGTACTTGTTGCCGAGGCGCGCGGCGTTCATGGCGCTGGCCAGCGCATCGCGGAAGCGGAACTTGTCGATCTCCGCGGCCACCTTGGCGGGGATGCCCGCCAGCTCGGCCCAGAGCACGGTGTCCTGCTCGCCCTGTGCGGCGTTGGAGGCGGCCGGCCCGGGCACCTTGCCGCCGTAGTACTTGTTGGTGAGCACCAGCACGCGCTGCACGAAATTGCCGACGATGGCCACCAGCTCGTTGTTGTTCTTGTCTTGGAAGTCCTTCCACGTGAACTCGCTGTCGCGGAACTCCGGCAGGATGGTGGCCAGGGCGTAGCGCAGCTCATCCTGGCGGCCGGGCCAGCGCTCCAGGTATTCGTGCGCCCACACGGCCCAGTTGCGGCTGGTGCTCAGCTTCTGCCCTTCCAGGTTGAGGAATTCGTTGGCGGGCACGTTCTGCGGCAGGATGAATTCGCCGTGCTGCTTCAGCAGGATGGGGAAGATGATGGCGTGGAAGACGATGTTGTCCTTGCCGATGAAGTGCAGCAGGCGCGTGTCGTCAGCCTTCCACCATTTCTCCCAATCGGTGCCGTGGTCGGCGGCCCATTGCTTGGTGGCGCTGATGTAGCCGATGGGGGCATCCAGCCAGACGTAAAGCACCTTGCCGTCGGCGCCGGGCAGCGGCACGGGCACGCCCCAGTCCAGGTCGCGCGTCATGGCGCGGGGGCGCAGGCCTTCCTTCAGCCAGCTGTTGCACTGGCCCAGCACCTGCGGCTTCCATTCGGCGGGGTCGTGCTGCGGGGCGCCGTCCAGCAGGCCGGTGTTGATCCACTGCGTCATCCACTCCTGGCTGCGCTCCATGGGCAGGTACCAGTGTTTGGTGGGGCGCAGCTCCGGCGTGGTGCCGGTGAGGGTGCTCTTGGGGTCGATGAGCTCCTTGGGGCTGAGGGCGCTGCCGCATTTCTCGCACTGGTCGCCGTAGGCGCCGGGATTGCCGCACTTGGGGCAGGTGCCGGTGATGTAGCGGTCGGCGAGGAATTGCTTGGCCTGGGTGTCGTAGTACTGCTCCTCGGTCTGCTCGGTGAAGGCGCCGTTGGCGTGCAGCTGCAGGAAGAAGTCCTGCGAGGTCTTTCGGTGCAGTTCACTGCTGGTGCGGTGGTAGATGTCGAAGGCGATGCCGAGGTCGGCGAAGGCCTTGTCGATGATGGCGTGGTACTTGTCCACGATGGCCTGCGGGGTGGTGCCTTCCTTCAGGGCGCGCAGGGTGATGGCGGCGCCGTGCTCATCGCTGCCACAGATGAAGAGCACCTCCTTGCCGCGTGCCCGCAGGTTGCGCACGTAGATGTCGGCCGGCAGGTAGGCCCCCGCGATGTGGCCGATATGGAGCGGGCCGTTGGCGTAGGGCAGCGCGGCGGTAACGGTGGTGCGGACGGGGGCTTTCATGCGGTGGCGCGAAATTAGGCGGGGCCGTGGAAGCACTGCCGGAAATTGCCCGGGGGCCCCGTGTCCGGCACTTCGGCCCCGGCAGTACCTTCGCGGACCTTTTTCCGCCCCGGCAAGACATTCCATGGACCACATCCGCAACTTCTGCATCATCGCCCACATCGACCACGGCAAGAGCACGCTGGCCGACCGCCTGCTGCAGATGACCGGCACCATCTCCGACCGGGACATGCAGGAGCAGAACCTGGACGACATGGACCTGGAGCGTGAGCGCGGCATCACGATCAAGAGCAAGGCCATCCAGATGAACTACGAGCTGGGCGGCAAGAAATACCTGCTGAACCTGATCGACACGCCGGGCCACGTGGACTTCAGCTACGAGGTGAGCCGCAGCATCGCCGCGTGCGAAGGGGCGCTGCTGATCGTGGACGCCACGCAGGGGATCCAGGCGCAGACCATCAGCAACCTGTACCTGGCGCTGGAGCATGACCTGGAGATCATCCCCATCATCAACAAGATGGACCTTCCCAGCGCCAACCCCGAGGAGGTGAAGGACCAGATCGTGGACCTGCTGGGCTGCAAGCGCGAGGAGATCCTGGCTGCCAGCGGCAAGACCGGCCTGGGCGTGGACAAGGTACTGGAGGAGATCGTGCACCGCATCCCCGCGCCCAAGGGCGATCCCCAGGCCCCGCTGCAGGCGTTGATCTTCGACAGCGTGTTCAACAGCTTCCGCGGCATCATCGCCTATTTCCGCGTGATGAACGGCACCATCCGCAAGGGCGACAAGGTGAAGTTCTTCAACACCGGCGTGGCCTACGATGCGGACGAGATCGGCGTGCTGAAGATGGACCTGCTGCCCAAGCCGCAGCTCAGCGCCGGCGATGTGGGCTACATCATCAGCGGCATCAAGATGGCCAGCGAGGTGAAGGTGGGCGACACCATCACGCACCTGGAGCGGCCTTGCAGCGAGGCCATCCACGGTTTCGAGGATGTGAAGCCGATGGTGTGGGCGGGCATCTTCCCGGTGGACACCGAGGAGTACGAGGAACTGCGCGACGCCATGGAAAAGCTGAAGCTGAACGACGCCAGCCTCACCTGGACGCCCGAGAGCAGCGCCGCGCTGGGCTTCGGTTTCCGCTGCGGCTTCCTGGGCCTGCTGCACATGGAGATCATCCAGGAGCGGCTGGAGCGCGAGTTCAACATGACGGTGATCACCACCGTGCCCAACGTGAGCTACACGGTAACCACCTCCAAGGGCGAAGTGATCGAGGTGCACAACCCGAGCGAGCTGCCGGAGGTGATGAAGATCGAGTCCATCCAAGAGCCGTACATCAAGGCACAGGTGATCACCAAGGCCGAATACACCGGGGCCATCATGACGCTCTGCATCGAGAAGCGGGGCATGCTCACCAACCAAACCTACCTCACCACGGACCGGGTGGAACTCACCTTCGAGATGCCGCTGGGCGAGGTGGTCTTCGATTTCTACGACAAGCTCAAGAGCATCAGCCGCGGCTACGCCAGCTTCGATTATCACCCCATCGGCAAGAAGGAAAGCGACCTGATCAAGCTGGACATCCTGCTGAACGGCGAAAAGGTGGACGCCTTGAGCACATTGATCCACCGCGACCACGCCGTGGAGCTGGGCCGGAAGATGTGCGCCAAACTGAAGGAACTGCTGCCGCGCCAGCAGTTCGAGATCCCCGTGCAGGCGGCCATCGGCGCGAAGATCATTGCCCGCGAGACCGTGAAGGCCCTGCGCAAGGACGTGACGGCCAAGTGCTACGGCGGCGACATCAGCCGCAAGCGCAAGCTGCTGGAGAAGCAGAAGGAGGGGAAGAAGCGGATGCGGCAAGTGGGCTCAGTGGAGATCCCACAGCAGGCGTTTTTGGCGGTGCTGAAGCTGGATTGAGTCCTCGGCTTCGCTCGGACTGACGATCCAGCTTCGATCAGCCTGACGATCCAGCTTCGGATCCTCGGACGCGATGCGTCCTGCGGCTCGTCGCTTCGCCTTTGCTCGGACGGACAGTCCAGATTATGCTCGGACTGACGATCCAGTAATCCCTGCTCGGATGCTCAGGCACCGCGTCCTGCAGCTCGCCTCTACTCAGCCTATCTGCTTCGGATCTTCGCCTACCCATGGCAAGGCAAGCCTATTGGAGAGCCGGAATCGCAGATTCAATCAACGGCCTCATTTCAGCCAAGCCAAGTAGGCTGGTACAACGGGACCCAAGGCGAACATACCGCCATACGTGTTGTTTGTAACCTCTGAAGGCGTGCTTCATCCAATGCACGTCACAAATCCGACAACATCATGAACACCATGCAAACCCAAATGAAGCGCGGCGCTGCCGTGCTTGCCGTGGTTTCCTTCCTTTCGATGGGAGCCTTCGCCCAATCCACCCTCAAGCTCAACGACCCGGAGATCGCCCACGTGGGCGTCACCGCCAACCAGATCGACGTGAACTACGGAAAGCTCTGCCTGGAAAAATCCAAGAACAAGGACATACGCCACTTCGCGGAGACCATGATCAAGGACCACGAGGGCGTGATCAAGCAAGCCAGCGACCTGGCCGCCAAACTTGGCGTAACACCCAAGGACAATGCCATGAGCAAGTCGCTGATGGAGGGTTCGGCCAAGACTACCCAGAACCTTAAGTCGCTCTCCGGTGCCGCCTTCGATAAGGCCTACATCGACAACGAAGTGGCCTATCACGAGGCCGTGATCAACGCCGTGAAGACGGTGCTGATCCCCCAAACGCAGAATGCCGAGCTGAAGAAATTGTTCGTCACCATCGCCCCTGTGCTGGAAGCCCACCTCGCACACGCCAAAATGGTGCAGCAGCAATTCGCCTCGAAGAAATGATGCGCTGGTCAGATAATGGCATCGCGCTGGTCCTCGCGGCCGGCGTGCTGATCCTCGCGGCATGCGGCGCGCCCGAGGAGGCGAAGGCACCCGCGCCGGTACCGGCCACTGCCCGTGTGCCGACCACTGCGGCCGTGACCATCGCACAGATGAAGTTCGATCCCGAAACGTTGACGGTGAACCGCGGCGACACCGTGGTGTTCACCAACAGCGATGTGGTGGACCATGATGTGACGGCACTCCCCGACAGTGCCTGGACCTCCGGTCCGTTGCATCCCGGGGACAGCTGGAAATTGGTGGCCGACTCCACCGCCTATTACTTCTGTAGCATCCATGTGGTGATGCGCGGAAGGGTGGAGGTGCATTGATTGGGAGAGAGCCCCTGGGAGCGACCTACGCAGCTTGATCGCCCCGTGCAACCCGGTTCAAGTGCCGCAGCCGGGGGAGCCTTCCCCTGGCTGCGGCATCTTACCGCCGTTCAGTGCTTTTCGTTGGCCGGAGCCTTGTTGGCCGGCTCGGCCTGGCCGTGGTGGCAGGTGTAGCACGAGACCTTGAAGGTCTTGTTCACATAGTTCGGCGTGAAGGCCCCCTTGATGCCGAACTCCTTCTTGTTGATCCGGCTCACCATGCGCATCATCTCGCGGGTCACCTCCTTGTGCGGATGGTCGTCCGAAGCAAAATCGAGCTTGCCCGGCTTGGTGGCCGACTTGGCGTGGCAATCGCCGCAGGAGAAGTTCAGGTCATCCTCGAAGCCGTGCATGATGGCCATCAGGTCATCATGGGAGATGTCCTTGGGCAGTACCTTCAAATTGTTCTTGTTCGGCGGATCCTTGGGTGCCGGTGCGGCAAAGGCACTGAACACGAGGAAACCGCCAATGAGGATAAGGGTACCGAAGGTCTTTCTGTCTGTACGTTTCATGGTCATTCCGGTTCTGAAGGCTGGTCGATGATCGATTCCGAAGCCTCCGGCGTCCGCACCGCGCGCTGGCGGCGATGGACCGGACGAGGCTTCCGGTGCGCCACAAGGTAGCAAGCGCCGGAATTAATCCGCGATCGATCAGTGGCCGGTGCTGGCGCTGATGCTGAAATGACGGCCGATCCGGAACTTGAACCGGTCGCGGCCCGCGCCGTTCTGCACCTTGATGCCGGCCCGGCCGTTGCTCACGGTCTGCAAGGCCTTGTCGGCCATGGCCCAGGCATCGCCGCCATCCAATGTCGCCTGGCGGGCCGGCTCATCGAGCACCTTGTTGCGGACCACATTGGCCATGAACTCGCCCAACGTTTGGCTGTTGCCCGCCTGCGGCACTGCGGTTGGCCGTGTGGTGCCTGCCACGGAGGCGGCCTCGTTCGGCGCGGGGGGCGGTTCCGAGGGCTGGCCCTCATGGTGAACGGCCAAGGCGGGTTCCGTATCCACTGCGGGAGCGGGATGGTTGGGTGTGGGCCGTTCGGGTGAAACGGGCTTCGCGGTGGATGTGTTTGCCTTGTCTTCCACGCCGTGTGTTGGTTTGGCCGCTTCCTTCGTGCCTGCCATCGGCTTTGCAGCCTGTGGTGCCGTCGTGCGGGCCATTGCTTCGGGAACCTCAACGATCGTTTCCTTCGGCTGGGAGGTAGCGGGAGCAACGATCACTTCCGCGGGTTTCGGCGCGCCGGGCACCGGCTTCGCCTGGGCCATGGGAAGGGCCTCGTCCGGGCGGTGGCGCAGGTACCACGCCCCAACCCCCAGCAACAGCAGCACGCTGGCGGCAGCGGCATAGCGTGTCCACAACGGCACCACGCGGCCGGTCTTTCGTTTCAGGCTTTCCTTGGCCGGGAAGTGCATGGGCATGGCCTGCACTTTGGCGGCCCGCACCAAGGCCCGTTCGCGGGCAGCGTGCGGATCGGCGGCCAGGAGCTTTTCCAACGCCAGCACTTGGCCGGGGTCCAGGTCGCCCTCCATTTCCGCAATGAGGAAATCGGTGAGGCGCTGGGAGTCGGGCATTCCCGTGGGTGGCAGCTGCCGCTTCAGGCTCTCCCTTCCGGGGTATTGCACGGCATCCACAGGCACTTTGGCCTTGGCCATCAAGGCGGCCATACGCCCGGCTTCGGGATGCTCGTACAGGTAGCGGTCCAAGGCCAGCAACTGGGGCCGGGCCAGGTCGTTCTCCAGGCGCGCCGCGAGCCATTCGTCCAGGTTGGCGCCGTTCGGTTCACCCACCGGGGGAACCTGCTTGTACAGGTCCTGTTTTCCATCAAACACTTCCCCGCCAGATTGGATGGAAGGAAGCGGCCCATCGCCGGGGTCCAGCTCCGGATGCATGCGCAGGAACTCTTCCAAGGCCGCGACCTGTGCGGGGTCCAACCGGCCCTCCAGGCGGTCCAGGAGCCAAGCCTCGTAGTTGTGCAGGTCGGGTTTCATAGCACGTTCTCCAAGCTGCCGATGAAATTCTTCAGGGCCGTGCGTCCGCGGTAGATGTACACCTTCACTTGGGGAAGGTTCAGCCCGGTGGTCTCGGCGATCTCCTCATAGCTGTATCCCTCCAGGTCGCGGAGCAGCACCACGCTGCGCTGGATGGGCGGCAGTTCCGCCAGCGCCGCATCGATCACTTCCTTGAGGTCCGGATGCGGCAGGCTGCTTCCGGCAAGGCGCTCATGGCGCGTTTCGATCGGGGTGCTTTTGGCCGCCACCCTTACCGTATCCACCATCAGGTGGTGCGCGGTGGTGAAGAGATAGCTGCGGGCCTTGGCACCGTCCACCTCCTCCACGCGCTGCCAAAGCCGTGCGAAGCTTTCCTGCACCACGTCCTTGGCCTGCTCGGTGTCTCGCAGGTGCTTCACGGCAAACCGGAAGATGCCATCGGCATACCGGTCCACGGCCTGGTTGTATTCAGCGATCTCCACGGGAGGTGCTTTCCGGTGTGACGGTCGGCGGGATTGAAAGTTACACCCCTGGAACCGGCCATCATGAAGCTCGCGCCGTTCATCACGGATGATGTAACAAACCAGCCGGGAACGAGGTCATATGGCCAAACACCGGCCCACCGGCCACAATAACCAGCGCCATGGAAACCTTCGCACTTCGGTCCACCCTCATGCTCGCCGCGTGCTTGTTGCTCTCCGCAGCCCAAGCCGCCGGCCCCGGCTCACCCCTGACCGCTTCCACCGTGAATTCCTCGCGGCTGCTTCGGCAGGTTGAACACCAGATCGATCGCCACGTGATCTATCCCCTGGACGATGACGGCCAGCTTTACGGCCAGGTGGATGTGGCCTTCGTGGTGAACATGGAGGGGCGTATCGTGGTACTGAGCGCCGTGTCGGCGAACGCGGAGCTGCGCGAATATGTGCTGGAGAAGCTCGGCCGTGTGCACGTGGCCGAGAACCCTTCGGGGATCTGGCAGACCACGCATGTCCGTTTCATCTTCAAGCCCGAGGCCCATTGAAATCCGCCTGCAGCTGTAACCAACCTTGAGGTTGCCCGTCACACCGAAAAGCAACCGAGCAATGAAGCGCCTTTCCCTCCTGCCCCTGCTGCTGGCCCCGATGATGGCGATGGCCCAGCAGGACAGCCTGGCCACCGACAGTGCCACCGTGAAGAAGAACCACGCCATCTACGTCAGCGCAGGCTCCGGCGGGCTCAAGGTGGGTGTGGAGAACACGGACACCACGCGGAAGAAGGACGAGCCCGATACGCTGCGCCTGATGACCAAGCGCAAGGAGATCCGCGTGATCACCACGATGCGCACGGACATGGACACCACGGAGCGCTTCGAGCAAAGGTTGAAGGATCTGCGGCAGGAGCGCCGCAACCAATTCACCCACTGGGCCGGGCTGGAGCTGGGGGTCAACACCTTCATCGCCCCGGACGGCCGCATCGGCGACGGGCCGGAGAGCGGGCCACTGCAGTTGAACAACGGACGCAGCCGCTTCTTCGCCATCAACTTCATGGAGCAAAAGGTGGAGTTCGGCAGCCACCACGCGGGCCTGTTCACGGGTTTGGGCGTGGAGTTCACCAACTACCTCTTCAGCGAGAACAACACGCTCATGGCCAACGGCGACAGCACCTGGGCCGTTCCGATGGAAACGCCGGTGCTGGACAAGAACAAGCTGCGGCAGATCGGCCTCCGCCTCCCGTTGATGCTGGAATTCAATTCCAAGCGGGCAAAACTGCCGGCCAACGCCGGGGAACTGGCCAAGAATCCCGGCTGGTACTTCAGCCGGAAGAACAACTTCCACCTGGCGGCCGGCGTGGTGGGCAGCTGGTACTTCGACACGATGTACAAGCAGAAGTACAGGCTGGACGGCGATCGCGTGAAGCAGCGCAGCAAGGATGGCTATAACCTGCTGCCCTACCGCCTGGCCGCGCGCGCGCAGATCGGCTTCGGCTCGCTGAACCTCTTCGCCGAATACGGGCTGACGCCCTTGTTCGAGGAAGGCGCCGCCCCCGAGCTGATCCCGCTCAACATCGGGCTCACGCTGGTAGGTTTCTAGGAAGATCCGGGCACCGCGACGAGGGGAAACAGTTCGCAACCGCCCGTGCAGGGCCGTCCGAAAGGGCGGCCCTGCTTAATTTCGCGACCCGCCGCCGACCGGACGCGGCGTCCACCGCCAGCACGCAACAGACCATGGGCCGCATCTTCGAGAAACGCAAGCACAAGATCTTCGCACGCAACGCCAAGTTGAGCAAGCTCTTCACCCGCATCGGCAAGGAAATTTCCATGGCCGTGAAGGCCGGCGGCCCCAACCCCGATGCCAACCACCGCCTGAAGGTGGCCATCCAGAACGCCAAGGGCATGAACATGCCCAAGGACAACATCGACCGGGCGATCAAGAAGGCAGCAGGCGGCGCCGAGGCGGACTTCACGGAGATGAACTACGAGGGCTACGCGCCCGGTGGCGTGGCCATCTTCGTGGAGACGGCCACCAACAACCCCACGCGCACGGTGGCCAACGTGCGGAGCTTCTTCAACAAGTGCGAGGGAAACCTGGGGAATAGCGGATCGCTGGCGCACGTATTCGACCGCAAGGCGGAATTCATCGTGGAGGAGGCCGCGCTGAACGGTCTGGACGGCGATGAGTTCGAGATGGCCTGCATCGATGCCGGTGCCGAGGATGTGGTGCACGACGAGGAGGGCTACGTGATCCTGGCCCCCTACACCGAGTTCGGTGCCATGCAGCAGAAGCTGGAGGAACTGAAGATCACCCCGAAGAGCGCCGAACTGAAGCGCTTCCCGCTCAGCACCATGCCTGTGGGGCTGGAGACCGCCCGCAACGTGATGCGCTTGGTCGACATGTTGGAGGAAGACGACGACGTGAACGCCGTGTACCACAACATGGAGCTGAGCGAGGAGGTGGAAGCGGCGCTGGCCGAGGGCTGAGCAAGCGTTTCTTCTTATCTGAGGCACCCCTACCGCAGGGCTTGGAACCGGATGTGGTACCGCGTTCCCGTGGCGTCGGATTCCATGGTGATGAAGCCGTTGAGCTGCTCCACCAGGCTGTCGATAAGGCTGCGTCCCAGCGTACCGGTATGGTCACCCTGCCGGTCTGCGGGAATGCCCTTCCCGTCATCGCTGTAGTGGAGGTCGAAGGCGCCGTTTTCCACTCGGTGGATGCGCAGGTTGATGAACCCATCCTGCCTCCCGATGAAGGCGTGCTTGAAGGAGTTGGTGATCAGTTCGTTCAGGATCAACCCCAAGGGCACCATGGTGTCCAGGTTGAGCACCAGGTCCGGATCGATGGCGGTGCGGTACCGGATACGCTCCTCCACCTTGTTCATCTGGATCAGCTCGGTGAACAGGTCGCGGATATAGGCCGATAGGTCCACCTGGGCCAGGTCGTCGCCCTTATAGAGCCTCTCGTGGATGAGGGCCATGGAGGCCACGCGGTTCTGGCTCTGGGCGAAGCTTTGGCGCAACTCCTCGTCGTGGATGTTGGCGGCCTGCAGGCGGAGCATGCTGGAGACCACCTGCAGGTTGTTCTTCACGCGGTGGTGGATCTCCCGGATGAGCACGCGGATGCGCTCATTGGCCCGCTCGAGCTTTTCCTTCTCGCGCAGCAGCGCCTGGTTGTTCTCCTTGTCGCGGTCGCGTGCGGCGCGCAGGTTTTCCTGCATGCGCTTCAGGGAAAGCCCGAGCACGTCCTGCTCTCCGCGCACGGGCACCGGCGTGTCGTAGTTGCCCTTGCCGATGGCATCAGCACTGGCGGACAAGGAACGGATGGCCTCGATCATCTGGTTGAAGGAGCCGACCATCTGGCCCACCTCGTCAGCGGAATTCACGTGCACCGTGGCACGCACGTCACCTTGGGCCAACGCCGATGCCGCAAGGGTCACCTCCGAGATGGTGCTGCGCAAGGTCCGGGTGATCACCACGGCCATCACCACCACGGCGCCCACCACCATCAGCAACGCCACCAGCACCAGGAATAGGCGCTGCCTCGCCGCCTCCGAGATGCCTCCGCTGGCCTTGATGATCGAATCGACGGAGTGCACCTCCACCTCGCGCAACCGGGCGGTGGCCTTACCGCTCACCTCCCACCATTCCGCGGCGTTGATGCCCAGGCCCTCCAAGCTCCGTTTCTCCTGGACGGTGCCGATCACCGCCTTCAGGAAATTGACCTCAGGCCCTTGGAAAATATGCTCATACTGCTCCAGGACCTCGGGTGAGGCGTCCCGTTGGAACAGGGTCATGCTGGTCTCGTAGAGTGCCATACGCCCGATCAACGCACTCATCCGCGCGTGGTCCGGGTCACCGGCCAACCCTTGCAGGATATCCATGCGGATCCCGCACAGGGCCTGCTTGGCATGCAGCAGGCTTTGGTGGGCGAACAACTGGTTGTTGGTGCCAAGGTCGATGGCGCGCTTGGAGACCTCCACGATGTCGCCGAGCAGGCTTGCCTCCATGGCCAGGTAGGCCGCTGCGGCCTGTTGCACGGGGATGCTCCGCTTGTCCACCCGGCTGCGGAAAGCACCCAGCTCACGCAACTGGTCCGTCGGGAAGGGCCCTTCACCCAGCTCCACGTTCGGATCACCCAACCGCTTCATGGCGTCATCGCTTTGGACCCGTGCCAACTCCAGCGGATGGTCGTTCGGCAACACCTGCTCCATGGTGGCCACGGTCACAGCCCCCTCGTTCTGGATACCGTTCAGCACATCACCAATGACCCGCATGTATCGCGCCTGGCCGGACATGTAGCCCAGCACATCGCTGCGCTTGAGGTTGGAATCCACCTGCTTGCCGATCAGCAGGACCAGGCCGAGCACCGGAATGCCGAGGGTGACCAGGAACTTGGTCCGGATGGGCAGGTCGGCAAAGCGCGAGGCCATGTTCCGGCGAAAGTAAACGAAGCAACGATGCCCCGCTTTCTACATTTGGCTGCGTCCCGGCCCTTTTCCGGGCCGGAAAAAGCCAGTGCCCGCATGGACATGAAAGCGAAGTTCGACCTGCTGGACCGCAAGACGGCGGAAGCCCTCCAGGGCGGAGGCCCCGCCCGCTTGGAAGCGCAGCACCGGAAAGGCAAGCTCACGGCCCGCGAGCGCATCGGATTGCTGCTGGACGAAGGTTCCTTCCAGGAGATCGGCCAGTTGGTGACCCACCGCAGCGTGCACTTCGGCCTGGACAAGCAGCACTTCCTGGGCGACGGGGTGGTCACCGGCTACGGCACCATCAACGGCCGCACGGTGTACGTGTTCTCGCAGGATTTCACCGTGCTGGGCGGCTCGCTGGCCGAGGCGCATGCGGAGAAGATCTGCAAGGTGATGGACCTGGCCATGCGCACCGGCGCACCGCTGATCGGCCTGAACGACAGCGGGGGCGCGCGCATCCAGGAGGGTGTGGTAAGCTTGGGCGGCTACGCGGACATCTTCCACCGCAACGTGCTGGCCAGCGGCGTGGTGCCCCAGATCAGTGCCATCCTGGGCCCGTGCGCCGGTGGTGCGGTGTACAGCCCGGCGCTCACGGACTTCGTGCTCATGGTGGAAGGCACCAGCTACATGTTCGTCACCGGCCCCAACGTGGTGAAGACCGTGACGCATGAGGAAGTGACCTCCGAGGAACTGGGCGGCGCCTCGGCGCATGCCTCCAAGAGCGGCGTGGCCCACTTCACCGCCCCCGACGAGATGGACGCCATCGACCAGCTCCGCCGCCTGGTGGGCTTCCTGCCGGCCAACTGCGAGGAGCGCCCCCCTGCCCTGCCCTACGAACCTACCGATGAATCGCGCCCGGCGCTGGACGGCATCCTGCCCGAGAACCCCAACCAGCCTTACGACATCCGCGAGGTGCTCAACGCGGTGATCGACCCGGACAGCAGCATGGAGGTGCATGCGGACTATGCGCGCAACATGGTGATCGGGTTTGCCCGCGTGGCGGGGGAAGTGGTGGGCTGCGTGGCCAACCAACCCGCCGTATTGGCCGGGGTGCTGGACATCGATGCCAGCATCAAGGCCGCGCGGTTCGTGCGCTTCTGCGACGCGTTCAACATCCCGTTGCTCGTCTTCGTGGACGTGCCCGGCTTCCTGCCCGGCACCGAGCAGGAATGGCGCGGCATCATCAACCACGGCGCCAAACTGCTGTACGCCTTCAGCGAGGCCACCGTGCCGCGCATCACCGTGATCACCCGCAAGGCCTACGGCGGTGCCTACGACGTGATGAACAGCAAGCACATCGGCTGCGACATCAACTTCGCCTGGCCCGCCGCGGAGATCGCCGTGATGGGCGCCAAGGGCGCGGCCGAGATCATCTTCCGGAACGAGATCAACAGCTCGGCCGACCCGGAGGCCACCCTCGCGGCCAAGGAAGCCGAATACAAGGACCGATTCGCCAACCCGTACGAAGCGGCCGCACGCGGGTTCATCGACGAGGTAATCCGACCGCGGGACACCCGTCGGAAGGTGATCGAGGCCCTGCGCATGTTGCGCAACAAGGCACTGTCCATGCCGCGGAAAAAGCACGGCAACTTGCCGCTGTAGGCACCATTCTGCGTTCCGTCAGCGCCGGTCTCACGCCGCAAAGGTTACATTCGCTGCATGCCCCTTCGGCCCGTGTGCAGCCCGCCCAGCAACACCGCCGGAAAGACGTTCCGGTGGGGGCTGCTCGTCCTGTTCGCCACCACCGGCCTTACCGCTGCGGGGCAGAAAGGCAACAACAAACCCGGTGCTGTACTTGGGTTGCCGGACGACACGGCCAAGGTACTGGCCCTCTCCGATCTCTGCTTCGCCTACCGGCGGTTGGACGCGGATTCGGCACGCCGGTTCGGCGAAGCCGCCTTGCACCTGGCCCGCAAGCTCCGCTTCCTGCGTGGTGAGGCCCAGGCCCTCAACGACCTGGCCATCCTGCGGATTGACCGCAGCGACTACACCGCCGCCGACAGCCTGCTGCGGCACAGCCTTGCCTTGCGCACGCAACTGCACGATTCGGCCGGCATGGCGGCCGTACACAACAAGCTGGGCATCATCCACCAGGCGCGCTTCATGCTCGAGGAGGCACTGGAGGAGGACCTCAAGGCGCTGGCCATCTATGAGCGCACCGGCCCACCCTCCCACGAGGCCACCCTGCTCAACAACATCGCCATCCTGCAATTCAACCTGCAACGCCCGCAGGAAGCACTCGCCACGCACCAGCGGGCCGCCGCCATCCGGGAACGGATCGGTGACGGGGCCGGATTGGCCGCCTCCTACGGCAACATGGCCAACGTGGAGGCCAAGATGGGCGACACCGCTGCCGCGGTGGGCCACTACGAAAGGGCCATCGGGTATTTCCGCAGCGAGGGCCTTCGCGCGGAACTGGCCGTGCAACTGAACAACCTGGCCGGCATCCGGGCCGGGCAGGGACGGCTGGAGGAAGCGGCGGCAGCGTATTCCGAGGCCTTGTCCATCCGGAACGCCGCCAACGACCGCAAGGGCATCGCTTCCTCCCTGATCGGCCTGGGCGGCACGCGCCTGAGGCAGGGCCGCATGGGTGAGGCGGGCCACCTGCTGCACCAAGGGCTCGCATTGAGCCGCCAGGTGGACGCGCGCAGCGAACAACTACAGGCCCTGCTGGACCTGGCCCGGCTTCATGCCCGGCAGGACCACGGCGACAGCTCCTTCTTCTTCCACCAGGCCTATGCAGCCCTGAAGGATTCCGTTTTCAATGCCGACATGGCCGCCCGGCTGGCACAGGCCGAGACCCGGTTCGAGACCGAGAAAAAGGAACGGCGGATCCAGATGCAGCGGGCCGAGATCGCCGAGCTGGAGCGCCGGAGCGAGCACCGCAAGCGTTGGCTGGTCACCCTGGCGGGAGGCATAGCGGCCTTGGTCCTTGGGGGGCTGCTGCTGTTGCAGGTGCAGCGGCGCAAGGCCCGGGCCCGGCATGATGCCGCGATCATCCGCGAGCGTGAGGCCGGGGTGCGCGGGGTGCTGGAAGCCACCGAGAACGAACGCAAACGCATGGCCCGCGAGCTGCATGACGGTATCGGCCAACAGGTCTCCGGCCTGAAATTCCGCATCCGCGAGATAGCCTCCAAGGCCAATGCCGGGCTGCCCGTGCCACCCGCCACCTTGAAGGAGGCCATGGCCTTGGCCGATGATGTGGGCCGGGACGTGCGCGACATCGCCCACGATCTGATGCCGCGCTCCCTGGAGGAATTGGGCCTGGCCGCCGCCACCGGCGACATGCTCCGCCGGACCTTGGATAGCGCGGGCATCAACCACGAAATGCTGCAGCTCGGCATGGAAACACGGTTGGCGCCCGAGATGGAAGTGGGTGCCTACCGCATCGCGCAGGAGCTGGTGCAGAACACCGTGAAACACGCGCAGGCCAAGCAGGTGAACCTGCAACTGCTCCGCCGGCGCGACCACTTGGTGCTGATCTATGAGGACGACGGGCGGGGCTTCACCGCCACGGACGGCGACCAGGGCATCGGCTTGCGCAACATCCGCGAACGTGTGCACGCCCTGCATGGCCAATGTACCATCGGAAACGGGGACCTGCAGGGCATGCAGGCCACCGTGCGCCTTCCCGTTGCCTCCACCTGATGGACGAACCAAACCAATCCCCCGAGCGCCGTATGGAACAACCCGCTTCACCGATCAAGCTCCTGATCTGTGACGACCACCGCATCATCATCGATGGACTGACCAGCCTGCTGCAGGATGTGGACTGGATCGATGTGGTGGGCTCGGCCTCCGACGGGGCCGGTGCGATCGCCCTGGTGGAACCCATGAAGGCCGACCTGGTCCTGCTGGACCTGAACATGCCCGGCATGGGCGGTGCCGAGGCACTGCGCATCATCAAGCAGCGCTGGCCGCGTGTCAAGGTCGTCATCCTCACCATGGAGGACGGCTATTCGGTGGTGCGCAACCTGTTGGAGAACGGGGCGGACGGATACGTGCTGAAGACGTGTGAACAACACGAACTGCTCCAAGCCATCCGTGCGGCCATCGAGGGGGACAGGAGGCACATCGCGGCCCTTGCCGAGGCCATGCAACGGGCGCCCGTGGTGCGTGCCACGGCCGCAGGACCCTTGGAATCGCTCAGCCCGCGCGAGGCCGAGGTCCTGAAGGCCTTGGCCGAAGGCCTGTCCAACAAGGAGATCGGGGAGCAGCTCTTCATCTCGCCGCGCACGGTGGACACGCACCGCACCAACCTGATGAAAAAGTTGGGTGTGCATAACCTGGCCGGGCTGGTGCGGCTCGCCATTTCCGCCGGCCTGATCCGCTGAACGTCCGCGCGGGGTTGTTGAATTGTTGGCAACTTCATTTCCGTTCCCGGCCATTGGGTTCTTCCTTTGTGCGAAAGGGAGTTGAACATGAATGTCCTGCTGATCGGAGGCGGAGGAAGGGAACATGCCATGGCATGGAAGCTGGCCCAGAGTTCCATGCTGGACGAATTGTACGTCACACCCGGAAACCCGGGCACCTTGCGCCATGGCCGGAATGTGGAAGTGGACCTCCAGGACCAACGCGCCCTGCGGCACCTGATCATCGACAAGCGGATCCGCATGGTGGTCGTGGGGCCCGAGGCCCCGCTGGTGGATGGCCTGCATGACCGCATCGCAGCAGACCCCGGGCTCAAGGGGCTGGTCACGGTCATCGGCCCGGGCGCCTCGGGTGCCCGCCTGGAAGGGAGCAAGGAGTTCGCCAAGGAATTCATGCTGCGCCACGGCATTCCCACCGCGGCCTTCCGTGCCTTCGGCCGCGGTGAATTGGATGCGGCGCTGGAGCACGTGCGGCGCACGGCAGGCCCGTATGTGATCAAGGCCGACGGCCTTGCACAGGGCAAGGGCGTGGTGATCGCCGCCAGCCGCGAGGAGGCCGAACAGACCCTGAAGGACATGATGCAAGGCACGGCCCTGGGCGCAGCTGCCGATCGCATGCTCATCGAGCAGCACCTGAGCGGCACGGAGGTCTCCTGCTTCCTGATCACCGACGGGGAAGCCTTCAAGATGCTGCCCTCCGCCAAGGACTACAAGCGCATCGGCGACGGCGACACCGGCCCCAACACCGGCGGCATGGGCGCCGTATCCCCCGTGCCCTTCGCGGACCGCGAGTTCATGGACAAGGTGCACGACCGCATCGCCCTGCCCACCATCCGCGGCCTGCGCAGCGAGGGCATCCCCTACCAGGGCTTCCTCTTCATGGGGCTGATGAACGTGGGCGGCGAGCCCTACGTGATCGAGTACAACGTGCGCCTGGGCGATCCCGAGACCCAAGCGATCCTGCCGCGCCTGCGCAGCGACCTGATGGACCTCTTCGAAGGCATCGCCACGGGCACCCTCAGCGAGCGCCATGTGGATGTGGACGACCGCAGCTGCGCCACCGTGGTGCTCGCCTCGGCCGGCTACCCGGGCAAGTACGAGACCGGTAAGGCCATCGTGGGCCTAGACCTGGTGCAAAGTGCGCACGTGTTCCAGTCAGGCACCCGGCAGGAGAAAGACCGGTTGCTCACCGCGGGTGGCCGCGTGGCCAGCGTGTCGGCCTTCGGCAAGGACATCGAGCATGCCATCATCAACGCCTACACCAATGTGGCCTTGATCGATTTCGAAGGGAAGACCCACCGGATGGACATCGGCCAGGACCTGCTCAACACATCGGCTGGCAGGGGCGGCACCGGGCAGAAGCTCGGGATCAAATGAACCCGTTGCGCTCCTTGGCCTTACGGGTGAGCGACCGCTGGATGGACAGCCAGTACGTCATGCCGACCATGATCAGCGCAATGAAGGTGACCGGAATGCCCCAACCGGCCGTCGGCCAGAGACTCAAGACCCACTGCATGAAATGGCCGATCGCGAAGAAGAAGTCCGTCATGGGGATGCAGGCGTTGCTGAGCGGCAAATATAGGATCGGCCGCGGAAGGCCCGCCACAGACCTCTTCGCGGCATGTTGACCCGGTTTTTCCGCCAGGACAATCCCCTCGCCTACCTGCCGCTGCCCCTTCTGGTGCTGGCGCTGTGGCCGGGCGCAGGCACTGGTGGGGCCGGTATGCTCACCGTGGCCCCCCGCCTGGATGCCCGGATGGTTGCCGGCATGCCATTCTTCCGGCCTGTCCGTTGGTTGATGGAGCTGTCGCCCTGGCTTCCCCCATTGATCGGGGTGGCCATCGTATTCGCCTTGGCCCATGCCGCGGTGCGCCTGGGCAACGATGCGGAACTGTACGATCGGCGCAACCACCTCGGCGTGGCACTTCTTCCTTTGCTGCTGGCCTTGCTTCCTTACGGGCTGGCCCCCGATGCCGCCATGGTGGGCGCCCTGCCCCTGACCTGGTCGCTGGGGCGAGTATGGCGCTCGGTGGGCCGTCAGCAGGCCGGCTCCGCCTTGTTCGATGCCGGATCACTGCTGGGCCTGGCCGGGCTGTTCTACCTGCCATACACCTTCCTGATCGTGGTGGTCTGGGCCACCTTGGCGGTCACACGCCCCTTTCACCTGCGTGAATATGTGCTGCCCTCCGTGGGCATGGCCGTGCTGCTTTTCCTGGGATGGGGCGTGTTGCACTTTGCCGCCCCCGGGCTTTGGCAACCGGTGGCCTCCCTGCATTTCCCGTCCGGCATGCCGCCGTTGCCGGAGGGACACTGGATGTACCGCGTGGTCCTGGTTGCCGTGCTGGGCGTGCTGGGGGCGGGGGTGGCGGTCACCTTCGCAGCGGTGTATGCGCGTAGTGTGACGCGGGAAAAGAACATCCGGGCGGCCTTCCTTGCCTTTGCCTTCGCCATGGGCCTGCTCGCGCTTTTTGCCTGGTGGCTGGACCGCCGTATACCGCCGGTACTGGTGGCCCTGCCCGGCGCCATGTTGCTGGTCTACCCCTTGATGCGGGCCAACTGGGGGAAATGGGCCGATGCAGCCGTGGTGAGCCTGCTGCTGCTTGCCTGCTGGGCGCGCTGGGCCGGGTGACTAACTTTGTCCCGGCGGTAAAAAGTTGCCGCGCCAATCAACGCGAAGCATGAAATTCGGAGTGGTCACCTTTCCCGGTTCCAATTGCGATGAGGACATGGCCCACGCCGTGAAGCTGCTGACGGGCAAGCCCGTGGAGCGGCTCTGGCACAAGGAACACGACCTGCGCGGCTGCGACATGGTGCTGCTCCCCGGAGGGTTCTCCTACGGCGACTACCTGCGCAGCGGGGCCATCGCACGCTTTTCTCCCATCATGCAGGAAGTGGCGGCGCATGCCGCAAAGGGAGGCCTGGTGTTCGGTGTGTGCAACGGTTTCCAAGTCCTGTGCGAGGCCGGGCTGCTGCCCGGCGCCCTGCTGCACAATGAGGACCGCAAGTTCGTGTGCCGGAACACCTGGATCCGCCCGGCAACCCGCAACACGCCCCTGACCGCGGGCCTCAAGGACAAGCCCCTGCGCATCCCCGTAGCGCACGGCGAAGGCCGCTTCCATGCCGACAAGGAAACCCTGAAGGCCCTGAACGACGAGGACCGCGTGCTCTTCCACTATTGCGATGAGGAAGGGCGGCTGAAGGAGGAGGCCAACCCCAACGGCAGCGTGGAGAACATCGCCGGGGTATGCAATGCCGGGCGGAATGTCTTCGGCATGATGCCGCACCCTGAACGCGCCGTGGACCCGCTCCTGGGCAACACCGACGGGGCCACCCTCTTCGCTTCGCTGCTACAGGCCACCCTTGCCTGACCAGCCTACCGGGCGGAACACCGCCGTGATGCGCGTGGCGCGCCCGGGTACCACAGCGACCTGATCACCGTCCTGGCCAGGCAGCCCCTGCCAACCCGCGAACTCCATGCCTTCCCGGGCCATGGCCTCCAGGTGCAGGGGCACGGAGCCGAACACCCGCAGGTCCTGATGGCTCGATGAAAGGCGAAGGCCTTCCACCGCAACATGCCCGGCGCCTTCCGGCTCCACGCTTATGGTAAGCCGCCGCAACGGCTCGCCCGTGAATGCCGCCAACTGCCCGAACAGCTCATCGCCCCGCAAGGTGATGTGCCGCACCAGGTCGGCATGTGCCTGCTCCGGCGTCGGCACGGGCATTTCCGCCTTCCAACGTTCCTGGTCGGCCAGCATCCTGCCGCGATACTGCGCAAACAGTGAATCGGCCAGCGGGATCGCCTGAGCGGGTGCGAGGGTGGTGGCGCACAAGGCCGTGAAACGCGCCAGGAAAAGGTCGCGCAGCGGGGCATTGGCCATGATCTGGGGCAGGTATGGGGCTTGCGGTGGCACCTGGGTGCACATGCGGGGAACGGACCGGTCGTCCGGTGGGGCCCACAGGTCCATGTCGTACAGCACCCAGCGCCATCGGCCGCTTTGCCCGCCGGGCTTCCAGGCACGCAGGTTCAGCTCATGGTCCGCACGCCCGGTCCAAAGGTCGAAGCAGGCAAGGTCCAACAGGCTCTCCACGTCGGCCATGGCCGCCAATTGATCGGGCGGTCGGCCCGTGGCCAATGCGTCCACCAACCGCAGGTAGCCCTTGTTGCTTCCGCTCACCGGCCGGGCGGCCGGGCCTTCAATGATCTCCACGGGCCCGCCACCAGCCAAACTGCCCAGCCATTCCCGCCCTTTCGCGGGCATGGCACGGTACAGGCCTTGAAATTCACCGTTCAACAACAAAACCACGGGGAAGGAAGGTTGAACATCCACATGGGCCCCGCTGCGGATGGCTGTTTCATGGATGAACAAATTGCGCAGGAAGGCGTGCGGAGTGGCGTCGGCACGCAGCATCAGGTCCTTCCATGCCGTACTGTCCGGCAGCCACATGGGGCCGGTGCTTGCGAACCGGTCGCGGGCAAGGAGCTTGAAGCTGCGCTTGGGCAGGCTGCGTGAGCCGCTGCCTGCAATGGCGATGCCGACCGGTGCCGACCGGCCTGGTTGCTGCAACCAAGCCTGGCGTTGCCATGCCCGGCCCTTCCGCGCGTGGTTGCCCCGCAGCGTGTCATTGATGCCCGCCGGTCCGGTGAGATCCGCCGGATCCATGGCCAATGCCCATGAACCAGCGGAAACTCCCGTGGTATGCACCACCTCCGCGCCCGCCACAGCTTGCAGGGAGAAGCTTCGGGCCCGCACCACCGTGCCCGATGGAACCGACAAGGGTGTGGTGTAGCGCAATGAACCAGGGCCGGGTGCGGTGCCGTCCATTGTATACCGGACTTCCGCGTTCCCGGGAACCGAAAGCACAACCATACCTTCACTTTCCTGCACCAGAGGGGCGACGGTCACCCCCGGGACACCATTCCCGTTGGGCTGGCCGGGTGTGGGCAACCCGAAGTGGACCGAGGCCCGCGCGCCGTCGGGCTGCCGACCGAAGGAAGTACCGCCGGGCAGGGCCGGCCAGTGGAAGATGTCCAGCACGGTGCTCCTGTCCGGCGCCACCAGCAAGAGGGTGGCTCCTGTCCGGGGCAGGTTCATGTCCAGATGGTCCGGTCCGGCCTCCGGCGCACGGTCGCACCAAAGCACAAGGCGGTCCCGTGGCCCGATGGCCAAGTCCTGGGGCAGCACCTGCGAACGGCCGTTCAGGACCAGCACATGGCCACCCAAGGCCGCTGCCTTCCGGTCTGCGTTGTATAACTCCACCCAATCACCGGCGGTGCCTTGGCCATTGCTCCGTGGTACCCGTGTACACTGCACCTCATTGATGCGGACCTGTGCCTGCATGGCCAGCGGCAACAACCACGGGAGCAGGAAGGCACACCTCTGCATCGGTGCAAATTAGGGAGATCCAGGCTTGGAGCAGCAGCCCTGTTCACGAGTTGCACATCCGGGGCATCCGGTTGAACCGATCATCGGGGATGGCCCGAAAGGCACCAGGTCCTCGGGTATTATGCCTAGTTGGGGAATGCTTCTACATTTGAAAACCAACCCCGGACCATGAAGCTCCTCTACCCCCTTGCCGCGTGCCTGTTGGCCGCTCCCATGGCATTCGGCCAACAGATCACGAACGTCACCACCAACCCCAGCCCGCTCCACGCTTGTGAACAGGTCACGTACAATGTGATGGGCACTGGATCACCGGGCATCGTGTTTGAATACCTGAGCATCGTCAACACGGAGACCAGCATCTCCATTGTGATCCAATTGGGAGGTCCGGCATCCGGTTCGGGCTCCTTCAACAAGCCCGTAGGCCCCTTGGGGCCTTACGCAGAGGGAACCTATGCGCTCACCTTCAGCCTGGAACTCGATGGCAGCACCCTGTCCACATGGACCGGAAGCCTTACGGTGCTTCCGCCCGACCTGCCCAACCCGGGCACCTATACCACATACTCCGTCTGCCCGAACGCGTCGCCCTTCTCGTTGCTTTCCGTGATGGATGGCTCCCCCGATCCAGGCGGTGCGTGGATGGATCCCAATTCCGTCATCATGGGCAATGACCTGTTCGTTCCCGGGGTAAGCCCGGCAGGCGATTACATGTACTATTTCGACATGTTGGCCCCTTGCAACATGGAGCTCCAGTTCCTGTCGATCACGTACCTGGAGAACAACTCAGCCGGCGAGGATGCCTCCGCCTACCTGTGCACGGCGGCCGGCGCACCGGGCACCGACCTGTTCCCGCTTTTGGGTGGATCGCCCGATGCAGGCGGCACGTGGAGCGGACCCGGTGGAGTCAGCAACGGTATCTTCATCCCGGGCACGAGCCAACCGGGAACCTACACGTATCAAGTGGCCGGTATCGCCCCGTGTGCGGGTACCACGGCCACGGTCACCGTGACGGGCGCACCTCCGTCCAATGCAGGTACGGGGGGTGAAGCGGAATTCTGTTACAATGACAACGCCGCCTACCTCAGTGCCTATCTCTCGGGTGCTGCCGTGGATGGCGTATGGATGGATCCGGCCGGTGTGGGCATCGGGCTTTTCAATAGCCCGATCGACGTATCGACGTACGGTGAAGGTGTGTACTACTATGTGGTGGAAACGCCTCCCTGCCCGGCAGACACCGCCTTTCTGGAAGTGACCCTGCTGGATCCACCCTGCACGGTGGGGATGGTTGATGCCCATGCAACGGGAGGGCGTCTACAGGTGGTGCCCAATCCGGCCAGCGGTCACGTAGCGGTTGAGGTGGCCGGTGGCCTTTCGTCCGGGCAATACCTGGAGCTGCTGAATATGGACGGCAAGGTGCTGCAACGGCTTGCATCCAGCCCCACGGCCTACCACACCTTCGATGTGTCCGCACTGTCCCCCGGCGTGTATGTGGTGCGCATCTCCGGAGCAGGCGACAGGGCGGTGCAACGGCTGCTGGTGCACTAGTGCCGCTCAGAGCGCGTTGCGCGTTACCCAGTACCGGTAGGCCACCAAGGCTTTTCGGGCCTTGCCCAGGCGGGTGAGGTCGCGGTGCCATTGTTTGGGAAGCACCTTGCGGTTCACGGCGGCAAGGATGCGGAAAAGGCGTTTGCGCATGGTCATATCCTCAATGATGCTGCAGGCAGCACACGTCCTGTGGCCTTTCCAGTTCGATGGTGGCATGGTGCACGCCCATCCGTTGAAGCAGTTCACGCGCGGCCGTGGTCAGCCTGGCACGCTCGTCGGCATCGTCGGTATCGGTCTCGATGTGCACGGTAAGCACGACGTACTCGCCGTCCAAGGTCCAGGCATGCTGATCATGTGATCCCGTCACATGCGGCAAGCCGCGCAATGCGCCGGTGATGGCCTCTTCATCGAACCCGTCGGGCAGGCGCTGCATCAGGATGGCCGTGCCCTTGCGCAAGGTACGCACGGCATTGAAGAGCACGAACAGGTTGATGCCGATGGAGAGCAGCGGGTCGATGATGGCCAGGCCGGTGAAATGGATGACGACGGCCCCCACCAGCACCGCGGCCCAGCCGAGCACGTCCTCCATCAGGTGCAGAAAAGCGCCCTGCTCGTTCAGGGAGTGGCCGCCATGCAGCCTCCATGCCGCGAAGCCGTTCATGGCCAAGCCGAACAGGGCCAGCGCCACCATGCCGAGCGCATGGGGCTCCCTGTCCTCCCCGATATGCGAGAGGGTGAAGACCATGAGCACCACCGACCCGATGGCCAGCACCAAGGCGGTGAGCCAACCGCCGAGCATGCCATACCGGCCGTAACCGTAGGAGTACTTCCCATCCCGGCCACGCACGGCCAGGTGGCTCAGGTACCATGCGGCACCGAGCACCAGTGCGTCACCCATGTCGTGCAGGGCATCGCTGAGCACGGCGAGGCTGTTGGTCCACAAGCCACCGATCACTTCCACCAAGGTGAAGGCCAGGTTGAAGAAGAAGGCCAGGCGCAGGTTCCGTGCCCCCGAGGCATGGTCATGGCCGCCATGTGCGTGCCCGTGGTGATGGCCGTGGCCCATGGCACGAATGTAGGCCCGCCTAGCCCACCACCACCCGGCCGGTGACCCTCGCGAGGTCCTTCATTGCAGCCTGCAGCGCGCGGATGGTAAGCAGCACCTGCTCGATCTCGGCCTCGTCCGTCAAGTCCTTCAGGCGGTCCTGCTGCTGCTTGAGCATGCGATCCACGCGGCGTTCCTTCAGGATATTCAGCGCCTGCTGCACGGCCAGCCGCAGTTGCTGGCTTTCGCGGCTGACATAGATCTTGTGCATGGCCTCCCAGTTGGGGCTCAGCACGTGGCGCTCGGCCAGCAGGTCGATCACGAACCGGGACCAATCCTCCTGCTCGCTGTTGATGTACCGTTCGGGGGTCACGGCCTCGCCCATGTTGTGCGCGAAGCGGTAATCGCGGTAGATGGCTTGGCACAGGGGATCCTCCGGTTCCATCTGGTCCTTGGCCAAAGAGAGGAACACGAGCTCCGCCACGGTAAGCTCCTCCTCCACGGTGCTATCGTCCTCCAGGAGCATGGGCACGGTGATGCGTTCCTGGCCGTAGGTGATCAGCAGGCGCAGCAGGTCCCGTTCCTGGGGCACGGTGCCGGTTTCCTCCTCGCGGGGCCGGGGTGGCGGTGCGATGGAGGGTTCCAGCAGCTCCTCCACCACCGGTGCATCGCCGCCGAGGTGCTTCCGGTAGGCCCGGCGCAACACCTTGTTCAGCTCGCTCACCAAGGCCTGCTCGGCCACCTCGAGCATGCCAGCACATTGCTTGATGTACAGGGAGCGGAGCACATGGTCCGGCACCAGGGCGATGCTCTCCACCAGCTCGTGGATGGCGGCGGCCTTGCGCACGGGGTCCTGCCCGGCCTCGCTCATCAGCAGGTCGGCCTTGAAGACCAGGAAATCCTTGGCCGCGCCGGTGAGGTGGGCGGCGATCTCCGAGCTGGAATGCTTGCGGGCGAAACTATCCGGGTCGTCACCGTCGGGGAAGGCCACCACCTTCACGCTGAGCCCCTCGGCGATGATGAGGTCGATGCCGCGCAGGGAGGCCTTGATGCCCGCCGCATCCCCGTCGTACAGGATGGTCACGGCCGGTGCATAGCGCTTGATCAGGCGCACCTGGTCCACGGTGAGGCTGGTGCCACTGCTGGCCACCACGTTCCGGATGCCGGCCTGGTGCAGGCTGATCACGTCCGTGTAGCCTTCCACCAGCAGGCATACAGCCTGCTCCACGATGGCCTTCTTGGCCTGGGCGATGCCGTAGAGCGAGCGGCTCTTCACGTAGAGCACGCTCTCCGGGCTGTTGAAATACTTGGGGAGCTTCTTGTCGCTCTTCAGCGTGCGTGCACCGAAGGCGATCGGTTGGCCGCTGAGGCCATGGATGGGGAAGGTGACGCGGCCTTGGAAAAAATCCCACGGGGTTCCGTTCTCGCGCCGTTTCACCCAGCCGGCCTTCTCCAGCAGCTCCGCCGTGAAGCCGTGGGCCAAGGCCGCCTTGGCGAAGGCGTCCCCGCGCTCAGGCACGTAGCCCAGCTGGAACTCGCGGATGGTGGCCTCACTGAAGCCGCGCTCCTGGAAATAGGCCAGGCCGATCCGCCGCCCCTCCTCTGTGTTCCACAGCTGGTCCATGCTCCAATCCAAGGCCCATTGCTGGATCACGCCCAGGCCCTCCCGTTCGCTGCGTTCCAACTGCTCTTCGGGCGATTGCTGCTCTTCCTCCAGTTCAATGCCGTAACGCTTGGCCAGCCAGCGGATCGATTCCACGTAGGACAAATGCTCGTGCTTCTGCAGGAAGCCGATGGCATCGCCCTTTTCACCACAACCGAAGCACTTGAAGATGCCCAGTTGCGGGCTGACGTTGAACGAAGGGGTCTTCTCGTTGTGGAACGGGCACAGCCCCAGGTAGCGCGGCCCCTTGCGCTTCAGGTTCACGAATTCGCCCACCACCTCCTCGATGCGGACGGCATCCTTCACCTGCTGGATGGAGTGTTGTTTGATCACGGCGCAAGGAATCGCCCGGGACCTCCCGGATCGCGAATTTACCGGTCAGGGGCCGGTTCCGCCACGGGCACCCCTGCCGTGTCGTACATCGCGGTCCGCTGCAGGTTTCCCTGTTCGTCGTAGAACCTCCACTCGCCCACCTGCTTGCCGCCGCGATGCTGGCCGGTGTAGTACAGTGCGCCGTTCTCGCGGAACACGGTGGAAACGCCTTGCAACTGGCCTTGGCGGTATTCGTTGCGGCTGCGCACCTTGCCGTTGGGGAAGTAGCTGGTCCAAACGCCTTCCCGGAGACCGGCCTTCATGTCGCCCTCCATCGACAAGCGTCCCTCGGCATCCAGCACGCGCTCATGGCCGTCGGTCACGGCGGGTTGCGGGGCGGTGGCCGCCACGGTGGTGTCCGGTGCACTCAGCGTGCCCGGGGCGGTGTTTTGCGGGGCGGTGCCTTGGCACGCCAGCAGCAACAGGGGAAGCAGCAGCAGGGGCCTCATCTATTTTTCCCTTTCCACGGTGAGTTCCAGCAGGCCTTCCAGGGCGAGGCGGGCCTCGTTTGCCGGCAGCTGGCGCAGCAGGGCCAAGGCCTGGTCGCGCTGCTCGTACATGCGTGCGCGGGCATGGGCGATGCCGCCAGCCTCCACCACCTTGGCCACCAGGCGCGCCACGGCCTTGTTGTCCGAGGCATGGTCCTTCACCGTCCGTACCATCCAGCGGCGGTCCTTGGCATCCACCTGCTGCAACGCATGGATCAGGGGCAGGGTGAGCTTTCCTTCCTTGATGTCGATGCCGGTGGGCTTGCCCAGGTCCCTGCCAGCCCCGTAGTCGAACAGGTCGTCCTTGATCTGGAAGGCTGTTCCGGCATGCACGCCGAAGTCGTGCATGAGGGCCACCTGCGCGGGATCGGCCCCGCCCGCATGTGCGCCGCTGGCACAGCAGGCGGCAATGAGGCTGGCGGTCTTCTTGCGGATGATGTCGAAGTACACCTGCTCGCTGAAGTTGAGGCCACGGGCCTTCTCCATCTGGAGCAGCTCGCCCTCGCTCATCTCGCGCACAGCGGTGCTCACGATCCGCAGCAGCTCGAACTGGCCCTGTTCCACGGAAAGCAACAGGCCCTTGCTCAGGAGGTAATCGCCCACCAGGACGGCGATCTTGTTCTTCCACAGGGCGTTGATGCTAAAGAAGCCGCGCCGCATGTGGCTGTCATCCACCACGTCATCATGCACCAAGGTGGCGGTGTGCAGCAGCTCGATCAAGGAGGCGGCGGTGTAGCCGGCCTCGTTCACCGGGCCGAACTGGCGCGCGCTCAGCAGGGTGAACAAGGGGCGCATCTGCTTGCCCTTGCGCTGCACGATGTAGTGCATCACGCGGTCCAGCAGGGCCACTTTGCTGCTCATGGCCTGGCGGAAGCGCTGTTCGAAGCGCTCCATCTCCGCGGCCACCGGCATGCGGATCTCCGCGAACGTGCGTGGCACGCCTGCGGAGATGGCTGCGGAGGACGGACCCATGGCACAAAGATGCGCAGCGTTGCCGGATGGTCCATGACCTTCGCCGACGTGCCGAAGCGGGGCCCCGGTGTACATTCGGAGCCATGGAGCAGCGGCGGATGCGCACTTGGGCGGCCTGGGTGCTGTTGCTCACCTGCGGCGCCGCCAGCGCCCAGGAGGGCCACACCAAGGTGTTGCTCCACAAGGACCGGCTCGCCGCCGAGTGGGACACGGTGAACTGTGTGAAGAACGTGCTGAAGCTGAACCCGCTGCTTTTCCTGCGGGGCGAGGTGCCGCTGTACTATGAGCGCGCCCTTTCGCACCGGGTGAGCGTGGAGTTGGCTGCCGGGCTCACGGGGCGCAGCTATATCGGCGGCCTGGGGGATGATCCCCCCGACCCCTACAGTTCGGGGATGCGGATGCGGCACAGGCCCTCGGCCCATGCCGGCATCCGGTGGTACCTCACGGACGACCTCGAGCCGCAGGGCCTTTATATGCACGGCGAATTCGCGTACCTGGAACACGTCAAGGACATCACCCTGAGGGACAGTGCGGGGCAATTCACCGGGGAAAGCCTCACGGACCGCCGCGTGTACAACGACCTGCGCCTCTTCATCGGCTACCAGCGCCTCTCCTCCACCAGCAACTGGCTCTGGGATGCCTATTGCGGCGCCGGTTTCCGCAACCGGGCCATCCACCACGTGGAGGAGCATGTGGACACCGTGGACCGGCACTGGAGCTATGAGGTCACCGAGACGCACGACGGCGTGCCGGTCATCTTCCTGGGCGTGAAGGTGGGCTACGGTTTCTGAGCGGCGGCCGGTTTCAACAGGCGCTCCCCGCCGTCCTCGGCAGGCCTGTTCTTGTTGGCCAATTGGCCGCAGGCAGCGTCGATATCGCGGCCCCGGCTGCGCCGGATGCGTGCGGTGATGCCCTTGGCCTGAAGGAAGTTCTGGAACGCCAGGGCACGATCAGCCGGTGAGCGTTGGAAGCGCCCGTCGCCGGTGGCGTTGTACTCGATCAGGTTCACCTTGGCGTTCACCTGGCTGCACAGCCTCACCAGGTCGCGCGCGTCCTCCAGGGAATCGTTGATGTCGCGGAAGAGGATGTACTCGAAGGTGATGTCTTTCCGGGTGAGGCGCGTGTAGTGGCGCAGGGCGCCCATCAGCTCGGCGATGCTGTTGCTGTCGTTGATGGGCATGAAGCTGCTGCGCTTCGCATCCGTGGGGGCGTGCAGCGACAGTGCCAGGTTGAACTTGGCCCCATCGTCGCCCAGCTGGCGGATCATCTTGGCGATGCCCGCGGTGCTCACGGTGATGCGCCGGTAGCTCATGCCCAGGCCATCCTCGGCATTGATGCGTTCGGTGCTGCGCATCACGTTGGCATAGTTGAGCAGGGGTTCACCCATGCCCATGTACACGATGTTGGTGAGCGGCCGTTGATACAACTCCACCGAAAGACGTGCGATGTGCACCACCTGGTCCACGATCTCACCGGCCGTCAGGTTGCGGATGCGCTTCAGCAGGCCCGTGGCGCAGAAGGCACAGTTCAGGCTGCACCCGATCTGGCAGCTCACGCAGGCGGTGATGCGCTCCTCCGTGGGGATGAGCACGGCCTCCACCACGTGGCCGTCCCAGGTGCGCAGGGCGCATTTCACCGTGCCATCGTCGCTGTGCTGCTGCTCGGCCATGGCCAGGGGCCGCAGTACCGCCCGCTCCGCCAGCGCTGCGCGAAAGGCCTTGGGGAGATCGCTCATGGCCTCCACCGACGGGGCATGCTTCTTCCACAGCCATTCCCACACCTGTTTGGCCCGGTACGGCTTCTCGCCGAGCTCGGCCACGAGTGCGATCACCTCCTCCCGGGTGAGCTCGCGGAGATCGATGGGCTTGGCGTTCATGGGGCAAAGGTCGGGGTTTGCGGAATGCGGGGCCGGGGTTCATGCATGCTTTCCGCCTGCGCATCGGGAACCACGGGATGAAAGCTCCCCAGTTTCAATCAACGATCCGGTCCAAGGTCCTATAGATGAACTCAACCCCGCTGGAATCCTTGGTCACGTTGAACGTCAAGCCCCTCAGTTCGGCGCCTTTGTAGCTGACACCCTTGGTACGCTTGACCCCCTCGATCTTGTCCCAATCCTTCACCCGGATCATTGCCATGGCACACAACGAATCGTGCCGGACATCCACCAGGATGTATTCATTTCCATGCTCCTGGACATAGGCGTCAAGCCAGTAGCTCAACTTATCCATGCCGATCCGGTTTATTCGGTCGGCCAATTCTTGTTGGTATTCCTGGGAGGAATAGCTGGCCCGGTCGAAGACGGGATTTCGGTTCGTGCAGGCGGGCCCGTCGCATGCAGAAAGGCCGATCGCCAAGGCTGCCGGAATGAATGCGCAATGGGGATTCATGCGTAGGTGGGTTATGGAACAGGTGATGTGTAACGGAAAGTCCCTCGGGAAAATGTTCCCGTTGCCGGGAATGGGAGATCAACGCCGACTTTCCGCCTTCACCAGCACCCCCGCCACCATCAGGTCCAGCGGGGTGGTCACCTTGATGTTTTGCTCCTCGCCTTCCACCAAGTGTATTGCCACCCCATTGCGCTCCACCAGCGTGGCCTCATCGGTGAAGGCCGGGTCGTAGGGCAGTTCGAAGGCTTTCCGCAGCAGGGGTACGGAGAAGCACTGCGGCGTCTGCACGATGCGCAGGCTGCTGCGGTCCACGGCCCGGGAGTTTCCGCCCTCCACCTCGCGCACCGAGGAGCTTACCGGCAGCACCGGGATGGCCGCACCGTGCCGCTCCGCCGCCTTGAAGCAGCGCTCGATCAGTTCGGTGGAGAGCAAGGGCCGCACGCCGTCATGAACGGCCACAAGACCGTCATGCTTCACCTGCTTCAACCCTTCGTGCACGGAATGGAAACGCTCCGCACCACCCGCCACCACGGTGTGCGGGAGGGTGAACTGATGCTTCTGGCACAGCATCCGCCATGGATCGACCTGGTCCGCCGGAAGGACCACCACCAACTGCATGCCGGGTGCCGCACGGTGGAAAGCGGCGATGGTATGGCAGAGCACCGGCAGGCCACGAAGCAGCAGGAATTGCTTGGGCACCGGGGCGGCCATGCGCTTGCCCAGGCCACCGGCAACGATCACGGCGGAGCGTTCCATCGGGAGGAAATGTATGCCGGAGCCGGGAAGCGGTGCACGTAAAAAGCGAAGCCGCAGGCTCACCTGCGGCTTGCCGGGCGCGCTTTGCGGCCCCGGGAGGGATCAGATGATCAGCATGGCGTCGCCGTAGCTGAAGAAGCGGTACTTCTCCTTGATGGCCACCTTGTAGGCGTTCCACACGTGGTCGTATCCGCCGAAGGCCGCCACCATCATCAGCAGGGTGCTTTCGGGCATGTGGAAGTTGGTGATCATGCGGTCGGCCACGGTGAACTCGTAGGGCGGGAAGATGAACTTGTTGGTCCAGCCGTTGTAAGGCTTGATGTGCTCGTCGGTGCTGACGCTGCTCTCGATGGCGCGCATGGTGGTGGTGCCCACACAGCACACATGGCGCTTGGCATCCTTGCTGGCGTTGATGATGTCGCAGGCCTGCTGGTCGATGATGACCTGCTCGCTGTCCATCTTGTGCTTGGTGAGGTCCTCCACTTCCACGGGCCGGAAGGTGCCCAGGCCCACGTGCAGGGTGACGTTGGCGAAGTGGATGCCCTTGAGCTCGGCGCGTTTCATCACCTCGCGGCTAAAGTGGATGCCGGCCGTAGGGGCTGCCACGGCGCCGGTGTGCTTGGCGTAGATGGTCTGGTAGCGTTCGGCATCGCTGGGCTCCAGTTCACGCTTGATGTAGTGGGGCAGCGGGGTTTCGCCCATCTCGGTGATGGTCTTTTTGAACTCCTCGTAGCTGCCGTCGAAGAGGAACCGCAGGGTGCGGCCTCGGCTGGTGGTGTTGTCGATCACTTCGGCCACCAGCTCATCGTTCTTGCCGAAGTAGAGCTTGTTGCCGATGCGGATCTTGCGGGCGGGGTCCACCACCACGTCCCACAGCAGGCTGTCGCGGTTGAGTTCGCGCAGCAGGAAGACCTCGATCTTGGCGCCGGTCTTCTCCTTGTTGCCCCACATGCGGGCGGGGAACACCTTGGTGTCGTTCACCACGAAGGTGTCACCCTCATCGAAATAGTCCAGGACGTTCTTGAACTTCTTGTGCTCGATCTTGCCCGTCTTGCGGTCCAGCACCATCAGGCGCGCACCGTCGCGGTCCTTGGTGGGGTAGAGGGCGATGAGTTCCTTGGGTACGTCGAACTTAAAGGCGGCTAGTTTCATGGAACGAAGGGGGCTTACAGGCCCCTGGATGGTTTTTCGGGCCGCGAATATATGGTGATCGAAGAGCGATAGGGGGCCCGATCGCCTACGGTACGGGGAATCCAGCCCGCCCGGCCGCCCATTCGTCCAGCCAGGCGGACCATTGGTCCGGCGTGCGCGCGTCTCGCACATGGAGGTCGCCGCTTCCGGTGCGCCGAAGGCCCGACAGGAAGGCTCCGCAACCCAAGGCCTCACCGATGTCGTGCGCCAGCGAGCGGATATAGGTGCCCTTGCCGCAATGGACCTCCAGGGTGACCTCCGGACCTTGCATTCCCAACAGCTCCAGCCGGTGGATCGTTACGTCCACGGCCTCCATGGCCACCGGCTTGCCCTTCCGGGCCAGGAAGTAGGAGCGCTCGCCCTGGAACCGCTTGGCTGAGAAGTCCGGGGGGCGCTGGGAGATGGTGCCCGTGAAGCGGTGCATCACGTGGCGCACGGCCTCGGGCCCTATGTGTTCCCACGGTCGTTCGCTGTCCACGGCCGTCTCGGCATCGTGGCTGGGCGTGGTCTGCCCCAGGCGCAGGGTGGCGGTATAGGTCTTGTCCTCGGCGGTCAGGCCCTGCAAAATGCGGGTGCAGCTGCCGGTGCCGATGATGAGCAGGCCGCTGGCCAAGGGGTCCAGCGTGCCGGCATGGCCCACCTTCACGCGGTGCTTGCACAAGGCCAACAGGGCCGCCCGGATCTTGGCCACCACATTGAAGCTGGTCCAGCCCACCGGCTTGTCCACCAGCAGGATCGCGCCTTTCTCCGGGTCCAGGTTCCCGGTCATGCCATGCTCAGGTCCTGGCCCAGGGCGATCAGCACCAGCAGCAGCAGGCCCACGGCGATGCGGTACCATCCGAAGGCGCGGAAGCCGTGCCGGGTGAGGAAGTCCACAAAGCCCCGGATGGCGAGCATGGCCACCACGAAGGCGACCGCATTGCCCAGCAGCAGCAGGCCCAGATGGTCGCCCGCGAAGATCTCCGGGTCGGCCCTCCAGCTCTGGAGCATCTTATAGCCCGACGCTGCGGCCATGGTGGGCACGGCCAGGAAGAAACTGAACTCCGCCGCATGCTTGCGGGTGAGGCCCAGGCCCATGCCCCCGATGATGGTGGCCGCGGAGCGGGATACGCCCGGCACCAGCGCCAGGCATTGGAAAAGGCCGATGCCGAAGGCTCTTCCATAGCTCACCTTTTCCACCCCTTTGGGCTGGAACCAGCGGTCCACGAACAAAAGCACCAGCCCCCCTACCAGCAGGGCCACGGCCACCACGGTCACATTCTCCAGCAGCAGGTCGATGGCATCGCCCAAGGCAAACCCGATGATGGCCGCCGGGATGAAGGCCGCAAACAGCTTCCAGTAGAAGTCCATGGACTGCATGAAACGCCGCCAATAAAGCACCACCACCGAGAGGATGGCGCCGAACTGGATGTTCACCATGTACGCCTTGGTGAAATCCGTGGGCTCCATGCCCAGCAAGGCCTGCACGATCACCATGTGACCGGTGCTGCTCACCGGCAGGAACTCGGTGAGCCCCTCCACGATGGCGATCACAATGGCTTGGAAAACGGTCATGCGCGGCGTTCAGTCCCTTCACGTCCCCGGTGGCGGGGGTTCACTCCTCCCCGCGGGGCTTCCGCATGATGGCGTGGATGATGAACGCATAGCCGAGCAGGCACACGATGGGTGCCACGGTAATGCGCCTTGCGCTGAAGATCTCATCGGCGTTGAACACCTCCGGATCGCCACTGCCGCCGCCGGCCATCAGGATGAACCCGAGGATGACGATGCCGATGCCGATGAGCAGCAGTTTGTAATTGAGCCGGCCGAAGGCCATTTCATCATCGTGGTTCGCCGCCATGTTCAGGTCCAGTTCAGTTCGTCGGTGTTCATGCGAAGGTAGCGCCGCACGGCCAAGGCCGTGGAGAGCAGGGAGATCAGTAGTCCCAGTGCCACGATGGCGCCCAGCAGGATGGCCAAGGGCCGGGGATGCACGAGTGAGCCCAGGTCGGGCTGCCAATGGACCATCAGCTGGATGCTGCCCACCAATGCCCCGATGGCCAGGATGGCGGCCACCAGGCCCTGCCAGAGGCTGCCCGCCAGGAAGGGCCGCTTGATGAACCAGCCCGTGGCGCCCACCAGGTGCATGGTGCGGATCAGGAACCGCTTGCTGTAGATGGCCAGGCGGATGGTGTTATTGATCAGTGCCACGGCGATCACCAGCAGCAGCGCACTGAAGCCGAGCATGATCCACCGCAGCTTGCCCATGTTGGCATCGATGTTCTCCACCACCACGGGGTTGTACTTCACCTCGTGCACGCTGGCATCCTGCCGCAGGTGCGCGGCCACCCATTTCAGGCTGTCCGGCGAGGCATAGGCCTCCTTCATGCGCAACTCGATGGAGGGCAGCAGCGGGTTCTCGCCCAGCACCCCGAGGAAGTCCTCGCCCATGTCCTGCTTCAGCTGCTCAGCGGCTTCGTCCGCGGTCACGTACCGGGTTTCCCCCGTGAAGGGCTCGGCCTCCAGCTGTTTGCGGAACTTCATCACGTCCACCTCCTTGAGGTCGCGCTTCAGGTAGATGTCCACCTTCACGTTCTCCTTGAAATGGCGCTCCAGCTCGCGGGCGTTCAGCAGCATGAAGCCCAACAGGCCCAGCATGTACAGCACCAGGGTGATGCCGATCACCGTGCCCACGTTGCTGCTGCGCGTGCGCTGCCGGATGTAGTGTTCCTTGCCCATGCTGGCGGCCCGTGGCCGGGCGGCGAAGTTATTCGCCCGGACCGCATTGGATGCGCCATTCCGGCCGGGAGCTTCCACAGTCTTCCGTCAATGCGCCGCCCTGCCCCGGCCCGGCTGGCTAAATTCGCCGACCATACAAGGGATCATGGCGTACGACCACAAGCAGATCGAGGCGGAATGGCAGCGGCGTTGGAAGGAGCAGGGAACCTTCCGGACGGGCAATGACCCCGCACGGCCCAAGTACTATGTGCTCGACATGTTCCCCTACCCCAGCGGCGCCGGCCTGCACGTGGGGCATCCGCTCGGCTACATCGCCAGCGACATCGTGGCCCGCTACAAGCGCCATTGCGGCTTCAACGTGCTGCACCCCATGGGCTACGACAGCTTCGGCCTGCCCGCCGAACAGTACGCCATCCAGACCGGCCAACATCCGGCCAAGACCACGGAGGAGAACGCCGCCCGCTACCGGGCCCAACTGGACCGCATCGGCTTCAGTTTCGACTGGGACCGCGAGGTGCGCACCAGCGATCCCGCCTTCTACAAGTGGACCCAATGGATCTTCCTGCAGCTCTTCAACAGCTGGTACGATCCCCGCGCCGACAAGGCCCGGCCCATCGCCGAACTGGTGGCCCGCTTCGAGCGGCAGGGCTGCCAAGGCCAGGATGCCGACGTGCTGACCGGCGACACCGAGGAGTTCATCGGCCCCTTCACTGCGGACGAATGGAAGGGCTTCGATGAGCGCACCAAGCAGATGGTGCTCCAGCGTTTCCGCCTGGCCTACCTCAGCGAGGCCTGGGTGAACTGGTGCCCCGCCTTGGGCACCGTGCTGGCCAACGACGAGGTGAAGGACGGCGTGAGCGAGCGCGGCGGCCACCCCGTGGAGCGCAAGCGCATGCCGCAATGGAGCCTGCGCATCACCGCCTACGCCCAACGGCTGCTGGACGGATTGGAGGGGCTGGACTGGCCCGAGGCGCTGAAGGAGACGCAGCGCAACTGGATCGGCAAGAGCACCGGCGCCAGCGTGCGCTTCCCCGTGGGCGACGACTTCATCGAGGTGTTCACCACCCGGCCGGACACGCTCTTCGGCGTGTCCTTCATCACCCTGGCGCCGGAGCACGTGCTGGTGGCCAAGTTCACCACCCACGACCGGCGCACCGAGGTGGAGGCCTACGTAAAGCGCGCCACCAACCGCAGCGAGCGCGAGCGGCAGGCCGATGTGGACCGCATCAGCGGGGTGTTCACCGGCAGCTACGCCAAGCATCCCTTCACCGGGGCCGATATCCCGGTGTGGGTGGGCGACTACGTGCTGGGCGGCTACGGCACCGGCGCGGTGATGGCCGTGCCCGGCGGCGACCAGCGCGATTGGCGCTTCGCCAAGCATTTCGGGCTGCCCATCATCGCGGTAACGGAAGGTGCCGACGTGGGGAAGGAGGCCGACGAGCGCAAGGATGCCACCATCTGCAGCGAGGGCTTCCTCAAAGGGCTACAGGTGCCGCAAGCCATCACCCGGGCCATTGAAGAGTTGGAGAAGATCGGTGCCGGCGAGGGCAAGGTGAACTTCCGCCTGCGCGATGCCACCTTCGGCCGCCAGCGCTACTGGGGCGAGCCCATCCCCATCTACTACAAGGACGACATCCCCTACCCGCTACCGGAGAGCGAGCTTCCCCTGAAGCTGCCCGAGGTGGACAAATTCCTGCCCACCGAAACGGGCGAGCCGCCACTGGCCCGCGCCAAGAACTGGACCTACGAGGGGTATCCGCTGGAGACCACCACCATGCCCGGCTGGGCCGGCAGCAGCTGGTACTTCCTGCGCTATATGGACCCGAAGAACGAGGGTCGTTTCGCCTCACCCGAGGCCATCGACTACTGGGGCCAAGTGGACCTGTACATCGGCGGCAGCGAGCACAGCACCGGCCACCTGCTCTACTTCCGCTTCTGGACCAAGTTCCTGCACGACCTGGGCCTGCTGCCCTTCGATGAGCCGGCCAAAAAGCTGGTGAATCAGGGGATGATCCAAGGTATCAGCATGATGGCGAAGGTGCAGGCCTCCACCAAGGATGGCGAAGAACACTACCTCGTCCTCCCGCCAGACAGCAAGGGCGAAGGCATCTTCGAGCGCAACTACCTCGTGGACCACGTGTTGCTGCGCGAAGGCAAGCATTGGATCAATGAGGATGGCGCGGCCAAAACCCGGGAGGTTCCTGCCTTCCGCGGCTTCCACCTGAGCGGGCCCAGCATCGAACTGAAGCCCGTGGTGGAGAAGATGTCCAAATCCAAGTACAACGTGGTGAACCCGGACGACATCATCGCGAAGTACGGTGCGGACACGTTGCGCCTATACGAGATGTTCCTGGGCCCGTTGGAGCAGAGCAAGCCTTGGGACACGCACGGCATCGAGGGCACCTTCCGCTTCCTGAAGAAATTCTGGAACCTGTTCCACGGCCCGGAGGATGCCTTCAACGTCACGGACGAAACCCCCACCAAGGCCGAACTGAAAACGCTGCACGCCACCTTGAAGAAGGTGACGGAGGACATCCCAAAGATGAGCTTCAACACCAGCGTTGCACAGTTCATGATCGCGGTGAACGAGCTGCACGCCCTGAGGTGCAACAAGCGCGCGGTGCTGGAGCCGCTCACCATCGCCTTGGCACCCTTCGCGCCCCATATCGCGGAGGAGCTTTGGCGCCGCATGGGCCACGCGGAAAGCATCAGCACCGCGCCTTGGCCGCAATGGGAGCAGCGCCACCTGGAGGAAGATAGCTTCACCTACCCCATCAGCTTCAACGGCAAGATGCGCCTACAGCTGGAACTCCCGCTGACGCTGGACGCCAAGGCCATGGAGGCCGCCGTGCTGGCCAACCCCGAGGTGCAACAGCGCCTGGAGGGCAAGACCCCGAAGAAAGTGGTGGTGGTGCCCAAGCGGATCGTGAACATCGTGGTGTGATGGATGCAACCGGGGCAACTTGGCACGGCACTTGCCAATGGCAGGCCATGGCACAGCGATCCGTCATAGCTACCACGGCGGCCTGCCTGTTCTCCTTCGGCTTCGCCCAGAACGGCACCCCGCCCGACCCCGCACCCGCACCTGCGGAACTGCGCACCTTGCAGCACCACGCCTTCGCCCCCGGCGAGAAGCTCACCTACGTGCTGCACTACGGCTGGCTCAATGCCGGGGTGGCCACCTTGGAGTTGAAGGAATCGCAGGACATCGGCGGGCGCGATGTGTTGCACGCCGTGGGCAAGGGCGAAAGCATTGGTGCGTTCAAGACCTTCTACAAAGTGGACGACCGTTACGAAACCTTCTTCGACCGCCAAGGGGTCTTCCCCTACATGTTCGTCCGTCGGGTGGATGAAGGCGGCTACCGCTTCAGCCAGGACTATGTGTTCATGCAGCGCCGCGGCCTGGTGACCACCCAGGAGAAGAAGACCTTCAATGTGCCTGCCCACGTGCAGGACATGCTCAGTGCATTCTACTTCGCCCGCACCATCGACTTCTCCCACGCCAAGCCCGGCCAGGAGTTCGTCATCCCCACCTTCCTGGACAATGAGCAATGGGACCTGCGCATGCGTTATATCGGCAAGGAGACCATCAAGCTTCGCAACGGCAAGTACCGCTGCCTGAAATTCCAGCCCGTGGTGCAGGAGGGGCGCATCTTCAAGACCAACGACGACCTCAACGTGTGGATCACCGACGATGCCAACCACATCCCCGTGCTGGCCCAGGCCAAGGTGCTGGTGGGCTCGATCAAGATGGAGCTGAGCGGCTACGAAGGGTTGGCCAATCCGATCGCGAAGCTGTAGGGCACAGGGGCACCAAGGCCTGCGGGAAGGCTTTTCCCTTCCTTCGTGTTGAAAATACCGCGAGCATGCAACGTTTTGGGCGGATGGCCGTTCCTTCATTCGTGCCATGCGGAAAAGAACGGCCCTGGGTGTAGGTGGAGTGGTGTTGGCGGCAGGGGTGGCAGCCTATCTCTACGTGGGTGTGGACCTGGCCCCCCACCAGGAGTATGTGGAGGAGACGACGGTGGTGGAGGACACCTTGCCTGCACCGCCAAGCGCCTATGGCATCCCGCTTTCCGGCTTCCGCGTGGAACGCGGCAAAGTGGCCGCCGGCGCCACCTTCAGCACCTTGCTGGCACCCTTGGGCCTTGGTGCCGCAGCCGTGGACAGCTTGGTGAAATTGGCGAAGCCCGTGTTCGACATCACCCGGATGCGCGCCGGCCACCCCATGGCCTTCATCTTTCCCGAGGATACCAGCTTGGCCCCGGCCTACTTCGTGTATGAATCGGACATGGTGGACCATGTGGTCTTCGACCTGCGCCCTCCCTACTCCGTGCGCCTGGAGAAACGGCCGGTGCACACCGAGGAAAAGAGCCTGAGCGTGGAGGTGACGGGCGCGCTGTGGAACGACCTGGTGGATGCCGGCGCAGACCCCGCGCTTGCCATGCAGCTCAGCCGCGTGTTCGCCTGGACGGTGGACTTCTACCGGATCCAGAAGGGGGATCGCTTCACCCTGGTGTACCGGCAGAAAACCGTGGCGGGAGAGACTTACGGCGACCCCGAGATCCTCGGTGTGCGTTATGAGGGGGCCGCCATCCAAGAAGCCTTTCTGTTCCAGGACACCGGCAAGGGCGGGTATTACGATGCCGAGGGCAAGAGCCTGAAGAAGGCATTCCTCCAAGCACCGCTGGAGTACGGTCGTATCACCTCAGGCTTCACCATGCGGCGCTTCCACCCCGTGCAGAAACGCATGAAGGCGCACTTGGGGACCGACTACGCCGCCCCCTATGGCACGCCCATCCTGGCCGTGGGAGATGGTGTGGTGACCAAGGCGGGATACACGGCCGGCAACGGCAAATACGTGAAGATCCGCCACAACGGCACCTACGAGACGCAATACCTGCACATGCGCAAGATCCTGGTGAAGCAGGGGCAGGCCGTGAAACAGGGCCAGGAGATCGGCGAAGTGGGAAGCACCGGCCTGGCCACAGGCCCGCACGTGTGCTACCGCTTCTGGAAGAACGGCAAGCAGGTGGACCCCCGCAAGGAAGTAATGCCCAGTGCCGAACCCCTGACCGCCGCACAAAGGCCCGCCTTCGACAGGGTGCGCGATGAATTGATGGCCCGCTTGGACGCCGCCGGTGACAAGGCGAGGAACGCCAATGTGGCCACGTTCTGAGCGGGTCGCTCCACCGGTTTCACGGTGACTTTCCCGGTGATGTGGATGCGGAACCCCCGCACCGGAGGGCCCCATCCGTAATGGAATAGCGGGGCCATGCCCTGGCCCGGTCGAATTCCTCCACCAGGTTCTCGGCCCAGGAACATTCCCCGGTGGCCGCCCCTTCGGACCAGGTGGCCTTTGCCTGCGCCAGCATGCACAGCGGCAATTACTGCGTGACCGCCAGCGTGGACGTGGTGAACTTCCTGCAACCGATCGAAGTGGGCGAACTGGTGACGCTTAAGGCCTGGGTGAACTACGTGGGCCACAGCTCCATGATCGTGGGCATCCGCGTGGAGGCCGAGAACATCCGTACCGGGGAAAGGAAGCACTGCAACTCCTCCTACTTCACCATGGTGGCCAAGGATGATGCGGAGCGGGACACCAACGTGCCGGGCCCGGTCCTGCGCAACAAGCGTGAGATCTGCCGTTTCCTGAACGGGGCTGAGAGCATGCGGGGCAGGAAGCAGAAAGGACGTTCTTCCGGCGACATCGACCTGGGCGGCGAGGCCTACAAAAAGGACCTGGAAGGTTACCGCGTGATGGTGGAGCTGGCCGGAAAAGCCTGAGCGGAGTTCCTCCCGGTCAAGCCTGGTCGCGAACAACACCGCCAAGGGAGCAGCACTATGCCGCCGTACCGGCAGGCACCACGCCCCTCCTCCTCCACGCCTTCACGCCTTCAAACCAAAGCACGCTGCACAGCCCTACGGCAACGGCTGTCGCCAGCAGGGCGGGTTGCGGCATGCTGAGCTGGAAGAAATCTCGGAGCACGGGCACGTACAGGAGCAGGGCCAGCAAGGCCAGGGTGGCCAACAGGATGCCGCGCAGCAGCGCGTTGGGGTAGCGCAACATGGACCATACGGAGTGCTCGAAGGAACGGTTGACCAAGGTGAGCGCGATGTTGGCCACCACCAGGGAGATGAAGACCAGCGTGCGGGTGCCGTCCTCGTCCAAGCCTTGCGCCACGGCCAGGCGGTAGCATGCCAGTGTGCCCAAGGTGATCACCAGGCCTTGCAACAGGCTGGTGCGCAATTCGGCCCAGGAGAGGAAGGTGAGCCCCGGGCGACGCGGTGGGCGCTGCATGGTGCCGGGCTCCATGGGCTCGCTTTCGTAGGCGATGCTGCACGTAGGGCCCATCAGCAGTTCCAGGAAGATCACGTGCACCGGGGTGAAGATGTTGGGATAGATCCAGCCCAGCAGCAGCGGCAGCGACACGGTAAGGATGATGGGGATATGGATGCTGATGATGTACTGAACCGCCTTCTTCAGGTTGGCGTAGATGCGGCGTCCCTGCGCAATGGCATCGGCCATGCGGCCCAGGTCGTCGTCCAGCAGGATCAGGTCCGCGGCCTCCTTGGCCAGGGCGGTGCCTCGCCTGCCCATGGCGATGCCGATGTCGGCGGCCTTCAGTGCGGGCCCGTCGTTCACCCCGTCGCCGGTCATGGCCACCACCTCGCCTTGCGCCTGCAGGGCTTTCACCACGCGCAACTTGGCGTCAGGGAACATGCGGGTGAAGCAGTTGCTGGTATGCACGGTGCGTGCCAGTGCGGCATCATCCATGGCCTGCACCGCCTCGCCGTCCACCACGTTACCCTCCTGCCGGAAACCCGTGGCCCGCGCGATGGCAGCGGTGGTGGCCGCGTTGTCGCCGGTGATGATCACGGTGCGGATGCCCGCCTGCCGGAAGTCCTCCAGGACGGCCGGTATGTTGTCCTTGGGTGGATCGTGGAAGGCCACCAGGCCGAGGTAGTGGAACGGGAGCTCCTGCTGCGTGGCGGGCCAAGGCGCACCTGTGTATTCGGCCTCCGCCACGGCCAACAAGCGCATGCCCAGGTTGGCCAATTGCTCCACCTTGTCCATCTCGGCACCGAGCTGTCGGGCATCCATGCGGCAAACGGCCAGAATAGCCTCCGGCGCGCCCTTTGCAGCGATGATGTGCCGACCTTCTTCATTGGCGAAGACGTGGGTCATCATGGGCGGCCTGCCGCTGAGCGGATACTCATGCACCATCCGGTGGTCGGGCCGCTCATCCTGCGGCAGGTGCTTGGCATAGGCCTCATGCAGGCTCTTCTCCATGGCATTGAAGGGCACGGGCTCGCTGGCCCACATGGCGGTGGTAAGCAGGTGCCGCGCAGCCCGGTCCTCCCATTGGTCCTGCTTGCGTGGCCCGGCCTCGCCCTCCACATACAGGGCCACGAGGTCCATGCGGTTCTGCGTGATGGTACCCGTCTTGTCGGCGCAGATGACGGTGGCGCCGCCGAGGGTTTCCACCGTGCGGGCCTGCTTCACCAGCAGCCCCATGCGCCCCATGCGCCAGGCCCCCAGGGCCATGAAGGTGGTGAAGGCCACGGGGATCTCCTCGGGCAGGATGCTCATGGCCAGGGTGAGCCCCTTGAGCAGGCTTTCCAGCACGTTGTGGCCGTTGATGAAGTTGAGCCCCCACACCAGCAGGAAGAACAGGGCCCCGATGATGGCCATGGTGCGGACGAAGCGGTGGATCTGCCGCTCCAGTGGCGAGCGCTGCGTCCCGATGCCGGCCAGTGAGCTTCCGATGCGCCCCAGCTGGGTATTCTTGCCCACGGCAGTGATGCGGATCACGGCCAGGCCGTCCACCGCCTGGGTGCCCCGCCAGACCGTGCCTTCACGTCCATCGGCCACGGCTTTGCCCACGGGGAATGCCTCCCCGGTGAGGATGGATTCATTCACGGCGAAATCGTTGGCATGCACCACTTGGCCGTCGGCGGGCACCATCTCGCCCTCGTTGACCACCACATGGTCGCCCACCACCAATTCGTCGGCATGGAGCTCCACCACTTGGTTGTTGCGGATGGCGCGGGCCTTGGCGGCGGTGAACTCCTCCAAGGCCTCCAGCGCCTTACGGCTGCGCTGGTCCTGATATAGGGAGATGCCGGTCACCAGCAGGATGGCGCCGGTCATGAACCAGGCTTCGGCCAGTTCGCCCAGTACAAAATAAATGCTTGCTGCCGCCAGCAGCAGCAGGAACATGGGTTCGGTGACGGCCACGCGCACGGCCTGCCAAAAACCTTGTCCATCAGGCTCCTCCAATGCATTGCTTCCGTGCATGGCGCGCGCCCGCGCCACCTCGGCATTGCCCAGGCCCATGAACGGAAAGGGATTCCCCGCCATGGCGGAAAGATAGCCGGAAGCTGTTTGGAACCCGTTTGATCAGGCCCCTGAATCATTCATCCCGCATCGCTCAACGGGCGGCAGCCAGTTCCCGGATGGCCCGCCAGCCGTAGCGGCGGATGCCCGGCCGCGGTTGCAGTGCCGCATGCACCAGCGCTTGGGCCAACACGGTATGCGGCATCAGCCGGAAGTTCTCCATGCGGCCGGCCAGGAGTGGGCCCAGCAGTTTCAGCACGGCAATGCCCGCACGCTCCCCGGCACGGTTCTCCTGCCGCGGCCCGTCCAGGATGGATGGGCGGAAAATCGCCAGGTGCGGAAAATCCAAGGCCTCCAGCGCCTGTTCCACCTCTCCCTTCACGCGGCTGTAAAAGATGCGCGAACGGACATCGGCCCCCAGTGCGCTGATCAAGCAAAACGTCGGCACGCCCTGCGCCCTGGCCCAATGGGCAATGCCGACCGGCAAGTCCTTGTCCACCGCGCAGAACGCCGCTTGGCTGCCGGCCTTCCGGATGGTGGTGCCCAGGCAGCAGATCACGGCATCCACGGGTTGTGCCCCCAATGCCACCAACAGCGGGGTGCCCTGCCATTGCTCCAGCTTGGGGTGTTGCACAGGCAGCGGCCGCCGTACCAGGGCGATCACCTTGCCCACACATTCATCGGCCAGCAGCAGCGGCAGTACCGCGCTGCCTACCAATCCGGTGGCACCGGCGAGAAGAGTGGTTTTGGACATGGGACAACGTTACGCCATGGTTCCCTCAGGCGTGCGGCAAGTCCCGATCATCCGGGGTGTTGTGCGTTGCCGCCCGGGCACGGCGATTTGACCAGCGGTCAAGATTCCCCGGGAACGGCTCGGCCGATGGTCCGGACGAAAGACCTAGATGCCGTGTGGCACGCGTTCATGCCCCGTTACCCTCCGGCTCCACCCAATCCCCGCCTTCCTTGATCAGGGCGATCAGTTCGTCCACGGCATCCGCGGGCGCCCACTGATCACCCGGTGAGGTGAACGGTTGACACTTGGGCTGTAATGAGGTCACTGGCATGCAACCATGGTCATGTGGAGCGCCCCCATGAATACCACCAAGGGACATGAAGTACGGGAAAAAACCCGGATATACCTGCATCCGGACCATCTGGAGAAGGAGACGGGTCTTCCGGGGCCGGTATGGGGCGGCGTAACGTCTGCATCGGGTCCGCCAATGATCATGGCATATCGCCGGTTATGCAACAGCTATCATCAACCAGCCCTGGTGTGCGAAGGATGTATTTCATCACATGATCTCCTCAAAAGGACTGCCTGATGTGCAGATTGCCTAATCCATTGGTTCATTCGTTCAACCTGCCCTGGAGTTCCCAATTAACACACTTGACAATCCGCTTCACCAATAATAATCTTGCACTATGTGATGGACTATCCTTCGGTCCTAACGGCCGATGATTTCACGTTTCGTTGCAAATCGGGAAAAATGATGAGCTTTAACTTCAGTGTTTCCGTCTTGATGTGGTCCTTTGCGGTTTCGTTGCTGCCCAGTGTCCACGCCCAGATTCCTGGTTATGATTACATCGGTCAAACGGTGACCAAGAAGATCAAGGCCACCGGGGAAGTGGTCGGTTCAGGGGAATTGCTGAAAGACCCGGTATTCAATCCTGACCTGGAGGTGGTTAAGACCACCATGCGCTATGCCCCGGACACCATGGCCACGCGAAGAAGCGGTCAGCCATACCTGGTATCCCGCCTCATGGATTTCTATTACCCGACACCCAAGATCGCCTTGGAATATGGGAATGGCACCAAGGTGGATCATCTGCCGTTGATGATTGTGCTTCATGCCGGACAGGGGAGCAAGGAAACCTCGGCAAGCTATGCCCGCTACTGGGCGAGCCTCGGTTTCACCGTGATCGCCCCTACGGTTCGCAGCGATCGCTTCGGTTATGATTATTGCGATTGCTATCGCAAGTCCATCTACTTCGCACTACAGGATATCCGCGCTGCAATCCGGCTGTACAGCATGTTGTACGACTACGGTCAAATGCCGGATTCGGCACTGGCGGGCGTGTTGACCTCCGCACAGCGCGTCCTTGTCAGGAAAATCCGCGCCTCGCACACGGATGGTCATTCCATCTTCATGGTGGGCAAGAGCTACGGCGGCACGATCGCCTACCACGCGGCCACCCGGACAATCCAAACCGCGTTCGAGGATTACCTGTGGTCGGACCAACCCTATGAGATCACCGGATCAGGCGGACCGATGAACATGGGGCGAAGCGGAGGGATTGATGCGGTTGGCATGCCCTATACGGCGGGCTATCCATTCCCCGCGGACCGGATCAAGGGATTCATGTGCCGTACGGCAGCAGTGTTCGATTCGGTGGGCACCATTCGTTACGGGGAAAGTGCCAATCCTGTTCCGGGTTTGTTTATCCATAACACCTGTGATCGGTTGGTCCCGTACAACAGCCGTGAACTCGTCCACTATGAAGGTCTTTGCGATGCGGATATCACTTGGCCAGGAGGAGAGACCGACTCCACGTTCAAATTGATCGGTTCCGAAGCGATCAGTCAGCACATGCAGGAGGCAGGGGTCTACAGCGAGCTCATGACCTTTTGCGGTGGTGGCCATGATAGCAATCTTTGTTCCGATGAACTGATCGATGCGGAGACCGCAGGCTTTGTGCGCCGGATCTTATCCGGTTCGTATACGCCCGGTGATCGGCTGGAACTCGTGTACCGCTATGATCCCGCGAATTATTCCGACCAGTGCTGCACGATCGGGAGCGAATACGGGTTCATGCTGAAATGCAGCTGCGACACCAGCAATCCTTATTCCGTGGTGGACTTGCCATATATCACATCAGCAGATTGCCCGCTGACACCCAGTTGCCAACTGACCTCGCTCTGCGACCTTCAACCACCTGGCCTCCTGGGTGATGAGGGTGATGCACCATGGGAGGAACGGCTCCTGCTCCGGATGAATACCGGCAATGAAGGCGTATTCTTCGAGGTCCGTAGTGGAAAAACCGGCATGTATCCATTCCGGATCACAACCGCTGACGGGCGTGAGGTGGCTACTTCCACCCTTCACCTGGAGCAGGGGACCAATCACTTGGCGATCCCCACCGGCCTACCCCGGCATACATTATTGGTCGGGAAGGTGGGCAACTCCCTTCCATTGAAGTTCCACTTCGTGGATTGACCAGGACGACCCATGTGATCCGTGCCTAGGAGGGGGATGGTCCCTGCATTCCTCGGGCTCCGTTCGTTACCATCATGGCGAACCGACCAATGGGGTGCCATGCTGAGGCGTTACCTGTGGACCCCTGGGAGTACCGTTCCTACCCTTGTCCCTCCGGCTCCACCCAATCGCCGCCTTCCTTGATCAGTGCGATCAGTTCGTCCACGGCGTCGGCGGCGGGGATGTTGCGCTTCACCACCACCTTTTCCTTGTAGAGGGTGATCACACCCTGGCCGGTGCCCACGTAGCCGTAGTCGGCATCGGCCATTTCGCCGGGCCCGTTCACGATGCAGCCCATGATGCCGATCTTCACGCCTTTGAGGTGGCTGGTGCGGGCGCGGATCTTGGCCGTGGTCTCCTGCAGGTCGAACTGGGTGCGCCCGCAGCTGGGGCAGCTGATGTACTCGGTCTTGCTGATCCGCGTGCGCGTGGCCTGCAGGATGCCGAAGCCGGTGCGGCACATCAGGTCCTCGCGGCCGGGGTGGCCGTCCGCCAGGAAGATGCCGTCGCCCAATCCGTCCAGGAACAGCGGGCCGATGTCGGTGCTGGCGTGGATCACCAGGCGGTCCTTGGGCATGTCGCCATAGCTGCGGCCCAGCACCACGGGCACCGGGCAATCGGCGTCCATCAGTTCAAAGAGCAGGCGGCGCTCCTCGGCCATGCCGTGGGCGTTGGCGGTATCGATCAGCAGCACCGCCGTGGGGTCCCCGCGCAATTTTTCGATCAGCGCCGAATCCACTTCCGCCAGGGTGGCGTGGACGAAATTCAATTCCGGGTGTTGCTCCACCCCGGCGCGGTATTCGTTCGGCAAGATCAGCGGGTAGTGGCGCTCCTTGGCGCGGTCCTTCAGCCAAACCGCATGCTCCTGCACAATGCCCAGCGTGCCGGGGATGTGGAAGCCGATGCTGTTGCGGCCGACGAAGAGGTAGTCGCAGGCCTGGTCGGCCAGGTTCCATTTGTCGTTGGGCACGCTGTAGCGGTAGCCCCAGGGGAAGAGCGAGGCGGGCGTGATGGCGGTCTTGCGGCTGAGGTCGGCCACCACCACGGGCACGTGGCGCGCGCCGATGTTCAGCACTTCCCGGGTGTGGCGGCGCGCATGGCTGAAGGGGTCGATGGGCGGCTTTTCCACCGGGGGGATGTCCGCATGGTCCTTGCGCGGGTAGCGGGCCACCAGTTCCCTGGCCACGGGGATCTCGAACTCGGGGTCCTCGGTGAGCGAGACGCGGATGGTATCGCCCAGGCCGTCCTCCAGCAGCGCGCCGATGCCCACGGCGCTCTTGATGCGGCCGTCCTCGCCGTCGCCGGCCTCGGTGACGCCCAGGTGCATTGGGTAGTTCCAGCCCTGCTCCATCATGCGGTGCACCAGCAGGCGGTAGGCCTGCACCATCACTTGGGTGTTGCTGGCCTTCATGCTCAGCACGATGTCGTGGTAATGCTCGTCGCGGCAGATGCGCAGGAACTCGAAGGCGCTCTCCACCATGCCCAGCGGCGTGTCGCCGTAGCGGTTCAGGATGCGGTCGCTGAGGCTGCCGTGGTTGGTGCCGATGCGCATGGCCGTGCCGTGCTCCTTGCAGATGCGCACCAGCGGCCGGAAACGCTTGTCGATGCGCTCCAGCTCGGCGGCGTACTGGTCGTCGGTGTACTCCCGGACGTCGAACTTCTTCTTGTCGGCGTAGTTGCCGGGGTTGATGCGCACCTTTTCCACGATGCGCGCGGCAATCTCGGCGGCGTTGGGCGTGAAATGGATGTCGGCCACCAGCGGCGTGTCAAAACCTGCGGCGCGGATGCGCTTCTTGATCTCGGCCAGGTTCTCCGCGTCGTCCTTGCTGGGCGCGGTTATGCGCACCAGCTCGCAACCGGCCTCGATCATCCGTATGCTCTGCGCCACGGTACCGGCGGTGTCCATGGTGTCCGTGGTGGTCATGCTCTGCACCCGGATGGGGTTGGCGCCGCCGATGCCGACAGTACCCACCTGGACGGCGCGGGTGCGCCAGCGCTCATACTTCGTTAATGAAGGGCAGTAGGTGTAGGGCCTTACCAGGGTTTCCGTTGCCATGGGAGCGCGAAGTTACCCCTCCAAAGCTCGCGGCTCACAGCTCGCGGCTCAAGCCTTCCTGCTCACCATTCCCGGCCCCCGCACACGCTCGGCACGCTATTCGCGTTGGGGAGTAACACACGCCTGTGGAAGAACTCCGCATCCAGCCAGCGTCCCGCCCCGCATGTCCCGGTAATTTTCGACCTTGCCCATGTTGCGCCTGATCCGTCGCATTCTCCTGGTCGGTACCGCCTGCCTGGCCGGGCTATTGCTGCTGCTGGCCGGCATGGCCTGGTTCTTCCAGGACGAGGTGAAGGCCAAGCTGGTGGCCGAGCTGAACACCCACCTCACGGCACCACTGCACCAGAACGGCATTGAGCTCACGCTGATCAAGCGTTTCCCCCAAGCCTCCTTGCGCATCCGCGATGCCTACATGCAGGAGGTGCGCACCGACGGGCGTACACCCGATACACTGCTTTACGCCAAGGACCTCTACCTGGAATTCAGCCTCTTCTCGCTGCTGCGCGGCGAACAGACCGTGCGGCAACTGCACGGCACCGGAGTGGTGCTGCGGCCCGGCCTGGATGCCAACGGCAACGGCAATTGGAACGTGTGGCGCAGCGATACCACTTCCACCAGTACCGGCGGGACCGACATCGACCTGCGGCGCGTGACCTTCGATGGCCTTGAAGGCCGGTTCCGCGACGACCGCAATGGACTGGAGGTGGCGATCATCAGCGACAAGCTCGGTCTGGGCGGCCGCTTCCGCGAGCAAGGGTCCAGACTGAAGGCGAAGGGCGACCTGTGGCTCAGGCACTGGCGGAGCGGCGAGGAGACTGTGCTGGCCGACCGCCGCGCCGTGGTGGACCTGGCCATGGCCTTCGGGGCACCGGGCGAAGGCTTCCGCATGGAGAAAGGCGAACTGCTGCTGGGCAAGACACCGCTGAACCTCACCATGGCCGTGGCCCCTGGCAAGCAAGGCGACCGGATGGACCTGCGCGCCAGCGGCTTCGGGCTGGACCTGGCGAGCGTGGTGCAAATGCTGCCGGACCGCATACGGCGCACCATGAAGCGCTACGGCATGGACGGCAGCGCCGACCTGGCCCTGCACTACAGCGGCCCGCTGGAAAATCCCGGGCCCGCGCTCTCCATCGGCATGAAGCTGCGTGACGGACGCTTCACCGAACTCAACACCGGAACGGCCTTCCGCAAGGTGCAGGGGGAATTTTCCGTGGACTTCACCCCCGCCTGGGCACCCGAAAAACTGGTGGTGAAACACTTCACGGCCACCTCCGCCTCCGGTCCATTGAGCGGCAACATGGAATTGGTCGGCTTGCGCAATGCCAAGCTCACGGCCAACATCCACGGCGACCTGGCCCTGGCCGACCTGTTCCGCTTCGTGGGCCTCGATACCCTGGAACAAGTGACGGGCCGGCTGAAGGCCGAGGCCCACGTGAAGGGCCGGCTGCGCGATGTGGAGTACATCAAGGCCGCGGACCTGGGCACGCTCGCCATCACCGGGAACGTGGCCCTGCGCGAGGCCAGCCTGAAGCTCAAGGGCCTTCGCCACCGCATCACGGACCTGAACGCCGAACTGGCCTTGAAGGGGAATGACGCACTGGTGCACGGGCTGCGCTTCCAGCTGCAGGGCAACGCCATGGAGCTCAGCGGTACGCTGCACAACCTGATGCCCTACGCGCTGTTCAAGGACCAACGCCTGTGGATCGAGGCCAGGGGAACCTCGCCCCTGATCGACTTGGCCACATTGCTGGAGACCCGGCCGGCCACCGACCGGAATTCGGCATCCGCCTATGCCTTCACATTGCCCGCCCAGATCGACATGGACCTCAGCGCCGACATCGGCGAACTGCGCATGGAGCAATTCCAGGCCAAGGACATCCACGGGAAACTGCGCATCAACCGGCAACAGCTCGCCATGGAACCCTTGCGGTTCAGCACGGCCGAGGGATCCGTGACCGGCAGCTTGAAACTGGATGCAAGGCCTGCACCGGCCTACCCGCTCACCATCCGGGCCGACCTCAAGGGCATCAACATCACCAGGCTCTTCGCCGAGTTCCAGGACTTCGGGCAATCCTTCATCACGGCCAAGCATGTCAAGGGCACCGGCGACGCGCGCCTGCTGTTCACCGCCCCGCTGCGCCCGGATTTCAGCCTGGACCAGCCGAAGCTGCACTGCGTGGCCGACATCACCTTGGTCAACGGGGAGCTCAACGGCCATACCTCCCTGATCGCCGTGGCGGACTACCTGCGCAAGAACAAGCTCACCTCCCCCTTCGTGGATACCGATGCACTGCGCAAGCAGTTGCAGCGCGTCACCTTCGCCAAACTGGAGAACCGGATCGAGATCAAGGACCGGAAGGTCCACCTGCCGCAAATGACCGTGAGCAGCTCCGTGATGGACCTGGAGGTGAGCGGCACGCACGGTTTCGATGGCGAAGTGGATGACCACCTGAACTTCCGCCTGGGCGACCTGTTCCGCACCGGTGGAAGCGGGCAGGACGAGTTCGGGCCGATCATCGACGACGGCACCGGCCTGCGCGTCTTCCTGCACATGTATGGCACCACGGACAACCTGCAATTCGGCAACGATGGCGCGATGGCGGCAGCCCGGCGCAAGGAGCGCATGAAGCAGGAAACCGCACAGTTGAAAGGGATCCTAAAGGGTATCGTTACCGGGGAAAACACCGCCTCGGCCGCAACACCCAGTAGCCCGCAGGATAGGATCACCGTGGAGCTCGGCGAAAGCCAAGCGCAGCCGCCCCCCCCTGCGCACAAGCCCAAGAAAGGTCTGGGCAGGTTGCTGCAGAAGGATGAGAAGGACCAACCCAAGGTGGTGATCGGCGTGGAGTAGCCGAACGGGGCGGCCGATCTTCTGATCATCTAATTTTTCTGATCATCTGATTTTCTGATCATCTGATCTTCCGATCGCGCAACTTGCGCCAGCCATGAACCTCTACTCCCGGAAACAGCGGTGGAAACTGGTGCTCGCCTTGGCGGCCCTGGCCATCGTGGGGGCCTCCCTGTGGTACAGCAACCGCATCGTGAACAAGGTGCGGCAGGAGGAGCGCCGCAAGGTGGAGCTGTGGGCGGAGGCCGTGCGCAACCGTGCGCAATTGGTGAACTACACCGACTCGCTCTTCCACCGGCTGCGCGAGGAGGAACGCAAACGCGTGGAACTCTGGGCCGACGCGCAAGTGCACCTGGCCAGCGACGATGTGAACGACCTGAGCTTCTACCTGAAGGTGGTCAGCGACAACACCACCATCCCTGTTATCATCACCGACGAGAAGGGAAGACCCACGGCCAGCCGCAACCTGGACCCGCATATCGAGCGCGACCCCGATTCGCTGTTGGCCGCGGTGGGCCGGATGGACGCCGCACACGAGCCCATCCCCATTGTCCTCTTCGGCGACCACAAGCAGTACCTGCACTACACCGATTCGCGCATCGTCACCGAGCTGCAGCAAGTGATGGACAACATCATCCGCAGCTTTATCAGCGAGACGGTGATGAACACCGCCGCCGTGCCCGTGATCTACACCGACAGCACGCATACGCGCGTGATCGAGCACAGCAACATCGAGATGGAAACCATCGCGGATAGCGCGGCCTTGCAGGCCCGCATCGCACTGATGGCGCAGGCCAACCCGCCCATCGAAGTCTCGCTTGCCGGCCGCGGCCGCAACTACATCTTCTACGAGGAGAGCCGCGTGATCACGCAACTGCGCTACTTCCCGTACGTGCAATTCGGCATCATCGGCCTATTCCTGTTGGTGAGCTACGCGCTGTTCAGCCTGTTCCGCAATGCCGAGCAGAACCAGGTGTGGGTGGGCATGGCCAAGGAGACCGCCCACCAACTGGGCACACCGCTCAGCTCGCTCATGGCCTGGATGGAACTGCTCAAGGAGAACGGCGCCGACGGCGCGGCCGTGGAGGAGATGCGCAAGGACGTGGAACGCCTGGAAGTGATCACCGAGCGCTTCAGCAAGATCGGTTCCAACCCCGAACTCACGCCCACACCGGTCCACACGGCCATCCGCGACACCGTACAGTACCTCAAGCCCCGCCTGCCGGGCCGCGTGGAGATCGAGGTGGCGCCACCCAACGAAGCCGGCTTAAAGGTGCCCCTCAACCGTGCACTTTTCAGCTGGGTGCTGGAGAACCTGATCCGCAACGCCGTGGACGCCATGGAAGGCCAAGGGCACATCCGCATCTCCGGCGAGCGCAGTGGCAACGAGGTGCACGTGGACGTGAGCGACACCGGGAAAGGCATACCGGCCGGCAAGTTGAAGACCGTGTTCCGCCCCGGCTACACCACCAAGAAGCGAGGCTGGGGCCTGGGCCTTTCGCTCACCAAGCGCATCATCGAACAATACCACCAGGGCAAGATCTACGTGAAGCACTCCGCGCCGGGCAAGGGCACCACGTTCCGGATCACCTTGAAGGCATGAGCGAAGGCCCGGCTTAGGGCAGGCCCAAGAAAAGGGCCGCCCGCGCTGTGGCGGGCGGCCCGGCATGACCGAAGGGTCAGGTATGCCCCGGTCCTATTGCTTCACCAAACGGCCGGTGAACTGCTGCGCTCCATCGGCCACGCGCACGAAGTACACGCCCGCCTGGACCTTGCCCAGGTCGAGGAGGACGGAGTTCCCGTTCACCGTGGCCCGTGCATCCACCACGGCGCCCGTCATGTCCACCAGTTCGATCACGGCTTGCGCCGTCAACGGAGAGGAGAGGGTCACGGTGGCCCGGTCACGCGTGGGGTTGGGGCTGATGGAAACCGCATCCCGCTGCGCAGTGGCAATACCCGAAGGGGTTACGGCAATGTAGCTCACATCATCGACGTACATCTCGCCCATATCGGTACCTCCGCCGTAGGCAAAGAAGTCAATGGCACCGATCTGGTTCACCAGCGTGGCGGTGTTGGTGCTCGTATTGGAGGCCCAGGCATAGGGCGTGTTACTGCCCACGGCCAACATGGCCGCGGTGTTGTCCAGGTCAAATGCCAAGATCACCGGGAACCATGTATCGTGCGGGTAGGTTCCAATGGTTTCCACCGTACCCGTGCTGTTCACTTGCACATCTCCCGAGGCCGGAAGGATAACCTCGATGGCGAATTGGGCGGGGGCGACATTCTCCTGGTGTTGCAGGTTGAAATAGCCCCCTTTTCCCGTCGGGATGTACGCCGCGAAGGTGAGCACGTAGCTGCCGGTTGTCTTGTTGCCCAGCTTGAGCAGCAGGTCCGTGGGTCCGCCACCGGCTGCGTTGGCCACGATGCCAATGCTCTTTGAACCACTTTGGGCCTGGGCATCGGAGATGGGTGCATCCTCCGTGCCACCGGGGGCGTTGCTCCAGGTGTTCCAATTGGTGGGGTTGTTCTGGGCGATCATGGTGGCCACCGTGTAGCTCTCGAAATCATCGGAGTACAGGACCGTCTGCGCAGCCAGCAAGGAAGGGATCACCGCCAAAGCAAATAGTAATGGTCTTTTCATGATGGTTTTGGTGTTTGGTGCAGGATAAAGTTATGAAAATCCGGAAGCGACCGTGTGACCGCCCGGCACCTGGTGGGACCAACACGCCCTGATTCAACCGGGGAATCCCGGACCAGGCATGGGGCCACTGCCGGTAGCAGACGATCCTATTGCGATATCGGCGCACAGGATCCGTGCTGTAATCCACGGACGGAAGGGTTTCCAAAACCGCGCTCCCAGGCACCGCGGCAAGCCTTCCTCCGGGATTACCTTTGCACCCCTTTCAAAAGCCGCCATGGACAAGCGTTTCCCGCAGTACGACGAGTTGGACCTGCCGAAGGTGGCGGCGGACATCCTGCAGCAGTGGGAGGCCGAGGATACCTTCGGCCAAAGCCTGGAGCAGCGCAAGGATGCGCCACCCTTCGTGTTCTACGAGGGACCGCCCAGCGCCAACGGCCTGCCGGGCATCCACCACGTGATGGCCCGCACCATCAAGGACATCTTCTGCCGCTTTCAGACCCAGCAGGGCAAGCGCGTGGACCGCAAGGCCGGTTGGGATACCCACGGCCTGCCCGTGGAACTGGGCGTGGAAAAGGAGCTCGGCATCACCAAGGAGGACATCGGCAAGAGCATCTCCGTGGAGGACTACAACCGCAAGTGCCGCGAGGCCGTGATGCGCTACACCGACGTGTGGAACGACCTCACCAAGCGGATCGGCTTCTGGCTGGACATGCAGCATCCGTACGTCACGTACCAAACGCCGTACATCGAAAGCGTGTGGTGGCTGCTGAAGCAATTGCACACGAAGGACCTGCTCTACAAGGGCTACACCATCCAGCCCTATTCGCCGGCCGCCGGCACCGGCCTCAGCAGCCACGAGCTGAACCAGCCCGGCACCTACAAGCCCGTGAAGGACACCACCGTGGTGGCGCAGTTCAAGGTGAAGCGCGACGAGAACAGCGAGTTCCTGTTCAAGGACGCCTTCGGAGAGGTCTTCATCCTCGCCTGGACCACCACGCCCTGGACGCTGCCCAGCAACACCGCGCTCACCGTGGGGCCCAAGCTGGAATACGTGCGCATCAAGACCTTCAACCCCTACACGCACGCGCCGCAAACCGTGGTGCTGGCCAAGTCGCGCGTGGCAGCCTACCTCAACGCCAAGGACCAGGACGGCTCCTTCACCGACTACAAGCGCGACGGCAAGCACATCCCCTGGACCATCACCGGGGAATGCTACGGCCACCAACTGGAAGGCATCCGCTACGAGCAGCTCTTCGATTTCGCGCAGCCCACCGACGGTGACGCCTTCCGCGTGATCGGCGGCGACTTCGTGACCACCGAGGACGGCACCGGCGTGGTGCACACCGCACCCAGCTTCGGCGCGGACGACATGCGCGTGGCGCGGCAGCACGGCATCGGCTCGCTCACCCTGGTGGACCTGCAAGGCCGCTTCACCGAGGAGATGGGGCCCTTCGCCGGGAAGTACGTGAAGAACGAATACTACCCCGATGACAGCGCACCGGAAAAGAGCGTGGACGTGGAACTGTCCATCCTGCTGAAGGAGCGAGGCCAGGCCTTCAAGGTGGAGAAGTACGAGCACAACTACCCGCACTGCTGGCGCACCGACAAGCCCGTGCTCTACTACCCGCTGGACAGCTGGTTCGTGCGCAGCACCGCCGCCAAGGAGCGCATGGTGGAGCTGAACCGGACCATCCAATGGAAGCCGGAGAGCACCGGCACCGGCCGCTTCGGCAACTGGCTGGAGAACCTGCAGGACTGGAACCTGAGCCGCAGCCGCTACTGGGGCATCCCGCTGCCCATCTGGCGCACCGAGGACGGCACGGAGGAGCTGTGCATCGGCACCTTGGCCGAACTGAAGGCCGAAGTGGACAAGGCCGTGAAGGCCGGATTGATGCAGGAGAATCCGCTGAAGGACTTCAACGCTGATGCGCCGACGGCCGACCAGTACGAAGCCGTGGACCTCCACAAGCCGTACGTGGACCGCCTCACGCTGGTGAGCCCTTCGGGCAAGCCGATGAAGCGCGAGAGCGACCTGATCGACGTGTGGTTCGACAGCGGCAGCATGCCCTACGCGCAGTGGGGCCTGGACTACGCCAAGCTGAAGGCCGGCGATCCGCGCCCGTTCAAGGCTCCCTTCGCCGCCAGCTATCCCGCCGAGTTCATCGCCGAGGGCGTGGACCAGACTCGCGGTTGGTTCTTCACCCTGCACGCCATCAGCACGCTCGTCTTCGACCAAGTGGCCTACAGGACCGTGGTGAGCAACGGCCTGGTGCTGGACAAGAACGGCCAGAAGATGAGCAAGCGCCTCGGCAACGCCGTGGATCCCTTCAAGACGCTGGACCAGTACGGGGCCGATGCCGTGCGCTGGTACATGATCAGCAACGCCTCGCCGTGGGACAACCTGAAGTTCGACGCCGAGGGCATCACCGAGGTGCAGCGCAAGTTCTTCCGCGCGCTCTTCAACACCTACGGCTTCTTCGCCCTCTACGCCAACATCGATGGCTTCGACCAGGCCGCACCCCAGGTGCCCATGGAGCGCCGCACCGAGATGGACCGCTGGGTGCTCAGCCGCCTCAACAGCCTGATCAAGCAGGTGCAGGCGGCCAATGCGGACTACGAGCCCACCGTGGCCGCACGCGCCATCCAGGATTTCACCGTGGAGGACCTCAGCAACTGGTACGTGCGCCTGAACCGCCGCCGTTTCTGGAAAGGCGACGCCCTCGGCTCCGCTCAGGGCGACAATAAACTGGCAGCCTTCCAAACACTGCACCGCTGCCTGGAAGTGGTGGCCATGCTCAGCGCGCCCATCGCGCCTTTCTACAGCGATCGGCTTTACCGTGACCTCGCCGGCGGCAGCGTTCACCTGAGCAATTGGCCGAAGCACGATGACGGCGCCATCGACCTGGAATTGGAGCGCCGCACAGCGCTCGCCCAGAAGCTCACCTCCCTGGTGCTCAGCATCCGCAAGAAGGAGGGCCACCGCGTGCGCCAGCCGTTGCGGAAGATGATGGTGCCCGCCCTGGATGCCGGCATGCGCAGCGACCTGGCGGCCATCCGCGACCTGGTGCTCAGCGAGGTGAACGTGAAGGAACTGGAGGTGCTTGACCCGGAAAAGAGCGGCCTGAACAAGAAGATCAAGGCCGACTTCAAGAAGCTGGGCGCCCGCTTGGGCAAGAAAATGAAGACTGCCGCAGCAGCCATCGCCGCCTTCGACCAAGCGACCATCAATACGTTGGAACAGCAAGGCCACATCCACTTGGAATTGGATGGCGAACCTGTTGATATCCAGCGGGATGATGTGGAGATCACCGCCGAGGACGTGCCCGGCCTGAGCGTGGCCAGTGAGGGCGGCCTCACCGTGGCCGTGGACATCACGCTGGACGATGAACTCCGCCAGGAAGGCGTGGCCCGCGAGCTGGTCAGCCGCATCCAAGCCCTGCGGAAGGAGAGCGGCCTGGAGGTCACGGACCGGATCGAGCTGCAGATCCAGCGGAACGGAGGAGGTCTGCTGGAGCAGGCCGTTCAGGCCCACGCGGCCCGGATCCTTGCTGAAACGTTAGCAGTAACTCCTGAGGATCAGATACTTGTACCCGAAATCGGGCAACAGTTCGGCCCCTCGGTGGAAATGGAACTGGAGGGTGCCGGAAAGTGCTTGCTGGCCTTGACCAAAGCCGGTTCCTGAGGCCCGGAATTCCCTATATTCGCGGACCAAAATCAAAAGGGGTCGCGACCATGGCGAAGAAAAAGACGATCACCAAGCCCGTCAAAAAGGCGGCCGCCAAGAAACCCGTGAAGAAGGCTGTGGCGAAGACCCCTTCAAAGAGCGTGAAACCGGCAAAGGCTGCTGACAAGAAGGCCAAGCCGGCCGCCAAGAAGCCCGTGAAGAAAGCCGCACCGGCCAAGCCGGCCAAAGCGAAGGCAAAGGCCGTTGCCAAACAAGCGGCCAAGAAAGCATCGAAACCCGTGAAGAAGACCGTGAAGCCCGCAGCGAAGAAAGCTGCCGTGAAGAAAGCCCCTGCAACCAAACCGGTGAAGAAGGCCGCCCCCAAGCCTTCCAAGGCGGTGAAGCCGTCCACTTCGAAGGCAGTTGCCAAGCCCGTGAAGAAAACCCCTGAAAAGGTCGCGGTGAAGCAAGCCGCACAGGTGAAGACACCGAAGATCGAAGCCAAGCCGGAAGCCGCTCCCAAGCCCCGTGTTCGTGGCAAGGCCAAGCAGGAAGAGACGCAGGCGACCCAAGCGCCGGCCCGCCCGCTGGTCACCCAAGGCAAGCGGCCAAGCATGCCCCGGGTGACGCCCATGGTGGCCGTGCAGGTGAGCACGCTGGAGGCCGGCAACAAGGAACGTTACAGCGACCAGGAGCTCGAGGAATTCCGCGCCATCATCAATGCGAAGCTGGATGAGGCCCGCAAGGACTACGAACTGCTGAAGCAGACCTTGGCGAACACCGACAACAACGGCACCGAGGACACCAGCCCCTCGTTCAAGATGATCGAGGATGGCAGCGAGACCCTGGGCCGGGAGGAGACTGCACAGCTCGCCAGCCGGCAGGAGAAGTTCATCAAGCACCTGGAGGATGCCCTGCTGCGGATCCGCAACAAGACTTACGGCATCTGCCGCATCACGGGCAAGCTCATCAGCAAGGAACGGCTCCGCTTGGTGCCCCATGCCACGCTGAGCATCGAGGCCAAGCAGCAGATGAGCAATTGATCGGCACGCACGTCCGGTGAAGCGCCCACTCCTGATCATCCTGGCCGTTCTGCTGGCCGACCAACTCCTGAAGTTCTGGGTGAAACTGAACTTCTTCCTGGGGGAGTCCATTCCCCTGTTCGGTGAAGGGCATGATTGGGCCTACCTGCAGTTCGTGGAGAACAAGGGCATGGCCTTCGGGCTGGAGTTCGGTGGCGAGGCCGGCAAGATGGCGCTCACGCTCTTCCGCATGGCGGCCTTGGTGGGCATCGGCTACCTGCTTTGGAAGGCGGTGCGCGAGCATCACCGCGGACTGATGATCACCAGCCTGGCCCTGGTGTTCGCCGGGGCCTTGGGCAACATCATCGACAGCGCAGTATACGGGCTGATCTTCGACGCCAGCACCCCGTTCCAAAAGGCAGTGCTGTTCCCGGCCGAAGGCGGCTATGCCCCCTTCCTGCACGGGGCCGTGGTGGACATGTTCTACTTCCCGCTGATCCACGGGCGATTCCCGGAATGGCTGCCTGTCTGGGGCGGTACCGAATTCGAGTTCTTCCGTCCGGTGTTCAATATCGCTGATGCGGCCATCAGCGTGGGCATCGTGATGGTGATCCTGCTGCAGCGCAAGCACGCACCGGAAAGCCCCGCAACCGCCCCCGTCCAGCCCGATGGCGGCTCCGGGAGGCCGGAGTGATCAAGCCTTCGCGGCCTGCGGGATCCCCTGGCCGACCAGCAGCTCCATGATCTGCACCGCGTTGGTGGCCGCGCCCTTGCGCAGGTTGTCCGCCACCACCCACATATTGAGCGTGTTGGGCTGGCTCTCATCGCGGCGCAGGCGTCCCACGAACACACTGTCCTTGCCGTTGGCGTGCAACGGCATGGGGTAGGCATCCATCTCCGGTGCGTCCACCAGTTCCACGCCCGGCGTGGCCCGCAGTAGTCTGCGAACTTCCTCCAAGGTGTATTCCGTGGCGAACTGCACGTTCACCGCCTCGCTGTGGCCGCCGGTAACCGGAACGCGCACGGCCGTGGCCGTCACCCGGATCGCGGGGTCCAGGATCTTGCGCGTCTCCCACACCAACTTCATCTCCTCCTTGGTGTAGCCGTTGTCCAGGAACACGTCGCAACGCGCCAGCACATTGCCGTCGATCCGGTACGGGTAGGCCTTCTCGCCCTCCCGTCCCTGGCGCTCATCCTCCAGCTGCCGCACCGCTTTCATGCCGGTGCCGGTAACGCTTTGATAGGTGCTCACCACCACGCGCTGCACCGTGTAGCGCTTGTGCAGCGGGGCCAGCGCCATCACCATCTGGATGGTGCTGCAGTTCGGGTTGGCGATGATGCCTCCCCGGCTGAAGTCGGTTTCCTCCACCAGGTGGCCGTTGATCTCCGGTACGATCAGCAGCTTGTCCGGGTCCATGCGCCAAGCGCTGCTGTTGTCGATCACGATGGTGCCCGCATCGGCGAACTTCGGCGCCCATTCCAGCGAGGTGCCGCCACCGGCCGAGAACAAGGCCAGGTCCGGCTTGGCTTTCACGGCCTCCTCCAGGCCGATCACGGCGATATCCTGCCCCATGAACCGCACGGTCTTCCCCGCGCTGCGCTCGCTGGCCACCGGCAACAGCGTGCCGACCTTCGCACCCATCCGCTCCTCCAGCACCTGCAACATCACACCGCCCACCATGCCGGTGGCGCCCACCACTGCTACTTTCATTTGCGTTGTTGCCTTTGTCAGCCTCACAAAACTACTACCTTTCCTTCCTTGACTGCCCCATGCCCCAACCTCTGCATTGCCTGCTGGCACTCCTGCTTTCCGGTCTATTTCCTGCTGTGGCCATGGCCCAGTTCACCGATGACCTCTCCGACGGCGACTTCACCAACAACCCCGCATGGAGCGGCGATGACGCGCTCTTCACCGTGGACAACGGGCAGCTACGCTCCAATACCGGAACCATTTCCAGCGCCACCACCTATTACTTGAGCACACCCTCTTCCCTGGCCTCGGGCGCACAGTGGGAGTTTTTCATCAACCTGAAGTTCGCCACTTCCGGCGCCAATTACGTGGACGTGTACCTGATGAGCGACGTGCAGGACCTCGCCCTGCCGGGCAACGGCTACTTCGTGCGCATCGGTGAAACCACGGACCATGTGGTGCTGAACAAGATGGCGGGGGGCACGGCCAGCGCGCTGGTGGCCAGCCCGGACGGCATCGTGAACAGCAGTACCGACAACCCTTTCCGCATCAAGGTGACGCGCGATGCCGCCGACCTCTGGACCTTGTACTACGATGACGGCGCCACGGGGACCTACACCACGGCCGGTACGGTAACGGACGCGAGCATCACCTCCAGCGGATGGTTCGGCGTGCGCATCACCCAAAGCACCGCGGCCTCGGCCGTGAACAACCACTTCTTCGACGACTTCTATGCCGGGCCCATTGTGCAGGACACCACGCCACCAACCGTGGTGAGCATTACGGCCACCAGTGCCACCAACGTGGATGTGCTGTGGAGCGAGCCCTTGAACCCGTCCGCCATCGGGAGCTATGACATCCTTCCGTTCATTGGGGTGAACTCCGCCGTGCAGGACGGCACCAACCCCGCCTTGGTGCACCTTACACCCACCACGGAACTCGTGGCGAACGTGCCGTACAGCGTGTTCGTTTCCGTGGCGGAGGATGTGGCGGGCAATGTGGCACCTTCCGCCAACATCGGCTTCACCTGGTTCGTCACCGTGCCGGCGCAACCCGGCGATGTGGTGATCAACGAGCTGATGCCCGACCCCGACCCGCCCGTGGGCTTGCCCAACGCGGAGTTCGTGGAACTGTTCAACACCACCACCGACCAGACCTTCGACCTTACCGGCTGGAAGATCACCGACGGAAGCTCCACGGGAACCTTGCCCGCCGTACAGCTGCCGCCAGGCGGCTTCGTCATCCTGGCCAGCACGGCCAACGCACCCTTGTTCTCCGGATTTGGCACCGCCATCGGCGTACCCTCGTTCCCCTCGCTGAACAATGACGGCGATCCCATGGAGCTGTGGGATGCCTCCAACACGGTGATCGATGCGGTCACGTATTCCTCGGCGTGGTACACCGACCCGGCCAAGGCTTCCGGGGGCTGGTCGCTGGAGCGCAGGGATCCATTCACGCCGTGCTCAGGTGCGAACAATTGGGCGGCCTCCACCAACGGCGCGGGCGGAACGCCCGGTGCACAGAACAGCATCTTCGCCATTCTCGCGGACACGCTACCTCCCGCACTGCTTCAGGCCTTTGTGGTGGACAGCGTGACGCTGGACCTTCAGTTCAACGAGATCATGGACCCGGCCACGTTGCTGTCGGGTTCCTACGCCATCGATCCCGCGGTCCCCATTGCGAACGTGGCGGTGATCGCACCGGACCGCGTGCGGCTCAACCTGGATGCACCGCTGGAGGCCGGGGCGCTCCACACCGTGACGGTCACCGGGGTGAACGATTGCCCGGGGAACGCCATCGCCGCGGGGAATACGGCCACCTTCGCGCTGCCGGAACCCATCGCGGCCGGTGATGTGGTGATCAATGAGGTGCTGTACGACCCGCGCGGAAGCGGCAGCGATTTCGTGGAGCTGTACAACCGTTCGCAGAAGGTGGTGAGCCTGGCCGGGCTGCAACTGGCCAACGGATCGGGCAGCAATGCGCTGATCACCGCCGATGCGTGGCTGCTGCTGCCCGGCGAATACGTGGCCATCGCCTCCAACACGGCCAACGTGCTGATGAACTACCCGCTGGGCAACGCGAACCGCATGCTGCAGTCCGCGTTGCCCAGCTATAACAACGGCAGCGGCACCGTGGTGTTCAAGGGCGTGGCGGGCGACACGCTCGACCTGTTCAACTACAGCGACGACCTGCATTTCGCCCTGCTCGAAAGCGTGGACGGCGTGAGCCTGGAGCGCGTGGACCCCGACCGGCCCACCAGCGACAACAGCAACTGGCACAGCGCCGCCGCGGACGTGAACTTCGCCACGCCCGGCTATCAGAACTCACAGTACGCCCCCGCCCCGGCGGCACGCGGCAGCATCACCATCGACCCGGCCATCTTCTCCCCGGACAACGACGGCTTCCAGGACCTGCTCACCATCACCTATGAATTTGATGAGCCGGGATTCGTGGCTACCATGAAGGTGTTCGACCTGGCCGGCCGCGAAGTGAGGACCTTGATGAACAATGTGCTGCTGGGCACCAGCGGCGCTGTCTCCTGGGACGGCCTGATGGACGGCAACGAGCTGGCCCGCATCGGCCCGTACGTGATCTACATGGAAGCCTACGACCTGAACGGCAACGTGGAGAAGTTCCGCAAATCCGTGGTGCTGGCGCACAGGTTGTGAGGTTGCCAGTTGCCAGTTGATAGTTGATAGTTGATAGGGGGAGTACCCCCTGACAACGGACAACGGACAACCAACACTATCCTGCATACGACCGCTCCACGCGCGGGAAGGGTTCCTTCTCGAAGTGCTTGGGGTCCTTCACCTTGGTGGGGTGGGTGGCGTGGTACTCGAACTCGTCGCGGAAGTGGCGGATGGCGGCAGCCACGGGCCAGCTGGCGGCATCGCCGAAGGGGCAGATGGTGTTGCCTTCAATACGGCGCTGGATGTCCCACAGCAAATCGATGTCGTCCATGCGGGCGAGGCCGTGCTCCAGGCGGTAGAGCACCTTCTCCATCCAGCCGGTGCCTTCGCGGCAGGGGCTGCACTGCCCGCAGCTTTCGTGGTGGTAGAAGCGGCTGTGGTTCCAGGTGGCGCGCACCATGCAGGCCGAGTCGTTGAAGACGTAGAAGCCGCCGGAGCCCAGCATGCTGCCCGTCTGGAAGCCGCCGTCGCTGAGGCTTTCGTAGGTCATCAGGCGGGTCTCGAACTTGGCCGTGCGGTAGATCAGCTCCACGGGCAGCACCGGCACGGAGCTTCCGCCGGGAATGCAGGCCTTCAAGGGCCGCCCTCCGCTGACACCGCCGCAGTACTCATCGCTGTTGATGAACTCCTCCACCGGCACGCCCAGCTCGATCTCGTACACGCCGGGCTTGTTGATGTGGCCGCTGGCGCTGATCAGCTTGGTGCCGGTGCTCTTGCCGATGCCGATCTTGGCGTATTCCTCGCCACCGTCGTTGATGATGGGCACCACCGCGCAGATGGTCTCCACATTGTTCACCACCGTGGGGCGCTGCCAAAGGCCCTTCACGGCGGGGAAGGGCGGCTTGATGCGCGGGTTTCCGCGCTTGCCCTCCAGGCTTTCCAGCAGGGCGGTCTCCTCGCCGCAGATGTAGGCACCGGCACCCACGTGCACGTAGATCTCCAGGTCGTAGCCGGTGCCCAGGATGTTCTTGCCCAGCCAGCCGGCAGCGCGCGCCTCCGCAAGGGCCCGCTCCAGGATCCGGGCGACATAGAAGTACTCGCCGCGGATGTAGATGTACGAGGTATTGGCACCCAGGGCGAAGGAGCTGGTGATCATCCCTTCCACCAGCATGTGGGGGATGCGCTCCATCAGGTAGCGGTCCTTGAAGGTGCCGGGTTCGCTTTCATCGGCGTTCACCACCAGGTAGCGGGGCACGCCCTCGGGCTTGGCCAGGAAGCTCCACTTCATGCCCGTGGGGAAACCCGCACCGCCGCGGCCGCGCAGTCCGCTCTTCTTCACCTCCTCCAGCACCGCCTCCGGGCTCATGGTGCGCAGGGCTTTCTCCACGCTGCGGTAGCCGCCGTTGGCGCGGTAGCCCTCCAGGCCCTGGATGCCGGGGGTGTTGATGTGCTCAAGCAGAAGCTTTCGTCCCATGGCTGGAGGTCAACGGTCGGTGAAGTTGGATCGTTTGGGCTCGGCGCGAAGTTTATCGATCAGCTCGTCCACCTTCTCGATGGTGAGGTGCTCGTGGTACTTCGCCCCGCATTGCAGCATGGGCGCCGTGCCGCAGCTGCCGAGGCACTGCACGGCCTGCAGGGTGAACACGCCGTCCGGTGTGGTCTGCCCCTCCTTGATGCCGAGCCGCTTCTCGATGTGTGCGATCACGTCGTCCGCGCCGCGCAGCATGCAGGGGGCGGTGAAGCAAACCTGGAGTACATGCTTGCCCACGGGCTGCAGGTGGAACATGCTGTAGAAGGTGGCCACCTCGTACACCTCGATGTACTGGATGCCCAGCAGTTCCGCCACCGCGTTCATGGCCGGCACGCTCAGCCAGCCGTCATTGTCGGTCTGGGCGATGTGCAGGATGGGGATCAGTGCGCTCTTGCTGAACTCGGCCGGGTAATGGGTCATCACTTCCCTGCACTCGGCCAATGCAGCTTCGCTGAACGTGAAGGGCACGATGTTGTCGCCGTGCGGATGTCCGTGGTCTGGTTTCTTCATCACGCGTCCAGTTCGCCGGCGATCACGTTCATGCTGCTCATGGTGAGGATGGCGTCGCTGAGCAGTCCTCCCTTGATGATCTCCGGGAATGCTTGGTAATAAATGAAGCAGGGGCGGCGGAAGTGCACGCGGAAGGGCGTACGGCCGCCGTCGCTGACGATGTAGAAGCCGAGTTCACCGTTGCCGCCCTCCACGCAATGGTAGATCTCGCCCACCGGCACCTCCACTTCGCCCATGACGATCTTGAAGTGGTAGATCAGGGCCTCCATGTCGTTGTACACCTCCTGCTTGGGGGGCAGCACCCATTCGGGCACGTCGGCGCGGAAGGTGGCCTTGTCATGGATCTTGTCCAGCTTTTCCAAGGCCTGGCGGATGATGGAGAGGCTTTGGCGCATTTCCTCCTGCCGGACGGTGAATCGGTCGTAGACGTCGCCGCTGCGGCCCACGGGGATCTGGAAGTCGAAGTCCTCGTAGGAGCTGTACGGGTCGGCCACGCGGACGTCGTAGTCCACGCCACAGGCGCGCAGGTTGGGCCCGGTGAATCCGTACTGCAGCGCGCGGTCCGCCGGGAATGGGCCGCAGTTGATGGTGCGGTCCATGAAGATGCGGTTTCGCACCAGCAGGGCGTCGAACTCATCCAGCACGGCGGGCAGCTCCTTCAAGATGTTGCGGATGCGCTGCCAGGCCACATCGTTGAAGTTGCGCTCGAAGCCGCCGATGCGGCCGATGTTGGTGGTGAGGCGGCCGCCGCAGATCTCCTCGTACACCTCGTAGATCTTCTCGCGCCACTGGTACACGTAGAGGAAGGGCGTGGTGGCGCCGGCGTCCTGGCCGATGATGGTGTTGCAGATGATGTGGTCGCTGATGCGCGAGAGCTCCATGATGATCACCCGCATGTATTCAACACGTTTGGGCAGCTCGATGCCCAGGAGCTTCTCCACGGCCATGTGCCAGCCCATGTTGTTGAGCGCGGCACTGCAATAGTTCATGCGGTCCGTGAGGGTGGTGATCTGGTAGAATGGGCGGCGCTCGCAGATCTTCTCGAAGGCGCGGTGGATGTAGCCGATGGTCTGCTCGGTCTCCAGCACGATCTCGCCGTCCATGGTGAGCACGTTCTGGAAGATGCCGTGTGTGGCCGGGTGCGTGGGGCCGAGGTTCAGGGTGGTGAGCTCGTGCAGGGGGCGGCCATCCACGTGGTCCTCCTTCCAATGATCGGCTCGTCGGGTGATCTGGCTCATCGTCCGAAGAAGGTGTTGTCCTTGTCCTCGCGGGTGGGGTCCTCCAGCGGGTAATCCTTGCGCAAGGGGAAGGCGGGGAAGTCCTCCATGTTGAGGATGCGCTTCAGGTTGGGGTGGCCGGTGAATTGGATGCCGAAGAAGTCCCAGGTCTCGCGCTCCATCCAGTTGGCCGTGGGCCAGAGGTCGGTGACGGTGGGCAGCTTGGGTTCCTTGATGGGGATGCGCGTCTTCACGCGGATGCGGTGGCCCAGGCGCATGTTGTGCAGGAAGTACACCGTGCCCAGCTCCAACTCCTCCCCGGGGAAGTGCATGCCGCAGAGCGAGGTGAGGAAGTGGAAGTCGAGCTCGTCCCGCAGGAAGGCGAGCACGTCATGGACCTTCTCCCTGGGCACCGTGAAGCAGAGGGTGTCGTAAAGGCGCTCGTGGGTGAGGCTGTCGGCGCCGAATCGTTCGGCGAGCCGGTCCACCGTGAGCTGGTCACGTTCGGTATTGATCTTGAATGCTGGCACGGCTCAATCGATCTTGTACTTGGTGAGCAGGTCTTCGTACTCCTTGCTGTAGCGGCGGCGCAGGCTTTCGTTCTGGGTCAGCTCCTGGATCTTGAGGATGCCGTTGATCACCTGCTCGGGCCGGGGCGGGCAACCGGGCACGTACACGTCCACGGGGATCACCCGGTCGATGCCCTGCAGTACGCTGTAGGTATCGAAAATGCCGCCGCTGCTGGCGCAGGCGCCCATGCTGAGCACCCACTTGGGCTCGGCCATCTGCATGTAGACCTCGCGGAGCACGGGGGCCATCTTCTTGGCGATGGTGCCCATCACCATCAGCAGGTCGCTTTGGCGGGGGCTGAAGCTCAGGCGCTCCATGCCGAAACGGGCCAGGTCGTAGTGCGAGCTCATGAGCGACATGAACTCGATGCCGCAGCAACTGGTGGCGAAGGGCAACGGCCAAAGGCTGTTCTTGCGCGCCAGGCCGATGGCCTGGTCCACGCTGGTGGTGAAGAAGCCTTGGCCCATGTGGCCCGGGGGCGGTTCCACCACGGTGAACCCGCGCTCGGCGGAGGCTTGGGCTACCGGTTTGTTCTTGTCGTTCATGGTTCGGTGCGAAAGGTCGGCCGCCGGCCTAGGGGCCATGGCCTCACTCCCATTTCAGTGCGCCTTTCTTGATCACATAGATGAAACCTGCCAGCACGAAGCCCAGGAAGACGAGCATCTCCACGAAGCCGAACCAGCCCAGTGCCTTGAAGTTGGCGGCCCACGGGTACATGAAGATGACCTCCACGTCGAAGAGCACGAAGAGGATGGCGACCAGGAAGTACTTCACCGAGAAGGGCGTGCGGGCGTTGCCGTGCTTCTCGATGCCGCACTCGAAGTTCTCGTCCTTGCGCTTGCCGTTTCGCCGGGGCCCCAGCCATGCGGCCGCGCCCAGCGCCACGAGTACGAAGCCCGCGGCGATGACCACTTGGATGATCAGCGGGAGGAAGTCCTGCGGGGTGCTCATGCTTGCTTGAAAAATTCCGTGCGAACCTACGGGAGTTCCGTGGTTGTTGCAAAGGTAACGGTCAGCTACCGCCACAATGGTCCCATGAAGGGTGTACCGCCCCCGTCGGTCCGCCTCCTGTGCAGGACTTCACCGGCAGTCAGGGAGCCCTTCTCTCCCACACCTCCACCCGCAGGTCATCCACCCGCCAAGGTCCGCCATGCTCGTTCCAGAGGTACACCTTCAGATTGTCCTGTGGCGAGCGGACCTCGGGCGTCAGGTAGTCCATGGCCACGGGGAGCCAGGTGTGGTGCACGCCGGGCGGCACGGCCCAATTCGCGGTGCGGTACTGATAGGTCTCCCCCTTGTGGTGGAAGGTGGCCACCAGCACGGGCGGAGGCTGCTCCGGCACACTGTCTCCCACCCAAAGCCGGGCCGATATGCGGAGCCAGGCGTGGTCCTTGCCGGTGAGGGTGGAGAAGGGCACGTCCGGGCCGGGGCTCCAGGGTGCATCGGGGGTAAAGGCGAAAGTGCTGTCGGGCTGTTCGTCGAATGCGAAGTGGTACGCCTCGCGCAGGGCATAGTGGAGCGTGTCGGTGAACCGTTCCTCCGCGCTGGTGTTGCGTTCCACCATCAGCAGGCTGTCCGCCCCCGGCGGTTTGGCCAGGCGCCCGAAGATGGCCCGGTAGTAGGCCCCGGTCACGCGGTCGCGCGGCAGGATTCCGTGGCGCCATTGCCAGGTCTGGAACAGGTTCAGCAGCACCAATGCGGCAACCGCCACCATGGCCGGCCCGCGCAAGCACTTCCGCTGCCACAGGGCCTGCATGCAAGTGCCGAGGGGCAGCGCCAGCACCGTGTAGACCGGCACCATGGACCGCGAACTGAAGGAGCCGCCGGCATACCACCAGGTGGTCCATGCCGATGCCACCCACAGGTCGGCCAGCAGGAAGAGCACCACGGCCCAAAAGGCTTCGCGCCGCCGTTTCCACAGCAACGGCAGGCCTGCCAAGGCCAAGGCCATCAGCGGGGTGTAGAGCAGCCAGCCCTTGCGGAAGCTGAAAAGGAAATCGATGATGTGCGGCGGCAGGAAGTCGAAGCCTTCACCGGGGTTCACGTAGGAGTAGAAGATCCATTGGCCGGTGACGGCATGCCAGTAGATCAGTTGCGGGGAGGCCGCCACCACAAAAGCCGCGGCAGCCGCCGCCACCTGCCCGGGGTGCGCCCTCAGCAGGGCCCATTTGCCCCGCCAGCCCCGCCCCCCGCCGGGAAGCCAGAACAGGGGCAGCAGCAGGCACACGCCCTCCGAAGGCCGCACCAGTGTGATCAACCCGGCCGTGGCGCCCAGCAGCAGCGCCGTGCGCATGCGGGGCACGGCATGCCAGCGGATGGTGGCCCACAGCAGCAGGGCGTAGAGCAGGAAGAGCGGCGTGTGGGTGAGCAGGGTCCCGTCCCAGGCGGCCAGCTGTAGGAAGTTGGTGCCGAACACGGTGAGCAGGATCACCACGGCCGACCACGCGTCGCTGAAGAAGTGCAGGAGCACCCGGCGGAACACGAGCAGGCCGAGCAGGGCATAGAGCAGGCAGCCGAATGCCAGGATGTACTGGTAGGGCGGCGAAAGCCCGTCCGCCGGGAAGCCCAGCAGTGGTGCGGCGGTATGCGCCACCAGGAAGAACGGGGCATACAGCACGGCCATGCCCGCGCTGTACTTGATCACGCGCTTGCCATCGGGGCCGTCCACCAGCTGGTACAGCGTGGCCGAGGGCTCGTACTGGGCCATCAGCGAGTCCAGCCACGCATGTTCCTCCAACGCGATGTCGTGGTGGATAAAAGTGGCCGGTAGGTAGAGGTAGTAGCCGAACACATCCCAGCCCAGCACCTGGCGGGGCGGTGCGGAGGTGCGCAACAGCAGCAGGGCGACGCATCCGGCCAGTACGGCGAGGAGCGACCGGCGTTGCATGCGGCAAGATACGTGCGACCGCCGGGGTCGTCAGTGTTCCACCTTCTCGGCGGAGATGATGCTGTCCACCACGTACCGGGTGTGCCCGCGCCAAGGCAGCGCACCGAGGTACTCCTTGTAATGCAGGGTGAACTGGTCACCGCTGCGGGCCATCATCTCTTCCGCGATCCGCTTGTCCGCCACGGAGAACTCGAACTCGTAGGAGTTCAGCGAGGCGCCCTGCGCCCGGATGCCGCTCTGGATCAGCTTCCCCTCGTACGTCTTGAAGAGGATGCCCTTGTAGACCACGTAATTAAGCTGGCCGGATTTGGCTCCTTCACCGAACACCCAGTAGTAGCGCACCCATCCGGCTATCAGCAGCAGGAGGAAAAGCACGATCAGGATGTTGCGCAGGATCTTCATGGGCCAGTGGCACACCCGGGCGTGGACCGGTCAGGGTTTTTCCGGTTGGAAGTCCTCCAGGAACTTGGTGGTGAAATCGCCCGCCCGGAACTTCTCGTTCTGCAGCAGTTGCAGGTGGAAGGGGATGGTGGTGTGCACACCCTCGATCACGTACTCGCTCAGGGCGCGTTCCATCTTGGCCAAGGCCTCCTCACGGGTCTGCGCGCTCACGATCAGCTTGCCGATCATGCTGTCGTAGTTGGGCGGTATGGTGTAGCCGGCATAGGCATGGGTATCAATGCGCACGCCGTGCCCGCCGGGGCTGTGGTAGCTGGTGATCCTGCCCGGGTTGGGCCGGAACTCGTGGAAGGGGTCCTCGGCATTGATCCGGCACTGTATGCTGTGCCGCACCGGCTCGTAGTTAAGCCCGCTGATGGGGATGCCCGCCGCGATCTTGATCTGCTCGCGCACCAGGTCGAAGTCGATCACCTCCTCGGTGATGGTGTGCTCCACCTGGATCCGGGTGTTCATCTCCATGAAGTAGAAGTTCCGGTCCTTGTCCACCAGGAACTCCACGGTGCCCACGCCTTCGTAATTCACGCTGGCCGCGGCCTTGATCGCGGCCTCGCCCATCTTCTTGCGCAGCGCCTTGGTCATGAAGGGGCTGGGGGTCTCCTCCAGCAGCTTCTGGTGGCGGCGCTGGATGCTGCAGTCGCGCTCGCTCATGTGGCAGAAGGTGCCGTACTGGTCACCGGCGATCTGGATCTCGATGTGGCGGGGCTCCAGCACGTACTTCTCCATGTACATGCCCGGGTTGCCGAAGGCGGCGCCCGCTTCCTGGCTCGCGGTCTCGAAGGCATGGTCGAACTCCTCCTCCTTCCACACCAGGCGCATGCCTTTGCCACCCCCGCCGGCCGTGGCCTTCAAGATCACGGGGTAGCCGATACGCTTGGCCTCCTTCTTGGCCAGGGCCACATCGGTGATCAGGCCTTCGGAGCCGGGCACCACGGGCACGCCTGCGGCGATCATGGTGGCCTTGGCCGTGGCCTTGTCGCCCATGGCCTCGATCTGCTCGGGCAGGGCGCCGATGAACTTGATGTTGTGCTCCTGGCAGATGCGGCTGAACTTGGCGTTCTCGCTCAGGAAGCCGTAGCCGGGATGGATGGCGTCCGCGTTGGTGATCTCCGCCGCCGCGATGATGCGGCTCATGTTCAGGTAGCTCTCCTTGCTGGGGGGCGGCCCGATGCAGACGGCCTCGTCGGCGAAGCGCACAGGCAGGCTGTCGCGATCGGCCGTGCTGTACACGGCCACCGTCTTGATGCCCATTTCGCGGGCGGTGCGGATCACGCGCAGGGCGATCTCGCCGCGGTTGGCTATGAGGATCTTCTTGAACATGTGGGGAAGGGATTAACCGCAACGGCGCCACGGGCAACACGAGGGGAACTGAGCACGGATCGTGACCTGCATTTCCGTTGCGGCCATTGCGCCGTTGCGGTTCAAAGAACTACGAAGGATCGACCAGGAACAACGGCTGGTCGTATTCCACCGGCTTGGCATCGTCCACCAGCACCTTCACGATCTTTCCGCTCACCTCGCTCTCGATCTCGTTGAAGAGCTTCATGGCCTCGATGATGCAGATGGTCTTTCCCGGCTTGATCTCGTCGCCCACGTTCACGAACACCGGTTTGCCCGGGCCTGCAGCGCGGTAGAAAGTGCCGATCATCGGGGATTTGATGGTGACATACTTGGCATCGGCGGCGGGGGCCGGAGCGGGTGCCGAAGGGGCGGCAGGTGCCGGGGCGGCGGCGGGCAGGGCTGCTGCCGGTGCCGGCGGTGGGGGTGCGTAGGCGGGTTGCGCGATCACGTGCACGGCCTGCTCCTTCTCCTTCTTCGCCGCCGTCTTTATGGTGATCTTGAAGTCCTTCTGCTCGATCTCCACCTCGCTCACGCCGCTCTTGGCGACGAACTTGATCAGGTCCTGGATCTGGTTGATGTTCATGGCTTCCATGGGATAGGTTGGGGCCCGCGGGGAGGGCCAAGGTAGAAAAGACGGCGGTTCACGAACCGTACGCCCACTTCAAATAGATGGCCCCCCAGGTGAACCCGCCGCCGAAGGCGGAGAGGATCAGGTTGTCCCCCTTCTTCAGGCGGCTTTCCCATTCCCACAGGCACAGGGGCAATGTTCCGGAGGTGGTGTTGCCGTATTTGTGGATGTTGAGCATCACCTTGCTGTCGTCCAGGCCCATGCGGTGGGCGGTGGCATCGATGATGCGCTTGTTGGCCTGGTGCGGCACCAGCCAGGCCACGTCATCGCTGGTGAGGTGGTTGCGCTCCATGATCTCGGCGCTCACGTCGGCCATGTTGGTCACGGCGAACTTGAACACGGCCTTGCCCTCCTGGTACACGAAGTGCTCACGGGCCTCCACGGTCTCCTTGGTGGCCGGCCGGCGCGAACCGCCCGCCTTCTGGTGCAGGTACTGGCAGCCGCTGCCATCCGAACGCAGGATGCTGTCAACCACGCCCAGGCCCTCGTTGTTGGGTTCCAGCAGCACGGCCCCGGCCCCGTCGCCGAAGATGATGCAGGTGGCGCGGTCGGTGTAGTCGATGATGCTGCTCATCTTGTCGCAGCCCACCACCACCACCTTCTTGCAGCGGCCGGTCTCGATGAACTGTGAGCCGGTGGTCAGCCCGTACAGGAAGCCCGAGCAGGCGGCGTTGATGTCGAAGCCCCAGGCGTTGCGGGCCCCCACCTTGTCACACACGATGTTGGCCGTTGCCGGGAACTGCATGTCGGGGGTCACCGTGCAGCAGATCAGCAGGTCGATCTCCATGGGGTCGATGCCCCGCTTGGCGCAAAGGCCCTTGACGGCCTCCGCGGCCATCACGCTCACGCCCTGATCCTTGCCCTTGAGGATGCGCCGCTCCTTGATGCCGGTACGCTCGGTGATCCAGGCATCGTTGGTGTCCACCATCGTCTCCAGGATGGCGTTGGTGAGCACGAATTCCGGCAAATGGCCCTGCACGGCGGTGATGGCGGCTGTGGTCTTCATGTATCGTGGGCCTTGGTGGCCCGGCTTGGAAGGGGGTGCAAGTTGATCACTGGAACGCTTCGTGGATACGTGCATGCAACTTGCTTTCCACCACCTTGCGGGTGAAAAGCAGCATGTTCTTCACGGTATTCACGTTGCTGATGCCGTGGCCGATGATCACGGAGCCGTCCACGCCGAGCACCGGGGTGCCGCCATAGTTCTCGTAGTCGAACCGGTCCAGGAAGGCATCGTTCACGCCGCGCGCCTTCACCAGGCTGTGGAAGCCCTCGAGGGCCTTGAGCACCACGTTGCCGGTGAACCCGTCGCAGACCACCACGTCGGCCTTGTCCTGGAACAGGTCCCGGCCTTCCACGTTGCCGATGAAGTGGAACCGGTCCGTGCCCTTCATCAGGCCATGTGCGGCCAGGGTGAGGGCGTTCCCTTTCTTCTCCTCCTCGCCGATGCTCAACAGGGCCACCTTGGGCTTGGCGATATTGTACACGTGCTGGGCGAAGAGCGAGCCCAGCAGGCCGAACTGGAAGAGCATCTCGGGCTTGCAGTCGGCGTTGGCGCCCACATCCACCATCAGGCCGAAGCTGCCGTCCGCTTTCGGCAGGATGCTGGTGATGCACGGCCGCAGCACGCCCGGCGAGGGCTTCATCACCATCACGCTGCCCACCAGCATGGCCCCGGTGTTGCCGGTGCTGGCGAAGGCATCGATCTGGCCCGCCTTCAGCAACTTGAAGCCCAGGGCGATGCTGCTTTCCGGTTTGGAGACCAGCGCCTTGGAGGCATGGTCGCCCATGGTGATATCGTCCTTGCTGGGCACGATATCAAACCGGGACAGGTCGGCCCGCTCCTGCTGGAGGGCCTCCACGATGGTGGGCTCGTGGCCGATCAAGACCAAGCGTACCGCCTCCGGCAGCTCCTTGGCTGCCAGGACGCTAGCACGGGCGGGCACCAGCGGACCGTGGTCGCTGCCCATGATGTCCACTCCTATCCTCATGCGAGGTTGCGGGGACGCCAGGGTGCGATGTTATTCCTGGGTGGCCTTGGTGCTCAGCACCTTGCCGCGGTACATCAGGTCGTCGCCCACTTTGTAGGCCCGGTGGCGCTGGTGGAGCTCACCGGTGGTGCTGCACGTGCTCAGCGTGGCGGTGCCGGCGGCTTGGTGCGTGCGGCGCTTGGCCGTACGGGTCTTCGAGAATCGACGTTTTGGATTTGGCATGGTTCACGGAATGGAAGCGGCTCAAGCGCTCTTGTTCTTCAGGTTTTCAAGTGCCGCCCAGCGCGGGTCGGGCTGATGGTGCACCGCCACCTTCTCCAGCGCCTCGGTCACGGCCGGGTCGCATTGCCCGGCGGGGTGCACGTGGCGGATGGGCAGGTGCAGGCTGATGCACTCGAAGATGTAATGCGTCAGGTTGATCTCGTTCGTGCTCGGGTCCAGGCTCACCAGTTCATCCTCGTCGCTCTCGTCCTCGCCCGTCAGCTTGAAGATCTGGCGCTGGTCCCCATTGATCGCCTGCTGCATGGGGGCGTTGCAATGGTCGCACAGCATGTCGACATGGCCCTCCACATGGATCAGCGCCACGATCAGGTGGTTGGTCTTCTCCAGGGTAACGTCCACCTCGGCCTCGCCCCCCAGGAACTCCTCCACCCCGCAGCGCCCGAAAAACGCCGGGCCCAGCGGGAACTGGTAACGGTGTGAACCGTCCTTTAGGCCGCCGATGGCGATGGTATGTTCAGGCAGGGCTTCCATTGAGGAAGGGGTCCTTTTCCGGAAAGGACCGGCAAATGTAAGGAGATCGGGGGTTCGCCCGGCAACAACACGATGCACAGGTTCCTCGGGGACCTTAGACCAAGCGGCCTGGCAGGCCCGCCCTCAACCACAGCCTTGGATTATTGACTTAACTACAACGTATTGATGATCAACGCGTTGTTATCTTTTTTCCATGACCCGAGCCACTGCCGAGCTGCACGCCACAACCGGTGATCCATCCGCTTCCGCCAACGGAGCCGGTAACCGGGTTCACTTCTCCTTCCCCTCCTTCCTCTCCTTCCCCTCCTTCTCCCGCTTCTGCGGCTGGAGGGGGTTGGCCGTCATCTCCTTGTAGGCCTCGCGGTGCTTCAGGATGTCGCAGGCGAGCCATACGGCGTGGCGGAAGCTGCCCTCGTCGGCTACACCCTTGCCGGCGATGTCATATGCCGTACCGTGGTCCGGGCTGGTGCGCACCACGGGCAGGCCGGCCGTATAGTTCACGCCATGGCCGAAGTTGAGGGCCTTGAAGGGGGCCAGGCCTTGGTCGTGGTACATGGCCAGCACCCCGTCGAAATGCTTGTAGATGCCGTTGCCGAAGAAGCCGTCGGCCGGGTAAGGCCCCAGGGCGATGATCCCCTCGTCGTTCAGTTTGCGCACGGCAGGCAGGATGCGTTCCTTGTCCTCGGTACCCAAAGTGCCCCCGTCGCCGGCGTGGGGGTTGAGCCCGAGGATGGCGATCTTGGGGCCTTCGAGGCCGAAGTCGCGCTCCAGGCTCTGGCGCAGGATACGGGCCTTGGCCACGATGCGTTCGGTGGTGATGGCGGCCGCCACGTCCTTCAGGGGTATGTGGCCGGTGACGGTGCCCACGCGCAGGCCGTCGCCCACCAGCAGCATCAGCACCTCGGTATCACCACCGGCCATATGGGCCAGGAATTCCGTGTGGCCGGGAAAGGCGAAACCCGCCTGCTCCATGCTGTGCTTGTCGATGGGGGCGGTGACCAGCACGTCCACCTTTCCGGTGGCGAGGTCGGCGGCGGCGGCCTCCAGGCTGCGGATGGCGAAGCTTGCGGCCGGGCCCGACGGTGTGCCGGGCGTGATGGGGGCATCATCGGTCCAGGTGTGCACCACGTTCAGCTTCCTGGGCAGGGCCTCCGAGGCATCGGCAATGCCGTTGATCGGCATCTGCTCCGCGCCGGGCACGAACTTCCGGTGGAAGCTCACGGCCTTCGCCCCGCAATAGAGCACCGGGGTGAGGTCCTGCAACATGCGCGGGTCCTCGAAGGTCTTCAGCACCACTTCCAGGCCGATGCCATTGAGGTCGCCGCAACTGATGCCCACGCGGGGTGGTCCTTCTTTCATTCGGGTTCAATTGGCCGCTGCACGGCGCTTCAGGAATTGGAAGAGCAGGCGCACGCCCACGCCGGTCCCGCCCTTGGGCCGGTAGTGGTCGCGCCGGTCCAGGAAGGCGGTGCCCGCTATGTCGATGTGGATGTACGGCCGGGTGGTGAACCGGGCCAGGAACTTCCCGGCGGTGATCTGCCCGGCCAAGGCCCCGCCGATGTTCTTCAGGTCGGCGATGTCGCTCTTGAGCTCATCGGCGTATTCTTCCCAGAAGGGCATGGGGGCGAGGCGCTCAAAAGTCTCGGCGGCCGCTTCCTGCAGCATGGCGAAGCGTTCCTCCGGGGCGGTGCCCATCACCACGGAGCCCTGGGTGCCGATGGCGCGTGCCGCGGCACCGGTGAGCGTGGCCGCGGTGATGATGGTCTCCGCACCGTAGCGTTCGCCGTAGCTCAGGGCGTCCGCCAAGATCAGGCGTCCCTCCGCGTCGGAGTTCAGGTTTTCCACGGTGAGGCCGCTGTGCATCTTCAGCACGTCGCCGGGGGCGAAGGCGCGTCCGCCGGGCCGATTGTCCGTGGAAGGTACCAGGGCCACCACGTGCACCGGCAACTTGCGCTTGGCCACGGCGGCGATGGTGCCGATCATGGCGGCGGCGCCGGCCATGTCGCACTTCATGGAGTCCATGCTGTTGGGCGTGGGCTTCAGGCTGAGCCCTCCGGTATCGTAGGTGACCCCCTTGCCGACCAGCACCACGGGCTGCTTGTTCACCGCGCCCTTGGGCTTCCATTCCATGATGATCAACACCGGCGGGTCCAGGCTGCCGCGGTTCACCGCCAGCAGGCCGCCCATGCCCTCGGCCTCGATCTGCTTCTTGTTGAGCACCTTCACGCTGAACCCAGCGGCCTTGCCCAGTTCCTGTGCGGCCTCGCCCAGCTGCACCGCGCTCAGGTGGGAGGCGGGCTCGTTCACCAGGTCGCGGGCGGTGTACACGCATTCGCACACGTCCACCAGTTCCTGCAAGGCCTCGGCCTTCACCTCCGGGGCCACCACGCTGAGCTTCTTCAGGGCGGTGGGTTGCTTTTCCGTCTTGTGCCGGTTGAAGGTGTATGCCCCCAAGGCCGCACCTTCCACCAGGGCCAAGGTCAGGGCGGCGTCATCCTGCAGGCTCACCACCTGGGCTTCCTCACGCTTGGCCTCCTGCAGCTTCAAGGCCATGGTATTGCCCGCACGACGCACCAGTTCCAGTTGGCGGGAGCGGTCGCCCTTCGCCACCTGGTGGACCATCACCAGGCGCCCGCTGATGTCGCAGACCGCCACCTGTTTCTCCTCCTTCAACTGCTCCAGCAGGTACTGCCGGTCGTTGCGGGCCAGGTCGAGGTTGCGCAGGAGGGAAGGGTCGGAAAGGATCACCAGCAGGTCCTTGGCACCTGCCGTCCGGCTGGTCTTGCCGATCTGTAGCATCATGGAAGTGGACATGAAAATGGAGGCCGAAGATAGCGGTGCCCTTCCGGGCGGTGCATGGCCGGAGGAACGGCCAACGGCGCTCCCGGGTACACGAACGGTACGGCACGGCCGCCCGGCAACCCCGGAAAACACGAACTTTGCCACTATGACCCGTTGGTTCCTGCGCAGCCTGATGGCCGTCCTGCTCCTGGTATGGGGCCATGTGGCATGGGCCACCCACAACGAGGCGGGCGAGATCCTGGTTTGCCATGTGGGCGGCCCGGGCAGCCTTACCTACGAGGTCACCATCATCACCTACACCAATCCGAACTCCCCGGCGGACCGCCCGGAATTCATCATGGATTGGGGAGACGGCACGCCCTTGGACACCATTTCGCGCGATGCGGCGGACGTGGTGGTGGTGGGCGGCATCAGCACCCAGCGCAACCTGTACATCAACCAGCACGTGTACCCCGGGCCGGGCGTGTACCTGCTGCAGTACATCGACCCCAACCGCGTGGCCGACGTGGTGAACATCCCCGGTTCGGTGAACGTGCCCATGTGCGTGCAGACCCAGCTGGTGATCAGCGTGGCGGGCAACAACTGCAGCCCCACCTTCCTGAACCCGCCCATCCAGAACGCGTGCCTGGGCCAGCCGTGGTCGCATAACCCCGGGGCTTGGGACATCGATGGCGACAGCCTCTCCTTCGAACCGATGGTGTGCCTGGGCGGCGACCTCACCAACGACGGCCTGGGCGATCCCATCCCGGGCTACCTCTACCCCGACCAAGTGGCACCGGGTGCCAACAACCAGTATACCATCGACCCGGTCTCGGGCACCATCACTTGGGAATCGCCGCAGCAGACGGGCATCTACAACATTGCCTTCATCGTGCGGGAATGGCGCCTGATCAACGGGCAGTGGGTGAGCATCGGCTGGGTGGAACGCGACATGCAGGTGATCGTGGGCCCGTGCAACAACCAGCCCCCGGAACTTGCCGCCGTGCAGGACACGTGCGTGGAGGCCGGCACCACGCTGGTGGTGCAGGTGCAGGCCACCGACCCCAACGCGGGCCAGACCATCACCCTGGACGCCTTCGGCGGTCCGTTCGAGGTGCCGTCCTCCCCGGCCGTGTTCAACTCCTCCCCGGCCCAGAACGTGGTGAACGGCACCTTCGCCTGGAACACCGGGTGCAGCCACGTGCGGCAACAGCCCTACCTGGTGGTGTTCAACGCCCGCGACAACTACAATCCGGTGCAGTTGCAGGACAACGAGGCCCTGTTCATCACCGTGGTGGCGCCGGCCCCGCTGAACCCGGCGGCCACGGCGGACGCCGGTGTGATGCAACTCTCCTGGGACCCCAGCATCTGCAGCAACGCCACCGGCTACCGCATCTACCGCAGGCAAGGCCCCTCCGGCTGGACCCACGACCACTGCGAGACCGGCGTGCCGGCCTACACCGGCTACGCCTTCATCGGCAGCACACAGGGCGTTAACAGCACCCAGTACACCGATGCCGGCCTGGCCTTCGGCATCACCTACTGCTACCGCGTGGTGGCCACCTTCGCGGACGGGGCCGAGAGCTATGCCAGCGTGGAGTTCTGCAACATGCTGGAGCGTGATGTGCCCATCATGACCCATGTGAGCGTGGGTGCCACGGACGTGGTGACCGGCGTGGATACCGTGCGTTGGAGCAATGCCTTCGACCTGGACACCGTCCAGTACCCCGGCCCCTATTTGTTCAAGCTCTACCGCGGCACCGGCCTGACCACCGCCAACGACCTGGTGTACACCAGCCCGGCATCGGCATTCCTCGCCAGCCCGGACACGCAGTACGTGGACTCCGGCCTGGACACGCGCACCACCGGCCATGCCTATCGGGTGGAATTGTACGCCGACAACGGCGGCACGCTCGTCGGTTCGGGCAATACCGCATCCTCCGTCTTCCTTTCGGCCGCGCCCGATGATGAGCAGGTAACACTGCTCTTCAACCACCAGACCCCGTGGATCAACACGCAGTACGAGGTTTACCGGTGGAACGGCACCGCCTGGGACCTGGCGGGCACCAGCACGGAGGAGAGCTTCACCGACACGGGCCTGGTGAATGGCACGGAGTACTGCTACTACGCGAAAGCCTTCGGGGCCTATGACGACCCGGGCATCACCGCCCCGCTGATCAACTTCAGCCAGGAGGTCTGCGCCACGCCCGTGGACCTCACACCGCCGTGCCCGCCCACGCTGGCCATCGTGAATGATTGCGAGCTGCCGCTGAATACGCTCACCTGGAACAACCCGAATAACAGCTGTTCGGGCGACACGTGGCGGTACCACATCTACTTCACCGACAGTTTGGGCGGCCCGCCCGTGCTCATCCACACCATCACCGGTGCAGGTGATACGGTGTTCACGCATGTGGACGGCACCTCGGTGGCGGGCTGCTACCAAGTGACGGCCATTGATTCCGTGGGCAACGAAAGCGCGTTCAGCAACCAGGTGTGCGGCGACAATTGCCCGGACTACACGCTACCCAACGTCTTTACGCCCAACGGCGACCGGGTGAACGACCGGTTCATCCCCTTCCCCTATCGCGGGGTGAAGGTGATCGACCTGCAAGTGTTCAACCGCTGGGGCCAGCTGGTGTTCACCACCACCGATCCGGACATCCTGTGGAACGGAACGATGAACAACACGGGCGAGCCCGTGCCGGACGGCGTGTACTTCTACCTCTGCCACGTATTCTTCAAGCGCCTGCACGGCTCCGTGCCCGAAGTGCTGAAAGGCACGGTGCAAGTGATCGGCAGCAACCACGCCCAGCGCAACTGATGTTCACCGGGATCGTGCAGGAAACGGGCGAAGTGGTGGAGGTGGCGGAGCACGGCACGAACCGGGACCTGGTGGTGCGTGCGGCCATGGCCCCTCAATTGCGTGTGGACCAGAGCGTTGCGCACAATGGGGTTTGCCTCACCGTGGTGGCGGTTCCGCCTGCGGGCGGCCTATCGGCGGGCTGCTTCCGCGTGACGGCCGTGGAGGAAACGCTGCAGCGCAGCAACCTCGGCCTGCTCAGGGCCGGCTCGGTGGTGAACCTGGAACGCAGCATGCGCCTGGGCGACCCGGTGGACGGCCATTTGGTGCAGGGCCATGTGGACACGCAGGTGCGATGCCTCGGTGTGGAGGAACGCGGTGGGAGCTGGTGGTTCACCTTCACACTACCCGCACAGGTGGAGCTCCTGGTGGAGAAGGGATCGATCTGCCTGAACGGCGTCAGCCTCACCATCGCCACCCTGGGTGCGGACTCGTTCGGCGTGGCGGTGATCCCGTACACGTTTGATCACACCACCTTCCGCACCATGCGGCCCGGCGATGCGGTGAACGTGGAGTTCGACGTGCTGGGCAAGTACGTGGCCCGCATGCTGGCCACACGCACCCCTACTCCTTGATGAAGCGGGAGCGGTAGCGCCCTTCGTCCGTGTGCAGTTCCAGCAGATAGCCGCCCGGCGCCAAGGACCCCAGGCTGAGGCTGCGGCTGCGGGCATCCCCTTCCAGCACTTGGCGGCCCATGGCGTCGAACACGCGCACGGCACGCACTTGCCCCTGTCCCGGAAGGGTCCAGCTGATGCGGTCGCCGGCCGGATTGGGGTGCAGCAGGACCCCCGGGGCCGCCGCATCCGCCTCGTCCACACGCGTCACGAAGTTCTGCGCACTCACCAACCAGATGTCGGGATCGAACTGAACTGAATCAATGGCGAAGGGCAGTTGCACGGAGAAGACCTCGTCATTCACCAGGTTGTTCAGCACCACCGTGGTGTCCGCACCGCCGCCGAAGAATCGCAGGGGCACCGGCATCTCGAAGAAATCCACGGAGGGGTGGGAAGTGGTCTGGGACAGGGTGATGGTGGCCAGGTTGTTCACGTCCTGCGACCAAACTGTGGTGTAGGAGGGATAGCCCTCACCCGTGTACCAGTCTGCGAAGAAGCCGTCCAGGTCAAGCCCGGATGCCGCCTCCAGATGGGCCTGCAGGTCGGCCGTGGTGGCGGTGCCGTAGGCCAAGGTCGGGTCGTCGAGGTAGTTTCGCATCCCCGCGTAGAAGGCGCTGTCACCGCACACCCAGCGCAGCATGTGCACCACCATCGCACCCTTGTTGTAGGTGAGCCTGCTGCTGAAGAGGCGGTTCTGGTCCACGGTGTCCGTGCAGAACACGCTGCCGTCCGGTTCGCTGGTGATGGAATACACCTTTTGTCGCTTCCAGATCGGCCAATACATGGGGCTCAGGTGCTCGTAGGACAGGCCGGAGAGGTAGGTGGCGAAGCCTTCGTTCAACCAAAGGTCTGCCCAACTGTGGCAGGTCACCTTATCGCCGAACCATTGGTGGGCCAGCTCGTGCGCCATGATCTCCGGGTGGAAGCTGCCCATGAAGCTCATGGTCTGGTGCTCCATGGCACCGCCCCAGGCGAACTGTGCATGGCCGTACTTCTCGTTGGCGAACGGGTAGGTGCCGAAGAGCTGGTCGTACAAGGTGATCACCGGGAGCAGGCTGGTGGCGGCGGCAAAGACGGCCGTGGCATCCTCCGGGTAGGCATAGGACAACATCAGCAGGCTGTCGTTCTGCAGTTGGGCGTACTGCTCATCCACCGCGTAGTTGGTCACGGCCGTGGCCACCAGGTAGTAATCGATGGGGTACCGGTGGCGCCAGTGCCAGGTGGTCTCGTTGCCGTTCACCTCGGAGCCCACCAGCAGGCCATGGCCGGCGGCACGGTAGATGCTCGGGGTGGTCACGTACTGGTCCAGCGAATCGATCTTGTCGTTCAAGTCCTGTTTGCAGGGCCACCAATCCATGGCACCGTAGGGTTCGCTCAGCGTCCAGATCACGGGCACGCCCTCATGTGTGTCGGTGATAAAGCTACCGAAGCCTGTGTTGGGCGGCACGCCGTGGTAGGTCACAGTCAGCGAATCCAGTTGGCCGGAAGCCAGGGTGGCGGGCAGGTCGATCGTCAACAGGTGGTCCGTGCCGTGGGTGAAGCTGAGGTTGTTGCCGTGGTGGGAGACCTGGTCCACGGTGAGCTCGTGCCGGAGGTCGAACACCACCTGTTGCAGGTCGTCCATGGCGGTGAACCAGGAGGTGACCGAACCGCTGATGAAATGGTCGTCCGGGTCCAGGTCCCATTCGCAGCGCATGTACTTCAGGTCATAGCTGCGGGTGGGCGGCGCCCCGCTGCGCAAGGTGCCCACCACAGGGCTGTGCCGTTCGCCTTGCACGATGGCGTTCAACGGGTCCAGTGCGGGACCGGGCTGTGCGGCAGCGGGCAATGCCGCAGCCGCGAAAAGCAGCATGGGGATCAGGGTGCGCATGGTTCGCAAGGTAGGGAAGGAGATCAGGGTCAGAACAGTTTGGAGGCGATGGCCTTCACCGCCTCGGACCGGCCCATGGTGTAGAAATGCAGGCTGGGCACCTTCCGGACCTGCAGCTCCTTGGCCTGGTGGGTGGTCCATTCAACCCCCAACTGCTTCACGGCTTCATCGGTGCGGCACTTTAGCAATTCGCGGGCGTAGGCGTCGGGCAGGTCCACGTGGAAGGTCTTGGGGATGAAGGCCACGTGCCGCAGATTGGTCAGCGGCTTCAGCCCCGGGATGATGGGCACGTTGATGCCCTCCAGGCGGCAGCGCTCCACGAAGTCGAAGTAGCGCTGGTTGTCGAAGAACATCTGGGTCACCAGATACTCCGCACCGGCCTCCACCTTGCGCTTCAGGTAGGCGATGTCGGTGCTTGGGTTGAGGGCCTCGGCGTGTTTCTCCGGATAGCAGGCGGCACCGATGCACAGGTCGGTGGGCGAGGCTTCCTGCTCCTCCTCGTAGAGGTACTTGCCCCGGTTCAGGTTGCCGATCTGGCGCACCAGCTCCTCGGCATGGGCGTGTCCGTCGCGCTCGGGGATGAAGTGGGGCTCGCTCTTCACCGGGTCGCCGCGCAAGGCCAGCACGTTGTCGATGCCCAGGAAGTTGATCTCGATCAGCGCATCCTCGGTATCCTCCCGGCTGAAGCCGCCGCAGATCAGGTGCGGCACGGTGTCCACATCGTACTTGGCCTTGATCATGGCGCAGATGCCCACCGTACCGGGGCGCTTGCGCAGGCGGATCTTCTGGAGCAGGCCCTGTCCGCGGTCCTTGTAGATCACCTCCTCGCGGTGGTAGGTCACGTTGATGAAGCTCGGCTTGAACTCCATCAAGGGGTCGATGCCCGCGTAGATCGAACGGATGTCCTTGCCCTTGAGCGGCGGCAGGATCTCGAAGGAGAAGAGCGTTTTATCGCTGGAATGCAGATGGTCGATGACCTTCATGATGGGCCAAAGTAAACGCGGCCCCGCGATCTGCCGATCCGCAGGCCGGTCAACGCAATAGCGTCACATGGCCGGTGAACTCCCGGCCGTCCGCCAGTCTCAGAATGAAGAAGTAGGTGCCTTCCGGCAGTTCCTTGCCCGGGCTCCAGGTGTTCTTGTAGTTGCCGCTCGCAAAGACCGCCTGGCCCCAACGGTTGTACACCTTCAACGAGGTGTTCGGGAAGTACTGTCCGCCCTCGAAGACCAAGGCATCGTTCTCTCCGTCGCCGTTGGGGCTGAACACGTTGGGGACGACAATCTCCGTGGGGATCACCACCTGAACGTAGGTATAGGTGGAACTGCAACCGTCAGCACTGGTGACCGTGAGCATGACCGGGTAATGGCCCGGCACGGTGAACACCGGGGCGATGGAGCCGCCGCTGCCCGAGCCCAGGCTGCCCAAGTCCCAGGACCACGAGGTGATCACTCCGCCGTTGCCGTTGGACTGGTCAGTGTATTCCACGGTGGTACCCGCATACACCTCACCCGCCGGTTGCGCGGTGAAAAAGGCTATCGGGTCCGGGGCTCCCAACACCGTCACCGGATCCGCCGAGCCGGGGCAGCCCGCGGCATTCGTCACCGTTACCGTGTAGCTGCCCGTATCCACGCTCACCGAAGGCGTGGCTTCCCCATTGCTCCAGAAGTAATTGGCATACGGCTCCGTGATGGATAGCACGGCCGGCTCGTTGCCGCAGGCAACCAGGCCCCCGGTGATCACCGGTGCAGGAGCAGGTATACCATGGACCACCAAGGTGTCCGAGACCAGGCCGCAACCGTTGGCACCCGCTTCCACGAAGTAGGTACCGGGCCCGGCCTGGATCTCCTGCCCTGTGGCACCGTTGGACCAATGATACTCCGCGTAACCGCCCGAGGCCGTGAGCGGTGTGGTTTGTCCATCGCAAACCAGGGTGTCGGCGGTGATCAACGGCTGTACGGTGGGCCGGACGGCCACTTGCAAAACGACGGAGACCTCGGTGGTCAACGGAGGCGTGCCGTTGTCCGTGGCCGAGTAGGTGATCACATGCAGCCCGGTGTCCGCATCGGTGGGGGTGAACTGCAATTGCAGGCTGGATGGATTGCCCGCACCGCTGTTCTGCGCCGCTACCGGGGCCACCAAGGGCGGAGTGATCGCGAAAGAGGCCGTGGTCGTTTGCCCGGCTTCCGGAGCCAGGAAGTCGACATCCAAGTGCACTGGTTCATCCACACAGATCTTCACCGTGTCGCACAGCGAACTCCCGCTGGCCACCGGTGCGATGTTTGCTGAGCTCGTGGCCGTGGTGAACACGAAATTCTTGTAGCTCAACCACCCCACCTCGTCCGGTTGTCCGAAGGGACCGTCATAAGCCGTGCCCGGCATGTTGAACCGGCCGAACTGGGCGAAATCCACCGCATTGCCGCGGTTGGCGCCCACGGTGGCCGGCGTGCCACAGAACCCCAGCTCCAGCCCGTCTCCCGGGGAGCAGGAATAGGACCCCAGTGCATTGCTGCACGTATAGCCGCTGGCCGGGTCCCAAACGCACGACGCCGAACCGGTGGTCCATTCCATCTGCTTGTAGCAGAAGGAGACCGTCTGGCCGATACCCACATCGGTGTTCGTGCCGTCGCTGATGATCAGCTGGAAGGTGTTGCGCTTGTCGGTCTGCTCGGAGAAGTAGCCCACATCGGTCCAATTCACGTACAGCGCATTGCCGGTGAGCTTGTACCTCACCGTTCCTCCCCCGTTCCGGGTGTCCACATCACCCCAAAAGGCGGCCACCATGCGGAAGGACGGCACGGGAAAGCTGAACGCGGAATAGGTCGGGTGCGGCAGGAGGAATGAGACGTTGCCGTTGTTGTTCACAAAGCAGGTGCTGTACAAGTCGCCGTACAGGTTGAACTGGAAGGGCAAGGTGATCTCCGGCGAACTGAAATCATCGTTGGGCAACATCGCCAGGGAGTAGGTGCTGTCGGGTTCGATCCAGCAATCGCAGCCTCCCCCTTCGCGCAAGGCGCCACCGGTTGCGGCATGCTGCACCATCGGTGGCGGAAGGGTCGGATGATTCACATGGAATTCGGCAGGCAGGGCGCCGGCAAGCTTGAGTTGCTGGTACTGCTCCACGGAGAGTTCCACACCTTGCCCCATAACGGCGCAAGTGAACAGGCAGGCCACGGCCGCCGAAGTATGAAAATGCATCATGATGGACCTGGTTGGAGAGACCAGTACAACGGTCGCTTGGAGAGCGGGAGGGCAAGATACTGAGGCGTCATAAAAGAAACGGACGGATCAAAGGTTCGAGAGTGCGAGAGGAACGGCCCTCGCACACTCGCACTCTCGAACCTTTGCATGACATCGTTCTTCCACTGGATGGAAAAGGAGAACGGATCTTCCTCACCGGCTCAGTAAAACCATACGGAACGGTTCCATGTTCCGCACAGGGCAATGGCAGGCACACTTGGTTCCGGCCCAAGACCAAGAAGCCCCGGAGACCGGGGCTTCTTGGGGCAACAATGAATGATCGGGCTTAACGCACCAGCGTCACACTGCCGGTGTACTCCTTGCCGGTAACCAGTTTCAGCACATAGAAGTAGGTGCCATCCGGCACTTCCTTCCCGGGCCGCCAGGTGTTCTTGTAGTTGCTGCTCGAGAACACCTGCTGTCCCCATCGGTTCAGCACTTGCAGTGAGGTGTTCGGGTAGTATTGCACGCCCTCGAAGGTCAGCAGGTCGTTCGTCCCGTCGTTGTTCGGGCTGAACACATTGGGTACCACGATCTCCGTGGGGATGACCACCTGCTCGTACGTGTACGTGTCGGTGCATCCGTCGGCGGTGGTCACCGTCAAGGTGATGGTGTAGTTGCCCGGGTTCTCGAACAATTGGCTCATGGTGGTCCCATTGCCCACCACCACGGAATCGACCATCCAGGTCCATCCCACGATGGGGCTGCCATTGCCATTGGACTGGTCGGTGTATTCCACCGTGGTCCCGGGGAAGACCTCCGAGCCCGGGTTGGGCACGAACATGGCATCGGGTGAGTTGGCGGAAAGCACGTTCACCGAAGCCGAACTGCCGGGGCACCCGAACGTATTGGTCACCGACACGCTGTAGGTGCCCGTTCCCACGCTCACCGTGGGGCTGGTGCTTCCGTTGCTCCAGGCATAGGTGGCATAGGGTTCCGTGGTGGAGAGCACGGCAGGCTCCCCGCCGCAGTTGAAGAGCACCCCATCGATCACCGGCGTGGGTGCGGGCGCCTCGGTCACGGTGATGGAATTGGATACCATGATGCACGCGCCGGTGCTGGCCTCCACGTAATAGGTGCCCGGCCCCACCAGCACGGTCTGCCCGTTGAAGCCGTTGGACCATTCATAGTTCTCGAACCCGCCGGTAGCGGTGATCAAGGCGCCTTCCCCGGCACAGGCAATGCTGTCCCCGGTGATCACGGGGGGTGGCGCGGCCACATAGAACACGCGGATCACCACGGACACCGTGGCGGTGAGCGGCGGTACGCCATCATCAGCGGCCGTGTACGTGATCACGTGCAAGCCGGTATCCTGCACCACGGGAATGAATTGAAGATGGAGGTTCGCCGTGTTGCCCGGCGTGTTGGTCTCGGTGATGGTGGCGTTCAGGGGCGGCGTGATGGTATAGCTCGCGGTGGTGGTCTGGCCCGGCTCCGGGGCCAGGAAATTCACGTCCAGGTCCACCAGTTCATTCACGCAGATATCGATCGTGTCGCAAAGCGAGGTACTGCTGGCGATGGGCGGTATGTTCTGGGTGCTCACGGCCGTGGTGAACACGAAGTTCTTGTTGTCCAGCCAGCTGATGCCGTCGCTTGCACCGAAGGGCCCATCGTAGTCGGTACCCGGGTGGTCAAAGCGGCCGAACTGGATGTAGTCGATGCCGTTGCCCCGGTTGGCGCCCACGGTGGCCGGTGTGCCCCCGAAGCCGTTCACCCCTTGTGAGGCCGAACCGGTGGTCCATTGCATGTCCTTGTAGCAGAACGAAACCGTGCTGCCGATGCCCACATCCGTGTTGGTGCCGTCGCTGATGATCAGCTGGAAGGTGTTGAGCTTGTCTGTCTGTACGTTGAAATAACCGACATCGGTCCAGTTCACATACAGCGCGTTCTGCGTCAGCTTGTACATCACCGTGCCGCCGTTGTTGCGCGTGTCCACATCCGCCCAGAACGGGGCCACCATTTTGAAACTGGCATTGGGGAACCCTTGGGAGGAGTAGGTGGAGAAGGGCTGCAGGAACGACACGTTCCCGTTGTTGTTCACGTAGCACGTGTTGTACAGGTCGCCGTAGAGGTTGAACTGGAACGGCAAGGTGATCATCGAGGAGCTGCCGTCATCATTCGGGGCCAAGGCCAGGGTGTAGGTGTTGTCCGGCTCGATCCAGCAGTTGCAGTTGCCTCCGGTTCCGCCTCCGCCCTTCTCCTGGTTGACGGGCTGCACGGCCGGCGGGGGCAGCGTTGAGAAGTTCACATGGAACTCAGGGGGCAGGGTGCCGGCAAGTTTCATCTGCTGGTACTCCTCCACGGTAAGTGCCACTCCTTGGGCGGAAGCCGTGGCGCCGAGGGAAAGCGCCAGGAGCAGCAGTGAAAGGTGCTTCATCATCGTCCGAACGGGTTGGGGGTCAAGGGTGAAGATCGGCCAAGATAATTCCGGGGCCGGTCCGGGCCAAAATTTCGAGGAGGGGTATTGCATGGTCAATGGTTCAGTGTTACGGTCCCGAAACGTTCGGCGAGGTCCGCTGAGGCCACCGGGCGGTAGATGATGCGCCAGACGTACACGCCCGTGGAGGCGGGCATTCCGCCGTTGACCAAGCCGTCCCAGCCTTCGTCAGGGTCGGTGCTTTCAAAGACGATGCCGCCCCAGCGGTCGAAGATGTACAGGTGGTAATCCGCCGCGACCATGTCCAGCATCACGGGCCTGAACACGTCGTTCACCCCATTGCCGTCGGGGGTGAACGCATTGGGCAGCCACAGGTTGGGCACCAGCACGGCCAAGGAGGTGTCGCAGAAGCTGTCCCGGCAACCGTAGCGGTCCGCCACATCCAGGCACACGGTGAACGTGTCGGCGATCGCGTCGGGGAATGTGTAGGCCACCTGCCTTCGGTCGGGCTGGCCAAGATCGGGCATGGTCCAGAGGAATTGGACGGCATGCTTGTCCGTGGCGGTGAAGACCACGCGGTTGTTCCCGGCGGTGATGGGATTGGGCGTGTACACGAAGGAAGCCACGGGAGGCGGGTCCACCAGCACGGCCCCCGGGGCGATCAGTTGGTCCGTGCAGCCTTCGGGCGTGGTCACGCGCAGTTTCAGGTGGTACCAGCCGGAGTCCGTGTAGGTGTGTGCAATGCTGCCGCAGGCATCCACCGGGTCGCTGCCGTCACCGAAGTCCCACACGCAGCTTCCGCCCACGTAGATCGGGTCCGTGGTGTTGGTGAAGGTCACGTCCAGCGGTGCGCAGCCACTGTCCACGTCGGCCGTGAAGGTGATCACGGGCAGCGGGTCGATGTGCACGGCGATGGCGGCGGTGTCGGAGAGGTGTGCACAGGTGCCCGGCCCGATGGCCACGTACCGGTAGGTGCCGGAAAGTTCCAGCGCGGGGTCCAAAAGGCCGTCCGGCAAGGTGGTGCCGTCGGGGGCAAGCCAGTGCCCGCCCTGGTCCGGGTTTCCGCCCAGCAAGGGGAACAGCGGGGTGTATCCTCCGTTGGCACAGATCACCAGGGCGCTGTCCACGCCTGCTTGCGGGATGGCATCCAAATTGATCGTGAGCACGGCGGTCTGGTCCGGGCATGGAAGCACCGCAGGCACGGTGTAGGTGTACACGCCGATGGTCCCGGTGGCCGGGTCGAACAGGTCCGGCACGGGGTTCCCGCCCACGTCCGTCCACGTGCCCGTGGGATCCGGGGTGCCCAGCAGGCGGCCGCGCATGCTGAAGGGGGCCTCATCGCGGCACAGGGTGATCGAGTTGTCATCCCCGGCATCCACGGCCTGGGGCACGGCGATGTTCAGGAAGGCCGTGTCGTTGGGGCAGGGCGCCACGCCCGGCAACAAGTAGCTGTACGTACCCGATGCGGCCGAGGCCGGGTCCAAGGTGCCGTTGAACACCGTCCCGGCCGGGTCGGTCCAAGTACCACCGGACTGGGGGGTGCCGGGGATCAGCGGAAACAGGGGTGTGGCAAGGTCCCAGGAGCAGAACGCCAAGGTGGTGTCCCCGCCGGCGTTCACCGTGGTCTGGACGGTCATGTACGCAGTGCCTGTCGCGGAGCATTGGCCTCCCGTGGAGACCGTGTACGCATACGCACCGACCGGATCGGTGAGCGGATCGAAGAATCCGCCATGGGCATTGCCCGCCGGGTCGTTCCAAGTGCCGCCCGGTGGCGGGGCCCCGCCCAGCACGGTCAGCATGTCCACCGGGCCGTTGTCACTGCACACCGCCAGGGTGTCCGAGCTCAGTTGCGGCGAGGGCAGCACGTGGATCACGATATGCAGTGTGCCGGTCTGCACGGGTGTACCGTTGTCGGTTCCCTCAAAGTACACGTCGTGGAAGCCTACCTCGGCCAGGGAGGCCGTGAAGCCCGAGGTGATCGTGGCCGTATTGCCCGAGGTGGAATCCACGATGGTGTAGTTGCCCAAGGTGTTGCACCAGGAGGTGGCCGAGGTTAATTGCGTAGGCTCCGGCGAGAGGAAGTCCACCGTAAGCAGGGAGGGCACCCCCGAGCACACCGTGAGCGTGTCACAGACCGATTGGCCGGAAACCACCGGGGTGAGGTTGCCCGTGGTGATGTCCGTGGCGAAGGTGAAGCTCTTGTGCGAGAGCCAGCCGATACCGCCCGGCGCACCGAAGGGTCCGTTGTAGTCCGTTCCCGGATGGTCGAAGCGGCCGAACTGGATGTAGTTCACCCCGTCGCCTTTGTTGGCCCCCACGGTGGCCGGGGTGCCGCCGAACCCATTGATCCCATTGGAGGCACTGCCCGTTGTCCACTCCATTTCACCATAGCAGAAGGACACGTTGGCGTTCCCGTTGATCACCGGGTCGCTTCCGTTGGAGATGATCACCTGGAAGGAGTTCAGCTTGTCCGTCTGCTGGTTGTAGTAGCCCACGTTGGTCCAGTTCACATAGAGCGCGGTGGGGGTCACCTTGTACTGCACTTTGTTCAGGTTGGAGCCCGGCACGCGCAGGTCCACGTCCGCCCAGAAGGGGGCCACCAGCGAGGCCAGTGTATTGGGGAAGCCCGAGGAATTGTAGCCGGTCACGAATGTGCCGAAGGAGAGGTTGCCGTTGATGTTGATGTAGACCTGGTTGTAGTTCTGGCCATAGAGGTAGAAGCTGAAGGGCAGGTTAACCGGGCCGTATGAGCCGTCGTCGCCATTGCCCCAGCCGGAGGCATTCCACTCCGTGCTGTTGTTGATGGTGGTGTAGGAGGCGTCGGGCGTGATCCAGCAATCGCAGGTGATCACGCTGTCCCGCTCGGTGCCCGCGCCGTAATCCGGGTCTTCGGTGGGGTGTGGCGGCACCTCCGGCGCGGGCGTGGTGAACTGGGCCTTCCAGGCATCGTACTCCTCCGCGCTGTCTACCCAGGAAGGCGGGGTCTGCGCCGAAACGGCACTTGTAAGGGCCGACACGGCCAACAGGAAGATGGCCCGGGATACGCTTTTCATGGCTTAGCGGTACAGGCGCACCACCTCGGTCTTCACCCGGGGGCGGCCGTCCGGTCCGGAGATTTGTACCACGCAGCGATAGTATCCCTCCTCGGCGATGTTGCCGTTCGGGAGGCTTCCATCCCAATGGATGGCCAGGTTGTTGGTGTGGAACACGAGCTCTCCGGTCTTCGCCGAGAAGATACGCACCTCCGCACGCTCATTCCCCTCAGCCACGATCTTCAGGCGGTCGTTCACCCCGTCGCCTTGCGGGCTGAAGACGTTCGGGATGAAGATGGGGCTCTCCTCGGCGTGTGCAAAGGGGTCCGCAGCAGGGGCTTGTTCCTGGGTGTTTGCCGTGCCGTTCGGAGCCTCGGGTCCTGGATTGGCGGGTTGCGCCGTGCCGGGGTCTTTGCTTGCGGCGACTTCCATCGCCGGTTCCTTGCCGACCGTGGCGGGTATGTCCGCCTTGGTCTCAGATGCCGGGGCCTCAGGACGGATAACAGTGGTGCTGTTGCCGGGTGCTGCCGGCCGTGGGGTGGTCACGGCTTGCTGCACGCCCGCCTCTTCCGCCTCAGGAACGTCGCCGGATGGCGATGCCTCTTGAGGGGCGTATGGCCGTGCGGCCTTCGGTGCTGCTGCTGGCCGTGCTGGTTCCTCGAAGGTCCCGGCCGCGGTGGCGGAAGGCGTGGGCTCTTCCACGAGCGCCTCCGCCGGTGTGGTTTCCGGTGAAGCGGTGATGGCAACCACGGTTTTCGCGGGAGCCGGGGCCGAGGATGGCGGGGTTTCCCGGTTGAACACCACCAGGGCAACGGCGATGCCCGCCACGGCAGCGACCCCGGCGGCGATCCAACCGGTGGAAACCGTACCGCCCGCCACGCCGGCATGGCCCATCCGGCTGCCGATGTTGGTCCAGGCCGAGGGATCCACCTGCACCTCATGGCCGCTGAATTTCCGCTGCATGGTTTCCCGCAGCGCATGCTCACCGGCACCGGCCAACTGGCCGCTGATCTGCTCCCAGGCGCCCGCCGGCACGTCCATCTCGTGATGGGCGAGGCGCTCGCGCAGCAGGTCCGTCAACTTGTCCCCTGTGTTCATCGTCCGTGCATCTCCACGGTTTCCTTTGGAAGCAGTTTCCGCAGGTAGGCCCGTGCCTTCATGAATTGCGATTTCGACGTGTTCTCCGAGATGCCCAGCATCTCGCCGATCTCCTTGTGCGGGTATCCTTCCACGGCAAACAGGTTGAACACGGTGCGGTACCCGGAGGGCAATTGCTGGATCAGGGCCAGGATCTCATCGGCGCTCATGGCCCCGATCGAGCGTTCGTCCACTGCGTGCAGGTGTTCGGCTTCCGTCAGGTCCTGGCTGTGCTCGAAAGGCTTGTTGCGCCGCAAATGGTCCAGCGCGGTGTTCACCATGGTGCGTGCGATCCACCCGCCCAGCGGTCCTTCGCCGCGATAGTGGTCCATTTTCTGGAACACCTTCACAAACCCGTCCTGCAGGATGTCCTGGGCCTGTTCACGGTTCGGGGCATAGCGCATGCAAATGCTCATCATCTTGCGTGCATAGGCCTGATAGAGCGCCTTTTGGGCGATCCGGTCCCCGCTGAGACAACCGGCAACCATCTGCTCATCCGTCATGGCCTTGCATCCGCTATGATGCGATCCAGGCGTGGAAAGTTGCCTGCATGCACCGGCGATACGTACAAAGGTCCGGATTTTTCACCGGCCGCACTTTCTCCCATGGCCCAATATGACCGCATTCCAGGACACCTGGATATCCGGTTGCGCCGGTCTTGGCCGACCTTCGCGCCATGATCATTCCACCGCCATTGAAGCCTGGTGACACCATCGCCCTGATCCCCACCGCCCGCGCGATCGGGGAGGAGGAACTGCAGGCCGGCCTCAGCCTGGCCCGGGAATGGGGCCTGCGGGCACGGCTCGGGGCCGGGGTTGGCCGGAAGGATTTCCAGCAGGCAGGCACCATGGAACAACGCGCGGCAGACCTTCAGGCGGCATTGGACGACCCCGAGGTCAAGGCCGTTTGGTGCGCGCGCGGCGGCTATGGCACGGTTCACCTGCTGGAACGGGTGGACCTTTCCGTGCTGCGGCACCGGCCGAAGTGGATCGTGGGCTTCAGCGATATTACCGTGCTGCATTCCGCGCTACACCGGTTGGGGGTGGCCTCGCTGCACGCGCAGATGCCGTTCAACATCGCGGCCAAGACCGAGGCCTGCAAGGCCAGCCTGCGCGAGGCGCTTTTCGGCCAAGCCGGCACCGGATCGCTCACACGGGCTGGCAGCCACCCGCTGGACCGGCCGGGTTCCGCCGAGGGCGAGCTGGTCGGTGGCAACCTGTCCATCCTGTACTCCTTGCGCGGCACACCCTACGACCTGGACACCTCGGGCAAGATCCTCTTCCTGGAGGACCTGGACGAACTGCTCTACCACGTGGACCGCATGGTGATGAACCTGAAACTGGGAGGCCTGCTCAGCGGCCTTGCGGGGCTGGTGGTGGGCGGCCTTTCCGACATGCGCGACAAGGACCCCTCGGACCCCTTCGGCCCGGATGCCGAACACATCGTGGCCCGGGCCGTGGCCGGCGGCAAGTTCCCCGTCTGCTTCGGCTTCCCGGCCGGCCATATACCGGACAACCGGGCCCTGGTGCTGGGCAAACGCACGAAGCTCAACGTGGCCCCCGAAGGTGCCTCATTGAGCTTCGTGCAAAGCTGAGCCGCGCCGCGGCGGCGTCAGTTCCGCTCGAACTTGGTGTAACCGGCCGGGATAGCGAAGAGGTCGGCACGCTGGGTTCCACGGCTCACCTTGGTCACTTCCAGGCGGCTCACCTCGGTACCGTCGTTTTTCTGCTCCAGGCCCACCATGGGGAACACGCCCTTGGCATCACTGATCTTCAGGAAGAACAAGGCCTGCTCATCCTTGCGGTTCAGGGTCTCCAGCATGGGGATGAAGAAGTTGAAGGCATCCTGCGCCACCCAGTAGGTGAGCACGCGGTCCTCCGCGGGGCTCTTCACCACCCACTTTTCGCACTTGTAGCCGGCCAGGTCCTTCATTTCGCCGGTCTTCTTCACCTCGGCCTTGAAGTCCTTGGGAAGGCGCATGTTGGGCACGTCCATGTACAGCTTGCGGTCGGGGCTCAGTGCGGTCACCGTGCGGTCGTGGTTGTCCACCAGCATGATGCCCTGCACGGCGCCTCGGGAGCTGATTTCCTCGATGCGCACGTGGTCGCCCTTCACGTAGTACTTGTAATTGGTCACCACCGGACCGGTGGTCTTGGTGAACTCGATGGTCCCTTCGAAGCCCTGGGCCACCGAGGCGGTCAGGAGGGCGCACAAGCCACCCGTGGTGGCGAGGAAGCGTAGCGTTCGGTTCATGTGAAAAATAGTCTGGCGGTTACTGAGCGCTAAAGATGCTGAACTTTGACCTTTCCTACGCGGTGCCCGGAAGGCGGGTTACACGGGGGCCGCAAAAAAGTGGATGGCACATCACAACACGGTGGGGGAAGCGGGTGAGCAGTTGGCCAGCCAATGGTTGGCGGCCAAGGGTTTCACCATCCTGCACCGCAACTGGCGCGCCGGCCGTGACGAGATCGACATCGTGGCCCGCGACGGCGATATGCTGGTGGTGGTGGAGGTCAAGACCCGGAGCTCCGCCCGCTGGGGCGCCCCCGAATGGGCCGTGGGCCCGGCCAAGCGCCGCAGCCTGATGCGCGCCGCGGCCGAGCTGGTGCATGCGGTGCCCGGCGATCCCGAGCTGCGCTTCGACGTGGTCAGCATCACCCACACCCCCGCCGGGCCCGAATTCCTCCACATTCCCGACGCATTCTATCCAACCCTATGAGCAAACGCCCAGTACCCCGCGCTTCCCGGCCCGGAAGCCCCGCACGGCCCGCCAAGGGCGGCCCCCGCAAGCCGGCCCGCGGTCCACGCCGCGAGGCCGATGGATCCACGGGCCAGCCCGGTACCAAGCACAGGCCGGAGGGCGGCAGGCCGCAACGGCCCCAACCATTCAAGCCACGGCCCGCGGACGGGGCAGGTGGTGAGCGGCCGGCACGCGGCGGCGGAAAAAGCGGGTTCCAGGGGCGTGGCACACGGTCCCGAACGGATGGGCCATCCTCGAAGGCCTGGCATGGCGCCCCCAAGGATGACCGCCGCTGGAAGGAAGGCGATCCCGGCGCGCGCAAGCCCTTCCGCAAGGGTGAGCGCAGCAACCGCTTCAGCCTGCCCAACCCCGCCAACGAGGGCCTGGTCCGCCTGAATAAATACTTGGCACACGCCGGAGTGGGCAGCAGGCGCGAAGCCGATGAGCTCATCGCCTCTGGGGCCGTGACCGTGAACGGCAAGGTGGTGACCGAACTGGGCACCCTGGTGCGGCCGGAGGACGTGGTGCACTTCGGCGGGCAGAAGCTGCGCATGGAGCAGAAGCGCTATGTGCTGCTGAACAAGCCCAAGGACACCATCACCACCACGGACGACCCGCAGGAGCGCCACACGGTGATGTCCCTCGTGGCCAAGGCGTGCAACGAGCGGCTCTACCCCGTGGGACGCCTGGACCGCAACACCACCGGCGTGCTACTGCTCACCAACGACGGCGACCTGGCCAAGAAGCTCACCCATCCCAGCCACGGCGCCCCGAAGCTCTACCACGCCACGCTGGACCGCAACCTCAGCGTGGAGGAACTGCACCGCCTGGTGGAAGGCGTGATGCTGGAGGACGGCCCGGCACGGGCGGACGAAGTGAGCTTCGTGGGGGGCTCCAAGCGCGAGGTGGGCCTGCTGATCCACATGGGCCGAAACCGCATCGTACGCCGCATGTTCAGTGCCCTGGGCGCCGAGGTGGTGAAGCTGGACCGCGTCATGTTCGCGGGCCTCACCAAGAAGGACCTGCCGCGCGGACGCTGGCGACACCTGGAGGAGAAGGAGGTGGTTTGGCTCAAGCAGCTGAAGGCCGGCACGGGCGGCACCAAGGCGGAGCGCGGTGGCCGCAGGACGCGGCTTTCGCAGGGAAGTGAATAACATACACGAGACAAGGCCAAGATCCGGTCCCGGCGCGGAAAGCGGTTTGTGAAACCAGCCTTCCTGTGAAAATCCTTGCCCCCTACTTTTACCCGATGCCAAGGCGTGCATGCACAGGGCTGGTGTTGGCGATGTTGCTCCTCGCCGGCTGCGCCCACCCGCCCAGCGTGGCACCGCTGCTCGAACAGGGGTTCACCTCCGTCCAGGGGGAACACGCGCTGCTGAAGACTTGGGCGGGAACGAAGGCCACGGTATTCCTGACCTTGGACCCCACCTGCCCCATCACGCAGTTGTACACGAATGCCTTCAAGGAATTCGCGGAGAAGTATGCCGGGCAAGGCGTGAAGCTGGTCGGCGTGTACGCCGGACCGTTCATGCACCAGTCCGAAGCAGCGGCCTTCGCCGCGGATGCGGGCCTGCGCTTCCCGCAGGTGGTGGACAGCACCTGCGTGCTATCCCTGGCGTTGCAGGCGCGGGTGACACCGGAGTGCTTCATCGCCGACCCCACCGGGAATGTGGTGTACCGGGGCGCCTTTGATGACCGGCCCGTGCGCGAAGGGCGCAAGAAGCCGGAAGCCGTGAAGCACTACTTGGCGGACGCGCTGGATGCCTACTTGGCCACGGGCCAGCCGCAACAGGAAGTGGTGGCCGTCGGTTGCATCGTGGAATGCGGGGAATGAAGAGGCCGGGAAGCGGATGGACGGCCCTGGTGGCCCTGGCTTTGGCCGCAGCCTGCGGCGATGCCGGCGGTGGCCGGCCAACCGACGAGGTTCCCGCGGTGAGCGGCCTGCCGGACAAGGTAACCTTTGCCGACGTGGCGCCCATCTTCCGGGCCAACTGCGTGGAATGCCACCGCCAGGGCGGCGCCGGCCCCTTTCCGTTGGTGGGCTACACCGAGGTGCTACGCAAGGCCAAGACCGTGCGCAAGATGGTGGTGGGCCGCTGGATGCCGCCGTGGCCGGCCGATACCGCCTACAGCCGGTTCCTCGGGGAGCGGGTGCTTTCGCCCCGGCAGATCGCACTCATTGCCCGATGGGTGGACCTGGGCGCACCGGCGGGTGATACCTCGGCCTTGCGTCCGGTAAGCCCGGAGGACCTGCGGGCCAAGAGCGGCGGCCAGGCCTACCTCGGCGAGCCCGATGCCGTGGTATGGATGCCTGATACGTTCCACATCCCCGGCGACAACCGGGACCGTTTCATGATCGCCAAGGCGCCCTTCGTGCTGCCGGGCGACACCTTCCTGCGGGGCATCGAGTTCGTGCCCGGAAACCGGCGCGCCGTGCACCACATGAACGGGGCCATGGTCTCTTACGCGGAGGGTGCCAAGCAGGACGTGTTCTCCGGTTCGGCCTATGTGGATGCGGACAGCACGAAGAGCCTGGATGCCTACGCCGACCTGCACTTGCAGAACGATGACGGCACATGGCCCGTGCTGACGCCCAACCTGGTGAATTACCTGCCCGGGCTTTCCCCGCCGATCTATCCGCCCGGCCTGGGCGGCTACCGGATAGCGCGCCATGGCGCCTTCCTGGTGAACACCCTGCACTACGGGCCGGCCATGACCGATACCACGGACCGCTCGCACTTCAACCTCTGGTTCAGCCCGGAGCCTCCCCGACGCCCCGTGAAGGAACTGTTCCTGGGCACCTTGGGCAGCAGCCCCGTGGAACCTCCCCTGCTGATACCGCCCGACACGGTGATGACCTTCCGCACCAACCTGCGCGTGCCGGGCGACATCAGTGTGCTCACCATCAATCCGCACCTGCACCTGCTGGGAAAAAGCTTCCTCGCCTATGCCCTGACGCCCTCGTTGGACACCATCCGGCTGGTGCGCATCCGCGATTGGGATTTCCGCTGGCAGTACGCGTACACCTTCCCCACCCCGCTGCATGTTCCGGGAGGGTCCACCATCCACGTGGAAGCCGTGCTGGACAACACCCGGAACAATCCGAACCAGCCGTACGACCCGCCCCGGACCGTACGCGCCCCGCAGGGCCGGCACATGCGCACCACGGATGAGATGCTGCAGTTCTTCGTGAACTACGTGGACTACCGCCCGGGGGATGAGGAGATCAGCTTGGAGCCGTAGGGGCTGGGGTTAGTTGATGGTTGATAGTTGATAGTTGTTAGTTGTTGGTTGATGGTTTCAATTGTGCCGATACTCATGTTCCGGACCTTGAACACTATTGGCGACCCGTTTGACGGGTGCGAGGGTACAAGAGTGCGAAGGCCGGGATCCTGTCACTCTTTCTCTTACACCCTCGCACTCTTGCACCCTTTCCTCTCCTGCCAAGCGGATCCCGGAAGATCGTCCAATACAATGTTGCCGGATCGATAGGTGATAGTTGGCAGCAGGCAGGGGCAGTAGGCAGCTCACGATCCGCAACCCATAACCCGTGAACCTTCTTCAGGACGAGACAGCAGTTTGAGCACCCCCCTTGAGCACCCTGCCAACCCCACCCTGCTACCGCACCACTACGGCTTCCGCCTTGGCGTTCAGTTGGCGCTGGTGCCAGCCGTTAACCGCGATGCAAGCCAGAATGAGCGCGATGCCGAGGTAGGAGCCTGCATGCATACGTTCGCTTTCGGGCCAGAGCAACAGGGCGATGAGGATGGTGTACACCGGCTCCAGGTTCACGGTGAGGATAACGGTGAACGGCGAGAGTTGCTTGAGCACATGGACGCCCGCCGTGAAGGCGAAGGTGGTGCACACCAGCCCCAGCAGCAGGTGGCCCACGATATCGTGCCCGTTCATATGCCAGAGCACAGGCGGCAGGTCGTGCTGCCACGCCAACCAAAGGCCCATGCCCACCATGGCCGCCAGCAGTTCGTAGAAGCAGATGCGCACCGCCTCACCGCGCTGCACCAGGCGGCTGTTCACCACATTGAACCAGGCGCTGAGGAAGGCGCTGATCGTTCCCAGGATGATCCCCTCGCGGTACTTCGTCTCCAAACCGAAGATCAGCACCAGGGCTGCCACCACCAGCAGGCCCAGGATCAACTCCAGGGGGCTGATGCGCTGCTTGGTCCAAAGCGGGGTGAGCATGGCCGTGAAGAAGGTGCCGGTGCTCAGGCAAGCCGCGGCCACGGAGGCGCTTCCCCGTTTGATGGCCAGATAGAACGTGGTCCAATGGGCCAGGATGATCAGGCCGGTGAGCAGGTAGCGCCAGATGTCGGGTGTGAAGGGCGACAAGGAGGTGCGCATCCACCGGGCCACCAGCACCAGGCCCGCGCAGGCGATGGCGCAGCGTACGTACACGATATGGAAGGCGCTCTGGTCGATCCACTTGCCGAAGATGCCGGTCCAGCCCCAGATGAACACGGTGAGGTGCAGCAGCCACAGGGCATTGCGGCGGAGCGCGGGGTCCGGGGAGGTGATCATGGGGTGCAGGTGGCCGTCGGCCCCCGGGTCAGTTGATCGCGCGGAATTTCTCCTGGAGCCCGTTCACCAGGATGCGCTGCTGCTCCACCTCCGCCTGTTTGGCCTGCTGATCCTCCCCGTTCTTCTTCAACTCCCAGCGCAGGTCGTCCAACTTCTTCACCGCGTCCTGCAGGGTGTACTCGGCACGCCTGGCCCGGTCCTGCCAGAGGCGGAGCTCCTTCTGCCTGGCCTTCCCGGCGGCGACCTGTGCCGTGCTGTCCAGGCCTGCCGTGTCCGGCGCCGCATTCAATTCCTGCAAGCGCTTCCGCGCCGCCTCCTGGTCACTCGCAGCCCGGTCGCGGCGCTGTTCGGTCTTCCGTAGATTGTTCTCCGCGCGCTGTCCCTCGCGCTTCAGCATGTCCAACTGTCGTTCGGCCAAGGCCAGCTGGCGCTGCCCGCGCTCCCAATCCGTGCGGGCCAGTTCCCGCTTGAGGGCCACCATGCGCTGGCGCACCCATTCGCGACATCCGTCCTGTTCGCGCGGCGGTGAATCGGGGCCTACGTAGCCCGCCGTGGTGAAGAAGGCGATGTGCGCCGTGACGTTGGAGGTGCCTTTGCCCTTTTCCACGGCCACCAGGATGCGCAGGGTGTCCGAAGAGGCGTTGGGGATGCGGGCCGCCTCGCCGATCATCTCCTTCCTGCCGCCCACCTTCATGCTCACGCCCTTGAGCTCATTCTTCCAAAAAGCGGTCACCTCGCGCTCCGTGGCCTGCTCGAAGCTGGCATCGAACGTGGGGTGCACCCCATTGCTGAACTGGAAGGCACCCTGCACCGGTAACGTCTGGGCCCGACCGGCCAGGGGGCAAGCCAGCATGAACGCCAACGCCACCGGGGTGCACCAAGGCAGGATCCGAACAGACGACTTGCTCATTCCTCGTCCACGCGGGTCACCCCGCCGCTCAGGATGAATTTCATCACCTCCGCTGCCTTGGCATCCACCGGGTTGACGGCCGATCGGGGCACGATGAAGAGCCGTCCGCTCCATGCGAAACTGTAGGGCACGTACACGGCCACATGATCAGCGGCCATGCCCAGGTGGGTCAGGTCCTCTTGGGTAAGAAAGCCCAGCTGCCCCAGGCCCGATCCATCCTGCGGGGTGATCAGCACCGGGCGGTCAAATTTCTTTTTGCTGCCCACCAGGCCTTCCATGAGGTCCTTCAGCGCATCGTACACGGTCTTCAGGAAGGGCACGCGCCGCAGCAGGTCGTCGCCGATCTCGGCGATGCGCTGGTAGAGGAAGGTGGAGCCGAGCCACCCGATGATCACGATACTGGCCAGGACGATGAGGAGGCCGAGGCCGGGGATGTCCACATGGACGATCTGGTCCAACCAGGCGAGCGCCTCGTACGCCACCAGGCCGATCACGGCCACGGGCACGATCAGCAACAGGCCGCGGAAGAAATAGCCCAGCAGGATGCGGCCGATGTTCCGTTTCTCGTTCATGGTGCTAAAATATCCCCGGGTGGCTTGTCGGTTGCTGGGCTGGGAAAAGGAGAATGGGTCGCTGCGTGGCGAAGCGTTCGAACCGGTTCAGGCATCCAGCAAGGCCTGTACTTTGCGCGGCAGGGAGGCACGCACCAGGGCGTAGCTGTGTTCCAGCAGTTCCTTGATCAGTGTGTCCTTCACGCTGCCATCGGTGAGTACGGTGTTCCAGTGCTTCTTGTTCATGTGGTGGCCGGGAATGATGCCCGCATGGGTTTCCCGCAGTTCCACGGCGTGTTCCGGATCGCATTTCAGGTTCACGGAGGCAAATGTTTCCAGGTCCGCAGCCGCAAAGATCTTGCCAGCCACCTTGAACACGAGGGTGTCCGGGCCGAAGGGCGTTTCCTCGGTGGCACCCGGCAAGTCGAGGCAGAGCTGCCTGAAGCGCTCGATGTTCATGGCATCGGGGCGTAGAGCACGGGCCTGCTGGGCGCGGCGTCGTTGATGAAGTGCGGCAGCTGCAGCTCGAGGATGTACTCACCGTCGTGCACCTCATCGGGCACGTAGATCATCTCGGTGATGGTGCGGTGCAGATCAATGGTGCGGGGATGGTCCCAGAAGGCGTGGTGTGCGGCGAGCCTGCCCTCATCGCGCTCGCGGTCCACACTGGGCAGGTCCAGCAGCAGGTGCTTCACGCCGATGCTGCGCAGCCAGGCGCATGCCTCGGCCTCGATGAAGGGCGGGTCGGTGTCCGTCCATACGCGGATCCGCTTCTCCGGGGGGTTGGGCCAGGTGCGGATGACGAAGGCCTCGGGCGCGCGCTCGCCCACGGTATCGCGCAATTGCCCGAGGGTGATCACGCGGGCCGTACCCTCGGCGGTGCGCCGTTCCTCGGGCAACACGCTCACCAATTGCGCCGTGAACCAGTACCGCTTCAAAAGCCCCCCCACAGGATGGACCACCCGGTCAATGTGGCCCACGCTCTCGGTGTGCGTACCGTTGCCGTGGGGATTGAACACGGCATCGCGGAAATTCACCGGCGCACCTTCCTCCACGGCGTAGCAGCGCCGGCCGTCGTTCACCGGTGTGAAGCGGGGCGGGCCCACATACCAGGCACGCGGGCCGGGGCTGTCCGCGTCCAGGGGGATCGAGAGGTCGATCGGTCGGTCGAGCGCGATGCGCCAGGTGCGTCCTTGGTGTGTGATCACGGCGATCATGTGGCGGGCATGAAGAGGTCCGAGGCGATGCGGTCCGCGAAATGGCGGCCTTTGGCGGTGAGGAGCAGGCGGCCGTCGCGGATCTCCAGTTCGTCCAGCGCAAGGTAACGGTTGAGGGTGGATGCATTCAGGCGGCTGAACTCATCGCCCAGCGGGGCCAGCTCCACGCCCCAGATGGTACGCAGGCCGGTCATCAACCGTTCATTGATGCGCTGCGCCGGTGTGAGCGTCTCCTGCTCCCAATAGCGGTCCCCCCGCTCCACCCCCTGGGCATAGCGCACATTGTTGGCCACGTTCCATCGGCGGTGCAGGCCGTCGTAGGAATGGGCCGAGGGCCCGATGCCCAGGTAGGGCACGCCTTGCCAGTAGCTGGTGTTGTGGCGGGCAAAATGGTCTTCCTTGCCGAAGTTGCTGATCTCGTACTGCACCAGTCCGGCGCGGTGCATGCGCTGCATCAGGTGCTCGAACTGCGCGGCCTGGTCGGCATCCGCGGGCAGTTGCACGCGCCCGTCGGCCACCTGCTTGTGGAGGGCGGTGCGTGTTTCCACCGTGAGGCAGTATGCGCTGAGGTGCGGCATGCCGTGGTCCAGGGCGATGGTGAGCTGCTCATCCCATTCGGCCAGGTCCATGCCGGGCAGGCCGTAGATCAGGTCGATGGTCCACGTGGCCAGGCCGGCGCGTGCCAGCCGCGCGATGGCCTCCAGCGATTGCCGCGCACCGTGGGAGCGGTTCATCCAGCGCAGGCGGTCCTCGCGGAAGCTCTGCACACCGAGGCTCACCCGGTTGATGCCCAAGCCCTGCCAGGCATCCAACGCCCCGGCGTGGATGTCGTCCGGATTGGCCTCCAGGGTGATCTCCGCATCGGGCGCCACCGGCGCCAAGGAGCGCACATCGCCCAGCAGCATGGCCAGTTCATCAGGCCCCAGCAGGCTGGGCGTGCCACCACCGAAGTAGATGGAATCCAACGGCTCATCCTTCAGCTCGCCGATGCGTTCGCGCAGCTCCCGCCGCATGGCAGCAAGCACGGGTTCCTTGGTGCGCAGCGACGTGCTGAAATGGAAATCGCAATAGGTGCACGCCCGGTGGCAGAAGGGGATATGAAAGTAGAGGCCGGCCACGTTCGGGTGGTGCTGCACGGAGGCCCGAATGTACCCCACGTCGCCGTGGTTCACCCGAAGAGCAGCCGCAGGTAGAAGCCCGGTCTCTTCAGCCGTGCCCGCAGGTCCAGATCGTTGAACATGCAGCTGATGGTGTCCGCCAGCACGGGGTTGCGCACGGCCTTGCCCACCACGAAGTTGAACAACCACGGGCGGTTGGCCAGTTGCTGCAGGCGCGCGCTGGTGGCCAGTTCCTGGCCCATGCGCTTCCAGACGCGGGCATCGTACGCGGCCAGCTTGGCCGCTGGGATCGCTCCGTTGGGGTTGGCCTGCAAGGCATCAGCCGCCACGTTCGCCGCGTGCACGCCGCTGATCATGGCATGGCTGATGCCTTCGCCGGTGAAGGGATCGATGAGGTGCGCGGCATCGCCCACCAGCAGATAGCCCGCGCCACTGATGCGCCGCCGCTTGCTGGCCAAGGGCAGGCCCATGCCCTGCACGGGGCCTTCCACATGGGCCGTCGCGAAGCGTTCCCGCAACAACGGATGGCTGCCCAGCAATTGCGGCAGCAGCTTCTTCAGGTCGGCGCCGCGCTTGCGCACCATGTCGCTGCGCAGCCCCAGGCCCACGTTGGCGCGGCCATCGGGCAACGGAAAGATCCACAGATAGCCCGGCAGCAGCTCCTTCAGAAAGATCAGCTCGATGAAGCCCTGCGGGTCCAAGCCCTTCACGCCGTTGTAATAGACACGCACGCCGGCGCAGTGGTGGCGCGGCTCCATGGGCAGGCCGGCCACCTGCCGCGAAAAGGACGAATGGGCGCCGGACGCGTCGATGAGCAGGCGGCAGGTGATGGCAAGTCCGGTCCTGTCCTCGCGCTGCGCCACGATGCGCCAGCCGTCCACCGTGCGTTCAAAGCCCTTGGCGCTCGTGCCTTCCAGCACTTGTATGCGTCCATCCCGCTTCACGGCATCCAGCAGGAACCGGTCGAACTGTAACCGGGGCAGGATGGCACCGGGGGCCTCGCCCACACCGGTCTCGCGGCTGAAAGGCACGCGAAGGCTGTTGCCGTCGGGGGCGGTGAAGGTGACGCCCCAGCTCGGGGCCAGGCCGGACTGTGCGCGCAACTCCTCGGCCAGCGCGGGGTCCAGGCGTTCCAGGGCGCGCATCACCTTGCCGCTGAGCGCATCGCCGCACACCTTGTCGCGGGGAAAGACGGCCTTGTCCAAAAGCAATGTGCGCACACCATGCCGTGCCATTTGCAAGGCCGCAGCGCTGCCGCCAGGGCCTGCGCCGATGATGCAGACCTCCGCGTGCAGGGCCTCGTCCATGGCGGGATCAGCCGCGGAAGGCGCCATCGGTGAACTGTTCCAGGAAACGCACGTCGTTCTCCCAGTACAGGCGCAGGTCGGGCACGCGGTAGAGCAGCTGCGCGATGCGCTCCACGCCCATGCCGAACGCGAAGCCGCTGTACACCCCGGGGTCGATGCCGCAGTTGGCCAGCACGGCGGGGTCCACCATGCCGCAGCCCATGATCTCCACCCAGCCGCTGTGCTTGCACACCGTGCAGCCCTTGCCGCCGCAGATGGTGCAGCTCATGTCCACCTCGGCGCTCGGCTCGGTGAAGGGGAAGTAGCTGGGCCGCATGCGGATGGCCACTTCCGGCCCGAACATCGATCTGGTGAAATAGTCCAGGGTGCCCTTCAGCTCGGCGAAGCCCACGCCCTTGTCCACGTAGAGCCCCTCCACCTGGTGGAACATGCAGTGCGCCCGCGCGCTGATGGCCTCATTGCGGTACACGCGCCCCGGCGAGATGGTGCGGATGGGCGGCTGGCCGGCCTCCATCACGCGCACCTGCACGCTGGAGGTATGTGTACGCAAGGCCATGTCCCCGGCTCCGCTCGGACCATGGCCTTGCACGAAGAACGTGTCCTGCATGTCCCGGGCGGGGTGCTCCGGCGGGAAGTTCAGCGCGCCGAAGTTGTGGCGGTCGTCCTCCACCTCGGGTCCTTGGCTCACGGTGAAGCCGATGTGCCCGAACACGTTGATGATGCGCTGCCGCACGATGCTGATAGGGTGCAGGCTGCCGGCATGGGCGGTGAGCACGGGCCGGGTGGCGTCCACGGCGTCATCGGCCGAGGCGGGTCCCGCCTCGGCGGCGGCCTTCAGTTCCTCCCACCGGCTGCGGGCGGCTTGTTTCAGTTGGTTCAAACGCTGGCCCCAAAGGCGTTTCTCCTCCGGCGGCACGTTCTTGAAGGCATCGAGCAGGGCGGTGACCTTGCCGTTCTTGCCCAGCATGCCTATGCGGAAGGCCTCCACGGCATCCGGCGTCGGGGCCACGGCGGCACCCAGTTCGGCCTCCACGGCCGCTATCTGCTCCTGCATGTTCATTGGATCACGCGCATCCACATCCGAATGTCCGCCAAGGGCCGGTCGTTGCCGTCGGTGGGCTGCTCCGCGATGCGGTCCAGCACATCCATGCCCTCCACCAATTGGCCGAAGACGGTATAGTTCCCGTCCAGGTGGGGGCTGCCGCCCTCTTTCCAGTACACGTCCTTCTGCGCTGCGGTGTAGTGAAGGTCCAGGCTGTCGGGCTTGCCGGCATTGATCCGCTCCTCCATCCGCAGCAGGTCGGAGGGCAGCCAACTGCGGCCCTGCACGATGTAGAACTGGCTGCCGCTGCTGCGCTTTTCGGGGTTGATGGCGTCGCCTGCTCGGGCAGCGGCCAAGGCCCCCTTGCGGTGAAAAAGCTCCGGCCGGAACTCGGCGGGCAGGGTATAGTCCGGTCCGCCGTTGCCCAGCGGCTTGGTGCGGTCCCCGGCCTGGCGGCTGTCGGGGTCGCCGCCCTGGATCATGAAACCCTCGATCACCCGGTGGAAGAGTGTGCTGTCGTAATAGTGTTCGCGGACCAGCTTCAGGAAGTTGTCGCGGTGGACGGGCGTTTCATTGTACAGCTCCACCACCATGCGGCCGGCCGTGGTGTTGATCTCCACCAAATGTCTTGTGGTGGATTGGCCGTGCACCCGGAGGTGTGCGCCGGCCATGGCCAGCATGCCCGCCAGGAGCAGTAAACGGACGCTGAATTGCCTGCGCATCGTCGGGATCCTTACTTTTGGCTTCATTCGCGCCGTGAAATGCGGCAGCGGGGCCGCCAAAAGTAACCAACACGTTCTCCCATGCCCTTGAAGGCCATTCTCGTTGCCGGTCTCCTGTTGATCCTGGGTGCCGGGCTCGGCAGCTGCAACAAGGAAAAGGACACCAAGGCGGTGATCACCGTGCTGGACACGGCGGGCACACCGCTGTACGGTGTGCTGGTGAAGCTTTACGCCAACCCCACCACGCCCCTGCAAGCCGATTTCTCCCGGTTGAACAAGGAGGGCACCACCTCATCCGACGGGAAGGTGACCTTCGATTACTCCGAGTTCTACAAGCGGGGGCAGGCCGGATTCGCCGTGCTGGACATCCTGGCGGAAAAGGACTCGCTTTCAGGAAAGGGCATCATCCGGATCGAGGAAGAGCAGACCAACGAGGAGACGGTGGTCATCGCCGCGGGGAACTGACCTCGGGCAAGTGCTCCCCGAAGTAGCGCACCACGGCTTCGCGCATAAACTGTTCCTGCTCCTTGACGGACATTTCGGGCAGCGGCTTCACGCGTTGGAAGTGCGGCCACCCGTCCTGGTCCCGGCGCTCCTCCCGGTAGTAGCCGTAGGGAGCCAGCAGCGCCGAGACGGCGATGTGCATCAGGTCGATCTTCTCATTCTTGGAGAACTCCCTCACCCCCTGCCCCAGTTCCTGGATGCCGATCAGGAAGAGGATGCCGTCCAGGTCCATCGGCATGCCGAACTGGTCCTCCAAGCGCTTGAGCAGGCCGCGCCACTGTGCTTCAAAAACCAGGTCCATTTCCGGCATGCGGGGCGCGAAGGTAGTGCGGTGGGCCAGGGCCGCCGGGCGGAGGACACCGGCCGCATCCGGTAAAGGCACCGCCGAACGGGTGGATTTTCCCGGTAGGCCCTTAGACTTGTCCGCATGAACTGGTTGGATTGGCTCCTGGTGACGCTGGGCGCCGTGGCGGCGGTGCGTGGTTTCCTGCATGGTTTCGTGGTGGAGGTGGCCTCCTTGGTGGGCGTGGTGGCGGGCATCTGGGTGGCCAGCCGTTACAATGCCTCGGTGGCGGGTTGGCTGGGACTGGACCTGGAAAACGAAGCCCTCTCCTTCGTGGTGGCCTTCATTGGTGTGCTGTTGCTGGTGATGCTTGCGGCCAAAGTGATCACCAAGGCGATGGACCTGGCCATGCTCGGCCTGCCGAACAAGGTGGCGGGCGCCTTTTTCGGCGTGGTGCGCACGCTGTTCATCGTGAGCGTGGTGCTCAACCTCCTGGTCAGCAAGGCCGGTCCCGGTGGTCTGCTGTCCTCGCACACGATCCGTGGATCCGTGCTGTTCCCGCCGGTGCGCGCAGTAGCGCCCTTGGTGGTACCTGCCTTTGGCGACAGCCATTGGGTACAGCAGGCCGTGGATCGGTTGAAATCGGGTCTGGACAACGCTGACCCCGCTCAGCCTCCGAGCGGTGCGAAGGAATAGCTTCGCGCCATGTCCGACCATAAGCACCATCCCGAAAGCTTGATGATGAGTTACGGGTACAAGCCCGAGCTCAGCCAAGGCGCCGTCAAGTGCCCGATCTTCCAGACCAGCACCTTCGTGTTCCAGAAAGCGGAGGACGGCAAGGCCTTCTTCGAAGTGGCCTATGGCCTGCGCCAACCGGGCGAGAAGGAGGAGCCGGGCCTGATCTACAGCCGCCTGAACAACCCTGACCTGCAGATCCTGGAGGAAAGGCTGTGCCTGTGGGAGAACGCCGAGGAGTGTGCCGTGTTCGAGAGCGGCATGGGCGCCATCACCACCATGCTCCTTGAGTTTCTTTCGCCGGGCGATGTGCTCCTTTTCAGCAATCCGCTGTACGGCGGCACGGACCATTTCATCAAGCACGTGCTCACGCGCTTCGGCATCGAGGTGATGGGCTTCTACCCGTGGGAACAGGACCGCCTGGAGGAGATCGTGCGCAAGAGCGGCAAGGGGGACCGGCTGAAGATGGTCTACGTGGAAACCCCGGCCAACCCCACCAACATCCTGATCGACATTGCCGCGTGCAGCCGTCTGGCCAAGGCCTGGAGCACCCCCGACAAGCAGGTGCTGCTGGCGGTGGACAACACGTACATGGGCCCCTTGTGGCAGCACCCCATGGAGCAGGGCGCCGACCTCGTGCTCTACTCGGCCACCAAATACATCGCAGGCCACAGCGACGTGATCGCGGGTGCCTGCCTGGGCAGCAAAGAGCTCATCGGTCGGGTGAAAGGCCTGCGCAGCTTCCTCGGCTGCATGGCCGGCCCCTGGACCGGCTGGCTGCTGCTGCGCAGCCTGGAGACCCTGAAGGTGCGCATGGAGGCACAGGCCAAGGGTGCGACCGCCGTGGCCGCCTTCCTGCAAGGCCACCCGAAGGTGAAGAAGGTACACTACCTCGGTTTCCTGGACGACCCCGGACAACAGGCCATCCACGCTGTGCAGTGCCTCAGCGCCGGCGCCATGCTTTCCTTCGATGTGCAAGGGGGTGAACCCGAAGCTTTCCGCTTCCTCAATGCCCTGAAGCTGGTGAAGCTGGCCGTGAGCCTGGGCAGCACCGAATCGCTGGCCGAACACCCCGCCACCATGACCCATGTGGGCGTGGACCCCGCGGAGCGTGAAAAGCTGGGCATCACCGGCGGGCTGGTGCGGCTCAGTGTGGGCGTTGAGCATCCGGACGACCTGATCCATGACCTGGCCCAGGCGCTGGAGGCCATCTGAGCCGTGCTCCGTTTCCTTGTCCACCATCCGGCCAAGGGCTACCTTTGCGGCCACGACCGAAAATTAGAATCGGTCTAAATAAGCCGTTCCACGGCTAACCGAGAGCGCGATGTTGAAGATCACCAACCTGGAAGCCCGCATCGAGGGCCAGGAAATTCTCAAGGGACTGAACCTGGAGGTGAAGGCCGGCGAGGTGCACGCCATCATGGGCCCCAACGGCAGCGGCAAGAGCACCCTGGCGAACGTGTTGGCGGGCCGCGAGGAATACGAGGTCACCGCGGGCAGTGTCACCTATCAAGGCGAGGACCTGCTGAAGCTGGCGCCCGAGGAGCGGGCCTGGAAGGGGATCTTCCTCGCCTTCCAGTACCCCGTGGAGATCCCGGGCGTGAGCAACATGAACTTCCTGCGCACCGCGTTGAACGAATCGCGGGTGGCGCGTGGCGAGGGCGAACTGGGCGGCAAGGAATTCCTGGCCCTGGTACGCGAGCGGGCCAAGCTGGTGGAGATGGACCCGGCCCTGATGAACCGCAACCTCAACGTGGGCTTCAGTGGCGGGGAGAAGAAGCGCAACGAGATCTTCCAGATGGCGATGCTGGAACCCCGCCTCGGCATCCTGGACGAGACCGACAGCGGCCTGGACATCGATGCGTTGCGGATCGTGGCCAGCGGGGTGAACAAACTGCGCAGCGCCGACAATGCCTTCATCGTGGTAACGCACTACCAGCGCCTGCTGGACTACATCGTGCCCGACGTGGTGCACGTGATGGCCGATGGGCGCATCATCAAGAGCGGCCCCAAGGAGCTGGCCTTGGAACTGGAGGAGAAAGGCTACGACTGGATCAAGGAACTTGCGTGAACCGATGGTCGCGATGGTTGAAGAACGGATGACCGCAGCACCTTCCAGGGATCCCTTGTCCACCGTGTTGCCGTTGCTGCAGCAGAGCACTTGGCCCGGGGCCGGTGCGGCACGCCAGGCGTTGGCCGCACTGCCGGTGCCCACCCAGCGGACCGAGGCATGGAAATACACGCGTGTGGCCAAACTGTTCAACCGCACCTACACGGCACCGGACCGCCATGCCGGGGTGGAGCTGCCCGATCGCCTGCCCTTTCCCGCCACGCGCCTGGTGTTCGTCAACGGGCATTTCCGTGCCGACCTCAGCGATGACCTGAAGGCCGACAAGGGCGTGGTGGTCGACAGCATTGCGCACCACTTGGGCCACGGCCCGCTGCAGGCCCATTACGGACGCGTGGCCCCGATCGCAGATCGTTTCTTCACCGCCATGAACATGGCGGCCCCCACGGACGGCCTGATCATCCTGGCCACCAAGGGCGCCCGTACCGGGAAGCCCTTGCACATCCTGCGGATCACCTCGCGGGCGGAGGCAGGGGGCACCATGCTCATCCAACCGCGCGACCTGTTCATGCTGCACGAAGGCGCCGAGGTGGAAGTGATCGTGGAGCATGTGGCCCAGGGCCAAGTGGCGGATAGCCTGGTGAACACCGTGCGCGAATGCATGGTGGGCCAAAGTGCCCGCCTTACCCTGCACCTGCTCCAGAACGAGCCCGACGGCCCGGCGGACATCAGCCTGGACAGCGTGGAAGTGGCTGCCGAGGGCACCTTCAGCGTGGACACCACCACCCTGCACGGCTCCCTGGTGCGCAACGACCTCCAAGTGGCCCTCGAAGGGCCAAGGGCCCATGCCGAGCTCAACGGCGTCTACCTGCTGGACGGCCTGTCCCATTGTGACAACCACAGCCTGATCGCCCACAACGTGGCGGACTGCACCAGTGACGAACTCTACAAGGGGGTGGTCTCCGGAAAGGCCACCGCCGTGTTCAACGGCAAGGTGTACGTGAAGCAGGACGCCCAGCAGACCAACGCCTACCAGCGCAACGCCAACATCCTGCAAGGGGACGATGCGCGCGTCTTCTCCAAGCCCGAACTGGAGATCTATGCCAACGACGTGAAATGCAGCCATGGCTGCACCATCGGCCGGCTGGACGAGCAGGCGGTGTTCTACCTGCGTTCGCGCGGGGTGAGCGAGGCCGAGGCGCGGCGGATGATGGCCCATGCCTTCATCACCGAGGTGATGGAGCGCATCGCCAACCCCGAATGGCGCGAGCACCTGACCCGCATGGCGGACGCCAAGCTGGAACGGATGGAATAAGCCCCATGCCGGCCCTGTAACGGCCGGCGAAAAACCCACGTAGATCCATGGACAGCCGACCGGAAGCCGAAGCAACCACACGGTTCGACGCGGGGGCGGTCCGTGCCGACTTCCCGATCCTGGAGCGCCGCATCCACGGCCGTCCGCTGGTATACCTGGACAATGCGGCCACCAGCCAGAAACCCCGGCCGGTGGTGGAGGCCATGGCCGCGTACTACGCCACCATCAACGCCAACGTGCACCGCGGGGTGCACACCCTGAGCATCCTGGCCACCGAAGCCCAGGAGGCGGCGCGCGAGACCGTGCGCGGGCACCTGAATGCGCGGCACGCCCATGAGGTGATCTTCACGGCGGGCACCACCGCCAGCCTCAACCTGGCCGCCTTCAGCCTGGGCCAACTGCTGCTCCAGCCGGGTGATGAGGTCCTCATCACAGGCATGGAGCACCACGCCAACATCGTGCCCTGGCAGCTGGCCTGCGCCCGGCACGGCGCCGTGCTGAAGGTGATCCCCATCACCGATGAAGGCGAACTGGAGGAAAGCGGGGATGCCCATTTCACCGAACGCACGCGCATCCTGGCCTTCACCCACGCCAGCAACACGCTGGGCACGGTGAACCCGGCCAAACACTTGGTGTCCCGGGCCCGGCAACGCGGCATCGTCACCGTGGTGGACGGCGCCCAGGCCGTGCCCCACATGGCCGTGGACGTGCAGGACCTCGGCTGTGACCTTTATGCATTCAGCGGCCACAAGATGTTCGGCCCCACCGGCATCGGCGTGCTTTACGGCCGCGAAGAGGTGTTGGAGCGCATGCCCCCTTGGCAAAGCGGCGGGGAGATGATCGACCGGGTCACCTTCCAGCACACCACCTATGCGAAGCTGCCCTTCAAGTTCGAGGCCGGCACCCCGCACATCGCCGGCATCATCGGCCTGGGCGAGGCTGTGCGCTGGATACACGGCAACGACCCCCGCGCAATGGCCGCGCATGAACAGGCCCTGCTGGAACACGCCACGCGGGAACTGCTCACCATCGACGGCCTGCGCATCATCGGCACCGCCCGGGAGAAAGTGGGCGTGGCCAGCTTCACGATCGACGGCGTGCACCACTACGACCTGGGCACCCTGCTGGACCAGCAAGGCATCGCCGTGCGCACCGGCCACCACTGCACCCAGCCGCTGATGGACCGCTTCGGCATCACCGGCACCACACGGGCCAGCTTCGCCCCGTACAACACCGCGGAAGAGGTGGACGCCCTGGTGGCCGCCGTGATAAAGGCGGTGAACATGCTGCGATGAAAAGCACCCCGACATTGGAACAAGCCCAGCAGGAGGTCGTGGACGAGTTCGCCTTGTTCGCCGACTGGCAGGACCGCTACGAGCAGATCATCGAGATGGGGAAGGACCTGCCCTTGATCGCCGCGGACCTGAAGACCGACGACAATCTGGTGCGCGGGTGCCAAAGCCGCGTGTGGCTGCATGCGCGATTGGCGCCGGACCCGGATGGTGGCCCGGCGGTGATGCAGCTCACGGCGGACAGCGATGCGTTGATCACCAAGGGACTGGTGGCCCTGGTGGTCCGCGTGTTGAATAACCGCACCCCGGAGGAGGTCCTGGAGGCAAAGCTCGACTTCATCGACCGGATCGGACTGCGCGAACACCTGAGCCCCACCCGCAGCAACGGCCTGGCCAGTATGTTGGACCAAATGAGGCGCTACGCGCTGGCGTTTTCACGATGACGTGTGGCGCGGATAAAGGCTTGTCCCATGCCTTATGCCCCCTGTGGCCCATGGGACAGGGGACATAAGACAACATGGCCGCACCTGCGGCCCTTGCACATGACGGACGACGAGAAGAAACAGCTGGAGGAGCGGGTGGTGCTGACCCTGAAGTCCATCTACGACCCGGAGATCCCCGTGGACATCTACGAGCTGGGGCTGATCTACGACGTGGTGATCAACGACGATGCCAGCGTGTACGTGAAGATGACACTCACCAGCCCCGCCTGCCCGGTGGCCGGTTCGCTGCCCGGCGAGGTGGAGGAAAAGGTGGGCCAGACCATGGGTGCCACCGGCGCCAAGGTGGACCTCACCTTCGAGCCGCCCTGGGACAGGAGCATGATGAGCGAGGCGGCGCAGTTGGAGCTTGGCTTCATGTAGAAGTTTCAATGCGGGCCAAGGATGATCCGCTCCGCAGTACTGTACGGCATTCCGGTGCATCGAACGAGGTACACGCCGGAAGTCAATCCCGCTGTGGGGCACATGCCGATCCGCCCCTTCACCGACCGGACTACAGCTCCTGTGGAAGAAAGGATCTCCACTTCACCATCAACCGGCAGTATTTCCGGTGCCCAAGTGAGTTGATCACCGTACAAGGTGAACACCGGTGATTGCCGAGCGGTATGGTCGGGCAGGCCTGTAACACAAGCAGCCAGGGTCGTGTCCGAGAACACCGCCGACGTATCCACGTAGTTGACACTTTGCAGACGTAGCTCCACGGAGCCTGTGCCCGGGGTAAATGACACGTGGATGGAATCCGTGGTCCAACAACCCGCCTGCGCCCACACGCCGCTCACATCGTAGTAAAGGTCGACTGTGGTGTTTGGGCCTTGGTCGGTCACTTCCATCCCGACCAGTTCCGGACAGTTCAAGCCCACGCCGAACACGAACGAGGTTGTGGCCACAGCACTCATTGAATCACACTCCAGATACAAGATCTGCAAGGCATCCAGATGCTGTGCCATGGTAACCGGGGCCGCCAGTACAAGAGTCCCCAAAACAGCAAATGGGCGTATCGTCGTCCGGGTTCATGTTCGATTATCCCATTGACAAGTTAGTGCTTCCTGTTGGAGCCCCTGCGGTCAACCGCACATGATCGTGCCCCCTTCCCTCCCCCACGTGCCTCAGCCTATGCTTGGCCGCAGGTTCACAGCTGTTCAACCACGATCTTTGCAACACCATGTCAGAAGCCTCCATCACCAACAAAGTGACCGAAGCGGGCATCATCACCCTCGACCTGGAGGACATGTATCCGGCGGGCGAACGGGTGGTGTTCGACCTGAAACCCTTGCTGTGGCAGGAGATCGCACTGAAGGAGGATGACCTGCGGGCCTTCTGTAAAATCCATGATTGGACGCAGTACAGCGGGAAGTTCGTGACGGTGGATTGCTCCGCCGACGCCATCATCCCCACCTGGGCCTTCATGCTGGTGGCCGTGAAGCTTCAGCCGTACGCGGCCTTCATCACCCAGGGCCATGCCGATCACTTGGAGCGGGCGGTCTTCACCCGTTTCGTGCAAGATCTGGATGTGGAGCCGTACCGGGGCGCCCGTGTGATGGTGAAGGGCTGCAGCAAGCTGCCCGTGCCATTGAACGCCTACGTGGAATTGGCCGCGAAGCTGCTGCCCTCCGTGAAAAGCCTGATGTTCGGCGAGCCCTGCGGCGCAGTGCCGCTGTTCAAGGCGCCACGCGGCTGACGCCTATCTTCGGCTACATGCGCTGGATCCTCCTCCCCTGCTGCCTGCTGGCCGGCTCGGCGATGCTCGCCCAAGGGACGGCCGATGCGCCGGACACCGTGCGGAGCAGCAACGGCTGGTACCTCAGTCCGCACGGCACCATCCGTGTGCTGGTCATCTTCGCCGAGGTGGAGTATGACAAACACCCGGAGCTCGACCCGCAGCCCACCGCGCCGGACCACTGGCCCAAGGGCGGCCTGCCGGTGTGGAAGGACGACCTGTTCGATCCCTTTCCCTCCACCAAGCCCAAGGGCATGGTCACCCGGTATTACCACGACATGAGCTTGGGCGGCTTCACCGTGCTTGGCGATTACCTGACGGAGCCGGTGGTGGTTCGCGAGAGCCTCTACCCGGCCTTGCGTGATTGGAGCGGCATGGCGTGGGACGAGGCCAACAAACAGGGCAGCCTGCGCACGGCGCATGGCCTGACCATCGCCGACCTGGACCTGTGGTCCGATGCGCGCAAGCAGGGACTCCCCAAGATCAACCTGCCGGACGACCCGCACAGCTATGACCATGTAATGGTGATCTACCGCAACAGCGCGCGCCTCACCCATGGGCAGGGCAGCACCGATGCCGGAAGTGCCGGGCTCCTGTTCGGTTATCCGAGCGACACCCAAAGCCGTTTCGGGGCGATGCACGGCCTGCCTTTCGAGATCCTGAAGCACGAGTTCAACCACCTTTTGCTGGGCGGCAACAACTTCCACAGCGGCGGGGGCAACGCCGCCACCTTCACGGGCCATTTCATCCCCGTGCAGGGCGGCTGGAGCATGATGGGGGCGGCCAGCAGCTCGCTGCTCACCGCCAGCGCCTGGGACCGCGACCGGCTGGGCTGGCGGCCCCGCGAAAGCAAATACCGCATCCAGGCGACCGATGCCACGGGTGCGTTGGCCGACGGGGACATCGATCCGCTGGCGGGCGATACGGGGATCTTCGTGCTGCGCGACTTCATCACCAGCGGCGATGCACTGCGGATCCGCATGCCTTTCCTGCCGGCAGATGAGTACCCGCAATGGCTATGGCTGGAGAACCACCAAACGGCCGCCAATAACGGTTGCCCCACGGACGTGTTCCACTACCAGGAGGAGATGCCGTGCGTGAAGCCGGCCGTGCCGGGCATCTACGCGCAGATGCAGGTGGACAAGGAGGTGCGGGAGGGTCCGGGCACCTTCGGCGGCCATGCGGACTACCTGCGTCCGGTGCTGGCCAATGGCCTTTTCGATTGGCGGTTGCGTGGCGACACCATCACCTTCAAGTGCCTGTGGGCCGCTCCCACGGAGCCATACCTGGTGAAGGATGCCTGGGCCAATCCGCTATCGGGTACGCAGGAGCAGGAATTCCCCCTGTTCGACAAGGACGGCAACGGGAAGCTCACCCGCAAGGAAGGCATCGTGCCGCGGGTGGGCATCTGGAACGGCCGCATGGTGGACGACGGCGGCTACTTGGGCAGTTCGCGGCACGCCTTCACGCCGCAGGGCAACCGGCGGATCGGCATGGGCACCAACCCGTCCAGCGCCAACATGCTCACCCTGGCGGCGGACATGGGCCGCGAAGTGAACCGCGCCGGCAAGCCGGACAACCGCACGGTGTACCTGAACGGCATCAGCGTGGAACTCCTTGAGCAGCGCGCCGACGGCGCCATCGTGCTGCATGTGCGCAGTGGCGACACCCGTCTGGTGAACGATGTGCGTTGGTGTGCCGACAGCATCGTGCTGCCGGCCTTGCGGGGCTACAGGGGCACGGCACTGACCTTGGCGGAAGGCAAGACCTTGAAGATCGACCGCTCAGGAACACCCACCCGCATGGCGGAGCAGGAGAAGGACCACGGCAAGGCCTGGTTCAGCCCGCCAACCCGCTTCATCGTTGCCGCCGGAGCACAGGTAGTGCTGGAGCGCAAGGCCAAATTGCAGTTGCTCCATGGTTCGGAACTGCACCTGTATCCGGGATCCGTGCTGCGCATGGAGAAAAAGGCGAAGCTGGACCTGGCAGCGGGCACGCGCATGGTGCTCCACGGCAATGCCCAAGTGGAGGCGAAACCCCATTTACTGAAGAAGCTCCGCCGGAAAGGGCGCCTGGTGAGTGCGACGGATTGAGCCCGGCCGGCCCCTGCGTGTCAGCGGATGCTTTCCAGCTTGCGCTTCAGGGCATCAACCGTGCGCTGCACGTCAGCCTGACTGGCCGCCTTCTCCTCTTGTTTCTTTTGGGCGTCGGGCAAGTTGGAGCTGCTCTTGGTCAGCTCCGTCTGGATCTTGGCCTCCTTGGCCATCACCTTGGCCATCTGACTTTCGTTCTTGGTGATCTTGGACCGGGCCTTGGTCAACTTCTTCAGGTCCTTGGGGTCCTGGCTCAGGGTCCATTTCTGGTTGTGCAGGTCGATCTCCTTCTGCAGCACGGCATGCTGGTTCTGCAGCTTGCTTTTCTCCTTGGTGATCTTCTCCAGCTCGGCCTGGGCCTTGTTCACGCGTTCCTGGGCCTTGTCCTTGTCCGCAGCGGCTCCCTCCGCCTTGTTGTCCGCCTTGCCGAGCTGCTTCGTCCACTGGTCCAACTGCTGCTGCACCACGGCCTTGTTCAGCTTCACGGCCAGTTCGCGCACGGCGGGTTCCAGTGCGGCATCCGTGGCCGGGTTGGTGGTGCCGGCCACCAGCGGGGCCAGCACCAAGGTGCTCACCCGTTCCTTCTTGTTCTCCGTCACGGAGGCCAACAGGTCCACCGGCGTGGCCATACCGGTACCGATGCTTACGCCAGGGGCCTTCATCAGCTTGCCGGACTTTTTGAACTCCGCCCCGGGCAGCTCCTTCTTCAGCAAGGACCACACCTGTGAGCCGTCGGCCTCGTACACCTGGACCGCAAGCGCGGGATACTCCGCACTGTCCGTCTTCAAGGGAACTTGGCCCACGGTGATCTGCCGGTCCCACTGCAATGATGTTCCGTCCTTGAGCGTGTTCTGTGCCTGGGCGGAGGTGCCGACCACCAGGGCGAGCGAAAGTGCGGATAGGATGCGGTGTGCACGCATGGTTTCTGGTCTTGGTGTTTCGGGCAAAGTTAGCCTGAGCCTGGTGGCTCAATGTTCCTGGATGGCGGCCACGCCCGGGAGCACTTTGCCTTCCAGGTATTCGAGCATGGCGCCGCCGCCGGTGCTCACATAGCTGATCTTGTCGGCCAGGCCGAAGCGGTTCACCGCGGCCACGCTATCGCCGCCGCCAACCAGGGAATAGGCACCTTGCGCAGTGGCCTCCGCCACGGCCTCGGCGATGCTGCGGGTGCCCCGCTGGAAGTTCGTCATCTCGAACACGCCCATGGGGCCGTTCCACAGGATGGTCCTTGCGCGCTTCACCACCGCGCTGAACGCCTTGATGGTCTCCGGGCCGATGTCCAGGCCCATCCACCCGTCGGGGATGGCATCCGCCGGGCAGGCGTCGGTGTTGGCCTGGTCGGCGAAGGCATCGGCCACCACGGTGTCCACGGGCAGGTGGAACTGCACGCCCCGCTTGGCGGCCTCGTCCAGGATGGCACGGGCGGTATCCAACAGGTCATCCTCCACGAGCGATGAACCCACTGTACCACCTTGTGCCTTGGCGAAGGTGAAGGCCATGCCGCCGCCCACGATCACCTCATCGCAGCGGCCCAGCAGGTTGCGCAGCACATCGATCTTGCTGCTCACCTTGGCCCCGCCCACGATGGCGCACAACGGCTTTTCCGGCCGGTGCAGCACCCGGGCCAGGCTGTCCAGCTCACCGGCCATCAGGTAGCCGAAGAGCTTGGCCTGCGGGAAGAACTTGGCCACGATGGTGGTGCTGGCGTGGGCGCGGTGCGCGGTGCCGAACGCATCGTTCACGTACACGTCGCCCAAGGCCGCCAAGGCTTTGCTGAAGGCTTCGTCACCCTTCTCCTCCTCGGGGTGGAAGCGCAGGTTCTCCAGAAGGAGCACCTGCCCGGGTTGCAGGGCCGCAGCCTTGGCCTGGGCATCAGGTCCGATGCAATCCACGGCGAATTGCACAGGCACACCGAGCAATCCACCCAAGTGAGCGGCCACGGGTCGCAGGCTCATGTCCGGGTTCACCTTCCCCTTGGGGCGGCCCAGGTGGCTCATCAGGATGACACTTCCGCCGTCCTGGAGGATCTTCTTCACCGTGGGCACCACGGCCCGCGTGCGGGTATCGTCCGTCACATTGAACTGCGCGTCCAGCGGCACATTGAGGTCCACCCGCACCAGTGCCTTGCGGCCCTTGAAGTTGAAGCTGTCCATGGTTTGCATGGCGCGAAAATACCGGAGCCGGACAATCCGGGGGAAGGACCGCACGGGCTGGGCATTGCCCTGGGGCTATTGCGGAAATGCAACCCGGACCCTACACGGCTTTCAGCGCCCCCTCAAGCCCCATCTACGGGGAATCCCGTAAAAACAGACATCACAAAAGGTCCGGTGCAACCCCATGCCGATGGCCTAAGTTGAAACCACCCGGAAAAACACCAACCAACACATGATCAGGAACACTACCCCCTGTCTGGCCCTGGTGGCGGCCATGGCCCTGACCGGCGGTGCCAAGGCCCAATGGAACGACCTCGGTGCCCCCCACTTGGATGCCCCGTCCCAGTACGGCTACAATGTCATCGCCGTATCGCCCGATGGCCGGAATATCGCGGCCCACAGCACCAAGCTGGTGATGTCGCCCTTTTCCATGGAGGGCCGCTACATCACCTCCACGGACTACGGTGCCACGTGGAGCGAACATCCGGCAAGCATCTCCGCACCCAACTTCCTTTTCTGGAGCGGTGACGCGCTGTTCGTGAAAGAAGCGACTGAGTCGGCGCTGAAGGTCTCCACCGACCAAGGCGCCACCTTTACGGTGCGCAATGCGGACTATCAGCCCAGCTACGTCAGCGGCCACATCCTGCGGGCAAGCATCGACTCCTGGTTCACCATCAAGCAAACCTCCGTAATGCCCCCGGAGTTTGATTTGTTCCGATCAACGGACCAAGGGGCGACCTGGAACAGCGTGGGGCCGGTATCCATTGCCGCCAATCCCAATTTCTTCCTGTATGATGTGGCAAACAACGGGTACATTGTTTCCACCAGTGTGGTCGGGGCTTCCTATAGCACGGACGCCGGCCTGACCTGGAATGCCGGCTCCTTCCCCACCAGCCTCACCGTATCGCACAAGAACAGCCTTTTCAAGGCGGACAATGGTGATTTCATCCTTTTGGAGTGGGCGATGAAAGCGCTGTACAAGTCCACCGACAACGGCGTGACGTGGGCCCAAGTGTCCACCAATATCCCATCCAACGTGGACGGTTGCGGCTTCTACCAGAACGACCTGATCTGCACCTGCGCGGACGGCTCCACGTACAAGAGCACGGATGGCGGGACCACCTTCAACCAGTTGACCGCTCCAGGCCAGATCCTGGCCCCCGGCAGTTACCCCATGACCTGGTCCGAAGACAACCTCTTCGTGGCAGGCCTCAACAAGGTATACCGGTACGGAACGCTTTCCGCTGCCTCCGTGGGTGAGGCGGATGGCGGGCCTGCACGGATCGTAGTATTCCCGAACCCGTCCAACGGCCGCTTCATGGTGGCCAACGTGCCCGCCCGCTCCCATGTCCGCATCTTGGACATCACCGGGAAGGTGGTGCATGAGGCCGGGGCCCAAGGCGGCGATGTCCTGATCGATGCCGGCCATTTGAACAACGGCGCGTACGTCGTCCGCGTGGAAAACCAGGGCCATGTGACCAACAAGCGGCTGGTCATATCCCGGTAAGCACCAGGCTTGGCAAGGCCCTCCGAGGAGGCCGGCCCCGTTACCGTGGGCCGGCCTCCTTATTTCCTGCCCGGTGCCCTGCCCTCCGTAAACTTGCACGGTGCAGTTCAACAAGATCATCGGGCATGCCGCATTGAAGGCGCGGCTGATCGGCAACATGCGTGAGGGCCGGGTGCCGCACGCGCAATTCTTCCTGGGCCCCCGCGGCAGCGGTGTGCTGCCCCTGGCCTTGGCCTACGCCACCTACCTATTTTGCGAACAGCCCGGGGAAGGCGACAGCTGTGGGGAGTGCTCCTCCTGCCGGATGATGGCCACGCTGGCCCACCCCGACCTGAACTTAGCCTTCCCCATCTTCTTCGTGGACAAGAAGCCAAAGACCTGTGAATACTACACCAAGGATTGGCGGGCTGCCGTGCTAAAGGAGCCGTACCTCGACGCCGACCTGTGGCGGGAGCAACTGAAGGGAGAGAACAAGCAGCTCCGCATGGGGGTGGACATCGCCGCGGAGATTCTCCAGAAATTGAGCCTGAAGGCATTTCGGGGCGGTTGGAGGGTGGTGCTGGTGTGGCTGCCCGAAACGATGAGCCCCGACATGGCCAACAAGGTGTTGAAGGTGCTGGAGGAGCCCGAGCCCCGGACCGTCTTCCTGCTGGCCGGCCATGCGCAGGACCGGATCCTACCCACCATCCTCAGCCGCACCCAGTTGGTGAAGGTGGCGGCACCCGACCCCGGGGAGGTGGCGGCGGCGCTGCAGGCTCGGTTCCCGGAGCTGGACGGGCCCAGCGCACGGGCCATTGCCGCACGCAGTGAAGGCGACCTGCTGGAGGCCTATGCCATGGCCGAGGGGCATGAGGATGAACTCTTTTTCTTCCTACGGGACTGGTTGCGCTCCTGCTACGCCAATCGCGTGGAGGAAACCATCGCCCATGCCGAGGAGTTCGCCAAGATGGGCCGGGACGAGCAGAAGGCCCTGATAGCCTACGCGCTGTACCTGATGCGCCAGTGCATGCTGCAGTGGCAGGACCTGCCGCAGCTGGTGGGGGCCTTCGGCGAGGAGCTCGACTTCGTGGGCAAGTTCAGCCGCCTGCTCAATGCGCGCAACCTGGCCGGCATACGGGAGGAGCTGGAAGAGGCCTACATGCAGTTGGAGCGCAACGCCAACCCCAAGGTCCTTTTCATGGACCTGAGCTACCGCTTGGGTGCACTCCAACGGCCGGAAAGGGTGCGTGCCTGATCCCGGTGGGGCGGCATCCATCAGCGGCGGTGCGTTGGAAACCTTCGGGGCCCGTTCCACCGGTGGGCACGGCCGCCCGTTATCTTCGCGCCTATGTCCTGTTCTGGTTGTGCGAGCGGAGCCAAAGGCAAGGCCGGCGGCTGTAGTGGTGGAGGTGGCTGCAACAAGCTTGAAGTGCATGATTGGCTGGCCGGTGTGCCCTTGCCGGGCGGCCATTCGCCGTTCGATGCCGTGGAGGTGCGGTTCAAGAACACACGGAAGGGCTTCTACCGCAATGCGGGCGGCCTTTCCCTGATGATCGGCGACACGGTGACCGTGGAGGCATCATCCGGCCATGACGTGGGCGTGGTGAGCCTGGTGGGTGAGCTGGTGCGTGCCCAAATGAGGCGCAAGGGCGCCGGCACGGACACGTACGAGCTGCGCAAGGTGCTGCGCAAGTCCACCCAAGCGGACATCGACATGTGGCAGCAGGCGTGCAAGCGCGAGGACGAGGTGCTCTTCGGCACCCGCCGCATCTGTGCCGATGCCCGCCTGGACATGAAGGTGAGCGACGTGGAGTTCCAAGGGGACGGCAAGCGGGCCACCATCTACTACACCGCCGAGCAGCGCGTGGATTTCCGGGACCTGCTGCGCAAGCTCTCCGACCGGTTCCAGGTGCGAGTGGACATGAAGCAGATCGGTGCCCGCCAAGAAGCGGCCCGGCTCGGTGGCATCGGCCCCTGCGGCCGCGAGCTGTGCTGCAGCACGTGGCTCACCGACTTCCGCACGGTCTCCACCAGCGCCGCACGTTACCAGCAACTGGCACTCAACCCGCAGAAGCTCACCGGCCTTTGCGGCAAGCTGAAGTGCTGCCTGAACTACGAGCTGGACATGTACATCGAGGCGGTCAAGAGCTTCCCCTCGCCCAACGCCAAGCTCAAGACCAAGAGCGGCACAGGCACGCATATAAAGACCGACATCTTCAAGGAGCGCATGTGGTACGTGTTCAAGAAACCCGGAGAACCGGTGACCATGGCCGGATTTCCGGTGGAGACCGTGCGGGAGATCTTGGCCAGGAACAAGGAAGGCATCGAGCCGGAGGTGGACCTGCACATGGCCGATGAACCGGATACGGCGGGCGCCATGGACGAAACCACGGACTATGGCAACGTGATCGACGGGGCGGAAGACCTCTCCCGCTTCGACAAGAAGATCAAGACCGGCGGCAAGCGCAGGGACCGGGACCGTAAGAAGCGGAAGGTGGAGCCCGGAGCCGGCGGCGGACCGCAGCGCCAACCTGAACGCAAGGCCCAGGCCGATGGCACGGAGGGCGCCGCGGGGGCCGGTCAAGGTGGTGCACGGCGCAACCGCGATGCCCGGGGCAGGAAACGCCGTGGGCCCCGGCCGCAAGGCCCCGGGCCGCAAAGCGGCACAAAGCCGGACAACGCGTGAAACACTTGACCTGGATACTCGGATGCGCGGGCCTGCTGTGGGCAGGCTGCAACAGCGATGTGCTGTTCCAGGCCGATGCACAGGTGCCCGAGGGCGCATGGGAGCGTAGCTGGAAGCCGCAATTCGCCTTTGACGTGGCCGACACCACGGCCCCGTGCGACATCTACCTGGACATCCGGCACACGGGCGACTACCCGTTCAGCAACATCTACCTCTTCACCACCTTGGCCGGGCCGGAAGGCCGATCCTTCACCGACACGGTGGAATGCACCCTGGCCGATCCAACGGGCCGGTGGTACGGCAAGGGCACGGGCTTCATCTTCAGCGACCGCTTTCAGGCCCACGTACTGTACCGCTTGGGCAACAAATTCCCGCGTTCGGGCCGTTATGTCATCACCTTGGAGCAGGCCATGCGCACCGAGCGCCTACCGGGCGTGATCGACGTGGGCGTGAGCGTGGAACGGTCCCGGGCGGGAAATTGAGAACAGCACATGGCGGCAACGAACAAGAAGGGAACAGGGGCCGGGCGCTGGTACGCCTTGTGGTGGGTGGTGGTGCTCGCACCCGTGCTGGGGCTGCTCACCATGCTGCTGCTCGCCGCCGGCAGCAAGGACCTGCCGGGCACCACCGAGCTGCAGAACCCGCGCAGCGACCTGGCCACGGCCGTGCTTTTCAGCGATGGCAGCATCATGGGCCAGTACTACCGGGAAAACCGCATCCCGGTGGATTACGCCCGCATCAGCCCCCATGTGGTGCAAGCCTTGATCGCCACCGAGGACGAGCGCTTCCTGGCGCACAGCGGGATCGACCTGCGCGGCACGGCCCGCGCCGCGGTGTACATGGGCAGCAAGGGCGGGGCCAGCACCATCACCCAGCAGCTGGCCAAGATGCTCTTCCATGATGTACGCCGTGATTTCCTGGGGCGTGTGTTCCAGAAATTCCAGGAGTGGATCATTTCCGCGCGGCTGGAGCGGGAGTACACCAAGGAGGAGATCATCGCCATGTACCTCAACCGCTTCGATTGGATCAACCAGGCGGTAGGCATCCATTCGGCGGCGCGCGTCTACTTCAACACCACCCCCGATTCATTGCGGGTGGAGCAGGCGGCCATGCTGGTGGGCATGTGCAAGAACCCGGCACTCTTCAACCCCCTTCGGCGCCCGGACACCACGCTGACCCGCCGCATGGTGGTGCTGAACCAGATGCGCAAGCAGGGCTTCCTCACCGGCCAGCAGTACGATTCGCTGAAAGCCCTGCCGCTGGGGCTGGACTTCCAGCGGATCGACCACACCGAGGGCCCGGCCCCGTACTTGCGCGAGACCCTGCGCGGGGAATTGCAGAAGCTGTTCAGCGAGAAGGACCCCGCCACCGGAAAGCTGCGCTATGCCAAGCCCGACGGCTCGCCGTACGACATCTACACCGACGGCCTCAAGGTGTACACCACCATCGACCGGCGCATGCAGCACTACGCCGAGTGGGGCATGCGGGAGCACCTCTCCACCGAGCTCCAGCCCCAGTTCTTCAAGGACCTCGCCAAGAAGAAGAACCGCCCCTTCGATTTCCGGGTGAGCCAGGAGGAAGTGGACGGCATCATGGCCACGGCACGCAAGCGCAGCGACCGGTACAAGACCTGTACCGGCAAGCTCTGCCCCAACTGCGGCAGGCCGGCGGCCTACATCGTCAAGGCCCCGCATGAAGGCGAGGCATCATTCCATTGCGACCCGGGCAAGGGCGGATGCGACGCCTGGTGGCCCGCGCCCGATGCGAAAGGCATTGAAAAGCTGTTCGACACGCCCACCCGGATGACCGTTTTCACCTGGCATGGCGAGGTGGACACCCTGATGTCGCCCAATGACAGCATCCGCTACTACAAGAGCTTTCTGCAAAGCGGCCTGCTGAGCATGGACCCGCACACGGGCTTCGTGAAGGCCTGGGTGGGCGGCATCGATTACAAACACTTCCAGTTTGACCATGTGGCCCAGGCCCGGCGGCAGGTGGGCTCCACGTTCAAGCCTTTCGTGTACGCCACGGCGATCCGTGAGGGCATGAACCCCTGCCTGGAACTGCCCAACCAGAAGACCTGCTTCACCATGCCGGCCGGGCAGCCCGAATGGTGCCCGCAGAACAGCGACAACAAGTACGGGGGCATGGTCACCCTGAAGTATGCCCTGGCCAACTCGATGAACACCATCACCGCGTGGCTCATGAAGCAATACGGCCCACAGGCGGTGATCACCCTGGCACGGCACATGGGCGTTGCGAGCCCCTTGGAACCGGTGCCTTCGCTCTGCCTGGGCGTGGCCGACCTCACCTTGGAGGAGATGACCGGGGCCTTCGCCACCTTCGCCAACGACGGGGTGTACATCCGCCCGGTGGTCTTCACCCGGATCGAGGACAAGAACGGCAACACCATCTTCGACATGACCCCGCGGACGGAGGAAGCCTTGGACCCGCGCACCTCCTACATCATGCTGGAAATGCTCAAGGGCGTGGTGGACGGTGCCTACAACCGCGGCACCGGCAAGACCGTGGGCACCGGCATGCGCCTTCGCATGGGCTGGGGCAACCGGGCCAAGTACGGCAATATCAAGTACCCCACGGCGGGCAAGACGGGCACCACGCAGAACAACAGCGATGGTTGGTTCATCGGTATCACCCCGGACCTGGTGACCGGCGTGTGGACCGGTGCGGAGGACCGCAGCGTGCGCTTCAGCCGCACGGACCAAGGGCAGGGCGCCAACATGGCCCTGCCCATCTACGGCTACTACATGAACAAGGTGTATGCCGACAGCACCATCAACATCAGCACCGGGGATTTCGTGAAGCCCGAGGGCGTCGGAGACCTGGACATCGATTGCTTCCGCAGCACGAGTGCCGGCAGCAACCCCTTCGAGGAAACCGAGGAAACCCCCAGCTGGGAGTAGTACGGGCGCTAGACGTATTTGCGCAAGGCTGCACCGACGCGGTTGGCGTAGCTGCCCCCGAACAAGTTGAGGTGCACGAGCAACGGGTACAGGTTGCACAGGTCCACACGCTCCTCCCACCCTTTTTCCAACGGTTCCTCCTCCTGGTAGGCTTCGTAGAAATCACGGTCGAAGCCGCCGAACAGCTTCGTCATCGCCAGGTCCATCTCGCGGTGCCCGTAATAGACGGCGGGATCGATCAGCACGGCCTGTCCGTCATCGGCGGCGATGTAGTTGTTTTTCCACAGGTCGCCGTGGAGCAGGGCCGGCATCTCCGCGGGGATCCAATCCTTCAGCTTGCCGTACAGCCGTTCAAAGCGAAGCACGTCACCCGGATGGATCCGCCGGCCGTCCCGGGCCATCTTCACCAGGGGCTCGAAGCGGCATTGCACCAGGAACTCCGCCCAATCCTTGTGGGGGGTGTTCACCTGTGGCAACAGGCCGATATGGTTATCGTGGTCCAGCCCAAAGCTGCCGTGGGTGTGGCGGTGGAGCTTGGCCAGAGAGCGCCCGAAGCGGGCCTGGAAATCCCGGTCTTCCTCAGCATGCGCGATGAACTCCATCAGCAGGAAGGTGGTGCCGCCCAGCTCCCCGTGTGCCACCACGTCCGGGACACGCAACGTGCCGGCCGCGCGCAGAAGTTCCAAGCCCTGTACTTCGGTCTTGAACGGACTGGGGAACCGGTCGGCGGTGTTCACCTTCAAGAAGAAGCGGCCGGCCGTGGTCTCCAGCCGGTACGCGTCGTTGATGCTGCCGCCGTAGAGCTCATCCGCGCGTTGCACGGTGACGGGCGCATCCCCGCCACGGGCCAGGAGCTCCTCCACGTGTGTGGTCAGCGGTTGGGGCAAGGGCATGCACAAAGGAAGCCAACGCCGGGGAACAGGACCGGGATCAGAACCGGAAGCGAAGGAAACCCATGCTGAGTGAAAGCGTGGGATTGGTCTGGGTGAAGAAGGTGATCAGGTCGCGGGAGGCGAACCCTGCTTCCCAGATGCCGTTGCCGGCGATGAAGGTGATGCCCACCGGAAACTTCAACGACATTCCGCCGCCGGCCAACAACCCGGCACTGAGCTGGAACCAACGGACCGGGCGCACGTCGCCACCGGCGCCTACCACGGGGCTCTCCAGGTTGCCGGCCTCATCGTTCAACGGCAGCACCATGTCAACGCCCACTTCGGCCCATTCGCCCAGTAGTTTACCCGCGCCGATGCGCGCGGTGGATGCCAACGGGATCCGCTTGTCCTGTGCGCGCTCCCATTTCAGCACACCACTGTTGGTGGCGAAATCCTCCAGGCCGGTGATGATGTCGAAGTTCTCCAAGCCGGTTGCGGCCAGCTCCACCAGATTGCCGTCGCTGGCCTCGTATACGTTACCCTTCCAATGGATCGCCCCCAGGTCGGTCACCGCCACCCCGACCTTCCACGATTCCTGGATCAGCATGGCCAGGCCCACATCCACGCCGAAGCCCTGCCCCACCGTCTTGGGGAAGGCGATCATGCCACCGGTGAGCTGCGCCCCGGGCATCCATTCCGCGTTCTGGTAGTCGATCTGGAAATCGGGGGAGAGCGATGAAAAGCCGGTAAGCCTGTCATTCTCCGCCCGGATATCCATGATCCCCACGCCTTGCAAGTACTTCAAGCCGATGCCCAGGTCCAGTTCGATCGCCTCGTTCCGTACCAGGTGACGGCCATAGGAGAAATTCATTTCCCGGTACCAGGTGAGCCCGATCTTGGTTCCGTTCACCACCCGGCCGATCAGCTGGGGTTGGGTGGCCACGCCCAGTATCACCATGGCCAAGGAATCGGGCGACATGTTCGCGTAGTTGGCGATGGTATCGCCGGTGGCCAGCACCAACAGGTCGAAATAGTCCGCGCGGTAGCCCTCAAAGAGGATCTGGGCCATGCGCGGCCCCAACCTGGTGGAGACCTGTACCCTGTCCCTGACCTGGAAGGCAAACCCGCCGGCCTTTTCGTTGGCGTAGCAGAAACCCAACGCCATGAGGTCGGCATTCGCCATGGCGCCCGCGTTGGCGAAAATGCGTCCCGCCTCCTCCTGCTCCGCCTCGGTGAACTTGAAGTCCGCATTCAACACCCGGTGATACATGTCGTCGCGGGTGAGGGCATCCGAGTGCACGGAATAGGTGCCCTCCAGCAAGCCGAACGCCACATGCTTGCCCTGATGCCTCCATTTCCAGCCCAAGTTGGCCGGGTTGATGCCGATCGCTTGATAGTCCGTGACGAAGGTGGTGGCCGCAGCCCGCCCGGTGGAGCTGAAGGCGTTGAGGCCGGCCTGGGCATGTACCCTTTCGCCGACCATGGCGGCCAGCAGGCCCAGTGCACCGATCCATCTCCGCAAACCTGTCATTTCCCGGCGAATTTCTGAAACCCGGCATGAATCAGCCAAACCTATTTCGGGGGAGGTCCGGAAGAACTCCACAAACCACTTTTTTCGCCGGGAACTGCACTGCCGTGCGGGACGCTCAAGCCATGCAAGCCCTCCAAACGAAGAAGGCGGCCCTTTCGCGACCGCCTTCTGTTGTGGAGAATATCAGATCCGTACCGATGACCTTCCTGCACTGCCGTGCGGGACGCTGCTACCATGCACGAAAAAAGGCGGCCCGGTACGGGTCGCCTTTATCAAGTGGAGAATATCGGATTCGAACCGATGACCTCTTGCATGCCATGCAAGCGCTCTAGCCAGCTGAGCTAATCCCCCAATATTTCAAAGCTCACGTTGGCGTGGACCTTCCCGCACGGCGTGCGGGACGCTCCAGCCAGCTAAGCTAATCCCCCAAAGCGGCGCAAAAGTAGACAATTCACGGAAAGAACCCACAAGGAGACTTAATTCATCGGCTGGACCGTTGGGGCATACGGAAAGAACCCACTGGAACCGGAAACAGCCCGTCGGCTAAATTCGTGTCCCCGCATGCAGAACGGCGCCGTTCGTCAACTTTTCGAGCCCATTGGCAGGGGCGGCTGCGCCTTGGGATACGCCGGTGCTTTTCCGGATGAGCTCACCTCCCGCTTACTGGAGGTCGGCGGCGCGGTGATGGATACCCAGGGCATCCGCACCCCGGAGCGTGGCCGCCTGAGCTATGTGATGGTGGAGGCCTACCAGAACGTGGTGCGGCATCGTGCCCATCTTCCCGGCAGCTACGGACGGGAAGAAGGACCCAGTCATTTCATGTTGTGCCTGGGGCCCACCTTGCAGGCCGTGGGCACCATGAACCCCGTGGAAAGCCCCAAGGCCACGGAGCTGCAGGATGTTCTTGGCATGCTCAAGACCCGGACCACCGACGAGCTGAAGGCGCTCTTCCGCGAGGGCATCCAACGGGAGCATGACCCGACGAGAAGGGGTGCCGGCCTGGGGCTTATCGAGATGATCAGGCGATCGGGCGCCACGCCTCAATGGAAACATGAGGATGTGATTCCCGGCCACACCCTGTTTTCCCTGGTCTGGGGCCTGGGTGGCACGGACCCCGGTGCCGGCCTCGAAGGCATGGACTGCCAGCATGAAGCCATGCGCACCACCCGCGCCTGGCTCACCTATTGCGGGCCGTGTACCCCAATGGTGGTGGCAGGCCTCTCCAGTCTATTGGAGACCGAGAGCGGCGGAAAGGACCACGGCAACTGCCTCACTGCACTGCTGGGCAAACTTGTGGAACACATGGGGCAGGGCGAACGCCAGATGATGCTGATCGCGGGAAGCGACCAGAACGGACCGTGGTTGCAGGTAGGTCTGCTGGACGACAGTGGAGCTGGTACCGGGGAACAATTCCGTGAAGTCCTTGGACCGGACCTGGTGCTGGAGCCGTCCAAGGCGGGCACATGGGTGCTGCTTGGCGGACGGCTGCCCGGCACGGACATCACCACTTGATGCACACGTTCCTCGCCTCGGTGAAGAACCGGAGGGCTTCCATGCCGCCTTCGCGGCCCACGCCGCTCTGCTTCATGCCGCCGAAGGGTGTACGCAGATCGCGCAGCATCCAGCAATTCACCCACACGATGCCGCTGTGCAGGCGGCGGGCCACACGGTGCATGCGGGGCCCGTTCGTGGTCCAGACCACACTGGCCAGGCCGTAGCGCGTTCCGTTGGCCATCTGCACTGCTTCCTCCTCGGTGTCGAACGGCTGAATGGTGACGACCGGCCCGAAGATCTCCTCCTGATTGGTGCGGCATTCCGGGCCCAAACCCTCGATCACCGTGGGGGCCACATACCAGCCAGCGGCCAATTCACCGCCCAGGCGCACCTGATCCCCACCGCAGAGGACCTGGCCACCCTCCTGCTTGGCCAAGGCGATGTGGCCCAGGACCTTTTCCAGATGCGCAGCGCTCACCACCGCCCCGATGTCCGTGGCCGGATCGGCGGGGTCGCCCACACGCAAGGCCTTCACCCGCTCCACAAACGCATCCCGGAACCGTGCATAAAGCGGCCGCTCCACCAGGATACGTGATCCGCACAGGCAGATCTGGCCTTGGTTGCTGAAGGAAGACCGCACGGTTTCCCGTACCATCTCGTCGAAATCGCAGTCGGCGAAAACCAGGACCGGGTTCTTCCCGCCCAGCTCCAGGCTCAGCTTCTTGAACATGGGCGCGGCCGTGGCCGCGATGCGGGCACCGGTGGCCGTACCGCCGGTGAAGGAGATGGCCTTGATGGCCGGATGGGCGGTGATGGATGCCCCCACCTTGAGGCCGGTGCCTTGCACGATGTTGAGCACACCTGGCGGGAACCCCGCCTCGATGCAGCGTTGGGCCAGCAAATGGGTGGTGAGGGGCGTGATCTCCGAGGGTTTGCCCACCACGGTGCAGCCCGCAGCCAATGCCGGCGCCACTTTCCAGGTGAACAGGTAGAGGGGCAGGTTCCACGGGCTGATGCACCCGACCACGCCTACCGGTTCATGATCGGTCCAGTTCAGCGCCTGGTCGTCGGTCACATGGGCATCACTTGCCTGGTGCAGGATGGCCGTGGCGAAGAATCGCAGGTTGGCGATGGCGCGCGGGATATCCACCTCACGGGCCAGGCCGACCGGCTTGCCGTTGTCGCGGCTCTCGGCCCGGGCAAACTCCTCCAGGTCGCGCTCCACCAGCGCGGCCACACGCATCAGGGCATCATGGCGCCCTAGGCGGCCCAGGGCGATCCAATGGGGAAGTGCCTCCTGCGCAGCCTGCACGGCATCCTCCACATCCTCCGGGCCGCTGTCCGCGATACGCGCAAACACCCGGCCTTCGGCGGGTGCATGGTCATCCAGCCAAGCACCGGAACGGGCAGGCCGCAACCGGCCGTTGATGTAATTGAGCACCTCTTGCATGGTGAGGCGAAATTAGGCCGCTCCGGTGGTGGCCCGCCATGCCGGGCCAGGGTTAAACTACGTTACCGGTCATCGCCCTTCAACGGCAGCCGCGTAGCTTTCAGCCTCCATGGAGAAGCGCACCGCCACCTTGCTGATCGCAGCGATCAGCATTGCCCTTCTCGGCCTGCTGGGGATCCAGGTGAAATGGGTGCGCGACACCCTGTTGTTGAAGAACGCCCAGTACAACGAGGCCATAGACAATGCACTGATCGCCGTAAGCGACCGCCTGGAACGGGCCGAGGCCCGCCACGGCCTGGCCCGCCTCCCGGCGGGCGGCCCCGGCTTGGACCCGTGGCCGGCCACACACCCCGGTACGCTCGATTCCCTGGGCACCTCCGGCCCGCTGGACGGTGCCGACCTGGACGAACTGCTGCGCGGGCTGCTCACTGCGGGCATGCTGCGCGATATCCGGGAGCGGATCGATCCCAAGCTGCTGGACTCCCTGGTCCATGAGGAGTTGCACCTGCGCCATATCGAAGGCGGTGCCCGGTATGCCGTGTTCACCCATAACGGTGGCGCGGTGCTGGCGGGCCCCGGTGTGGGGGCGGACACGGTCGCCCTGTTGGGCAGCATGCACCGGGTACAGCTCTTCCGCAACGACTGGCCGCAGGATGGCGCGGAGCGGGCCACCTGGTGGCTGCACCTCGACGTGCCTGGCCAACCGGGGGTGCTGCTGCGCAGTGCCTGGCCCATGCTGGCCGCCTCGCTGCTCTTCCTGTTGCTGATCGCTGCGGTGTTCGGCTACACCCTGCGGACCATGTTCCGCCAAAAGCGCCTGGGCGACATCAAGAACGACCTGGTGAACAACCTGACGCATGAGCTGAAGACACCCATCAGCACCATTTCCCTGGCCTGCGAGGCCTTGACCGACCCCGGCATGCCCAAGGACGAGGGCCAGGTGCAGATGTTCACCGGCATGATCAAGGAGGAGACCAAGCGACTGGGGCTCCTGGTGGAAAGTGTGCTGCTGAGCGCGATCACCGACCAGGGCGGCATGCGTTTGCGCCTTTCGGACGTGGACATGCACGCCCTGCTGGCCGAGGTGGCCCGCAATGCCTCGCTGCAGGCCGAGAAGCGCGGCGGACGGATCCTTTTCACCCCAGGTGCGGAACTGGCACACGTGCACGGGGATCGCACCTTCCTCACCAGCATCTTCTACAACCTGATCGACAATGCGGTGAAATACTGTACCGTGTCCCCCGTGGTCCGCATCACCACGCGTAGCGACGCACAGGCGTTGACGATCGAAGTGCGCGACAACGGCATCGGCATTCCGCACAGCGAGCAGGGCAAGATCTTCGACCGCCTGTACCGGGTGCCCACAGGCAACGTGCATAACGTCAAAGGCTTCGGCCTGGGGCTGAGCTATGTGAAATCCGTTGTGGACCGGCATGGCGGCACCATACGCGTGGAAAGCGGGACTGCCCCGGGCGAGCAAGGCACGGGCAGCCGTTTCATCATCACCCTACCTTTTGAGCATGGAGCACAAGACCGCCATACTGCTGTGCGAGGATGACCCCAACCTGGGGCTGTTGTTGGAAAAATACCTGCAGGCCAAAGGCTTTGATGTGCAGCGCGCCGAGGACGGCCGACAAGGCCTGAAGGTCTGGCGCACGGGCCGGTTCGACCTGCTGCTGCTCGATATCATGATGCCGGTGAAGGATGGCTTCACCATGGCCCGCGAAGTACGCAGGACAGACAATGAGACGCCCATCATCTTCCTGACGGCAAAGAACATGCGCCAGGATACGATCGAGGGTTTCGAGAGCGGGGCGGACGACTACCTCACCAAGCCCTTCAGCATGGAGGAACTGTTGCTGCGGATCAATGCCGTATTGCGCCGCACGCGGAACGAGGAGCCCGAGGAGGGCCGTGAAACGACCTTCACCCTCGGGACCTTCACCTTCGATGCGCGCAAGCAGATACTGCAAGGCCCTACGGGAACCCGCAACCTCACCACCAAGGAAACGCAACTCCTGCAACTGCTCAGTGAGCACGCCAACAAGGTGCTGGAAAGGTCCATGGCCTTGCAGGCCGTGTGGGGGGACGACAATTATTTCAATGGGCGCAGCATGGACGTGTACATCGCCAAGCTGCGCAAGTACTTGGCGGAGGATCCCGGAGTGGCCATTGTGAACGTGCATGGCAAGGGGTTCCGCCTGGTGTTGCAGGAAGGGTGAAAGCACCTTTCCGGGCCGGGTAGGAATTGAGGTTTTATTCCTTTACTTCGCCCAACCTCCGAGGAACAACGGGGGGGGATCCCATACGAAAACCCAATCCGGAAACCACCATGAACCAACTTTACCCATGGCTTGCCGCAGCCTCGATCTGCCTAGCGGCCGGAACCCTGCAAGCACAACACAAAACCACTTCATCGCCGAGCCTCTCCGCCAGGGCATACCCGGCACTTTCCGTGCGGTCTGCCCAGCAAAGCGTGCATCCGGGTTCTTCCCAAGAGCGTGGCGGAGGCGTGGTGAATGACAACTGCGCCGGCGTGACCGCCGAAGCACTGGCCACCGGTTCCACCATCACCTTTACCGGCACCACGGCCGGTGCCACCGATGCCGGCGA
>JAHDVX010000009.1 GCA_023382455.1 Flavobacteriales bacterium
TTGGGGAAGAGGTTTTCCTCCAGGCCCACGATGTACACGTATGGAAACTCGAGGCCCTTGGCGCTGTGCACGGTCATCAAGCTCACGCGGTCGGCGTCCTCCTTGTCATCCTGGTCGGCATCGGTCAGCAGGGCCACGTCGATCAGGAAGTCGGGCAGGGTGCGTTGCGGGGGCGCCTCCTGCGATTCGGGGCCTGGTGCGGAGGTGGGCGAATCCCCGTCCGGGTCGCTGAACTCCTTCATGCCGTTCAGCAGTTCCTGGATGTTCTCGTAGCGGCTCACGCCCTCGGGGGTCTTGTCCTGGAAGAGGTCCTGCAGCAGGCCGGTGGTGCGCGCGATGTATTCGCCGAGGGTGTACGCGCTCCGGGAGTCCAGCATGGTCTGGAAGCTGCGGACCATCATGGCGAAGTCCATCACCTTCCGGCGCAGTCCCTCGTGCAGGCCTACCATGCCGAGGTTTTCGTTGATCACGGCCCACACGCTCTTGTCCAGCTGGCCGGCGGTCACCAGCAGCTTGTCCACGGTGCTTTGGCCGATGCCCCGCGCGGGGTAGTTGATCACCCGCTTGAGGGCCTCCTCGTCGTTGGGGTTGCAGGTGAGGCGGAAGTAGGCGATCAGGTCCTTCACCTCCTTGCGCTGGTAGAAGCTGAGGCCGCCGTGGATGCGGTAGGGGATGTTCATCTTCCGCAGCGCCTCTTCCATGCTTCGGCTCTGGGCGTTGGTGCGGTACAGGATGGCGAAGTCCTTGTTGTGCACGCGCTCGAGCATCCGGGTGCTGAAGATGTCGTCGGCCACGAAGCGCCCCTCGTCGTTGTCGCTGATGCTGCGGTTCACGCGCAGGGGCTCACCCTGCTCGTTGTCCGTCCAAACGGTCTTTTCCAGGCGCTCGCGGTTCTTCTCGATCAGGCTGTTGGCGGCGCCCACGATATTCTTGGTGCTGCGGTAGTTCTGCTCCAGCTTGAAGGTGCGGTGCCCGGGCCAGTCGCTCTTGAAGTGGAGGATGTTCTGGATGTTGGCGCCACGGAAGGCGTAGATGCTCTGGCTGTCGTCGCCCACCACGGTGAGGTTCTGGTGGCGTGCGGCCAAGGTGCGAACGATGTTGTACTGGGCCAGGTTGGTGTCCTGGTACTCGTCCACCAGCAGGTATTGGAAGCGTTGCTGGTATTTGAGCATCACCTCCGGGTGGTCGCGGAAGAGGATGTTGGTGAAGAAGAGCAGGTCGTCGAAATCCATGGCGCCGGCGCGGTAGCAGCGGGCGGCGTACTTTTGGTAGATGGCGCCGATGTGGGGGCGTTGGTTGGCGGCATCGCTGGCCGTCAGTTCAGGATTCTGCAGGTAGTCCTTGGGGCCGATCAGGTTGTTCTTGGCAATGCTGATGCGCCCGTGCACCTGGCTGGCCTTGTACAGTTTGTCGTCCAGTTGCAGGTCCTTCACGATGGCACGGATCAGTGAGCGGCTGTCATCGGTGTCGTAGATGGTGAAGTCCTTGGGGAAGCCGAGCTTGTCGGCCTCGGCGCGGAGGATGCGGGCGAAGACGCTGTGGAAGGTGCCCATCCAGAGGTTGCGCACCTCGTTCTCCAGGCCGGGCATGCCCGCCAGCAGTCGGGCGATGCGCTCCTTCATTTCCTTGGCGGCCTTGTTGGTGAAGGTGAGCGCCAGGATGCGGAAGGGGTCCACCCCCTTGGTCATCAGGTGGGCGATGCGCACGGTGAGCACCTTGGTCTTGCCGCTGCCGGCCCCGGCGATCACCATCACGGGGCCGTCGGTGGCCTCCACGGCGGCACGCTGGGCATCGTTGAGCCCTTTCAAATGGTCCATGGGAGGCCAAAGGTAGCCCGGTCATGCCGGGATTCCCGGGCGGTAGGATCCGGCTTTTACCGCAACCCGCCCTGAATGAACTGGAGCATCACGCGGCCCTTGGGGGTTTCCCCGCCGGTGTGCGGGTTCAGCGCCGCAATGTTGCCCCGCTTGTTCATGTTGTACAGTACCTGGTCCAACAGGTAGTCGCCTTTCCCCAAGTGGGCCATGATGTTGCGGTAGTGCTCCACCGCCAGGTTGCCGGCCTGCTCATAGGAAAGGGCGTTGTCCAGGATCCCGGCCTCGGTGACGGCGATGTGCCTGCCCGGCGGCAGGGATTGGCGCAGGCGGTCGATCTGCCCGTAGTCGAAGCCCGCAAGGCTTCCACGTGCATAGAGGTGGATGGTGGCGTTGAGGTCCTTGTCCGGGTATTTGTTGCGGATGGCCCCGGATACCACGGTGTTCCATTCGTCCATCTTCTGCTGGGCACCGTCACGTCCGGGCCGGGAGGGGGCGAAGATCAGGTAGTAGGGGAGGTGGAAGCGGTCGAGCTCCTTCCAATAGGCGGGCAGGATGCTGTTCACATAATCCTCCGGGGTCACTTGGCGGGTCACCTCGGCATGGCTCCTGTCCCCACTGACGAATTTGGGCAGGTAGTACTCATTCATCATCTCCAGGAAGTCGAAGCGTGCCCCGGCATCCATCCACCGCTGGATGGCCGCCGCCTGTTCGGCCGGGGCGTCGTTCCCGTTCACCACATAGATGAAGCGTACGCCTTGCCGCTTTTGGAGGTCCGTCCATTGGCGGATCACTTCCGGGATCCAGTCCTTGCCGTAGGTGGTCTGGGAAATGGTGCCGCCGGTCACGCGGATCACCAGGCGCTGCTTGATCTCCGGTGAGGTGATCTTGTCGAGGTAGGCGTTCGCATATTGGATCTGCTCCCCCGGGTCCATGGCGCCCTTGGTGTTGAACCCGAAGAAGGGGAGGTCGGCATTGGTGGTCCCGGAAGGTTGGGGTGCCGGGTTGGACGGTGGTGCGGTTTGCGTGGTCTGCCCGGTCCTGTCCGGCTTTCCGGGCTTTTTGCCCGTGGGTTGGCCGCATTGCATGCCTGGGGAAACGGAGAGCAGGGAGATCACCAGGGGGAGGGCCCCCCAGCCGGTGGCCTTGTGGATGTTCATTGGCGGGAAAGGGTTGTATGGTGTCCGCAGCAGCGGCCCGTAGGTCAAAAGTAGGAAACCGGATCGTTCAAGGCGGTCAACCCGGCCGTCGGTACCAGGTGTTGCGGCCTGTACCGTGGCGGATGATGGTGGCGGCGGCCACGGCCTGGGCCAGGTCGCGGCTGGCCGTGGCGGGGGCGAGCTCGGGGAAGGCGCGGCGGTAGTCCTTGCGGGTGAAACGGCCCTTGTGGCGGTCCATCAGGAAGGTGGCCATGCGGTCGGTGGCGGAAAGCACCTGCCGCTCGCGCATGAGCAGTTCGTGCAGCGCCTCATCGATGCGCTCCATCATGAAGGTGATGAAGCCGCCGCAGTCCTCATGTTCCTCGGCGAACGCCAATGCGGCATAGTAGCCCTCACCGGCCTGTTGGATGAAGCCCTCCACCGGGAGGAAGGAGAACACGGGCCATTGCTGCATGAGCACCAACTTCTGCCAGAGCCGGGCGATGCGGCCATTGCCGGCGGTGAACGGGCACAGGTGGGCCAGCCCGAAATGGAGGACGCAGCTGGTGATCAGCAGGGGCGCATCATCATTCTCCACGAAATGGAGCAGGTGCTCCACCTGGCTGGGGATGTTGGCCGCAGCGGCCCTTCGCCGCCGCACGGGACGGGTGCCGCCGGCATCCCCGTACAGCACCTCCATGGCGCCGGTACGGTAATGGCCGGGGTCCAGGGCGAGCCCGCGCATGAGCTCCCCGTGGGCCAGCCGCATGTCCTGGCTCCGGTAGGGGTCCAGCTCGGGCAGCAGGTCGTGCAGGCGCATGGTGTTGAGCACCTCGAGCTCGGCCGTTCCCGGGGCGGCGAGGGAGTGGCCGTCGATGAGTTCGGCGATGGCGGCGCGCCCCAGCGGATTGGCCTCCAGGGCCAGGGTGGCGTGGATGGTGCTCACCCGGTGGGCCCGGCGCAGCAGGGGGGAAGGGTGGTGCAGGTGGGCCGCGTTCACCTCGCCCAACCGCTCCGATATGGACGCCAGCAAGGAGAGCGTCCGGGGGGTGAGCGAGTAGATGGTAGGGTTCATGATAGTATCAAATGATGCTATCAAATGTAACAAATGGAACCGTGATGGAACTTGAACGGTCCCTCCGCAGGTTGGAGCAGGATGAAGGGGGTGTATGTTGTAATGTATTGGCGGTCAACGACATGTGCGATTTTCAGTGCTGATCCATGCGAACTTCCGGACGGCATTCCGGAAGGCGTGAAAACTAAATTCCTGCATTGATCTTGGAGGAAAGGCAATAAAAGCTACATTTGCAGCCCCATTTTCGCCACCTATGTATGGAGTGGCCAACAGGGAATAACAGGAGAAACGGAGCTTCATGCCAACGATTCAACAGCTGATCCGCAAAGGGCGCAAGAGCCCCACCTTCAAGAGCAAGTCGGTGGCCTTGGCCGAGTGCCCGCAACGCCGCGGCGTATGCACCAAGGTGTACACCACCACCCCGAAGAAGCCGAACTCGGCGCTTCGCAAAGTGGCCAAGGTGCGCCTGTCGAACAAGATGGAGGTGATCGCCTACATCGGGGGCGAGGGCCACAACCTGCAGGAGCACAGCATCGTGCTGGTGCGGGGTGGCCGTGTGAAGGACCTGCCGGGCGTGAAGTACCACATTGTGCGCGGCGTGCTGGACACCTCCGGCGTGGAGGGCCGCAACCAGCGCCGCAGCAAGTACGGCACCAAGCGCAAGAAGGAAGCAGCCAAGAAGTAACCGCACGATAAGACCACGATGCGTAAGAAAGCAGCCAAGCACATCACGCTTCCCGACCCGAAGTACGGGGAGGTGCAGGTGACCAAGTTCGTCAACAACCTGATGTATGACGGGAAGAAGAGCAAGTCGTTCGACATCTTCTACGGCGCCATCGACCTGGTGAGCGAGAAGACGGGTGAGGACGGCATGGAGACCTTCCGCAAGGCCATCCAGAACGTCACCCCCCAAGTGGAGGTGCGCAGCCGCCGCGTGGGCGGGGCCAACTTCCAGATCCCCCAGCCCGTGCGCGAGAACCGCAAGGAGAGCCTGGCCATGAAGTGGCTGATCGGCTACAGCCGCAAGCGCAACGAGCGCAGCATGGAGCAGCGCCTGGCCAACGAGATCATGGCCGCCGCCAAGGAGGAAGGTGCCGCATTCAAGAAGAAGGAGGAGGTACACAAGATGGCCGAGGCCAACAAGGCCTTCAGCCACTTCCGTTTCTAAGAAGACAACAGGGAAACCGAAACATGGCCCGCGACCTTAAATACACGCGCAACATCGGCATCATGGCGCACATCGATGCCGGCAAGACGACCACGTCCGAGCGCATTCTCTACTACACGGGGCTTACCCACAAGATCGGGGAGGTGCACGACGGTGCCGCCACCATGGACTGGATGGCCCAGGAGCAGGAGCGTGGCATCACCATCACCAGCGCCGCCACCACCACCTTCTGGAACTACCGCGGCAACAAGTACAAGATCAACCTGATCGACACCCCGGGCCACGTGGACTTCACCGTGGAGGTGGAGCGCAGCCTGCGCGTGCTCGACGGCGCCGTGGCGCTTTTCTGCGCCGTGGGTGGCGTGGAGCCCCAGAGCGAGACCGTCTGGCGCCAGGCCAACAAGTACAATGTGCCCCGCATCGGCTTCGTCAACAAGATGGACCGCAGCGGCGCCGACTTCTTCCGTGTGGTCGGCCAGATCAAGAGCCGCCTGGGGGCCAACCCGGTACCCTTGCAGGTGCCCATCGGTGCCGAGGCCGGGTTCAAGGGTGTGGTGGACCTGGTGAACAACCGGGGCATGGTGTGGAACGAGGCCGACCAGGGCATGACCTGGACCGAGGTTCCCATCCCCGATGACCTGAAGGACGCCGTGAAGGAGTGGCGCGAGAAGCTGATCGAGGCCGTGGCCGAGAGCGACGACAAGCTGATGGAGAAGTACTTCGCCGACCCGGACAGCTTGACCGAGGCGGAGATCATGAACGCCATCCGCATCAGCACCATCAACATGAGCATCACCCCGGTGCTCTGCGGGTCCTCCTTCAAGAACAAGGGCGTGCAGACCATGCTGGACGCCGTGATGGCCTACCTGCCCAGCCCGGTGGACATCGAGGCCGTGACCGGTACCGACCCGGAAACCGGTGAGACCATCTCGCGCAAGCCCAGCGTGGACGAGCCGATGGCCTCCCTGGCCTTCAAGATCGCCACGGACCCCTTCGTGGGCCGCTTGGCCTTCTTCCGCTGCTACAGCGGCAAGGTGGATGCCGGCAGCTACGTGCAGAACATGCGCACGGGCAAGAAGGAGCGCATCAGCCGCATCTTCCAGATGCACTCCAACAAGCAGAACCCCGTTGAGGTCATCGAAGCCGGTGACATCGGCGCGGCCGTTGGTTTCAAGGACATCCGTACCGGCGACACCCTGTGCGCCGAAGACAAGCAGATCGTGCTTGAGAGCATGAGCTTCCCCGAGCCCGTGATCGGCATCGCCATCGAACCCAAGACCCAGGCCGACCTGGACAAGATGGGCCAAGCCCTGGCCAAGCTGGCCGAGGAGGACCCCACCTTCAAGGTGCAGACCGACGAGGAGACCGGCCAAACCGTGATCAGCGGCATGGGCGAACTGCACCTGGACATCCTGGTGGACCGTATGAAGCGCGAGTTCAAGGTGGAATGCAACCAGGGCGCCCCGCAGGTGAAGTACAAGGAGGCCATCACCGGCATGGTGGAGCACCGCGAACTGTACAAGAAACAGACCGGTGGCCGCGGTAAGTTCGCCGACATCCACGTGAAGATCGAGCCTCAGACGGACCCCACCAAGGTGGGCCTGGAGTTCATCGACGCGATCAAGGGCGGTGTGATCCCCAAGGAATTCATCCCCTCCGTGCAGAAGGGCTTCGCCGCCTCCCTGCAGAACGGTGTGCTGGCCGGCTTCCCCATGGAAAGCCTGAAGGTGACGCTGTACGATGGCAGCTACCACAATGTGGACTCCGACGCGCTGAGCTTCGAGATTGCGGCCAAGAGCGCGTTCCGCAGTGCGGTGCCCAAGTGCAAGCCCATCCTGCTGGAGCCGATCATGAAGATCGAGGTGATCACCCCCGAGGAGAACATGGGCGACATCGTGGGCGACCTCAACCGCCGCCGGGGCCAGATCCAAGGCATGGAGGACCGTGCCGGAGCCAAGGCCGTGAAGGGCGTGGTGCCTTTGAGCGAGATGTTCGGCTACGTCACCTCCCTGCGTACCCTGAGCTCCGGCCGCGCCAGCAGCACCATGGAGTTCAGCCACTACGAGCAGGCCCCGAACAACATCACCGAGGCGGTCCTGGCCAAGGTCCGTGGAAAAGTTTCAGCATAAGCCGACACCCTAAAGTCAGATGACCCAAAAGATCAGGATCAAGCTGCGGTCTTACGATCACAATCTCGTGGACAAGAGCGCCGAGAAGATCGTGAAGACGGTGAAGAGCACCGGTGCCGTGGTCAGCGGCCCCATCCCTTTGCCCACGCACAAGCGCATCTTCACCGTGCTGCGCTCCCCGCACGTGAACAAGAAGGCCCGCGAGCAGTTCCAGCTCTGTAGCTACAAGCGCCTCATGGACATTTACAGCAGCAGCAGCAAGACCATCGACGCGCTGATGAAGCTGGAACTCCCCAGCGGCGTGGACGTGGAGATCAAAGTCTGACCGGTTAACAAGAGAAAGCGATGAGCGGATTGATCGGAAAAAAGATCGGGATGACCAGCCTTTATGACGCGGAGGGCAACCTGCTGGGCTGCACCGTGGTGGAGGCCGGACCCAATGTTGTCACCCAGGTGAAGACCATGGAGAAGGACGGCTACCAGGCCGTGCAGCTCTCCTACGGTGAACGCCGCGAGAAGAACACCCCGGCAGCGGCCATGGGCCACTTCAAGAAGGCCAAGACCACCCCGAAGGTGAAGACCCACGAGTTCAAGGAATTCGAACAGGAGTTCCAGCTGGGTGATACCGTGGACATGGACATCTTCGAGGAAGGGTCCTACATCGCGGTCACCTCCACCAGCAAGGGCAAGGGTTTCCAGGGCGTGGTGAAGCGCCACGGCTTCAGCGGTGTGGGCGAAAGCACCCACGGCCAGCACGACCGAAGCCGCGCCCCCGGTTCACTGGGCGGTTCCTCCACGCCCTCGCGCGTGTTCAAGGGCCTGCGCATGGCCGGCCGTACCGGCGGCGACCGGATCACCACCGAGAACCTGCGCGTGGTGAAGATCGACAAGGAAAAGAACCTCATGGTCGTCCACGGCTCCATCCCCGGGCCCAAGGGCGGTTATGTCATCCTCTGGAAGTAAGATGGAACTGGATATCCACAGTGCGGACGGTAAGCCTACCGGAAAGAAGGCCAAGCTGAACGATGCGGTCTTCGGCATGGAGCCGAACGACCACGCCATCTGGCTGGACGTGAAGCAGCACCTGGCCAATAGCCGCCAGGGCACTGCCCAGACCCTGGAGAAGAGCATGGTGAGCGGCTCCACCAAGAAGCTGCACCGCCAAAAGGGTACGGGTGGATCCCGCAAGGGTTCCATCAAGAGCCCGCTGTACAAGGGTGGTGCCCGCGTGTTCGGCCCCCAGCCCCGCGACTACAGCTTCAAACTGAACAAGAAGGTGAAGGACCTGGCGCGCCGCAGCGCACTCACCCACAAAGCCAAGGGTGGGGCCATCAGCGTGCTGGACGGCCAAGGGCTGGACAGCAACAAGACCCGCACCTACGCCGGCATGCTTAAGGCCTTCGGGCTGGAGGGGCGCAAGGCCTTGGTGGTGCTTGCCTCCCGCAATGAGAACATGCTGCTGGGCACGCGCAACATCCAAGGTGCCCGCGTGGTGACCGCCAGCGAGGTGAACACCTACGACATCATGAACGCCAACCGCGTGCTGATCGCCGCCGACGCCATCGCCCCGTTGGAATCCACCCTGATCAAGCAATCCTAATGAGCAGCATCATCATCCGCCCCCTCGTCACCGAGAAGATGACGGCCCAAAGCGAGAAGGAAGGCCGCTACGGATTCGTGGTGGACCGCCGGAGCAACAAGGTCGAGATCCGCAACGCGGTGGAAAAGCAGTTCAATGTGAAGGTGGCCGGCGTGCGCACGATGATCGTGCGCGGCAAGGAGCGCACCCGCTACACGAAGTCAAACATCCTCAGGGGTGCCACCAGTACCTGGAAGAAGGCCATCGTCACCTTGGAAAAGGGTGAGACCATCGACCTGTACAGCAACCTCTAAGCCCTGAACAAGCCAGGAAATGGGAATCCGTAAAATGAACCCCGTGACCGCGGGCACCCGCCACAAGGTGGCCGTGGATTTCGAGGAGATCACCGCCAGCACCCCCGAGGGCAGCCTGCTCCGCGGCCGTGTGAAGAAGACCGGCGGCCGCAACAGCTCGGGCAAGATGACCATGCGCTACATCGGCGGCGGTCACAAGCGCCTCTACCGCGTGATCGATACCAAGCGCGACAAGACGGGCATCGCCGGCGTGGTGAAGACCATCGAGTACGATCCGAACCGCAGCGCGAACATCGCCCTGATCCACTACCCCGACGGGGAGAAGCGCTACATTCTGGCCCCGCAGGGCCTGAAGGTGGGCCAGGTGATCGTGAGCGGCAAGGGCGCCCCCCCGGAGGTGGGCAATGCCCTCCCGTTGAGCGACATCCCCTTGGGCACGGTGGTGCACAATGTGGAGCTGCAACCCGGCAAGGGTGGATCCTTCGCCCGCAGTGCAGGCACCTTCGCGCAGCTCAACGCCCGCGAAGGCCGTTACGCCACGCTGAAGATGCCGAGCGGCGAGGTGCGCATGGTGCTGGTGAGCTGCATGGCCACCGTGGGCGCCGTGGGCAACGCCGAGCACATGCTGCAGCGCAGCGGCAAGGCGGGCCGTACCCGCTGGCAGGGCCGCCGCCCGCGCACCCGCGCCGTGGCGATGAACCCGGTGGACCACCCGATGGGCGGTGGCGAGGGCCGCGCCTCCGGCGGGCACCCGCGCAGCCGCAAGGGCCTCCTGGCCAAGGGCAAGAAGACCCGCGCCCCCAAGCGGCAGTCCAACAAGTTCATTATCCAGCGCGCCAATCACAAGGCAGCCTGATCACACGATAGCAGATGAGCCGTTCACTCAAGAAACCCCCGTTCGTCCACTACAAGTTGGCGAAGCGTGTGACCGACATGCAGAAGGCCGGGAAGAAGACCGTGTTGAAGACATGGTCCCGGGCCAGCACCATCACCCCCGATTTCGTGGGGCTGACCGTGGCGGTGCACAATGGAAACAAGTTCATCCCGGTGTATGTCACCGAGAACATGGTGGGCCACAAGCTGGGCGAGTTCGCCCCCACCCGGACCTTCCGTGGCCACTCCGGCAACAACAAGAAGTAACCAATGGGATCGCGCAAGAGAATAGCCGCCGAGAAGCGGAAGGAAGCCAAGAAGGCCGTGGCGGTGGCCAGCCTGAGGAAGGTGCCCACCAGCCCGCGCCGCATGCGTCAGATCGCGGATACGATCCGCGGTGTGGAGGTGGAGCGTGCCCTGGGCCTGCTGCGCTTCAGCACGCGCCACGCCAGCAAGCCCATGGAGAAGCTGCTGATGAGCGCCATCGCCAACTGGGAGGCCAAGAACGAGGGTCGCAAGGCCGGTGACACCAAGCTGATCGTGAAGACGGTGATGGTGGACGAGAGCACGGGCCTGAAGCGCATGCTGCCCGCCCCCCAAGGCCGCGCGTACCGCATGGTCAAGCGCAGCAACCACGTCACCCTGGTGGTGGACGCGGCCCCTGAAGAAACCGCCGAGAAAAACGCATAATGGGACAGAAAGCACACCCGATCGGGCAACGCCTGGGCCTCATCAAGGGCTGGGACAGCAACTGGTACGGCGGCAGCAACTACGCCGACAAGCTGGTGGAGGATGAGAAGATCCGCCAGTACCTGATGGCCCGCCTGAAGAAGGCGAGCGTATCGCGCATCATCATCGAGCGCACCCTCAAGCTGGTCACCGTGACCATCAACACGGCCCGCCCCGGGGTGATCATCGGCCGCGGCGGTTCCGAGGTGGACAAGCTGCGCGAGGAGCTCAAGAAGTTCACCGGCAAGGACGTGCAGATCAACATCTTCGAGATCAAGCGCCCCGAACTGGACGCCCGCCTGGTGGCCGACAGCATCGCTCGCCAGTTGGAAGGCCGTATCAGCTTCCGCCGGGCCATGAAGATGAGCGTGGCCAGCACCATGCGCATGGGTGCCGAAGGCATCAAGGTGCAAGTGAGCGGCCGCTTGAACGGGGCGGAGATTGCCCGCACGGAGAAGTACCGCGAGGGCCGCGTGCCCCTGCACACCCTGCGTGCCGACATCGATTTCGCCATCACCGAGGCACACACCAAGATGGGCCGCATCGGCGTCAAGTGCTGGATCATGCGCGGCGAGGTGTACGGCAAACGCGACCTGAGCCCGAACCAGGGCCAGGTGAAAGGCCAGGGCGGCATGCTCGGCGGTGAGCGCCGCAGCGGTGAGCGCCGTGGCCCCGGCGGCGGAGAGCGTCGTGGCGGGGAGCGCCGTGGCGGAAGGGAACGTGGAGGTAACCGGAATAACAATCAATAACCATGTTGCAACCTAAGCGCAGTCGGCGCCGCAATATGCACAAGGGCCGCATGAAGGGCGAGTCCCAGCGCGGCCACCGCGTGGCCCTGGGGTCCTTCGGGCTCAAGGCCATGGAAAGTGTATGGCTCACCAGCCGCCAGATCGAGGCGGCCCGTGTGGCCCTCACCCGCCACATGAAGCGTGAAGGCCAGGTATGGATCAAGGTGTTCCCGGACAAGCCGGTCACCAGCAAGCCTGCCGAGGTCCGTATGGGTAAAGGCAAGGGCGCACTGGACCACTGGGTGGCGGTGACGCGTGCCGGCCGGATCATCTTCGAGGTGGACGGCGTACCGGCAGCCACGGCCAAGGAGGCGCTGCGCCTGGCGGGGGAGAAGCTCCCGATCCGCACCAAGTTCGTCACCCGTGAAGACTACGACGGTCAATAAGCTACCGTGATGAAGAAGAAATCGAATTCATTGAAGGACCTCACCGTGCAGGAACTGCGCGACAAGCTGGAGTCCGGGCGGGAAAGCCTGAGCAAGTTGCGCTTCAACCACACGGTAAGCCCGGTGGAAAGCCCCGCCCAACTGCGCAGCGGCCGCAAGGAGGTGGCCCGCATCCTCACCGAGATTCGCCGCCGCGAGATCGCCAACAACGCCCAAGCATGAGCACCGAAAGCACCCAGACCGCCAGCCCCGAGACCAAGGGCCGCAACCTGCGCAAGGAGCGCGTGGGCATCGTGACCAGCGACAAGATGAACAAGAGCATCACCGTCACCGTGGAGCGCCGCGTGATGCACCCCAAGTACGGGAAGTTCGTGAAGCTCACCAGCAAGTTCATGGCGCACGACGAGCAAGGCGACGCGCACGTGGGCGACACGGTGCGCATCGCGGAGACCCGCCCGATCAGCCGCAACAAGCGCTGGCGGTTGGTGGAAGTGGTTGAACGAGCCAAGTAAGACCCAGCAGAACGATGATCCAACAGGAATCCCGGCTCACAGTGGCCGACAACAGCGGAGCCCGCGAAGTGCTGGTGATCCGTGTACTGGGCGGTACGGCACGCCGGTACGCCCGCATCGGAGACACCGTGGTGGTGTCCATCAAGAACGCGTTGCCCAACGGCTCCGCCAAGAAAGGTACCGTGAGCAAGGCCGTGGTGGTGCGCACCCGCAAGGAGACGCGCCGCAAGGACGGCAGCTACATCCGCTTCGACGACAACGCGGTGGTGCTGCTGGACGGTGCCGGTGAAATGCGGGGCACCCGCATCTTCGGCCCCGTGGCCCGCGAGCTGCGCGAGAAGAAGTTCATGAAGATCATCTCCCTGGCACCCGAGGTGCTGTAAGGACCAAGCAGCGCGAAAGCCGCATTGCACACACAGATGCAGAAGAAGACACACATCAAGAAAGGCGACCTGGTGAAGGTGCTGGCCGGTGAGGACCGCGCCAAGCAAGGCCGCGTGCTCGACGTGGACCGCAAGCACAACACCGCCCTGGTCGAAGGCCTGCGCATCAACCGCAAGCACAGCAAGCCCACCACCGCCACCCCGCAGGGCGGCATCGTGGACAAGGAAGGGCCCATCCACCTGAGCAACCTCATGCTCATCGATGCGAAGACCGGGGAGCCGGGCCGTGTGGGCCGCAGGCCGGGCAAGGACGGCAAGATGGAGCGCTTCGTGAAATCGAAGAACAAGAAAACCGCGAAGAAGTGATGAGCACCTACGCACCCCGCATGCGGAACAAGTACCACGATGAAGTGGTGCCCAGCCTGCAGAAGAAGTTCAACTACAAGAGCCCGATGCAGGTGCCGCGCATCGTGAAGATCGCCCTGAACCAAGGCCTCGGCGATGCCGTGGGCGACAAGAAGATCGTGGACCAGGCCGTGGAGGAGATGACCATGATCAGCGGTCAGCGCGCACAGGCCACCAAGAGCCGCAAGGACATCAGCAACTTCAAGCTGCGCCGAGGCATGCCCATCGGCGCCCGCGTCACCCTGCGCGGCGAGCGCATGTATGAGTTCCTCGACCGCCTGATCAGTGTGGCCCTGCCCAGGACCCGCGACTTCCACGGGGTGAAGGCCTCCGGCTTCGACGGCCACGGCAATTTCACCTTCGGGGTCAAGGAGCAGATCATCTTCCCCGAGATCGACATCGACAAGACCCCGCGCATCCATGGCATGGACATCACCGTGGTGACCACCGCCAAGACCGATGCCGAGGCACGGGCCCTGCTCACCGAGTTCGGCTTCCCCTTCACCAAGTAAGCACGCCAGCACCCCAACCGGAAAAGACAATGGCAAAAGAATCAATGAAGGCACGCGAGCGCAAGCGGGCCAAGATGGTGCAGAAGTACGCGGCCAAGCGCGCGGCCTTGAAGGCGGCTGGCGAATGGGACGCCTTGCAGAAACTGCCGGCCAACTCCAGCAAGGTGCGCATGCACAACCGCTGCCAGCTCACCGGCCGCCCCAAGGGCTATGTGCGCATCTTCGGCATCAGCCGCAACATGCTGCGCGAAATGGCCCTGGAAGGCAAGATCCCGGGCGTGACCAAGAGCAGCTGGTAACCAAGGCACGTCCCCATTAACGGAACAAGACCATGACAACAGATCCCATCGCCGATTACCTCACCCGCCTGCGCAACGCGATCATGGCGAACAAGAAGGTAGTGGAAGTGCCCGCGAGCGGCATCAAGAAGGATATCACCCGCATCCTCTACGACAAGGGGTACATCCTGAGCTACAAGTTGGAGGAGGACGGCAAGCAAGGCACGATCAAGATCGCGCTGAAGTACGGCGCCGATCGCCGGAGCGCCATCCAGGAGCTGCGCCGCGTGAGCAGCCCCGGCCTGCGCCAGTACACCCATGCCAAGGACCTGCCCCGTGTGCTCAACGGCCTGGGCGTGGCCATCATCAGCACCTCCAAGGGCGTGATCACCGACAAGGAGGCCCGCACCCTGGGCGTGGGCGGTGAAGTGATCTGCTACGTCAGCTAAGCAACCAGAAGAGATGAGCCGCATAGGAAAAGACCCGGTCGTGATCCCCGCAGGGGTGGAGGTCGGCATCAGCGACAAGAACGTGGTGACCGTGAAGGGCCCCAAGGGAACCCTCACGCAAACCCTCGATCCGGCGATCAAGGTGACCAAGGAGGACGGGAAGATCAGCTTCGCCCGCCCCACGGACCTCAAGCACCACCGGTCCATGCACGGCCTGTACCGGGCCCTGGTGGCCAACATGGTGGAAGGGGTGACCAAGGGCTTCACCGTGGAGCAGGAACTGGTGGGCGTGGGTTACCGCGCCACCACCAAGGGCCAGCAGCTACAGTTGTCGCTGGGCTTCTCGCACAATGTGGTGATCGAGCTCCCCAACGAGATCAAGGTGACCGCTTCCCAGGAAAAGGGGAAATCCCCCGTGGTGAAGATGGAAAGCATCGACAAGCAGGCCTTGGGCGCCGTGGCGGCCAAGATCCGCAGCTTGCGCAAGCCGGAGCCCTACAAAGGCAAGGGTATCCGCTTCGTGGGTGAGAACGTCCGCCGCAAGGCCGGTAAAGCCGCAGGCAAATAAGATCTGAAGATGGCATTCAACAAGAGCGCACGTCGCGCACGCATCAAGACAAGCATCCGCCACAAGGTGCATGGCACCCCCGAGCGGCCTCGCCTCACCGTGTTCCGCAGCAATGCCCACATCTACGCCCAGCTGGTGGACGATGAGCAGGGCATCACCCTGGCCAGCGCAGGCAGCCTGAAGGACCAGGCTTCCCATGGCGCGCCCGGCATCGACCAGGCAAAGGCCGTGGGCAAGGCCCTGGCCGAGAAGGCCAAGGCGGCGGGCATCGAAAAGGTCGTGTTTGACCGCAATGGATACCTCTACCACGGGCGTGTGAAGGCCTTGGCCGATGCCGCACGCGAAGCCGGCCTCAATTTCTGAACCCCCATACAGCGAGCATGTCAGACAACAGAACCAATACGGTCAAGAGCAGCGACCTTGAGCTGAAGGACACGGTGGTGCACCTCAACCGGGTGACCAAGGTGACCAAGGGTGGCCGCACCTTCACCTTCGCCGCCACGGTGGTGGTGGGCGACGGCAACGGCGTGGTGGGCCATGGGCTCGGCAAATCCAAGGAGGTGCAGGAGGCCATTGCCAAGGGCATCGACGATGCCAAGAAGAACCTCGTACGCATACCCCTGCGCCACGGCACCGTGCCGCACGTGCAGGAGGGCCGCTATGCCGGTGCCCAAGTACTGCTCAAGCCCGCCGCCAACGGTACGGGCGTGATCGCCGGCGGCTCCATGCGCGCAGTGCTCGAGAGCGCGGGCATCACCGATGTGCTGGCCAAGAGCAAGGGCAGCAGCAACCCGCAGAACGTGGTGAAGGCCACCATCCAGGCCTTGGCCAACATGCGCGACCCGAAGGCCGTGGCGCGCCAGCGCGGGGTGGAACTCGACAAGGTATTCAACGGATAAAGAACACACCGTCCGCCAAGCCGGCGGCGGATCAAGCAATGAGTAAGATCATCATCACCCAGACGGGAAGCCAGATCAAGTGCCACAAGCGGCAAAAGGCCACCTTGGTGGCCCTTGGCCTGGGCCGCATCGGCAAGAAGAACGAGCTGGAGGCCACTCCCCAGGTACGGGGCATGGTGGCCAAGGTGGAGCACCTGGTGTCCGTGGTTGAGGCTTGAGCCCATTAACAAGACAACGAGCGATGGAGGACCTGAGCAAATTGAAGCCCGCCCGTGGCGCGGTGAAGACGAACAAGCGTGTTGGACGCGGCCAAGGCAGCGGCTACGGCGGAACCAGCGGCAAGGGCCACAAGGGCCAGAAGGCCGATACCGGCTACAACCGCCGCCGTGGTTTCGAAGGGGGCCAAACCCCCTTGGTGCGCCGCTTGCCCAAGTTCGGTTTCACCAACCCCACCCGCGTGGAATACAAGGGCATCAACCTGGACGCCATCCAGGCCCTGGCCGACAAGGCGAACCTGAAGGCCGTGGACATCGAGGCCCTGCGCAAGCACGGCCTGATCAGCTCCAACGACCTGGTGAAGGTGCTGGGGCGCGGCGAGCTCAAGGGCGCCCTTGAGGTGAAGGCCCACGCCTTCAGCGCCACGGCGAAAGCGGCCATCGAGGCCAAGGGGGGCAAAACCGAAGTAGTTGCTGCCAAGTGATGAAGAACTTCATCGAAACGGTCAAGAACATCTGGCGGATCGAGGAGCTGCGCAACCGCATCCTCATCACGCTGGGCTTGTTGCTCGTGTTCCGTATCGGAAGCTTCATCGCATTGCCAGGCGTGGACAGCAGTCGGCTGGGCAGCACCACGGGCGCGGGATCGGGCCTGGTGGACCTGCTGAGCATCTTCACCGGCGGGGCTTTCACCCGGGCCAGCATCTTCGCCCTGGGCGTGATGCCCTACATCAGCGCGAGCATCATCATGCAGCTGGCCGGCATCGCCGTGCCCATGGTGCAGAAGATGCAGAAGGAGGAGAGCGGCCGCCGGAAGATCAACCAGTGGACGCGCTACATGACCATCCTGATCTGCGTGTTCCAGGCCCCCGGCTACTTGCTGACGTACGTGGATGCCAGCGCCCGGCCGGAAGGCCAGTTCTGGATGATGACCAGCATCATCATCCTCACCGTGGGCACGCTCTTCGTGATGTGGCTTGGTGAGCGCATCACCGAACGTGGATTGGGCAACGGCATTTCCCTGCTGATCATGATCGGCATCATTGCCGGCCTTCCCGAGGCCTTCCTGCAGGAGTTTGTGGGCCGCCTTACCGGCGGTGGCGGCATGGTGGTCATCCTCATGGAAGTGGTCATCTGGCTGGTCATCATCGGTGCCAACGTCATGCTGGTGCAGGGCACGCGCCGCATCCCGGTGCAGTTCGCCAAACGCGTGCAGGGCAATAAGCAGTACGGGGGCGTGCGCAACTACATCCCCCTGAAGGTGAATGCGGCAGGCGTGATGCCGATCATCTTCGCCCAGGCCATCGTGCTGGTGCCCATGTACGTGGCGCAAATGCCCGTGTTCAACGGCAACCCGCCCATGTGGCTGCAGCAGTTCACCAACTATCAGAGCTTCTCCTACAACCTGTTCCTGTTCCTCATGGTGGTGGCCTTCACCTACTTCTACACGGCCATCACGGTGAACCCGAACCAGTTGTCGGACGACCTGAAGCGTAACGGCGGCTTCATTCCCGGTGTCAAGCCAGGTAAGCAAACGGCCAGCTACATCGACGACCTGTTGAGCCGGATCACCTTGCCGGGTTCCATCTTCCTGGGCCTGGTGGCCATCCTGCCGGCCTTCGTGATGATGATGGGTGTGAAGCAAGGCTTCGCCCAGTTCTTCGGGGGGACGTCGCTGTTGATCATGGTGGGTGTGCTGCTGGACACGCTCCAGCAAGTGGAAAGCCACCTGTTGATGAGGCATTATGACGGCCTGATGAAATCTGGCCGGATCAAGGGGAGGACGAGCTCAGCTTTCGGAATGGCAGGATAATGGCCAGGACGGCGAACAGATTGAGCGAGGAGGAGATCGGACTGGTGAGGGAAAGTTCTTTGCTTGTTGGAAGGACCTTGGCCGAGGTGGCCCGCCGGATCGCTCCGGGGGTTTCCACCGGCGATCTGGACCGCATGGCGGAGGAATTCATCCGCGACCATGGCGGTATCCCGGGCTTCAAGGGCTTGTACGGATGCCCCTCCACGTTGTTGATCAGCATCAACGAGGAAGTGGTTCACGGGCTGCCCGGTAAGCGCACCCTGCAGGAAGGCGACGTGGCCAGCGTGGATTGCGGCGTGTTGATGCGGGGCTTCTACGGGGACAGTGCCTACACCTTCGAGGTAGGCGAGGTGAACCCCGAAGCGCAGGCCCTGCTTCGCGTGACGAAGGAATGCCTGGCCTTGGGCATCGCGCAAGCGGTGGCCAAGCACCGTACCGGTGACATCGGTTTCGCGGTGCAGCAGCACGCGGAGGCACACGGGTACGGCATCGTGCGCGAGTTGGTGGGCCACGGCGTGGGCCGCAAGCTGCACGAGGCGCCCGAAGTGCCGAACTACGGCAGGCGCGGGCACGGTGCCCGTTTGGATGAAGGCATGGTGATCGCCATCGAACCGATGGTGACCATGGGCCGGAAGGAGGTGAGCCAGCTGGATGACGGCTGGACGGTGGTGACCCAGGATGGGAAGCCCAGCGCCCACTTCGAGCATACCGTGGCCGTGCGGGAAGGCAAGGCGGAGGTCCTGACAACGTTCAGCTACATCGAGGATGTGCTGAAGGAAAGAGGAATGGCAGTGGCGTAGCAACGCCTTGAACATGAACTAAACGGCGGCAACGCCGACAGGAAAAGGAAAGGAAGGAAAATGAGCAGATCAGGGAACATTGAGCAGGACGGCGTCATCAAGGAGGCGTTGAGCAATGCCATGTTCCGTGTGGAGCTCGAGAACGGCCATGTGATCGTGGCCCACATCTCGGGCAAGATGCGGATGCACTACATCCGTATCCTGCCCGGCGACAAGGTGAAGGTGGAAATGAGCCCGTACGACCTCAGCAAGGGCCGCATCACCTTCCGGTACAAAACGTGAAGAACAGCAGAACACACCGACCCAAATGAAAGTCAGGGCCTCGATCAAGAAGCGTTCAGCGGACTGCAAACTGGTTCGCCGCAAGGGACGTCTTTACATCATCAACAAGAAGAACCCGAAGTTCAAGCAACGTCAGGGCTGATAAACCGAAGAACATGGCACGTATCGCAGGCATCGACCTCCCCAAAACAAAGCGTGGCGTCATCGGCCTCACGTACATCTACGGCATTGGCCGCAGCACGGCCCTCTCCATCCTGGAGCAGGCCGGTGTGGACCCCGACACCAAGGTGGAGGACTGGACGGACGACGATCAGGCGAAGATCCGTACGGTGATCAACGAGAACATCAAGGTGGAAGGTGCCTTGCGCAGCGAGGTGCAGTTGAGCATCAAGCGCCTGGTGGACATCAACTGCTACCGGGGCACGCGCCACCGCCAAGGGCTCCCGCTGCGCGGCCAGCGTACCCGCACCAACGCACGTACCCGCAAGGGCAAGCGCAAGACCGTGGCCAACAAGAAGAAGGTGACCAAGTAAGATCAGTTGCCAGTTGTCAGTTGGCGGTAAACGGCTACTGACAACGGACAACGGACAACCGACAACTGAAGACAATGGCAAAGCAAGAGAAAGGCGGCGGGGCCGCAGGCAAGAAAAAGAAGAAGAACGTGGTGGTGGAAGCCTTCGGGCAAGCCCACATCCGTGCTACCTTCAACAACCTGATCATCAGCCTCACCAACAACAAGGGCGAGGTGATCAGCTGGAGCAGCTCCGGGAAGATGGGTTTCCGCGGAAGCAAGAAGAACACCCCGTACGCCGGGCAGGTGAGCGCCGAGGAGGCCGCCCGCGAGGCGTTCGACCTGGGCCTGCGCAAGGTGAAGGTGTTCGTGCGCGGCCCCGGAGGCGGCCGCGAAAGCGCCATCCGCGCCCTGCACAACAGCGGTGTGGAGGTTACCGAGATCCTCGACCTTACCCCCATGCCGCACAACGGCTGCCGGCCGCCCAAGAAGCGCCGTGTCTAACCTGAAATAAACCGTAGGGGGCGGAAACGCACCCCGTTGTTGGTGCGGAGCACGCACCCAAACCAAGAGAAAATGGCACGATACATAGGACCCAAGACCAGGATCGCCCGCAAGTTCAAGGAAGCGATCTACGGACCCGACAAGTGGATGGAGCGCAAGCCCCACGCCCCGGGCCAGCACGGATTGAACGCCCGCCGCCGCAAGAAGGAGAGCGAGTACAAGTTGCAGCTCAACGAGAAGCAGAAGGCGAAATACACCTACGGCATCCTGGAGCGCCAGTTCCGCAAGATGTTCGAAACGGCCACCAGCAAGAAGGGGGTTACCGGGTCGGTGCTCCTGGCCTTGTGCGAGGCCCGCTTGGACAACACGGTGTACCGCTTGGGAATCGCCCCCACGCGCAGCGCCGCCCGCCAGCTGGTGAACCACGGCCACATCACCGTGAACAAGGAGGTGGTGAACATCCCCAGCTACACCCTCCGCCCCGGCGACGAGGTGGCCGTGCGCGAGCGCAGCCGCAGCCTGGAGGTGATCACCAACAGCCTCTCCACCAACACCAACCGGTTCGATTGGCTGGATTTCAACCCCGCCACCATGACGGGCAAGATGATCGCCCTGCCGGAGCGCGCCCAGATCCCGGAGAACATCCGCGAGCAGCTCATCGTCGAATTGTACTCCAAGTAAGAACCCAAACAGAGCGAGCATCACATGCCAATCCTAGATTTCCAAAGACCGGACAAGGTCTCCATGATCGAAGCCGACGACAAGCACGGGATCTTTGAATTCCGCCCCTTGGAGCCCGGCTATGGCATCACCATCGGCAACTCCCTTCGCCGGATCCTGCTCAGCAGCCTGGAGGGGTATGCCATCACCAGCCTGCGCATCGATGGCGTGGAGCACGAATTCAGCACCATCAAGGGCGTGATCGAGGATGTCACCGAGATCGTGCTCAACCTCAAGCAGGTGCGTTTCCGCCGCCAGCTGGAGGATGTCAGCGATGAAAAGGTCAACTTCACCGTGGGCGGCAAGGAGGAATTCACCGCCGGCGACATCGGCAAGCACACCACCGGCTTCCAGGTGCTGAACCCCGAGCTGGTGATCTGCCGCATGGAGCCCGGCGTGAAGCTGCACGTGGAACTCTCCATCGGCAAGGGCCGTGGCTACGTGCCCGCCGACGAGAACAAGGTGGAAGGCGCCCCGATGGGCACCATCTTCATCGACTCCATCTTCACCCCGATCAAGAACGTGCGCTACAGCGTGGACAACACCCGCGTGGAGCAGAAGACCGACTATGAAAAGCTCACCATCGAGCTGGACACGGACGGCAGCATCGATCCGAAGAATGCACTGCAAGAGGCGGCCAAGATCCTGATCCACCACTTCATGCTGTTCAGCGACGGCCGGATGACCATGGAACTGGAGGACCTCCAGCAGTCCGCCCCCGTTGAGTCGGGCAGCTCCACTTCCGATGTGGACGACCTGGACGAGAGCGGCATGCACATGCGCCAACTGCTCAAGAGCAAGCTGGTCGACCTGGACCTGAGCGTGCGTGCCCTGAACTGCCTCAAGGCCGCCGATATCGAGACCCTCGGTGACCTGGTGAGCTTCAACCGGAACGACCTGCTGAAGTTCCGCAACTTCGGCAAGAAGAGCCTGACCGAGCTGGAGGACCTGCTGGAGAACAAGGGACTTTCCTTCGGCATGAGCGTGTCGAAGTTCAAACTGGACCGCGACTAAGGATTGATCAACGGTAGCCGCCCGATGCGGCCAGAGGAAAATGAGACACGGAAACAAGAACAACGCACTGGGGCGCAAGAAGGCCCATCGCGACAGCATGCTCAGCAACATGGCATGCTCGCTGATCGAGCATAAGCGCATTGAGACCACCCTGGCCAAGGCCAAGGCCCTGCGGATCTTCGTGGAACCCTTGATCACCAAGAGCAAGGAGGACAGCACGCACAGCCGCCGCACGGTGTTCAGCTACCTGCGCAGCAAGGAGGCCACCACCACCTTGTTCCGCGATGTGGCCCCCAAGGTGGCCGACCGGCCAGGAGGATATACGCGCATCATCAAGCTGGGCAACCGCTTGGGCGATGCCGCCGAGCGCGCCATGATCGAGATGGTGGATTTCAACACCACCTACTCCCCCAAGGAGAAGGCCGGGGCCGAGGTGAAGCGCACGCGCCGCAGCCGCACGAAGGCCTCCACGGCCAAGGCTGGCGCGGCCAAGACCGAGGCCAAGGGCGATGCCCCCGCAGCCGAAGGCGAGGCCAAGGCGGAATGATCGGCATTGTGAATAATCAACGGGAACGGGGCGCCTTTGGGCGCCCCGTTCCATTTTCGGTCGGCTAATTTTGCCGTCCACCAAGCACCCGAACCCTTTCTCCATGTTGATCAGCCAGCGCCCCCAAGCGGTCCTCCTCCTGAAGGACGGTACCCGCTTCGAGGGCCGCGCCATCGGCGCACGAGGCATTGCCGTGGGCGAGATCTGCTTCAATACCGGCATGACCGGTTACCAGGAGATCTTCACCGACCCGAGCTATACCGGCCAGATTATGGTCATGGCCTCCCCTCACATTGGCAATTACGGGGTGAAACGCCCTCCCGGCGACCCGCTTCGTGGCGAGGATGAAGGCCCGCGCGTGAGCATCGCCGGCCTGGTGGTGAAGAAGTTCAGCGAGGTGACCAGCAGGGCGGACAGCACCGGCTCCTTGGAAGGGATGCTCCTGGAAGCCGGGATCACGGGAATCAGCGATATCGATACCCGCAAACTCGTCCGCCATATCCGTGACCATGGCGCGCAGAACGCCATCATCGACAGCACGGGGTTGGATGACGAAGCATTGCAACGCCGTCTGGCGGAAGCGCCGGACATGGCCGGCCTGGAGCTCGCCAGCAGCGTTACCGCCGGGGAACCATACGACGCCGGCGACCCGGATTCACCCTACCGTGTAGCCTTGCTGGATTTCGGCATCAAGCTGAACACGGTGCGTTGCCTCATCGAGCGCGATTGCCTGGTGCGCATCTTCCCCATGACCAGCACCCTGGGGGAAATGATGGACTGGCGGCCTGATGGGTTCCTGTTGGGCAACGGCCCCGGGGATCCCGCGGCGATGCCCGGCCCGGTGAAGCTGGTGGCTGAGGTGGTGGCCACGGGTCTGCCCGTGTTCGGCATCTGCATGGGTCACCAGTTGTTGGCCCAAAGCCAAGGCGTGCCCACCATGAAAATGCACCATGGGCATCGGGGCATCAACCATCCGGTGCGCAATGGCATTACAGGCCGGGATGAAGTGACCTCGCAGAACCACGGTTTCGTGGTGGACCGCCAGAAGGCCGAGGCCCATCCCGGCATGGAGATCACGCACCTGCACCTCAACGACGGCAGCGTGGCCGGTATCCGCTTGAAGGACCGCCCGGTCTTCAGCGTACAGCACCATCCCGAGGCCGGCCCCGGCCCGCTCGACTCCCAGTACCTATTCGACGATTTTGTGGCCTACATGCGCCAGGCGCTTGAAACCGCCGGCAAGAAGGCCCCGTTACGCACCACGCAAAACCATTGAACCCGGCCATGAGCCTGATCACGAAGATCCAAGCCCGCGAGATCCTGGATTCCCGCGGCAATCCCACCGTGGAAGTGGATGTCTATACCGACAGCGGCCACATCGGCCGGGCCGCCGTGCCCAGCGGGGCCAGCACCGGTGCCCATGAGGCCGTGGAGCTGCGCGATGGCGACAAGAAGCGCTACTTGGGCAAGGGCGTGCTCAAGGCCGTGGACAACGTGAACGGCCCGCTGAACGAGGAGCTGCAAGGCAGCTTCGTGGGCGACCAGGCACAGATCGACCGCCAGATGATCGCCTTGGACGGTACACCGAACAAGGCGAATCTGGGTGCCAACGCCATCCTGGGCGTTTCCCTGGCCGTGGCCAAGGTGGCGGCCAGCGAGGCGGGCCTGCCGCTGTACCGCTATGTCGGGGGCACCAACGCGAGCGTGCTGCCCGTGCCGATGATGAACATCCTGAACGGTGGTGCGCATGCCGACAACAAGGTGGACATCCAGGAGTTCATGGTGATGCCGGTGGGGGCTTCTTCCTTCGCCGAAGGCCTGCGCATGGGCACCGAGGTCTTCCATGCCCTGAAAGGCGTGCTGAAGGCCAAGAAACTCGGTACCAACGTGGGCGATGAAGGCGGCTTCGCGCCGGACCTCAAGAGCAACGAGGATGCCTTGAAGTTCGTGATGCAGGCCATCGAGAAAGCGGGCTACCGGCCGGGCGAGGACATCATGATCGCGCTCGATGCCGCCAGCACCGAGTTCTACAACGCCGACAAGCAGCGCTATGTGCTGGAGAGCACCGGCGACAGCCTCACGGCGGACGACATGGTCTCCATGTGGCAGGATTGGTGCAAGCGCTACCCCATCATGAGCATCGAGGACGGCATGGCCGAGGATGACTGGTCCGGCTGGAAGAAGCTGACCAAGGCCATCGGCAGCAAGGTGCAATTGGTGGGTGACGACCTGTTCGTCACCAACACCCGGCGCCTATCCGAAGGCATCGCCAAGGGTATCGCCAACAGCATCCTCGTGAAGGTGAACCAGATCGGCACCCTCACCGAGACCATGGAGGCCGTGGAAATGGCACACCGTGCAGGCTATACCTCCATCATGAGTCATCGCAGTGGGGAAACGGAGGACAATACCATCGCGGACCTGGCCGTGGCAGCGAATTGCGGAATGATCAAGACCGGCAGTGCCAGCCGCAGCGACCGGATCGCGAAGTACAACCAGCTGCTGCGCATCGAGGAGCAGCTTGGGCAATGCGCACGCTGGCCGGGCCGGAATCTCAGGTACGTCCGGTAATGCCATTTCGCAATCTGGCGTAGGCCAGGGAAGCGAAGGGATTTTTTTCGGGACTAAACGGCGCGTTCGTTGTAATGCCGAAGGCATAGACCCCAGGGAGCGAAGCAACCAGGGGACGTGCCACGGAACGATTATGACGGGGATTTCATGCGGGGAATGCTTCATCCCGCTTGCAGGAGGTCCGGGTAGATTGGCCTGCTCCCTGCGAAGTGGAATATGACCTCGCAAGGTTGAGGAATTCGTTCAATGGCGTGGCAATGCGCCCGTGTTTTATTGAGCGGCTTTCACCCAAGGCCACATCAACGTTGGCCGGTTTCGTCACGGGGGCGATTGACAGCAGGGAGAAATGCACCTCCACGCGTGAAGTGTGTTGAAGCAACACCCGGGGACGCGGAGGAATTTCGCATCAGTGCACCAGCCGTAATGGTCCCAACGGGATGGGGCGCATCCCAGGCCTGGTTACCGAGAGCAGCAGTGATTGTGCAGGCATTTGGGACATGTCGATGCGGTTGGCTCCGGGGAGCAACGCATGGAGGAGCAGCACCCGTCCCCCAAGGTCATGCACGGAAAGGACCGTGCCACGGGGCAGGTTGCTGTCGGGAGGGATCACCATGACGTGGTCCGATGCGGGGTCCGGATAGTAGTGCCAGCCATGCCCGGGCCCGCTGTGCGGCGTGATCCCGGTGGGGGAGGTGCGCCAGGCAATGGTGTAGTCACCGGGCACGAAGCCGGGCATGTCCAGCCGGGCGTACTTGTCCGTGGGGCTCCCGCTCGTGGTCACGGTGGCGGGTTTCTCGCTCCACGGCCATCGGGCGTCAGGCCGCCAAAGCACCACCAGGCTGTCCTCATGGAAGGCAACACCGTTCACGTCTTGCATCAGCCCTTGGTCAAAGGCGCTGGAGAATCCCGGCCGGCCGTCCACGGTAATGCGCAAGGCCATGTCCGTGCCAGGTTGCAGGTCGGCCTCCATGCGCCACCAGCGGTCCGGTGAAACGAAGAAGGCCCCATCAGGGTCCGGGTCGGCCGGTACCCAGAATTCCTCCATGCGAACTTCGGTGGGTGCCGGTAGGGCATCGGTGATCAACCGGACATCGGCGTAGGAGAGAAACCGTTGGCCCGTGGTGGTGACCACCAGTGTGTCCAAGGTGGTGGCCAAGGCCAGCCGTTCATCATCGTTCAGGCGCACGGCCGATGGGGCGAAGGGAACCGTGATGGCCGCCGTGGAGTGTTCCCCGCCGAACGTGGCGATCTGCCGGAAGCGCTGTCCGGCCGGCCCGATGCAGGTGACGCTGACGGGCACCCCCTCGAAGAAGTCCGCACCGCCCCGGGTTTTTTGGCGCACATACAACTGCACATTGAAAGTGCCGCCCGATGGAACCACCTGGAAGGAGTCCACCATGAAAGCCGCCCCGCCCGGCTGCATGACCCAGCCGTTGAAGAAATCATGCAGGTCCAGGCCGGTGGCGGCGCCCAGGCTGTCCCTGAAGGCCGCGCTGCTCATCGCCGTGTACGCGTTCCCGGCCAGCACCGCTTTCATGCCCGCACTGAAAAGGCTGTCGCCCATGACGGCCCGGAGCGTGCGCGCCACATCGGCTCCCTTCTTGTACGTGGTTTCGCCGTAGGTCATGTTGGACGGTACGCCGTCCAAGGCAAACCAGCCTTCATCCAGTACGTGGGCCATGGTGATCACCCGGCGGTGGTTGCTCCGCACGGTGGCCTTGTACTCGGCCGGGCCATAGAGGCCCTCGATGAACAGCATGGCGCAGAAATCGGCAAAGCCCTCGTTGATGTACATCTCCTCCGGCCGGGCGCAGGTGATGAGGTTGCCGAACCAGTGGTGGGAGAGTTCGTGGGCGATCAGGTCCTCATATTCCAAGGTCCCGTCCGCCGCGAAATCGGGGTAGCAGATGTTGGTGGCGTGCTCCATGGCGCCGGCGCTGGTAAGCACGTAGCCTACGCGGGGCCAACGGTAAGGCCCGAACCATTGCTCGAAGGTGTCGAAGGCGTCCTGCAAGTGGCTGAACGAGGCCCGCATCTGGGCGGTATCACCTGGGAGGGCGGCCAGGATCACCGGTACATCATGTCCGGCCACGCTCGGGAAGGAGTCCAGCAAGGCGGTGTATTGGCCGGCCGCCACCGAGGCGAGGTAGGCGGGGATGGGTTCGTTGAGCCGCCAATGGGAGATGCGCTCTCCGTTGCCCAGTTCGGAAACATCGATCAGCGTACCATTGGCGAAGACTGACCGGCCGCCGGAGGTGTGCACCAGGAGATCGAAGCTGCAACGCTCCACGAAATTGTCGAAGCAAGGGAACCAGGCGCGGCCGTAGGAGTGGGGCACCGCCTCGAAGGCGACACCGAGGTCGTACTGGTAATTGCTGGAAGTGTAGAAGCCGCCGAAACCGCTGGGGTCCGTGGGCGGATCGCCCCCATAGAACACGGTCGCCATCAACGTGTCCCCCGGGCCGTATGTGGCCGGAAGGTTCACCGAGAGTACTTCGTCCGCTTGGGAAAACGTGAGCTGTGCCCCGTCCATGACCACGGAGTCCGTGGGCAGCAGCAGGTCCAACGGGAGCTGTGTGATGCCGGCAGTCCGGGGGGTGAAGGTGATGGTGGCGGCCCCGTGGACCACGCCGTTGGAGGTGCCGGTCAGGTCCAGTTCCAGCCAGGTGTGGAGGATATCGATGCTGTCGCTGCGGGCAGCGCTGCCCACGGGGCTCACCTGTGCCACCGCGACCAGCCCCGGCAAGTAAAAGGAAACCAATAGGAGCGTGCGTGGAAGTCTCATGTGACGAATGTACCGATGCGCGGCTTTTCGTCTGGCTCGAGTGGGAATTGGGAAGGAATGGGCAAACCAAGCCGGCGAATGCAGGAGGGCTGCACCTTGGTCACTGCTTCCCTATATTTGGGGGAGCACTTTCCGCCGCCACGGACAGTGGTCCCCGAATGAAGCCCAGTACCGAGCTTTTCGACCTGATCAAATCGCTCTCCAAGTCGGAAAAGCGTTTTTTCAAGCTGCACTCGGCACTCCAAAGCGGGGAGAAGAACTACCTGAGGATCTTCGATGCGATCGATCGCCAGAAGACCTATGACGAGGAGGCCATCAAGAAGCAGTTCGCCAAGGAGGTCTTCGTCAAGCATTTTCCATCGGAGAAGAACCACTTATACAAATTGGTGCTGAAGGCGCTGCGTGCGTACCACGCGGAATCCAGCATCACCGGAGTGCTGAAGCAGCACATCAACAACATCGAGATCCTCTTCGCCAAGGCGCTGTATTCCGAGGCGGCCAAAGTGCTTCAACGGGCGAAACGGACCGCGCAGGAGCATGAGCGGTTCTACATCTGGTTCGAGCTGCTGGCTTGGGAGAAGATGCTGATCGAGGAGGACTACCACAGCGGTAACTTCAGTCACGACGTGGAGCGGTTGATCGAAGAGGAGGCGGATGTGTTGGAGAAACTCAAGAACCTCGCGGCATACAACGTGCTCTACACCAAGATCAACTACGTGTTCCGCAGCGGCGGATATGTGCGTACCGATGAGGAACGCACCATCGTGGAGGAGATCGGGGAACACCCGCTGATCAAGGGGAAGAATACGGCCCTGAGCCACCGTGCGAGCACCATCTGCCATTACACCCAAGGCTTTTGCTACTGGGCCAAGCGCGAATGGGCGACCAGCTATGCGAAGTTCATGCGTGTCCGGGAGATCCTGGACAAGCACCCCCAGTTGAAGAAAGACCTGCCCAAGCGGTATGTGCGCACATTGTACTACCTGATCCAGTGCGAGATCGAATTGGGTGACCACGCGCACGTGATGGAGGACATCCGTAAGCTGCGTGAATTATCGGACAAGCCCGGGTTCGATGACATCGACATCCGGATCCTGGTGTTCTGCAACAGCTATTTGAGCGAACTCCGATACCATGACCGCACGGGCGAGTTTGCCAAAGGGGCGGCCTTGGAGGACAGGGTGGTGCTGGGGATGGAGCGCATGGGGCCGCGCTTGCCGAAGGAATATGAACTGGAGTTCTACTTCCTGCTGTCCACGTTGCACTTCGGTGCCGGACAGATGAACCGCGCCCTGCACTGGCTGAACAAGGTGTTGAACGATCCCGAGCCCGCATTGCGGCAGGATATCTTCACTTACGCGCGCTTGTTCAACCTGGTGGTGCATTACGAGCTCGGCAACTTCGACCTGCTGGAATATATCGTGCGCAGTACGCAGCGCTTCCTCAGCAAGCGGCACCGGGCCTATGGAGTGGAGGCTGCCTTGATCGAGCACGTCAAGAAGCTGGCGCGTGCCACCTCCGATGAGGCCCGGAGGAAGCTGTTCCTTTCCCTGCGCGAACGGTTGAAGGCGTTGATGGAGGACCCGAACGAGGAAACGGTGCTCAAGTATTTCAATATCCGTGCCTGGGTGGACGCCAAGCTGGAGGATGTTCCGTTCAGCGAAGTGGTGAAGCGGGCCGTGGCCGGAAAGCCCCGGTAGCCGGCCTACTTCCGTACACCGGCGTTGACCACCTTGATCTCCGTCCGTCGGTTCTGCTGGTGCTCCTCCTCGGTGCATTCAACGCCGTCGTGGCAGCCGTTCACCAACATGGATTCGCCGTAGCCCCGAGCGATGAGTTGCTCATGCGGCACACCTTGGCGCAGCAGGTAGTCCACGGCGCTCTTGGCCCGGGCATCGCTGAGCACCAGGTTGTACAGGTCGCTGCCACGGCAATCGGTGTGGGAGCTCAATTCGAACACCAGATGGGGGTTGTCCATGAAGGTGCGTGCCAGTTTGTTCAGCTCCACCGCGGCATCCGGGCGGATGTCCCACTTGTCATAGTCGTAATAGATGTTGGGCACCACGATCGGTTTCTCCAGTTCCAGGGGGTCGAGCATGATGTCCGCCCGGATATCGGAGCTGATGCCCAGCCCTACGGTGCTTACCATGGTGCTGCGGGCCAGCATGCTGTCGGATTGCACCAGGATGTTGTACACCCGGTTGGGGTCAAGCTTGAACGAGAAGTTGCCGTTGGCGTCCGCCGTGTCCTGCACGTTCATCAGGTCGGCCAGGTTTTGCAGGGTCACCAGGGCGAAGGGAACAGGCTTTCCATCCTGGGCATTGGAAATGGTTCCGGATACGGTGAATTCAGGCGTGGGGATGATCAGCTCATGGATCAGGTCCGTACCCGTGCGCGAGCTGCTGAAATAGCCGTGCGTACCGGTGGAATCCAGCCAAAGGCCGAAGTCGTCCCGGGTGCTGTTCACGGGATAGCCCATGTTCTGCGGCTCGCTCCAGTATTCACCCTCGGGGTGGGTCTCGAAAATGTCCAGGCCGCCCATGTTGTTGTGGCCGGTGCTGGAGAAGTAGAGCGCGTCGCCCACCACGGTGGGGAACATCTCATCGCCGATGGTGTTGATGGACGGGCCCATGTTCACCGGCGGCTCCCAGCCGGTGCCCAGGTTCCTGCTGTACCATAAGTCCTTGCCTCCATGCCCGCCGGGCATGTCACTGGTGAAGAACAACGTTTTGCCGTTCTTGCTCACCGCCGGTTGGCCCAAAGAGAAGCTCTCGCCGTTGTAGGCGAACTCCGTGATGTTGCCCCACGCCCCGTCTTCCCCCAGTGTGGCCCGGAAAAGCTTGAGGTTGCTGATGTTCTTCTGGTCCTTGATCAGTTTGCGGCCGTAGTAGTTGCTCCGGGTGAAGTAGAGGGTGCGCCCGCTGTCGGCAAGCGCAGCCGGGCCCTCGTGGAAGGGGCCGTTCACCGTGCCTTTGATGGGTTCCGGGGTGCCGGGGTTCCCTTGGGCATCCATGGTCACCAGGTACAGGTCGGCAAATGATTGCCCGGACCAGGGGTCCTGCTTCGCCATGGTCGCCTCCTTTTGCCCGGTGAACAAGAGCCGGTCGCCGTGGGCCACGGGGGAGTAAGCCCTTGAAATGCCTTGCATGGGCACGGGGCGGACCCGGTAGCGGAGGCTGTCGGTATAGAAGGATCGGTATCCCTGGCAGGCACCGATCAATTCCGCGATGTCGCTTTTTTCGGGACGGTCCTGCAGGGCCCGGACGAACATCGGTTCAGCCTCGGTGTACTTGCCCTGGGCCATCAGGAGCCTTCCGTAAGCGTAGGCATCATCACCCTCCAAAGGGGCCAGCTTCTCGGCGGCCGCGTAGTGCACGGATGCCTCCTCCACCTTTTCCTGCTTAAGCTCGGCTTGGCCGGCGAGCAGGAGGGTCCGCCGGTCTTCACCTTGTTTCAGGGCCTTGTCGAAGTGTTGCTCGGCCTGGGAATAGGCCAGGAGGCTCATGTCCTGTTCGCCCTTGCGCACGTGGTAGCTGGCGCAGGAACTGAACAGGAGCAATGTGGCGGCGGGAAGGAGCGCGTTATTCCGCATCAGAAGAAGCGCGGGTTTTTGATCTGGATGGGCTCTTGTCCGAGGTCGATCCCGAGCATCACCTCATGGGATCCCCCGTTGTAGCGCCGCAGGTTGGAGGTGGTCATGTCATAGGCATAACCCGCCCGGAGCATGCGGCTGATCTGGTATTCCACCATGGCCACCACGGCATCCCCGGTCCGGTATCCGGCACCGATCCAGAACCGGTCCTTGAAAAGGACATTGAGATTGAGGTCCACTTCGGGGGGAGCTTGTGGCTGGTATTTCACGAGTACGCTGGGCTTCAGGTCGAAGTGCTCATTGAGCTCGAAAACGTGTCCGGCGTTAAGGTAATAGTGCTGGGTGAAGAAGTGCTCCTTCAGGCTGTTGATGGCCGAAGTGACCTTGCGGTCGGCCGCATAGATCATGGGCACGGAAAGGCCGGTGAAGGATCGTTCATTGCGCCAGTACAACCCGAAGCCGAACTTGCCGACCGTGGCATTGCTGATGTTCTGCTGGTACACGGCATCCTGCTGGTCCCAATAGATGAGTTCATTCAGGTTGGCCGTGTACATGGCCAGGCCCGCCTTGAGGCCGAAGGCGAGGTGTCCGTTCTTGCCGGTCCTGATGCGGTAGGCATAGTGCCCGGCCACTTCCATGTCGCGGCTCACGCCGATCATGTCATGGCTGAAGGTGAGGCCCAGGCCCATGTTGTTCCCGCGGATGGGACCATCGATGCCCAACAGGTTGGTGCGCGGTGCGCCGGACATCCCGGTCCATTGGGAGCGGTGAACTGCGGTGGCGCCGGCATACGGATGGCTGCCTGCATAGGCCGGGTTCAGGAAGAGCCCGTTGAACATGTACTGGCTGATCATCAGCTCCTGCTGGGCATTGGCCCGGAAAGCGGAGCCTGCCAACAAGGCCGCGAAAAGGATGAGGCGGAAGTTGCGCATGGTCTTTCGCAGGTTGGGTTCAACGGCGGAGATCGACGTAGTTCTGCAAGGTTTGTTCGGCGTTCAAGCGAAGCACCACGAAGTAGGTGCCGTTGGGCAGCTGCTGGCCCTGTTGGTTTTCACCGCCCCACTGGTTGCTGTACCGCAGTTGGTCGTACACCACGTTGCCCCAGCGGTTGAACACGGTGATCTGGTTCTCCGGGAAGGCCTCGATGCCTTGCACCACGAAGAAGTCGTTGTCGCCGTCGCCGTTGGGCGTGAAGCCGGTGGGCATCCTGATGTCATCCGGTTCGGTCAGGATGATGGTCAGTTCCAGGGTACAGCCGTTTGCATCGGTCACGGTCACGGTGTAGGTGCCCGCATGGAGGCCATGGCGGTCCGCATCGCCGGAGCCGTCGTTCCACGCGTAGCTGTACGGTGGTGTTCCTCCGGTCACGTTCAGCTCAATGGAGCCGTCATTGCCGTTCCATGTGCTCACATTGTGGCCGCTTGCATACTGGGATACCACCGTGTCTGCCACAAGTTCGGCGGGTGCATCAACCGTGATGGCCTGCTGCGAGGTGCAGCCGTTGGCATCGGTAACGGTCACCGAGTATATGCCGCCAGCCAAGCCCTGCAGGTCTTCGTCCGTGGCACCCGTACTCCAGAGGAAGGTGAAGGGTGCAGTACCGGCTGATACGGTGAGGTCAATGCTGCCGTCGGCGGAACCGTGGCAAAGCGGGTTGGAGACCGCGGATGAGGTTTCCACTGCCGGACTGCCGGTAATGGTGGCCGTGGCCGTGGCACTGCAATCATTGGCATCGTTCACGGTGATGGTATAGGTGCCGGGGGCCAGGTTGGCCAGGTCCTCGGTCTGTGCGCCGTTGTCCCAGACCGTGGTGAACGCGGGGCTGCCACCGGTGATGGAGGCGTCGATGGCACCGTTGTCCAGTCCGCAGGAGGCATGGGTGGCAATGGTGCCCACGGTGAGTTCATCCGGGCCGATCAACGTGATGCTGTCCTGCACACTGCACCCGTTGCTGTCCACCACGGCGAGGTAGTAGGTGCCTGCGGCCAAGGCGAAGGGGCTCAGGTCGCTGGATGAATAGCCGCCGGGGCCGGTCCACGTGTGCGTGTAGGGTGCGTGGCCGCCGCTGATGGCCGCCATGATGGCGCCGTCACTGGCGCCGAAGCAGCTGATCATGGTGCCGCCCGGATAGGTGATGGCATTGATCGAAAGCGTCACCGGCGGTGCGGGCACCACGGTTGCGGAATCCGAGATGGAGCAACCGTTGGCATCGGTGACCGTGATGGCGTACACGCCGGGGGCCAACCCCGAGATGCTGTCCTGTGCCGAGCTGAACCCGTTCGGGCCGGTCCAGCTATACGTGTACCCGGGCGTGCCGCCGGCTGCAAGCGTGGTGATGGCGCCATCGTTGGAGTCCGCGCAGGTGGTATTGCCACCGCCGTATTCCGCCAAGGACAAGGCAACGGTGAGCAGGGAGTCCGGTTGGCCGATGGTCGCCTGCACGGTGTAGGTGCACTGGTTGGCATCCACCACCACCAGCTCGTATGCGCCTGCGCCGATGCCGGTGATGTCCTGTGTGCTGTAGTGTGTGCTGTCCGGGCCGCGCCAGTCGAACGTGTACGGTGCGGACCCACCGGACACCACCGCGCTTGCACTGCCGTTCATCGCCCCGTGGCAGAGGAGGTCGGCCGTGGAGATGGCAGCAGAGAGGATGCTGTCCGGCTCGGTCAGGGTGATGGAGGTATCGCGCACGCAGCTTTGGCTGTCGGTGATCGTGGCCTGGTAAGTGCCGGCCGCCAGCCCATTGATATTGGCGGTGTTGGCCAGGAAGCCGCCGGGGCCGACCCAAGCGATGTCCAACGGCGCATGGCCGCCGGTTACGGTAAGCTCGATCGTACCGGTGCTGGCGCCGTGGCAGGCGATGTTCACCGCGCCGTACTGGCTGGCATAGAGGTCAAGCGTGATCGGGGCTGCCGGGATCACCGTGGCTTGCGCGTTGGCCGTGCATCCGGTGGCACTGGTCACGGTAACGGCATACACACCGCTGGCCAGGGAGGCGATGTCTTCATCCGAGGAAGTGAAGCCGCCGGGGCCTGTCCAAAGGATGGTGAACGGCGCCACGCCACCGCTGATGGTGAGGTCGATGGCGGCGTTGCTGGAGGTATCGCAGGCATTGTTGGTCACTGCGAGGCTGGCTTGCAGGTTGTCCGGGGCCGTCAGCGTGAAGGAGCGGCTGGTGGTGCAGTTATTGGCATCAGTGATCTGCACGGTGTACGTGCCAACCGCCAGGTTCACGATGTCCTCGTTCGAGGAGGCGAAGCCATTGGGTCCGTTCCAGTTGAACTGGTACGGGGCCAAGCCGCCGGCCACGGAGAGGTCGATGGAGCCGTCCTGCCCATTGCATCCCACTTCATATCCGCCATGGTCGGAAAGCACGGCCGTGGTGGTGATCGGGAGTGGCGCGGTGAGGGTGACCGAGTTGTATGCCGCGCATCCGGCAACGTCGATGATGGTGACGTTATAGGTCCCGGGTGCGAGGCCCTGCAGCGAGGTCTGTTGCGAGTTGAACCCGCCCGGCCCCGACCAGGTCACGGTGTAACCCGGACTTCCGCCGGATACCGCCAGCGTGATGGTGCCGTCCGCAGCACCGGCGCAGGACACCGCATGGCCATTGCTGAACACCGAGGTGGTGATGGTGGAGGCCAGCGGCGATGGCGCGCTCAGCACCACTTGGGCGGCCGCATTGCATCCGTTGGCATCGGTGATGGAGACCGTGTACGTACCGGCCATCAGGTTGGCGATGTCCTCCTGGTTCGCTTGGAAGCCGTTCGGTCCGGTCCAGTTCACTTGGTACGGGGCCGTGCCGCCACTGATCACCAGGTCGATGCTGCCGTCGGCGGCGTCAGCGCAGCTCACATGGTAACCGTTGGGGTGTTCCATGGCCGTGGTCTGCACGTCCAGCCCGATCGGGTTGTTGAGCGTGATGCTTGCCGAGGTTGAACATCCGAGGGCATCGGTGATCTGGGCCACGTAGGTGCCTGCCCCCACGTCGGTGAGGTTGGGCGAAATGCCCAGAGGTCCGTCGGGTCCTGTCCAAGAGATGGTGTATGGGGCATTTCCGCCCGTGATGAAAGCATCGATGCTGCCTTCCTGCCCGCCTGCACAGGCGGGTTGGCTGGTGGCCACCAGGCCGACTTGGAGAGGCGAGGGTGCCACGAGGGTGAAGCTTTGGGTGGCGTTGCAGCCGTTGGCGTCATGTACGGTCAGGCTGTAGGTGCCCGCCGCCAGGCCGTTGAGGTCAAGGCTGATGGAGGTGAAGCCGTTCGGTCCGTTCCAGAAGTAGCTGTACGGGGCCGTGCCTCCGCTGACGGTGGCATCAATGCTGCCGTCCATCGCATCCGCGCAGCTCACATGGTAGCCGCCGGCCAAGGTGCTCAGCACCGCAGTGATCTGGAAGAGGCCTGGTTGCCCCACGTTGTAGGCTTGTGTGGAAGTGCATCCGGCGGCATCGGTCACCGTAACGGTGTACACGCCGGCCAGGAGGCTGCTGATGTCCTCCGTGGTGGCGGAGAAGGCCGGGAAGCCGGTCCAGGCGTAGGTGTACGGTCCGGTGCCTCCGGTCACGGCCAGGTCGATGGCCCCGGTGTTTGCGCCTTGGCAGGCGGCGGTGGTGATCGCGGCGGTGAGTTCGATGGCCGTTGGTTGTGCCAGGGTTTCTGCATACGTTGCCGTGCAGCCGTTGGCATCCGTCACCGTCACGGTGTAGCTGCCGGCGATGGTGCCGGAGAGGTCTTCCGTGGTGGCGGTGAACACGCCCGGACCGTACCATTGGAACGCATAAGGTGCCGTTCCGCCGGATACCTGGAGGTCGACGGCGCCGTCACTGCCTCCGTTGCACAGCAGATCGGTGCCGCTTGTGGCCAAGGAGATCGGGGCAGGTGCCGTGAGCGTTGCGCTGACCGAGGTGGAGCATCCATTGCCATCGGCCACGGTGGCGGTGTAGGTGCCGGCGGCAAGCCCGGTAAGCTGCCAGGCACCGGAAGTGAAGCCGCCGGGACCGGTCCATACCACGGTATAGGGCGGTGCACCACCGGCCGGTGTAAGCGTGATGGCACCATCCGTGGAGCCGTTGCAGCTGATGCCAGCACCGCCGGCGAAGGTTTGGGCAACGGCGGTGGCACTGATCGGCGGTGGTTCCATCAGCGTGGTGCTCGAGGTTACGGTGCAGCCGTTCGCATCGGTGATCGTGAGCGTGTAGGTTCCCGCTGCCAGGTAGTCGATGTCCGCCGTGCTGGCCGTGAAGCCGTTCGGCCCGGTCCAGGAGAAGGTATAAGGAGGTGTGCCGCCATCAAACTGCGTGATGATCTGGCCGTCGGCGCCCCCGGCGCAACTGATGTCGTAACCGCCGTGATTCTTCACCGAGATGACGAAGGCCGTCAGCGGTGCCGGAGGTGCCAGCGTGGTGCTGTACAAGGCTGAGCATCCGTTGCCGTCGGTGAGCGTCAGGTGGTAGCTGCCCGGGGCAAGGCCGGAAATGTCGGCCGTCGTAGCCGTGAATCCATTGGGCCCGATCCACGAGTACCAATAGGGGGGGGTGCCGCCACTTGCGGTCACCTGGATGGATCCATTGTGGGAGTTGCTGCACGATACCTCGCTCTGCACAGCATTGAAAGTGAACATCCCGGGTTCGGTGACATCGAAGGGCTGCACCAAGTGGCAGTTGTTCGCATCCGTGATGGTGATGGTATATACCCCCGCAGCCAGCTGGGACAGGTCCGCCGTGGAAGCGGTGAACCCGTCCGGCCCGCTCCAGTGATAGGTGAATGGTGCCACACCGTTGGCCACGGTGAGGTCAATGCTGCCATTGCTTTCGCCGTGGCAAATAGCGGATTGCACGGTCGCGGTGGCCATCATGGGCACGGGTGCAACCAGGGTGATGGACGTGTCCGTGAAGCAACCGTGTCCATCCCCGACAATGAGGTGGTAGGTGCCAGCCGCAAGTCCGGATGGATCTTCCGTGGTGAAGATGTTGCCGAAGCCGTCCTGCCAGTGGTACTGGTAAGTGGGCGTACCGCCTGTCACGGTCACCTCGATGCTGCCGTCGCTGTTGCCCGGACAGCTTACATGGGCCCCGCCCGGATACGTGAATGGCGCGAGGGCGATGTTCACGGGTGCCGAGGGCCCGCCGATGGTGTGCGTGTACTGTAGCGCCTGCGCGCAGCCGTTGGCATCGGTGATGGTGGCCGTGTAGGTACCCGGCGCCAGGCCGTTGATGGTGCTGCCTGTCTGCACCGGCACGGTGTTCCAAACGATGTTATAGTTGCCGCTTCCGCCGGCCACTTGGATGGAGCCGCTGCCGTCATCGTCCCCGAAGCAGGTCACCGGCTGGGTGTTCGACACGGTGGCTGTGATGGGCTGTTGCGGCTGTGTGATCACCACGCTTCCCGTGGCGGTGCAACCATTGGCATCGGTAACGGTGACGCTCCACGTGCCGGCGGTCAATCCCGAAGCCGTGGCATCGGTGTTGACCGGCACGGTGTTCCACGCCCAAGTGTATGGTGCCGTTCCTCCTGTTGCCTGGGCCGTGGCCGCACCGGTTTGGCCGCCGTGGCAAAGCACGTGGGTGATGGAAGGGAAGGAAACGGACAGCGGTGCACTGGGCCCGGCGACCGTTACGCTGGTGGAGGCGGTGCATCCGTTCGCATCGGTTACCGTGACGCCGTATGTGCCCGCAGGCAGGCCTGTGGCCGTGGCCGCGAACTGCGGGGGCACGGTGGCCCAGGCATACGTGTAAGGCGCGGTACCGCCGGCAGCCTGCATGGTGGCTTGGCCGTTGCTGCTGCCATGGCAACTCACCGGGGTGGAGCCGGCCGGGGTGGCTGCAAGTGCATTGGGAGCGGTGAGCACGGCGGTCTGCGTGGTGCTGCAACCGTTCGCATCGGTGATGGACAATTGGTAGCTGCCGGCTTCCAATCCCATAAGGTCCTCTGCAGCGGAGATGAAGCCGTTGGGGCCGGACCAGGACGTGGTGTACGGCGCGTTGCCACCGGAGATGGCGGTGTTGATGCTTCCGTCGTTCCCGCCGAAGCAGGAAACAGAGGTGTTTCCATGTACACCAAGGGTGAGCTGTGCCGAGATTGCGGGCGGTGCGCTGAGGATCACATCGTGGCCCGTGCTGCAGCCATTGTCATCGGTGATGCTCACCTGGTAGCTGCCCGCGGCTAGTCCCGTGGGGTCTTCCTGTACGGAGGTGAAGCCGCCTGGTCCGGTCCAGCTGAAGCTGTACGGCGGCATGGCACCGGTGACGGTCAGGTCGATGCTGCCGTTCGTGCTGGCCGGGCAGCTCACGTTGGCATTGCCGAAGATGCTCACCGTACTGCTCACGGTGAAGAGGCCGGGCTGGTTGATGTCAAAGCTCGTCGTGGACGAACAACCGAGGGCATCGGTCACAGTAAGCGAATACCCGCCGGTCGGCACGCCCGCGATGTCCTCCGTGGTGGCGGTGAATCCGCCCGGGCCGTTCCATGCGTAGGTGTAGGGGCTGGTGCCGCCGCTGACCGAGGCATCCACCGCACCGTCCGCCGCGCCTTGGCACTGTGCGGGTTCCACCACGCCGCTCACCGCCAAGGGCGACGGCTCGGTGATGGTGACCGAGGCAGTGGTGGAGCAAGCCAGCTCATCGGTGACCAGCACTTCCCAAGTGCCGGGCGGCAGTGCGGTGGCCGTGCTGCCCAGCTGTGCGGGCGTGGTGTTCCACTGGAAGGTGTACGGCGCCGTCCCCCCGCTAACGTTCACCGTGGCGGTCCCGTTCTGCTCGCCGGCACAGGTAACATTCCCGAAGCTGCCGATGCTCGCCGTCAGTGCTGCGGTCGGCGCCGTGATCACCACCGTTTGGGTGGCCGTGCATCCATGGATGTCCGTTGCCGTGGCGGTGTAGGTGCCAGCGGGAAGGCCGCTGGCGGTGGCGCCGTTCTGCACGGGCACCGTGTTCCAGGAATAGCCGTAGGGCCCGGTGCCCCCCGAGGCTTGTACCGTGGCCAATCCCGTGGGTTCCCCGTGGCAAGCGACATTTTCTTGCGCGGCGATCGACAGGCTCAACGCGAGTGCAGGTTCCTGGATGACCATCTGGAGGGTGGCGGTGCAACCGTTGGCATCGGTCACCGTGGCGGCATAGGTCCCACCGGCAAGGCCGCTTGCCGTGAGGCCATTTTGCACCGGATTGGTGTTCCAGGCCACGGTGTAGCCGGGCGTGCCGCCGGAAACGCTGATCGTGGCGCTGCCGTTGGCGGCACCATGGCAGCTTACGTTGGTCTTGGCGGCCAATTGCACGGTCAGCGGCACGGTGGGGCCTTCAATGGTCACGGTGGAACTCACCGTGCATCCGTACTGGTCGGTGGCCGTTACCGTGTAGCTGCCGGGGTTGAGGCTGGTGGCCGTGGCCGTGCCCTGTACCGGAACGGTGCTCCAGCTGTACGTGTAGATGGGCATGCCGCCGGTCACGGTCACGGTGGCCGAGCCATCCTGGTCGTTGGCGCAGGCCACATGGGTCGTGTCTGTGATCTCAGCGGCCATCGGGGCACTTTCGGTCATGGTGATGCCGGCCGTGGCGGTGCAGCCGTTTGCATCAGTGATGGTGACGTTGTAGGTGCCGGCGATCAGGTTGCCGATGTCCACGGCATTGGAGATGAATCCGCCGGGACCGGTCCAACTGGCACCGTAAGGACTCGTGCCGCCGGTGATGGTGGCGTCAATGCTGCCGTCGTTGCCGCCATGGCAGCTGATGTTCTGGCCGAAGATGAGCAGCGATGGGGCCAGGGAGACCGACAACGGGGCCGGTTGGCCCACATTGAAACTCATGGTTTTGCTGCATGCGGCATCGGTGATGGTCACCGTGTACGTGCCTGCGGCGATGGACGCGATATCCTCGGTGGAAGCGGTGAAACCGCCCGGTCCGGACCAAAGGAAGGCATACGGCGGAATGCCTCCCGCGACGGACAGGTTGATGGCACCGTTGGCGGCACCAGCGCACAGCGGCGGTGTGATGCTTGCCGTTCCGGTGATGTTGCTCACGTTGACGGTGGACTGCAGAATGGCGGAGCAGGCACCGTGTGTGATGTTGACGGTGTACGTGGTGGTTATGCTGGGCGAGGCCGATGGCCCGGGAATGTTCGTTGCACTGAGGCCCGCGGCCGGTGACCACGCATATTGTGCACCTCCCGTGGCGAGGAGGTCCATTTGCCCGCCGATGCAGATATTGCTCATCACCGGGCTCACCGTTGCGTGGAGCGAGTCCACTACCGGGATCACCAGGGTGTCGAGCACGGTACCGGGGCAGTCCGGGTTGCCCAGGATCACCAGGATGGTTTCAGGGGAGTCCGGCGTGTTGTCCGCGACCAGTTGGATGGCCTGGTCCGCCGAGGCTTGGTTGGCCGGGATGATGATGGTCTTCGGCACAGACGGGTTCACATCACCGATAGCCGTATAGTCCGTGCCGTTGATCGCGGTGCCGTGCAGGTAGTATTCCAGTGTCAGCGGTTGGTTGGTGACCGTTTGGCGGGTGAAACGGATCAGGCCATTGTTGCACCCTTCGATCAAGGAATCGCTTCCGTTCTGGGTGATCACTTCCAAGGTCACCGGGTTGCTTTCCACCTTGGCGATGAAAACGCCGGAATCGTATTTGCGGTCCGAGGCGTCCGCCACCACGAGCTTCAGGTGGTAGGTTTCGCAGGGCTGCACTTGGGAAATGGCACTCAGCCCGGTGGTGAACCCGTCGTACTGCACATACTGGCCACCCGCATTGTCGAAGTAGAAGGATGCGTTCGATCCGTTGTTCACGTTGTTGATCGTCACCGCCTGGTTGGTGCCGGGGACCAAGGCGATGTTCTTGTCATTGCCGATGCCGGGGTCGCCGGTGATGCCCGGCCCGCTGATGAAGAAGCCGAACACGTCGTTGTATTGCGAACCGACCCATTCGTTGTATTCCTCGGAGGCGAACACGAAATCGAAGCGGAGGCTGTCCCCGGCGGGGATCACATCGAACTCGAACTTGCAGGCATCGCGCGTTTCCCGGCCCGTTACCGTGTTCAGCAGGGTGTTGCCTGGGCGGCCTTGGCTGAAGGTCTTGTCCTCCACATCATTCGGGCCCACGGCATTGCTGATGGTGCCGGAGGTGAGCAGGATACCCTCGTCGATGCCCAGCAGGCTGCCGCTGTACTGGAATTCACCGAAGCCGTCGTCATGGCAATCCACTTGCGGGTTGGCAATGACCACGCCCGGGCCCGTGATGGCGCGGGCCAGCTGGATGAGGTCGGTCTGGGGGGAAACCGCCAGTTGGGCGAAGGTGAGGGAAGCAGCTAGGGCCAAGGCACCCGTGACGGCCGTGCGGATGAAGTTGCTGCTCATTGGCCTCGCACGATTTCGCATGCGGCCTCGGCGGCATGCAGGGTGATCTCTTCCGGTTCGATCCGCTGCGGGGCGATGATCGCGGCCAAAGTGCTGGCCACCTGGTCGCGCAAGGCTTGCCGCGAAACGGTCCCGTCCTGGGTGGCGAACACCACCAGCCCGGCGGGCACGCACGCGTAGATCATGCGCATGTCGCCCGAGGCCCGGGCACTCGCGGCCAAGGAGTCACGTTCGGCGCTGGTGAGCGCGGTGATGCGCAGGCCCATGGACTCTTGGGCGAGCAGGGGCCGATGGGAGATGCATGTGAGAAGCAAGGCCAGGGATATGGCACGGAGCACTACAGCTGTTCTAGCCATGGGAAGATGGGGACTTCGTGGATTGAATGGGGAGCGTATGGCTGTCTAACGGCCATTGTACCCGACGGAACCCCTGAAGGTTTCGACGGATCCGGGCCGGGCACAGGCCAAGTCCAAGGTGCGTTGATCAGCGGACCCCTTGCCCGGGGTCGGTCGGGCGCCGTTGGCGCAGCGCCTCATGTAGCGCCACGCCGGCTGCCACACCGACGTTCAGGGAGCCGATCCGGCCACCCATGCGGATACGGGCCAAGGCATCCGCCTTGCGGAGTATGGCGGGCGAGATGCCGGTATCCTCGGCCCCGAGCACCAGCACCACCGGCCCGCGCAGGTCGCAGTCCTCGATCAGGGTGTCCGCCTTTTCCGTCACCGCCACCACGCGCAGACCGTTGGCCTGTGCGCTTTCCAAGGCGGCCGGGAGCCTGTCCACGCGGCAAACGGGCTTGCGCAGCAAGGCTCCTGCGCTGCTTTTCACGGCATCGCTCCCCAGGCGCGCGGTGCCGGTTTTCGGCACCACCAGGCCATGGGCGGCAAAGCACTCGGCACTGCGGGCGATGGCCCCGATGTTCCGCACGTCGGTCACGCCGTCCAAGGCCACCAGGAACGGATCCTCACCCTGCTGGTACAATTGGGCGATCAGGCCATCGAGGTCCTGCATTGCCACGGGGCTGATGAAGGCGATCACGCCCTGGTGTTCGGTCCGTGTAAGGCGGTCCAGTTTTTCCGATGGAACGGGCTGCCAGGGTACACCAAGCTCCTGGGCCAGCTGTTTCACCTCCCGGACGGCCTCGCCGCCGGCATCGCGCCGCAGCAGGAGTTTCTCCACATGCAGCCCGCCGCGCAGCGCCTCGATCACCGGGCGTGTGCCGCAGATCAGTTCGTCCTTCGCCACCCGTGGGCGGTCCCGTTGTGGGCCGTGTCGTTGCATGTTCTGGGGTTCAGTAGGGCAGGATCCGTCCGTTGCGCCAGCTCTCCACGTTGCGGTACCAGGCGCTTTTCAGCTGCGGGTCGCGGCGAAGCATGAGGTCGTTGTTGCTGAAGGGCTCCTCGCGCCGCACGAAGGTGAACACCAGGCTCATCAGGTTCGATTCATCCCCGTAGGTCCAGCTTTCCCCCTCGGCGGATTTCCGGATGGTGGTGGGCGTGCCGAAGATGATGTGGACCAGTCCGCGGTCGGTTCGCCAGCCTTCGGTGTAGCTGGTGAAGTGGCGGTTGGCGCTTTCCACCCTGCCGTAATACGCGGCGATGGCCTCGCGGGCGCGGTCACGGCTGCCTGCCGCATCGGTCCAGAATCGTTCCACCTGCTTCCGGGGGTCAGGGGCAGCGGCGATCTCCTCCCACTCCTTGTTGCTGGTGATGTAGCGTAGTGGGGCCACCATGTCCTCCGCGGTTTGGATGGTGGGGTAGGCCGGCCCATGCACGTACAGGGTGAAGCCGTTGGTGGAAGCCGTATCCGCACGGAAGTGGTAGAAACCGCTGTTCCCGGCGGTGAACGGGAAGGTGCCGTCCGCGCCCACCATCACGGAGAAGCTGCTGTCCGGTGGCCCGCCCAGCGCCGGCGGCTGGGCCTGGGTGAAGACGGGTGCCGGCAGTTGCTCCACGGCCGCGAAGTGGTCCACGGTCAGCACGGTTTGGGCGTGCCGTTCAGCCTGCACGTTGATCCGCGTGCCGGGCGCCACATGGTCGTCGAACAGGGGCAGGTTGTCCGGGCGCAGCGGCAGGAAGTCCCGGGCACCGCTGGCCTTGGCGCGATCCATGCGCAGGAGCACGGTGCTTTGCACGTCGCGGTTCAGGTCGTGCGCGGTGATCCGTAGGATGAACGGCTCATCGCGTGTCAGCTTCAGTGGCATGCTCCCGATCAGCTCCTTGTCCTCCGTGGGGGTCAAGGCCTGGTCCCGGATGGACGTGCTGGCGCTGTCCAGCAACTGCCTCGATCCGGGTTCCGGGAAGGCCTCATAGCGCATCTGCACGCGCGCGTAGTAGGGTCCGCCTCCGCCGCTGCCCTTGTACAGCAGGTCGGCGGTGCGCAGCTTGAAATAGATCACGGCCTGGCCATCGGCGGGCTGGTAAACGCGTGCGTCGAGCCGCACGTCCGTGGCTCCCTTGCCGTAGAGGTAGGCGAAGTTGTCACCCGTGGCCACGGGGGCTTGTGATCCGCAACCGGCCAGCAGGGCCGCGGCGGAAACCAAGGGAAGGATCTGGCGGATCATGTTTCGTGTGCTTCGTCGTTGGCCCGGTCCAGCAGCTTGGCATGAAGGCTCTTGTTGGTCTTGGCCCCCAGCTCCTTCAGCATCTCTACCTGCCGCACCAGGCTGCCCCGGCCTCCGCTCAGCTTGCCGAGGGCCTTCTCGTAGCTGTCCCGTGCCTCGTTCACGTGCTTGCCGATCCGCCCCAGGTCCTCGGTGAAGCCCACGAACTTTTCATAGAGCAGCCCGGCCCGCTCGGCGATCTCCAGGTGGTTGCGTGCGATGCGTTCGTTCTTCCACAGCCCGTGTATGGTGCGGAGGGTGGCCATCAGGGTGCTGTGCGTCACCATCACCACCTGCCGGTCATAGGCTTCCTGGAAGATCTCCGGGCGTTCGCGCAAGGCCAGCAGGAAGGCCGGCTCGATGGGGACGAACATGAGCACGAAGTCCACGCTTTGCAGGCCGTAGAGCTTGGTATAGTTCTTTTCCCCGAGGCCCTTCGCATGGATGCGCATGCTCTCCACATGCAGGCGCAGGAAACGCGCGCGGGCGTCGTCCTCCGTCGTATTGCAGTATTGCTCATAATGCAGCAGCGACACCTTGGAGTCAATGATCAGGTGCTTGTCTTCCGGCAGGTTGACCACCGCATCGGGGCGCAGCCGCGTCCCGTCCGCCTGGGTGGTGCTTTCCTGCATGCTGTATTCCTGGCCTTTCTGCAGCCCTGCGTCCTCCAGCAGTTTTTCCAGGATCATCTCGCCCCAGGCCCCTTGGCTCTGGGTATCGCCCTTGAGCGCCTTGGTCAGGTTGGTGGCATCCTGGCTCAGGCGCTGGTTCTGTTCCACCAGCTTGGCCACCTCGTTCTTCAGCAGGAAGCGCTCTTTACCCTCCTTGTCATAGGCCTGGCGCACCTGTTCCTGGAATTCCTTGATCCGGTCCTTGAAGGGGTCAAGCAAGGTTTTCAGTGTTCCTTCCTGGCGTTCCGCGAGCTGTTTGCCCTTCTCTTCCATCAAGGTGGCTGCAATCAGCTTGAATTCCTTGGTCATCCGCTCGTTCAACTGCTCCAATTGGGCCTGCTGGGTCTGAAGCTTCTCCTGGAGGCCTTCGTTGCGCTGGCGTTCTTTTTCCAGCTGGCCCTTTGAATCGCCCAGTTCACGGTGCAGGTCGGCCGTTTGGCGGTCGCGTTGGTGAAGCTGTTCCATCAGGTCCTGCCGGCCGGCCTCATGGGCCTCACGCAAGGCCCGCGCCGCATCGGCATTCCGTCCGCGTTGCCAAAAAGCCATGGCGACCATCCCGGCGATCACTCCGGCCAAGAGGCCCAACAGTAAGCTCATCCAAGCCATGCGGCTAAGGTAGCTTCGCCGGGCTGCGGGATCGAATGCGGCAAGCGATCAGCCCCGGAAAGCCGTACCGGACGGATTCCCCGGGCACGTGTTCGGGCAGGCATGCCGCCATCGGCGGCGCGATGCCTTCAGTTGTCCAGGATCACCACCAGTGTTCCTACGGGAATTTGATCGTAGAGCCTGATCACATCGCGGTTGCGCATGCGGATGCACCCGTGGGAGCTGGGCGTGCCCAGCGAGGCCTCGTCCGCCGTGCCGTGGATGTAGATGCCGCGCTCCATGCTATCCACGTCGCCACCTTCGTTCACACCGGGCTCCAGGCCGTCCAGCCAGAGGATCCGCGAGGTGATCAGGTCCCCACCGCCACTGTCCGGCGCCGCCACATCCCCGGTGAACCGCCGGGCCTTGAAGATGCCGAACGCGGGCACGCCATCACCGAGCTTCCGCACCACGCGGTGCAAGCCTTCCGGCGTCCGCATGCTGTTGCGCGCCGCCCCGAGGCCGTTGCGTGCCGTGGAGATCACGTATTCCGACCACATCCCGCCTTCCACGACAAGGTACATCCGTTGGCTTTGAACGGACACGTACAGCACATAGCCCTCCGAGGGTGCCGAAGGATATTTCGCGCGCATCCATTCGATCAGGAAGTCGGCGAGCACCTGCTTGCGCGCCGGGCCGGCCATGGCCAGGTCGGCATCCTGTGCGCGGAGCGCGGTGGCCGCCAGCATGAAACCCGCCAGGAGAAATGGCTTCATCAAGGGGGTGCGCATGATGCCCGGGACGTGTCGGTGTTGCACAGGCGAAGTTGGCCGTTGCACGTGTCGGGCGCTGCAAGGACCGGTGGGGAGTTTTCCCGGCCCGCGTGTGGACGCCGCCTTCAGAACAGGCTGGTGAACCCGAAATGGACCTTGCCGTTGCGCAACTCCACGGGATTGTCGAATTGCCGGCCCAGGGCGTAACTCAGGGAGAAAATGCCGGCCTTGGTCTCGAAGCTGGTGCCCGCGCCGAAGCCGATCGGAGTGTCCGTCAGGAGGTCGGTGCGGCTCTGGTCCTCCCACCAGCCCTGGTCCACGAAGAGGAAAAGGTTGCTGTTCTCCTCGAACAGGAAGCGGTACTCCACGGTGCCGATGGCGTAGCTGGAGCAGTAGATGGAGGCCTCGTCCACGCCGCGCTGGCTTTTCACCCCGCCGATCCGGTACAGTTCATTGGCGTGGAGCTCCTCGTTCACCATGCTGCCGCCCTGTGCGGCCAGGCGCAAGGTGGCGCGCTTGCCCAAGGGGATGTGCCAGGCCAACTGCCCGTTCAGGTCCAGCTGCAGGCTGGTGTGCTGCGTGTCCACGGTGTCGGTCAGGCTGGCCGAGGAGGTGTGCTTGTTGCCGGCCGCCCCTTCCAGGTCCAGCGAAAGGCCTTTCCGCGGGTTGAAGAGGTAGTCGAAGCGTTCGCGCCGGACGCCGATGCCGTAGGAGGTGAGCCGGATATCCGCGGTTCCCGGCACGAAGGAGGAGAGTTGGCCCAGGCGCTTGCTGCTCTTGGAGTTGACGAACACGCGGAGCTTGTCGCCCAGTCCCAACGGGTATTCCAAGGCGGCCCGCGAGCTTACTTCCAGGAAGGAGGTGTCCCGCTTGAAGATCTTCAGTCCGAGGTCCGTGCCGAACGGGGTGTTGAAGAGGAAGGGCATGTTGAATCCGGCCTTCAGGTCCTGGGTGCGGTCCTGCAGGCTGCGCCAATTCAGATGCACGGCCTCGCCGCGGTGCATGGCGTTGCGCAGCTTCAGGTCCAGGTCGCCAGTGAGCCTGACCCTGCCGTCCACAGGGTCCTGAGCGATGCCGATGATGCCGTTGAAGCTGCTCGCCGGCTTGGCGTCCAGGAAGAGGTAAAGCTTGGTGTGCTCCGGCGTGAACATCAGATAGGCGGGGTGCTTGGTGGCCACGAAGGGCAGCTCGCGGGCCCGGTCGTCCACGCGGCGCACCAGGGCCTCGTTGTACGCGTCGCCGGGCTTGATGCCGATCTGGGCTTGCAGGAACCTTGGGCTGATGCGGGCGCTGCCCTTCACCACCACGCTGTCCAGCGTCACGAACCTTCCCTTTTCCAGGTTGACGGCGGCATGGAGGCCGTCCGCATCCATGCGCAGACTGTCCAGGCCGGCCGTGGCGAAGGGGAATCCGTTGTTCTCACAGGCGGCCAGCAAGTTTTCCAGGAGCTGGGCCACCTGGCGGGGTGTCACGGGCCGGTCCGGGTAGAAACGTTCGCGGAAGCCGGTGGCGCTGGCAATTTCCTGCGGGAGGTTGCCGGCCGAGAGCCTGGCCCAACGGTATTGGTCGCCGAGGTGGAGGAAGCAGCGGGTGGTATCGTTGGCCGTGATGCAGCTGTCGAAAGATGCGGCCAGGTAGCCTTGCCCGACCATTACCCAGCGCAGTTCGGCGGTGCGCCTTTCCACCTCGGCGGAATCGAGCTTGAAGGGGCCGCGCCACTTGCGGGGGAGCTCCGTGCCGGCCTCCACGGCGAGCACGTGCTGCTGCGCCCCGGCATGGAAGGCGGACGCCAGCAGCAGGAGCAGCGCCAAGGCACGCCACATCAGAGGGTCCAGTTGATCGGCACGCCGCCCTGGGCCTCCAGGATCTCGTTCGCCTGCCGGAAATGCCCGCAACCCAGAAAGCCCCGATGGGCCGAGAGCGGGGAGGGGTGGGGGGCCTTCAGCACGTAGTGCCGGTCCGGGTCGATCAAGGCCTCCTTCGATTGCGCATGGCGGCCCCACAGCAGGAAGACGATGCCGGAGCGTTCACGTGAAAGCGCACTGATGGCCGCATCGGTGAACCGCTCCCAGCCCTGCCCGGCGTGTGATGCGGGTTCGCCGGCGCGCACGGTCAACGTGGTGTTCAGCAGCAGCACGCCCTGTGCGGCCCAGGGGCTCAGGTCCCCGTTGCGGGGCTGGAAATCGCCGTGGTCGCGCTGGATCTCCTTGAGGATGTTCTGCAGCGATGGCGGCGCGGGCACGCCATCGGGCACCGAGAAGCAGAGCCCGTGCGCCTGCCCGGGGCCGTGGTACGGGTCCTGCCCCAGGATCACCACGCGCACGGCATCGAACGGGGTGAGCTGGAAGGCGCGCAGGATATCACCGCCCCGGGGATACACCGTATGCCGGGCGCGTTCGGTCACCAGGAAGCGCTTCAGGTCGGCGAAATAGGGGGCGCCGAACTCCGCTTCCAGCCATTGGAGCCAGTCGGGATCCAGGGCCGGTATTTGCGGAGGATCAGGGGGAAGCGGGCTGCTGGTCATGGCGATCAAAATGATTCCTCCGTCGATCGTTGAAACATTTTGGACGGGAACAAGGTAATAGGGGCTACTTTTGAGAGGTTGATACAGCACACGAGCAACGATGAAAAAGCTCTTCAAGGTATTCGCGGTCCTGGCAGTGGCAAGCCTGCTGTTCAGTGCATGCAAGTCGGTCCACTCCTGCCCGGCCTACGGCAAGGTGGTGAAACCTTCCGCTGAGCGCGCGAGCTGAGGTGCATTCCTGCATCAATTCCCGGCCCGGACCCGTTCCGGGCTTTCCCGTTTTATAGGGTCACTTGTAGGTGAAGGTCACTTCCTGCTTCAGGGCGGGGCTCAGGCTTTGGGCCACCGGGCAGGTGCGGGCGGCATGCTCCAGGATGCTCCGCTGGCGTTGGTCCAAATGGCTGCCGTCCAGTTCAAAATGCAGTTCAACGCGAGCCACCCGGCGCGGATCGGCGGCCATGTGCTTCACCACGCGCGCGGTCAGCCCGGTCAAGGGGATCTGCTTGGCCTCGGCGGCGATCCCCATCAGGGTCATCATGCAGCAGGCCAGCGAAGTGCTCATCAGGTCGGTGGGGCTGAAGGCTTCACCCTTTCCGTGGTTGTCCACCGGGGCGTCGGTGATGATCCGTTCCCCGCTGCGCAGGTGGGTGGCCTCGGTGCGAAGCCCGCCCAAATAGGTCACGTGTGCGGTATCCATGGCGCGAAGGAACGAAGCTTCCTCCGGGATCTTACCGCCCGCGTTGCCACGGTGTTCCGGTCCTGCTCCTTCCTCCGTAGCTTTGAGGGCCCCTACCGCCATGCTGCGCACCGCATTGCTGCTCCTTTTGGCCACCTTGGTGGCCGGTCTGCGCGCGCAATCGCAGGAAAGCATGTACGACGACCCTGCCCGCACGCTGTATTCCCATGAGCTCTACGGCGGGCCCATGATCCATGGCAGCGGCTGGGGCGTCACCTTCCAGTACGGCAAGTACGCCACCGCCAAGGACCGCCACATGTTCGGGATCGATATCGTTTCGATGAAGCATCCCAAGGAGATCAAGAGCTTCAATCCCAACTACCAGGACGCGCGCGGCTATTTCTACGGCAAGCTCAACAGCCTGGTGGTGGTGCGGCCCACCTACGGGCGCAAGCACCGCATCGCGGAAAAGATCCGCAAAAGCGCCGTGGAGGTCAACTATGTCTGGGGCATCGGCCCTTCCCTGGGGCTGCTCAAGCCGGTGTACCTGCAGATCGGTGAGCCGGCCTTCCCTTACCAGTACATCGTGACCGAGCGGTACGACCCGGCCAGGCATTTCGCGGACAATATCTTCGGCCGGGCCTCGTGGTTCAAGGGCCTGGGCGAGATGAAGCTCTATCCGGGCGCCTTCGGGCGCTTCGCCTTCAATTTCGAATATGCCGGCAACAACACCGGCATTCGTGCCCTGGAGGCTGGGGTCACCATGGATGCCTACGGGGAGAAGCTTCCCCAGATGGCCGACCTGGAGGGGCAGGACTACAACAAGCAATTCTTCCTGGACTTCTACTTGGCGCTGCACTTCGGTGCGAAGAAGATACGATGAGCGAGATCACCGGGGCCGTTGCCGGACCGGCGCGGCGCAAACCTGAATGGCTGCGCGTGAAGCTGGCCAACGGCGAGAACTACAAGCGCGTGCGGGCGATCGTGAACGAGCACCGGCTGCACACCATCTGCCAAAGCGGCAACTGCCCGAACAAGGCCGAATGCTGGGGCGCGGGTTCCGCCACGTTCATGATCCTGGGCAACACGTGCACGCGTTCCTGCGGCTTCTGCAACGTGGCCACCGGAAGGCCCGATGCGGAGGATCCCTTCGAGCCGGCGCGGGTCTCCCGCTCCGTGGAGCTCATGGGCGTGAAGCACTGCGTGATCACCTCCGTGGACCGGGACGACCTGCCCGACGGCGGGGCCAACACGTGGGCGCGCACCATCCGCTCGGTGCGCCGGCGTTGTCCGCAAACGAAGCTCGAGACACTGATCCCCGATTTCAAGGGGGAATGGCACAATCTGGCCATCGTGCTGGCCGAACGTCCCGAGGTGCTCAGCCACAATGTGGAGACCGTACGCCGCCTCACCCGCAAAGTGCGCGTGCAGGCCAAGTACGACCGCAGCCTCGAGGTGCTGATGCGCGCCAAGCGCGAGGGCCTGCGTACCAAGAGCGGCATCATGCTCGGCCTCGGTGAGCGGGACCATGAGGTGCTGGAGACCATGGACGACCTGCGCAGCGTGGGCTGCGACGTGCTCACCATCGGGCAGTACCTCCAACCTTCAAGGAAGCACTTGCCCGTGGTGGAGTATTCGCATCCCGACCGCTTCCGGAAGTTCCGCGAGGAAGGCCTCATGCGCGGCTTCCTGTTCGTGGAAAGCGGCCCCCTGGTGCGAAGCAGCTACCATGCCTGGAAACACGCCAATGGATAGGGCGCGAACCAATCACCCAGCCAACTGTTCAACCGATCGAACCCCCACCATACAGTCATGAGCAACCTCCGCATCGCCATCAACGGCTTCGGGCGCATCGGCCGCATCACCACCCGTATCCTGCTGCAGCGCGATGGCCTGGAGCTGGTGGCCGTGAACGACCTCGCCGACACACGCACGCTCGCACACCTGTTCAAGTACGATTCGGTGCATGGCCGGTTTTCGGAAGAGGTGGGCAGCGATGCCGACCACCTTTTCATCGGGGGGCGCAAGGTGAAGGTGTTCGCCAAAGCGGACCCGGCCGAGTTGCCATGGAAGGAGCTGGGTATTGATGTGGTGATCGAATGCACCGGCCACTTCCTTACGCAGGAACTCGCGGGAAAGCACCTGCATGCCGGTGCCAGGAAGGTGGTGCTCTCCGCGCCCGCCAAGGACAAGACCACCAAGACCGTGGTGCTTGGCGTGAACGACGGGATATTGGATGGTAACGAGGACATCATCAGCAACGCCAGCTGCACCACCAACTGCGCCGCGCCCATGATCCTTGGCCTTGATGAGCTTTGCGGCATCGAGGACGGCTTCATCAGCACGGTGCACAGCTACACCAGCGACCAACGCCTCCACGACGCACCGCACCGCGACCTGCGCCGTGCGCGCGCCGCCGCCGTCAGCATCATCCCCACCACCACCGGCGCGGCCAAGGCCGTCACGCGCGTGCTGCCCAAGCTGGACGGCCGCCTGGGCGGCACCGGCATCCGCGTGCCCGTGCCGGACGGGTCCATCACCGACATCGCCTGCCGCGTGCGCAACCTCAAGAGCGAGGAGGAGATCAACGCCTACTTCAAGGAGCTTGCCGAAGGCCGCATGAAAGGCATCCTGCGCTACACCGAGGATCCCATCGTGGGCGTGGACATCGTGGGCGATCCCGCCAGCTGCATTTTCGACGCCAAGCTCACCAGCGTGGTGGGCAATATGGTGAAGATCATGGGCTGGTACGACAACGAGTACGGATACAGCGCCCGCCTGGTGGACCTGGTGGAGCGCCTGGGAGGGAAGAGATAACAGCCCTACACCGCCGGTCCGCCCGTGATCCGCACATCCGTGGAAAGCGGCCCGTCTCCCTTGCGCTTCATCAGCTTCAGTCCATTGCCGTCAAACACGGCATAGGTGAAGTGGGTGATCCAGTCGCCCAGGTTAATGTAGCGAGCATGGTTGCCGATAGGCCTGGCCGCCGGGCCCTCCCTTCCTGCTCCCGCCGGGTCTCCTGCAAGGGACCCTGCAGCATGCTTCACTTCCATGTCCACCGGTAAATGCCGGTGGCCGAAAATGAAGAAGTCGAAGTGCTCCTTCCGCAGCAATTCCCCGCAGTATTGCACCAGCCATTCCTTGTCGGCGCCCAGCCACTTACGGTCGTTCTCGTAGCTCTTTTTCCGGCTGCGCCCGCTCCAGAAGTCGCCCAGCCACAGCGCGAAGTTGGGGTGCAGCCGGGCGAAGAGCCATTGGCACACCGGGTTGCGGAAGACCTGCTTGATGAATTTGTAGCCGTGGTCGCCGGGGCCCAGCCCGTCGCCGTGCCCGATCAGGAAGCGCTTGCCCCCGATCTCGCGCACCACCGGCTCCCGGTGCAGGACCACGCCGGTCTCCTTCGGCAGGTAATCGAAGATCCACATGTCGTGGTTGCCGATGAAGAGATGCACCGGCAGTCCTCGGTCCGTGAGCTCGGCCAATTTGCCCAGCAGGCGGGTGAAACCGCGCGGCACGGCCTTTTTCCACTCGAACCAGAAGTCGAAGAGGTCGCCCAGCAGAATGATCTCCGCCGCGTCCTTGGCCGCCTCGTCCAGGAAGGCCGTGATACGCTTTTCGCGCACCAGGCTGCTTTCCGCATCGGGTGCACCAAGGTGGAAATCGCTCAGGAAATAGATCTTCCGGCCGGGCTGCATCGGGCCCAAAGATGGCAACGGGAAGCACGCGCTACTTCAGGGCCTCCTCGATCAGTGGCCCTGCGGCCTCTGCGCCCATCACGTTGGGGTCGATGAAACGACCTTCCCGGTCCAGCAGCACATAGTGCGGGATGCCGTCGAAGTTGAAGGCCTTCCGTATGGCGTTGGACTGCTCTTCCGTGGCAAACAGGTTGTGGCCCGGCGGCTGCTCCTTGCGCAGGTAGCCGCGCCAACGCTCCGGCGTGTCGTTCACGTTCACGAAGAGGAAGGCAACGTCCGTGCGGCCCTTGTATTCTTCCGTCAAGGCGTACGACTTCGGCAGGGATACCCTGCATGGCGCGCACCACGTGGCCCAGAAATCGATGAAGACCACTTTGCCGCGGAAGGAGGAAAGCTTCACCTCCAGGCCCGCGCTGTCCACCAGGGCGGCGTCCGGTGCCGGTTGGCCCGGTGCCACTTGCTTGGCCACCTGGAGCAGGCGGTCGATGATCGCAACATACTCCGGGTTGCGGCAGGTCGTGCGGTAATCCCCCACCAGGGAATCCAGGAATGCGGGCGGTACCTGCCCCTGTTCAATGCGGCCCTTCATGAAGGAGGTCAACTGGTGGTCCAGCACCTTGCCGGTGAATGTGCCCTTGCGGAAGTTGTAGTTCCCGCGGATCCAGGCCTTCCGTTGCTCCTCCTTGGGCAGGGAGTCGTTCCAGTTGAATTTGCTGTCGTGCAGGGTGCTGAGGTAGCGGTCCAAGGCGAGCGCGTAGGTGCCGTTGTCCGCGGCGGCCTGGTCGTTCCGATCGATCGCATCGAGGAAATCAAAATATCCCGGCGGCACTTCCTTCGTGTAGAATTCCTTCTTCTCCCGGTTGTATCCCACCTGGAACATGTACCGGGGATTGACGAAGCGGTATTGCAGTTCGGGCCGCATGTAGTCCCGGAATGCTTGGCTCATGCCCGGCTTGTCGTAGCGTTTCCACAAGGCATTGCTCAGGCGTTCCACGCTGTCCACGAACAGCTTGTATTTATTGCCGTCGGAATAGGCCATGTAGGTGCTGGCGGCGTATCCAAAATTCCCCAGGACATCGGCGGCCAGGTAGTTGTTCGCCTCGGCCCCCTTGCCGCTGTAATGCAGCGTGGAATCGAAGCGGGCATAGTCCACGGTGAAGTGGAGGCTGTCGCCCGGGGAAAGGAACAGTTTCGTGTATTGATCGGCGATGGTCAGGGAAGCCGGTTTGGCCGCATCCCATGGAATGCGGAAGGCGAAATGCCCGCTGCTGTCCAGCAGGGTGGAGGCCGCCGTGACCTCCGTGTATTCGATGGTGTTGTTGTAGAACGTGATGCGGACCGCGGCTGCGTCCGGAGCATGCTTCACGTCCCCTGAAAGATAAACCTGCCCAAAGGCGGTGGCGGTGCCCAAAAGCAGGGCGGCGGCAAGCGCATTCCGTGGATTGTTCATGATGTTCGGGGGATTGTCGGGCCCGCGAAGGCCAAGGTAGGGGCTTCGCACCGGCCGGGGGTCAATGCGGCAGTTCCCGCACCGCCCGCGTGGGATCGAGCTTCTCCAGGGCCAGCACGAAGCGGATCCTATCGGTGAAGGTGAAGCCGCGCAGGTCCTGTTCCTTTTGGATGTCGTCCGAGAAGGCCAAGGGCACCCACATCTCCACCCGGTCGCGCCAGATGCGCACGCCGATCCCCGCCTCCCAGTTGCCGCGCCAGTCCGTGCTTTTTCCGGTCGGGGTGACCACCGTGACCGGGGCCGCGCCATAGCTGGCGAAGGCGGTGAGCGGCAAGGCGAAGGGGAAATCGGCCTCAAGGTTCATTGCGGCGATCCACGTGTCGCTGGTGCCCACGGCCGTAGGTGTACGGAATCCGCCCTGCTCAATGTTGAACTGGGCCGCGGTGTTCTGCCCCGTGTATTGCCGGTCGATGTAGAGGTGGTCGTACAACAGGCCGCTGCTGCCCCAATACATCCGCCAGCCCATCGCGGGTTGCATCAGCGCGCGGTCCTTGCGGAGGAAGGTGCCGGCAAAGGCGCGAATGGAGATGCGGTGTTTCCGCTCGTCATAGATCGCGCTCCACTCGGCATCCATCGCGATCCGGTTGAATGCCTCGCTGTTGAGCGAGACCAAGGAGATGTCGAACGGATTGAAGCCGGTGGTGCGGGATAGTTTCACGCTCGCCTCGTGATAGATGCTTCGATCCGTGAGGTCAATGGGCTGCGGTCCGTCCGTGGTTTCGAGATTGCCCTGCGCATGCTCCCAGAGCAGGATGCTGCGGTAGCCGATGGAGGCCCCGGCCCCGGTAGGCTTCAGCCGCGGGTACAGCGTGACCGACGGTACCAGGCGCTGGTACCACTGTTCCACGGCGCTGGCGTTGTAAAGGGATGCCGAGAAGCCCGATAGCCCGACCTGGATGTTCCGGAGCAGCTTGCTGCGCAGGCGGTCCTGGTGCCAGGTGATCCGGGCACCTCCGGCGAGCCTGCCGCTGCCGAGCCCGTATAGCGGGGCCGCCACCCATTCCAATTGTTGCGAGGGGAAGGTGGTGTTGTGCAATGCCAGCCCGGCCATCCAACCGTCGTGCGTGTTGTAGCCTACAGCGGGCAACCAATGGATGCTTCGCCGATCATCCTGCTCCAGCCCGAGGAGGAATTGGGTGGCCGGCAACCGGGAACGCTTCAACAAGGCCGAACGGTGCACCTCGTTGTTCCGGCGGTCGATGTCCAGCGTACGTTTTCCGGCATCGATCCGGACTCGGGTGGCATCGCGCCAAGGCAGTTCCGCCGTGTTGCGCCCGGGGCTGCTGTCCAACCAGACGGTGCCCAGACTATCCGCGCCGTTCCATGCCGTCACGGGGAAGGGAAAGCCCTTCGCGGCGGAGGACCGCCACATGAACATTCCGCCTTTCAGCCTGCGGGCCTTGAGGTCCACCTTGTCCGCAGTGCCGATCAATTCCCCGAAGCACCAATCGAGGTTCTCGCCGCTTGCTGCTTCATAGCTGGCCCGTAAATCGGCGGGTTGCGGATGCCGCATGGCCCATCGGTGGAAGTAGGCTTGCGTGCAGGAATCGAACCGCGCAGGGCCGAGGGAGGCGAAGAGCTGGTCGAATACCAGCGCGCTCTTGGCATAGACCGTGGTGCCATAGTCCAGTTCGCTGAATGCGGTGGACGTGCTGCCCGTTGGGGAATCCCAATTGCGCCGGGCATTGAAGCGGTACATCAGTTCGTTCTGGTAGCGATAATTGACGCCCTTGCCTTTGTTGATGATCGCGATAGGGAATCCGCTGACATCCCTTTCCAGTATGTTCGTATAGCGCTCGCGCATGTAGCGCATCTCGAAGAAGCTGTTCATGCCCTCGTCCATCCACGGATGGTCGCGCTCGTTGCTGGCCAGCATGCCGTAGAACCAATTGTGGCCCACCTCGTGTGCGATCACCTGGTCCAGGCTGCGCTTGCTGCCCATGTTCCCGATGATGGTGATCATCGGGTACTCCATGCCGCCGCCGGCCGCAATGGTGCCGTCCACGGCCGTGCATCGCGCATAGCGGTAGTCGCCCACCCACTGGCTGTACAGGCGCACGCTTTCATTCACGTATGTGATGGCATCCGCCCAGAGCCCGGCGTTGGCGGGGGTGAAGAGCACTTGCGTTTCCACAGTGCGGCCGGTGTGGGGCAAGGTCACTTCCCCGGTGCGCACCAGGAAGCGCTTGTCTGCGAACCACGCGAAATCATGCACGCTGTCCTGCATGAACCGCAGGGTCTTGCTGCGTTTGGCCGAGGGTGGGAATACATTGGATCCGGCCTTGGGCATGGGAAGTGCGGCCAGCGAATCCATCCAGGCCTCTTCCGCCGGGTTGTCCTTCAGAATACCTGTGGCACCTACCACGTAGTTCGTCGGAAGGGTGACCGTCACATCAAAGGAGCCGAACTCGGAATAGAATTCGCCCTGTGAGAGATAGGGCATGGCATGCCATCCTTGTGCGTCGTAAACCGCGGGTTTGGGATACCACTGCGTGATGTAGTAAGCCTGTCCGGTATGCCCCAGCCGGGAAAACCGGGCATCCGGCACCTTTACCCGGAACGGGGTGGAGATGGTTACCGTACCGCCTGGCTTGAGCGGTTCAGCCAGGACAACCCAAGCGATGTCGGGGTTGTTGGCTTGAAGCCCCCACGCCAATCGCTGCCCATTGCCGTGAAAGTCCAGGCTATCGATGAAGCCGCGTTCCTCTGGGGAAGCGAAGTGAAGGTCGAAGTCGTTCTGGCTGTCGTGCTGCCAGCATAGCGCTGTATTACGGCTTCCGTATGCGTTGGGCCACAGATGGATCCACAACGTGTCCAAGGCCGTCGGTGAATGATTGGTGTAATCAAACTCCTCCGTGGCGTGCAGCATGTGCGCGGCATCGTCCAACCGTACCTGGATCCGGTAGCCCACTTGCTGCTGGAAGTAGCCTTGGCCCAAGACCGCCACTTCACCGAAAAGCGTTGTGAGCACCACGCACAGAAGGCGGAAAGGAGCCGGAAGGTTCAACTGCATCTTGTGAAAACTGCCCCTGCCTACTGCGCCTGCCTACTGCCCCTGCCAACTGCCCCTCACTTCAACACCTCGGCCAGTTTCTCCTCCAGCGCCGGCCCCCTCAGGTTCTTGGCCAACACCTTGCCTTCCCGGTCCACGAGCACGGTGTAGGGAATCGCGGATACGCCATATTGCTGCGCCACGGCGTTGTTCCAGAATTGCAGGTCGCTCACATGCTTCCACGGCAATCCATCTTGCTTGATGGCCCCGGTCCAGGCCTCTTTGGTCTTGTCCAAGCTCACACCGAGGATCTCGAAACCCTTGTTGTGGTACTTGTTGTACACCCGCAATACATTCGGGTTTTCCATGCGGCACGGACGGCACCAGCTGGCCCAGAAATCGATGAGCACCACCTTGCCCCGCAGGCTGCTCAGGCTGATCGGCTTCCCTTCCGGACTGTTCTGGGTGAAGTCCGGGGCTTCGCTCCCTACGGGGATCAGGTTGTCCAGCTTGGCCTGCTGCTCCTCCTGCTGCTTCTGGGCCAGCAACTGCTGGGTCATGCGGTCCACCTGGTCACGGAATCCCTTGAAGTATTCGCTCCCTCCAATGGTGGTGCGGAGAGAGTCACGCACCTGCTGGAACAGGGGAAGCTCTTCCTGGATGTTGAGCCGGTTCAATGCGGCGAGAACCGCAGGGGAGCTCATGTGTTCCTTTACGAACGACTTGCTCTTTTCCATGAATTCCTTGTTCAGTGTGGCGAACTCCGACATGGCGGTGCTGTCTTGCGGGTTCGAGCGCAGGCGGTTGGCCAGTGCGGTGCGCTGGTCATCGAATGCCTTGGCTTCCTTGAAGTAGCCATGCATCAGGGAGGTGTTCACCGAGCCTTCAATGCTGGTCGGGAAGGCCATGGAGTCCAACCGGGCCGACACGGTGACGTTCTCTGCGCTGTCCAGCAGCAGCACCAGGATCTTGTCGTTCCCGAGTGTGAGTGCATAGAAGTCCAACGGCATGGGGGGGAGGCTGATCACCCCATTGCCTTGGGCGTCCAGTACGGTGCTGTCCACATGGACCGGTTTGTTGGCCACGAACTTGTCGAAGTAGAGCGTCTGGCCTGCCGCCCCATCGATCCGGGCGGTGACCGTACGCTCCTCGGGATGCGATCCGCAACTGGCCAGGATCAGCAATGCCGTGGAAAGGAAAAGGGTCAGGTTCTTGTTCATTCTTGTTCGAGCATGCGTTTTACGGTCTCATTGGCCGCGCGCGGGTCGGCCTTGCCCTTCGTGGCTTTCATCACTTCACCCATGAACAGGCCGAGCAGGCCCTTGTTGCCACTGCGATAGGCCTGCACCTTGTCCGGGTACCGGCCCATGGCCGCACGCACCGCGTCCTCGATGGCCGAGGCATCCACGTCCAGCAACAGGCCGTTGGACTGGGCCAGCTCGGCTGCGCTGCCCGGATTGCCCAGCATCAACGGGAAAAGCTTCTGGGAGGCCAAGGTGTGGCTCACCTTGCCGCTTTCGATCAACTCCACCAGGCCGGCGAGCCGTTCCGGTGTGATCGGCAGGTCCGCGAGTGTCAGGCCATTTTCATTCACCCAGGATCGTACATCGCCCATCACCCAGTTGGCGGCCTGCTTGTACGGCTTTTTGCCATTCGTTCCGGAGAGCGCCGCCACCACCGCTTCGTAGTACAGGGCGGTTCCCTTGTCATCAGTGAGCACCTCTGCATCGTAGGCGCTCAGGCCATATTCGCCCGTGTACTTGGCCCGCAGTTCGCGCGGCAATGGCGGCATGGCCTTGCGTACCGCGTCTTTCCTGGCCTCGCTCACCGTGAGCGGCTGAAGGTCGGGTTCCGGGAAGTAGCGGTAGTCATGCGCCATCTCCTTGCTGCGCAGGCTCGTGGTGATCCCCTTGGCCGCGTCGAAGTTGCGCGTCTCCATGGTGATGCTGCCACCCGCGTCCAGGATCTCGCTTTGCCGCTGGGCCTCGTGTTCAATGGCGCGCTGCACGTTCTTGAAGCTGTTGAGGTTCTTCACCTCCGTGCGCGTTCCGAAGGTCGGGGAACCCTTCGGACGGATGCTGATGTTCGCATCGCAACGCAGGCTGCCTTCCTCCATGTTGCCGTCGCAGATGTCCAGGTAGCGCACCAGGCGGCGCACTTCCACCAGGTAGTCGTAGGCTTCCTGGGAGGAATGGATCACGGGATCGCTCACGATCTCTACCAGGGGCACCCCGGCCCGGTTCAGGTCGATCAGCGTGTTGAAGGGATCCACGTCGTGCAGGCTCTTCCCGGCATCCTCCTCCATGTGGATGCGGGTGAGCGTGATGGCCTTTTCACCGCCATCAGCGGTGGTGATGGTGATGGCCCCGCCGGTGCAGATGGGCGTGGTGTCCTGCGTGATCTGGTAACCCTTGGGCAGGTCGGGGTAGAAGTAGTTCTTGCGGGCGTAGTGCATGCGCGGCGCGATGGTGCAGCCGCAGGCCAGGCCCAGCTTGATGGCATGGTCGATCACCTTGGTGTTCGGTACCGGCAGGGTGCCGGGCAGCGCCAGCGTCACCGGGCCCACCAGTGTGTTGGGCCGGTCGCCGTAGGCGTTGGGGTCGCTGGAATAGGCCTTGCTCTCCGTGAGCAACTGGGCGTGCACCTCCAAGCCTACGACCAATTCCCACTTCTCGCTCCAATGGGGAGCATTCTGCTTGTTGTCCGCCTTCATGCTTGTTCTTGCACCTCTGGCCCCAGAGGCGATTAGCCTGCAAAGGTGCGACGGGAATCCGCTTCCCGTAACATGCTATTCCCGCGGTTCCCGCTGGTGGGCGTCCTGTATTTAGCTTCCGGCCACCATCTCCCGCATGATCAGCGTCAAGCTGGGCTCGGCTTTTTCGGCCACGCGCTGCACCATCTCGTGGGTGGTCTTTTCAATGCGGCCCTCCACGCCCATGTCGGTGATCACGCTCATGGCAAAGCAGGGCAGTCCCATCTGCCGAGCGGCGATCACCTCCGGCACGGTGCTCATGCCCACCGCATCCCCGCCGATGATCCGCACATAGCGGTATTCCGCCGGGGTTTCCAGCGTGGGGCCCGTGAGGCCCACGTAGGTGCCGGTGCGCACCGGGATGTTGTTCGCCTTGGCAATGGCCTTGGCACGGGCCACCAGGCCGTGGTCATAGGCCTCGCTCATGTCCGGGAAGCGCGGGCCGAAGGCGTCGATGTTGGGGCCGATCAACGGGTTGGGGAAAAGGTTGATGTGGTCCGTGATGATCATCAGGTCGCCGGTCTCGAAGCCTGCGTTCACCCCGCCGCAGGCGTTGCTCACGAAGAGCCGTTGGATGCCGATCAGCTTCATCACCCGCACGGGCAGGATCACCTCCGGCATGGTCCAGCCTTCGTAGTAGTGGAAGCGGCCTTGCATGGCCACCACCGGCTTGCCGCCCAGCAGGCCGAAGAGCAGCTTGCCGGGGTGCCCTTCCACGGTGCTCACGGGGAACTCCGGGATGTCCTTGTAGGCGATTGCGTGTTTCACGTCGATCTCCTTGCCCAGGCCGCTGAGGCCGGTGCCCAGGATGATGCCGGTCTCGGGCACGAAGCCGCCGGTGGCTTTCTTCAGGTGGTCAGCGATGCGCTGGATGCGTTGCAACATGGGATCGGATCAGTGCTTCGAATTCGTGTGGTTGGTCCAGGATGATGGATCGGATGCCGATCACTGCCACGGGAATGCCCCGCAAAGGGCCGTTCAGGGCGGCGGTGCCGAGGCGCGCAGCATCCTTTTCGGTGGTGATCAGTGTTTTTCGGCTGGTGGCGAAGCTATTGAAAACCGCCGCCACATGCTCCAGCTCTTTTTCACTGAAGGCGTGATGGTCGCTGTAGGCCAAGTGGCGAACGGTGCCGAAAAGGCCTCGTACATGCGCGGCCAACGGGGCAGGGTCGGCCACGCCGGTGAGCAGGAGGGCCGCGGTATCCGGACCTTGATGGACATCCCCTGTGGAAGCCAACGGCCTGGGAGCTTCGTACCGCAGCCCGCTGAAGAAGAGGGCTTGCCGGGGCAGGAGGCGCAGCTTTCGCCGCCAGGCCTCGCGTGCTTGGTGTGAAGGGCGCTCCGGGCATTTGGTCACGATCACCACCTCGGCCTGCCGGGCGCGGTAGGGCAGGTCGCGCAGGTTGCCCGCAGGCAGCAGGTGGTCCTCATTCCATGGGCGCTGCCAGGTGGTGAGCACGATGTTCAGGCTGGACCGGAAGGCCCGATGTTGCAGGGCATCGTCCAGGATGACGGCCCGCAACTGCGGTACGCGTTCCCGGATCCCGGCAACCGCCTGGGCCCTGTCCGCCCCTACGAACACGTGCACGCCACTGAACTTGCGCTTCAACATCAGCGGTTCGTCGCCCACGCTGGCCGCATCGCTTTCCATGGACACTTCGGCAAACCCGGTGCCCTTGCGGCCGTACCCCCGGCTCAGGGTGGCCAGCACCGGGACGGGATCGCTTCCTTGGCCGTCCAACAAGGTGCGGAGCACAAGTTCCACATGGGGGGTCTTCCCCGTGCCTCCCAAGGCGATATTGCCGACCGTGATGGTGGGCACATCGGCGCTTTTAGCCCGCAGCCACCCGAGGTCGTAGCCGGCGTGGCGCAGGCGCAACACCAGGCCATAGAGCCAGGAGAAGGGGAGGAGGGCCAGCCGCAGGAAGGACATGGAGGCCAAAGATGGGCAGCCGGGAGGAATGCGTTGCGCCAAGCTTCCCATGGGATCTCCAAGACCTTGTGGTTACGGGGCGGCCTTCCGCTGCATTGGCAGTTCAAATTGCCATAGCGTGGTTGAAATATCGCCACAAAGTGGTGAAATTTACAAGCCTACCATTCCCAGACGGCGCTCAGCGGAACGGCATGCAGGTCCTTGCTGAACGGGGTGACCGAAGCCCCGGTGTGCAGTACGATGCCCCGCACCCAGTGCTTCCCGGCGGCGTTTCGCAGCTCCGACAGGCCACTGAGGTCGCGCGGTCCGATGCTCGCCGAGGCTTTCACTTCGATGCCCACGACACGCCCGGCTGGATCCTCCAGCACCAGGTCCACTTCCTTGCCGGTATCCATGCGGAAGTGGTAGGGTGCCACCGGCAGCTTGGCCCAAGTGGCCATCTTCCGGAGTTCGTTCACCAGGAAACTTTCCAACAGGTGCCCCCAGTTGGGGCCTGCCGCCAATTGCGATGGGGCGGCGGCGCCGCACAGCCAAGCGGCGAAGCCGGTATCGGCAAGGTGGACCTTGGGCGATTTCACCAGGCGCTTGGCGCGTGAGGCATGCCAAGGCTGCAGCGGTGTCAACAGGAAGGTGGCCTCCAGCAGCGCCATATAGCGCCGCAGGGTGGAGTGGGGGATGTCCAGGTCGCGGGAGATATCGGCCAGGTTGAGCAGGTTGGCGCTGCGCAGGGCCAGCTGCGTCAGCAGCCTCGGCAGCGTGGTAAGGTCGGCGATGTTGCTGATGTCGCGCACGTCCTTTTGAAGGATGGTGGCGATATAGGCCTGATACCAGGCATGGCGGCGGGCACCATCCCGGCGCTGGCGCACTTCCGGGTAGCCACCCGCGAAGACACGCCGCGCCATGGAGGCCATGCCGGCGGCGTCGGTGTAGCCCAGCGGGATCCGGGACTTGAAGAGCGTATCGATGAAGGCGCTCCTACGGCCGGCGAGCTCATCCTGCGCGAAGGGGTGCATGGAGATGATCTCCATGCGGCCGGCGAGCGAATCGCCCATGCGCGGCAGGGCCAGCACATTGGCGCTGCCGGTGAGGAGAAAGCGCCCCGGCCTTCGGTCGCGGTCCACCGAGGCCTTGATGGCCCGGAAGATGTTCGGGGCGTTCTGCACTTCATCCACCACGGCGAACGGACCAAGGGATTCCACGAAGCCGGCCGGGTCGTTCAATGCGGCGTGCAGCATGCCGTGGTCGTCCAAGGTGACGTAAACGGCCTTGCGCTTCCGGGCGATATCGCGCACCAAGGTGGTCTTGCCGGTCTGCCGGGCACCGTTCACCAGCACCACGGGGGTATCCTTCAACGCAGCCGCGATGGCTGTGGCGATATTGCGGTTCTTCATGGCACACCAAAGTTATCCAGGTTTGTAAAAATCGCCACGACATGGCGAAAATATAACCACGATGTGAATATTGGAACAGCCTTCCGCGGGATCACCCGGGACCGGCCTCGCCAGTAAAGCGCACCCATGGAGAGGGCCTGGCCGGATCGGTCATGCATGCTCACGGTACCTTGGCGCTCCGATTCCGAAGAGCATGAAGATCAAGGAGGTCATCCAAGAGTTGGAGCAATGGGCACCGCCCATGTTGCAGGAGGAGTACGACAACAGCCGCCTGCAGACGGGCCACCCGGACCAGGACGTCAAGGCAGCCCTGCTTACCCTGGATTGCACCGAGGCCGTGGTGGCGGAGGCCGTGGAGAAGGGTTGCGGCCTGGTCATCACGCACCATCCGGTGATCTTCAAAGGGCTGAAAAGCCTCACCGGCGCCACGGATGTGGAGCGCACCATCCTGGCCGCCGTGCGGAACAACGTGGCCATCTATGCCATCCACACCAACCTGGACAACGTGATCGATGGGGTGAGCGGGGAGATGGCCGCCCGCCTTGGCCTGAAGCCGCTGCACGTCCTTGATCCCAAACCGGGGCAGTTGCAGAAGTTGGCGGTCTTTGTGCCCAAGGACCACGCGGATGCGGTGCGGGATGCCATGTTTGCCGCGGGGGCAGGCCGGGTGGGGGCCTATGATGAATGCAGCTTCAACCTCGAAGGGACCGGCACTTTCCGGGCGGGTGAAGGCACGGACCCATTCGTGGGAGAGAAGGGCATGCGCCACGGGGAGCACGAGGTGCGGGTGGAGGTGATCTGCCCGGCCACCGTGCAGCAGGCCGTGGTTACCGCCATGGAAGCTGCCCATCCGTATGAGGAGGTGGCCTATGACCTGTACCCGCTCCTGAACCGGCACCACGGGGTGGGCAGCGGCCTGGTGGGAGAGTTTGATGAGGCCATCCCTGAAACGGAGTTCCTGGACCGGCTGAAGGCCGTTTTCGGTCCACCCGCCATCCGGCATACCGCCTTGCGGAACAGGCCGGTAAAGCGTGTGGCCCTTTGCGGCGGCTCGGGCGCCTTCCTGATCGGCAAAGCCTTGGCCGCCAAGGCGGATGCCTATGTGACCGGGGATGTGAAGTACCATGATTTTTTCCTGCCTGAGGGCCGGTTGCTCTTGGCCGACATCGGCCATTTTGAGAGCGAACGGTTCACCCCGGTCCTGGTCCAGCGCCGGTTAGCCCGGATTCTGCCTACCTTTGCCACCCGTTTGTCGGAAACGGGCACCAATCCCATTCATTTTCATTGACCCATGGCGAAGACCGCAACAAAGACCGCCGAGGAGGCTAAGCCCGCGAAAACAGCCACCAAGGCCGAGCAGGCCGTGGCGGCAAAACTCGAGGGGCTGTACCGTCTGCAGCATTTTGATTCCCTGGTGGACAAGATCCGCACCCAACGCGGCGAACTGCCCCTGGAGGTGCAGGACCTGGAGGATGAGGTGGTGGGCCTTGAAACCCGCATGAACAAGCTGGCCGAGGACCTCAAGGAGGCCGAGACGGCCGTGTCGGACAAGCAGAACTTCATCAAGGACGCCAAGGCGAGCATCAAGAAGTACGAGGCGCAGCAGAGCAAGGTGCGCAACAACAGGGAGTACGATTCCCTGGGCAAGGAGATCGAATTCCAGAACCTGGAGATCCAACTGGCCGAGAAGCGGATCAAGGAAGGCAAGTTGGCGATCGAGGCCAAGAGCGCCGCAGTGGAGGAGAGCAAGAGGCTGTACAAGGACCGCAAGAAGGACCTTGACCTGAAGAAGAAAGAATTGGACGAGATCGTAGCCGAGACCGAGAAGGAAGAGAAGGAGCTCGTCAAGAAGAGCGATGCGGCTGCTGCATTGGTGGAGGAGCGCCTACTGAAGGCCTACCACCGGATCCGGGGCAATGCACGCAACGGCCTCGCGGTGGTGGCTGTGGAGCGCGGCTCCTGCGGCGGATGCTTCAACGCCATCCCCCCGCAGCGCCAGCTGGACATCGCCAGCCACAAGAAGATCATCGTGTGCGAGCACTGCGGCCGCATCCTGGTGGATGATTCCGTGGTGAACGAGGTACTTGGCACCAAGTGATCAACGATCCGCTCCCAATGAAAAAGCCTCCCGCGGGAGGCTTTTTCATTGGGAAGCCCTTGCCTCAGGGCTCAGGTCCCGACCGGTGCTCAAGGCCGGAAGGCCAACGTGAGCATGCCGCGCGTGTCGTTCAGGCGGACGTTCGTGGCTTGCACCAGGCCTGGGTCATACTGGAAGTAGCTGGTGTCCCGCGTACCGTGGACGGCCGTGAAGTCCACGCTCAGGCGCCCCGTGCGGTAGCCGATGCCGGCCGTGTACCGCTTGTAGGCCGTTCCATGCCGCGGGTCGCTCTCCGCATAGGCATCCGGCCAAATTCCCCAGCCCGCCCGGAAGTACCAGGCTCCGGCCCGCCATTCGGTGCCCACCCGAAGGCTGTGGGTGGCGCGGGTCGAATTGTTCAGCACCTCGTTCTCCTTGCTGAAGTCGTACGGGTCCAGCAGGTCCGAGCTCTTGTTCAGCTTCGATTGCCTGAAGTCCGTGTACGCATAATCGACGCTCACCAGGCCGTGCTGCCCGGCCACAAAGGCGGCGGAGGCCAGGACGCTCCACGGGGTGCGGATGCGGTAGTTGAAGGTGCCGTCCGGGGAGGAAAGGGCATATTGCGTATCCCCATTGCTGTCCGGCGAACGGAACTCAGTGGACATGTCGTAGGCATACGAATCGCTCATCTGGAGCCACTTCGGGCTCTGGAATGCCAAGCCCAGCCGCACATTCTTCCCGGCCCTGGCCAGCACGCCCACCTTCAGGTCGATACCATTCCCCGTGGTGAGCAGGTGTTCTTTGTAGGCCAAGCTTTCCATGTCGAAGGATGTATCGGCAGGCATGGTCTCGGCATGGGTCATTTCCCGCTGGTACCGCAGCCCGGTGAACCCGATGGATGCACCGAGATACAGCCGGTCCATATAGTTGCCTGCATAGAAGAAGCTGGTCGTGTTCAACCGGCCGGCGGTGCTGGTCATATGGTCCTGCCCGATGGCCGTTCCGAAGGGTACGGCGCTCCGGTAGGTATTGGCGGTGGTGTCCAGCGGGTCGATGCCATAGGTCATGTAGGCCAGGTCGCTGGTGAAGGGCAGTCTGGTTTCCAGGTCGGCCGGCGAAATGCCATTGGCCTCATTGACGAACTTCTGCAGAATGGTGCTCGGAACGTCCACTCCCTTGGCATGCTCTTCCCAGTGGAAGCTGGCTTGGCGGTCGAGTGAAAGGCCGAACACACCACCGCGCCACGCCTTGCCCGCTTCACTGGGGTAGCTCAGGATAAGCGACAGATTGTTGAAGCTGAACCGGTTGTCGTTGTCCGAAGTGGAAAGTCCGTAATGGGTGGACTTGGCCGTGTTCACCTCGAATTGCGGCGTGAACGAGACCTCGCTCGTGTTATAGAGGCCCAATCCGGCGGGATTGGTGGTGATGCTGCCCGGGTCCGCCCCTATGGCCCCGATGGCCCCTCCCAAGGCCCAGCTACGGGCCGTGCCACCGGGCAACAGGCTGGAAAAGCGCAAGGCGTCTTCCTCATTCTGGCCGAAAGTGGCATGCACGCCCAGAAGCAGGCAGGCGGCGAAAAGGAGGATGTGGTGTTTCAGGTTCATGTCCAAAGGCTGGGCCCGTATCAACGGGGCCGTGGGCTGACCGTACGGCCGCCGCCGCCGCCAAAGTCACCGCCGGTGGAGCGGGAGGGGCGTGCATGGTCAAGGTCGAAAGTGCGGGTAGGCCGCTGCGCGGGCCGACGCTCCAATTGGCGGGTGGGTGCTTCAGGCACGGTGATCCGGTCGGTCCTGCGGTTCCCTTCCCGGTCCTGGCGGAAAGCGGGTGTTTCAGCGGCTTGGGGCGGCGTCAACAGGCTCGCCGGATTCCGGACGGCCATTCGCGGCGTGCCGGGCACGGTGGAACCGGCAACACCGGATGCCACGGACGGGCGGTGGGAATACACCAGGTTCTGGTAGCCGATGGGTTCGTAGCACCCGTAGCATCCGCCCCAAGGGCCTTGGTAGGGGCCATAGCCCATGCCATAACCGCCATAACCGTAGCCGTAGTTACCATAGCCGTAGTAACCGAACGGATGCCCGTAGCCGAAGGGGCTGTACGGATTGTAGCCGTACCCGCTGACCCAGCTGTTGCTCCAGTACGGGTCGTAGCCCCAGGAGCCGTAGCCCGTGCCATAGCCGATGCTCATACTGCCGAAGCTAGTGGGCCACCCGTAGCTCAGGCCCATGCCGAAGCCCGGACCGAAGGAGCTGATGGAACTGCCGAAGCCGAAGCGGCCGTAATTGTACCAGTAAGGGTCGTTATAGGCCAGGTCGTAATACCCGCGCTGCGCGCTTTCGGCCCGTGCCGATTCAGCGGGGTCGTAGTAATCATCCGTAGCGGGCGGGGCCTCGGTATCCCGGGGCGCCGGAGCCATGGCCACCACCGAACGGTCCGGTATATCATACACATCATCGCCGGACATGGCGGTTTCCTGCAAGGTGCTGCAGGCGGAGGCCATCAGCAGCAAGAGGGGCAACAGGGCGGTATGCGGGCGGAGTCTCATCGTATGGCAGGCGTTCATTCGGCCATGGGCAGCCCTTACTTTCGCGGCCCGTTGGCATTGGAACAAAAATAATACCATAAAACCGCCCCGCATGAGCGATCAACTGACCAAGCGCGAAACCGACTACGCCCAGTGGTACAACGACTTGGTGTTGAAGGCCGACATGGCCGAGCACAGCGACGTGCGCGGCTGCATGGTGATCAAGCCGCACGGCTACGCCATCTGGGAGAAGATGCAATCCGCGCTGGACGCCATGTTCAAGGCCACCGGCCATGTCAATGCGTACTTCCCCCTGTTCATCCCCAAGAGCTACCTGGCCAAGGAAGCCGACCACGTGGAGGGCTTCGCCAAGGAATGTGCCGTGGTGACGCACTACCGCCTGAAGAGCGATGCGGAGCACGGCGTGGTGGTGGACCCCGACGCGAAGCTGGAGGAAGAGTTGATCGTGCGGCCCACCAGCGAAACCATCATTTGGAACACCTACCGCGGCTGGATCAAGAGCTACCGCGACCTGCCACTGCTCATCAATCAATGGGCCAATGTGGTACGCTGGGAGCTGCGCACGCGCCTTTTCCTGCGCACGGCCGAATTCCTGTGGCAGGAAGGCCATACCGCCCATGCCAGCCGGGCCGAGGCCGAGGAGGAGGCCCGCCGGATGCTGGATGTCTACGCGGAGTTCGCCGAGAAATGGCTGGCCATGCCCGTGATCAAAGGGGTGAAGACGGCCAGCGAACGCTTCGCCGGTGCGGTGGATACCTTTTGTATTGAGGCGCTCATGCAGGATGGCAAGGCGCTCCAGGCGGGCACCTCCCATTTCCTGGGCCAGAACTTCGCCAAGGCCTTCGACGTTCTGTTCACTAACAAGGACAACCAGCAGGAGTACGTTTGGGCCACCAGCTGGGGGGTAAGCACCCGTCTGATGGGTGCCCTGATCATGACCCACAGCGACGACCATGGCCTGGTGCTCCCGCCGAAACTCGCGCCCGTCCAGGTGGCCATCGTGCCCATCGCCAAGAACGGCGAGCAGTTGCAGGCCATCGATGCGTATGTCAAACCGATCCTGGAAGCCTTGCGTGCCAAGGGCATCTCCGTGAAGTATGACAATGACGACAAGCGCAAACCGGGGTGGAAGTTCGCCGAGTACGAGTTCAAGGGCTACCCGGTGCGCATCGCCATCGGCCCGCGCGACATGGAGAACGGCACCGTAGAAGTGGCGCGGCGTGATACCTTGGAGAAACAAGTGATGCAAGCCGCGGGCATCGCTGAGAAAGTGCAACACCTGCTGGAGGCCATCCAGGACAACCTCTACCGGAAGGCCTTGACCATGCGCGAGGAGAACACGCACCACGTGGATACCTACGAGGAGTTCAAGGACCGGATCGGGCAAGGCGGTTTCTTCCTGGCCCACTGGGACGGCACCCCGGAAACCGAGGAGCGGATCAAGAACGAGACCAAGGCCACCATCCGTTGCATCCCGTTCACCGCTGAACCCAAGCCCGGCAAGTGCATGGTGACAGGCAAGCCCAGCGCCCAGCGCGTCATCTTCGCAAGGTCGTACTGATGGGCAAGATAAAGGAACGGAAGGATGCCGTCCAGATGATCCTGGACCTCATGGCGGACCGCTCGGGCATGAAGCAGGACGTGTATGCCCGGTGCCGGGAATCATTTGCCATGCTGAAGGCGGAGCTGAAATCCCTGGCCGACCAACTGGCCCCGGCGATCGCCGGGCGCGATCCCCGATTGAAGGTGGAGTATGGTGAGCAGGGCGACTTTTCCGCCAAGGTGGTCATCGCCGGGGACACGGTGGTTTTCTCCATGCACACCAATGTCTTCCGCTTGGATCAAAGCAACAGCCTTTGGCAGGGAAGCTACCTGCAGGAGGACCAGCACCGCGGATACTTCGGTGTGGTCAACGTCTACAATTTCCTGAGCGATTCTTTCCGGTATGATCGCCAACGGGACATCGGGTACCTGGTGGCTCGCATCTTCCTCAACAAGGAAGGCCACTTCTTCATCCAGGGGAAGAAGCAGATCGGCTTCCTGTACAACGACCTGCCGGACAGTATCCTGGATCGATCGAAATTGCGCGAAGTGCTCTGCTCCATCCTGTTGTACGTCCTGGACTTCGACCTGCTGGCGCCGCCGTATGACCAAGTGAGCCAAGTGACCGTGCAAGAAATGAAGGAGGTGGAGGCCTATTCCATGATCAGCACCGGCAAGCGCCTCGGGTTCCGGTTTCAGGCCGATACCGACGAGATTACATGATCGGATTTGGAGGAATGGTGAAAGCCGTTATTTTTGCGGCCCCCAAAGCACGGCTCACGTGCCGGGGAATTGAGGAAATGGCCCGTTCGTCTAGGGGTTAGGACGCGTCCCTTTCACGGATGAAACAGGGGTTCGATTCCCCTACGGGCTACTAAGGAAACCCGCGCTCAGGCGCGGGTTTCCTCGTTTTGCGCCCATTGTTCAGGCGTCCCCCTCCGCGCTTCCGAGGGTATCCGTTCCCGTTCCTGTGGGAATGGATGTGCCGGGCCGGTTCCCGCTCTGGAACCTGCTTCCGGCGCAAACCTGAACCCCGCTGTGCACGTATATTTGGCGGATGCACGATCCGGCAGCCAGTGAGCGCTTGGAAGAAGGCATCCGCACCGTATCCGTAAAGCATAACGCATGAAATTGGCCAAGGTGTTTTTTGCGCTCGCCGTCATGGGCTTGTTCGCCTCCTGCGTCGGAAAGCGCACCATGAATTATCTGCATGACAGTTCACTGAGCAACACCAGCAAGCTCTTCCCGAACCGGAAGTTCGAGTACCGGATCCAGGTCAATGACGTGTTCAGCATCAGGGTGCTCGGCCTGGACGATGAGAATGCACGTCTGTTCAACGTGGAAACGGTGAATGCAGGGCTGGCCTTGAACGACGCATCGCTGTACGTCAACGGCTTCTCGGTGGACAAGGCCGGGAATGTCCAGCTGCCCTCCGTGGGCAAGGTGAAGCTGCAGGGCCTCACGGTGGGTGAGGCCCAGGACCTGCTCCAGCGGAAGATCAACGAGTACTTCGCCAATGCCACGGTGATCCTCAAGCTGGTCAGCTTCCGTGTGAGCGTATTGGGCGAGGTGGAGCGGCCCGGCACCTATTTCGTGTACAATAACCAGATCACCTTGTTGGAGGCCTTGGCGCAGGCCGGCGGCCCTTCAGTCATGGGGGACAAGCGGCACGTGACGCTGATGCGCCAAAGCGACCAGGGAACCCAGGCCCTTTATCTTGACCTGGGCAAGGCCGAAGTGATGTCCAGCGAGTATTATTACCTGCTGCCCAACGATGTGGTGTACGTGCCTTCATTGGGGGCCCGGCCACAGCGCATGAACCTTGACCTGTTGACCATCCTGTTCGGGGCCATCAGTGCGGCGGCGTTGGTGGTCACCGTTGTACAGAACCAGAAATGAGCCAGGGACAAAGCGAGACCATTGACCTGCAGGCCATCATCCGGAAAGTGTTCCGGATGTGGTGGTTGTTCGCCATCACCCTGGTGTTGGCGGGAGCCTCCGCCGTGTGGTACGTGAAGACCACGCCGAAAACCTATCAGGTCTCGGGCGTGATGCTCATGAGCGACACCAAGCGCAACAGCTTCGGCGGTGCAGCGGAGGATTTCATCAAGGGCACGTCCTACTTGAGCAGCAAGGCGGGCCTGGAGGATGAGATCAGCATCCTCACTTCCTACACCAACATGCTCAATACGATCCAGAAGCTGGATTTCGGGGTGAGCTACTATAAGGAAGCGGACTTCCTGGACCAGGAGATCTACGAGGACAAACCCTTTATCGTCCGGTTGGATACCGGTCTGCAGATCACCGGCATCAAGGTGCAGGTGCGACCGGACCTCAAAGCCGGCACGTACCGGGTCATTGCGAAGGGAAAGAACGTACGCATGTTCAATGCCGGTCTGCAAATGCCGGTGGACAACTTCGTTCCCGACCTGGAGCTGGACCAAACGGCACGGTTAGGGGAGCCCTTCCGGAGCCCGTACCTGAACTTCCATATCCAGTTTTTCCCCGAATACTTGAAGACCGACGGCTCGAAGTACTTCTTCGTGCCGGCCAGCAATCCGGATGTTGCCGCCTACTACCGGTCCAAAACCATGGTGACCCCGTTGAGTGATGAAAGCAACATCATCACCATCGCCACCACGGGCCAGGATACGAAGAAGGAGAAGGACTTCATCAATACCTTGATGGACACCTACATCAAGGGCGAGCAGGCCAAGCACAACGAGAAGGGGGAGAAGACCATCGCCTTCATCGACGACCAGTTGAACCGGTCCATCGGTAATCTGGAGGTGGCCGAGGGCAACCTCCAGAACGTGCAGGCCTCCGCCGGCAACCTGGTGGGCAGCGCCGGGGATCGCGGGGCGGCTGTGTTCAATGACCTATCCCGGTTAAAGGACGAGCAGGCCAAAGCGAGGTCGAGATTGGATTACCTCGGGGAGCTGATCACCCACATGGGGACGGATGACGGAGGAACCCCGACCACCATCTCGGCCGTCAATGTCGGAGCGCCCTCGTTGAGCAACCTGATCGATCAGTATAACCAGGATGTGAACGAACTGGCGACGCGGCGCCTCTCGGAACGTCAGCAATCCGCACCCACCATCGCCTTGACACGGAAGATCCAAACGGAACGCAACCAGATCATCCAAAGCGCCCAGGATGCAAGGAGGGGCGCACAGTTCGAGTTGAACCAACTGACCGACCGTGTCCGGCAGCTCGAATACCAGTTGAACCAGCTTCCGCAAAGCAGCCGGGAAGTGTCCATCGCCACCCGCAAGTACGAGATCAATGCGAGCATCAACACGTATTTGATGGAGAAGCGGTATGAAGCGGAGATCGCGGTGAATTCGGACCAGGTGGACAAGTACATCATCGATGCCGCCCGTGTAACGGACGGAGGGCCGGTGGCACCGAAGAAGTCGGTCGTGGTGGGCATGGCGGTGGCCATTGCCCTGCTATTGCCCTTGGGCTTCATCCTGGTGCGCGACATCCTCAACGACCGCATCATGGACCTGGAAGAGCTCAAGCGACTGAGCCCGATCCCGGTGCTCAGCACCATTCCGATGACGCGGCATGAGCGCATCACCAAGGAGGATGACCGGTCCGTCCTGGCGGAAAGTTTCCGCACGGCTCGCATCAACCTGCAGTACCTCAATGCGGCGATGGACCGGCAGGTGGTGGGAATCACCAGCAGCACCAGCGGGGAAGGGAAGACCTTCTGTGCCGTGAACCTGGCCACGGTGATGGCCATGGGCAGTAAGCGCACCTTGCTGATCGATGCGGATATGCGCAAGCCCAAGGTCCACGAGCGGCTCGGCATGGAGGTAGGAATAGGTTTGAGCACCTACCTGATCCGTGAAGCCGGGTTGGACCAAGTGATCCGACGTACGGACATCGCCGGTCTCGATGTGATCACGGCCGGCCCGGTCCCCCCCAACCCGTTGGAGCTTTTCGAGGGGCCTTTGATGGGTGAGTTGTTCCAGCAGTTGCGCAAGCGTTACGACCAGGTCGTGGTGGATGCATCGCCGATGGGCCTGGTCAGCGAGTTCAAGGTGTTGGTCAGCCATCTGGACATCACGTTGTACGTGGTGCGTCAAGGCTACACGCGCCGGGCTATGCTCCGCCCGGTAAACGAGTTGTTCCGAACGGAGAAGATCAAACACATCGACCTGCTGCTCAATGGCGTGAAGGCCGGGGACGGGTACGGCTACGTGTATGATTCGAGATCGTGAAGGCGGGTTATGGGCCGCGGGCCGTACGGCCGGGTTCAGGAAATACCTCGGCAACACGTCGTGGCTTTTTGCGGACAAGGTGGTGCGCCTGGCCGCTGTGCTGGTGACCAGCATCTTCATCACCCGTTATCTCGGCCCTGAGCTGTTCGGACAGCTGAATTATGCAAGTGCTTTCGTGGGCATGTTCTTCGCCCTCACGTCCATGGGCTTGGATGACATTCTCGTTCGGGACCTTGTGCGAAGACCGGACCGTGGCAACAAGCTGATGGGTACGGTGGCCGGCATCAAGCTGGCCGGGGCGGGCCTGTTGTTCATCACCGTGGTGGTGCTCGCCTGGTTGAAGGCCATGCCACCAAACAAGTTCGCCATGGTGGTCATCATTGCCTTGGCGGAGTTCCTCAAGCCGGTGGTGGTGGTGGAGCAGTTTTTCAATGCCCAGGTGAAGGGCAGGGTGTCGGCGAAGGTGAACATCGTGCAGTCGTTGCTGGGTTCTGCTTTCAAGCTGGCCCTGGTGGTGGTGCACGCACCCCTCGTTTGGTTTGCATGGGCCTATGTGGTGGAGATGCTGATCAGCGCGGTCGGGTTTGGGCTGGCCTATGGCCGCCATGGTCATCGCTTGCGGGAGTGGGGTTTCAGTAGGACGATGGCCGTCTACCTCCTGCGGCAGTCCTGGCCATTGTTGGTGTACGGGCTGGCCTTGTACGTGCAGGCGAAGATCGACCAGGTGATGATCGGGGACATCCTTGGCCGGACCTTGGGCCAGGAAGCGGCGGACAAGGAGGTGGGGCAGTATTCGGCAGCCCTGAAGATGATCGAAGCCCTCGGCTTCATTCCCACCGTTATTTTGGCTTCCCTTGCACCCGCCATCACACGGGCCAGGGCCACGGACAGAAGCTTGTATGAGGACCGATTGGTGAACCTGTACCGCCTCATGTTCATCCTCTTTCTCGTGGTGTCGGTCCCGCTCTACTTCCTGGCCGAGCCCATCATGGTCCTTCTGTTCGGCGAGGAGTTCAGGATGGCCGGCCATCTCTTGGCCCTGTTCGCCATCCGCCTGTTCTTCACCAACATGGGCGTGGCCAAGAGCAGTTTCATCACCAATGAGAGCCTGTTCAAATACTCCTTGGTCACGGCGGTGGTGGGGGCCGTGCTCAACATCACGATGAACTATCTGCTCATTCCCACGTATCAGTCCATCGGCGCCATTTGGGCCATGATCGGCTCCTTCTTCGTCAGCATTTTCCTGGTGGACCTGTTCTTCAAGGAGGCCAGGCCCAATTTCGTTTGGATGATGCGGGGGATCGGAACGTTCTGGCGGGTGCACAAGGTGAGTTGAACCATGTCGTCCAGCCCGTTCCTCGTACAGCTCAAGCCGCCGGCGCCTGAAGGTGTGGTGTGCCCGGCATGCGGCCAGGGAGGGGTGACGCCGGTGGGGTCGGTATGGCCCGGGATCCATGTGATGGGGCGCTACGCCTGCCCGGGTTGCGGCAAGGATTTCCTGCGTGATTTCCCGGTCGGGTTCGCCGTAGACCATCCCATGGCCATCGGGCTGCCTGACGGCCCTTTGTACAACCCGACGAACGGCCCCGGGTGGATCCATGTGCCGCTGTTTGAAAGCTTCCGTGCGCCCAACCAGGAGCCGGTGAAGGTGGAACGCATCGTCCACCGCGAATGCCGCCGGGTGGTCATCCTGAACACCTTGGACTACCTGTACGGGCATGTGCTCCTGAAGCTGTACAACGCGCCGTACTATTTGGACAACCACCCGGACGTCGGGCTTGTCCTGCTGGTGCCGCGCATGTTCCAATGGCTCGTGCCCGATGGTGTGGCCGAGGTCTGGGTGGTGGACCAGCCTTTGTCCAAGGCACAGCGTTGGTCCACGGCCATCGACGCCTTCGTGCAGGAGCAGCTGCCACGCTTTGATGAAGCGTTCCTGGGCATGGGTTTCGCCCATCCGGAGTTCAGCGGGTTGAACATCGAACGCTTCAGTGGAGTGGCTCCATTCCCGATGGAAGCGTTCACCACACGCCCTCCCCATGTCACCTTCGTGGTGCGCGAGGACCGCCTGTGGTTCCCGGGGCCGGTGGCCAAGTTCCTGTACAAGGTATGGGGCAAGTTGGGCCTTCGGGGAACAGTGGGCTGGTACCATGTGCATGCCCAGGACCGTTTGGTGAAGCGGACCATGGAACGGGTCCGCCGCTTGGTCCCGGGTGTGCGGTTCAGTGTGGTGGGGCTGGGCGAACCGGGCGGATTGGGCGCCGATGTGGAGGATCTGCGGACCAAGCGAATGAACAAGGAGACGGAACTGGCCTGGTGCCGGGCCTATGCCCGCAGCCATGTGGTGGTGGGCGTACATGGGAGCAACATGCTCCTGCCCACGGCCCATGCGGCCGGATGCGTGGAGATCCTTCCCTATGACCGGTATGGCAACATGGTCCAGGACATCTCCGTGCGGTGGAGCGACCGCATGCAGTTGTTCCTCTACCGCTTCGTCGATGAATTTGCGTCGCCCAGGGCCGTTGCACGCCATGTGCATGGCATATTTGCCGACTTTCAAGTCTATTTCCGGGACAACCGGACGAACATTTTCAGCGGACAATGAAGGACTTCACACCGCCGGGCCCGTTGCGTACGCCGGTCCTGTTCATTGCCTTCAACCGGTACGACAGTGCGAAGCGCGTCATGGAAGCCATACGTGCCGCCAAGCCGCCCCGGCTCTATTTCGCCTGTGATGGTCCGCGGAACAAAAAGGAGGGGGAGAAGTGCCGGAAGGTGAGAAGCCTGGTGGAACTGGTGGACTGGGAGTGCGAGCTGCACACCCGCTTCAGCGATGTGAACCAAGGCGTGATGATGGGGGAGAGCACCGCCATGGACTGGTTCTGGGCGGCCGAAGAGGAAGGGATCGTGCTGGAGGACGACACCTATCCGTCCCAATCCTTTTTCTGGTACTGCCAGGATCTGCTGGAGCGCTACCGGCACGATGAACGCGTCTGGTGCATCATGGGGAACAACCTCATGACCGAATGGGAGGTGAAGGGAGATGCCAGCTACTACTTCTCAGCCCACGGCTATGGTGCCTACTGGGGTTGGGCGGGTTGGCGCAGGACATGGGCCAAATACGACGTGCACATGACCGATTGGCCGGCGTGCCGGGATGGCGGGCTGCTCAACGGGTTCTTCCTGAGCAAGGCCGAGATGGAGGAGGCCTACAAGCTCTTCGAAGGCCAGTATACCGGCAGCATCCGGTCATGGGACTACCAGATGGACCTGGCGCGCCTGCTCAACCGGGGGGTAACCTGCATTCCCAACGTGAACCTGATCCGGAATATCGGGTTCGGCGCCGAGGGCACGCATACGGTGAGCGAGAAGGACCGCCGGAACAAGAAGGACCATTCCGAGCTGTCCTTCCCGTTGAACCATCCCAAGCACATGCTGGTGGACCACGAACGGGACCTGGCCTATTTCGAGCGGTACATCGAACCGGGCAGGTTCCGCAAGTTCAAGAATGCGCTGAAGGGCCTGCTGCCGGCCAAGGTGGATGAAGCGCTCACGCCCTTTCTCTCCAAGGTCCAGCGGAAAATGGGCATCACTTGAGGTGGCTAACTTGCGGCGCACTACCCCGTGAGGTTTGCTGATCCGGAAGACATCCATTGTCAATGCCCTGTTCGTACTGGCGTTTCCGCTGTACGGACTGGGCAACTACCTGTCCTTCCGGCTGAATTTCAGCGCAGGGATCATCATCTCGGTCTCCGCCTTCCTGGCCATACTGCTCTTTTTCGTCCTGGACCGCCTCTACCAAGGACCGGTCGAACGGGTGCTGAACCGCAAGTTCACCATCGGGTTCCTGTTCACCTTGTCGATCGCCTGGAGCATGTGGGTGGCCTACCTCAAGCATTTTCCCGGCCTGAACCTCGTGAACACGGCGTCCACGTCCGTGATGCTCATTGTGCCGTTCCTGGCGTCCGTGGTGGTGCATGTGTACAACCGGGCCAATGACGGGTTCGATTTCGCGTGGTTGGTGCTGAAGGGGCTGTTGCTGCTTATCGCCATCAACCTGGTGGGTTACGCCGCCGGGTTCCGCAACTTGATCCATGGCTTTTCGGGAAGGATCAACATTCCTTTTGCCATGGGCATCTATGATGCGTCGCACCTCATGTCGATCATCAATCTGATGCTGCTGTTCTACATGAAGGATTTCATGAAGAGGCCAGGGCGGTTCCTGTTGCTGCTGGCCTTTTTCGTGGTGAACCTGGCGGTCATGTTGAACGTGAACAGCCGGCTCTCGCTGATGATCTATTTGGCAGTGACCGTGCTCTTCCTGACCCGGTCGGCAGGAAGGATCAAGGGCTTATACACCATTTCCCTGTTCACCATGCCGCTGCTCATGAATTTTGCCCTGCTGGTGTACAAGATCCTCTCCCTGCCGGTTTTCACGGCCCTTTTGCAGCGGGTGACCAAGGAGGATGTCACCACCTTCAACGGTCGCACCTACATCTGGAACGCCGTGGCGGACTGGGTCTGGGACGATCGCCGGGGGATCATCTTTGGCAATGGCTACCGGGGCCAATACCAGGTGAGGTTGCTCGACTTCCTGGCCGTGCTATGGAACGAGAAGCACAGCTACAACTTCCACCTGCACAGCACTTTCTTGGAGATCCTCATGGACCAGGGTATCGTAGGCCTCATCCTGTTCTATATGGTGATCTGGTACACCTATTCGTTCTATCGCCGCAAGTATGTGGATGGCGCCTTGGAGTCCCCTTTGTTTGCGGCCGCGGTGTACTTGATGTTCATTTGGCAGATCGACATTTTCTGCTCCGGCATGGACATCGGGAACCCGCTGGTCTTCATTTTGTTCTCGATGGTGGTGATCAACGAACGTTTTATCACGCGTAAACCGAGGCTCCTTGGCGGGGCGGTAATGGCATGAACCCGGGCGGCAATCCTCCCTTGGTCAGCATAGTGACCGTGGTGTACAATGGGGCGTCCACATTGGAGCGGACCATCCAAAGTGTGCTCACCCAGGACTGGCCCCGTATCGAATACATCATCGTGGATGGTGGTTCCTCGGATGGCTCGCTGGATGTGATCCGCAAGTATGGGGATCGGCTGGCGCGCTGGGTGAGCGAAAAGGACGGCGGCATCTACGATGCGATGAACAAGGGCGTTGCCATGTGCACCGGCGAATGGGTCGGACTGATCAATGCGGACGACGCCTATGCACCCGGGGCGGTGCGCCGGGCGATGGAGGCAGTGGCGGCCCGGCCTGCGGTCAATGTGGTCCATGGGGATATCCGCATGGTCTATCCCGATGGCACCAGCAAGGTGAAGCGTGCACGTCGTTCATCGTTCCTGTTGAAGTATTGGGAGATGGTGCTCAACCATCCCAGCTTTTTCGTGCGCCGGTCATACTACCGGGGAAGGCCTTTCGACCCGTCCTTCCGGGTCAGTGGAGATCACCTATGGACGCTGCAGGCCTGGCGGGAGAGCTCCAAGCAGTTTCATTACATCCCGGAGGTACAGGCGGATTTCGCCGTGGGCGGGGCCAGTATGTCTGTTTCCTTGGGCAAGGTGCTGCGCGAGAGCGACCGCATGAGCGACGTGCTCGGCTACGGGTTGGCGGAGCGGTGGTTGGCCCGGCTGGTGCGTGCGGCCCTGTATGGCCCGGTCATGGCCAAATTGCGCATCAACCGCATGGTGGCACATTTGCAATCCGAGTGACGGCATGGTACGGTACGGCATCCTCCAAGATTGGCAAGCCAATGCGGGCAATCCCAAAGGGCGCCTGGTCTTGGCGTTCTTCCGGCTGATGCACTTGCTTCGCCAAAGCCTGTTGACCTTTATCCTGTTCCTGCCGCTCTTTCTCCTTTACCGCCTGCTCGTGGAATGGTTCATGGGCATCGAGCTGCCGTGGAAGACGCGGATCGGCCCGGGGTTCCGGGTGGACCATGGCCAAGCCCTCGTGATCAATGATGGCACGGTGTTCGGTGCAGGTTGCACGGTGCGCAATTCCACCACCATCGGGAACAAGCGCGCTGCGGGCGGCGGCTATACCAGGGCCCCGATCTTCGGGGATCGCGTGGATATCGGCGCCAATGCCGTGATCATCGGCCCGGTGACGATCGGGGATGATGTGTTGATCGGCGCGGGTGCGGTGGTGGTGAAGGATGTGCCCGCAGGCCACATCGCCGTGGGCAATCCCGCCCGCATACTTCCGCGCAAGGACCTCCGCGTAGGCTAGTTCACCATCACTTTCACCGCCTGGCGCGCACCGGCGTTGTCCGTCAGTTCCAGGATGTACAGCCCGGGCCTTGTGCCCTGCGGAATGGTCAAGGTGGTCCCGTTGACCGCTTCAGGCAGGGTCCAACGTTTGCCGTCCGGGGCGATGAGCATGGCGATGCCGGTGACGGTGGTTGCAATTTGAAGCTGCCTGCCGGCATCCACGGGGTTGGGGAATACGACGGGGGAGGCGCTTGATGGCATGTTCGGGACCGTGGTGGCGATGTCGCACAGTTCATCGTCTTGGTGGACAAGTACGATGGAGCTGTACGGGGCCAGTTGGATCTGGCCGGAGAACAGGTTCCCCTCCAGGTCCGCCCAGCAGCCATCCAAGGCGAACCATTCGTCGGAGGGTTGCTCATTGTAGACCAGTTTATGCTTGTCCGCCGGGTCGAGCGCTTGTACCTGCACTTGCTTCACCGAAACGTTGTCCAGCCAGTACATCGGATTTTGCACCGTGTTGGTGAACTGGACCATGGCCTGGTCCGTGGCACTGGCTTGGAAGATGAACTCGATGTCTCGGCGATCAGTGCCGAACGGGTAGTCCCGCTTGCCGATGGTCTCGAGGCCGGTAAGCTGGCCTTGCCCTTTCAGAGCGGCGTTGAGCTGGCCTTCCTCATTGCTGAGCAGGCTGAATGAAAGCTTGTACCACAGGCCTTGTTGCACGGGGATGCTTACCGGGCTGCGCAGGCTGAATTCCGGGTAGATGTTCGCATTGGGCAGGAAGGCCTTCAGCGCCCCGTTGTCCAAATGGCCGCCATCGTGGGTCACTTGGGCGTTGGTCGGCCAGCCGCCCCACCCGTTCACATTATTGTTGAAGTTGCCGTTCTGCACCTGCTCGGAGGTGAGCTCAGCAGTGACGGCGACATCATTCAGATGCAGCGGGCTGGCCGTGGATCCCGCATCCTCGGACCTGGTGGCCTGCCATTCCTTCAGCGTGTAGTTGCGTTGCTCACCGGAGAACGTGTTGTGGTACCGGATGCTCAGCTCGTTGTAGGGGTTGTGGTACAGGTTATTGCTGAACGTGCCGAAATCAACCGGTGCGGTGGAGCGGCAGGTGTATTGAAGCATGCAGTACTGGTCCTTGTTCAGGCAGTACAGGGTATTGCCGTAGTAGGCCTCGTTGTAGGAGCTGAGGTAGTACGGCGGGGCAGCGGCGGGGCCGAGGTTGCTGGAGTAGTCGGATATGCTGATCTGCACGCCGTTGTTGAACAGCACGTTGTTGCGGATGATGTTGCCGGTGGAGGCCATGGTGTGGTCCACGTGGATGCCGCTCGACGCACAGTTGGTCACGGTGTTCCCTTCCACGATGGTGTTCTTGATGGACGTGTTGCCGAAGTAGATGCCGTGCGAGATCTTCAGGTAGTTGGGGAAATTCGGCGCGGAGCTCTCCAGGTCGCCGTCCACGTCGAGCACCAGGTTGTTGCGGATCACCATGCCGTCCGCGTTGTCAAAGGCGATGCCCGAACCGTCGTTGAGCAGGGCCAGGCAGTGGTGCAGCACGTTGTTCTCGATCAAGGCGTCCTTGTCGGCCACGATGCCGATGTACCCCACGGTGTTGAACCGGTTGCCGGTGATGCTGTTGCCGACACCGATGGTGCGGATGCCGAAATAGCCCCAAGTGGTCTCACCCTCTCCGGGGCGCATGGCGATGTTCTCCAACGTGTTGCCCGAGAAGGAGGTGTGGTCGTCGATGATCAGCACGGCGGATCCGTCCGTGCGGGAGTATTCGCAGTTGACATAGGAATTGTACGAGCCGCTGCTGCGGATCCCGTGGTAGAGGTCCTGGAACTTGCAGTCCGTAACGGTGATGTGGTTGGCACCGCCGTTGTCCACCCCGGCGAAGGTCTGGTGCTTGAACACGATATCCTTGATGCGCACATAGGAGCGGTTCCAGGCCACGGTGGCCCCGGCCGGCCGTACGGCAGCCTCGATCATCAGGGAGTTCGGGTCGGCATTGCCGGGCGGCTGGAAGTAAAGCGTGCCGGTGTTCTCGTCATAGTACCATTCCCCGGGTGCATCAAGCTCGCTCAGCTTGTTGCGCAGGAAATAGCCCCATTGGTAGTTGCCGGGGTTGTCGTAGATGGTGGGAAAGCTCAGGGTGCCGCCGCTGAAGCCCGTGATGTTGCCCAGGTCGAAGTTCCAGTTGCTGGCCCGGATCACCGCTGTGGCACCGACCCAATACCCGTCGGGCTGGTCCAGGTCGGCATCGTGCAGGGTGGTGCTGGTGCCTTGGTCCATCCGCAGCCACCCGGTGTTGGGGAATCGGGCAAGGGTCTGGGGCTGGCCGTCCACGTAGAGCTGCTTCACCGGCCCCGTGATCTGTGTGCGCCAGATGTTGCCTTGGTGCACCACCCAGTTGCCCGGCAGGTCACTGCCCGCCACAATGGGTTTCGCCCCATTCCCGTATGCGCCGAAGAGCACTTGGGCTCCGGCCGTGCCGGAAGAGCTGACCGGCAGGGTGCCCCGGTAGATGCCACCGCGCTTCAGCAGCACTTTGTCGCCGGGTTGCAGGGCGTATTGCACTTGGGCCAGCCGGTCCAGGGTCTGCCAGGCTTGCGCTTCACTGGTGCCGGAGTTGGCATCGTTCCCGGTGGGGGAGATGTAGTAGTTGGTCGCCTTCGTTGGTGTGGGGCACAGCAGCAAGGCGAGGCCAAGAGGCAGAAGGAGGCGAAGCGTTCGTTCGGTCATGACCACGGATAATGGGCCGGTGTACGCCCGGAAGGGGGCGGGGTTCCCCACTTTTCGACGGATCCCGCCTGGGCGGGGATGAAAGCATCTTTCAGCCCTTGGGATAGCTTTGGCCGCTGATGTCCGCACCCCTGCGCGTCCTCGTGGTAGGCCAAACACCGCCCCCTTTCGGCGGGCAGGCCATGATGGTGCAGGCCTTGTTGGACGGGCGATACGAACGGGTCGAGCTGCACCATGTGCGCCTCCGTTACTCCGACGACATGGACAGCGTGGGCAAATTCGCCTTGCGCAAGGTGGCCGTGCTCTTTGCCACCATCCTTGATGTCTGGGTCGCGCGGTTTCGCCACGGCACCCGCATGCTCTACTATCCGCCCAGCGGGCCCAACATGGTGCCGGTGCTGCGCGATATCGTATTTCTCTGCGCCGTCCGGCCCTTCTTCAAATGGACCGTCTTCCATTTCCATGCCGGCGGGGTTTCCGGTTTCGAGCCGCACCTGCCCGCCGTGTTGCGTCCTTTCTTCCGCTGGGCCTATCGCGGCGCAGACCTTGCCATTCGTACCGCGCCGCAGAACCCGGAGGACGGCATCGCGCTTTCCGCAAAGCGGTCCATCGTGGTGCCCAACGGCATCCCCGACATGCGTGGCAGCGTGGTTGAGGGCACCGCTGCGGAAGGTGGACCGCTCACCATCCTTTTCACCGGCGTGCTGATCCCCTCCAAGGGCGTGCGCGTCCTGCTGGAAGCCTTCCGGCAGGTAGTGGCCCAAGGGGCCGATGTGCGGTTGGAGTTGATGGGCCGCTGGGGCGATCCGGCATTTCAGGGCGAATGCGAGGGATTCCTGCGCAACCACGGGTTGGCCGGACGGGTGACATTTCTGGGCGTGATGCACGACCGGGAGAAGCTCGAGCACTTCGCGGGTTGCGACATCTTTTGCTTCCCGAGCCATTTCGAGGCGGAGAGCTTCGGCCTGGTGCTGGTGGAGGCCATGCAATTCGCCAAGCCCGTGGTCTCCACGCATTGGCGCGGCATTCCCTCGGTGGTGCAGGACGGGGTGAACGGATTCCTGGTGCCCGTGGAGGACCCCGCCGCCGTGGCCGACCGCCTCTTGCGCCTGGTGCGGGACAAGGAACTGCGCTTGCACATGGGCATGGAAGGGCGCCGCATCTTTACCGAGCAGTTCACGTTGGAAGGGTTCCGCCGGAACATGGAGGAGGCGTTATCGGGCATTGGCGAACAGGACTGAGCACATGAGATTGCTTGTTACCGGTGGATCCGGATTCATCGGCACCAACCTGGTGCAGCATGCGTTGGACCACGGCGTGGAGGTCCTCAATCTGGATTGGAATCCGCCCTTGAAGGCGGCCCATACACCTTGGTGGCGTGAATGGGACATCATGGACCGCGAAGCCACCAAGCGCCACCTCGCGGAGTTCAAGCCCACCCACTTGGTGCATCTGGCGGCCCGCACGGATACCGATGTGCAGGACGATATCGATGCCTATCGCCAGAACCACGAAGGCACAGCCTTGTTGCTGCAGGCCATCAAGGAATTCGGCGGTGTGGATCGACTGGTGATCACCAGCACCCAGTTCGTCTGCGAGGCCGGATACCAGCCCAAGCATGACCTGGACTTCAAACCATTCACGCTTTATGGTGAGACCAAGCGCCGGTGCGAGATCGCCACGCGTGATGCGGGCCTGACCTGTGTGTGGAGCATCATCCGCCCCACCACCATCTGGGGGCCCTGGAGCCTTCGCTACCGCGATGTGATGTTCAAGGTGATGCGCAAGGGCCTCTATTTCCACCCGGGCAAGGCAAAGGTGGTGCGCTCTTATGGCTACGTGGGCAACGTGGTTTGGCAGATCATGCGGATCCTCGCCGCGGACCCCGCCACGGTGAACGGAAAAGTGCTCTATGTGGGCGACCCTCCCATGGACCTGCGCGTGTGGGTGGAGGCCGTATCGCGGGAGCTGGTCCACAAGCCGGTGCGCTACATCCCCACATGGATGGTGAAGGCCCTGGCGATCACCGGTGACGTCCTGAAGTTCTTCCGCCTGCCGTTCCCCATCACCAGCGGCCGCTTCCGCAGCATGACCAGCGACTACATCACCCCGATGGACGCCACGGAAGCCGTATTGGGCAAGGCTCCCGTGGGTTTGGAGGAAGGCGTGAAGGCCACCGTGGTGTGGTATGATTCGGAGAGTGCCGCCGCACGGAAGCCCACCTTGATCGATACCCGCCAAAAGCCGATCACGCCGCATCCATGAACGGCCTTTCCACGTCGGAGATCTTCGGTCTGAGGCTGAGCACGGGTCCGTTCAAGGACCATGTGCAGGCCATCATGGACCTTGGCCGCGCACACCGTTCTTCCTATGTCTGTTGCGTGAACGTGCACATGTGCATGGAGGCCCAGAAGGACAGCGGCTTCATGGCCGTGGTGAACGGGGCCGACCTGGCCACGGCGGACGGCATGCCCATCCTGAGAAGCCTGAACCGGTTCAACAAGCTGCGGCAGGAGCGGGTGGCGGGCAATGACCTGATGCCCGCAGTGATGGCCGAGGCGGAGAAGCAGGGCTTGTCCATTTTCCTCCAGGGTGGCGAGCAGTCGGTATTGGATACCATCCAGGCCCGTGCGCGGAAGGATTTCCCCACGTTGCGTATTGCCGGGGCTTGGTCCCCACCGTTCCGCCAGCCCACCGCCGAGGAGGAGGAGGCCGGGGTGCGGCGCATTGAGGCCAGCGGCGCCCACATCGTGCTGGTCAGCCTGGGGTGCCCGCGCCAGGAGAAGTGGATGGCCGCCATGAAAGGCCGTGTACCAGCCGTGATGCTCGGGGTTGGCGGCGCCTTCCTGCTGTATGCCGGTGTGGACAGCCGGGCACCCAAATGGATGCGCGATGCGTCATTGGAATGGCTGTACCGCTTGGCCTTGGAGCCCGGGAGGCTGTGGAAACGCTACCTGGTCACCAATTCGGCATTCATTTTGCTCTACGCGAAACGTCTGGTTCGCGGATAAGCTTCATCGAGCGACTTCATAGGTTTGTCGGCAATTTATCTTCGACCAACTTGACAAAAGCATCGACGAAACGATACCTTTGGTGCTCCGTATAAATCGTCGTGTGCGGCTATCCAGTGAAGCGATGGAGAAATTGACTACCCAGACCATGGCTGATGCCCATGCACTTCCCGGGCAAAGCCATCGCCATCACCGTCCGGACCTCAACCAGGAGCTGGCCACCCTGCTTCGCTCCAGCCGCCAGCAGTTGCACAACGTGCAGCACGGCTTGCAGCGGGTGATCACGTTTGAGCCGCTCACTTCGGTAAAGGACCTGATCATCGTGGGGGAGGGGCCGGCTGCGGAGGAGATCTTCCAGTACTGTGAGGACCAGACGGTGCGGGGTTATCGCTTCCGCGGGGTTTTCCACGACCAGAGCCTTCAGGGCCCCTTGGCACCGCACCAGTTGGGAGGCATTGAGGCGGCCAAGGCCTTCGCCGTACAGAACCGGATCGATATCCTGTACTGCGCCCTGCCTGCGAAATACCGGGAGGAGATCACGGACCTCATGGAGTTCTGTGAACGGAACACCATCCGCTTCCGGGTCATCCCGGGCCCGGACAGCTTCATCTCCCTGGTGGAGGCCACGGACCTGACCTTCCATGGTGCCGTGCCGGTGAGCAGGCTGCGCAACGAACCGCTGGACCGCCGCGGCAACCGCCTGCTGAAGCGCTCCTTCGACATCGTCTTTTCTTTCCTGGTGATCACGCTGGTGTTCACCTGGCTCTTCCCCTTGTTGGCCCTGATGGTGAAGCTCTCCTCCAAGGGGCCGGTCTTCTTCAAGCAGACGCGTTTGGGCGAGCGCAAGAAGAAATTCACCTGCTACAAGTTCCGCAGCATGCAGATGAATGAAGAGGCGGACAGCAAGCAGGCCACCAAGGATGATCCCCGTGTGACCCGCGTGGGCGCCTTCCTGCGCAAGAGCAACCTGGACGAGCTGCCGCAGTTCTTCAATGTGCTCCTCGGCCAGATGAGCGTGGTGGGCCCGCGGCCGCACCCCCTGAAGCTCAACGACCAGTTCCGTGACATCATCGACAAGTACATGGTGCGCCATTTCGTGCGGCCGGGCATCACCGGCTGGGCGCAGGTGAACGGCTTCCGCGGGGAGACCCGCACCCCCGAGCTCATGGAAAAGCGCGTGGAGCTCGATGTCTGGTACCTGGAGAACTGGTCCTTCAAGCTCGACCTGAAGATCGTGGTGAAGACCGTGACCAATATGTTCCGGAAGGACGAGATGGCCTATTGAGCCTGCGCAAGGCTGAACCGGGTGAAAAATCGATCATTTCCAGGGTGCGTTTGACCGTACGGTGAATACCGCTATATTTGCCGCCCCTATCGAGAAAAGGACATGGCCAATCACAAGTCTTCGGAGAAACGCATTCGCCAGACCGCGACCCGCAACGAGCTGAACCGCTATCAGCACAAGACCGCCCGCAATGCGGTCAGGGCCCTGCGTGCCTCGGCCGGCAAGAAGGAGGCCGAGGAAATGCTGCCCAAGGTGAACAGCCTGTTGGACAAGCTGGCCAAGCGCAACATCATCCACAAGAACAAGGCCGGCAACCTGAAGAGCAGCCTGCAGAAGCACGTTGCCACGCTGAAGTAAGGCACCCCCTTTCCCACATCGGAGCAGGTCCCTTCGGGGGCCTGTTCGCATTTTCGGCGGTCCGGTTTTCGGGCCGCTGGTGCGAAAGGGGGCGGCGGCCGGGCAGGAAGGGAAAAATCATGGCATCTTTGGCCAATCCATGGAAGGTGGGGATCAACCGGCCAGGCACCGCCTGACCATTCCGGAGTGGGACGAGGGCGACCGCCCGCGGGAGCGGATGCTCGCCCACGGTGCCAAGGCCTTGTCCGATGCCGAGCTGGTGGCCGTGCTGCTCCGCTCGGGCACCCGCGACCTCAGCGCCCTGGACCTGGCCCGCCATCTACTGAACGAGGCCGGCAACGACCTGAACAAACTGGCGGCCCGCACACCCGCCGAACTGATGAAGCGCAAAGGCGTGGGCGAGGCCAAGGCCTTGGCCATCGTGGCCGCGCTGGAACTGGGCATGCGCCGCAGGAGTACCGGCGCCCCGGAGCGCGAACGCGTACACACCAGCGCCGTGGCCCATGAAGTGCTGCGCCCCAAGATGGCCGACCTGCCCCATGAGGAGTTCTGGGTGATCCTGCTGGACCGGGGCTTGCGCGTCCAGGCGGTGCAGCGGGTCAGCATCGGCGGCATCCACGGCACGGTAGCCGACCCCAAGGTCATCTTCCGCATGGCACTCGAGAAGGGGGCCTCCTGCCTGGTCCTGGGCCACAACCACCCGAGCGGGCAGCTGCAGCCCAGCGAGGAAGACATCCGCCTGACCCGGAAGCTGGTGGAAGGCGGCCGCATGCTCGATATCCTCGTCCAGGACCACCTCATCGTCACCTCGGCAGGCTACTACAGCTTCGCCGACAACGGACAATTGCATTGAATGGAACAACCGCTTCGCGTGCTCACCGTCATCGGCGCACGCCCGCAGATCATCAAGGCCGCTGCAATCAGCCATGCCGTTCGCACCCGGTTCGCGGGCCGCATTACCGAGACCTTGCTGCATACCGGCCAGCACTATGACGCCAACATGTCGCAAGTCTTCTTCGACGAACTGGGCATCCCGAGGGCGGATATTTCCCTGGGTGTCGGCAGCGGAGCGCACGGGGTGCAGACCGCCCGGATGATCGAGGGCATCGAGAACGAACTGCGCAGCGGCAACCATGACCTGGTACTGCTTTACGGCGACACCAACAGCACCCTGGCCGGGGCCGTGGCAGCCGCCAAGCTCCATGTGCCGGTGGCCCACGTGGAGGCTGGCCTGCGCTCCTTCAACAAGGACATGCCCGAGGAGATCAACCGCATCCTCTGCGACCACTGCAGCACCTGGCTGTTCTGCCCCACGCAGACCGCAGTGGACAACTTGCGGCGCGAGGGATTCGCCTTGGAGGCCACGGGTCCGGCATCCATCGACAGGCCGCATGTGGTGGCCAGCGGTGATGTGATGTATGACAACAGCATGCGCTTCGCCGAACTCGCCGAACAGCGCTCCTCCATACTGGACAGCCTGGGCCTGCAACCGGGCGGGTTCATCCTGGCCACGGTCCACCGGGACCACAACACGGACGACCCCGTCCGGATCACGGCCATCTTCACCGCCATGCTCGACCTGCACGCGCACCACGGGCTCCCCGTGGTGCTCCCGCTCCACCCGAGGACCCGGAAGATGATGGCCACGCTGCTGCCCGCCGAGCTGGATAAGGCCGTCCGTTCCTCCTCGGGCCTGCACTTGGTACCTCCGGTCGGTTTCCTGGACATGATCGCCTTGGAACGTGGTGCCCAACTGGTGGTCACCGATAGCGGCGGCGTGCAGAAGGAAGCCTATTTCTTCGGAAAGCCGGTGGTGGTGCTGCGCCCCGAAACGGAATGGGTGGAACTGGTGGAGCGCGGGCAGGCGGTGCTTGCCGACGCCGACCAAGGCCGTATCGCGGCCGCAGCCGCCGCTTTCCTGCGGGATGGCGTTCCCGAATGCCCGCCCATCTTCGGTGATGGACATGCCGCGGAGGCTGTATGCATGGAACTGTTGCGTTTCCGCCCCTGATGCTCCGTTCCGTCCTCCAGTATGCCTCGTGGTTCTCCGTTGCCCTGCGGGATTCGCGGCTGCGCACCGTGTTGCGCTCGCATGCGAGGCCCGTGGACCCTGCCGGGGAGCCGCTGGACACCTTGGTGCCGGCTGCATTGGGCGCGCTTGCCGGCCACCTGCGGAAAGCGCAGGACAGCGGCCCCGATCGCGGCTTGGGCAGCTTCCACTTGGTACAGGGCTGGGGGGGCTCCTATCCCGAAACCACCGGATACCTGGTGCCCACCATGCTGGCCATGGCGCGGCGGCTCGGGGATGACGACCTGCGCAAACGTGCCCTGGCGGCAGCGGATTGGCTCGTTTCCATCCAGCGGCCAGACGGCGGGTGGCAGGGGGGGCGTGTGGGGGAGGACCGGCCTTCGGTGGTGTTCAACACCGCGCAAGTGGTGCGCGGCCTGATGGCGGTCCATGATGCGGATGGCGGCGCCGGATACATGAAGGCGGCGGAGCGGGCATGCGAATGGATCCTGCGTGTGCAGGAGCCGGACGGTTCCTGGGCCGGCCACAATTTCCTGGGTGTTCGCCGGGTTTATGACACGTACGTAAGCGCGCCCTTGCTGCACATGGCTGAACGGACGGGAAGGAATGCATTCCGCGAGGCGGCGCTGCGCAACCTGCGGTGGGTCCTCTCCCGGCAGCAGCCCAACGGCTGGTTTGCCGATGCGGACAATACCGTGAAACACAATGCCCGGCCCATCACCCACACCATCGCCTACACGGTGGACGGCCTGCTGGAATGCCACTTGCGAACGGGGGACCGGCAGTGGCTGGACGCCGCGATACGGCCCGCGCAGGCCATGTTGGATGAGTACGGGCGGATCGGCCTGCTGCGTGGGCGGTACAATGCGCAGTGGCATGGCACCGAGGCCGCCATCACCACAGGCTGTGCCCAGTTCGCCATCGTATGGGCACGGCTCCACCGGCTCACCGGCGATCCGCGTTGGCAGCAGGGTTGCGAAGGCATGGTGCGGTGGCTGGTGGCCATTCAGCGGCGTTCAGCGGCGGGACCTGATCCCATGCATGGCGCCGTCACCGGGTCTTTTCCCTTCTGGGGGCGCTATGAGAAGTTCGCTTGCCCGAACTGGGCCCAGAAGTACTTCGCGGATGCCCTACTTTGCACCGAAGGCCAGCTTCCCCGCCATTGACGGTAGATGAACACACCTTCCTTCGATCCCGTGGACCTGTTCCTGGCCTCCGTGCGGGCCGTGCCTGACAGGCCGGCCTTGGAGGTGGACGGCCGGGCGTGGACCTATGCCGAGCTCGACGAGCTTTCCCGACGCGTTGCGGGCTGGTGCGAGGCCAACTGCGGCGGTGTTGGGCGAGTGGCCGTGCACGGCGCCAAGACCGTGCTCGCCTATGCGGGCATCCTCGGTGTGCTCCGCTCGGGCCGGGCCTATGTGCCGCTTCACCCCGATCACCCCGCCGGGCGTTGGCAAAGCATCCTGCAGCGCTCCGGTGTGCGGTCGGTGATCGCCCCGGCCGAAGCCCAAGCCGATCTTCGCGTTGCAGGTGCCGGGCATTTCCTGGACCTTGAAAGCTTGCCAACGGCATTGGCAACAAGCACCGCGCGGCACACGGACGAGGCCTACGTCATGTTCACCTCGGGCAGCACCGGCGAGCCGAAAGGTGTACCGGTGGGCCGGGTGCAGTTGACGGCTTACCTGCGGCACGTGTGCACGGCCTATTCATTCACTTCCACGGACCGGTTTTCCCAGTTCTTCGCCCTTTCCTTCGACCTGAGCGTGCACGACCTATTTGTCTGCTGGTCCGCCGGTGCCTGTCTCTGTGTCCCGCCCGGCGACGGTGCCCTCCAATCCAAGGCGTTCATCCGCGACCAAGGCATCACCGTGTGGTTCTCCGTCCCTTCCCAAGCGGCGCTGCTCCAGCGGATGAAGGCCTTGCAGCCGGGATCGATGCGGCTGCTTCGCCGCGCATTTTTCTGCGGGGAAGCGCTGACCGCCGACCTCGCCCGGGCTTGGGTGCAGGCGGCACCCGAAGCCGAGGTGGTGAACCTGTACGGCCCCACGGAGACCACGATCGCCATCGCGGAGCAGAAGGTCTTACCAGGCCATTGGGAAGTGCCCGGCGGCATCATTCCCTTGGGCAAACCCTTCCCGGACCATATCGCCCGGGTCAGGGATGGGAACGACTTGCACGAACAGGGCGAAGGCGAGCTCGTGTTGTCCGGGCCGCAGGTGAATGCGGGCTACATCGGCGATGCTGCTCGATCCAAGGCGTTTTTCGTTGCAGAGGGCAGGAAGTGGTATGCCACGGGCGACCGCGTGTTGGTGGATGAAGCGGGGGTGTTGCACTTCCTGGGCCGCATGGACGGGCAAGTGAAGCTGGCCGGACACCGCGTGGAGCCGGGGGAGATCGATGCATTGTTGGGGCCCAAGCTCGGCGGCGGCCGTGCGGTCACGGTGGCGGTCCAGCGTTCCGGGGCCACGGAGCTCGCTACCTTTATCGATGTGGAAATGGACCCGGTGGTGCTGTATGCCGCGCTGCGCGAGAAGTTGCCGGCCTACATGCTGCCGGCGCGCATTCTTTTCGTGGACCGGTTCCCGTTGGGCCCCCACGGGAAGCTGGACCGAAAGGCATTGATCGAACGAGCAACCCATGGATAGGCAGGAAGTGAGGAAATGGATCGTGGACCATGCCGGTGAGCGCTTCGCGCGCATCGGGCTGCACGCGGACGAGGTGACCGATGACCTTGACCTGCTGCACACCGGCGTGCTGGATTCCTTGGCCTTCGTGGACCTTTTCGCTGCCCTGATCGATGCCACGGGGAAGGACCTCGACCTGGAGTCGTCCTTGGCAAAGAGCGGTTCCACCACACTCGGCGGCCTGGTGAAGCTGTTCACCTGAAGGAATGGAACAGGTGGCGTACAAAGTGATCGTGGACGAACGGGACCCGGCATTGCCGGCCGTACAGGACCTGTTCACACGGATGCACCACGAGATGGCCTCCCAGGGCATGGGCCTGTCCTTGGCCGAGGGTGGGGCGGGGCTGTGGTGCGCGTCCGTGTCCCGCGGACTGGAGCGCTTCAACAGGCTGGTGATCGCCATGCACGGCGAACGCGTGGTGGGCTTCGCCCACGGGGCCGTGAAGCTGGCCCCGGAGCATCTGGGCGGCATGCGGTTGGGCCACATTTCCCACGTGCACGTGGCGGTTGATGCGCGCGGAAAGGGGATCGGCCGGGGCATGGTCGACCTGCTGCATGCATGGTTCGCCGACCGGGAAGTGGCCTCCATTGAATTGCACGTACTGGCCGGCAACGATGCGGGCCAGGCGTTCTGGCGATCATTGGGCTACCGTGTGGAACTCCTTCAACTGCGCAAGGGCTGAGAGATGGACGTGATGGGCTGGCCCGCACGGTGCGGCATAGGCACAGGGAGCACCGTGCTGCTAATGGCCGACCTGACGCGCATGGCCTGGCGTGCGCGCCGGGCCGGGTCGCGCTTGGGGGCGGAGCTCCTGCTCGATGCTTTCCTTGGGGCCGTGGGTCCCGCTGGAACGCTGCTGGTGCCCACCTACAACTTTGACCTGCGGAGCGGGGAGCCGTACGACCCCGGGCACACACCGCCGATCACCGGGGTCTTGGGCGTTGCGGCCTTGGCCCATCCCGCATTCAAGCGGACCCCCCACCCGCTGCATTCCTTCGCCGTTGCGGGCGGTGGGGCGCAAGCCTTCCTGGAGGCAAGCGATCCCAGCAGTTTCGGTCCCGCATCGGCCTTTGCCCTGCTCCGCAGGAATAAGGCGCTCCAAGTGATCCTGGATCTTCCGCTGAACGATGCGCTCACCTATGTGCACCACGTGGAGGAATTGGAGCGTGTGCCCTACAGGCGATGGCGCACGGTGCATCTCCGCGTCACCGGTGCCGCGGACGGGCCGGAATCACGGGCTTACCGGCAGTTCGCCAAGAAGCCGGGGCACAGCAACCGTTTGCACACCTTGGAGCCTGCACTGGTTTCCGCCGGTGCCCTGCACACGGCATCCTTGGACGGTACGGAAGCGCTGATAGTGGACCTGGCTGCAGCGCACGAGGTGATCGCCACGGACATCCGTACCAACCAGGCGCGCCGCATCCACGCTTTCAGTCGGGAGCGCTGGTTGCGGGATATATTGAAGCCGCTTCTGGGGCGCGAACCGTCGCGCTCCGCACGGATGCTTGAGAACCATGCTGCTCGTCAAGCTTGATGATCCCGGCCCCCGCGCGCGCTATGCCGTGAACCATCTGCTGGGCCGCATGACCGGCTGGCCGCTGCGGTTTGCCGGCAGTGAGGAGGAGTTCAGAAGCAGTTCGTTGCCCAAGGTGCGCTACGGTGAACCGGACGATGAGGCCACGGTGTACACCATTCACGCCAGCGGCGGACTGATACCGGGCCGATCCGATGAACCTGCCGTGGGTACGGTGGAAGGGTTTCCGGTGCTCTTTCCTTCAGCCCACGGACACGATCCCATCGCGGGTGCCTTTTTCCTGCTGGCCCGTTCGGAGGAGTATGGGGCTCATGTTCGCGATACGCACGGCCGACTGCCGTCTGCGGAACATTTTTCGGTGAGGCACGGTTTCGAGCAGGTCCCGGTGGTGGACCATTGGGCGGGGAAGCTCGCCATGGACCTGCGGCAACGGTATCCGGGTTTACCGCCGACCACGGCCCAGTATCGCCATGTGTTGACCGTGGACGTGGACAACGGCTTGATGGTGCTGGGCCGGCCTGCATGGAAACAGGCCGGTGCCGTGGCCCGCGATGCCTTGCGTGGCGATGTGCGCCAGGCCATGTTGCGCATGCGGGTGATCAGGGGTTCGGCCGCCGATCCATTCGATCGCTACGAAAGTCTTGGGGACCTTGCGCGTTCCGGTGCCGTGGACCGGTTGATCGTCTTCATGCTCATGCGCGGCAACGGTGCGAACGATCATGCCTCCGATCCCCGGCATCCCGTGATGGCCCGGCGGCTGAAAGCCATGGATGGCGCACTCGAGCTGGGCCTGCATCCGTCCTACCGGAGCAGCGGGGATCCACGGGTCATGCAAGGAGACCTTCAAGCATTGGTGGAGTTGCTGGGGCGCCCGGTCCGCATCAGCAGGCAGCATTTCCTCCGATGGAGGCTGCCCGAAACACCGCGTGACCTGCTCGGCCTTGGGATCAAGGAGGACCACACCATGGGTTTTGCCGATAGGCCCGGATTCCGCTGCGGAACCTGTACGCCCTTCCCCTGGTATGACCTCGGCCAGGAGCGGGAGACCGACCTGATGCTCTGGCCGTTCGCCGCCATGGACAGCGCGTTGCACGATCGCATGGGGCTCGCACCTGCCGAGGCGGCCAAGGTGATGGGCACGTTGAGCGACCGGGTGCGTGCCGTGAAGGGCACGTTCGTCAGCGTATGGCATGATCGCTTCCTCAGCGGTTACGGCCCTTGGCGCGGTTGGCCGGAGGCCATGCAGGAACTGGTGGAAAAGGCGAGGCCATGATCGAGCATCTGGAACATCGGGCGATCGACCGCGAGGAATGGGACCGCACCTTGGCCGGCTGTGCCAACCGGAACTGGTATGCGCGTTCCTGGGTGCTCGATATCGCCTCTCCCGGCTGGAACGCCCTGGTGGACCGCGAGCGCGGTGCCATCATGCCCTTGACCTGGCGGTCGCGCTGGGGCATCCGCTACCTGCATCAGCCTTTCGGGTTGCAGCAGCTGGGCGTTTTCGCCCGCGACCCGGACCACGGTGTATCGGATGCATTCCTGCGCGCCGTGCCTGCGAGCTACCGGTACTGGGACATTTACCTGAATGAGGCCATAGGCGGCGTCCCTGTGGGCCGCACGCAGCCATGCACCCAGCAAGTGGTGGACATCACCGGCGATGCGGCCGTGCAGCGTGCGGCCTATTCACAAGGGCATCGGCGCAACCTGCGCAAGGCGGAGCCGTTCCGCGAGCTGATCACCGGGGCCATCTCGGCGCGTGAGTTCACGGCGTTGTTCACGGCCACCACCGGTGCGCGGTACGGCATACCGGACCGCGACCTGCAGATGATGGAACTGCTCATCGATAAGGCCATCCTGCGGGGCGAAGCATGCATGCTGGGCATGCGCGATGGCGGGCAAGTGGTGGCCGCGGCCTGCATCGTGGAGGCCGAAGACCGAGCGATCTTCCTGAAATCCGCCGCCAATGAGCGTGGCCACGAGCTGCACGCGATGTTCCTGCTGGTGGACCATTACCTCACCCGCATGGGGCGTGCCGGCCGGGTTTTCGACTTCGCCGGCTCCAACACCCCGTCCGTGGCGCGCTTCAACGCCGGGTTCGGTGCACGGTCGGCGATATATTTACGCCTGCTGCGGAACGCGCTCCCCGCGCCGCTCCGATGGCTCAAATGACCGACAAGCGCATGGTGGTTGAACTGGACCAGGTGAATACGGTGGCGAACCGCTTTCTGGCGGAGTTGCGTGATGTGGATGTGCAGAAGGACCCGTTGCGTTTCCGCCGCAACCTGGAGCGTATGGGCGAGGTGTTCGCCTATGAACTGAGCAAGACCCTCGACTATGAGGAGCGCGAGGTGGTGTCTCCCTTGGGCGTGGCCAACGTCCGCCTGCCGGCCGACCAGCCGGTGTTGTGCACCATCCTGCGGGCCGGCCTGCCGCTGCACCAAGGCTTGCTGAATTATTTCGACCGTGCGGACAATGCCTTCGTGAGCGCCTATCGCAAGCACCGGAAAGGGGAGGATGGATTCGACGTGGAGGTGGAGTATCTCAGCAGCCCGTCCATCGACGACCGCGTACTGATCATCAGCGACCCCATGCTGGCCAGCGGGCGTAGCATGGTCCTGGTGTACAAGGCCATGCTGCGCATGGGCAAGCCCAAGGCCATCCATGTGGTCTCCGTGATCGCGAGCACCGAGGGCGTGGAGTATGTGAAGAAGCATTTCCCACCGAACACCCGCTTCTGGCTGGGTGCCGTGGACGAGGAGATGACCGCGGAGGCCTACATCGTTCCCGGCCTGGGCGATGCCGGCGACCTGGCCTACGGCTGCAAGGTGTGACCATGGAGGCATGGCACGCCATGGCGGTGATGTCCGCGGGGATGTTGAAGTTCCTGTTCTCGCCGATCGTGTCGTACCAGTTCGGCCACAACTATCTCGAAACAGTGCTGCTCACCGGCTTGGGCGGCGGCCTGGGCATGCTGATCTTCTTCAGGGGTGGGCAACAGGTGCTCGAGTGGTTCCGGAAACGCTCGCTGCGCAGGAGGGCCGAGGCCGTGGCCCAAGGGAAGCCCGCAAAGCGCGTTTTCACGCGCTCCAACCGCATGATCGTGCGCCTCAAAGGCATGTACGGGCTCTATGGCGTGGCCTTCATCCTCACGCCTATTCTTTCCGTTCCGCTGACGGCCTTGGTGGCGGCGAAGTATTTCCGCCACGATGAGAGGACACTTCCCGCCTTGCTTTCCGCGGTCGTGGTCTGGTCTTTCCTGCTTAGTGCCCTATGGAAATTCACGGATTGAGCCCATACCGCCATCTCTTCTTCGACCTGGACCGCACCTTGTGGGATTTCCAGGCCAACTCGCGCGCCGTGCTCGATGAGCTCTGCACCGAGCTCATCACCGGACGGCATGGTGTGCCCACCGGGGCGTTCATTCCCGTGTACGAGGAGGTCAATGCCGCCTTGTGGGAGCAGCTCGATGGCGGGGTCATCCCCAAGGAAACATTGAGGGCCACCCGGTTCCGCGAAACCTTGCGGCGGCTCGGGGTGGATGATGCCCCCTTGGCCCGCCAGTTGGAGGAGCAGTACCTGGAGCGCTGCCCGCGCCGGGCCATGCTGATGCCTGGGGCTTTCAACCTGTTGCGGGACCTCCATCCGCATTACCGGTTGCACATCATCACCAACGGGTTCACCGAGGTGCAATGGTTGAAGTTGCAGGCCGCCGGTATCCGCGGCTTCTTCGCCGTGGTGCTCACCAGCGAGATGGCCGGTGCCTCCAAACCGTCGGAGCGGATCTTCAGGCACGCCCTCCGTTCCGCCGGGGCCAAGGCCGGTGATAGCCTGATGATCGGCGACAGTGCCCGTGCCGACGTGGCCGGTAGCCGCAAGGCCGGCATGGACCAGGTCCATTTTGTGCCCGAAGGGGAAGGCGATCCCGATGCCACTTACTGCATTCGCCACCTGGACGAATTGCGCGCGATCCTGCTCCCCGAAGGTCAAGGGGTGATTATCTCCGGGTCCGGGATGAAGCCGTAGGCGATCCGGGCCTTCTTGCCGGTGATCTTGCTTTCCTTCAGGAACCGCACGCTGTCGCCTTCCACGGCGCCTGCGTAGGTGATGGCGCCGCGCGTGGCCATGGTGGTGAAGAACAGGCTGTCGTTGCGCCAGGTCACGGGGGCGTTGTGCACGTTGTTCTCCCCGCTCTTGGCATTCTGCCCGAGGAAGGAGCGCAGGTCCACGGTGTCGCCGGGTTCCTGCCGGCCGGCGATCAGCACCACGTTGCCGCGCTCATGGAACCGCATGTAGTACTGAATGCCACCCGCCCTATGCCCGTATGTGCCGTTGAATTTCAGCCCGGTGCCCGCCAAGCTGTGCAACTGCACCATGCCTTCCGCCGCGGCTGGTGCGGGGGGAGGAGCAGGCTGGGCCAAGGTGTCCGCCTGGCCCACGGGCGCAGGGGTTCCGTCAGGGCTGTTCCCGGTGCATGCGGCCAAGGCGATGAGGCCTACGGAAATAAGGATGATGCTTGCACGGATCTTCATGGCATGGAGGCAATGGAGGTGACGGCACCCTGCACCGTGTCGCCCACACGTACCGCCACCCGGGCGTTCAGCGGCAGGAACAGGTCCACACGGGAGCCGAACTTGATGAAACCGAGCTCACTTCCCTGTACCACGGCATCGCCCGGGCGCGGGTAGGTGCAAATGCGGCGGGCCAACGCGCCGGCGATCTGGCGGATGAGCACCTGGCCGATGCGGGGGTGCTCCACCACCACGGTGCACCGCTCGTTCAGGGTACTGCTCTTCGGGTGCCAGGCCACCAGGTACTTGCCCTTGTGGTACTGATGGAACCGGGTGGTGCCCGTCACCGGATGGTAGTTCACGTGCACGTTCAGCGGGCTCATGAAGATGGACACCTGGATGCGCTTGTCCTTGAAGTATTCGGTCTCCGTGGTTTCCTCCACCACCACCACTTTGCCGTCGCAAGGTGATATCACGGCCGTCTCATCCTGGCGAAGGGGCCTGGAGGGTACGCGGAAGAACCAGAGCACGATGCCGAGCAGGGCGGCCATGCAGATCGTGATCGGCAGGGCGGCGATCATGGGCAGGCGCAGGCAGGCTGCACCGGACACGATACCGGCCAAGGCCAGGATAAGCAGGATGGTGGGGGTTCCTTCGCGGTGAAGACGCATGGGGCGGCCAAATATAGCGGCCGCGCCATGGCTGCCCGGGCTGCTCAGCGCATCAGGTTCACGGCGATCACCATGGCCGGCATGGCCAGGAGAAAGCCGTCGAACCGGTCCAGTATGCCTCCATGGCCTGGGAGCAAGGTGCCGGAATCCTTAACACCGGCATTGCGCTTGAAGGCCGATTCCAGCAAGTCGCCGAGCGTGGAGGTCACGGCCACCACCACCGCACAGCCGATCCACTGCCCGGGGGAGAGCACGGGCCAGGCACGGGCCAAGAGCCAGCCGGCAGCCATGGCAAGCCCGATGCCGCCGATCAGGCCCTCAACGGTTTTTTTCGGGCTGATCCGGGGCAGTAGCTTGGTGCGCCCCATGGCCCTTCCCACGAGATAAGCTCCGGTGTCGTTGGTCCACAGCATCACCATGAAACCAATGAAGAGCTCCGGGCCTTCGCGAAGAAGGGAGGGGGCCACGCCGAAGGGGATGGCCACCAGGAAGTACACGAGCAAAGCGGTACCTGTCCGACGGAGGGCGCCCTCGCCACCTTCAAGGAGGAGCTTCACCACCGCAAGCATGATCACCGAGAAAAGCACCGCCACCGCGAACATCGGTGTGATGCGGGGCACCACCACCGGCAAGGCAAAGGCGAGGTAAACGGCGGCGCCGGTGATCTGCAGGAACCCATCGGGTCCGGCATGGCCCACGGGGTGTGCCAGGCGCAACAGCTCGGCCACCGCCAGCAGGCAAACCGGCAGGAACAGCAGGGTGGTGGTGACGGGACCCGCCCAGGCCGCACCCAAGGTGAGCAGAACGTAGATCGCGCCTGTGATCGCCCGATTGGCCAGTTCGCTCATGGGCGATGCGGATGGGTCAAGCTTCCGAAGGGGTTTGGCCGCTCTGGCCGGCGGCCTCACCCTCGGGGGAGAGGTCCGGCTTACTGCCGTTCGAGGTGGCCGATGCCAACTGCTCGGGGTTACTGCTGAAGGGTCGGTTGCCAAAGATCTTCTCCAGGTCCTCCTTGAAGATCACCTCCTTTTCCAGCAATTGGGTGGCCAGGGAGGTCAGCTTGTCCTTGTTTTCCGTCAGGATGCGCTTGGCCCGGGCGTACTGGCGCTCCACGATGCCGCGTACCTCCTGGTCGATCATGAGGGCGGTGGCGTCGCTATAAGGCTTGGAGAAACTGTACTCGTTCTGGCCGGTGCTGTCGTAGTAGCTCACGTTGCCGATCTTCTCGTTCAGGCCGTACACGGTGACCATGGCATAGGCCTGCTTTGTCACTTTCTCCAGGTCGCTCAGGGCGCCCGTGCTCACCTTGCCGAACATGATGTCCTCCGCGGCACGCCCGCCCATGGCTGCGCAGATCTCATCCTCCATCTGTTCGCGGGTGGTGATGTGGCGTTCATCGGGCAGGTACCAGGCAGCGCCGAGCGAACGCCCGCGCGGCACGATGGTCACCTTCACCAAGGGGGAGGCGTGCTCCACCAGCCAGCTCACGGTGGCATGGCCGGCCTCATGGAAGGCAATGGCGCGCTTCTCCTCGTTGGTGATGATCTTGTTCTTCTTCTCCAGGCCGCCGATCACGCGGTCCACGGCATCCAGGAAGTCCTGCTTCTCCACCTGGTGTTTCTTGCGCCGTGCGGCGATCAGTGCGGCCTCGTTGCAGATATTGGCAATGTCCGCGCCGCTGAACCCCGGGGTTTGGCGGGCCAGGAACTCCACGTCCACGGCGATGTCCATTTTCAAGGGCTTCAGGTGCACCTTGAAGATGGCGATGCGCTCGTTGAGGTCGGGCATGTCCACGAAGATCTGGCGGTCGAAGCGGCCCGGGCGCAAGAGGGCACGGTCCAGCACATCGGCGCGGTTGGTGGCCCCCAGGATGATCACCCCGGTGTTGGTGCCGAAACCGTCCATCTCGGTGAGCAGCTGGTTCAGGGTGTTCTCGCGCTCGTCGTTGGAGCCCATGTTCACGCTGCGGCCGCGTGCCCGTCCGATGGCGTCGATCTCATCGATGAAGATGATGCTGGGCGCCTTCTCCTTGGCCTGCTTGAAGAGGTCGCGAACGCGGCTGGCGCCCACGCCCACGAACATCTCCACGAAATCCGATCCGCTGAGCGAGAAGAAGGGCACCTGGGCCTCCCCGGCGATGGCCTTGGCCAAGAGCGTCTTGCCTGTTCCCGGAGGCCCCACGAGCAATGCGCCCTTGGGGATCTTGGCGCCCAGGTCGGTGTATTTCTTCGGTGTTTTGAGGAAGTCCACGATCTCCTGGAGTTCTTCCTTGGCCTCGTCCAGGCCGGCCACGTCGTTGAAGGTGACGTCGGTGCTTTTTCCTCCTTCGAACACCTGCGCACGGCTCTTGCCAATGTTGAAGATCTGCCCGCCGGGCCCGCTGGGTCCGCCCATTCGGCGCATCATGAACATCCACATCAGGGCGATGGCTCCGAAGAAGAGCAGCCAGTAGAGCAGCTCCTTGCCCATGTCGTTCTGGGGCTCGATGCGCACGTCCACCTTCTTGGCCCGGGCTTCCTCCACCACCTGTTGCTGCATCTGCGGGGTGTTGCCGATGTAGAAGGTGTATTGGGGCGCGCCGGCCTCGGGCTTGACGCCCGCGAGGCGTTTCTTGTGCACCTCCTTCTCCAGGCTGTCCTTGCGGATGGTCACCAGCACCGCATCGCCGTTCACCACGATGCCCTGCACATCGCCGTCGCGCAGGTACTTGTCGTAGTCCGAGATGTCGATGCGCACCAGGTGCGTGTTGAAGTTGAACAGGCCCATGGCCAGGATCGTCACCACGATGATCCCGTAGATCCAGTAGAAGTTGAAGGTGCGCTTGGGGCGCGGGCCCGGGACTTCCTTTTTCAGTTTGTCGTTGTTTTCCACGGCAGGGGGGTCAGGCTACGTTCTCGAAATCGATCCGAAGAGCATCGGCCCAGAGTTGGTCCAGGCCGTAATGGGCGCGTACGTCGCGCAGGAAGATGTGCGCCACCACGTCCACGAAATCCAGGAGGATCCAGCCGGCATTCTCCTTGCCTTCCGTGTGCCAGGGCTTCTCGTGGCACCGGGTGAGGGTGAACCGCTCCACGCTGCGCGCGATGGCCTCCACTTGGGTGGAGGAGTCCCCATGGCAGATGATGAAATGGTCGCATACGGCGTTGGGGACCCCGCGCAGGTCCAGGTGTACGATGTCCTTCGCTTTTACTTCCTGCATGCCGAGCACCACGGCTTCCACCAAGGGGTTGGGCGAGGAGGGTCGGCGGGCTTGCTTCATGCGGTCTATACTTGCGCGTTCAAAGGTACGCAACGGCCCGCGCGCTTGGCACGCGGTGCCTTCTTCCCCGCATCCATGAAAACCGGGCCGGTCATCGGGCATGAAGTGATCAGGCTGGATGCGGTGGACAGCACGAACAATTATGCGGCCGATCGGCTGGCGCGCCAGGAATTGCGCCACGGAACTGCCATCGTGGCCATGGAGCAAACGGCGGGCCGGGGCCAGCGCGGCCGCCAATGGGACACGGCCAAAGGGCTGGACCTCGCGCTCAGCGTGGTGTTGTTGCCGGAGCAACTGGCGGCCATGGAGCAGTTCGGCTTGGCCAAGGCGGCCGCATTGGCGGTACATGACGTAGTGGCCGATTGCCTGGCCCAGGCAGGTGCCGACCCGTCGGAGGTACGCATCAAATGGCCGAACGATGTCCTGGTGGGGCGGAAGAAGATCGCGGGCATCCTGATCGTGAACGAACTCTCCGGCGGGCTGGTGGCCTCTTCCATTGTCGGTATCGGCCTGAACGTGAACAGCCGGGGTTGGCCGCAGGAGCATGGGGCCACCAGCGTGGCGTTGGCCACGGGCCGGCCACAGGACCTGGATGGCGTGCTTGGCCGGCTATGCGGGCGGATGGAGCATTGGTGGTGCACGTTGTTGCAAGCACCCGCACGTGTTGCGGCGGCATACACGGCCTGCCTCTGGGCGCGGGACCGCTTCTGCAACTTCACCTTGGATGGTGAGCCCTTCAACGCAAGGCCGTTGGATGTGGACGGCACCGGCCGGTTGCTTGTGGAAACTGCGGACGGCGTGGTGGCCGCCTATCACCTGGACCGCCTGCGCTTCCAACGGTGAACGGGCCACCCGGGCCAGATGGCTGGCCTGGAAAGCGTTGAATCTGTCCGGATTCCGGGGATCTGCGCCGGAATGTTGCACGGATCGGCCGAAGCACTATCTTTGCGCTCCCTTTCAAGAAAAAAGCGAACGGCCATGAAGCGCACTTACCAGCCCAGCAAGCGCAAACGCGTGAACAAGCACGGTTTCCGTGAGCGGATGAGCACCCCGGCAGGCCGTGCCGTATTGGCCAGCCGCCGCGCCCAAGGGCGCCACAAGCTCACGGTGAGCGACGAGCGCATCGGCCGGAAGTAGGCCCGGGTATCCGCATACAACCAGGCCGTTCCACCGCAGTGGGGCGGCCTTTTTTGTTGTCAGTTGTTGGTTGTCTGTTGCCGGTTGTCCGGCGGTATGGTCTGCCACACTCGCCCCCCCCCGACAACCAACAACCCTACTTCCCTTCCAACCCCTTCAGCCGCTTCTCCACCAGGAATTGCTGCAGTGCATCCATCCGGGCGTTGAGCTCCTGGATGTACAGGGCCTGGTCCTCCACCGCCACCCACAGCTGATTGGTGATCTGGTCGAGGCTGAAGGAACCCTGGCTGTTCCACGCATGGCGGCCGTCCACATTGGGCATGCGCCGCTGGTTGGCCACGAATGCAGGGTAATCCTTCAGGGGGGTATACATGTAGTTGTCGGCCGCCTTGGAATCCTCCGGCCTGACCTGGCCGTCATAGTACAGGTCGAATACATAGTCGTTGAGCAGGGAGATGTTGGACCAGGCGCTATGCTGCGCCGTGATGGTGCCAGGGCCGCGGAAACTGTAGGTGGGGAAGGCGCCTGAAGCGGCCCAAGCCGCATCGCCCACCATCACACCCTCCTCGGCAAACATGTAGTTGCCCACGTCATACGCCGCCCCGCCACCGGTGTATTTGGCCAGGAAGGCCACGCGGGGCAGGGAATTGCGCAAGGCCGTGCCGCCGCTGCCACCCCAGTTCGCCGGGTCCCCATCACAAGCCAAGGTGCTGGTGGCCTCGGTAAGCGACCAACCACCCACATACCCCCAGCCCATTGCCAAAGCATTTGTGCCGGGCATGCCATTGGTGGGTGTGGTGGGCGGGTAATAAAAGGTTGCTGGTGGGGTGTTGTCCCAAAGGCAGGTGGAAAAACCCGTGCCTCCACAGGCATCGCAGTACATGCTGAGCATACTGGTGTAGGTGGTGTTGTAGCTCTGCACGGAGGCTTCCCTGGCCGGCCAGTCCTGGTTGTCCACCGATGCGTCGATCAGCAGGTTGTTCCCCGACCAATAGAAGTTGACGCCGACATCCGCCGGATGCACGTTCCAGCCGGTCTGCACCGTGTAGCCGGTGGCATGGCTGGCGTTATAGGAAGGCGGCGGCCCGGCGATCTCCGGCGGATTGGGGTTGGAATATTCGACCAAAGCCACGTTGTCATAAACGGCCGCCGTGGTGAGCACCGTGTTCTTCATCCGGAAGCGGAGGAAGTGGAGGCGGTAGGTGCTGCCCGTCACGCCGGATGCGTTGAAGGCAATGGCCCGGATGGGATTGGACGGGCCTGGGCAGATGCCCGCGGCGGAGAGGTCTGCGGCCAGGAACAAGTATTGCCTGCGCGAATCTTCCCAAAGGCCATAATAGGGGGAATCCCGGCCGCCGAGCACACCAAAACCGGAGGTGGGCCCCGGGATCGGCCATGGCCTTGGGGTGGCCACCACGGCTGCCGGTGTGGTGGCCGTGTTGGTGGGGTCCTGGCACAAGGCGGTTACCTGCTGGGTCTGTTGGATCTTGCGTTCCTGGAAGTTGTTGTCGATCTGCTTCCATCCCCGAACTGTGGAGACCAGGCCGGGAACGGACATGCTATTCCAGATATAACCCTCAAAGCGCCCCCGGTCGCTTCCACCGGTGGCCGGCACGTAGCGGATGGCCCCCTCGTTGTTGCCATTGCTGCCGCCGTTGAGCTTCACGCCACCCTGCACGTGCACCAGGTCGGTGACGGGCGATGCCGCTGGTGGGGCCGGCCATGCCGGGTACTGGGAGTAAAGTTGCCAACTACCGGTCTCGGAAATACGGCCGCGATCATAGTTGGCCACGCGGAAGATCAGCGGGGCGTTGTTGGTGGTCCCGATGAACATGGTGTTCGTGGTGCCGGCATTGCCGCCGAGTTGCCAGATGCGCTCGTTCCAGACGATGTGCTTCCACCCCGCGATAGGGGTTACCGGATCGTAGTAGTAGAACCCCATGGGTTCAATGGTCACCGAATCGGTCTGGTAGATCAGCAGCCCGGCGGCAGGCGTGGGGATGGCATTGCGCTGGGCGCGTGTCATACGCGGGATGAGCAGGCCCTTTGTGGTGCTGCTGATGTCCAGCATGGCATTGACCGCCGGGGCCGCGGCACTGCTGTTGATGGCCACTTGGGCATGGAGCCGCCCCGTTATCAGGGCCAGGAGAAGTGCCAGCAGCACCAGTGCCCGGCGATGCATTCCCAGGTGGGGGACGGTCGCGGCCATGGCCCAAGCACGGTGCCTGCGCGCGGAAAGGAATTTCGGATGTGGAGCGGGGACCATGGTCAGGGTTGGGGCTGTGGTTTGGCCACACGTCCTTTCAACGTGCGGATCAGGTCGGCCTTTTCGGCATCGGTGTAGGCGGGCATGGCCTGCAACAGGTTCCGGGCGGTGCGGTATTCCTCATCGTCCAGCGGGCGGTCGCCGGCCAGGATCTCCAGTGCGTTGAGCCGGTCGTGCAGGTCGGCCAGGTAAAGGGCATGGGTTTCGGCGGTGGTCCATAGTTGGTTCGTCAGGTCGCCCAACGAAAATCCGTTGGACCGCTTCCAATCGTCGCGGCCTTTCATGGTGGGCAGGTGGCGCTGCGTACGGGTGAAGGTGGCGAGTTCGCCCACCGGAAGGGTCCGTTGCTCCCCGAAGGCGGCGGCATCCTGTGGTGCCACCCGGCCGTCGAAGGCCCGGTCGAACACGTGGTCGTTCAGGCGTACGGTATTGTCATAGATGCCGTTCTGGGCGCTGATGGTGCCCTTGCCCTTGTAGTTGAACGTGGCATGGCCCGCAGGGAAGCCGGGCCGCCAACGCCCCCAAGCGAGGCCGTTGGCCGCGTTCATCGTGGTGTCCTCCAGGATGAGTGCCCCGCCGTATTGGATGTATTTGTCGTTTCCTGTTCCACTAGTGGCTGCCGTGGTGTTCACCCCGCTCACCCCGCCCACGAACTTGATCATGGGCCGCCAACGGGAAATGCCGTAAGTGGAAGTACCGGTGGGTGCATCGATCAGCCGGGGAACGGTGCTCGGTGTTGACGGATTGTACCATTCATTGCCAGCAAGCGGGGCTGGCAGCAGGTCTGCCGGGAGTATGGAACCCTTCTGTGCACAGTAGGACACATTCACCGGTAACTGGGTAACCCAGACCGGTCCGGGGAGGCCCGTCAGATTGGGAACAGAGGACGCCCCGTATAAATAGGCCGTTGCTCCGGCGCGGACGGCCACCTCCACGATCACATTGCTCTGGCCGTCCCAGAAGAACGGGGTGGAGAGGTTGATCATCTGCCAATGTGCGGTGGGGGCATCGGGCCATAACTGCCCGGGGGGGGTGCTAGGTGCGGCCGGTCCGGTAATGGTGCCGTAGCCCGTATTGGCATCGCGGGGCGTGTTATCGAACCCGCTCAATTGGTCCAGGCCCAAGGGTGCATTCCGGACGGTGACATCACCCCAGTGCTGGGTCGATAATATGGTTTTTTGCCACCCTGCGGTATTGACGTAGAAACCGATCTGGGTGATGGGTTCGCCCGGGCAAAGGCCACGCAGGCCGGTACCGGTGGGGCCACCAGGGGCTGCCTGGGCCAGTTCCACGTCCAATTCGTGGGCCAAGTAAAGGAATTGGATGCGCTGGTGGTTAGCGGCATACTTTCTCCCGTAAGGGCTCACGTACTCCTGCTCGGCCGGGGCAAGCGTGTTGCTCCAAGTAGGAGTACTAACCCCCGTGGGAATGATGGCTTCGGTGAAGGAGGGGTCGCCGCAAACGGCTTCCCGGAAGCGCGACCAACTGGCCAGGAGCACCTCGTTGTACGGGTTCTCGAATGCGCGCCATCCGTTGGTTTTCGGCTGGTATATGGTGGGCGGCACCGTGGCCACGCTGTAGCCCAATTGGGCGTCCTTGCCGTTGATATTGCCCCAGTGGCCGGAGTGCATCAATGGCGCGAAGTAGTTGGTGCCCAGCACGGCTCCCCAGGTGGTGGCGTTATTGGGGGTGGTGGATGCGCCTTCCAAGGAGCCATACCGGTAGGGAGCCGTGCCCATGGTGGTCTTCCACGGCTGGTAGCGGAACACGCCCGGGGCGGCCGTCCTGCTGGGGGCTTGCCCCGCGGGATATTCATAATAGATCCCCAAGGCGCCGTTGATGTCCAACCGTTCAAGGGCGGTGGTGGCAGCCGTGTAGCCCACGCCAACGAAGCCGGTGGTGTTGTCCAGCCTTATCCGGTGTTGGTTGTTGGTCCTGAAGTAGACGTTCCTGTTATCGCTGGTCCCGAGGTAGTCGGGGTTGGGGAAGGTGAGCTGCGTGAGGCGGTTTCCGTACAGGTCCCAACCGTTCTTGCCGTGTCGGAGCAGGTGCCAAGCACCATTCTGCACCACATGGAACCCTCGGGTGTTCTCATCGCCGGTGGTCAGGTACATGGTGAGGCCGTTGGGCAGTGCTGCTGCCGGTGGTAAAGTGCTGGTCCTGGGGACCAACAGACCTTTGGTCACCGAGCTCACGTCCAGCAATGCAGAGGGGTCGGCCGCGGCCCCGGTCTCGTTGACGGCCACGTTCCCGTTCTGCGCGAACGCCCAAGGTGCAAGGCCGAAGGTTGCGGCCAATGCCGTGGTGCGCAGGCGATGCAGCAAGGCGGTGGCGCTCATGGGGCAGGAGTATTAGGGGTGGTCTTCCGCCCGATGATCTCCAGCAGGTGGATCTTCTGGGCCGGGGTCAGGCGGCGGCTGGCCTTCACGTCCGAGGTGAGCTGATCGGCCTCTTGCGGTGACAAGCCATCGCCGAAGCTCATTTGTTCCATCGCCGCGAGGTCTTTTTCCAGCTGGCTGATGTAGATGGCCTGGTCCTCCACGGTTTGCCACAGGCCGGTGGCGAGCTTGCCGAGGCTGGCCCCCCCGGAGGCCTCCCAGTATTGGCGGCTGGGCATATTGGGCAGGTGCCGGTCTCGCTCCAGGCGTTCGCGCAGTTCCGGCAAGCCCACATAGGCATAGCCCAAGGCGGCCTGCTCGTCCTGCGGTCGGGTGGCCCCGTCGAAATACTTGTCGAACACATGGTCGCTCAGCAGTAGGTTGCCGTCGTACAGCCCATTTTGCGCACGGATGGTGCCGGGCCCCTTGTAGTTGGCCGCAGCCCAAACGGGGTCACCAATCTGGATGCCGCCGGTGTAGAGGATGTAATTGCCGTACCCGGTGACCACATCAAGCGTCTTCACCTTGCCGCCGAACCGGGTCACCGGGCGTTTGCCATGGGCGTTGTTGGCTGTAGGTGCCACCACCATGTTCGTCGTGGGTGGTGGGGCCGGTATCCCGCTCCCTCCGTTGGAATCGTCAAAAAGGGCGCGTTGACCGGGGGTGGTCATGGTGGAGATGGTTTCGCCCACCCATTTGGTGCAATTGAAGCCAGGTTGCATGAGTTCCACCCGTGGACCAACGCCTACCGTAACCCCGCGGTACCATACAATGTCAATGATGAGGTTGTCGGCGACACCAAGGGTGATCGGCGTGGTGAGATTGAACGTGATCCAGCCGGAGGATGCCAAGAAATTAAAGATGCTGCCGTTGACCGGTTTCGTGCGCACGGCGTCCGACATGAACGGGTAGGTGTGGTTGCCTCCGAAACTGGCGCCTGCACCGGTCAGGCCTGCTTCCACGGGTGCGCCTCCACGGATCTCTCCATTGATCTGGCAGTTCGTGTTGAGGGTCTCATCATCCAGGCAGAAGAAGGCAATGGAGTTAATTGTAGCGGGGAAGCAGAGGCCTGCATCACGCAGTTCCTGGTTGCGGTAGAGGTACTGCACCCGGTAGGTCATTCCGTTTCCGGTGGTACCGCCATTCGTGGCGAAGGGGCTGTAATAGTTGAAAGGGGTGCCGCTGAAATCCGTAACGGGTGTTGCGCTTGGTTCACCCAGCGAGGCCAGGCCGTTCTGGCCTTGGCAGGTGAGGGTGTCCTTGGCGTACGGTTTCGGTGGTGTTACCAAGGAATCGGCGTTCTCCAAGCGTGCCCAGTAAATGGTGCCTGCGGAATCCAAGGCCCCCCAATGGAACTTGTGTTCGGTGATGGAGGGAGGCGTGACCCCGTCGAAGGTACCGTAGCGGATGGAGCCTTCCCTCGGGCTGGCGACATCGGCCGCCGGGGCCCCGTTCATGGCCATCCGGATGGCCCCTTCCACCTCCAAGCGTTCGGTGGGCGGGGCAGGGGTGCCCAGGCTTACCAGGCCTTGGTCCCAAGCCATGACATCGTAGGCCATGTACATGGTGGGGTTGGCTGGTGGGGGAACACTGCGGATCACCAGGTTCCGGTTGGTGGAGGAATTGTCGGTCCCGATGTATTCGAGGTTCCCGCCCGCGAAAGCCACATTGTTGCCGGTGAGGCTCCAGCCCCGCCGTGCGGAGGAGAGGTGCCGCCACATGGTCGCGGTTGCATCATAGTACCAGAATCCGCGTGCATTGCTGGTGTCCATGGCGGCCCCCAGGTCCGTTTGGTACACCAGTAGGGCATTATCGGCCGCAGCCACAGGGATGGCCAGGCGCTGCGCCTCGGTCATGCGGGGCACCAGCAGGCCGCGCTTCACGGGCAGGCTGGTCACATCAACATCCAAAATGGCCTCGGGGTCCGGCGTGGCGCCGTTGGTGCTGATCCCTATATTTTGCGCAAAGGTCAAGGAGCAAAGCACCCAGAAGGCGCCAAGAAGCGAAGAGCGGAGCATGGAATGGTTTTGGGCATGGGTAGTACGAAGATAATCGGACGGGGCGGATGTCCACCAAATGGTGTTGAAAAGATGGTGGGGCTTCGCGAAAGACGTAGCAGGTCCCTGATGGTTGCCGCTTGTGGGGGCAACGGGTCAGGGGGCACACGCGATCCCCGGCCGTTCACCCTGCGTGGCCTGCATGGCCGGTCCAGGTGGGACCTCGCGGCGGCGTTGCGGAATGCCTATCGCTTCAGGAAGCGGTGGCCACGGATGGCGGAGCCGTCCGGCAGGGTGATGTCCACGGCGTAGAGGCCGTTGCTGACCTGGTCGAGCTGGATGGCGGTGTTGCACTGGCCACGGTGGGCGGTGGTTCCGTGGCGCAGCACTGGGCGGCCAGAGGCATCGGTCAGGGTGACCACGGCCGTTCCTTCCATCGCCGAGTTGAAGATGACATTCAGCTTGTCCTGCGCCGGGTTGGGGAAGAGGTGCACGGGGCTTTGCTCCCTGTCCAGGAACCCCACCACCGTCTGGGAATGTTTGATGGTGCCATCGAGGTCTACCTGCCGGAGCCGGTAGTAGTTGGCCCCGTCTTGCGGGTCGGGGTCGGTGAGCAGGTAGTCGGTGCGGAATTCGGCATGGCCGGCGGCCGGCAGGGAGCCGAGGTCATCGAAGTGCTCATTGTCCGTGCTGCGTTCCACCACGAAGCGGTCGGAATTGTTTTCCGAGGCGGTGCTCCACACCACGTCGATCATGCGGTTGCGGGGCTGGGCCTCCAGGGAGAGCAATTCCACGGGCAGCACGGTGCAATCCAAGGAGGCTCCACCACTGAGTTGCCATGAAAGGGTGAAGTTCTGGCCTGATGCGGACCAGTTGTCGATGTATAGGATATAGACCTGGCCCGCGGTGACATTGATCGGTTGAACCCAGCCGTTGTTGGTGGCGGGTGGCGTATAAGCGCCCTCAGAGGGATCCGTGGCGCTGTTGCCCAAGCCCGTGACGGTGTTGTTGTAAAACGCACCGTCGTAATAGCTGCAACGGATCGGTGCATTGCTCGGGCATTGTGCCCCGGTATATGGTCCCCACAGGGCAAAGTCATAATCATCCGTGCCGTTTGCGGGGGTGATGGTGAAACCGATGCTTCCACCGGCCGAAGGGGAGAAGTAGTACCAGGATCCCTGGCGTTCGTTGTCCGATAAGCAGCCCTGTGTGGCGGCGGACAGGTCCAGGGAGCACCCCGTATGGTTGCTGGTACTGACGATATTTGCATTGCCGCACACGGTAGTAGCACCCAGGCAATCCTGGGGTTGGGCGGAGGTTGACGGAGTACAATCGGCGGTGACCGTGTATGGCAGGCCGATGTTTGGAGGCATGTATGATTCGTAGAGGCATTGGCCGGCCACCTGTAGCTCGATGGAGTTCTCGTCGTAGAACAAGGCCCCCCCGTCCGAGTAGATGACCTGTACGGTTTGGCCATCGATCACCCCGAAATCGACATATCCACTCGCCCCCCCCCCAATCGTCCACAGGCCAAGGCTCACGCCACCGACGATGATCTCCACATAGGCGGTGCCGAAGAAGTCGTCCCAGCCGTCACTGGCACTGTCGTACAGGTACAATCGATACAGGCATGTGGGGTTGAAGATGCACAAGGTGCCGTTCATGGCGGCGTTGCTGTTGTAGCGCTGCACACGGATGTAGTAGGTGGTGCCGGGCACGGTGGCGATGGTGACGGTTTCCGTACCACCGCCTGCGGCCACATCTGAACAGCCCAGCAGTGCCCCTCCACAGGCGGCAAGCACTTGCAGGATGGCATCACCGGCCGTAGGCGTGTACTGCACGGTGGTGAGGGTGCTGGTGGCAACGAATTTGCCCCAGGCATCATCATAGTTGCCGGAATTGCAGCCGCCGGGGTTGTATGTTGCCGTGTATGTGTTGGGTTTGTTGAAGACCACGGGGACACAGGAGGTGTTCACGGGGAAGGCGTTTGCGGTGGCGCAGGTGTTGCTGGAACTTTGTGCAAACAAGCAGGGCGCAACGATCACCGCCAATGCCAAGCCGCTGAACGAATGGATGAACCTGTGATTCCGGAAAGGGTGGGGCGCCATCATGGCCTTGGGGGAATTGGTTTGGCTGCACTGTTGATGGGATCGACGTGATCGGCACAGCTTGGTTGCTTACCCGCAAGTTGGGCGTTTTATTCGCCGAAGTCCAGTTTTCGTACGATGAATTATCAACAATGTTCGCTGGATGGAGTGTTTTTGCCATTGAAATACAGTGATGCACGTAGGCGGATATCCCCCGTTTATGGGATGGGGCAGGTGGCTGGACTGGTGGCCGGCGGACCGGGTTGGTGGCCGGACTGGAGTCCGGCGGACCGGTCCGGCGGACCGGGATGAATTACTGTTTGAGGAAGACCCCGTGGTGCAGCAGGGCGCCGCCGGGGTTGAGGATGTGCAGCTGGTACCAGCCTTTGGCGATGCCGTCCAGGGGCACCAGCGCGGTGCGCAGCCCGGGTGCGGTGGCGGCTTGCAGTGAGGAGATGACGCGGCCCGTGGCATCCAGCACCTGGAGTTGCGTGCCGGCTTGCACCGGTTCGGGGAATACCACGGAGAGTTCGTCCGCTGCGGGATTGGGGAAGATGGAGGGGTTGGTGCTGCCTTGGAACAAGGTGGCCGCTACGGTGTACGTGCGCATGGTGGTGCCGTCGTGGTCCACCTGCTCCAGCCGGTAGTAGTTCACGCCGCGGAAAGGGTGTTGATCCACAAAGAGGTAATCGGTGCGGAACTGGCTGTTGCCTGCGGCGGGCATGGTGCCGATGGTGCTGAAGTGAACGTTGTCGGCGCTGCGCTGCACGTTGAAGTGGCTGCTTTGCTGTTCGATGGCGGTGGCCCATTGCACATCGATCGCCGGATCACGGGCGAAGGCCTCCAAGCTGAGCAGTTCCACGGGCAGGGTGGTGCAATCCAGGCTGCTTCCCCCGGAAAGCTGCCAGCTCAGGGTGAACGCCTGTCCGCTGGTGGACCAGTTGTCCACATACAGCACATAGACCTCGCCTGCCAGCGCATCAATGGTCTTCACCCAGCCGTCGCCCCAAGCGTCTTCACTGAGGTCGGTAGCCCCGTTGCCCAGGCCCACCTCATACGAAGGAGGGGCATTCCAACTGCAGCGCAAGGGCGGGCCTGTGGGGCATTGGGCGCTGGAGAAGGGCCCCCACACGGCAAAGTCATAGTCGTCATTGCTTGCCGGTGTAATGGTGAATCCAATGGTGCCGGCCGTTTGCGGCGAGAAGAAATACCAAGTGCCCATGTGTTCGGAAGAGAGGCAGCCTTGATTCCCGGAGTTGAGGTCCATGGTCCATCCCCAATCGGTGCTGTTATGGGTGATGGACTGTGAGTTGCAAATGGTGATGCCGCCGAGGCAGTCCTGGGGTGGGTGGGGTGGCGGGCCGCAGGTAACCACCTGGCTCCATGCGATTCCCGGGGTGGGCGGGGTGGGGGAGGAATAGTACGGGAACTGGCCAAGCTTCGAAATGGTCCAGGAGTTCTGCCCTTGGTTGGGCCCGGAGGCCACATAGTCGATCTCGATGAGGTCTCCCATGTTCACGCCGATGAGCGCGAAGTTGTCCGAACCGGTGACGGTATGGCTTGTCCAAGCTCCACCATTGATGCGGACACGCACGGCGGAGGAGCCCCATCCGTTGCCGTTGCTGTCGTGCAATTGCAGTAAGTACACGCAATCACCGGCGGGCAAGGTCTGGCAGACCACTTGGGCGGCCCACCCCGGATTGATCACGGAACCGTCCGAATCGAACACTACGGTGAGGCAACCGGTGGGGTTGGAGGCGATGATGGGCGGGGGCAGTGTGGTGCCGCTGTACGTGCCGATCACGGGAGCGGCGGCGGAGTTGCCGTCGTGGATGGTCAGGTCATCGAAGGATTCGGTGTGGAATTGCGAGAAAATCAGGATGGCCACCTGGCCGGCGGGGGGGCAGATCACATAGGTGAAATTCTCGTTGTTGCTGTAATTGCCGGAGGGCCCGCCGGAGTCGTAGAACATGCCTCCGCACACGGGTGGCGGGGGCGGTGAAGTGATGCACAGGTTGAAAGTTGTATTGGCGGCGGGGCTATTGGTCCAGTAGGTGTATACGCGGATCCAATAGGTGTTCCCGACGGTGAGGCCGGTGACGGTGCTCTGGTCGGCATCGCTGCAGGCGATGTTGGTGAGGCTCCCGCAGGATCCGCTGTAGATGGCATGGTACATGTCGGTGGTGTTGCCGGCCACGTTGTTCAGGGAGATGTAATGGGTGGTGCTGGTGGCGGTGAACCGGAACCAGACATCATTGTCGGGGGTGCCGGAGCAGGGAGTTGCAGGCAGTCCGCTGGCTGTGGCACCGGCCACGGTGCCGGGAGTTTGGGTAACGCAGGTGGTACCGCTGTTCACTGCGGCCACCGTGGCGTTGCAGGGGTTGTCGTTGGCGGGGGGCGTAGGCGGGGTATAGGTTTGCGCGCAAATGCTGAAGGTGCCGGGGTTGTCATTGCTGTATTCCCAGAAGCGCACGTACACGGTGCTTCCGGGTGTGAGGCCTGCGGCGGTGATCATGGGCATCAGTCCATTGGCGCTGGCGTCATCGTCGCAGGTCACCAGGGTGAACGGTCCGCTGCATGCCGGTGCGGTATAGAGGGCCATTCCGCCATCGGTGACCACACCGGTGTTGGTGTCGAAGATGAGGCCTCCGCTCGGCGGCACCACGACCTTGAACCACACATCACCTCCGTTGTAACTGGCGCAGCCTGGTGCCGGAACGCCGGTTGTTGCCGTGGCGTTCACAGTGGTGGAGGAGGTGTAGACGCAGCTGGCATTGGCGGTGAGCGTGGTGGCGCCACACGGATTGTCGTTGGCGGGGGGCGGCGGTGGCGGCCCGATACTGAACGTGCCTGGGCAGGGACTGGCTGGTGAGGGCCAGGTATCGAACCAGATGTAGTACTGCGTGCCGGCGTTGAGGGTGACCGTTATGGTGGTGGATGCGGCGGAGTTACCGTCGCCATAGATGCAGGTGCCGCCGCTTGTGGGGCAACCGGCCCACACTTGGACCGAACTCCACGTTTGGCCCGTGACATTCACATTGTACAGCCCCGTGGTGGTGGGGGTCAGGGTATAGAGGGCCTCGTTGCCGTTCTTGTAGCTGTCGATGTCACCGGTGCCGCAAAGGGCACCGGGGACGTTGGTTGAATTCAGGTCGTTGGTGCCGCCGCAGACCAATGCCTGGTTGGTAATGGGCAGACTGGCCGGGTTGAGGGTGATGGCACCGGCACAGGTGGTGGCTTGGACTTGTCCGGTGCCCAGCCAGGCCATGGCGAGGAGGAGATAGAGGCGTGCACGAAGTCCTTGCGGAAGCTTTGCGTAGCGAGGGGTCATCAACAAGGTTTTGGGGGGTGACCATCGGGGTTAATGGCCGCAAGCAAGTTAATACTTGCTAAAAGAATGACGCAGCCGGTTTCCCGGGTTGCCGGAAAAATATTCACGATCCCGATGGGGCATCCTTATGCCTGCACGGCACCGCCGGCCTGTGCCTTGGCGGTTGTGCCGGCGTACTGCACCAGTGCCTGGCGCAGGCACTCCACGGCCATGCGGAGCTTGTCCTGCTCCAGCACGTAGGCCAGGCGCACCTGCTTCTTGCCGGGTGCCGGATGGGCATAGAAGCCCGCTGCCGGGGCCATCATCACCGTGTGGCCCTGGTGCTGGAATTCCTCCAGGAGCCAAACACAGAACTTCTCGGCATCATCGATGGGCAGCTCGGCCACGCAGTAGAAGGCGCCCTTCGGCATGGGGCAAAGGACTCCGGGAATGCTGTTGAGTCCCTCCACCAGGATGTTGCGGCGCTCGCGGTATTCGCGGTTCACCTCCTCGAAATAGGACCGCGGCGCCTGCAGCGCGGCCTCGGAGGCGATCTGCCCGAAGGTGGGCGGGCTGAGGCGGGCCTGGGCGAACTTCAGGACGGCGGCCAGGAGCTCCTTGTTGCGGGTAACGAACGCGCCGATGCGCGCACCGCACATGCTGTAGCGCTTGCTCACGCTGTCCACCAGCACCACGTTCTGCTCAATGCCATCCAGTTCCATGGCACTGATGTGGCGGGCGCCGTCGTAGCAGAATTCGCGGTACACCTCGTCGGCGAACAGGAAGAGGTCGTGCTTCTTCACGATGTCGCGGAGCGTTTCCAGTTCTTCCCGGCCATAGAGCACGCCGGTGGGGTTGCCGGGGTTGCAGATCAGGATGCCCTTGGTGCGCGGGGTGATGAGCTTCTCGAAGGCCTCGGCGGGCGGCAGGGCGAAGTTTTGCGCGATGGAGGTGGACAGGGGCACCACGGTGATGCCGGCCTGGATGGCGAAGGCATTGTAGTTGGTGTAGAACGGCTCCGGGATGATGATCTCATCCCCCGGGTTGAAGCACGCCATCAGGCCGAAGAACAGGGCCTCCGACCCGCCGGTGGTGATGATGATATCCTCGTGGGTGACGGGGATCTTGTGCTGTTGATAGTAGGCGGCAAGGCCTTTGCGGTAGCTTTCATTGCCCGCGCTGTGGCTGTATTCCACCACGTTCAGGTCGTTGTTGCGCACGGCCTCCAGCGCCACTTCCGGGCTGTAGATATCGGGTTGCCCGATGTTCAGGTGGAGCACTTCCACGCCGCGCTTGCGTGCGGCCTCGGCATAAGGGACCAGTTTCCGGATGGGGGATGCGGGCATCTGCTGCCCCTTGGAGGAGATGGATGGCATGGCGCTGGAATAGGCGACAAAGGTCGGCGTTTTCCCGTGGTGGACTGCACGGGAATACCGGGATGCTGGAAGAAACGATGGATGTACTGCGTTGGTGGACCAGCCTCCAAGTGGTTCGGGGAACAAGGAAAGGCCGCCCACATCAGGAACGGCCGGGCGCGGACGGTACGGCCTTGACCGTTCGGGCATGCCACCGAACGCCGACCGGCGATGGGCAACCGGCCCGGATGGATCTCAGGCCGTGGAGGCTGAACGAATAGGCTTGGGCAGGGCCTCAGTTCCCGGCCTTGGCGGCCTGCTGCATGGCCTTCCACCGGTCCAGCTGCTCGGGCGTGAGGATGGAGCCGTATGCACGGTTGCGAATGGCCTCCATTTCATTCCTGCGCCCTTCGCGCTCGGTCTCGTTCTTCATCGCCGCGATGTTGACCATCTGGGTCTCGTAGGCCAAGTTGATCGAGGCTGCTTTCTCGGCTTGGGTGGCGTCCAGGCCGAGTTCCCGGGTCACCAGCTCGGTCTGTTCTTTGGCCCTTTCCTGTGGCGTGGTTTGGGCGGCACGGTCCTGGGCCATTGCGGAAAGGCCGATCACGGCGGCGATGGTGACGAGCAGGGTTCTCATGGTCAATCTGGTTGGGGCGGCAATTTAACGGGGAGAAGACGTACGGGAAGGGCGGAAGGTTGGCCGGAGGCTCCGGAGCCGTGAAATCCGGGGAATGGCGCACCCATCCAAGCGGATGGCCGGGAGCCGGTCTTCGAGGCCCCCCGTTGGTCACGGTCTGGTGCGTCCAGTGGCGCGGATCGGCGGCCAGGGCGGTCCGTCACCGGCCACTTCCCAACAATTGGGCGCCCTTTTCCACATTCCGCCTTCCGCCGCACCGCCGGGAGGTAGCTTTGCGGCCCGGAACCCTTCCGGACATGCCAAAAGACAATTCGATCAAGTCCGTGCTGCTGATCGGCAGCGGACCCATCGTCATCGGCCAGGCCTGCGAGTTCGACTACTCCGGCTCCCAAGCTTCCCGCTCCTTGCGCAACGAGGGCATCGAGGTCACGCTGATCAACAGCAACCCGGCCACCATCATGACCGACCCGGTGACGGCGGACAACGTGTACCTCAAACCGCTCAAGCCGGAGAGCATCGAGGAGATCCTCAGCAGGCACAAAATAGATGCGGTGCTGCCCACCATGGGCGGGCAAACCGCGCTGAACCTGGCCATTGAGTGCGAAAAGCTCGGCATCTGGAAGCAGCACGGTGTGCGCATGATCGGGGTGGACACCGAGGCCATCGACGTCACCGAGGACCGTGAGCGCTTCCGCAAGCTCATGGAAAGCATCGGCGTGCCCATGGCGCCCAGCAAGACCGTCACCAGCTTCCTGGAAGGGAAGAAGGTGGCGCAGGAATTCGGCTTCCCGCTGGTGATCCGCGCCAGCTACACCTTGGGCGGCGCGGGCGCGGCCTTCGTGAAGGACCCCGCCGAGTTCGACAAGCTGCTCAAGCACGGCCTGGAGGTGAGCCCCATCCACGAAGTGATGATCGACAAGGCCCTGCTGGGTTGGAAGGAATTCGAGCTGGAGCTGCTGCGCGACAAGGATGACAACGTGGCCATCATTTGCAGCATCGAGAACTTCGATCCCATGGGCATCCACACGGGCGACAGCATCACCGTGGCGCCGGCGATGACCCTGAGCGACCGCACCTACCAGAAGATGCGCACGCTGGCCATCAAGATGATGCGCGCCATCGGCGATTTCGCCGGGGGCTGCAACGTGCAGTTCGCCGTAAGCCCCGATGAGAAGGAGGAGATCTACGCCATCGAGATCAATCCGCGGGTGAGCCGCAGCAGCGCGCTCGCCAGCAAGGCCACCGGCTATCCCATTGCCAAGATCGCCAGTAAGCTCGCCATCGGCTACCGGCTGGACGAATTGGAGAACCCCATCACCGGCACCAGCGCCTTCTTCGAGCCCACGCTCGATTACGTGATCGTGAAAGTGCCGCGCTGGAATTTTGACAAGTTCGAGGGCGCGGATCGCAGGCTGGGCGTGCAGATGAAGAGCGTCGGCGAGACCATGGGCATCGGCCGCAGTTTTCAAGAGGCGCTGCAGAAGGCTTGCCAGAGCTTGGAGATCAAGCGCAACGGACTGGGCGCCGACGGCAAGGAGACCAAGGACCCCGTGGTGCTGCTGGAAAGCCTGGCCAACCCCGGCTGGAGCCGCCTCTTCCACATCTACGACAGCATCAAGGCCGGTATCCCCTTCTCGAAGATCCAGGAGATCACCAAGGTGGACATCTGGTTCCTGAAGCAGATCGAGGACATGATCCTCACCGAGAAGGAAGTGGAGAAGTACACGCTGGACACCATCCCGCACGACCTGCTGCTGGAGGCCAAGCAGAAGGGCTACGCCGACCGGCAGGTGGCACACCTGCTGCGCTGCCTGGAAAGCCAGGTGTACAAAAAGCGGCAGGAGCTCGGCATCAAGCGCGTGTACAAGCTGGTGGACACCTGCGCCGGTGAATTCCCCGCGAAGACGCCGTACTACTACAGCACCTTCGAGGAGGAGAACGAAAGCGTGCGCTCGGACAAGAAGAAGATCATCGTGCTGGGCAGCGGCCCCAACCGCATCGGTCAGGGCATTGAGTTCGACTACTGCTGCGTGCACGGCGTGCTCGCGGCCAAGGAGCTGGGCTACGAGACCATCATGATCAACTGCAACCCGGAAACGGTGAGCACCGACTTCGACACGGCGGACAAGCTCTACTTCGAGCCCGTGTTCTGGGAGCACATCTACGACATCATCCTGCACGAAAAGCCCGAGGGCGTCATCGTGCAGCTCGGCGGGCAGACCGCGCTGAAGCTTGCCGAGAAACTGAACCGCTACGGCATCCCCATCATCGGCACCAGCTACGAGGCGCTGGACATGGCCGAGGACCGCGAGCGCTTCAGCTCCCTGCTCCGCGACCTGGGCATCCCGTACCCGAAGTTCGGCGCGGTGAACAACGCCGAGGAGGCCGTGAAGCTGAGCCGCGAGCTCGGCTTCCCGCTGCTGGTGCGGCCCAGCTACGTGCTCGGCGGCCAGAAAATGAAGATCGTGATCAACGAAGAGGAGCTCGTGGACCAGGTGCTCGACATCCTGCGCCTGATGCCCGACAACAAGATCCTCATCGACCACTTCCTGGATGGTGCCATCGAGGCCGAGAGCGACTCCATCTGTGATGGCGATATGGTGCGCATCATCGGCATGATGGAGCACATTGAGCCGGCGGGCATCCACAGCGGTGACAGCAACGCCGTGCTGCCGCCCTTCGACCTGCCGGACAAGGTGATCCAGCAGATGCGCGAGCACACGCACAAGATCGCCCTCGCGCTCAAGACCGTCGGCCTGGTGAACATCCAGTTCGCCATCAAGGACGAAGTGGTGTACGTGATCGAGGCCAACCCCCGCGCCAGC
>JAHDVX010000010.1:0-6971 GCA_023382455.1 Flavobacteriales bacterium
AGGGTCTTCGCCTCGAGACCCTGCGGCACCAGGTATGCCCAGCGGAGATCACGGGGCCACAGGGTCCACTGCGTGAGACCCTGTGGGAGGGTTAAGTAAACCCAGCAAGAAGTTCGGGCCGTAATTCCGGGCAGCTGCCCGCGGCTGCCCACGTGGGGACGCGGGTAACGGCAGGATTATGGACCTTTCGGGCCTGGCGCCGGGGACGTACCTGCTCCGCGCACAGGATGGTGCGAAATTGCTGACGGGCCGCCTGGTGCGGTGGCCGTGAAGGGGGGGCTTAAAGCGCACTGCCACCGTCCCTCACGCAGGGTCTTCGCCTCGAGACCCTGCGGCACCAGGTATGCCCAGCGGAGATCACGGGGCCACAGGGTCCACTGCGTGAGACCCTGTGGGAGGGTTAATCGGACCCCTGTGGGAGAGTTAGGTCGCCCCTCCGCCCTTTGCTTCTCGGCTGCGCTCGAAGTGACAAGGGCGGAAGGGCGGCCCGGGCACGCCTCGAACACCTACGGCTTCACCCCCAGCTTCCCGTCGATGTAGTCCAGGATCTGCGTGTAGAGGTGTACACGGTCCTTGCCGCGCACGTTGTGCTCGTGGCCGGGGTAGTAGAAGAAGTCGGGGTACACGCCTTTGTCCACGCAGCTTTTGAGGAAGCGCTCCGCGTGCTGCGGCACCACGGTCTGGTCCATGTTGTCGTGGATGAGGAGGAGGTCGCCTTTCAGGTTTTCCGCGATGGGCGGCAGGGCGGTCTCCTCATAGCCTTCGGGGTTTTCCTCCGGCGTGTCCATGTAGCGCTCGGTGTACATCACCTCGTAGAGCCGCCAGTCCTGCACGGCGCCGCCGGCCACGCCCACCTGGAACTCCTGCGGATCGCGCAGCATGAGCGCGGTGGTCATGTGCCCGCCGAAGCTCCAGCCATGGATGGCCATGCGCGAGCCGTCCACGTAGGGCAGCGACTTGAGGTATTCGGCGCCGCGCACCTGGTCCTTCACCTCGGTGATGCCGAGCTGCCGGTAGATGGCCTGCTCGAAGGCCAGGCCGCGGTTGCTGCTGCCATGGCCGTCCAGGGTGAAGACGATGTAGCCGCGCTCGGCCGCTTCCAGCATCCACAGCGAGGCCCCGCCGAGGAAGCTGTTGGTGACCAGCTGCACGTGCGGCCCGTTGTAAGTGTACACGATCACCGGGTATTGCTCGCGGCTCTGGAAGAAGCTGGGCTTGATGATGCGCCCGTTGAGAATGTCGCCGTTCTCGCCGGGCACCTGCACGAATTCGATGCTGCCCACCTGCTTCCCGGCCAGCGGGTCCTTGCTGGTGAGCAGGGTCTTCACCCGCTTGCCGGTGGCGGCGTCGAGCACCTCGGTGCGGCCGGGCACAGTGAGGCTGCTGAAGCGGTCGATGAGGTGGCGGCCGTCGCTGCTGAGCTGGCCGTGGTGCGTGCCGGGTTCGCGGGTGAGCCGTGCCGCCTTGCCGCTCTTCAGCTCGATGCGGTAGAGCTGCGTTTCCAGGGCGCCCTTCGGGTCCTTGGGGTCGATCTCCGCCGTACCTTCCACATACACGAAACGTTCGGCGGGGTCGATGCCCACGATGTCCTTCACCAGCCAGTTGCCTTGCGTGAGCGGCCGCACCAGGCCGAGGTTCACGTCGTAGAGGTACAGGTGCCACCAGCCGTCGCGCTGGCTCCAGTGGAGGTAGCGCGTGGGCGTTTTCTTCAGAAAGGTGAGCGGGCGCTCGGGCTCCAGCCACTTGTCGTTGCGTTCCTCGAAGAGGGTGCGCACCAGCTGGCCGGTTGACGCATCATAGCGGTTCACGCTGAAATGGTCGGTCTTGCGGTCCAGCAGGATGATCTGCACGTGCCGGTTGTCCGGGTCCCAGCTGATGTTGGTGAGGTAATGGTCCTTGGGCCCATCGGGGTCGATGAAGACCGTTTTGCCGGTGCGCGTGTCGTACACGCCGAGGGTGACGTGGTGGCTGGTCTGGCCGGCCATGGGGTAGCGGAATTTCTTGAAGGTGCTGGGCGTGGTGCTGATGTCCTCCACGTAGTAGGGCGTCACCATGGTCTCGTCCATGCGGTAGAAGGCGAGCTTGCTGCCGTCGGGGCTCCAGAAGGTGCCCTTGGTGATGCCGTATTCCTCGCGGTGCACGCTCTTGCCGTTCACGATGCCGTCGGCGCCGTCGGTGGTTACCTGCACGATGCTGTCGCGGGGGAAGGCGATGAAAAGGTTGTTGTCGCGGGTGAAGGCCACCTTGCCGTAGGCCTCGTCGTGGTCCTCGTTCTCGGCATCGGCGGGGATGGAGAGACGTAGGCTGCTGGCCTTGCGGCCGATGCTGTACGTGTACACGTGCCCGCCGCTGCGGAAGGTGAAGCTGTCGGCATCGGGCCAATCCAAGGCGGGGAACCGTTGCAGGCTGTCGCCGGGCAGCACGCCGTTGTTGAGGTTGGCGGCGGTGGCGATCAGGCGGTCGGCCTTGCGGTCGGTGCTGCCCATCATCAGGCTGTCGCCCTTGGTGAAGCAGTAGTTGCTTGCACCCGGCACCCATTGCAGGCCCCGGACCTGCTCCGGGTAGAAGTTCCATCCCTTGAGGATGGCGTCGGAGAGGGTGAGCTTGGTCTTGGTCTCCTGGGCGGAAAGCAAGGTGGTGCCGACAACGGCGATGAACAGGAACACACGGCGGATCATGGGTGCGTTGGACTTGCGGTGGATCTCTTGGGAAGCGCCAAAGCAACGACGGAACCACGGGAACTGCCAATTTCGGTTCCGGGGCAAGCCCCTCGAAGCCGCCAGGGCAACCCCTGCGGGCCGTGGCCGCCGATCAACCATCCGATCGTTGATGGATCGCTCCTGGTGCAGGGCCGGCCGGCCGTGGGTGCCGGTAGTTTCGCGCCATGGTCCGTACCGCGGTTCTTTCCCTGGCCTTGACCGCAGCCTCCACCCTTCCGGCGCAAGGCCTGCTGCAGCGCTCGCTGGGCAACGACACCATGCCCAACCTGGTGCCCAACCCGGGCTTCGAGGAATACCGCCAAATTCCCTGCAACTGGACGCAGCAGGCGGCGAAGTTCGGGGAGGATGTCATGGTGGGCTGGAACTCCCCCACGGCCACCACGCCGGACCTGTTCACCAAGGAAGCCGATGCCGACTGCTGGGCCCATCCAGCCAAGCGCACCGGCGGCAAGGCCTCTCCGCACGGTGGCCGGGCCATGGCCGGCATCAAGGTGCGGGGCAAGGGCAACACCCCTACCTGGTGGCACGAATACCTGCAGGTCACCTTGCCCGCGACGCTGGAGGCGGGCCAACGCTACATCGTGGAATGCTGGGCATTGCGCGCCGTGTTCAGCGAGCATGCCAGCAGCAACATCGGCCTGTACCTCTCACCGGTGGCCGTGCAAACGTCGAACAACCTGCCGCTGTACTTCACCCCGCATGTGAATGCCGATGAGGTGGTCAAGGGCGGCCGTTGGCGCAAGGTCAGCGGCGTGATCGAGGCCAAGGGCGATGAACGCTTCCTGCTGATCGGCAACTTCTACAGCGATGACGCCACGGCTTACGAGCAGCAGGAAATGGGTGAACGCGGCGCCTACTACTTCATCGATGATGTGAGCGTCCGTGTGGCGCCTGCGGGCATGGCCCTCACGCCCCGCCCCAAGGAAAGCGTGCCGCCCCCGCCGAAGATCGTGGTGGCCGACCATGCCAGCACCAAGGAGGTGGCCTTGCCCCGCACCGAGCCGCCCGCCGTGGGCAAGAGCATCCGCCTGGACAACATCGGCTTCGAGTTCGCCAAGGCCACCTTGACACCGGAGAGCAGGAAGGAACTGGATGAACTGGCCGACATGCTGATCGACTATCCCCAGATGCACATCCTGGTGGAAGGGCATACGGACGATATTGGCAGCGACGCCAGCAACCTGGTGCTCAGCGAGGAGCGCGCCAAGGCCGTGGTGGATTTCCTGCGGGGCAGGAAGGTGGAGCGTGAACGTATCGACTTCAAGGGCTACGGCGAAACCAGGCCCTTGGCGCCCAATACGGACGAGGCCAATCGCGCCTTGAACCGCCGTGTGGAATTCCGGGTCACGCGCAAGTAGCCGTTGCCAAGCGGTGCAAGGTCGAGGCCCGACGCTTGCCCCGCTTCAACCTTTCCTCAGCTGCGGTCCTTGATCATGCGCCGGGCGATGTCCAGGATGCGCGTGTCGTCCAAGGACACGATGCCGCCCCCGGGGCCCTCCTCCATGTGCACGCCCATGGGTTTTCCGTCGAAGTGGCTGTAGCCCCCGAAGTAGTTCCAGACCGTCTCCACGTTGAGGTCCAGCTCCTTGGCAATGCGGTGGATGCTTCCGTCCGGAAGGCGGTCCTTAATGTCCCGCAGCTCGTTGAAGGTGATGTTCATGGCAGAAGGTTTAAGGGTTGGATGCCCTGAAGATAAGCCCTTCCCTGGCGGAATGGACCGTTCTTCAAGAAAATTTCACCTTTCCGCGTCTCCTGGCGCCGATCACGTTTGCAACCATCGGAAGCCGGATCCTTGCCGGGAAATCATGCACCGGCACCACGGCACGGCGAGTGGCCTTGCAACCATGGTGGTACTAGCCGGAAAGCAAACGGGTAGCCCTTCCTGAAGCCATCTGGAACAATCGCGCGAAGCCTTCGGCCATCGGGCTCCAACCCGGCTACCAGTCCGGCAATGGGGACGGAAGATGTGTGCGTCCGCACTTCGCGCGGCCGCCTCAGCTCAACCCCGTGATCACGCCGTTGGCGTCGATGTCCATGTTATCGCTGGCGGGCACCTCAGGCAGGCCGGGCATGCGCATCATCTTGCCGAGGATGGGCACCACGAAACCGGCACCGGCGGCGATCTCAATGTCGTTCACGGTGATCTCGTGGTCGGTAGCGGCGCCCAGCTTGGTGGGGTCGTCGCTGAAGCTGTACTGCGTCTTGGCGATGCACACGGGCAGGTGGTCCAGGCCCAGGTTGTGGATGCGCTTGAGCATCACCTTGGCGGCCTCGCTGTACACCACGCTCTTGGCGCGGTAGATCTCCTTGGCGATGATCTCCACCTTCTTCTCGATGGGCTGCTCCAGCTCGTACAGCAGCTTGAACTTCGACTCACCTTTCTCCACCACCTTCACCACGGCCTGGGCCAGGTCGGTCATGCCGGCGCCGCCTTGTGCGAAGCCCTTGGCCAGCACGGCCTCCACGCCCATGCTGGCGCACATGTCCTTCACCACCTGGATCTCCTCCGCCGTGTCGGTAGGGAAATGGTTGATGGCCACCACGGCCTTGATGCCGAACTTGGCGGTGTTCTCGATGTGGCGCATCAGGTTGGCCATGCCCTTGGTGACGCGCTCCACGGAGGCGTCGTTCACCTCCTTGATGGGGGCGCCGCCCTGGTAGCGCAGCGCGCGGATGGTGGCCACGATCACGGTGGCGTGGGGTGCCAGGCCCGCGGCGCGGCACTTGATGTCATAGAACTTCTCGGCCCCCAGGTCAGCGCCGAAGCCGGCCTCGGTGACCACGTAGTCGCCCAGGCTGAGGCCCATCTTGGTGCCGAGGATGCTGTTCACCCCTTGGGCGATGTTGGCGAAGGGTCCGCCGTGCAGGATGGCGGGGTTGCCTTCCAGCGTCTGCACCAGATTGGGCTTGATGGCGTCCTTCAGTAGGAGTGCCATGGCGCCCTGCGCGTTGAGGTCGCGGGCATAGACGTGCTTCTTGTCCGGGTTGCGGGAGTTGCCCACGAAGATGTTGCCGAGGCGCGTCTTCAGGTCCTCGTAGCCGGTGGCCAGGCAAAGGATGGCCATCACCTCGCTGGCGGCGGTGATGTTGAAGCCATCCTGGCGGGGCACGCCGTTGCCGGTGCCGCCCAGGCCGATGACGATGTCGCGCAGGGCGCGGTCGTTCATGTCCATCACGCGCTTCCAGGCGATGGTGCGGGGGTCGATCTGGAGGTTGCGGGTCTTGCTCTGCAGGTTGTTGTCGATGAGCGCGGCGAGGAGGTTGTTGCTTTTCTCGATGGCGGCGAAGTCGCCGGTGAAGTGGAGGTTGATGTCCTCCATGGGCACCACCTGGGCATAACCGCCGCCGGCGGCGCCACCCTTCATGCCGAACACGGGCCCGAGCGACGGTTCGCGCAGCACGGCCACGGTCTTCTTGCCGATCTTGTTCAGCCCCTCGCACAGGCCGATGCTGGTGGTGGTCTTTCCCTCGCCGGCCGGTGTGGGCGAAATGGCGGTGACCAGGATGAGCTTGGCATTCTTCACCTTCTGTTCATCGATCAGGTCCAGCGGGAGTTTGGCCTTGTAGCGGCCGTAGTTCTCCATGCGTTCCGGGGCGATGCCCAGCTTTTCGCCGATGGCGGTGATGGGCTGCATCTTGGCTTGCTGCGCGATCTCGAGGTCTGTGGGAAATGCCATGTGGTTGCGGGTGAATCGGGATGCAAGGAACGAAATGCAACGATATCATGGATGATCCTATATGGAAAATATTGAAGCCTATATTTTCTTCATGGCCGCCAACAATGAGGACCAGTGGCTGCGCGCAACAATCACCTTCGATCCGTTTCGCAGCAACACCCTGTACCCGCCAAGGCTGAACACATCCACCACCTTGGACAAGTTGATTACTGCAGCGCGGTGGCATCTGAAAAATGGAGGGTGTGGTAGATTGGCTTCAATACTGCCTAAATTCCGGCTTACCAATAGCCTATCGCCAGACCCAAGGCACACCCACGTGTAGCTACCGTCAGCTTCTAGCGCATCAAGATCGTCGTGATTCACATAGTGCCAACCTTCCTTGGTCGGCACGGCCAACTTGTGGCCAACCATTAATCCGTGGGGGGTGCGCCTATCCTTCGCAAGATCGAGCGCAGCTAAGGGGTTGCTCTTGGACTTGTGTTTTTCAGGAGCGTGTGGGCGGGGTGTGGGGGGGGGGGGGTACCGTGTTCTTTGGCGGGGATGTTGGGGGGGGGGGCGTTTGTATCTGGAGGTG
>JAHDVX010000010.1:6981-119614 GCA_023382455.1 Flavobacteriales bacterium
GGCGCCCCCCCCCCGTCCCCCTCCCGCGGCCCGCCCGGCTGCGGCCGGGTCTCGCCTGGCCGCCCGCCCCCGGGGGGCGGGGGGGGGGGGGGGGGGGTACCTTGTTCATTATCAGCGATGTAGGCTGGTCGATCTTTTCTATCATCAGATGAAACCATGGGCTTCGCTTTAGAATTTGAACTACTCACGGCCAAACACGAGCCATCCCGGACATCGAACTAGTTGATGCCGAGAACTGATTCGGATGACGCCTTACTATCGCCAATATAGCACGAACTACAATCCACCAAGTCATTTCCACCATTCATAAAGTCGTTTTATCTGCTCACAAATTGGCCCTTGCGAAACAGGGGAAGGAAGAAGTAGCCTTGGCTCGTGGTCTAAACTACCCAAAACCTCAAAAGCCATGAAAAAGCCAACTCCATTACTCACATTGAGCCTTTCGATGCTAGCGTGCGTAGCCTCCTACGGGCAAGATACCTGGCAGGATGTGTTACGTGCGGACCCCTACCTAGCTGACGGGTATTTCATCGTTAGCGCGGACCAGTGGCAAGCTAAAGATCTGGACCACATAACAGTGGACATCATCCTTGCCGAACTGCAGACCAATGACACGGTACAAGAACAAACCATCCAGCAGTTCCAAATCAGCTCGGCCACGTACGGAAAAGCAGACTTGGGCTTTCTAACAAGCATGACCGATCAGCAGGCAGCATACTATCGCCTACGCGGGTACAATAAAAGCGGAACCCTGATGGTTGATGTGGACGGCTCGCCCCGGGACTGTCCTGGTTGCGGGGCTTGGCCTGAGGCCTGTCGACAAACTTGTAATGCGCCCGATTATGCCTGGAGCTTGCACCTTCATTCAGCTGGAGGCCAATCGTACATTGAACTCGGAAATGGCATTGTCAATGGAACATGGCTGTACTTCTATGTGCCACAAAGTCAGTGGGGGCAATTCAGCAATCAATACACACCAACAGCATTAGGATATGGGTATGGTTGGAACGAGCTTTTGAATATGGACGGATACCACGACCAAGTCTTTCACCTAAACATCCTTCCCGACGACGCACGTGATATCACCGGCTACATGATCCCCGCCGGCTTGCGTGCCGCTGGCGGGTATGCAGTGGCAAAACACAGAGGTCCCTGGTGGCAACCTGGCATCGCCACCGGCACAATTGCCTTAGGCTACGGTGACCTATGCCTAGGTGAAGACCACCTAAGAACGCTATTCAATGCGGATGGATTTGTTCAGTATACCTACAGTCAGTACGGCTTACCTTCGCTCACATGCAATGGCATGTTGGTACCAGGCGGGTCCGCCGTGGGTTGGCAGCAGAATTGGTGCAACCAAATTACCAACACCATACTGGAAATGGACATTCTGGAGTGGACCGTTTCGGTGATCAGCTGTGACGGGGATTACACTGTGATCAATCATGAACTCCTATCCGAAGCCAGGACCGTATTTGTGGACCATTGGGGCGACCATGAGATTAATCGGGTACTAACCGTGGAAATTGGAGATGGTAAGGATCCCAAGTTGGTCACGGTACCTCGGACGCCTCTGGAGCCTGGCCTTTACGAGTTTACGATAGTGAAGAACGATGGCACCATGATCAGGCAGTACCAGGACTTCTCAGCGCCGCTAACCATAACTGCCGATTTCAGTTCCTTCGTTGGAATCAACATTTACCCGGTACCGGTCAAAGGCCAGGAATTTGCCATTGATTTCGACTTGGACCTGCCCATGGAAATTGGTTTGTCCATCGTGAACAACATGGGCGTACCCTATTTCGCGAAGCAGCTATCTTTCCCGGTGGCGGGAAAGAACAAATTCGTGGTGCAGATGCAAAGCTCTTGGCCGAGCGGGATCTACCACGCCATCTTCCAGTATGGCGATGGATCGTCCAGTTCCCTTAACTTCACGGTTGCGGAATAAAGCTGTCGTAGAAACCATGGTCTTGGGGATGCTGCCTTGGCAACACGCCGTTGTCCGGGGCAGCATCCTCGACCACAAACTTGCAACACCTATGTGTCAACTCTACGCCAAGAAGAAACTGCTCTTCACCTGTGGCGCGTTCGTGGCCATGGTCGGCCTTTGCCCTGCGCAACTCGCACCAAGCATTGAGTGGCAGCATACATTCGGAGGCTCCGCTGACGAAGATGTCATGAGCGTAGCACCAACATCCGACGGGGGCACCATAATGGCCGGTCGCTCGATGTCCAACAACGGGGATCTAGCAGGAAACCATGGCCTTGATGATGCTTGGATCATAAAGACCGATGGCAATGGCATGCTCCAATGGCAACACCTATTTGGAGGTTCGGGCATAGACAATGCCAACTGCATTCGGCAAACTACGGACGGTGGCTACATTTTTACGGGAAACACTTCATCCCATGACGGGGATGTTATCGGAAACCACGGGGGACTTGATTGCTGGGTGGTAAAGGTCAGCCCGACCGGCACGATGGAGTGGCAAGAAGCACTTGGCGGTACATCGGATGACGCTGGGCAATCCATACTACAGACCTCGGATGGTGGATACATTGTCGCTGGCAGCACGCGATCGAATGACGGAAATGTTTCAGGACATCATGGTGGCAGCGATGGCTGGGTGGTAAAACTGGATAGCCAGGGCACCTTGGAATGGCAGACCTGCTTAGGAAACTCGGAATTTCAGGCCCTATCGGGAATAGCGGAAACCTATGATGGCGGGTACATCGCTACCGGCACCGCTACTGGCAGCAGTTCATGGGACCTATGGGTGGTGAAACTTGATGACACAGGGTTACTCCAGTGGGAGCAAATGTTGGGTGGTGATATGGATGACATTGGGACCATGGCCCAGCAAACCGCTGACAACGGTTACATCATTTGTGGCAGCACACTGTCCAATACCGGTGAATTTGCATGCAACCACGGCGGCTTTGATGGATTTGTCATAAAGCTCGATCCCAACGGGGGCATGGAATGGCAACGGACATGCATCGGCGGTTCCGCTGACGATGTGCTCAACGCTGTTGCCCAAACCACTGATGGCGGCTATGTATTAGCAGGATGGACAGAATCGACGGACGGCGACGTCAGTGGCAATCATGGACTGATCGATGGCTGGCTGATCCGGATGGATGATACAGGGACCATCCTCTGGGAGAAAACGTTGGGGGGCACCGGCAATGACGGAATGAGTGCCGTACTCCTCACAAATGAAGGAGGCTATATCGTTGCCGGAAACTCATCCTCCAGCGACGGGGACGTTAGCGAAAACAAAGGCGGCTTTGACGCGTGGCAGGTGAAATTGGATCCGGACCATGTTGGAATAGCAAGCATGGATACCCGCCAGGTCTTCCGCCTATACCCTAACCCAGTCCATGACGTACTGAAGATCCGAATGGAAGCCAATTCACCCGAATTCGACCATTGGCGGGTCTTGGCCTTGGATGGTCGTAACACGGCTTGGCTGGCCTCCACTCACCCCCCTTCCTCCGAGCAGGAGCTGAGGATTTCGGTGGATCAATTGCCGCCAGGAACGTATGCGCTGCAACTCCGCAGCGGCAGTCGAACTTGGACAGAGCGGTTCGTGAAGCAATGAGTTGCACACATCTGCGTCGCGTGCATCACCAAGTCGGTGCCAAGGTCCTGGCCGCTTTGAAGGCCACACGAGGAATTGGTGCCTGAACCCGGGCGGTCAAATCCCGGGGACCAGCGCATACACGGTAACCACCCCGTGGCCGTCGGCGGTAACCAGCTCGCGGGTGCCGTCCAGGTCGATATCGGCGATGCTGAAGCGCACGGCGCCCTTCAAGGGGAAGCCGGGCCGCAGGGTGCCGTCCACGCCGTACAGGCGCAACTGCTCCTGTGCGGGGAGCACCAGGCCGATGGCCGCTCCTTCGGGGCCTCCGGGCAATTCAAAGGCGAAGGCATCGGGGGAATCGGGGAAGCTGGACCGGAAAAGCAGCTTGCCGGCGGCCTCTCCCGTGATGGCGGAAATGGAGGTGCGCACCACGCCGATGTTGTCGTCGGGGCCGGTGCTGAAGAGGATGGGTTCGCCCGCGGTGGCCGCGGAAAGGGTGTCCACCCGGCCGTCCAGGGTGCCGCTGAGCACGGCCCCGGCGCTGTCCGCCCAGATGATGCGGCGGTGGCCGATGTCCATGGCGGCCGTGGCGCCCAGCACGGTGCGGATGCCGCCCATCCGCAACTTGGCCGTGTAGCGGGAAGCGCCCTTGCGGTCCAGCACGGATACGTGGCCGCTGCGGCGGGGCACCACGATGTAGTCCATCCCTTTGATGCGCACATGCTCCGCCCGGGCGATGGCCGCACCATCCTTGGAGGCGGAGGTCCAGCCCTTCACCGGTTTCCCGTCGGCGCCGAGGTTGAGCAGATCGCCGTTGGCCAAGGGTACGATGATGCGCAGGTCGCCCTTGCCCTCATAGTCGAACACGCTGAGCGGGGCGCATGCCGGGGTCTTGAGCGCAACGGGGAACCCTTCCACATCGCGGCCCAGGCGGTCCACCAGGTACACCTTTCCGGCGGTGTTGAACAGGAACTGGAGCTTGCCGTTGCGGTAGCGGTCAATGAGTTCCACGCTGCCGATGATCGGCCCGTCCACCGGCCGTTGCCAGAGGATCTTGCCGGTGCAGCTCACCAGGCTCACGCGGTCGTCGCGGTCCTGGGCGAAGACCTGGAGCGTCTTGCTCAGGTAGTCTTTCACCAGCACCGGCCCCATGGCCACGGGTGCGGGCAGTGCGGCGGACCACAGGGTGCCGGCCTGTTGCTGTTCGGCCGGTTCGTGCTGGAGGCAGAAGGTGGCGACCAACGGGCCGTCCGGGCGGGGCGAAAGCTGCAGCAGGGCATCGCCGAAGGTGGCACTCAGCTGCTCCAGCGGCGCGGGCCCGGTGGTGGCGGCCGCTGGCGGACCGGCCCACCAGCTGTACACGGCCTCGGAGGCGAAGCGCCGGAAGAAATCCGCCGAGCGCAGGTCCAGTGCCAAGGCGTTGCGGTCGGTGAAGGCATCGATGGCGGCGCGCATGGCGGCGGGCGTTTCGGCGAGGACCACCTGGTCGCCCAGCACGGCCCACAGCGGTTGGGCGAAGCCGTTGAAGGCAGCACCGAACAAGGCGGGCAAGGCACCGGGATCGGCCGTGCGGGCCATGGCCACACCGCGGTACTCGGCCTCCGGGCATCCGCCGTCGGGGCAGCGCGCACGCAAGGCCGTCGCCGCGGCGCCGGGATCATCGGTGCCCAGTACGGCCCAGGCGGCCTCTTCCTCCCCGGCCCCGTGTGCCACGCCCACGCTCCCCTTCACCCAGGCGGCATAGGCGGCGAACAGGACCGTGTCCGCCTCCTTGCCACCGACGGCCTTGACGAATGCCGCCGGATCGCTCACCTGCGTCACGCGCAGGTCCCTGGCTGTGGCCGGCAGCACGCCGAGCATGGCAGGCATGCCGGGCTGTTGCCCGCGGATGGCCGCCACGGCCTTGCCGCCACCCTCGGGGAAGAGCAGCCCGTTCATCAGCACGACCCCCGGCCTTACCCGCACGTCCAACGCGGCCCAGCCTTCCACCGGTACCTCGCCCGGGAAGATGCCTTGGCCCCGCGCACCCAGCCATTGGGAGGCCAGGCCCGGTTTGATCAGCAGGTGGGCGTCGGCGCCAGGGCTCAGACTTTCGCGGGCCTGTTGGAACAAGGGGCCCGGTGCCCCGGTGCCGGCCTGGAGCGCGCGGTCCACGGTGGCGGCGTCGGTGCCGATCAGCAGCAGGCCCTTGGCCCAGCCCAGTTCCAGCGCAGGCAGGGCACTGTCGGCGGGGATGGCGATGTGCACACCCGACCACAGGTCCGGGGACACGGCCGTCCCGAAAGCGGTGCCCAAGGCCTGCAAGGCACCAGTGGAAGGAGCCAAAGGCCAGGCCGCCAAGGGGACGAGCGCCGGGCCTTTCCCGGGCAGCCAGGTGATCACCAGCGGAGCTTCCTTCCCGGAAGCTTGCTTGGCGAAATCGCTGCGCTTCAAGCGGACCATCACCGAATCGAGACGGTCGAACACGGGGCGTCCCTCCAGGTCGCTCCAGAAACGGCTGGTGCCGGTGATGTGGGTCCAAGCGGCGAAGGGTTCCGGCACTTCCAGCACCACGGCCGCATCGGCCGGCACGGTGCCCCACGGGTCGGCCGGGAGGTGCTCACCCCTGCCCCATTGCCACATCCACCAGGCGATGCCCGCCACGATGGCGGCCAACAGGGTGACGGTGATGATCCTGCGCATGGGCGCCCAAAGTTGGCCCGGGTGCCGGCGCGCCGGGTCCGGTGGTGGCGGGCGTTGCACACAGGGCGGTGTGGAAGGCCTGTCAGTCCGCCTGCCGCAGCAGGGTGAAGCTCATGCGGTGCACTGCCGACGGGCCGTGCAAGGCGATGGCCGCTCGATGGGCCGCGGTGGGGTAGCCCATGTTCACATCCCAGCCGTAACGCGGGTTCTCGGCATGCAGGGCCTGCATCAGGTCGTCGCGGTGGGTCTTCGCCAGGATGGAGGCCGCCGCGATGCTCCGGTACTTCCCGTCGCCTTGGATGATGCACCGGTGCGGGATCCCGTGGTAGGGGTCGAAGCGGTTGCCGTCCACCAGCAGCTGCCGCGGACGCACGGTCAGGGCGGCCACCGCGCGGTGCATGGCCAGGAAGGAGGCGTGCAGGATGTTCACCTCGTCGATCTCGGCCACGCTGGCCGTACCGATGGCCCAGGCCAAGGCCCTCTGCTTGATCAGCGTGCGCAAGCGCTCCCGGTCCTCGCGCGGGAGCTTCTTGGAATCGTCCAGCCCCGGCAGGCGCACACGCTCGGGCAGGATCACGGCGGCGGCCACCACCGGCCCGGCCAGGCAGCCTCGCCCGGCCTCGTCGCAGCCGGCCTCCAGCAGGCCCTTGGTGTGGTATGCCGCCAAACGGGCCATGCGTCAGTTGCCGGGTTTCACGGTGGCCATCACGCGCTCCAGGCTGCGCCACAGGCCTTCCGCCGTGCTATCCCAGGAGAAACGTGCGGACCGGGCCAAACCCGCGGTGGCCAGCCGTTCCCGCAAGGCGGTGTCATTCCATACGCGGGCCATGGCCTCGGCCATGCTCTCCACGTTGAAGGGATCGCAGAAAATGGCGGCATCGCCGGCCACCTCGGGCAGGCTGGTGGCATGGGCCGCCACCACCGGCACGCCGCACTTCATGGCCTCGGCCACCGGTATGCCGAAGCCCTCGAAATAGGACACGAACACCAGCGCCAGCGCATCGGCGAGGGTCTGGTGAAGTTCATGCTGCTGCAACCTTCCGGTGAAGGTCACTTTGTCCGTGTGCCGCATCGCGGCCCAGGCGGCCTTCATGCGCGCATCCCACCAGAAGGCCTCGCCCACGATCACCAACCGGGCCTCGGGCTCCTTCCCGGCCATCCGGTCAAACGCCTCCAGCAACCGTGCGATGTTCTTCCGCGGATGCAGCGAGCCCACGCAGACGAAGTAGGGCTTTCCGCCGGTGAGGCGCTTGCGGGCGATGCCCTTCTCCCCTTCCGCCAGCGGGGCGAAAATGGGGCCGATGCCGTTGTGCACCACATCCACCTTTTCCGGTGCCACGCCATAGGTCTTCACGATGTCCTGCTTGGAGAACTCCGAAACGGTGACGATGCGTGCGGCCTTTTCCGCGAAGCGCGGGAAGAAACTGCGGTAGTAGCGGCTGTAGGCCGGGGGCAGGTCCTGCGGGAAATGTTCGAAGTTGAGGTCGTGCATCACGGCGAGCTGGGGCACGGCGGTGCGCAGGCTCAGGTAGCCGTCGGGCGAAAGGAAGACGTCGGCGCGGTGCTTGCGCAAGGCGCGCGGCAGCATCCAGTTGAACCAGATGCGGTACAGCAGCGGGTGGCGCGTGGGCGGCGGCAGCACCACGGGCGTCACGTTCGGGCCGTGGACGAACTGCGCATCGTAGGGCCGGTCGAAGAAGTAGATGAACCGGTGCTCCGGATGCTTGGCGGTGATGCGGCGCAGCGTCTCGTGCGCGAACCAGCCGATGCCCTCGAGCTTTCCGGGCAGCAGCAGACGGGTGTTCACGGCGATGCGCATGGCGGTAAAAGTGGCGATTGTCCCGGAGTAAAACGCGGAATGGCCGGTGGCACGGGCAGCAGGCGGGGCATCCCGGAGGTTCGGCCCCACGGTCCGGCACCGCCTGGAGCGCACCCCACATAGCTTTTGGCAGCAGCGAGAGGTATTTCGCGTCCAGGCGGTGCCTGCGCCTTAGCCGGCTACGGCGACCGGCGCAAGGCGTCGAAACCGAGCATAGTCGGGTGCTCTGTGGGGTCTTCGACAACGATGCCTGGAAGTGAAAGACCCGGGCACAGCCCGAAGGGCTATTTTGAAATGCGCTCTCACCAAAGTCTCCCGATCTTGCGCCCTGAAGCGGATGCGGCGCACGTTCCTCCTCAACCTGGCCCTGGTGCTGGTGCTGAACCTGCTGGTGAAGCCCTTCTACATCTTCGGCATCGATGCGGAGGTGCAGGTGCGCGCGGGCACGGCGGCCTACGGCGGTTATGCCGCGCTGCTGAGCCTGACCTTCCTGCTGAACATCCTGCTGGACCTGGGGATCACCAATTGGAACACGCGGCATATCGCGCAGCACACCCAGCTGATGCGCAAGCACGCCAGCGGCATCCTCACGGCGCGGGCCCTGCTGGCGCTGGTGTATGCGGCGGGCATCTTCCTGGCGGCGCTGCTGCTGGGCTACCGCGGGGAGCAACTGCACCTGCTGGGCATCCTGGTGCTCAACCAGGTGCTGGTGTCCACCATCCTGTACCTGCGGTCCAACATCGCGGGCTCGCAACGCTTCGCGCAGGACAGCCTGCTTTCCGTGCTGGACCGGCTGCTGCTGATCGGCATCTGCGCATGGCTCCTGTGGGGCCGGACGCACAGCGGCCCCTTCCCCATCGAGTGGTTCGCCTGGGCACAGACGGCGGCCTACGGCACCACGGCCGTGGTGGCCCTGCTGCTGGTGGCGCGGCATGCCGGCGGCCTCCGCCCCCGCTGGGATGCCGCCTTCACCCTGAGCATCCTGCGGCAGAGCTTCCCCTACGCCCTGCTGGTGCTGCTGATGAGCTTCTACTACCGCACGGATTCCGTGATGCTGGACCGGCTGCTGCCGGACGGTGCGCTGCACGCGGGCATCTACGCCCAAGGGTTCCGCTTCCTGGAAGCGCTGAACATGCTGGGCTTCCTGCTCGCCGGCCTGCTGCTGCCCATGTACAGCCGCATGCTGAAGCAGGGCGAGGACGTAGCCCCGCTCACGGGCCTGGCGCTGCGCCTGGTGCTGGCGGGCACCTTGGCCACCGCCGTGGTGGGCTGCTTCTTCGCCCGGGAGGTGATGGAGCTGCGCTACACCGAGCACACCGACCAGTCGGCGCCGGCCTTCGCCGTGCTGATCTGGAGCTTCGTGGGGGCCTGCACCAGCTACATCTTCGGCACGCTGCTCACGGCCAGCGGCGACCTGCGCACCCTGAACAAACTGGCCGCCGGGGGCATGGTGCTGAACATCGGCCTGAACCTGCTGCTCATCCCCCGGGAGCAGGCGCTGGGCGCGGCCTGGGCCAGCACCATCACCCAATTGGCCATGGCCCTGGCCCAAGTGGTGGTGGCCGCCCGCCGGTACCGGCTCCGGGCCAGGCTGCGTGGGTTGCTGGGCGTGACGGCCTACACCGGCCTGCTGATGGGCACGGCCTGGTGGCTGCGCGGATCGGGGATGCCGTTCGCGGCCGTGCTGGGCCTGCTGGGCGCGGCGGCGGCAGCGGGGGCATGGCTCACCGGCCTTCTGCCCGTGCACAAGCTGCGCACTTTGGCAGTGCCGGGGCGGGGCTGAACCGTACTTTAGCCGACCTTCTTCAACCCAGTATACCGGATGGCCCACGCTGGATCCCGCAACGGGGACGACTCCTTCGACCTTACGATCTTCCTGTGGCGCAAGCGGCGCCTGATCATCGCCATGGGCCTGCTGGGCCTGGTTGGCGGCATCGTGGCCACCTTGGCCATCACCCCCCGCTATCGCAGTGAGGTGATCCTCTTCCCGGCCATCACCAACAGCGTGTCCAAGGCGCTGCTCAGCGAGCAATCCACCGGGCGTGACGACATCCTTGCGCTGGGTGACGAAGAGGATGCCGAGCAGCTGCTGCAGATCCTCCACTCGGACCAGGTGCGCGACCGCACGGCGGAAAGGTTCGACCTGATGAACGTGTACAAGATCAAGCCCGACAGCAAGCACAAGCACTCCGAGCTGCGCGATGCCTACGAGGGCCACGTGAAGTTCGAGTACACCAAGTTCGGCAGCGTGCGCGTGGAAGTGCTGGACAAGGACCCGCAACGGGCCGCCGACATGGCCAACTTCATGAGCGCCCAAGTGGACAGCGTGTGGAACGCCATGGCCCATGAACGCGCGGCCAAGGGCTACCGCATCGTGAAGGAAAGCGTGGACCAGTTGACGGCGGAGATCAAGCAGATCAGCGACAGCCTGGCCGTGCTGCGCGACCTGGGCGTGCAGGACTACCACACGCAGTCCGAGCGCTACAACGAATACCTGGGTGCCGCCATCGTGAAGGGCGACAAGCGCGCCATCGACGAGTTCGAGCGGCGCTTCGCCATCCTGGCCAAGTACGGCGGTGCCTATGTCACCTTGCAGGACCGGCAGTTCAATGAGATCAAGCGGTTGAGCGTGCTGAACATGAAACTGGAGCAGGCCAAGGCCGACCTGGACAGCGACCTGCCCCACAAATTCACCGTGAATACGGCCTACCCCGCCGACCGCAAAGCCTGGCCCATCTGGTGGCTGGTCGTCTTCATCAGCACGGCCAGCGCCCTGCTGCTGGCCTTGGTACTGATCGTTGCACAGGAAACCATCCGCAAGATCACGGCTTCCCATGGATGAACCGATGAACTTCACCCGCGATTGGTCCACCGTTCGGCGGCACTGGCGCCTGCTGGCGGGCATCGGCCTGCTGGCCGCCGTGGCCTCGGCGGTGTTCAGTGGCCCCTCCTTCATGCACCCGCGCTACCGCTCACAGGCGGTGGTCTATCCCGTGAACATCAGCACCTACTCCATCGAATCGGAATCCGACCAGCTGATGCAGCTGTTGGAGAGCAACAGCATCCGCGACAGCCTTATCGCGCGGTTCAGGCTGGTGGAGCACTACGGCATCGACACCTCCAAGGCGGAGGGACACAGCCTGATGCGCTACATGTTCTCCGAGCGGGTGAAGATCGAGAAGACCCGGTATGAGAGCGTGGACATCCGGGTGACGGATGAGGACCCGGTGCTGGCACGCGACATGGTGCAAGCCGTATTGGACCAAGGCAACCAGCTGGCCCGCCGGCTGCAACGGGGCAAATCAGCCGAGCTGCTGGCCGTGGTACGGCAGGACCTGGCGCGCACCCGGCGCGGACTGGACAGCGTGGAGGCGCGCTTGGACACCCTGCGCCGATCCACCGGCCTGCTGGACTACGACGCCCAGACCGAGGAGCTGACACGGGGCTACATGAAAGCCCTCGCCCGCAACGCGGGCCAGGCACCGAAAGCGGAGATCGCCGGCATGCTCAAGGCATTGCAGGATCACGGTGGAGAGTTCCAACGGCTGGCCCTGCTCAACCAGGAACTGATCGCGGAGTACGCAAAGAAACAGGCCCAGGAGCGCCAACTGCTGCTGGACGTAAGCAAGGAGCTCACCTACACGAACGTGGTGGTGCACCCGGAGGTGTCGGACAAGAAGGTCTACCCCATCCGGTGGTTGATCGTGCTGGCATCCACAACGGCGGCCCTGCTGTTGGGCTACCTGCTGGTCTCCTTCGGTGAACGGCAGAACGGCGGCCCCGGCGTGGTGAAAGGTTCCTGAACGATGATACGCGCATTGCGAAGCTACTGGATCCCTGCCGCCTGCACGGTATTCGTGGCGCTCAATGCCCTGCTGACGATAAAGGACTTTCCGTGGCTCAATCTGCTTCCCTTGGCCCTGCTCGCGGCATGGGCCGTGGTGGCGGCCACGGACAAGGTGCTGCTCTTCATCGTATTCGCCACGCCCCTGTCCGTGAACCTGGAGCAACTGGAGCTGGGCGGCATCGGCATCGCGGTGCCCACGGAGCCGTTCATGGTGGTGCTTACCCTGCTCTTCCTGCTGAAGCTGGCCTTGGAGCGCGGGGTGGTGGACCAAGTGGTGTGGCGGCACCCGGTGACCATCGCCATCCTGGCACAGGTGGCATGGATGGCCGTGTGCGTGGTGCCGAGCAGCATGCCGCTGGTCTCGTTCAAGTACCTGTTGGCCCGGCTCTGGTTCCTGTGCACCATGTACTTCATGGCCACGCGCCTGTTCCGCGACCCGCGCAACATGCACCGCTTCTTCTGGTGCTACCTCGCGGGCCTGGCCATCGTGGTGGGCTATACGCTGGTGCAGCATGCGCGTTACGGTTTCGAGGAGGACCCGGCACACTGGGTGATGTCGCCATTCTTCAAGGACCACACGAGCTACGGTGCCATCATCGCGTTCTTCCTGCCCTTCACCATCGCGGCCATCAGCCTGCCGGGCTACTCACGCACACGGCGCGGCATGGCCGTGTTCGTGCTGATGCTGCTGGCCGCGGGCCTGCTGTTCTCCTACACGCGGGCAGCCTGGGTGGGCACGGTGGGCGCGCTGGGCATCTTCCTGGTGATGCGTTTCCGCATCCCGGCCTGGGCCGTGGGCATCTTCGCCCTGGTGGCGGGGAGCATCGCGCTCGCCAACATGGACCGCATCACCATCGCCATGGGGCGGAACAAGTCGGAGAGCAATGACGACCTGGCCAAGCACGTGAGCTCCATCAGCAACATCCGGTCCGATGCCAGCAATCTGGAGCGCATCAACCGGTGGAACTCGGCGCTGCGCATGTTCGAGGAGAGGCCGGTCACCGGCTGGGGCCCCGGCACCTACATGTTCCAGTACGCCCCATTCCAGGCCGCACGGGACCGCACCATCATCAGCACCAACTTCGGCCTTAACGGCAACTCGCACAGCGAATACCTGGGCCCCCTGGCGGAACAGGGCTTGCCGGGCATGCTCCTGGTGCTGGTGGTGGTGGGCTCCATCAGCTGGACGGCGGTGCGGCTGTGGAGCAAACTGCCGGACGGCACGGACCGCAGGTTGGTGGGTGCGGCCTTCCTCGGGCTGGTCACCTACATCGTGCACGGGGTGCTGAACAACTACCTGGACCTGGACAAGGCCAGTGTGCCGTTCTGGGGCTTCACCGCGATGATCGTGGTGTTGGACCTGAAGTACCGCGGGGTACCCGCTCACCGGAACCGGCAGGTGAGCAGCGCGATATCGTCCAAGTAGGGCAGGCTGCCCCGGTGGTTGGCGAAGGTGGCCATCAGTGCCTCATTGATGGAGCGTGGGTCGGCATTGGAAAGCAGTTCCATGGTCCGCCGCACCGGTTCGGTGCCGAATTCATTCCCTTGGGCATCCTCCTGCTCCACCAGGCCATCGGTGTAGCAGAGCAGCGTGGCACCTTTCACACCCACCCGCCCGGTCTGCACGAAGGGCAGCTCCGGCAGCATGCCAAGCGCGATGGATCCGTCGCTCAACTCCATGGCGGGCTTCCCGGGCAAGGCCAGCAATGGCGGATTGTGCCCGGCATTCACGAACTCCATGGAGCCCTCGGCCAAGTTGACCCGCCCGATGAACAGGGTGATGAACCGCTCGCCGCGTGCGCGCTCCAGGACGTTTGCGTTCAGTTCGCGTACCAATTGCTCCAATGCACCGTTGCTGTGCTGGGCCGAGGCCCGCAGCGTGGCTTGGAAGTTGGACATGAGCAGGGCGGCAGCGATCCCCTTCCCGCTCACATCGGCCACGCACAGGAGCAACTCATCCGGTCCGGTGCGGATCACATCATAGTAGTCGCCGCCCACCTGCTGGTGCGGCTGGTACCAGGCCGCGGCCTGCACCTGCCCATCGTTGGGCAGGTCCTTGGGCACCAGCATCTGCTGCATGTCCGCGGCCAGCTCCAGCTCCCGTCGGCTGCGTTCCTGGGCCAGGGCACGTGCGGCGAAGCGCTTGTTCTCCAGGGCCACGGCGATCAGGTTGGTGATGGTCTGGAAGAAATTGAGGTGCTTCACCGTGGGGCTCATCCGTTGCTCCTCATCGTCGAGGTCGCCGATCAGCAGCAGGGCCAAGGGTTGCTCCTTATGGAACACGGGTATGGCGATATCGAACCGGCCCAGTCCTTTGGAATCCTCCGAACCGATGAACTGGATGTCGCGGTGCTGTTGCATGAACGCGGCCACCTCCATTTCCAGAAGTTTCCCTTCCCCGCCGAGGGCCAGCGAGCATTTCCATTCCTTGTCGTTCTCGAGGAAGAGCAGGCGGTTCACGCCCAACTCGTCGTGGATGATGGTCCCGTAGAGCTCCAGGAGGGATTCCTTGGGCTCGTTGTTGTTGATGGCCTTGGTGATGTCCAACAGGGCGCGCAACTGGAATTCCTTCAAGTTGAGGCGCTCGGTGAGACGGTCCAGGCGTGCCATCGGTTCAGCTCTTCCAGGCTTTCACCATGTCCGGCAAGCGGCCCAGGCTGGCCTGCTCGCGCATCTTCTGCTTCCATTCCCCGGCCGGCGAGCCGAAATAGGTCTTCCCGCCCTCCAGGTCGCCGATGAGGCCGCTCTGCCCCAGCACCACGGCCCCGGCACCGATGGTGATCTTGCTGGGCACGCCCACCTGGCCCCAGAGCGTGACGCCATCGCCCACCACACAGGCCCCGGCGATGCCCACCTGCGCGGCAAACAGGCAGTTTCGGCCCACGATGGTGTCGTGGCCGATCTGCACCTGGTTGTCTATCTTGGTGCCCGCCCCGATACGCGTGTCGGCGCTCACGCCCCGGTCGATGGTGGTGCCGGCACCGATCTCCACATCGTCCTCGATCACCACGTTGCCGGCGGTGACCATCTTCTCATATTGGCCATTGCGCTTCTTGTAGTAGAAGCCGTCGCCGCCGATCACCGCGTTGGCATGGATGATCACCCGGTCGCCGATCACGGTGTTGGCGTAGAGCACCACGCCCGGCATGATCTGGCACTGCCTTCCGATGGTGACGCCGGGGCCGATCACCACCCCGGGATGCACCACGGACCCCTCACCGATCACGGGCTTTGCGCCCTCCCAGCCGATCGGCTTCATGAAGCGGCGCATCAGCGCGTTGTAGTCCGAGAAGGGGTCGCTGCTCACGATGATGGCCTTGCCCGTGGGGATCTCCACGTCGGCCTTGTCGATCAGGATGGTGGTGGCCGCGCTGTTCAGGGCCTTGGCGTAGTACTTGGGATGGTCCACGAAGACCAGGTCGCCTTCCTGCACGCGGTTGATCTCGTTGATGCCGGTGACCAGCCTTTCGGCCTGGCCGTGAACGTCGGCATGAAGCAGTTCCGCCACGGCGGATGCGGTCAACGGGTCCTTCAGTTCCATGGCGTGCTCCAGCTGCCGGCCGGTTTGCGGACGGTGCGGGCAAAGGTAGCCGGGGCGCGGTAGCGCCGGATCCGGGGAGGGAGGCCCGGAAGGCTTACTTCTTGGCGCGGTCCAGGTAGGCGCCGGTCTCGGTGTCGATGCGCACCACGTCGCCGATATTGACGAAGGAGGGCACCTGGATCTCCTGGCCGGTCTCCACGGTGGCGGCCTTCATCACCTTGTTGCTGGTATCACCCTTCACCGCGGTCTCCGTGTAGGTCACTTCCAACTCCACCACCTTCGGGGGGCGGGCCAGGATGGGGGTCTCGCTCTCGAAGCCCACTTGCACCATGGCTTCCTCCTTCATCAGGCCGAGGGCATCACCGAAGAGCTCAACGGGGATGTGCGACTGCTCGTAGCTGTTGGGGTCCATGCACACCAGGAACTGGCCTTCGCGGTAGAGGTACTGCATGTCGCGGATCTCCACACGGAGCACGTCCATGCTCTCCCCGCTGCGGAAGCGGTGCTCCAGCAGCTTGCCGGTGCGCAGGTTGCGCATCTTGCCCTGGTAGAAGGCGCGCAGGTTGCCCGGGGTGCGGTGCTGCCACTCCACCACTTGGCAGATGTCGTTGTTGAAGCGGATAAAGGAGCCGAGGCTCACGTCGCCGGTATTGGCCATGGTGCTGAAAAATGAGGCGCGAATGTAGGAAATGCCGCCTGAAGCGCATGACCTGCCATGATAAAGCGGGGATCAACGCTCACTTCCACCGCCCGATATCCACGCTTTTCGTGCAGGCGAAGGTCTCCTCCGCCTGGCGGTTGCTGGCCACCAGCAGGGTGCGGCCGTCCAGGTGCTGCAGCAGCAGTTGCCGGAACCAGGCGATGCCCTCGGCATCGAGGTTGCTTGCGGGCTCGTCCAGTAGCAACAGCGGGGTGTTGCTGAGGATGGCCAAGGCCAGCTTCAGGCGCTGCTTCATGCCGCTGCTGAAGTGGCTGACGGGTTTCTCCCAGTGCGGGTCCAGGTAGGCGGTGCGGGCCACATCGCGGGGGGTGATGCCCTGGCGGAAAGGCTTGAAATGCGCGTGCATGCCGGTGGCCTCGCGCAGGGAAAGGTCGTCGTACAGGTCCAGGTAGGGTGCGGCGATGCTGACATGGCGGTACACCTGCTCCTCCCCCACCAGGCGGCCATGCAGGGTATGCTCCACCTTGCCTGCCGTGGGCACCAATGCCCCGGCCACCACTTGCAGCAGGGTGCTCTTGCCGCTGCCGTTGGGGCCGAGGATGGCCATGCGGCTGCCTGCACCGAACACATGGTCCACGCCGGTGAAGATCTTCTCACGCGCGAACTGCTTGGCCACGCCGGTGAGGGCGATCCGCATGCCTTCGCCGGTCGCGTTGTCCGCCATGGTCAGCTCAGCTCAGCCAACCCGCGCATGATGCCCTTGGGACTGTTGCGGATGAACTCGGTGATCTGGGCGCACTCCACCGTGCCGTTGAACTGCTGCTCCACGCTCTGCACGGCGCGTTCCAGGTTGTTGCTGCGCACGAAGATCTCGCGGTAGATGTCCTCGATACGGGCTACGGCCTTGTCGTCGAAACCGCGGCGGCGCAGACCCACCACGTTCACGCCCACGAAGCTCAGGGGCTCGCGCGCGGCCTTCACGTAGGGTGGCACGTTCTTGCGCACCAGCGAGGCGCCTGCGATGAAGCTGTGCGCGCCGATGCTGATGAACTGCTGCACGGCCACGTTGCCCTCCAGGATGGCCCAGTCGCCGATGGTGACGTGCCCGGCGAGGTTCACACTGTTGGCGATCACCACATGGTCGCCCAGAATACAGTCGTGTGCCAGGTGCACGTAGGCCATCAGCAGGCTGTGGCTGCCCACGGCTGTGCGGTGGCGGTCCACGGTGCCGCGGTTGATGGTGACGCACTCACGCACGGTGGTGTGGTCGCCCACCTCGGCGGTGGTCTTCTCGCCGGCGAACTTCAGGTCCTGCGGGATGGCGCTGATGACCGCACCCGGGAAGATGCGGCAATGCTTGCCGATGCGTGCGCCGTCCATGATGGTGGCGTTGGGCCCGATCCAGGTGCCCTCGCCGATCTCCACGTCGGCCGCGATGGAGGTGAAGGGTTCAACGATCACATCCTTGCCGATGCGTGCATCGGGATGGACGGAAGCGAGCTTGGAAATGCTCATGCGTGCGTGGAGGCCTTGGTGGGCTGGGGCTTTTTCTCGTCGGCAGGGGCCTTGTCCCGGGCGATCTGGGCCATCATTTCGGCCTCCACGGCGGGCTGCCCGTTCACATAGCCGATGCCTTTCATGTGCACGATGCCACGGCGGATGGGCGTGATCAGCTCCAGGCGGAACACGAGGGTGTCGCCGGGGATCACCTTCCGGCGGTAACGCACGCCGTCGGTCTTCAGGAAGTACGTGGTGTAGTTCTCCGGGTCGGGCACCTGGCTGAGGGCGAAGATGCCGCCCACCTGGGCCATGGCCTCCACCTGCAGCACGCCGGGCATCACGGGGTTGTCCGGGAAGTGGCCGGTGAAGTGGGGCTCGTTCATCGTCACGTTCTTCACGCCCACGATGCTGTTGGCATCCATGGAGAGGATCTTGTCCACCAGCAGGAAGGGGTAGCGGTGGGGCAGCATCTTCGTGATGGCGTTGATGTCGAAGAGCGGCTCCTTGGTGAGGTCGAAGAACACGCGGGCATCCTTCTCCTCCTCGCGGATGCGGTCCTTGATGCGCTTGGCGAAGGTGGTGTTGCCGAAGTGGCCCGGGCGCGCCGCAAGGATATGCCCCTTGATGGGCCTGCCCACCAGGGCAAGGTCACCTACGATGTCCAGCAGTTTGTGCCGCGCGGGTTCGTTCAGGAACTTCAGGTCGGTGGTGTTGAGCACGCCATTGCGGCGGATCTCCACGTCCTTGTATTCGCGGCCGATGCTTTCGGCCAGTTCGCGGAGGTCCTCCTGGGTGATGTCCTCGCGGTCCTCCAGCACGATGGCGTTGTCCAGGTCGCCGCCCTTGATCAGGCCGGCCTTGGCCAGCTGCTGTACCTCGCGCAGGAAGACGAAGGTTCGGCACGGCGCGATCTCGGTCTTGAACTCGCCCAGATGGTACATGCTGGCGTGCTGGGTGCCGAGCACGGGGCTGTTGTAGTCCACCATTACGGTGAGGCGGAATTCGCCACCGGGCGCGGGCACGCCGAGCATCTCGGTGCCGCGCTCCTCGGTCTCGAACCAGATGGGCTCCTTCAGCACCCACCAGTTGCGGGGCGCGTCCTGCGCCTGGATGCCCGCATTCTCAATGGCCTCCACGAACTTCAGGGCGCTGCCGTCCATGATGGGTACTTCGGCGCCATCGAGCTGGATCAGGCAATTGTCCACGCCCAGCGCGTAGAGAGCGGCCAGTACGTGCTCGGTGGTGTTCACCTTCACGTCGCCCTTGCCCAGGGTGGTGCCACGCGCGGTGCTGATCACCAGGTCGGCATCGGCATCGATCACGGGCTGGCCCTCGATGTCCGTGCGTTGGAATTTCAGGCCGTGGTCGGCCGGTGCGGGGCAGAGGGTGAGGGTGACCTCCTCGCCGGTGTGCAGGCCTATGCCCTTGATCTCGGCCTTCCCTTTCAGGGTATGCTGCTTGTCGCTCATGCGTCCTTCTTGGTGCCGGAGGCCGCCATGGCCTTCAGCGCTTCCACTTCCTTCTCCAGCTCCGCGATGCGCTGCACGATCTCCGGCAGATTGCGGAAGTGGACGTAACTGCGTTTGTATTCACCGATGGCGAATGCGGGCGAGCCCTGGACCACGGCATCATCGGCGATGTTGGCCCCGATGCCGCTCTGGGCGGCGATCTTCACACGATCGCCGATGTGCAGGTGCCCGGCGATGCCCACCTGGCCGCCGATCTGGGCGTACCCCCCCACCTTGGAGCTGCCGGCGATGCCCGTTTGCGCCACCACCACGGAATGCGCGCCCACCTCGGCATTATGTCCCACCTGGATCAAATTGTCCAGCTTGGTGCCCTTGTGGATCACGGTATGGCCGATGGTGGCGCGGTCGATGGTGGTGTTGGCCCCCACCTCCACGTCATCCTCCAGCACCACGTTGCCCACCTGGGGCATTTTTTCGTACACGCCGGTGGCGTCGGGCACGAAGCCGAAACCATCGGCACCGATCACCGCCCCGCTGTGGATGACGCAGCGTGCGCCGATGGCGGTGCGGTGGTACACCTTCACGCCGGCGTGCAGCAGCGAGCCCGCGCCGATGACGGCATCGTTGCCGATGAAGCAGCCGGGGAAGACCTTCACGCCATCGCCCAGCACCACACCGTCGCCCACATGGCTGAACGCCCCGATGTACACGCCCTTGCCCAGCTTGGCGGTCGGGCTCACGTAGCTGGGCTGCTCCACGCCCTTCTTGTCCGTGGTCAGGCGCTCATTGCGCTCCAGCAATTGCGTGAAGGCATGGCGCGGGTCGTCCACCCGGATCAGGGTGAGGCTCTTGGGCACGGGCTTGGCAGGCACGAAATCGCGTTGCACGATCGCGATGGTGGCCTTGGTGGTGAACAGGAACTCCGTGTAGCGCGGGTTGGCCAGGAAGGTGAGCGTGCCGGTTCGCGCTTCCTCGATCTTCGCCAGGTCGTTCACCATCACCTGGGGATCCCCATCCACTTCCCCCTTGAGGAGGTCGGCGATCTGTGCGGCGGTGAATTGCATGGCGGGCTACCTGTCCCTACGGGTCCGCGAAGATAGTTGCACGGCGTATTCGGGGCCCGCCTGCCGGCCATCAGCCTACCCCTGCCGGGAGCGCATCCCCGGATCGTTCGCCGGAAGCGGGCGGGCGGCCGCGGCCAGGCCGGTTGCGAGGCCCGCACACCGTGGGACCCGGGGAGGTTCAAGGAAAGCGGAAGAAGAAGAAATGCACGGCCACCCATTCGGGCGGCAGGCCGGGGGCGTAGCCCTGCGTGCTGCGGGAACCATCTTCCACGCGGCCATCATCGTGGATGTACCCGATGGTGCTGCGCGAGCTGTTCTCCACCCGCCATTCGCTGCCGCTCTTCTGCACATAGCCCACCGTGCTGCGCGAACTGTTCTCCACGCGGAAGGTCTCCCCGCCGGAATTCACGACATAGCCGATGGTGCTTCGCGAGGAATCCTCGATCCGCCAGCCGGAACCACTGGCCACGAAGTAGCCCACCGTGCTGCGCGAGGAGCTTTCGATGCGGCCGTCGGCATCGAGGTAGCCGATGGTGGAGCGTGAACCGTCCTCGATCCGCTGCGCGCTGGCCGTGCAGGCCACACCGATGGCGGCCACCACGGCGACCAGCCAACCCCGGGTCATCCGGCGATCAGGGCTGAACGGCCGAGCTGTCGGCCAAGGCCGGTGCGGCGTGGTGGTCCATGGTGGAATCACCCTTCATGGAACAGCACTTGCCCTTCTTGCCCATTTTGCACGCTTCGCCGCCGTTGCCGCCGTGCATCATGCACGCTTCACCGCGCATGCCGCCGGGGCCGCATTTGTCCGTGCCGCACCCCATGCCGCACATACGGCCAAGCACGAAGCCGAGGACCAGGAAGAGGAGGCTGAACAGGAGGATCTTCGCCCAATTGTTGTTCATGGAAGGTTGATATGGCGCCGAAAGTAAACCAGCGGTGCCCCATTCCGCGTGGCTGGATCATCCACGGACCTGCCAGCGGCGCAGATCATTCGGAAGGCCAACATGCCGGCATGCGCCACGCAAGGCTATTTTTCCGGCATGTTCCACCTGCGGCCCCTCCTGCTGGTCACGGCCCTGGTGATCGGCGTTGCGGTGGCCGGCCAGCAATCCGATGGCCGGGAAACGTACACCCGCCTGGACATGCCGCTGCTGCAAGGCAACAACACCAAGGTGCCGGGCATGGGCGAGGAAGTCCCGGGCCTTGCCTTGAGCAACTGGGGGAAAATGCGGCTGCTTGCCGGTGATGGCCCCGGGTCTGCGGACAGGGCGTTGGCGGACAGTGCTTGGGCCACGGATACCGATGACCTCGGCACACCGCCCGACAGCGTGTATTGGCTGCGCTTCCATTTCCTTCCCGTACCCGACCTGAAAGGGCGGATGCTGGCGCTGAACCTCGGCTCCGGGCACGCCCTGCTGGTCTTTCTCAACGGCGACACCCTGTTCCGCTATGCCCCCGGCCACGCGGCGCCGGGTGCCCCTGCAGCACCACCCTTCACCATTCCCTTCAGTCTCCGCTGCGACGGGCAACCGGAAGTCCTGGCCATCCGCTTGCAAGCGGCCGGGGCCGAACAGGTCGAAACATTCGTGAAATCGTCCTCGCTCCATTCCGCCGACATGGCGTACCGCTTCCAGCAGTACATGATGCAGTTCGGCATGTTCATCGGCGTGAACCTCATCATCCTGGTGCTCGCACTGGTGATCTGGCGTTCCGAGCCGGGCGATCGGCGTTGGTTGTACCTGGCCCTGCTCTCGGCCCTTTACATGGTGGACACCTTCCTGGATGTCGGCGGCTCGCGGGAGGCCTTGGGGTTCCCCGTCAGCGCGGTCAGGGTGTTGGAAGCCTTGCGCATCAGCCTGCTGCCATGGCCTTTCTACCTGCTGATCCTAACCTTGGGCAGCCTCCATGGGCAGATGAGCCCTCGGCGCATGCGCTGGTACCACCTGGCGGTGGGCGTTGCGGCATTGGGCTGCATCGTGCTGGCGGTGATCATCCTCCTGTTCAGGCCAGTGGGTCAAGTGACGTTCTCCGTCCCCGACACGCCGACGGCCATCTGGGTGGTGCTGCTGGTGCTTGCCGTGATCCTGTCCATCCTGATCGCCGTGGCCATGGCCTGGTTCATGCTGGAAGTGGTGCGGCTTGGCCTGAAGCTGATGCGGACCCCGGGACATGCCCGCTGGGTGGGCGTTGGCGCCCTGGCTTCCAGCGTGGTGGCCTTCCTTTTCAACGCGATCGGCAATTCCGGCCTGCTCGGTGAAGGCCTGTCGAACGGGCTGGTCACCTTGGCCACCTATTGCTCCGGCATCGGCGTGCCGGTCTCCGTGGCCGTCTTCCTGGCCATCCGCACGGCCGACCACGGGAAGCTGGTGGCGCGCCAGCGCGACGTGCTCGATGCCGAGGTGAAGGAACGCACCGCCGAGCTGAGCCATGAGAAGGAACGCGCGGAGGAACTGCTGCTCAACATCCTGCCCGCGGAAGTGGCCGAGGAGCTGAAGAACACCGGCAAGGCACAGGCCCGCCACTTCGACCAGGTGTCGGTGCTCTTCACCGATTTCCAAGGCTTCACCAGCCTGTCCTCCAGCTTGCAACCGGAAGTGCTCCTGGACGAGCTCAACGCCTGCTTCGAGGGCTTCGACGCCATCATCACGCGCCGCGGCATCGAGAAGATCAAGACCATCGGCGACTCGTACATGTGCGCCACCGGCCTGAATGCCACCGGGAAGGACGCCCCCGCCAACCTGGTGTGGGCTGCGCTGGAGATGCAGGACTTCCTCGCCCGGCGCAAACGCACACGCGATGCGGCCGGGCTGCCCGGCTTCACCATGCGCGCCGGCATCCACACAGGCCCCGTGGTGGCGGGCATCGTGGGCGTGAAGAAGTTCCAGTACGACATCTGGGGCGATACCGTGAACACCGCCAGCCGCATGGAGAGCAACGGCGAGGTGGGCCGCGTGAACATCAGCGAGACCACGTATCTGCTGGTTCGGGATACGGTTGTCAGCTCACCGCTGCCAGGAGAGTCACAGACAACGGACAACCCACCACTGACAACTGCTCCCGCCTTCGCCTTCACCCCCCGCGGAAACCTGCCCGTGAAGGGCAAGGGCGAGTTGGCGATGTACTTTGTCCGTAGGGCGAATGACGCAGGGTGAAGGACCACACCCTATTGCTTGACGATGAAATTGCTATTGGCCTGTGCGGTGGGTGTCACCACCAGGTCGTTGATGCACACGTGCGGGGGCAGCGTGGCGGCGAACCACACCAGGTTGGCGATGTCCTCGCCGCGCAAGGGGGTGAGGCCCTGGTAGGGGGTCTTCGCCTTCTCGGTATCGCCATGGAAGCGCACCACACTGAACTCCGTTTCGGCCAGCCCCGGCGCGATCTGCGTCACCTTGATGCCGTGGGGCAGCAGGTCCTGGCGCATGCCCTTGGTCAGCGCATCCACCGCGTGCTTGCTGGCGCAGTACACGTTGCCCTTCGGGTACACCTCCTTCCCGGCGGTGCTGCCGATGTTGATGATATGGCCCCCGGCCCGCGCGATCATGCCCGGGATCACCGCGCGGCTCACATGCAGCAGGCCCTTCACGTTGGTATCCAGCATGCGCTCCCAGTCGTCCAGCCGGCCGTCCTGGATGGGGTCCAGCCCCGCGGCCAGCCCGGCGTTGTTCACCAGCACGTCGATCGCCTGCCATTCCTGGGGCAGTGAGGCGATGGCGTGTACTACGGCATCGTATTCGCGCACATCGAAGTGGAGCACATGCACCACGGGGGGACCTTCCACTGTGCCGTGCAGGCCTTCCAACTCCTTGCGGAGGACTTCCAGGCGCTCCTTGCGGCGGCCGGTTATGATGACGCGCCAGCCTTCGGCGGCGAAGCGGCGTGCGGTGGCTTCGCCGAAGCCCGAGGTTGCGCCGGTGATGAGGATGGTCGAGGCAGGCATGGTGCTGCGAACTTACCCACCAAGCCGCTCCACCACCACATCCTTCCTGTTCCGCGACACCTTCACCTCCATGCCGTTGTCCATCACCAGCGTGCCGCCATCGCCGCGGAGGTATTTCTGCACGTGGTCCAAATTGGCGACGTAGCTGTGGTGCACGCGGAGGAAGCGGTCGGCGGGCAGCTGCTCTTCCACCTCGCGCAGGGTCCTGCTCACCAGGATCCGTCGTTCTCCGGTGAGGTGGATGCGGGTGTAATTGCTTTCGCTCTGGCAGCAGATGATGTCGTCGGTCTCCACCAGGTCCAGCCCGTGCACAGTGCTGAAGGCGATGCGCGCATTGCCGCAGGCAGGGGCCTGCAGGTCGCGCATCAGCTGGCGCATGCGCTCCTCCAAGGCAGGGAGTGCGTCCTTGCCACCATTGCGCAGGGCCTCCACTTTTTCCAGCGCTGCCAGCAGTTCGTCCTCCTGCACGGGCTTCAGGAGGTAGTCGATGGCGTTCACCTTGAAGGCCTTCACGGCGAAGCGGTCGTAGGCCGTGGTGAAGACCACCTGGCCCTTGAACCCTTCAAGCTGTTCCAACAATTGGAAGCCGTTCATGCCGGGCATCTCGATGTCCAGGAAAAGCACATCGCAGGGCTGCGTCCGAAGGTGGGCCAGCGCCTTGGCCGGGTCCTGGAACACGGCCTCCACCTGCACACGACCGGGATGCTTCCCCAGCATGTAGCGAAGCGTTTCGCAGCAGTGCCGTTCGTCGTCAACGAGTATCGCGCGGATCATGTTCTGCTGGTGGGGATAAGGAGCGTGACGCGCGTGCCGCCGGGTTCTCCATCGGGCAGCACCAGGTCCTCCACGCGCACTTCGCAACGCATGCCCTGCTGCTTCTCGATCATGGCCAGGCGCTGCTGGGTGATGGACATGCCCATGCTGCGCTTCTTCAGCGCGCTACGGCTCTTCAGCTCGGCCGCCTTGGCACGCCCGATGCCATCGTCCTCCACCTCGATGCGCAACAGCTGTCCGTCGCGCGCGATGCGCAGGCTGAGCTCGCCGCCTTCCCGCTTCTGCATCAGGCCATGCCAGATGGCGTTCTCCAGGTAGGGCTGGATGAGCATGGGTGGGATCATGGTGGTGCTGGTGTCCAACGTGGGGTCCACCTGGATGTGGAAGCTGAACTTGTCGTCGAAGCGTGCGGCCTCCAGTTCCAGGTAGAGGCGAAGGGCCTGCAGCTCATCCGCCAGCGGCACACTGCGCTGGTCGCTGTGGTCCAGGATCAGGCGGATGAGACGTGCGAACTTGCTCAGGTAGCGGTCGGCCTCCTCGGGTCGGCTGTTCAGCACATGGTGGCGGATGCTGTTCAGCGCGTTGAAGAGGAAGTGCGGGTTCATCTGCGCGCGCAGGGCGGTGAGTTCCACATCCGCCAAGCGCTTGTTGAAGGCGGTGGTGAGCCGCGCCTCCTTGCGGACGGCGTTGATGCGCATGCGGTAGAAGGCATAGATGATTGCCAGCACGGCGAGCACCACGGCACTGCGGAACCACCACGTCGCCCAGAAGGGTGGCACCACCACCAGGGGCAGTTCGATGCCGCCCAGCACCGTTCCATCCATGGCCACGGCCCGGGCCCGGAACTCGTAGTTGCCACCCGGTACATTGGTGAAGACCGCCATGCGGTCGGGGCCGGCAGGGGTCCATCCGCCGCTGAAGGGATGCAGGTCGTACTCGATCCCAGCGTCCATTACGGCCCGCGGATCGATGGTGGAAAGCTGGATGCTGAAGAAGTTCTGGTCGTGCTGTAAGCGCAGCTCGCTCCAGGTGCGGTAGGTGGCCAGGGGATCCAGCTCCCGCTCGAAGACCTTCACGGAGGCGATATACACCGGCAAGGGTGTCGGACCCGTCGAAGGATCGGCGCCCAGCTCCCAGAACATGCGGGGACCCGAAGCGCCAATGAGCCTTCCGTCCGCCAGGAGCGCAAGGGCGCCGGGCGTGGAGGTGGCAGGCAGGCCTTGCGCAGCCCGGTAGCCGCTGACACGGCCGCTGGGCCGTACATGCTCCACGCCAGCAGGCCCCATCACCCACATGCCGCCCGCTGCATCCGGGGCCATGCGGTACACCTGTTCGTTCATCAACCCATGGCCCTGGTCCAGGGTGCGTGTCGCCGAGGGTCTGTCGACGGGGTCCTCCACCACCACAAGGCCATGCCGTCCATCGGCCATCCAGATGCGGCCTTGTGCATCCCGGGCCACGTTCACCACGCTCTTCAGGGTGGCCAGGGAGTCCTTCCGGCTGCTGGCATCGAAGTTCCGGAAGCGCTCGGCGACCGGATCGAACACCGAGAACCCTTTCTCATGGACCACCCACAGCCGCCCGGCATCGTCCTCGGCCGCGTCGTGGAGGTAGTTGCCATGGCCGATGGACCCGCTGTCCCCGGGTACGGGCAGGTATTGGCGCAGCTGCTGAAAGTCGGCGCTCAGGCGGATCAAGCCGTCGTGACGCCCCAGGATGTAGATGTCGCCAGAGGAGTGCCGTTCGATGCTGATGAAGTACGTATGCCATGCACGTGCATTGAAGGGGCCTTCGGCCAGCTCCATGGTGCCGCTGCGCAGGTCCAGCACGTACAGCCTGCTCCAGTTCAACACCAGCACTTTGTCGGTACCGAACGGTAGCAGGCCGGACACCGAGAAGTGCTCCCGCTCAGGCTCGTTCCAAACGTCCGCGGGCGGCGGCAGGTACTCCGCCCTGCGGGTGGAAGGGTCGATCCGGTAGAGCCCATCGAGGCCTGTGCCTCCGAAGAGGGCGGTGCCGTCGGGCAGGGGCAGTACGGTGGAGATGCCCTTGCGGCCCACGTAGTTCTTGTAAGCGGCTTCATAGGCCCAAGTGGCGATGTACTGGCGCAGGGGGCTGAAGAGCCGGACATCCTGGCGGGTGACCACGAGCATATCGCCGCCGCTGGTGAAGTGCATGTGCCATACGCCTTGTCCACGCATGCCTTCCATGCCTGGCAGTGTGTCGGCATGCAGGTGCCGGATGCTGGCGGTGGCCGTGTCGAGCAGGGCGAGGCCGGTGGTGTTGTTGCCCAGCCACAAGCTGCCGTCAGGCCCACGCATCACGGCGTTGTAGGTGTTGGTGAACTGGCGTACGGCACCGTCCTCCACGATGGAATAGCGTGTGAAGCGATCGCGCTCCGGCTTGTAGCGTACCACGCCGGCCCCCCAGGTGCCCATGAGCAGGTGGCCATTGGGGCATTGCACCAAGTCGCGCAGGCTGTTGCTGCGTTTGTCCAAGGCCTTCGTCGCCATGGTCTCGGGCATCAGCAGGAAGCGCATCTCCCAGGTCCCGGCACTGAGCTTCAACAGGCCCTGGGCGGTGGTGATCCAGTAGGTGTCGTCGTGGTCCACATCCTGCACCATGGCATGGGTGCGGGTGCGGGTGCGGTCCACGAAATGGTCCGGGTGCCGGGGGAAGGCGATGCGGTCGAAGTCGTCGGTGTCCGGCCGGTACAGGCAGATGCTGCCGAAGGTGGTGCCCACGAAGAGCCTGCCCTGGCGGTCCACCATCAGCCAGGTCACGCGATCACCGTCCAAGGCGCGCAGGTCCGTTGGTTCGTGCTTGTACCGGATGTGCTGATGCGTGCGCCGGTCGAAGCGGAGCAATCCTGCATCGGCGGTGCCCACCCACAGCACATCATCCTGTAACGCCAGCGCGGTGATGTCCGCCGAGGGCAGCGTGGTGCTGTCCTGCGCATCGGGCAGGAAGACCTGCATGTAATGTCCGTCGAAGCGGTGCAGCCCACCGCCCGTGGCGATCCAGAGGAAGCCCTCCTCGTCCTGCACCACCTGCCGGATGTTGGTGGAGCGCAGGCCCTGCTCCGCACCGATGATGCGTGGGTTGGCGAAGGACCAGCCGGCAGGAAGCTGCGCCCACAGCTGGTCGCCAAGCAGGCAACACAGCAGGAGAAGGGCTGTACGGGGCAGGGGGCGCATGGGTCGGTTCCGCTCGTTCGGCAAGGTATCCCGTGCCGTTGGCTCGCTCTAAGGTATCTGCACCTTGACCGCCTCGCTGAACGGGCTTTTTACACCGCGCTCGCTTACGGCTTGCACCCGGTAAAGGTCGCCATCCGTAGCGGGCATTGGCGAGGTGGTCCAGGCAAGTGCTTTCACACGGTCCACGAGCACGGGCTTGCGCTCGTTCGCGCGTTGCAGGTACACCAGCAGGTGACTCACCTCGGTCGCAGGGTCTACGGTCCAGCTCAGGATCACGCTGCCGTCCTCCACTGTTGCGCGCAGGTCGCTGGGTGCGGATGGACGCGCTGTACGATCGCGCCGCACCGCCCGGCGCAGGTTACTTTCCGACCCATTGCCTGCGCTGTCCACGGCCAACACGCGGTATTCGCGCCAGTGCGGCACCTTGGCGAAGCCCACATCCTGGAACTCGTGTTGCGCGGGTGTGGCCAAGCGCAGGCTTTGGAAGAGCGTATCCCCGGCATCACGGTATTGCAGGTCGTAGTAGGCCACGTCGGGCGAACTGCTCGGCTTCCACGCCAGGCGCACGCGGTGCTCGCGGTCCACATCGGCCACCACCAGCAGCGGGGCGGAAGGGGCCACCACATCGGGTATGCGTCCCACGGCCGTTGCGGAAGGCCCGCTCTGGTTGTAGCTGCCGTCCAGCGCCACCACCTGGTAGTAGGCCTGCTTGTCCAGGCGCTCCAGGGACAGGGTATCGGTGAAGAGCGTGTCGGCGATGGGTACGCGGGTCAGTTGCACGAAGCCGCCTTCACGCTGGAAGCTCTTGAACACGCGATAGCCCTTCAGGTCCTTGTCCTGCACGGGATGCCAGTGGATGGTGGCCAGGCCGGTGCTGTCCACGGTGACCGCTACTCCCTCGGGCACGTCGGGCGGCTGCTCGTCGGCCAGCGCACGGTAGATCAGGTCCGAGGCTTTTGCGTTGCCGTCCTTGTCCGTGGCCACCAAGCGGTAGTGGACATCATCGCCGGCATCCCATTGGTGCGTGAAGCTGCGCGCAGTGGTAGGCAGTGGCTCCGGATGCGAAAGCGCGTAGGGCCCCAGCGGACCACTCACGCTGTGGATCACCTGGAAGCCCTTCACACTGCCGTGCATGGGATAGCTCCAGTGCAGGGTGCTGCTGCCGTCGCCCCGGCTTTCGATCCGCACGGCATCGAAGGGCGGGAGCGCAGGATCCTCGCGCGGCGTCACCTGCAGCACGCTGTTCTCCACGGAGCGCATACCGAAGGCGTCCAGGGCCACCAGCCGGTAGTGCCAGGTCTCACCGTTCGCCGGCAGAGGATCGGTCCAGCTCATGCCCAGCGGGTCATCGCCCACACCCTTGCTCTTGCGGTCATGGACCACCGGTGCGCCGATGGCCGCGAAGTCCCTGCCGTCGCGGCTGCGCTCGATCAGGTAGGCCACCGCATGACCCCGCAGCGGTGCGTGCGACCAGCGGATGGTGGCGGCCTTGTCGCCGGGCAGCAGCTCGAAGGGGATGCCTTTCAGATCGCTCCGCAGGGTGCCACGCGAGAACGCGAAGGACATCGGTTCCAGCCCGGCAACGCTGACACTTCCGCGGATGTCGCGCCCATCGTCCGGCAACTCGAACTGGAGACCGGAGAAGCGTGAAAGAGCCGGGTCATAGGCGGTGAGCAGGATCCACGCGAGGTAGTGGCGCTCGAAGTCCTTGCCGGCCTTGATCACCGCGTCCAGGTCGCGCTCGTTCACCGCAGGTGCGGGGATCTCGCGCGCCAGCGTGGCGAGCGTTTCCTTCCACGTCACTTCTGCGCTGGTGGCCATGAACTGCTCGGCCGTGCCGTGCTTCAAGCGGAGGGGCGATGCGCCTTCCAGCTGCACTTCAGCACCGCCCTGCATCATGCGGTACCACGCGCCGGCGTTGGTGGGCATGCACTTCACCAGCACTTTGCCATCGGCGGTGCGCGCCGTGATGTGGAGGTCGCCCACCTGGGCACAGAGCACGGTGCTGAACAGCAGGGCAGCCAGCACGAGGGTCGTTCGGAACGTGGGGTGCAGCATGCTCACAGGTCGATGTTGAGTTGCAGCGTGCGGGTGCCGGAGGTGCTTTGCACGATGCTGTTCGAAATGTTGTTCAAGCGGATGTGCAGCGGGTAGTTGCCATCGGTCATGTGCGGGAACTGGTAGCCCACGGGCGGCTTGGGCAGGCCCATCGGGTTGTTCTGGATCAGGGTGAGCGCTTCGTAGGCCGAGCGTTCGGGCCGCCAGACCAGCTCCAGGCGTGTGGTGGCCGGGGCGGGTTGAATGGGCATGGTGGGTGCGAAGGGATCGTACGGCGGCAGGAACACCGGGAAGCTGGTGGGCGTGGTGCTTGTGGTGGAACCGCTCAGGCCCACTTCGGCATCGCTGAGCAGGGGCTGTAGGTGCTTGATGCCGGCAGGTGCCGTGGCATCCGTGCGCAGGTCCACCTTGCCCAGCTTGGGCAGCGAGTTGACAAAGCCGGCCACCGCCACTTGTGCGGGGTTGAAGAGCGATCCGCCGCCCGTGCTCCCCATGCCGTTCCCCTGCTGCACCAGGCCGTAGATCTCGTTGCACACGCGGCCGGTCCAGGCATTGCCGTAGCTGCCATCGAAGCTGCAGTGGTCGCTGCCGAACTCATAGACCGCCGAGGTGAAGCTGCCGCTGGCCACGAAGGGATGCCCCAGCACATCGTAGCGGTCGAAGCCCTCACCTGCCGTTAGCGCGATGCGCAGGTCCTTCAGCGCCTCCCAGCCGCCGTTGCGCGTGTAGTAGGGTGCATAGGTGGTCACCGGGGTCACGCTCACCGGCTGGATGCTGTTCAGCTTGGCCGCACCGGTGGCGTATTTGCTGGTGCGGTAGTGGATGGTGTGCAGGGTCTTTTCCTGTACCACCGTGGCTTCGATGCCCGCTGCAGCCATGGCCACCGTGGGGTCGAAGGCCGTGTACTGCTGCATGCCCGCATAGGTGTCGAGGTTCACGGTGGCCTGGTAGGTGGCGGTGTTCACGTTCGCCACGTTGGGCATCAGCAGTTGCAGGTTGCTCGGCGACAGCTTGCACGCGGGGCGGGTCTCGTTCTGCAATTGCGTGGGGGTGGCCTCGCGACGCGCCACGATGCTCAGGTCGTAGATCTTCTCGGCCTGCATCACGGGCATGTCGAAGAGCACCTTCAACTCGTGGTCGGTGTTCACCGGCACTTCCACCGGCGTGCCCTGCCCATCGATCCGGGCCAGGCGCATGAAGAGCTCGAAGCCGCAATCGGTGAAGTCCTGGAAGCGCGGCTGCTGGTCTATGTTGAACTTGATGATGCCCTGTGGCAGGTCGTTGTAGGGCAGGAAGCGCTGGCGCGGATAGGGCTTGGTGTAGTCGATGGTGAGGAGGTCCAGTTCGGTAAGACTGGTGGTGGTGGTGAAATAGTGTTCACGCTGCTGCACGATGGGCTGCCCTGCCTGCGTGCCTTGCAGGTAGCGCGCCGGCACCCAGCCCGTACCCACCCATTCCTCGATCGCGGCCGTGGCCCGCACCTTGTAGCCGCGCGAACCGTTCATCTGCGAGGGCGCGCCGGAGGAGGTCACCAGGCGCAGGGTCCACGTGTCGTTCTCGCTGTCCTGGTCGATCTGGAAGTTGCCCTGCTCCACGAAGCTGCCCTGGTCGTTCTGGCGCAACCACTTGGCCCCCAGGTTGAATCGGAATTTCTTTTGGATGAGCCCGCCCATACCATTAGGATAGACGTACTCGCGCTGCTCGCCTTGCTTCACGTGCCAGTTGATCACGGGCTGCGCGGTCAGCGGCACGAAGGAGGCCATGTGGCTGGGGGTCACACCGGCGATCATGTCCACCGACTCCAGCTCCAGCTCCTGGCGCTGGACCAGCACGTTGGCGTTGGGCAGCGGCTGCATGTCGCAGGGGGCACCGATGGTGAAGTCCTCCTCGATGTCGCTGTCCCAGAAGAGCACTTCGGCCTCCGCGCGGATGATGCCGTGCACGTAGTTCGGGCGGGGGAACGCGGCTTCCACGATGATGCCCACCTGGATGCTGGCGATGTCCGCGGTGAAGGCGGTGAGGCGTGCACCACCGATGAGGTAGGCCATGCCCTGTGCGTACCACTTGTTGATGCCGAAGTCGGTGCTGCCGTTGCAGGTGCAGAGCTCGTAGCTCATCATGGCGAGGTCGGCACCACAGAGCACGTCCACCTGCAGTCCCGTGCCGATCGCGGTGAAATCACCTTCTGCATCAATGTGCGCACCGGTCATGAAGCCGATGCCCAGGCCCTGCGCCAGGTTGCCCACCATGTTGGGCGTGAAGTTGAAGAAGTCCTGCACGGCTGCGGGCAGCACCGGTGGCGGAAGTTGCTGGCCGGTCATGAAGTAGGCACCGGCCGTGGCGCTCAGGGGCCACACATCGATGCCGAGGCCGATGGGCTCCGCAGGCGTGCCGGCCTTGAAGTACCACAGCGTGGGCGAGCGGTAGAAGCTCACGTGGCCGTTCACCTCGAAGAGCGGTGCGGCCTTGGGCACGTTGCCGTTCAGCACCAGGTCGGTACTGAAGGTCTTGGTGCTGAAGTTGTACTCCACATCCAGCGTGGTGTACACCATGGCGGTCTCCTCATTGGCCGTTTCGATGGCCTCCATCACGTAGCCGTTGCCGTTCAACGCGATGAGGCCAAGACCACCGGTGCCGGTGTTGAACTGCACGGTGAGCGTGGCGTCGGCGTTGAAGGTGGTGCTCTCGGGCGTAAGGCCCAGGATCACGGCCGCCTGGATGCCGGCGGTGTTCTTCTTCACGTTGAAGAGCTCGCGCGCGTTCACGTTCTGTTGCGCCATGGTGCGCGGGCCGGGCGGCGATCCGTTCATCTCCATGTTCCAGTAGGCGCCGCCGCCAAAGGCGTAGAGGTCCAGCGGCGTGGCCAGCGGGAAGGGCGTGGAAAGCCCCACCATGCCGAAGGCGTACCAGTAGGTGGTGGTGGCGTTGTTCTCCTCCACGTTGCCGAAGAGCACGTTGCCCTGCACAGTGGTGGCATCGAGGAAGGTGAGGTCCAGGCTGCCATCGAAACCGCTGCCGAACTTCTGGTCGTTGTTGAAGAAGTCCACGCTGCCCTTCATCTTCACGCCGCTCACATCGGCTTCCACGTAGATGGAGCCGAGCTCGGTGCCCTCGCGCGTCACCACCAGGCTGTCCAGCGCTTCGATGCGGTTCTTGATGAACATGGAGACGCCTCCGGAGATGGGCATCACGCCCTTGCTCAGGTCCATGCCCAGGCCGATGAGCAGCTTGGCGTTGTTCATGTCGCTGCTGTCGAAGTCCAGCTGGTCGATCAGCACACCGAAGCCGGCCACGGCCAGCGTGGTGGTGCTGAGGCCCGTGCCGAAGTTGCCGATGGCTATGTAGCTGGGCCGGTTGCGCACCACGAGCTGCTCGATGGTGATGTCCGTGAGCTTGTTCTTGTCGATGTTGCCGATGAGCGATGCGAAGGAGATGCGGCCGTTGAGCGTGGCTTCGATCAAGGGGGAACCGTTGCCCAGCGTGATGGCCAGGCCGCTGTTCTCATCCAGGATGAAGCGCGCGTGCCACACATCGAAGCTCAGCGATTCGTTGTCCGCAGCGAGTGCGAAGCTGTGCAGGGTGTTGCTGCCGGCGTAGTCCACGGAGGCCACATAGATGAGGTCCTCCTCGGCGATGGGCAGGCGCAGGTTGCCGGCAAGCGCACCGCCCACCAGACTGCTCGCGGCGATCTCGAAGTGCAACGTGTCGATGCTGAAGTTCCAGTTGTCCAGCAGGCCGCTGTTGCGCGGCAGCACACCGCTCGCCGCGAAGCGACCGCTGAAGCCCGTGTCGTCCACCACCAGGTCGCGCCCGGCGAAGGTGGCGCGGTGGTTGGCGGTATCGGTGCGGTTGGCCCAGCGCGGCATCACCACCTGCATGCGCTCGATGTAGATGCCCTCCCACTCGGGCGTTTGCGCACCGGGGTGGCCTTCCGGGAACTGCATGCCCTGCAGGTTGCTGCTGATGCTGTGGTCGATATAGGCCTGCTGCACCTGCATGGTGTAGTCCTGCAGTTCCTTGTACTGGAAGCCCACCACGCCGGATGCGCCCTGGCCCATGGCGTTGAAGTCGAGCAGGGCCTGCCAGTCGCCCCACTCGGCATACTGCACGGCGAAGGCCGCGAAGAGCGTGTCGTTGGTGGTCTCCCCGGCGGCGTTCACCGGTTTGAAGAGGGCCGGGTCGAAGAGCGCACGGCCCTGCACATCCACACGCACCAAGCCGTTGCAATCGAAGGTGGCGCGGGTGCCCGCTCCCTGCGCGTTGGCAGGGTCGAAGGCGAGCCGCACTTCCTCGGTCATCCGGAAGCGCACTTCCTCCATCAGTTCCAGCACGGCCTGGTCCTCACCAACGGCAGGTCCGCCGGGCGTGAGGCAGAAGTTCTTGCCGAGGAAGCTCAGGAAGCGCGGCTCCTCCAGGTCGTCGGCGAGGCGTTGGATGTGGGCGATGTTGTAGGCGGCACGGTCGGGGAAGAAGTGCATGCCCACCACCTGCAGGCGGCCGCTCTCCGGACCGATGCTGAAGGGCAGGGTGCTGCCGGTGTTCTGCATCACCGTGGCGGCCTGATCGATGTACCACTGGGGATCGGTGGCCTGCTGCCAGGCCACATCGCGGTTGCGGCTGAAGCGCACGTTGCGGATGTTGGTGCTGAGGTCGGCCCACGTTTGGTCGATCCACGAATCGGTGCGCACGACCGCCTCCGCCTGACCGGCCACCGCCACATCGTTGGCGTTCACCTGCAGGCCCGTGAACTGCACCTTGATGCCGATGGGCAGGTAGCCCGTGGGCTGTATCACGCCTTCACCACTGTAGGTGCCGCTGCCGCTCACCTGCGTGATGGCGAGGATGAAGTGGCCCATGGTCACCAGGTCGCCCATGCGCAGGTCCTGCTTCAGGTCGGTGGCGGGCGGGACGGCCACGGCGCAGGGGGACGCACAATCGTAGGTGCCGGGCAAGGTGCCATCGGTGAGCACCACGCTGCCGGGAACCGTGGGCGGTGGCGGCGGAAGCACATCGCCGTCATTGCCGAAGGGATCGGCCGCGCCGGGTGTGCCGTAGGTGAAGACCACCACATCGCTCCAGCCGTCGTTGAGGATGTTGAGCGTGCCGAACTGGCGGTAGGCCCGCACGCGCACAGCGTACTCGTGCCCGTCCAGCAGCTGCGGATACTCCATGCCGTAGAGGAAGAAGTTGGTGGGGATGTCCAGCTCGCTCAACTGGAGCATGTTGCCGGTGAGGAAGGCATCGTAGGGGTTGATGGGCAGCCCGGTGATGTCCATCATCTCCAGGCGGTACACCAGGTCCGGCGCGCTCACCGTGGGGGGTATCCAGGTGATGGTGAAGAAGGCCGGATCGGTGTAGGGCAGCTCCTGGCCGTTGGTGGGGGAGGTGATGATGGGCGGGTCGGCGGTGACCACCACGAAGGGTGCCGAGCAGCCCAGGGGCGACTCGCCGCTGAGCGGCAGGCCGGTCAGGAAGTCGTAGGCCCGGATGCACAGCGTGTACAAGCCTTCGGGCAGGGCGTTGTCGTTGATCAGGTCCTCCAGCGTGATGCCGCTGTAGAGCAGGTCGCTCTCGTTGTAGTTGTTGTAGAGGGCCTGCAGCTCGGTGCCCGTGAGCAGGAGCGAGGCGCCCGGTGCCAGTTCGATGGGCGTTTGCGGACGCGCCTCCGGACGGGTGCGGATGTTCACGCCGTTGCTGCCATCGAGCTCGCTGCCCAGGTACAGCGTGTAGCTCTCGAAGGGGTTGTTGTTCTGCAGGCTGATCAGCGTGTTGTCGCCCATGTCCAGCACCTCGTCGGCATGCAGCGGGTAGGGCGGCGCCAGCACCAGCGACACACCGATCGGCAACGGCTGGGCGTGCGCCACGGACGTGCAGAGCAGGATCCCGAACAGCGCTGCGGCAAGGCCTTTCATGCGGTGATGGAAGAGGGTTCGCATGCCAACGAAGGTGACCGGAACCATCCGCCCCGGCAAGCCGTGCAAGGGCTCCATTGAGCCGTTGGTGCGATCCATTGAGCAGTTCACGATCACCGTTTAGCCCGTGGTGCGAAATGATGCGAAAGGCACGTCTTCACAAGCCTTCCGGACATTTTGTGCCCACTACTTTCCCGCTGTGAACAGCACGCGTCACAGCCTTTGGGCCTTCGCCTTGGCACTGCTGCCTGTGCTTGCCGTGGCACAGACCGTGGACCCCAATGCCGATCCCGTGCGCATCTCCGGCGCCCTGGGTGGCACGCTCAGCGGCTACCGGATGAACGGCATCAACGCGCGCCAGCAACCGCTCGGCTATTCCCTCAGCGGCACGCTCAACCTGTCCATCTATGGGTGGTCGCTTCCCTTCTCCGTGGCCATCAGCCGCCAGGGCAGCACCTTCTCGCAGCCCTTCACACGCTTCGGTGTGAGCCCCGAGTACAAGTGGGTGAAGCTGCACGCAGGGCACCGCAACCTGCGCTTCTCGGAGTTCACGCTCAACAACGTCACCTTCCTCGGCGGTGGGGTGGAGCTGCGGCCCAGGGCCTTCCGCTTCAGTGCGATGTACGGCATGCTGCAACCCGCCCAGCGCGCCGATGAGAACCGCTACGGCGTGGCCCAGTACAAGCGCATGGGCTACGGTGCGCTGCTGGGGCTGGGGAAGAAGAACACCTTCGACCTTACCTTCTTCCGTGCCGAGGACGATGTGCGCTCGCTGCCCCTGCTGGACAGCCTGCAGCGCCTCACCCCACAGGCCAGCACCACCATCGGGCTGCGGTCGCGGGTGCAGTTCGCGAAGGACCGGCTGGTGCTGGATGCCGACATCGCGGTGGGTGCTTACACACGCGACCTGAACGCGCCGCGCCTGGACCCGGACCTCTACACCGACCGGCCCATCGTGGGCGAGCTCGGCTTCAACTACGCCAGTAATGTGGCGGGTGCCGGTGCCGTGGCGTTGGACTACGTGAAGGACAAGTTCACCACCGGCGTGCAGTACCGCCTTGTGCAGCCCGGCTTCCGCACGCTGGGCGCCAACTACCTGCTGAGCGATGTGGAGCAGATCACCCTGCGCACCGCCTTCCCGCTGGCCAAGGACAAGCTGCAGCTCAGCGGCCAGTTCGGGGTGCAGCGCAACAACCTCGGCGATCGCCGCTTCGCCGGCACGGCCCGCAACATCGGGTCCGCCAACGTGGCCTACCGCCCTTCCACGCGTGTGTCCTTCAACCTCAACTACGCCAACTTCAGCGTGTACCAGACCTTGCTGCTGGACACGCTCTTCGCCGACTCGGTGCTCATCGACCAGGTGAACCACCAGGTGAACGTCTCCACCCTGTACCAGTACGGCGACGCGAAGCGTCAGCACAGCTGGAGCCTGATGACCGGCTACCAGCAGCTCACCGACCGCAGCGATGGCCCCACCGACCTGGGCAACCGCCTGCTGAACCTGAACCTGCAGTACCAGCTGCGCTGGCTCGCCAGCCGCTGGGGACTGGTGCTGGGTGCCAACTATAACGACTACAGCGCGCTGCTCACCACCAACGAACGCTATGGCGCCACCGTGGGCGCCACACGTGCATTGAAGCAGGACAAGCTGCTGCTGCGCCTCACGCACACCTGGAACCGCAGCCAGCTGCCCGACCGCACGGACGACATCCACAGCACCAACTTCATGCTGAACTACCGCATCAGCACCAAGCATTCCATCCTGCTCAGCGCGGGCAACATCCGGCGCGAAGGACTGCAGGCATTCACCGAAACACGCGGCACCATCGGCTACCGCATGCGCTTCTGAACCCAGGACCAACACTCCCGACCCATGATCCGGACCCTTACCCCGCTTGCACTGCTCACCGCCACGGGCCTCCTGGCTCAGCCCACCATCCCGCAGATCACCCTGAACGCAGGCGATCAATTGGTGATCGACGCCGCCTTCCCGATCACCGGGGCCGGACCGGGAGGCAACAGCGTCACATGGAATTTCGCCGACCCGGGGTTCAGCAGCACGCAATGGACCTACACGGCGATACCTGCTGCCAGTGCACCCATGGCCGCTGATTTTCCTGGCTCCATCATGGCCTTCTACGCAGAGATCGACCAGGATTTTATACTTCATGCCTTTTTTGATCTCGCCAATGGCTTTACCGATCATGGCGAACACGTGAGCGATGGCGTGTCCGGCATGAGCAGCGTGAACACCGACCCCATGACCTTCTATACAACTCCGCTTTTGGCGACGAGCAGCGGATCGGACACCTATGGTTCCATGGAGGAATTCGCCGGTTTCCCGGCAACGCTGTCGGGTGTGCATAACTGGACCGTGGATGGCTACGGTACGCTCATTCTGCCCAATGCCACCTATACCAACGTGCTGCGGATCCATGCCCAACAGGTGGAGACGCTCTACGTGGATCTGGGTGCGCCCTTTGAGCTGGTCACTTCGCGTGAAGAGTGGTGGTGGGTGAAAGCGGGAATACCACTGCCCCTGCTCGTGTTCTCCCTGGAGACCGATGAGTTCGGTACCGAGATCGGGGCCACGGCCGCGATGGTGAGCTTCAGCAGCGCCACCTCCATTGCCGAACAGGCGGAGCTGCCCCTGCGCATCCACCCGAACCCCGCGCACGATGCGGTGATCCTTGAACTGGATGCCAGCGGCACGGTGGAGTACCGCCTGCTGGATGCCGTGGGTCGCCAGGTGCGCCAGGGCCAGCTGGCCACGGGCGCCACATCCCGCCATGTCCTCGATGTGGCCGCACTGAACCCCGGCCTCTATCACCTGGAGGTGCGCAGTGCGGATGGCATCGGCACCGCCCGCCTCATCATCGAATGACCGTCCACGGAACACTGAACCTCTCCACCATGCAACGCCAGCTCGCCCTTCTCGCCTGCACCGCAGCGCTCGTCCCCTTCGCATCCGCCCAGAGTTGCCTGCCCGAAGGCCTCGTCCTCACCTCCCAGGCCCAGGTGAACAGCTTCCCCACGGACCATCCGGGCTGCACCACCCTGGAGGGGAACCTGCAGATCGGGCCCGGCTCCGTCACCAACCTCGCGCCCCTGGCACAGCTCACCGCGGTGGAAGGCTACCTCCAGGTGGGGCTCAACCCGCAGCTCACCACCCTCGCCGGCCTGGAGAACATCACCAGCGTGGGGGGCAGCCTCGGCATCACCGGCAATGCCCAGCTTACCGACCTCAGCGGCCTGGCCGGCCTCACCACGGTGGGCGGCCTGATGGAGGTGAGCGCCAACAACAACCTCACCAGCCTCGCGGGCCTGCAGAACATCACCAGCGTGGGCAGCTACCTGGACATTTCGGACAGCCCGGGCCTTACCGACCTGCAGGGCCTGGAGGGGATCGAGACCATCAGCGGCTCGCTCATCATCCGCGACAACCCCGCACTGGCCAGCATGCAGGGCCTGGCGCCCACCAGCATCGGCGGCGGCTTGGACCTGATGAACAACCCGCAGCTCATGGACCTGAGCGCCGCCGCAGGGCTCACCTCGCTCGGCGGGCCCTTGTCGCTCAACGACAATACGGCCATCCTCAGCCTGCAGGAGCTCTCCGGCATCACGGCCATCAACGGCGTGCTCAGGGTCATGGGCAGTTCGGGGCTCATGTCGCTCGACGGCCTGCAGAACATCGATCCCGCCACCATCCTCAACCTCATCATCGTGAACAACCCCGGGCTGTTCCAATGCGCGGCGGAGAACCTCTGCGACTACCTCGCCATCCCGGCCAGCATGGCCAACATCACGGGCAATGCCACCGGCTGCTCCTCGCGGGCCGAGGTGGAGGAGGCCTGCACCCTGCTGTCCGTGGAGGAGGGGATGCATATAGAGCCCGCCTTGAGCGTGTTCCCCAATCCCTCCAACGGTCTGGTGCATGTGCAGGTGGAAGGGCAGGGCAGCATGGAGCTCCGCGTGATCGATCTGAGCGGCCGCACCGCGCATGCCGAGCGCCTGGTGGCGACGGGCACATCCACCCATGTCATCGACCTGGCGCACTTGGCCACCGGCATCTACACCCTGCGCCTCGATCATTCGACCGGCTCGTTCACCACACGCCTTGTACACCACTAACCCGCCCATACCATGAAGAACCTTTTCCCCCTTGCGCTCGGCCGCCTCACCTTCCATGCAGCGCAGGCCCAACCCGGCACCCTCGACCTCAGCTTCGATCCGGGCACCAGCGTGGAGACCCCCGGAGCCGTGGAGGCCATCGCCATCCAGGCCGATGGGAAGCTCGTCGCCGTGGGTGGCTTCCTCACCTACAATGGCAACCCGAGCAAGAACATCGTGCGCATCAACCCCGATGGCGGCTACGATGATAGCTTCCAGGTGGGTGCAGGCTTCACCGGATCATCCGATCCTGCTGGTGCCACGGGGCGCTGCGATGCCGTCACCGTGCAAGCGGACGGCAAGATCCTGGTGGGCGGGGGTTACAACAGCTACAACGACACCGCCGCGCGAAGGATCGCACGGCTGCTTCCTGATGGAAGCCTGGACCCGGAGTTCATCACCGGCTTCGGTTTTCAACAACATCGTGTATGACATCCACGTGCTCCCCGATGGGCGCATCCTCTGCGTGGGGCAGTTCACCCAGTACAATGGCGTGAACCGCAGCAAGGTGGCCATCCTTCTCCCGGACGGATCGCTCGACCCCAGCTTCGTGCCACCGGCCATGGATGCGAACGCGTTCACGGCCGCCGTGCAGGATGATGGCAAGCTGCTCATCGGTGGCACCCTCACCACCGTAGGGGGTGCCCCTGCCGGTCGCCTGGTGCGCTTGAACCCCGATGGTACGGTGGATGCTTCCTTCCCTCAAGGAACTGGTTTCAATGCCTTGGTACTGGCGATCCACCTCATGGACGACGGACGCATCCTGGTGGGTGGTGGCTTCACCGAGTTCGATGGACAGCCGAAGCAGCGGATCGCGCGCTTGATGCCCGATGGAACACTGGACCCCACCTTCAACGCCGCTGCCTCCGCCAGTGATCAGGTACGCGGCATCGTGGAGGATGCGCAAGGTCGCTTCATCATCACGGGCAACTTCCTCCAGGTGAACGGGCAGCCGCGTGGCCGCGTGGCGCGTTTGCTCGCCAACGGCAACCTGGATGACTCCTTCATTACACCGAACGGCGTCAGCAACACCATCCAGGACGTCCTGCTGCGGCCCGATGGCAAGCTCGTCATCGGCGGTTACTTCACCGCCGTGGAGTCCTTTCCGCGCAGGAGTATCGCCCGCCTCAACACCAGCGGTTCCACCGGCCTGGGCGAGCAGGCAGCGCCGCACTTCATCCCCTACCCCAACCCATCCCATGGTCCGGTCTCGATCCGCGGTACCCTGGAAGGAGGGATCGATCTCCGCGTGCTGGATGCCGCCGGCAGATCGGTCTACGGGACACGCCTGCAAGGCAACGGAGCGGAACCCGTGCAGATGGACCTGGGCGGCATGGCGCCCGGTGTATACATGATCCAGCTGCGCACCAAGCACGGCACGGCCACGCAGATGGTGGTGCGGGAGTGATCTTGGGGGTTGAGGCTTGGCAACCTCCGGTTCGCCCCTTCTACCCCTCAAACCATTCCTTCCCCATGCTCCGCGGAAAGGCCAGGTAGTGCTTTTCCACCACGCCGCCCATGGCGGCCACGCCGAGGTTGTCGCTGGCCTCGGCGATGTCCTTCAGGCTGCCGTCCTTGAACAGGAGCTTGATGCCGTCGTGCGCGGTGTCGTAGGCATTGTTCACCACCTTGCCGGAAAGCACGAAGCATTCGGCCTCCTGCGCGGTGATGCCCATCTGCCGTGCGAAGGCCTCGCGAACCCGCGCCACATGGGCCGTGTCCCAGGGCTCCCTTTTCAGGCGGATGCGCAGCGTGGTGCGGTGCAGCAGGTCGGTGGCCAGGCGGGCCAGGATGCGGTCCTCATGCTGGGCCCACACCTTCACGGCACCCATGATGTCGTGGTCGTCCAGCCGCATGAAGTCCGCCAGCACGGCGGTATTGTTGAACGAGTTGCGGTCGCGGCGCTCGCGCAGGAAGCCCAGCAGGGCCGGCGAGCCGAAGAGCGGCACGCCCTGCAGGCCCAGGGCCTTGGCGCGGCGCAGCGTCTGCACCAGCATCTGCTCGCAGGCCAGCACGGTCTTGTGCAGGTACACCTGCCAGTACATCAGGCGGCGCGCCACGATGAACTTCTCGATGCTGTAGATGGCCTTCTCCTCCACCACCAGCCGGTCGCCCACCACCTGCAGCATCTTGATGATGCGGTCGCCGCCGATGACGCCCTCGCTCACGCCGGTATAGAAACTGTCGCGGTTCAGGTAATCCATGCGGTCCACATCAAGCTGGCTGCTCACCAGCTGGTGCAGGAAGCGCTTGGGGTACTGGTCCCGGAAGATGCGTATGCCCAGGTCCAGCGCACCGTTGAACTCCCGGTCGAGGGCGTCCATCACCAGGGCGCTCACATCCTCGTGGCCCACGCCTTCCACCAGGCTGTGCTCCAGGGCGTGGCTGAAGGGCCCGTGGCCCACATCGTGGAGCAGGATGGCGATACGCGCGCCCAAGGCCTCATCCTCGGTGATGATGTGGCCCTTTTCCCGCAGGCTTTCGATGGCCAGCCCCATCAGGTGCATGGCCCCTATGGCGTGCGGCAGGCGCGTGTGCAGCGCGCCGGGGTACACCAGGTGCGAGAGGCCCAATTGCTTGATGTAGCGCAGGCGCTGGAACCACGGATGGTCGATCAACCGCAGCAGCAGCGGGTGCGGGATGGAGATGAACCCGAGGATGGGGTCGTTGAGGATCTTCATGGCCGGGCCGGGCAGGGAGGCAGGCGGGCACTCCCCCCGTAACTTCACGCCCCGAAAGTACAGGGCAACAACGCATGCACCGTTCCGTTCGCCCTGCATGGTATCCACGAACACGGCCCGGCCCCGGCCTCAAGGGGCACCAGAGCAAACGACCATGGCAGCCAGCATCCTTTGGGCCGACGACGAAATAGACCTGTTGCGCCCGCACGTCCTCTTCCTCGAGGGGAAGGGCTACCACGTGGACACTGTGAACAACGGGCTGGACGCGGTGGAAAAGGCCACGGCGCAGGAGTACGACATCATCTTCCTGGACGAGAACATGCCCGGCCTCAGCGGGCTGGAGACGCTCACGCGCGTGAAGGGCGTGGCGCCGCGCACACCGGTGGTGATGATCACCAAGAGCGAGGAGGAGAGCATCATGGAAGAGGCCATCGGCAGCAAGATCAGCGACTATCTGATCAAGCCGGTGAACCCGAACCAGATCCTGCTGGCCCTGAAAAAGCACCTGGAGGGCGGCCGCCTGGTGAACGAGAAGACCTCCAGCAGCTACCAGCAGCAGTTCGGGCGGCTCAGCATGCGCCTGGGCGACCGGCTCACCACCGCGGAATGGATGCAGCTGTACGATGAACTGGTTCGTTGGGACCTGGAGCTGAGCGGCAACCCGGACCAGGGCATGGCGGAGATCCTGCGCAGCCAGTGGGCCGAAGCCAACGACCTGTTCAGCCGCTTCGTGGAAAGGAACTACCTGGACTGGGTGGCCAACAAGGGCAGCGACGTGCCCATGCAGAGCCACCAGGTGTTCAAGAACAAGATCGCGCCCTTGATCGATGAGCAGCAGGCCCCGCTCTTTTTGGTGCTGATCGACAACCTGCGGCTGGACCAATGGCGGATGATCGAGCCCATCGTGGGCGAGCTGTTCAAGGTGGAGGAGCAGGGCCAGTTCTTCAGCATCCTGCCCACGGCCACGCAGTATGCGCGCAACGCCCTCTTCGCCGGCATGATGCCCAGCGAGATCCAGAAGCGTTGGCCGGGCAAATGGCTGCACGAGGAGGACGAGGGCAGCAAGAATGCCCACGAGGAGGAATTCATGGGGGAACTCTTGCGGAGCCTCGGCAAGCGGGTGAGATACAGCTACCACAAGATCACCAACATCGCCGCGGGGAAGAAACTGGCCGAGAACCTGGGGAACCTGATGGAGAACCCGTTCAACGCCATCGTATACAACTTCGTGGACATGCTCAGCCATGCCCGCACCGAGATGGAGATCATCCGCGAGCTGGCCGAGGACGAGGCGGCCTACCGCTCGCTCACCCTGAGCTGGTTCCGCCACAGCCCGCTGCTGGACATCCTGCGGGGCATCGCCGAGAAGGGCGGGCGCGTGGTGATCACCACGGACCATGGCACCGTGCGCGTCACCCAGCCCAGCAAAGTGATCGGCGACCGCAACACGAACACCAACCTGCGATACAAGCACGGGCGCAACCTCACCTACGAGGGCAAGGATGTGCTGGCGATCAAGGAGCCTGCCCAGGCCTTCCTGCCGCGCACCAATGTGAGCACCTCCTTTATCTTCGCGAAGAAGGACCTCTACTTCGTGTACCCGAACAACTACAACCACTTCGTGAACTTCTACCGGAACACGTTCCAGCACGGGGGCATCTCCCTGGAGGAAATGGTGGTGCCCATCGCCTACCTGAAACCGCGCTGACGCATGGGCCACTTCCTGCTGCGCCGCCCCGAGGATGCGCCCGCCGTGGCGGCGGCCCTGCTGCAGGCCTGGCCACAGGGGCGCGTGTTCCTGTTCAACGGGCCCATGGGCGCCGGCAAGACCACGCTGATCAAAGCCCTGTGTGCCCAATTGGGCGTGGCCACCGGCCTGGCCAGCCCCACCTTCTCCATCGTGCATGAATACGCCTCGCGCGATGGGGGGCCGGTGTTCCACTTCGACCTCTACCGCCTGCGCAACGCCGGCGAACTGGAAGGCATCGGCTTCACCGAATACCTGGACAGCGGCCACTACTGCTTCATCGAGTGGCCCGCGCTGGGCCAAGCTTTCTACCCACCAGGCACCGTGGACGTGCGGATCAGCGTGGACACGCACGGGACACGGCACCTGGACACCACAGAAATACCGGCCACCACCGGCCAACATGCATGAGCACCAGCAGTGAACTGTTGAAGCAACTGGCACGTGAAGTATCCATGCTTCCGCAGGAACAGACCTTGGCAGTGGGCCGCAGCAAGAAGCGGTTGCAGGTCGGCATCCCAAAGGAGGTCACCCCGCAGGAGCACCGCGTGCCCCTCACCCCTGCCAGCGTGGCCGTGCTCTCCGGTCGCGGGCACGAGGTGATCGTGCAGCGCGGCGTGGGCAGCAGCGTGCAGTTCCAGGATAGTGATTACAGCGAGGCGGGCGCGCAACTGGTGGACAGCGCACGCGAGGTCTTCGCCGCGGACTTGATCCTGAAGGTGGCCGCCCCGGCCGAGGAGGAGATCGCGCTCATGCGGCACAAGCAGATCCTGATCAGCGCCCTGCAGATGGGCAGCCAGCACCGCGAGAGCCTGCGGAACATGATGGACAAGAAGATCACCGCGGTGGCTTGGGACTTCATCAAGGACCGCGAGGGCATCTACCCCATCATCCGCGCCATGGGCGAGATCGCCGGCAACACCGCCATCCAGATCGCCGCCGAGCACCTGAGCACCGACAAGGGCGGGCAAGGCCTCATGCTGGGCGGCATCAGCGGCGTGGCCCCGGCCGAAGTGGTGGTGATCGGCGCCGGCACCGTCGGTGAGTTCGCCACGCGCACTGCCCTCGGAGCGGGCGCCAGCGTGAAGGTCTTCGACAAGAGCATCTACCGCCTGCGCCGCCTGCAAGGCATCATCGGCCAGCGCATCTGGACCAGCGTCATCCAGCCCGACGTGCTCAAGCAGGCCCTGCTGAACGCCGACGTGGCCATCGGCGCGCTGCGCCCGGAGCATGGCCGCACCCCGATGGTGGTCAACGAGGATATGGTGGGCCAGATGAAGGCCGGCAGCGTGATCGTGGATGTGAGCATCGACCGCGGCGGCTGCTTCGAGACCAGCGAACCCACCACCCTCACCGACCCCGTGTTCAAGAAATACGGCGTGGTCCACTACTGCGTGCCCAACATCGCCAGCCGCGTGCCCCGCACCGCATCCTACGCGCTCACCAACATCTTCACGCCCATCCTGCTCTCCATGGGCGAAATGGGCGCCTTCGAGGACGTGATCAAGCGCAACCTCGGCCTGCGCCAAGGCGTGTACCTCTATAACGGCGCCCTCACCAGCGAGATCCTCTCCGAGGCCTACCGCCTGCCTTTCAAGGACCTGGATATCATTCTGGCGGCGTTTTGAGGCCAAGGCAGGGAATGCGCCGTTGCGAACTCCTCGACCAGAACCGGAAAAACTGAAATGACCTTCCGCCGTCGCTTGATGCTCTTCGCTTTCGGAACCGGCCTGGGCTGCCTGTTGGCCTGGGCCATCTACGGCAGCCGGTTGGACAACACCGATTGGATGCCGAACCACCGCGTGAAGCTGCGCCTGCAAAGCACCTTGGTAAAGGCCACGCCGGAGGCGGACGCTGCGCTGCGCCAACTGGACCTCAACCTCGCCGACCTGCGCGCCACCGTGCTGGACAGCTTCGACATCAAGTTCGGCGACAGCAAGCGCAGCAAGGACAGCCTGGTCTACTACGTCTACGGCCGCGTACACGGCATGGACGTGTGGTACATGGCCGCCACGCTGCGCGATTTCCGCACCGATTCCACCGCCACGCTCACGGAGATCCACCGGCGGGAGCGTTGACCGCCATCCGATCGGAGGCGATCATCCATGTAATACCCTTTGGACATTCAAAAGCGGTCAAAGCTGCGCCGCAATTTCTTCGCAGGGCGATACGAGGATGACGTTGCGTAGCCGTGCCTACGGAACGTCAGCCTCGTATCGCCATGCGGGAAAAGGGCAAGCAGATCGGTTGCTGCTGAATGTCCAATTGGTTTAAAACCAGCATCACCTGTTGGATCGGCAAGGTGCTGCTCCCGCTTTCCGGGCCGCATCCTCAATGCCGCTGCCCAAGTAGGATGTACCCGAAAGCCCTGCCGCCGTTCACCGGCTTCCTTCCCGTCACTCCGTTCCCCGCACCACGGTAACGTGCCCGTAATATACCCGCTCGTCCCCTTCGCGGTTCAGCACCACCTTCCACACATAGACATCGCTCTTCACCGGCTTGCCCTTGTACGATCCGTTCCACGCGGTGCCACGGTCGCTGCTTTGGTGGATCAGCTCGCCCCACCGGTCGAACACCAGGAACTGGTAGCGCCAGTTCTCGAACCCGTTCAGCACGGGGCGGAAATCCTCGTTCAGCCCATCCCCGTCCGGCGTGAAGGCATTGGGGGCGTAGATGTTCGGGTCGCTCACCGCCGCCACGCTGCGGCACAAGGTGTCCGGGCAATTGAACTCGTTGGTGGCGACCAGGCAGAAGGGATACAGGTTGTCCGGCCCCGCAGGGAACAGGTGCATGGGTTGGAACTCGGTGGACTGCTCCCCGTCGCCGAAGTCCCAGAGCCATTCCACCGCGCCGGTGCTCGTGTTGTGGAATTGCAGCGCATAGGTCGCGGACTGCATCGGCGTATAGCTGAAATCCGCCACGGGCGAGGGGTTCACGTGCACCGCGGCCGGTAGCAGCAGCGTATCGGTGCATCCGCCCGCACCGGAGACGGCCAGGCTCACGTCGAAATCACCCGCGGTGTAGGCGTGCTCCGGGTTTTCCTCCTGCGATGTTCCCCCGTCGCCGAAGGACCACGCGTAACCCGTGGCGTGGAGCGACTGGTTGAGGAAGTGCACGGGATAGCCGGCGCAGGCGGGCACGGGCTGCGGGGTGAAGGCGGCCACCGGAGTGGGATGCACCGTGAAGGTGCCCGATGCGGTATCGGTGCAGCCATACATGTTGGCCACCTCCAGGTGGATGGTGAAGATGCCGGGTCCGTCATACACCGCCACGGGGTTGTTCAGCACGGAACCGGAACCGTTGCCGAAGTCCCAGTCAAGGCCCACCGCGTCCACGGAGGTGCTGGTGAGCTGCAGCGACGCCGGGGAGGTGCAGCTCTGCTGTGCACCCATGATGAACCCGGCCGTGGGCAAGGGGAAGGCTATCACGCTGGTGTAGGCCGTATCCGTGCAGCCGCTGATGTTCCCGGCCACCAGGCGGATGGTGTAGGTGCCCGCACCGGTGAAGCCATGGGCGGGGGCCGGGTCGGCACTGGTGTTGCCATCGCCGAAATCCCATTGCTGGAAATCGGTGGCGGCGCTGCCCGCGGAACTGAACTGCACCTCAAGCGGCACGCATCCGCTGGCGGGGATGGCCGAGGCCAAGGCCGTCGGCGTGGCCGACACCTGCACCACTTGGGAGGCCATGGCGGGGCAGGGTGTGTTGTTGGAGGCCACGGAGAGGGTGACGGTGTAGCTGCCCGCGTTGGCATAGGCATGGAGGGGGGCGGAGAGCGTGGAGGTGGTGCCGTCGCCGAAGTCCCAGGTGAGCCCGGCCGGCGAGGGGGTGAGGTTGGTGAACTGCACGGGCGCACCGGCGCAATGCAGGCCGGGGGCAATGGCGAAATCCGCTGCGGGCGTAGGGTTCACGGTGATCACCACGCTCACCGTGTCATAGCTGCATCCGTTGTCGGCGAAGAGCGTGGCGGTGTATGAGCCCGCGGAATCGTACGTGTGGGTCACGTGCTGGGCGGTGCTCACATTGCCGTCACCGAGGTCCCAATGCCAGTTGTTGGCGCCGATGCTGTACTGGGTGAAGTTCACCGTGAGCGGCGCACAGCCGGAGGTGGTGTCCGTGTTGAAGAAGGCCGTGATGGAGTTGGGCAGAACGGTGATGGTGTAGTCGGCCGTATCGCTTCCGCAGGCATTGGAGGCCACCAGCGTGATGGTGTAGGTGGTGTCGTCGGCGCCGGTGAAATAGGTGTGTTGCACCAGGCTGTCGGTGAGGGTCCCGGTGGTGCCATCGCCGAAATCCCACCAATAGCTGTCGGCCTGCCCGATGGTGACGTTGCTGAAGGTGACCGGCCACGGGGAGCAACCGCTGTTGAAGTCCGGGCCGAAAAGCGCCGTGGGGGCGGGATGCACGGTGACGGTGAGCGAGGAATCCACTGTGCCGCATGTGTTGGTGACGGACAGGGTGACGGTGTAGGCCGTATCGCCGAACAGGCTTGCCGGGTAGGTGTGCGTGCCCGGGTCGGCCAAGGTGGAGCTGCTTCCATCGCCAAGGTCCCAGGCATGGCTCAGGCCGTTGCCCGTGCTCTGGTTGCTGAAGCTGACCGGCAAGGGCCCGCAACCATCGGCCGGGGCCAGGCTGAAATCGGCGGTCGGGCCGGCCCAGACGGTTACCGCCTGGCTCACGCTGGCCGAGCAGCCGGCCGCCGAAGTGGCCGTGAGCGTCACATCGTAGCTGCCCTCCGCCCCGAAGGTGTGGTCGGGGGATTGCACCGCGGATGTTCCCCCGTCACCGAAATCCCAGGCCCAGGAATCACCACCGCTTCCGGTCTCCGTGAAGGTGAACGGCATGCCGCTGCACGCGATGGGCGCGTTGGTGAAGGCCGCCACGGGCAAGGGCGCCACTTCCACGTCCTGGGCCACGGTATTGGCGCAGCCGTTGGCATCGGTGTAGCTGTAGGTGATGGGGAACGTGCCCACCCCGGCCAGTGCCGGGTCGAAGCTGCCCGCAGCGGCATCGGTGATGCCCGCACCGCTCCAGGTGCCACCGGCCGGTGTGGCCGTGAAGGTCTGCAGGCCGGCATCCACGCAGGCATCATCAATGGCCGTAATGGCAACGGCAGGCAGTGGATCCACCGTCACCGTCAACTGGTCCTGGGTGATGCAGGAGCCGTTGCCCACGGAATAGGTCAACGTGAACGTGCCCGCCACGGAAGGGTCGAACAGGCCGCTGGCATCCACCTGCGGCCCGCTCCAGGCCCCGCCGGTGGGCAGACCGCCGGCCAGCTGTAAGGCGCCGCTGTTGATGCAGACCGCGGTGTCATTGCCCGCCTGTGCCGGGTTGGTGATGGTGATCACCGTCACGGTCATCTGATCGCTGGCGGTACAGCCGTTGCCATCCGTGTAGGTGTAGGTGAGCGGAAAACCGCCGGGACCGTTCGGCGTAAAGCTGCCACCCGGGGTGACGCCCGTTCCCGCCCAGGTTCCGCCGGCAGGCGCGAAGCCGGTCAGGGTTTGTGCGAAGGGTTGATCACAGAAGGTAGTGTCATTTCCGGCGGACACCACGGGCAGGGGATCCACGGTGATGGTCCGTATGCCGGTGGAGCTGCAGCCGTCCGCGTCGGAAACGGTATAGGCCAAGGCATGCGCCCCCGTGCCTGCGGCCTGCGGATTGAAATTGCCGCCGGTCACGCCCGGGCCGGACCAGGTGCCGCCGGCCGGTGTTCCGGTCAAGGGCAGCACCGGTGCATCCACGCACAGTTGCTGGTCGGCCCCGGGATCCACCGTCGGCGGTGCCACCACGGTGATCACGGCCTGGTCGCTGGTGGAGCAACTGCCGTTGCCCGCCGTGTAGGTCACCGTGAAGGTTCCGGGCACGTCGGGGGTGAACAGGCCACCGATGGAGATGTCACCCGTCCAGGATCCGCCGGCCGGCGTGCCGGTCATTTGCAGGGTAGGCCCATTCTGGCAGAGCAGGGTATCGGGGCCGGCCGTGGCCGGCGGGGCTGGCGGGGCCACGGTCACGGTCACCTGGTCGGAATTGGGGCACCCTTGCGGGCTGAGCAAGGTGTAGGTGAGTGTGTAGGTGCCTTGTGCGGAAGGGGTGAACTGCCCGCCCGGGGTGACCAACGGGCTGCCGCTCCAAGTGCCGCCCGGGCTCACGGGGAAAAGCGGTTGGGGCTGGGTGCTTTCACAGTACGTGGGATCAATGCCCGCATCCGCCGTAGGCAACGGATACACGGTGACCAGCGTGCTTGAGGAGGCGGTACATCCGTTCGCATCGCCGCTGAGCACCACCACGGTGGAGGCCGCGGGGGTGAAGGTCAATTGGCTTCCGCCGCCCGCCGGCGCCCCCCCCACGGTCCATTGGTAGTTGCTGCCACCGCTGGCCGTGAGCGTAACGGCATCACCGGCGCATGCCGTGGGAACGGAGGGCGCAATGGACACCACGGGCGCGGGGTTCACGGTGACCTGCACCGTGCTGGCCGGGCCACTGCAGCCGCCCGTGGATGCCGTCACGGTGTAGGTGCCTTGGGCGGACAAGGTCACCGCGGGGATCAGTGGATTGGGCGAGGTGGATGAAAAGCCGTTGGGGCCGCTCCATTGGAATGTGGCGCCCGGCATGGGACCGGCGCTGAGCTGGAGGTCCTCCCCCACGCACAGCACGATGGGGCCGCCCACCACCGGGGCGGAAGGAAGCGGTGTCACGGGCAAGGTGATGTTGTCGGTGCCCGACCCGCACGCCGATGTGGCCGTGGCGGTGATGGTGCTGCTCCCCGGGCTCGCAAAGCTTACCGCGCCCGGATTCTGTGAGGTGCTTCCCGACGGGCTTCCCCCGGAAAAGCTCCAGGTGTAGCCGGTGATGGGCGACCCGCACGGGGTGAAGGTTGCCGCGGGTGAAGCACTTTGCCCGGCGCAGATGCCGGGCAGCGGGTTGATGGCCACTTCGGGCGGTGCCCCCAGCACCACGTTCGTGGTCACCGGGAAGGTGCCGCAGGAATTGATCCCTCGCAGGGTCACCGTGTAGTTCCCCGCCCCGGTGAAGGTGAACTGCGGCTCGAAGCTGTCGGCCTGTGTGCCGCCGCTGAAGGTGGCGGTGGCGCCGCTTCCGCAGGTGGAGGAGTTCACCGTGGCGAGCCAGTTGTAGCGCGTGAAGCAGCTGTTGGGGCTGGTGCTCTGGTTGTCCGTGGTCACCGTGAGCGGCGAGCAGCCCGTGCTTTGCGAAAGGGTGAAGACCGGCTGCGGCGGTTCCTCCACGCAGATGGTGCGGGTGAGCGTATCGGTGCCGCAGATGTTACCGGTGACCTCGGTCACCACATAGGTGCCCGGTACCGTGAAGGTGACATTGAGCGTGGTTGCGCCATTGGTCCAGATCGCAGGCATCGTAGGCTGGCCATTGTCCTGGCCCAGGGCGCCCACGGCGCTCCAACCCGTGGCGGGGCTGATGCTCCAGATGTGCTTGGGGCCTGTGCAGGTGGGGGCCTGTTCACCTTGGCTGAGGTCTGTGAAGCTCACGGTGGAATTCACGCAGGCCGTGTCGTTGGGGGCCATGCTGAAGTCGGCCACGGGCATTCCGGAGACGCGGATCTGGCCGATCTGCCCGGTGCGCGTGTCGCACGGGTTGGTGATCCGCCACTGGATGGTGTACTCGCCGCCCGCCACCACGCACGACGAAACGGTGTAGGTGTGGGAGAAGGTGGCGCTGGGCGGCTGTTGCAATGTATCCACCACCCCGTCGCCGTAGTCCACGATGTAGAGCGTGCCCGGCGGGTTGGTGCTGAAGTTGTTCCACTCGAAGCTGATGGCACTGCCCGTGCAGATGGAGGAGTTGGAGACCACGCTTAGTCCGCCCAAGGGCACTTCCCCCACGAAAACCTGGAAAGGCACGGTACGGCTGCAGCCGTTGGGGCCAGGCTCCTGCACCACGTAGGTGCCGCTGCTCATGCCGAAGGGGAAGGTCTGGGTGTCGCTCCATCCGCCACTGGCGTACACCTGTGAATTGCCGTTGCCCCAAGTGATGGAGTAGGTGGCGCCTGGTAGCGCGCTGCTGGCATCGGTGAAATCGAAGGCGTAAGGATTGGCGCCCAGGCCGCACACGCTGAAGGTGAGCACACCGCCGTATATGGAGGAGGTGGCGTTGTTGCAGCTGAGGTTGATCACGGGCAACGGGTTCACCGTGATGGTCACCTGGTCCGTGCCGGTGGCCCCGCCGGCATCGGTGGCGGTCAGCGTGTAGGTCTGCGTGGAAGCGGCCGTGCACACCGGGTGCAGCGTGTTGGGGTTGCTCAGTCCCGTGGTCGGGGTCCACGCGTAGGTGTAAGGCCCCGTGCCACCGGATGCGGGCGCCCCGCCGAGGGTGACCGGACCTCCGGCGCACATGGTGGCATCGTTACCGGCGTGGGCCGTCACCTGCGCCAAGGACACACCCGCCCAGAGCATGCCCGCCACCAGGATGGTGAGGCGGGAGGCTCTACGGGGCATCGGCATCAACGGCTGGCATTTATGGCACCAAATTAACGGGCGCAAGGCAGCCGATCCCGGCTTTGCCGGCGGGTTGTCCCCGCCCGTGCGTGAATGACGGCGCCGGGGACCGGAAGGATGCCTGCGCACAAAGACAAGGGCCCCCGATCTCCCGGGGGCCCCTGCCGATCTTGAATGGTGCGGGTCATTGGCAGCCCATGCCGCCATAGCCGCTCACCTCGGTGAAAGTGGCGTCCTCATCCTCGCCATCGAAGAAGCCGATGCCTTCAATGGCGTAGTAGGTGCCATTGAACTGCATGGTCCCTCCGTTCACGCTGATGTTGCCGTCCTTGGAGATGTAGATGCCCCCTTCGTTCTGCAGGCTCACTACGAAGGCCAAGCTGAAGTCTTGGAGCTCTTCTTCCGGCTGCCCCTCGTTCTCCACCCAGTCCAACACCTCGTAGCTGGTGTTGCTCAACTGGTCGGCGTATACGAAGTAGTATGCGAAACCGTGGAAGTAATCGAAGATGTCGTCCTCGCTCTCATCGAAGTCGCCATTGGCCAGTGCCTCGAAGTCACCGGCGATGCCGATCACGCCGGCCACGTCGCCCATCTCGGGTCCGAACATGCCACCGCCCATGGCCTCCTCACCGGCGGCAAAGCAGACGGCGAAGTCGATGTCCAGCGTGGTGTTCCCGGCAGCCACCAGGCCACCACCGGCACCCAGGCCGGCCGAAGGCTCGGTGATCACCACCATGCCGCCCTGCTCGGTGTACACCCACTGGCCACCATTGCTGCTGGCGAAGTTGATGCCACTGGCCGGTTGCGTGGTGAAGGAGAAGCTACGGGAACCGGGCCCGGTGCGCTTGAACACCAGGATCTTGTCCATGGTGCGGTTGTAGATGCCCACCGCCGGGATCTCGTAGGACTTGTCCAGCAGTTGTTGCTGCAGCTTGCCATCGGTGATCGCCTTGGCGGACGAATGGTTGGGCATGGTCACCGGTTCCTTGCTGCAGGAAGCGAACAGGAAGGAGACCACCGCCAGGGACAAGGCATACCTCATCACCTTCGGCAAGGCCTTGGTTGCTTGTGTCATTGCCATTGTCGTTTACCTGATCGGCGACCCTTAGAACAACCAACCCAGTCGCAGTTGACCCACCACATTGGGGCCCACTTGGAAGGTGCTCACGTTGTCCTTCTTGCCGTCGCCGCTGTCGGTCGTGGTACCGTCGTTGGTGTCGTTGGCCTTCACGGTCTCGGTCTTGTTCTTCATGGGCATGGTGGTGGCGATGCCGAAACCGAGCTCGGTACCTACGTAGATGGACTTGGCGATGTAGTAGTCAAAGCCGGCCACGGCGTTCACGCCGATGCCCAAGCTTCCGGTCTTGGTCTGGTCATAGCCCACCTCCTGGCGGTCGTTGTTCAGGTTGAGCTGGGTCTCTTCCTTTTTGGTCTTGGAGGTGTAGCTCAGATCCACATAGCCGCCGAAGTAGGGCGAGAGGCGCTCGGTACCCGTCAGGTGCTTCTCGATGCCGGGCTGCACGCCGATGGTGATGGAGCTTTCCTTCTTCTTCAACTCGAGCATCTTGGCCTCGCTGTCCGCATCCTGCAGGATGGTGGTCTTGTTGTCGAAGCCCAGGAACACGCCAAGGCGCATGGCCTTGTTGGCGGAACTGAAGCTGCGGTACTTGATGCCCGCCATCGTGATGGGGCTGCCGCCCAAGGGGGCCAGCATCAGCTCCAAGTTCTTCTCGCCACCGGCGGGGCGGTATTGGGCTTGGGCGTCCATCGTGGTTGCTACAGCGGCCAGCATGATGGTACCGGCCATTACGATCCTCTTCATGTTCGTGTTATTTGGTTGGAAGTTGTTGCAAACATCGTCAAAACTCCCCATTTCGTCGATGAATCCTGCGGTTTTTACGGTGTTTACCGTAGGATGTGCTTCATCTCTGGATGGAGTAGTTGGCGCCCTTCAACGCTCCAGCCTGACGGAAGGTTTCACCGGGGCACGAAACCTGAACTGGCCGATCTTGCTTCCGGGGTACCGGGCCACTTCGCTACATTGCCCACCTTCACCCTGCCACGCATGAGAAAAACGCTACCCCTGCTCTCCCTCCTGATGCTGCCCGCCCTGTTGCACGCGCAGGATTGCACCAATGGCCGCTACATCCTGCCGATCTTCAGCGAGATCGACAGTATCCCGGCCGTGGTATACGGCTCGAACACCGCAGTCGGCGGCGGCTCGCAGACCTTGCGCATGGACATCTACGCCCCGGCGAACGACCTGCTGCAGGAGCGGCCCGTGGTGGTGATGGCCTTCGGCGGCTCCTTCGTCACCGGCTCGCGGGCGGACATGGCAGGCCTCGGGGGCGCGTTGGCCCGCTTGGGGTATGTGGCCGTGGCCATCGACTACCGCGTGGGCTTCTTCTTCCCCACCACCAACACCACCATGCACGCCGTGCAGCGGTGCGTACATGACATGCGGGGCGCCATCCGCTTCCTGCGCAAGACCGTGGCGGAGGATGGCAACCCCTACGGCATCGACCCGGACCGGATCATCGCCAGCGGCGTGAGCGCCGGGGCCATCGGCGCCTTGCACCTCACCTACATGAACGAACCTTCCGAGCTGCCCGCCCCACTGGTGGCCGACAGTGCCATGCTCGGTGGCATGGAAGGCACCAGCGGCCCGTTGGGCTATTCCAGCGATGTGATGGCCTGCATCAGCCTGAGCGGCGCCCTGATGGACACCACCTGGGTGCAACCCGGCGACCAGCCCTTCTGCGGCATCCATGAGGCCGGCGACGATGTGGTGCCCTGCTACACCGAGCAGGCCTACGCCTTGGGCTTCCCCACCGGCATCGTGGTTTCCGGCGACCACGATGTGAGCCTCCGCGTGGCCCATACCGGCATCCCCTATTGCTACCTGCATTACCCCGGCAACGACCATGTGGGCTACATCACCTACGACCCCGTGAACTCCCTGGGGTTCGTGTACGGCTTTCTGGCGGACCTGGTCTGCAACCAACCATTGGCATGCGGCTCCGCCTCCGCCGGCGTGGAGGAACCCGCGTCCGCCGCGGCGCTTTCCGTACATCCGGTACCGGCGGATGACCACTTCACGCTGCAACTCGATGAGCCTGCGCTCGTCACTCAACTGGACGGCCAAGGCCGGATCATTCGGCAAGAACGACTCCCGCAAGGTGCCCGGACCATCGCGACCGGCGAACTCCCCGCCGGGATCTATCTGGTGCGGGCCGAAGGGCGCGTGGTGCGCACGGCCCGGGTGGTGATCGCCCGCTGAGGGCGGTTTCAGGCCTTCGCGCGGCGCTTGCGCTCCGCGATGATCAGCGCCAGCTCGCGTCCCGTTTGGCCGCGGGCACTGGTGTTCTCCTCCGCCCGGCGGATCAGGTAGGGCAGCACCTTCCGCACCGGCCCGTAGGGCACGTACTTCACCACGTTGTAGCCGGCCGCGGCCATGTTGAAGCTGATGTTGTCGCTCATGCCCAGCAACTGCCCGAAGTGGATGCGCGGATCATTCTTCGCCAGCCCGGCCTCCTGCATCAGCTCGGCCAGCAGCAGCGTGCTGGTCTCGTTATGGGTGCCGTTGAGCACCCCCATACGCCCGATGTGCTGCACGCAAAGACGCAAGGCATCGTTGTAGAAGCCGTCCACCTCGGCCTTGTCCTTGCCGATGGGGCTGGCATAGCCCATCTGGGCTGCACGCTCGCGCTCCTTTTCCATGTAGGCACCGCGCACCAGTTTCATGCCCACGTGGTAGCCTTCGGCCTTGGCCCTATCCAGCTCCCCGCGCAGGAATTCGAGCCGGTCGTGCCGGTAGAGCTGCACGGTGCTGTAGATCAAGGCGCGCTCCTTGTTGTACCGCTGCATCATCTCCCGCACGAGGTCGTCCACGGCATCCTGGGTCCAGCTTTCCTCGGCATCGATCAGCAGCGGTACGCCGGCGTCATGGGCGGCCTGGCAGATACGCTCCACGCGCTTGCGGCCCTGTGCCCAGGCGGCGGCCTCATCCGGGTCCATCTGTTCCCCCGCGGACACCTTGGCCAGCACATCGGTGCGCACCAGGCCCGAGGGTTTGAAGACGGAGAAGGGAATGTCCGGGTCGCCCTTGGCGGCGGCGATGGTGCGCAGCGTCTCCTCGGCGGTGCGGTCCATGGCCTCCTTGTCGTCCTCTCCTTCCACGCTGTAGTCCAGGATGGTGCCCACGCCGCGCTTGGCCAGGTTCCGTGCGGTCCGCAGCGACTCCTCGATGGATTCGCCGCCGCAGAACTGCTTGAACACGGTGGCCTTCACCAGGCCTTTCACCGGCAGATGCAGGGCCAGGGCCACCTTGGTGAGGCCGCTGCCCAGAGCGGTGAGCCACGGGGTGCCGATGACGCGGAACAGCCAGTAGGCCCGGGTAAGGCCCGCATTGTTCATGTGGGCAAAGGCGATCCGGGTGTTGGAGAGGTCGGGCAGGACGGTGGTCCGTGTGGCGGTAGGGGGTTGCTGGGGCTGCATGTGGCGCCGCGTGCTTGTTGTTCGTTCCTTTGGGCGCCTTCCGCGGATGCACCGGGCACCCCGGGAAAGGCGGGCAAAAGTAGCCATGGCACCCCAGCACCAACCTGACGATCAGCAGCTACCGGGCGTGCATCCGGTATGGCCAGGTCCGCAGGCCTTGGAGAACCTGGAACAATGGCTGGGCGGCCAGGCACGGGGCGTGCGCGTGTTCATCCTGGGCGATGAGCACACCATGGAACAGTGCCTGCCGGAACTGCTGGCCCATGTACCCCAGTTGCGTGATGCGGGAACGGTGCAGGTGCGGGCAGGTGAACGGAGCAAGGACCTGGAGGTGTGCCGGGCGCTGTGGACCTTCCTGGCGGACCACCAGGCGGACCGGCAGGCGGTGCTGGTCAATCTGGGGGGCGGCGTGATCACGGACCTGGGCGGCTTCGTGGCGGCCACCTTCAAGCGCGGCATCCGCTTCGTGCATGTGCCCACCACGGTGATGGGCATGGTGGATGCGGCCATCGGCGGCAAGACCGCCATCGACCTCAACGGGGTGAAGAACCTGGTGGGCGCCTTCGCCGACCCGGTGGCCACCTGCATCCATCCGCCCTTCCTGCGCACGCTGGGCAAGCGCGAGGTGCTCAACGGCGTGGCCGAAATGGTGAAGCACGGCCTGGTGCTCGATGCCGACCATTGGAATGAGGTGCGGCGCGCCCCGCTGCATGACCTGTCCGCGCTGGCCCCGATGATCGAGCGCTCCGCGGCGATCAAGGCCGGCGTGGTGTTCGCCGACCCGAAGGACAACGGCCCGCGCAAGCTGCTCAACTTCGGGCATACCATCGGCCATGCGCTGGAGGCCTTCGCGCTCGAGGGCGCCCAGCGCACCTTGCTGCATGGCGAGGCCGTGGCCGTGGGCATGGTCTGCGCCGCCTGGCTCAGCTGGCGCCTGGGGCAGCTGGACCGCGACCGCATGAACGCCATTGAGGAGCACCTGCTGGGCCTCTTCCCGCCGTTCCGCTTCCAGGAGGCGGACCACCACCGCATCATCGAACTGATGCGCAACGACAAGAAGAACCGGGACGACGGGTTCCGCTTCACCCTGCTCACGGGCATCGGCTCGGCGCGTACCGACGTGCCGATCACCGCCGCCCAGGTGGGCGAAGCCCTGGACCATTACCGCCGTGCCATCGCCCATGCCGCACAGCCTAAGAATCACCCGGCCTGAGGGGCCGCTCCGGGCCGCGGTCGCCCTTCCGCACGCCAAGAGCGTGGCCAACCGCGCACTGGTGCTGGCGGACCTGGCCGGTGACCCGGCCGGTGTGGGGCACCCCGGCGATGCCGACGACACGCGCATCCTCCGGCAGCTCCTGCTGGAAAGGCCGCACCGCATGCATTGCGGCGATGGCGGCACCACGCTGCGTTTCCTGCTGGCATGGGCCTGCGTGCAGGCGGGCGAGGAACGCCTGATCACCGGCAATCCGCGCCTGTTGCAACGGCCCCACGCGCCACTGGTGGAGGCCTTGCGCGCTTTGGGTGCGGACATCACCGCGCATGGGGATGGCTTCCGGGTGCGCGGCGGCGAGCTGCGTGGAGGGGCCATCACGCTCCATTCACCGGCGAGCAGCCAGTTCATCAGTGCCCTGCTGCTGGTGGCGCCGCGGTTCGCGGAAGGCCTTCAACTGCACTGGACCGGCCTTCGGTTGAGCGAACCCTACGTGCGGATGACGGTGAAGCTGCTGCAACACTTCGGTGCCGATGCCCGCATGGAGGGTGATGTGGCCCGCGTCATGCCGGGGCCGCTGAAGGCCGCACCGTTCCACGTACCCGGTGACTGGAGCGCAGCCGCATTCTGGCATGAATTGGTGGCCCTTGCACCCGGCTCCAGCGTACTGCTTGAAGGTGTGGGGCAGGACGGCCTACAGGGCGATGAGGCAGCGGCCATGTGGTTCACCGACCACGTGAAAGGCGGCCCCACCCCGGATGGATGGTTGTTGGAACATCTCGGGGGCATCACCACTCCCTTTCATGCCGACCTCATCCGCACGCCCGACCTCTTCCAGCCGTTGGCCTTCACCATGGCCGCCTTGGGCCGGAAGGCCGAATTCACCGGTCTGCACAATTTACCGCTGAAGGAGACCGACCGCCTTCAAGCGGTGGCCGATGCCTTGCAGGCCCTGGGGTGCACCGTACACCGTACCACTGGTTCCTTCCGGCTGCAAGGACCGATCACCAACCGCAACCCTGCGCCATTCGATCCGCAAGGCGACCATCGTATGGCCATGTCGTTGGCCCCGTTGGCCTTGGTCTGTGATGAAGTGGTGATCCAGTCACACGAGGTAGTGGGCAAGTCGTATCCGGGTTATTGGGATGACCTGCGCAGTGCCGGGTTTGAAGTGCACTGGGCGTAGAACCAGGTGCGCAGGACTGAGTAGCGCATCGCCGAAGACCTGGACCCAGCGCATGCCTGCGGACCAACACCGGACAACAAACAACGGGTTAGGCGGTGACACGCTACGCGTTGATGTGTTACGCATTGCGGGTTGGGGGAGCGCACTGGCAACGGCCAACCGACAACGAACAACCGTCAACCCGATCACCTGGGCTTCCTCAACCACACCTTCTGCCCCGGCTGCAGCGGGTCCGCGATGCCCATGCCGTTGTACTTGGCCAGCTTCTTCAGCTTCACCCCGTAGCGCTGGCTGATGCCCCAGAGTGTTTCGCCCTTTTCCGCGATCACGCTCTCCTGGTCCTGGCTCTTGTTGCGCTTGGGTTGGATGAACACCACCTGACCTTCCTCCAACCGGCTGTCCTTGGCCATGTCGTTCCAGCCGGCCACGAGCCCGGGCATCTGCTGGATCTCATCCGCGATGTCCTTCACGGTCTCCCCCTTCCGGGCACGCACGAACTTGATCCGGCCGTCGAACAGTTCCACGGGGCGCGCATCGCCGATGGTGACCACATTGTCGCCGTCGCGGGAGGTATGTCGTGATGGTTTGGTGGTAGCTGGCTTGTTGGAGGAACCGCCCCGGTCGGCATAGCTCACATCCACGCCACGGTCCAGGTTATTCAACTGGTAGCGCTCGATCAGGTCGATGAGCTTGTGCGGGTACCGGGGATCGGTGGCGTAGCCGCAGCGTTTCAGGCCATGGGCCCAGCCCTTGTAGTCGGTGGGCTTCAGCTCGAAGAGGCTCGCGTAACGCGGGCGCATCAGGAACTTGGAATGGTCCTCGAAGCTCAGGTCCGCGCTGCGGTACTTGCGGAAGCAGTCGTTCTTCTTGTCGTCATCGTGAAAGACCTTTCCGCCGGTCCAGTCGGGTGTGCACTTGATGCCGAAGTGGTTGTTGCCCTCCACGGCGAGCACGCTGTTCCCGCTGCGGCTTTCCAGCAGGCCTTGCGCCAGGGTGATGCTGGCCGGGATACCGTGCTCCTTCATCTTCCGCACGGCCACCTCCTTCCATTGGGCGATGTACTGCTCCGGGGTCTGGTCGCCCGGACCGGCTTGGGCGCTCACCGGCGCCAATAGGAAGGCCATGGCCCAGGCCAAGGAGGTTTTCAACACCTGTTGGATCTTCATTTTCTACCACACGGATTGCCTCAGGTTCAAAATTATCGCGGGCTCCAAGGCGCCCCCGACAGTGTTCCACCGCGCCATGCACCACCCGTTGTTGATAACGTACGGATCACCCGAAACAGCATGCCGGCCCCGGCAAAGGCTGTTCCGGCCTGGTCCGGCATCACCTTTGCCCTGTCGCGACCACCCTCCCGGATCAACCCCGCAATGCCATGCCGATCTTGAAAACCCGGTTCCTGCCCATTTTGGTCGGGTTCCTATCGGCGATCTCGGCCTGTACCGGCCGCGCCCAGGTCCCCGCTAACCCTTGGCGCCAGGTCTTCCTCGCACCTTCGTTCGTGCTGGAAGAAGTGTATGCCGGCGATTGGGGGGACCACCGACAAGCCTTTTCCTTCACCCGGACCGATACCGGCTATCGGGTTGCGTGGAACATCCCCGGGCATGGCCTTCGGGATGACACCCTGCGGGCCTGGTTGTCCGTCGGTGAAGTCCTGGAGCTTGAAAGGCTCTTCACCGACTGCTCTGCCCGGATCGACAGCCTGCGCAACACCAGCACCGAGCATGTGCTGTACGGATTCAGGGCCGGCGGCCTGGGCCACATGATCGACGACCGGTTCAGCCTGGCGTGCCATGGGGCCTTTCGCACTTGGAAGGAGCAGCTCGCCAAGAAGGCGACAGGAAGAAGACCCTAACGCCAAGTGCTCCTGGGCCGGGCTGCGCCCGTAGCCCCTGTCTTCCCGACCCCGGTCAGCTTGAAAAATGATTCTTGGCAGGTTCACTGGCCCGAGGCACTCCGGCTGACCTTTCTCAGGCTGATGCCATTCCCTGGTGGGTAACTTTGCCTCAATCCACTCACGGTCACCACTCCAATCCCGCTCCACCACGTGAAACTCCCCGTTCGCACCCTGGTCCTGCTCCTTGGCCTCTCCGCCTTCACCGCGTGCAAGAAGGATGAAGTCGCAGAGCCTTCCACATCAACCCCTTCCAGCAGCCTGCAAGTGTTGCAGTCCGCCACGCACAACGGCTACACCCTGGAGCTGCTGAACAGTTCCGGCAAGTTCGAAGTGGGCCACAACCCGGTCCTTGTCCGCATCAAGGACGGCAATGGGAATGCTTTGGAGAACGCCACGCTATCGTGGGAACCCATGATGACCATGGACATGGGCGGCGGCACACACCAGCATAGCTGCCCCTACTCCTCCGTGGCCGCCAGTACCAGCAACCCCGCCCTCTACGAAGGATACGTCGTCTTCAACATGGCCACCAGCAGCACGGGCTTCTGGGAGATGACCCTGACCTACGACGTCGGCAATGGCGCAAGCAGCGTGACCATGCCGGTGAACGTACTGGCATCGGACAGCGAATTCCGCAAGCGCTACACCTCGGCCGTGGGCACCGACGGGGTGACCTACCTGCTGGCCATGGTGGAGCCCAGCCAGCCCACCACGGGCGTGAACAACATGGTGGTAGGCCTGTACAAGCGCGTGAGCGGCACGGAATTCCCCGTGGTGGACAACTACACCATCCGGGTTGATCCCCGCATGCCGGGCATGGGCAACCACGGCGCCCCAGGCAACGTGGACCTCACGCAAGGGGCCGACGGCTTCTACCACGGCAGCGTGGGCTTCTCCATGACCGGCTACTGGAAGATCAACCTGATCGTGGAGGACGGAGCCGGGACGGCCTTGGCCGGCAATGCCGTTACCGACACGCAGGAGGAAAGCAGCGTCCACTTCAAGGTGAACTTCTGATCGACCACGGGCCGATCATGGGCAACAGGGAGGGAACAACCACAGTGTGATGCCGAACAGGCTGCGATGCATGGTCCTGCCGTTGGCGATGCTCTTGGTCGCTCCCCTGCTGGCCCAGACGGAACCGGACACCCTGCCGCCCCTCCCCAACCTGATGGAGATGCAGGAGCTGGAACAGGTGGTGATCCTGCCCACCGGGCCCGGCTGCCATACGCACGGCGACAAGCCCTTGGGCTCGCTGGACAGCTACCTGGCCGAGTCCAATTCGGTGAACATGATCCGGCGCGGCTGCTACGCCATGGAACCCATGCTCAACGGCATGGCCACCGAGCGCAGCGTGGTCACGGTGGACGGTATGCGCATTTACGGGGCCTGCACGGACAAGATGGACCCGGTGACCTCGTACGTGGAAACCTCCAACCTGTCCCGGGCGCGGATCAAGTCCGGATCCTCCGGCGGCGAGCACGGCGGCACCATCGCGGGCTCCATCGACCTGGAACGCCGGCGCACCGGGTTCAAGGACAAGCGCGGATGGGGCGGCACCGCCTCCGCAGGGTTTGAGGGCAACAACGCCCAGCGCATCTTCGGAACGGCCCTTAACTACGCCGGCCCGTCGCTCTACACCGATGTGGACTTCACCTTCCGGAAGGCCGACAACTACCGCGCCGGCCACCGGCCCGATGCCTCCAACACGGTGGATTTCTCCCAATTCACCAAGTACAACCTCTCGGCCATCGCGGGCTACAAGCTCAGCGCAGGCAACGAGGTGGAGGCCTCCGTCATCTACGACAAGGCCACCGACGTGGGCTATCCCGGCCTCCCGATGGACGTTTCCTTGGCGGAGGCCCTGATCGGTTCAGTGCAATACCGCCATCTGCCGCGCAACGGCCCGGTGAGCCTGTGGGAGACGAAGCTCTACTACAACACCATCACGCACGTGATGGACGACAGCCACCGGCCCGTGGTGCCCATCCGCATGGACATGCCGGGCTGGAGTACCACCGAGGGCTTCTACACCAAGCTGTACGCCTCCGCCGGCAAACATGCCATCAAGGCCACACTGTCCGGGCATCGCAACAACTCGTTGGCGGAGATGACCATGTACCCCAACAATCCGGCCGAGCCCGCCATGTTCATGCTCACGTGGCCGGACGTGCGCACCCTCTACAGCGGCCTCAATGCTGAGGACCGGATCCGCTTCAACGAGCGGCTGGACCTCACGGTGCACGCGGGGTTGGGCATCCATGAAAACACGATCGGCAGCGAGTTCGGGCGGCGCTCGCTGGAACTCTTCTATGTATCGCTGCCGCCCAGCAAGCAGCGCTGGCTGCCCAGTGGGGGCGCCACCCTGTCGCACCGCAAGGGCCGCTTCACCCACCGCATCGGCGCGGGCTACAGCGAGCGGGCACCCTCCGTTTCCGAAGGCTACGGCTTCTACCTGCTGAACGCGAACGACAACTACGACTACGTGGGCGACCCGCGCATGCGCAACGAAGGCTCGCTCTCCGCCGAGCTCACCAGCGCATACAAGCACGGCAAGCTGGAGCTGGAGTGGAGCGCGGCGTGGTTCCACATCGTGGACTACATCATCGGCAAGCCCCGCCCCGAGCTGATGCCCATGAACATCACCGCCTCGGGCGTGAAGGTGTACGAGCAGATCCCCTACGCCACGCTGTTCAACATGGCGCTGACCGCGGCATACCGCTTCAGCGACACCTGGCAACTCCTGGGCGACGCCTCGTGGCGGTACGGCCAAGGCAGCGACGGCACGCGCCTGCCGTTGATCCAGCCGCTGCAGTTTCGCACCAAGCTGCGCTACGCGAAGAAGCAATATGTGGCCGAAGCCTCGGCGGAAGGCAGCTCGCGCAACCGCCACAGCCCGGAGTTCGGCGAGACCAGCAAGCCCGGCTACCTGATCGGCAACCTGTCGGTATCGCGTGAGTTCGCCATCAAGAAGCACCGCCTCAGCGTGAACCTCGGCGTGGACAACCTCCTGGACCAGTACTACACCACCTTCTCCGACTGGCTCGGCATCCCCAGCATGGGGCGCAACGTGTATGCGCACGTGGTGTATGCGTGGTAGGGCGCCACGTGTGTGATCAGCGCTTGCAGCCTCATCCGCCCCTCATTACCGACCTTCGCGGCATATCCATCATGGATCAGTGCCCCACCCCCCCGGCAGATGACCCGCACACCAAGCAACTCTTGCGGCTGGGCTTCGCGTTGGAGGATTTCTACTTCACTCCGGAAGGCTACGTGGTGTGGACCGAGGCCTACCACCTGAAGCGCGGCTACTGCTGCGGCAGCGGTTGCAGGCATTGTCCGTATGGACACGCGGCGGTGAAGAAGTGAGGATGCCCGTCGTCCCGGCACAGGGTCTCCCCGCTCCTCGGATGACCCTGCGAGGACGGTAATACCGCACGATTGGCTGCATGCAATGCCGCGAACGGGCCATTCACTTATGCGACAGGTCAGAAACACCACGTCGGGGCAGCATTACTGTATATTGTACTGTCTTGGACATAAATGCCCGTTCCATGCGGACCTTCATCAGCCTGTTCTTCCTGAGCTTCGTGCTTCACGCCACGGCACAGGATTGGGCATTGCTCAACCCGGCGTACCGGTACAACCACTCGCTGGGGGGCACAGACACGATCACAAACCAAGTGTTCGTCACGCACATCGATACGCTCGGGGCCAATGACCTTCTGTTCAGCTTGAACCGAGTGGCGAAGGTCTGCGATACATGCAGCACTGATGTCGGCACGATACGGGTTTGGCCCGATGCCCCGCAATGGTTGGGTGGCCACGTCCGCGTTACGGATGAGGTATGGTATTTCACCGGGAACGGGGAACGGGTGATCATGCCTTTGGCCGATGCCGGAACAATGTGGCTGTATGATACGCTGGACAACGTGTGGGCGGAGATCGGTGCTGTGACGCCTGCCACCACCTTCGATCTTCCCGACGAGCACCGAACCGTCGCCCTGAGCAACGGCGACAGCCTGCTCCTAAGCCGCGACCATGGAATCCTGGCGTGGGACAGCGGCCATGAGCTGATCGGCATCAACGGCCCACAGCTTGGGCGGACCATTCCCACCTTGGCGGAGTTCTTCCCGTACATGGCAGGTGACATATTGGAATATGAGAAGGGATACGGCAGTTGCGACGGCATAGGTGGATGCGAAGGCCGGTCGTCCGAGTTCAAGTTCACCGTTGAAAGTGGTGACGAACAGGATAGCGCCATCGTTTGGGAAGGTTGGCTGAAGGCCCACGATGTCTGGTACTTCCAGTTGGGTGGCATTGGTTCACCAACCCAATACGTGCACGACTACACGAATGCGACCGGCCAATGGACCAGTGGGATCCCGGAGCTGCCTTGGTCCGAATTATTGTTCTCCTATCCTGGGCAGCTGGTTATCGGTGAGCATTTCATGGCTCCCTATGGCCCAAGGCCCAACGCTTGCATCGCCGAGCACAGGCTGGATACGGCAGGACGTTACGTCATCCGCTGCAGGCCCTTTCAACCGGAAGGAGCGGGTGATACCGGGCATTTTTTCCATTACGAAGGAGAGACCTCGGGGCCGGGCGGTACTTCCCAATTATTCGGCCCGATAGATTGGAATTACGAGGAGGAGCCTCATAGGGGAGTGCTCTACACCGAGGGGATCGGGTTAATTGCATTCACCGGTAATTACTTTGAAATGGAGGAACATTACTGGTTGCGAGGCCTGATGCTGGACGGGGATACCGTGTACGGCTCTTTCACGGACGACAGCATCCTGCTCGGCCTGAACGACCCATTGCCTCGGAGCAATTTCCAGATTGCTCCAAACCCTGCCAACGATTTCATCACGATTGAAGGGCTCGCGAATGATGCACGTACGTTGTTCGTGATGGATGCCGCGGGGCGGACACAGCTCACTTGGGCCACCAAAGGACAGGAGCACGTAACGCTCGATGTATCCATCTTGCCGCCCGGCATCTATCTGCTGCGCACGGCAGCAGGTACCGCAACCCAACGCTTTGCGGTCATCCGGTAGGCCATTGGAGACCGCCTGTATTTCCGCGCCGCAATCCCGAACTTCGCGGCATGTCCACAGCAACGGTTTCCGACCTGCAAGCCTTCCAAGCCGCCATCCGCGAAGGCATCCCCGATACCCTGCCACCTGCACGTCCGCTGGATGACAGCGTGCCCCATGCTCCCAAGCGTAAGGACATCCTTCCGCCGGAGGAGAAGAAGCTGGCCCTGCGGAACGCGCTGCGCTACTTCAATCCGAGGCACCACGCCACCCTCGCGCCCGAGTTCGCGCAGGAGCTAAAGGACCACGGCCGCATCTACATGTACCGATTCCGGCCGTCGTATCCCATGCACGCGCGGCCCATCGACCAGTACCCTGCCAAGAGCAGGCAGGCGGCGGCCATCATGGTGATGATCCAGAACAACCTGGACCCGGCCGTGGCGCAGCACCCGCACGAGCTGATCACCTACGGCGGCAACGGCGCGGTGTTCCAGAACTGGGCGCAGTACCGCATCACCATGAAGTACCTCTCGGAAATGACCGACGAGCAGACGCTGGTGATGTACAGCGGCCACCCGCTGGGCCTCTTCCCCAGCCACAAGGACGCGCCGCGCGTAGTGGTCACCAACGGCATGGTGATCCCCAATTACAGCAGCCCCGACGATTGGGAGCGCATGAACGCGCTGGGCGTGTCGCAATACGGCCAGATGACCGCCGGCAGCTACATGTACATCGGCCCGCAGGGCATCGTGCACGGCACCACCATCACCGTGCTGAACGCCTGCCGTATGCTGAAGGGTGCGGACAAGACCACCAAGGGCAAGCTCTTCGTAACGGCCGGCCTGGGCGGCATGAGCGGTGCGCAGCCCAAGGCGGGCAACATCGCCGGGGTGGTGACGATCTGCGCCGAGGTGAACCCCGCCGCCGCGCACAAGCGCCACGGCCAAGGCTGGGTGGACGAGCTGATCGAGGACGTGGACCAGGCCATCGACACCGCGCTGGCGTGGCAGAAGAAAGGCCAGGCGCACAGCATCGCGTATGTGGGCAACGTGGTGGACCTGTGGGAACGCCTCGCCGCGCGCGGCGTGCACGTGGACCTGGGCAGCGACCAGACCAGCCTGCACAACCCGTGGGCCGGCGGCTACTACCCCGCGGGACTCAGCTACGAGGAAAGCAATGCCTTGATGGTGAAGGACCCCGCCGCCTTCAAGCAGCGCGTGGAGGAAAGCCTGCGCCGCCAGGTGACGGCCATCAACACGCTGGCCGATGCGGGCATGTACTTCTTCGACTACGGCAACGCCTTCCTGTTGGAGGCCAGCCGAGCCGGTGCGGATCTCGCGCCACGCCCTGTCAGTCCGAGCGCAGCCGGGACGGAATCCAGCCCGCCTGTCAGTCCGAGCGCAGCCGAGGACACAGGCGGGTGCAAGTTCCGCTACCCCAGCTACGTGGAGGACATCATGGGGCCGCTCTGCTTCGACCACGGCTTCGGACCGTTCCGCTGGGTTTGCACCAGCGGCGATCCCAAGGATCTCGCCACCAGCGACCGCATCGCGGGCGAGGTGCTGGAAGCCATGTTGAAGGACGCGCCCCAGGAGATCCACCAGCAGATCGCGGACAACCTGCACTGGATCCGCAGCGCGCAGGAAAACAAGCTCGTGGTGGGCAGCCAGGCGCGCATCCTCTACGCCGACGCCGAAGGGCGGATCCGCATCGCGGAGGCCTTCAACAACGCCATCAAGCACGGTGCGATCAGCGCGCCCATCGTGCTGGGCCGCGACCACCACGACGTGAGCGGCACCGACAGCCCCTACCGAGAGACGAGCAACATCCGCGACGGCAGCCGCTTCACGGCCGACATGGCGGTGCAGAACTTCGCCGGCGATGCCTTCCGCGGCGCCACGTGGATCAGCCTGCACAACGGCGGCGGCGTGGGCTGGGGCGAGGTGATCAACGGCGGCTTCGGCATGGTGCTGGACGGCAGCGCCGACAGCGACCGCCGCCTGAAGAGCATGCTGCACTGGGACGTGAACAACGGCATCGCGCGCCGCGCCTGGGCCCGCAACCCCAATGCGCAGTGGAGCATCCGCGAGGCCATGAAGCGCGAGCCCAGGTTGAAGGTGACGCTGGCGAACGAGGCTGGTGACGACCTGATCGAAAAAGCACTGCGATGAACCTGGAGGAACTGGAGGCCTGGGCGCGGCCGGGCGTGCTGCGCGCGGTGATCGAGATCCCCGCCGGCACGGTGGAGAAGCGCCAGTACGACATCGCCAGCAACAGCTTCCCCATCGACAAGCGCCACGGCAGGCCACGCCGCATCGCCTTCCTGCCCTACCCCGCCAACTACGGCTTCATCCCCGGCACCCGCATGGACAAGGCCCAGGGCGGCGACGGCGATGCGGTGGACGTGTTCGTGATCTGCGGCGCCGTGCCCAGCGGAACCGTGCTGGAAGTGGAGCCCATCGGCATCATTGAACTGCTGGACGCCGGCGAGCGCGATGACAAACTGATCGCCCTGCCCATGGACCCCGCGCTGCGCACCGTGGAGGCCGACGACATCCACGAACTGCCCGAGGCCGCGCGCCAGATTCTGGTGACCTGGCTGCTGCACTACGACCCCGAGGACGGCGCCAAGCTGGTGGGCGTGAAGGGCAAGGCCGAGGCGATCGCTACGGTGGTGCGGTGGGAGGTGAGGTAGGAACATCCTGTTCCCGAGCCTGCCGCAGGTTGGCCGAAAGGTCATGGTTCCGCCGGACCGGGCTATCGAAAAGCAACCACGCGCACAAACATTTCCGTCATCACCCAACGACGCATCCCTTTCCTGCGTGTATGAGGTTGAACACCTGAACCTCCTCCCCATGAAATACCATCCACGCCTTCTCATCGTCGCCCTGTCCATACTGCTCGGGCTCGCCGCCTCGGCCCAGTACACCGTGGTGGTGAACGGCCAGTTGTCGCCATGTGATCCCGCCAATGCCGGAGGCACGGTGATCGCCTCAACCATGGGTTTCATGGAGCCGCCCCAGAGCGTGACCGCGACCCTGGATACCAATTGCGACTTCTTCCTCATCATGACCTTGATGAACCCTGCCGGCAACCTGTATTTCGCCACCAGCTGCGGGAACGGGAGCATGGCCACCGATACCGTGGCCTACGACGTGGGGTCAAGCCCCGCGGACAGCCTGACCATCACCTTGAACTGCGGCCCGACCAACCTCTGCAACGCCGCCTTCACCGTGCAACAAGCCATGGGAGGAGGCATGATGATCCCTTGGCAGATCACCACCACCAACCAAAGCACAGGCGACGGGACCCTTAGTTACCAGTGGTGGATGCCTGACGGTTCCACCAGCACGGAGGCGGAACCATCCTGGACCTTCAACGCAGTGGGCGTATACGGCATTTGCCTCACCATCACGGCCGACAACGGCCAGTGCACCGACTTCTTGTGCGATTCGGTGGTGGTGGACACCAACGGCATGGTCAGCACTGCATCCGTTTGGTACGATTGCACCGGCACGCTTTGGGGATCGGAACTGCCGGGTACGGATTGCCTGACCTTCCTGGGCGATCCCGGCACATGGAACGCCAACTGCGTCTGCGTGCCGGACAGCGTCGAGGTGGAATGCCAGGCCCTGTTCACCGTGGAGCAGGCCAGCGGCAACGGAGCACTGATACCGTGGACGGTGAACATTGTGGACCAGAGCACGGGCACGGGCAACCTCAGTTACTGGTGGGACCTGCCGAACGGTTCCACCAGCACGGCAGCGGAACCTGCGTACACGTTCAATGCACCCGGATGGTATCCCATCTGCCTCACGGTGAGTTCGGACAACGGTTGCACTTCCACCTTCTGCGACTCCGTGGTGGTGGACACCAACGGTTTCATCAGCACCGCACCGGTCTGGTACGATTGCGAGGGTGTTCTTTGGGGCCCGGCGGTGGCCGGCACGCCCTGTGATGACGGTGACCCGATGACCACCGGGGAGGTGTGGACGGCTGATTGTATCTGCACGGCCGACAGCACGAACTTGGGATGCGAGGCCGGGTTCTGGGCCATCCAGGCCTATGACAGCGTGCCCGGCGGTGTGGCGCCCATCCCCAACGAAGTCTGGGTTTGGAACCTGAGCAGCGGCGGCAACGGCCCCTACCAGTTCTTCTGGGACTTCGGTGACGGCACCAGCAGCACCGAGGCCTACCCCACGCACGTGTACAGCGGCAACGGCCCCTGGCTGCTCTGCCTCACGATGGTATCGGACTCCTGCACCGACACGTATTGCGACAGTATCAGTGTGGATGAGAACGGCTTCCTGAACGGGCTGGTCATCGACGGACACGGCATACCCAACAGCACCGACCGGTCCGAGGGATTCACCCTGAACGTGATCTCGGAGATCCCCACCGGTATCAATGAACTGCACGCCGATGCGGAACTGCGCCTCTGGCCGAACCCCGTGGACAACGCCTTGAACATGGCATTCCGATCACTTGGCGGCTCCGGTATGTTGTCGATCATCGATGGCAACGGCCGCACGGTGAAGGCGATCGCGGAACGGTTCACATCCGGAACAAACCGCTTGACAGTGCCCGTGGACGAACTCGCACCCGGCCTTTACCTGATGCGGCTCAGCAACGGGAACAACAGCATCAGCGCACGCTTCCTGAAAACGCGCTGAACAACGCACGCCAGCTTCACAAGGGTGCCCGCTTTCCGGCGGGCACCCTTGCACGCATCCATATGGTGAGCGACGCCCTCATCGCCGGTTGCATCCGCAAGGACCCCCGGGCGGAGCATGAGCTGTACCGGGCACTGTACCCGCTGATGATGGGCATCTGCTCCCGCTACGAACGCAATCGCCAGGATGCCACAGCACGGATGAACGAAGGCTTCCTCAAGGTGCTGTTGAACCTGGCGAAACGAAGGCCCGAAGTCCCCTTCGAAGCATGGGTGAGGCGCATCATCATCAATACGGTGATCGATGGGTTCCGCAAGGAAAAAGAACGAAAAACACGGGAAAGCATGGATGCCCCGATGGATGGCCATGGCAGCACCGAGGTGAACGATTACCTGCGGCAGATGGAGGCCGAGGCCTTCGCGCAACTGCTGCACCAGGTGCCGGACATGTCGCGCAAGGTGTTCAACCTCTTCGCCATTGATGGCTACGGCCACGCGGAGATCGCGGCCATGCTCGGCATCAGCGAGGGCACCTCCAAATGGCACGTGAGCCATGCGCGTGGCCTGTTGCAGGAAGCCATCGCCGGGCTGGCGCGAAAGGCTCCCAAAAAGACCGCCTTACCATGAGCATCAACGAGGAATTCGACGAGCTCGCACGCCGCAAAATGGCGGAGCGGGACTTCCACTTCCAGGAAGCGGACTGGCACGCCGCGCGGGCGCTGATCGATGCTGAACGCGGAAGCCGCAAGGCGTGGCCGTGGTACCTCGGTGCAGCATTGCTCCTGATCTCCGGCAGCCTGTGGTATTGGAATGGGTCCACCGAAAAGGGTTCCGCGCAAACGGCGCCGGTGGCAGCCCAAGCAGTGATCACGTCGCAACAGGAGCCCACCACCGCATCCGCGGAAGATGCATCCGCCAAGGAATCCGCATCGCGATCGTTGACGCCTGCTTCTGTTCCCCAGCGTGAAGAGGCTGTTGGACCAACACGGATCCCTACGCCAAAAGCCACAGCGGATGCCAGCGCATCAAGCATGGAATCCCCGGCGCAACGCAAAAAGGCGGAAAGCCAATCCGTGATTTCAACCGCCGCTGCTTCCAACCCAAGCCGCCATGTGTCACCACGAGCGGTACCACAGGAAGACCACGCTGCGATCACCACCGGAAAGCCCGGGACCGCAACGGCCGATGATCAGCGCATGAGCGAAGTGCCCTCCTCCATGAAAAGCAAGGGCGATGCAGGGGATCGACCTGCCACCGGAAAAGCCATCGCCGAGGAACCACCGAAACCGGCCCCAATACAAAACACCGTCACCTCCTCAACACAACAAAAGCAATCCGCCAACACGTCCGGAAATTCTTCCACAGTAGCGCAGGAACGCGCAAGGACACCGGTGCAAGTTGCTCCACCGTCATCGCCAGAAACCCCGACAACAGCGGTTTCCACGCAGGATAGCACTTCCGCGGGCATCGTTCATCCGGCACCTTCCGATTCCGCAGCTTCCACACCGACACCGGCTGTGCCGCCGCTGGTGCCGGAACGCGCACCCTGGGAGATCGGCATCCTGGGCGGTTGGTCGCAGACACAAAGCCGGTACAGCGGCGGCGGAAGTGAAGCGTGGTCCGGCACCATCCACGGGGAAGGCAGTCCCGTGTTCGGCGCGGAGATCATGCACATGGGCCGCAACATCGGATTGGGCACCGGCCTCCACTACGGCAGCTATGCAGAGCGGCTCCGTGCGCCTGCCGTGGAACGCACCACCACGAGCCTGCAGGACCATTGGTTCCTTGCCGCCATCGATACCACGGTGCTGGTGATCACGGACACACTTCCTGGCAATCCGGCGAGCTATACGGGAACGAACGTGACCACCACCATCCAGGTGCTGATGAATAGCCCCGACACCGTGGTGACCACGCAACGCGTTCGTGATGCACGCGACCAGGTGAACCGCGTGAGCTACCTGGAAATCCCCTTACTGCTGGACGCGCACCTGGTGCAAGGCCGTTGGAGCCTGGGCCTGCGCGGTGGCCCCACCTTGGGCCTGCTCACAAGCAGGCGCGGTGCGGTGCCCAACGCCACGGAGGATGGATACGTGAACTTCACCGAGCAACCGTTCCGCGAACTGGTGTTGGGCTACACGGCACGTGCCTACGTACACTATCGCTTCAACGCGGCGTGGTCCGTGGGGCTGGGGCCGGTGTTACGCGGGCTGCTTTCCAACAGCCTGGGCGATGGCGCGCTGGAACGGCGGAACTCCGCGCTGGGCGCGATGATGAGCCTGAGTTACCGATTGCGCTGAGCAGCAACACCGCGCTCACTCCAGCTCGTCGCAGGTGAAGCCGTGGCCTTCCAGCAGGGCCTGCACGCGTTCACGCACCAGCCCGGGCGAATCCACGCGCAGGATCCGGTCGCGGTCCTCCAGGTCGAAATTCCATTCGCCGCCACCGTGCATCAGCAGGTCCAGTTGGGGCCGCAACAGCTCCACCTGGGCCCCGTGCTGCACCGAGGTACGGAACACCAGCACCGGAGCGACCGCTTCTGCCCGGTTCATCATCCCTTTCATCTCCTTGTTCACTGCTGCCACCATTGTTCCTCCATTGCATGTGACGCGTCGAGTACGCTTGTTGTTACTGCTCCCCTTCCCTCCGGTGGTGGCAGCGTTCCTTCCATTCGGCCTTCATCCGGGCCTGCTCCTCCGGGCTCAAGGCCTTCCATTTCTCGCGCCATTCGCGGCGGCGCTCCTTCCACTGTTCGCGCTCCTCCTCCGAGAGGTTGCGCCACCAGGCCGTGCGCATGTGTTCGTGGTGCCGCGCCCAGGGCGGTCCACCGGGGCCGCAACGCTTGCCGGGGAAGCCGCTGAAGAGGATCTTGCACAGCACCAACAGGCCCATGGCCTTCCAGTAGGTGAGGGCTGCCCAGCCGGTGATGCCGGGGACGATCGCGTTCCACAGCAGCATCACCACCAGGCTGAAGATCGCGACGGCGACGAGCGGGATCAAGGGGAAAAGCCAGTAACGGCGGAACGGTTTCATGGTTCTTTCGGTCTTGGGGCCTGTTGTTCAAAGGCCGGTCAGTTCATGGTAAATGGTCTCCATCCGCTCGCGCAGGTGCTGCACCGCGTAGCGCTTGCGGGAGATGATCGTCTTGATGTTCTCGCCCTGCTCCTCGGCGATCTCGCGCAGGGTCTTTTCCTCCAGCTCGTTCTGCACGAAGACCAGGCGCTGGTTATCGGGCAGTTCGGCCAAGGCGTCCTCCAACTCCAGCCAGAAGGCCTCGCGCAGCATCCGCAGGTCCGGCTCATCCTCCACGGCCAGGAACAGCTCGGCCATGCTCCACTCGCCGTCCTCATCCTCCACGGCCAGATCCTCCAGCGCCTCGGTGCGGCCCTTGCGGTACCGGTCGATGATCTTGTTGCGGGCCACCCGGTACAGCCAGCCGCTCATCTGCCCGATGGCCTCCACCTCCGGCTGGCTGCTCAACTGCGCCCACACGTCCTGGAGCAGGTCCTCCGCATCGGCATCCGTGGGCACCCGCGCCCGGATGAAGCCGAACAACGCCCGCCCATACTTCGCCACCGCACCGCTGATGCCACCCTCCCTCCGGGTCATGACCTGTTCCATCCGTTCGGGCTCCACAAAGGTGAGGACGGATGGCGGCACGAAATACGCTAACCCCCACCCGCAACCCGCGAAAAATGGGACAAGCGGACCTGCGCCAGGAACAATGAGGCACCCGGGCACCGGCCCTACCCCCTCAGCACCGCCCCCACTTCCTTCTCGAAGGCCGTGCGGATGCGGGCCATGGTGGGATCCGACTAAATTGCTGCCGCCCATGCAGCAGGAAAGTCCCGAAGAGAAGGCGCGGAACATCATCGACCGCCTGTTGAAGGAGGCCGGTTGGGTGGTGCAGAATAAGAAGGACCTCAACCCCTCGGCTGCGCTGGGCGTGGCCGTGCGCGAGTACGATACCGATGTGGGTCCGGCGGACTACATCCTTTTCGTGGACCGGCAGCCCGTGGGCGTGGTGGAGGCCAAGAAGCCCGACGAGGGCGTGCGCTTCACCGTGCACGAGGAACAGGCCGAGGGCTACGCCACCGCCAAGCTGCGCTGGACCATCGGGCAGCACACCTTGCCATTCTGCTACCTGAGCACGGGCGAGATCACCAAGCATTGGGACCTGCGAGACCCGAAACCGCGGGCGCGGGAGGTGTTCAGCTTCCACCAGCCGGAGACCCTGCGCGAATGGCTGAAGGAGGAGAGTTTACGCAGCCGCCTCACCACGTTCCCCGCGCTGGACCCCGCAGGGCTGCGCGAATGCCAGGTGAACGCCATCACCAACCTGGAGAAGAGCCTGAGCCAGAACAAGCCGCGCGCCTTGGTGCAAATGGCCACGGGCAGCGGCAAGACCTTCACCGCCATCACCAGCGTGTACCGCCTGCTGAAGCCGCCCGTGCGGATGAAACGCATCCTCTTCCTGGTGGACACCAGGAACCTGGGCGAGCAGGCCGAGCAGGAGTTCCAGAGCTACACCCCCAACGACGACCGCCGCAAGTTCACCGAGCTCTACACCGTGCAGCGGCTCTCCGGCCGCTTCATCGACCCCGGTGCGCAGGTGTGCATCAGCACCATCCAGCGTATGTACAGCATCCTGCAGGGCGAAGAGCTGGCCGAAGGCGCCGAGGAGGCTTCGGCAGCGGAGGTGGCCCGCGCGGTGGCCGGGACGGGATCTGTACGGGCGCATCATGATGCGCCCTCCGCTCCGGCCCCTGTGGCATACAATGCCACCTATCCACCGGAATTCTTCGATCTCATCATCATCGACGAGTGCCACCGCAGCATCTACAACCTGTGGCGGCAGGTGCTGGAGTACTTCGATGCCTACCTCGTGGGACTCACCGCCACGCCCGATGCGCGCACCTATGCCTTCTTCAACGAGAACGTGGTGAGCGAGTACACCCACGAGCAGGCCGTGGCCGATGGCGTGAACGTGGGCTACGACGAGTACCTCATCGAAACGCGCATCACCAAGCAGGGCGAAACGATCAAGGCGCAGCAGCAGATCGACAAGCGCGACCGCCTTACCCGCAAGCGCCGCTGGGAGCAAGCCGATGAGGACATCACCTACACCGCCGGGCAGCTGGACCGCGATGTGGTGAACCCCAGCCAGATCCGCACGGTGATCCGCGCCTTCAAGCAGGCCGTGGAGACCGAGATCTTCCCCTACCGCACCGAGGTGCCCAAGACCCTCATCTTCGCCAAGAGCGACAGCCACGCCGACGATATCATCCAGATCGTGCGCGAGGAGTACGGCGAGGGCAACGACTTCTGCAAGAAGATCACCTACAACACCAAGGAAGATCCCAAGAGCCTGCTGTCCCGTTTCCGCAACCAGTACTACCCGCGCATCGCCGTCACCGTGGACATGATCGCCACCGGCACCGACGTGAAGGCCATCGAGTGCCTGCTCTTCATGCGCGATGTGAAGAGCCGCAACTACTTCGAGCAGATGAAGGGCCGCGGCACCCGCACCCTCGACCTCGACGGCCTGCGCAAGGTGACCCCCAGCGCCACCACCAACAAGACCCACTTCGTACTGGTGGATGCCGTGGGCGTCACCCAAAGCCTGAAGACCGACAGCCGCCCGCTGGAGCGCAACCCCGGCGTAAGCCTGAAGGACCTGATGATGCAAGTGGTGATGGGGAACCGCGACCCCGATACGCTCACCAGCCTGGCCAACCGCCTCACGCGGATGGAGAAGCAGCTCAGCCCGAAGGAGAAGGAGGAATTCACAGCACGGGCCGGTGGCCGTACCATACAGAAAGTGGTGAGCGAACTGCTGAACGCCTACGATCCGGATGTGGCGGCGGCAGCGCCCGCCGTTGACCTGCCGAAACAGGCCACCGCCGTGTTCGACGATGGCGCCTTCCGCGACTACGTGGAGAACGTGCGCAGGAAGTACGAGCAGATCATCGACACGGCCAACCGCGACGAGGTGCTCTACGCCGGTGCCAGCGATCAAGCCCGGGAACGTGCCGAGGGCGTGGTGAAGACCTTCCGCCAGTTCCTGGCCGAGAAGCGCGACGAGCTCACCGCCCTGCGCATCTGGTACGGGCAGCCCTACCGGCGGAAGGAAGTGACCTTCCGGATGGTGCAGGAAGTGGCCGAGGCGCTGCAACGACCGCCCTACAACTTGAATCTGGAGATGGTGTGGAACGCCTATGAGCGGGCGGTTGCCGGTTCCCGGTTGTCAGTTGACGGGCTGCCGACCACCCGGCCTGACAACCAACAACCGACAACGGACAACAAGCGCTCCGCCCAACGGCAACTCACGGATCTCGTGGCCTTGATCCGCTTCGAGCTGGGCGTGGACACCGAATTGCGCCCCTACGCCGAAACCGTGCGGAAGAACTTCCAGGAGTGGGTGTTCCGCAAACAGGCGGGCAACGTGAAGTTCACTGAGGCGCAGATGGCGTGGCTCCGCCAGTTGCGCGACTTCATCGTCGAGAGCATCCACCTGGAGCGCGACGACCTGGAGCTGGGCACCCTGGGCCAACAAGGCGGGCTGGCGCGCATGCACCAGCTCTTCGGCGAAGGCATGGACGGGATCATTGATGAGTTGAACGAAGTGTTGGCGGCGTGATATGGCCCAGAAGAAAGGCGATAGCACCAGCACGATCCTTGCGGCTCATTCCCGCGCCAAAGTGGAACTGTTCAAGGTCTACCTCGGCACCTATTTGAACATCCTTGAACGAGCCGAGCACATCAACCACCTGAACTTCTTCGATCTCTGTGCCGGGGAAGGTTTATACGCTGATGGTGGCAAGGGCAGTCCGGTGATGATCATGGAAACGATCAGGGAGCACTACTTCGCGAACAAGAAGCAGTGCATTCCCATTGATGTCTATTTCAACGACCCCGGCATGTCCCAGATCGAACCTGGACGGCTGAAGATCGACCGGGTGAAGGAAGCCGTGGAGAAGCCTTTCCGACCATCGACGGTCAATGTCCACTTTGCGGCTGAAGGATATACCGAGATCCTGTGCGATGTAAAACGACAGGCGAACGGGCTGAAGTCGAACGAACGGGCCATCGTATTCATCGACCCCTGGGGCTATAAGGACATCAAGCCCGACGACCTGATTGAACTGATGCAGAACAAGCGCACGGAGGTGCTGCTCTTTCTGCCAACGGCCGACATGCATCGGTTCGCGGACAAGTCGCTCAGTGATGAGGACTTCCCCGGTGGCCGCCCGTTGCGGAACTTCCTGCAAGCCCTGTACCGAACAAGTGCACCGGACAGCACCTCATCGCTGGCGTTCGCAGATTCCCTGTTGAAGCGGTTCCGCTTGTTGCCGGAGATCAGGTTCGCCGACAAGTTCACCTTGGAGCGCGACAAAGGCCGCTACTTCTGCCTGTACTTCTTCACCAGCCATCCGCTCGGTCTTCAGAAGATGGTGGAAGCCAAGTGGGCCATGGACGAGAAAAACGGTCGCGGGTTCACCCTACCGAACCCCCAGGGAGACCTGTTCGACGGATACCAGCATTCCGACTACCCGGACCTAGTCAAGGCTGAGCTCTTCCAGCGCGGCGGCATGACCAATGCCGAACTGAAGCTGTTCGGGTTGGAACTGGGGTATCTGCCCAAGCATAGCAAGGAGCTGCTACAACAGTGGAAGGATCAGGGTATACTTGAGGTCGAGGCACTTGACGAACTTTCCGTCAAAGGCTTCTACCTTGACAACGACAAGCGACGCATCAAGATCAAACTGAAGTAGGCCATGGCACAGAGCAGCATCGAATGGACCGAGATGACCTGGAACCCCACCACGGGTTGCAACAAGCTGAGCGCGGGCTGTAAATTCTGCTACGCCGAGGTGATGAGCCGCCGCCTGCAGGCCATGGGCGTGGAGAAGTACAAGGACAACTTCAAGCTGCGCATACACGAAAAGGAACTGGAGCTGCCCTACACCTGGAAAAAGCCCAAGGTGGTGTTCGTGAACAGCATGAGCGACCTCTTCCATAAGGACGTGCCCATCGCCTTCATCCAAAAGGTGTTCAAGGTGATGAAGGAGAACCCGCAACATGTCTTCCAGGTGCTTACCAAGCGGGCCGACGTGCTGCGCTACTACGACAGCGAAGGCTGGCTGGAGTGGACGCACAACATCTGGATGGGCGTGAGCGTGGAGGACAAGCGCGTGATGCGCCGCGTGGACCTGCTGCGCGGAACCGGCGCCCGCGTGAAGTTCCTCAGCTGCGAACCACTGATCGGCCCGCTGCCGGACATGGACCTCACGGGCATCGATTGGGTGATCGTGGGCGGCGAGAGCGGCCGCAAGCCCCGCCGCATGGACCCCGACTGGGTGCTGGACATCAAGGACCAGTGCGAGCGTGCCGATGTGGCCTTCTTCTTCAAGCAATGGGGCGGCACCAATAAGAAGGCGGCCGGGCGCGAGCTGGAGGGCCGCACCTACGATGAGATGCCGGAGCTGGCGCACATGATCTGAACATCGAGTCAGCCTGGATCAAATGGCTCTCACACTATCCATAGAAGAGATCATCGAGCAGAGCAAGAGCCCCTTGCTCGCGATAGCGCCCGACTGGAAGCGTGTCAGGCTTGGAGACATTGCTGCCATCCAGAACGGCGCACCATTCAAATCCGAGCTCTTCAATAAGGATGGCAAGGGCATGCCGGTCATTCGGATACGGGATGTTGGCAGCGAAGGAACGGACACCTATTACTCTGGAGAGTATGACGAGGCCTACATCGTACGGGAAGGTGATCTGCTTATCGGCATGGATGGGGACTTCAACTGTGCACGCTGGAAAGGCCCCGATGCGTTGCTGAACCAGCGGGTGTGCCGGATCATACCGAAGACCGACAAGTACGAACCACGTCTGATGGACTTCGCCTTGCCGGGCTACTTGAAAGCGATCAATGATGTGACTTCATCGGTCACAGTGAAGCACCTTTCGTCAAAGACCGTCGCTGACATTCTCCTGCCGCTACCTCCCCTTCCCGGGCAGCGGCGGATCGTGTCGGCGATCGAAACGCAGCTGGGGCGGCTGGTTGCGGCGGTGGCGCGGCTGCAAGGCGCCAAGGCCCGGTTGAAGCGGTACAAGCAGGCGGTGTTGACGTCCGCCACTACTGGGAATCAGCGTTCAGAGGATGGTTCGGCAATCACTCCGGTCGTCATTGGTAAGCCTTCCTCGCCTGCACCCAAGGGCTGGCAATGGTCTCTACTTCTGAATCTTGCAAAGTTGGAATCAGGCCATACACCAAGGAAGACAATCAAGGAGTATTGGGAGGGCGGCGATGTTCCTTGGATCTGTTTGCAGGACATCCGCGATGCTGATGGGACTGTCATCATGGACACCAAGTTCCACCCGACCATGATGGGCATCGACAACTCAAGCGCACGATTGCTGCCGGAGGGAACTGTGGTGTTCTCTCGCGATATCTCCGTGGGCTTTGTAACCATCATGGGAAAGGTGATGGCCACTACACAGCACTTTGCCAACTGGATCTGCGGCGAGAAGCTGAACAATCGCTTTCTGATGTACTCGTTGATGGCATCGCGCGGCCCGTTGCTCCATCAGGGCCAGGGTACCACGGTGAAGACCATCTACATGGATGAACTGCAACAGTTCCATGTGCTCCATCCCGGCATAGAGATGCAGCAGAGAATCGCTGAGGAGATCAGGACGCGATTGGATGGCATGGCAGAAATGGAAACCACCCTCAACGCGCAGCTCGTGCAGGCGGGTCGGTTGCGGCAGGCGGTGTTGAAGCGGGCGTTCGAGGGGAGGTTGGTGTGATGTGAGCAATAATTAATCCACAGCCACATGGATGAGCGTAGCAAACTCCGATCACTGGTAGATGGCATCATACAGTCGCAGGGGAATAGGTTCATCAAGGAATTGCTGCGCAGCAAAGAGATCACCATTGGCAAGAACAAAACGGATTTTGAGAAGCACCTGCACAAAGCCATCGATGATGGCAGCCTAAGGTTAGCTGATGTAGAGGAGTGGTTGAACCGAGTGGAAGGATGGGGTGAACAGCACGTGTATCTGTACCGGCTCTCAAAGTCAGCCGCCGTTCAATTGTCGGAGGATAAGGTGTATAAGAAAGTTGTTGATGGAAGGATGAAAGGCCTTTGGAACAAATCAACAGCAATGACATTTGATGAGGAAGATCGGCTTGCTTCAGTGTCGTGCAAGGACGGGGTCTTTCGCCTTGTGTGGCAGAAGGCTGCCATATCGTGGCCCCGTCTACACGAGCGCGACTATGACGAAAAGGATGGATTCGACACGGTGCAGTTCAGGGCTCATTTGCGCCAGGAGGATAGAACCGTCACCCGGTTTGAAGCTCGTCCCGCCCTTGGTCTAGCCGCCTTATTCATAGCGCATCCCTTCGGCTCAACTGAGCACGAAGAAATGATCCAGACCGTTATGAGAGTCGTTGAGGGTTTCATCAGCGTGAGGGAGTTGTCGAAGGGCCGTATCGATTTGTCCAAAGTCTCCGTGAACATCGATCAGAAAGCGTCAACGTCGAATGGACAGCAGGTATCAAAGGTCACTGTGCAAAAGTCCATGCTCTTCATCGGAAGTGCATTCGTTCTTTTCGGTGCGAATTCGAAGGACGGCAGCTATCATGCTGAGAAGTCGGTTCAAGAGATACGCAAGGCCGTGACGAATGATGAGATCAAGATGTACGGTGGTGAAGGTTCATTCTGGTTTGAACGAGGAACTAGTGATGACGACCTGAAGCGCCGCCTTCGCGTTCAACTACACAGAAAGGACAATCGCCTTCGTCTGTGGGGGCAAATGGACGTTAACGAGGTCTGGACAATCTTGAACATGCTTGCGGCGTACGAGCATGCTTGATTCGATGATGTTTCTCCGCTGAGGTCGCCATGGCAATGGGATCACCGATGCGCTTGCCCCCACCTGAGTATTGGGTCGGTTTGGGTCTCCGGTTCGATGAAGCACTCGTTCGTACCCTGAGAGAACTCTCCGATGCAAGGCGGCAGGAGTTCTTTTCCCGTGATCTTGGCGTGGATATAGAGGCCGGGAAGGCGCTACTTGAACAAGTCGCAACCGACGGGTGGGTGACTCCACACATCCTTTACCGTTGCCCTGTATGCGATGAGGAACTAACGCCTGAGCAAGCTTCACGTAAGCAGTGTTCACTCTTCGAGTGCGCAGCTGTCTTCAAGGACAACGGTGGTGTGATTAGAGAGGAGAGCTACAGGCGGTCCCTCGCGGCAAGCCGCAGCGTTTCTTGGGTTGTAGCCATTCACGGCATGAAGTCTCGCGGCGAATGGCAAGAGCGACTCACTTGGTTGATTAGCACGACATGGGGCCGTGCTATCCCCACTGCCATTTACAAGTATGGCTTCATTGTTCCTGGTGTTGTGCTTTTCTGGAGAAGAAACCAGTTGAGGAATGAACTACGTGCCAAACTCCAGAGCTTCAAGGCTGACCTTGAAGCCAAGGCAATCAGAGGGAACCCCGATGTCATCGCGCACAGTTTCGGTACGTGGCTGTTCGGCCACCTTTGCTTGAAGGAACTGAAGAAGCCAGCTGAAGAACGACTTTGTTTCGGCCGCGTCATCCTTGTGGGATGCATACTTCGGCCAGACTTCGATTGGCAAACGCTGAAGCAGGCCGGTATCGTGTCTGATGTACTCAATCATTTCGGCGATGGCGATTGCGTTGTGCCCTTAGCGCACTATACGATTTGGGATAGCGGTCCTTCTGGTCGCCAAGGATTCACGGGCACCGAAGTCGCGAACGTTCGTGCGCAAGGGTACGGTCACGACGACCTTCTATCCATGGTGAAGAAGCTACCCCCAACTACGGAAAGGGAGTCGCTTGGCTTAAGGCAAACTTTCATGGGTTCGGCTCTTTACAAGGTGTGGCGACCGTTCCTTGAGTTGCCATCTGAAGATCTTGCGGCTCTTTCTACAGAACATGGTGGTGGAATGTCATGGCGCAGCAGCGTTTGGCCGTTACGCGGAACGATCTTCCCCCTACTGATCATTCCAGCCCTGCTCACACCGGCCGCCTGGCTCCTAATGCTATCGTTCGACATCCTAGCAGGACCAAGGCGATGGCTCGGCTGGGCCGCCATTGGGTTATGGGTAGCTATCGCTGTTTATGCTGTTCTAGTTACCATATCCATGACTTGGAACTGGTTACAGCTACGGTCTCAACAAGACGAATCTTAGGTGTCATGGAAGTCGTGCCACTCTCCTTTGATGAGATCCGGGGCTGGGAACAGTTCCAGGAGTTGGTGGCGGCGTACTTCAAAGCATGCCAAGCGGACCGGGAGCTGAATGTGACGGAGGTGAAGACCTATGTAACCGGAAGGGGGCCTGATGGCGGTTGCGATCTGGAGGTGACGCTCCGGTTGATGGATGGACTTGATGGCTTTACGCGGAAGTGGATCGTGCAGTGCAAGTTCCATTCGGGCACTGTCGGTCTTGGAGATATCGCTTCAGTGAGCATTCCCACACTGATGCATTCCCTCGGTGCAGATGGCTACTTGTTGGTCTGCAAGGGGGGCGTGTCATCCAAGGTCACGGATCAGTTCAAGGCTTTGAACGAAGCGTGTCCCTTCAAGCGGTCTTATTGTTGTTGGACCGGTGATCAGTTCCTGGATCGCATCAAGTTCAAGCCCGAACTGATCAAGAGCTACTTCCCTCGTCACCACCAGTTCACGCTTGAGCAGGAAGCACGGATCAAAAGCATCACCAACCCATGAGGGCATTCCTCTCATACTCGCTCAGCGACTCTCAGGACTATGTCGTGACAGTCCTAGCCCGTCAGCTTCGTGAGAAGGGATACACCCTTATGACCGGGCACAGCGGCTCGTATTACTCTACGCTTGATGCACATGAGAGCGTTCTCCGCACGTGCAGTCTCTTCATCGGTGTCATCACCGAAGGAAGCGATGAGGTGAACCGGGTCACACACGAGTACAACAAGGCGGATGAATGGCGTATACCGGCCTTGTTGTTGATGGAGCAATCCATTGCGGCTGATTCGGGGCTATTGAACCACCCGAATGTGGTTGCCTACAACCGGTACGACCCCTCCACGGCCATCCAGACCGTGCGAAAGCGGGTGGCCCATGCTAAGGCGCCCGGGACGAAACAGACCGACGATACGGCAGCTTGGATATTGGGCGGAGCTGCGGTGCTTGCGTTGATCGCCCTGCTCTCTAGCAAGAAGTGATGAGGATAGTGCCCGCCCCCAACCTTTTCAGTGTAGCTACATCAGAGCTAAGTCAGGATGCCTTCCTGACCTGGTTCATGCTTTGGGCAGATGCCTCATACAGGGAGGTCAATCCATATCTCCACGGGCAAGCGAAGCGGTTCATCGGCTGGTTACATGAGCGCGCAGGGGCACCTCTGCCAGTATACTCCCGCGTTTCAACTCAACGTCAGTTCAAGAGGATCGACGTGTTTGTGACCCTGAGTACAGAGGGCCAACCTGATCGTCATATCCTTATCGAGGACAAAACTTTCACGCGCGATAGCAACGACCAGATCAACCGATATCTCGAAGCCGTTCGCAATGCTGGTATCGAAGGTGAGGTCGTGCCGATCTACCTGAAGTCATGGGTGGAGGAGCCACGGAAGGAGGTTCCGGGCCTTGCCCGTATTTACTTGCATGACCTTGCCGCATTCGTTCAAGAAATCGACTTCAATCGCGCGAGCAGTGAGATTTTAAAACAATGGTGCGAGCATATTCTTGCTCGACATATCTCTGTTGAGCGATACAAGGTGCAACCTGCCAACACTTGGCAATGGGATCAATGGCATGGGTTCTTCAATGCACTGTCGCACCACCCTTCGATCCTGCCGTTGGAGCCAGGCTTCGGCTACGTACCCAACCAATCCGGTGGCTTCATTGGCTGTTGGATGGGTTGGGAGGAACATCCCGAGGTTGACCAGACCTATTTGCAGATTGACGCGTATCCAGAAAAGTTCGTGAAATTGACATTTCGACTTGGCGCGAAGGCTGGGACCAAAGTGACCATGGCTCAAGCGAAGGGAATGTTCAACGCCATTTCAAGCTTGTCGGAGAAGTATGGTTTCACGGTCAAACCATCAGGTCGTTTCCAGTCAGGCAAATCTTCGTGCTTCGCCATCCTCGAAGGGCACATTGTAGCCCCGCGCTTCGAGGATATGGCCAACATGGATCACGCAGTGGGAATCGTTCAAAAGAGCCACGCACTTCTGAAGGAGTGTTCAGCAGCCCTCAAGAAACTCGCATAGATGCAAACCCAGAAGTACTCCATCCAGCAACCCCTGATCGAGAGCCTCTTGACCTGGGTGAAGGACGGCGAGATCGCCATCCCCGAGATCCAGCGCCCCTTTGTGTGGGACAAGAGCAAGGTGCGCGATCTGATGGACAGCATCTACCAGGGCTTTCCGGTGGGCTACATCATCACGTGGAAGAACCCTGATGTGCGGCTGAAGAACGGCACGCTGAGCGGTGGCAAGAAGATCCTGATCGACGGGCAACAGCGCATCACCGCCCTGCGCGCCGCGCTGATGGACGAGTACGTGGTGGACCAGGACTACGCCCGCATCAAGATCAAGATCGCCTTCCACCCGCTGGAGCAGAAGTTCGAGGTGCAAACGCCCATCATCGCCAAGGACAAGACCTGGCTGCCGGATATCAGCGCCTTCTTCCAGCCGGGCTTCAGCCTTATCAAGCTCAACAGCGCCTACCTGAAGGCCAACCCCGATGCGGACCCCGACCGGGTGGAGGCCAGCCTGGGCCAGCTGGCCAACCTGGCCAAGCGGCAGATCGGCGTGATCGAGCTGAACCACGACCTGGACATCGAGACGGTGACGGAGATCTTCATCCGCATCAACAGCAAAGGCGTGGTACTGAGCCAGGCGGATTTCGCCATGAGCAAGATCGCCAGCAACGAGAAGCACGGCGGTCCGGTGCTGCGCAAGGCCATCGACTACTTCTGCCACCTGTGCAAGGAGCCGCAGTACTACGACCACATCAAGGACCACGACACGGAGTTCGCCGCCACCGAGCACTTCAAGCGGATGAAGTGGCTGCGCACCGAGACCGAGGACCTCTACGACCCTGACTACACGGATATGCTGCGTGTAGCCGCCGGTGTGGAGTTCGGCCGGGGCAAGATGAGCGACCTGGTAAGCCTGTTGAGCGGCCGCGACTTCGTGAAACGCACCTTCGAAGAAAGCGTGGTGGAGGAGAGCTTCCAGCGGCTGGCCAGCGGGGTGGAGCGCTTCAGCAACGAAACGGATTTCAAGTTCTTCACGCAGATCCTGCGTTCGGCCGGCTTCGTCCACAGTAAGCTGATGCGTAGCCAGAACGCCATCAACTTCGCCTACCTGCTGTACCTGCACTTGCGCGGCAAGGGCCTCTCGCGCAACGCCAAGCTGCAGGGCCTGGTGCGGCGCTGGTACGTGATGAGCATCCTCACGGAGCGCGCCACCGGCAGCTTCGAGAGCCGTTTCGACCGCGACATCCGCACCCTGAACGAGCGCGATGCCGCCGAGTACCTGGCGGAGATCGAGGCCGGTGAGCTCAGCGATGCCTTCTGGAACTCGGTGCTCCCCGGCCACTTCGACAGTCCGGTGGTGAGCAGCCCCTTCTTCGGGATCTTCCTGGCCGCCCAGGTGAACAGCAAGGACCACGGCCTCTTCAGCCGCCACCACACGGTGCACGACATGCTGCTCACCGAAGGCGATGTGCACCACATCTTCCCCCGCGCCTACCTGAAGAAGCACGGCATGGGCCGCAGCCTGTACAACCGCCTCAGCAACTTGGTCTTCATCGACCAGCCCGCCAACATCACCATCGGCGCCAAGCCCCCCTCGGACTACTTCAACGCCGTTCTGGAGGCCGTGGACCGCAAAGGCACCATCGGAGACCTGCGCACCAAGGCGGACCTGAAGGCGAACATGGCGGAGAACTGCATCCCGGAGAGTGTCTTCGACGCGGGCGTGAAGCAGTACGAGCGCTTCCTGGAGGAGCGCAAGGTGCTGATGGCGGCGAAGATCAGGGGGTGGTATGAGGGGTTGTAGTTTCGATCGGATAATGGGTCGACGAGAAGATCAGATAATGAGGTGAGCCATGCCCGAGAAGGAGATCAGCACCATCAACCGCGCGTACATCAGCATCCTGCCGAAGCAGCCCTATTACGACTGGGCCAACGCGGTGTTCGCGGACAGCACGCCCATGAGCCCGGGGAACAAGGAAGCCACGGCCTACGCCATCGATGATGACTTCGAGGTAAAGGAACTGGCCGACGTGGTGAAGCCGTATTTCCCTTTCATCTTCGAGATGGAGCTCTTCGGCGTGTGCACCGATCCGGAAGAGTGGCCACAAGAGCGCACCTGGAAGCTGTTCTGTGCGTGGTTCGAGTTCCATGTGGGCAGCATGGTGTGGGACCTGGTGCCCGAGGAGCCCCTTGGCCACGATGATGAATGAGCCTGTCCAGGTGCTGAGGCAGCGCCCGGTGACCGGCGAGGACCCGGTGAAGGTGAAGCGGATACGGGCGGTGCTGCGGGAGCGGAGGACACCGATCCACTAAGTACTATATCCGAAGTGCAGCAGATGTGCGGATCGCACATTTGTGGCACACGCAGTATAGTGCTCACTTCCCTTCCAAGGGCAGTTCCGGCGCGAAGGCCTTCACGTCCATCAAGGGCAATAGCGCACCGTGCAAGGGCGTGCCCTTGAACACGCCGAACATGATGCCGCGCGTGGTGGAAATGGCGATGCCGTTCAGGGTGGCCAGCAGATCCGGTGGGATCACCGCGATGCCTTGATCGTTCTTGTAGACCAACGTCTGGAAATCGGCCAGGGAAAAGGACACCGTAGCCGAGAGCTTCCCGATGGGCACCGCACTTTTCTGCGTGACGATGGTTACGCTGACATTGCAGAGCACCCAGCCGTTCTGTTCATGCACCGCGTTCTCCAGGTTTACGCTGAAGTTGAGCCCTGAGGCCGCTTCATCCTGTGGCGGCACCGGATGGATGTGCGACTCGTTCAGCTGAATGAGGTTCAGGCTGTACTTATAGGGGGGCTTTGGGTCGCTCATCAGGCCAGGCAGGGTTTCTGTTGACCATAGTGATACACGGGGTCGCTCACCATGGGCACGGCACCGGCCGCGTTGGAGGAACGGCTCACGAAAGCCATTTCTCCCATGGCCACGGTCTGGCGCTCTTGCGAGAGCGCAGGTGCCTGCACGATGACCGTGGTGGAGAACACCACTTTCTCTTCTTCCGCACGCAGCAGGTCGGCAACGCTCATACCGAGCGCATGGCCGATGTCCACGAGCGTATCCAAGGTGAAGTTGTGCCCGCCACTGAGCCACTTGGTGACCATGGAGGAACCCTTCAAGCCACACGCCTCGGCCAGTTCCTTCTTCTGCATGCGCAGTTCTTCGAGGCGATCGGCGATGCGCACGGCTGCGCGCATCTTGATCGACACTTTCTCCTGCTGCTGGGGCGTGATCTGCGCGAGCAGTTCGTCCAGGATGGCGCTGCGGTAAGGCTCAGGCGTCTTCATCATCTATCTCTATGGTGAGGTCGCCGGTCCATTCCATCTCATCCGGCGTCCAGGCGATCTCACGGTTCTGCACTTTCTCTTTCATGGCCTTGGAGATGGCGATCATCTCTTCGGCTGCTTGTTTCAGCTTCGGGTCATCCTGCCAGGCACGCACGAACTTGGGCCCTCCTGCACCCAGCAGGAGTATCGAGTTACCGTAGCGTATGCCATAGGCGCGTAGGGTGGCGGTCACATCATCGGAGACGGCAACGACCAAGTCTCCGGGTAGGCCCTCGTCCAAACGGAAGAGGTCCTTGCGCAGGCCGGTCTGCTGGCCCATGGCCCTGATCTTGGCCACCAGGTTCCTGGTCTCGGCGGGGTACTGGGAAGCACATTCCTGGAGAAAGGTGTCGAAGAGACTGGGCGTACCATCGGCCTTTACCAACGTGTACACCGTTGCCCTTCGGCCGGAGAGTTGTACGTACTTGACGATCCGATAGTTCATCTAAAGCCGAATTCGAGCTCCAGGAACGGATCATCTGTGTCCGCGATCTCACCCTTAGGTGTATTTTGGAGGCACAAAGGTAGTATATCCGCGTTCATGGGCGTATGCCTTTCTTCCGTCGATTTTCCCGTCACGCACATCGTTCGTAAGATAGCCGAATGACCTCCACCGCCATCGTCAACAAAGTCTGGAACTACTGCCACACCCTGCGGGACGATGGCGTGGGCTACGGTGACTACTTGGAGCAGCTCACCTTCCTGCTCTTCCTGAAGATGGCCGACGAGTACAGCCGGCCGCCGCACAACCGCGACACGCACATCCCCGATGGCTACAACTGGGAGAGCCTGCGGCACAAGAGCGGCGCCGAGCTGGAAAGCCACTACGTGAAGCTGCTGGCCGAGCTGGGCAAGCACACGGGCATGCTGGGCGACATCTTCGTGAAGGCCCAGAACAAGATCAGCGACCCGGCCAAGCTGCACAAGCTGATCCAGCTGATCGACGGCGAGAGCTGGGTGCTGCTGGGCGCCGACGTGAAGGGTGACATCTACGAGGGGTTGCTGCAGAAGAACGCCGAGGACACCAAGAGCGGAGCGGGCCAATACTTCACGCCGCGGGCACTGATCCAGGCCATGGTGGAGTGCGTGCGGCCCGGGCCGATGAAGACCATCGCCGACCCGGCGTGCGGCACGGGCGGCTTCTTCCTGGCCGCGCTGGACCACCTGAACGCCCGGAAGCTGAACAAGGAGCAGCTGCGCTTCCTGAAGTACGACACCTTCCGGGGCTGGGAGATCGTGACCAGCACGGCGCGCCTGTGCCTGATGAACCTGTTCCTGCACAACATCGGGGACATGGACCACCCGAGCCCCATCACCCGGGACGACAGCTTGCGCGCCGCACCCGACGAGACCTTCGACTACGTGCTCACCAACCCGCCCTTCGGCAAGAAGAGCAGCATCACCGTCACCACCGAGGACGGCGAGGAAAAGCGGGAGGCGCTCACCTACAACCGGCAGGATTTCTGGGCCACCACCAGCAACAAGCAGCTCAACTTCGTGCAGCACATCCGCAGCATGTTGAAGACCGACGGCAAGGCGGCCGTGGTGGTGCCGGACAACGTGCTCTTCGAGGGCGGCGCGGGTGAGACGGTGCGCCGTGAGCTGATGCGCAGCACCGACCTGCACACCATCCTGCGGCTGCCCACCGGCATCTTCTACGCCCAAGGCGTGAAGGCCAACGTCCTCTTCTTCGACAACCGGCCCGCCAGCAAGGAGCCGTGGACCAAGGAGATCTGGTTCTACGACTACCGCACCAACGTGAAGCACACGCTGAAGGCCGACCCGATGACGTACGAGGACCTGCAGGACTTCATCACCTGCTACAATCCCGCCGACCGCCACAAGCGCAAGGAGACCTGGCCTGTGTCCTCGGCTGCGCTCGGACTGACAGGCCAGGGACGCTGGCGCAAATTCACCTATGACGAGATCCTGGCTCGCGACAAGGCCAGCCTGGACATTTTCTGGCTGAAGGACGACAGCTTGGAAGATAGCGCCAACCTGCCGGAACCGGGCGTGCTCGCCGCCGAGATCGTGGAGGACCTGGAAGCCGCTTTGGAGCAGTTCCGCCTGATCGTGGATGACCTGGGGGACGAATAGCGGCCCTACCCCCTCAGCACCGCCCCCACTTCCTTCTCGAAGGCCGTGTGGATGCGGGCCATGGCCTTGTCCACCTGCGCATCGGTCAAGGTCTTCTCCGGGTCCTGAAGGATGAAGCTCAGCGCATAGCTCTTCTTGCCCGCGGGCAGCTTGTCGCCTTCGTACACGTCGAAGAGGCCCACTTCGCGCAGCAGCTTGCGTTCGGCTTGGCGGGCAATGCGCTCCAGGTCGGCGTAGGTGACGGCACGGTCCAGCAGCAGGCTGAGGTCGCGGCGCACGGCGGGGAACCTGGGCACTTCGCGGAAGCTGGTCTTGTTCCCGCGCACCAAGGCCAGCAGCGCTTCATCGTCCAGCTCGGCGTACCAGGCGTGCTGGCCCAGGCCGAAGGCTTTGCGCACCTCCGCCCTCACCTCGCCGAGCACGGCCACGGTGTGCTTGCCCAGCCTGGCTTCCACGGCATTGCCCAGCAACGCATGTTCCGCCGGCGCCCAGCTGCTGCTTTCGGAAAGACCAAGGCGTTCCAGCAGCAGTTCCGTTTCCGCCTTGATGTCCGCCAGCTCGCTGCCGCGCACGGCGGCACGCCAGCTTTCGCGGCCTTCCTGGCCGGTGATCAGCAGCGCCGTGCGGGAGTCCTCGTGCACCTGGCCTTTGGCATCCACCGCATAGCGACGCCCGCATTCGAAGAGGCGCAGGTCGGGCTGCTGGCGGGCGGCGTTGTGCACGGCGGCCTGCAGCATGCCGAAGAGCAGCGTGGGGCGCATCACGTCCAGCTCGGCGCTCAGCGGGTTCTTCAGGCGCACCAGCGTTCCCTCCACGGCGGGATCAAGCTGCGCGGCGCGCGCACCGTTCACGAGCGAGGGCGTCATCACCTCGCGGAAGCCGCGCCCCGCGAGGTGCTTGGACAGGTTGGCGCCGAATGCTTCCGCGGCGACGGCCTCGTGCAGCACCGGCGGCACCATCAGGCGCGCGGGAATGGGCACGCGGTCCAGGCCATGGATGCGGAGCACCTCCTCCACCAGGTCGGCCTCGCGCAGCACGTCCACGCGGTATGGCGGCACCTGCACGCGGAGCTTTTGCGCGTCGCGGGCCGCTATCCTGCAGTCGAGCGCCTGGAGGATCTTGGCCACATCGTCCGGTGCGATGGGCATGCCGCACAGGCGGTCCACGATGGCGAAATGCAGGTCCACTTCCGCCCACGGGCGCGGCGTGCCGATGTCGGTGATCGCGGAGCTGACCTTCGCACCGGCCACTTCCTTCAGCAGCAGGGCCGCGCGTTTCAGGGCGTACACGGTGATCTCGGGGTCCACGCCGCGCTCGAAGCGGAACGAGGCATCGGTGTTCAGGCCGTGGCGGCGCGCGGTGCGGCGGATGGTGACCGCATCGAAGCAGGCGCTCTCCAGGAAGATGGCCGTGGTGGCATCGGAGACGCCGCTGTGGATGCCGCCGTACACACCGGCGAGGCAGGCCCCTTTTTCGGCATCGGCGATCAAAAGGTCATCAGGGTGCAGCTCGCGGTCCTTGTCATCCAAGGTGATCAAATGCTCGCCTGCCTTGGCCTTGCGCACAACGATCTTCCCTCCGGCCAGCTTATCGGCATCGAAGGCATGGAGCGGCTGGCCCAGCTCGTGCTGCACGAAGTTGGTGACGTCCACCACGTTGTTCAGCGGTTTCAGGCCGATGCCGCGCAGGCGCTCCTGCAACCATTCCGGTGAGGGGCCCACCTGCACCTGGGTGAGCGTGAGGCCCGCATAGCGCGGAGCGGCCTGTGCATCCTGCACCTCGACCGCGATCGTGCGTGCATCATCATCCTGCTTGAAGCCGTCCACGGCGGGCAACTGCAACTTGTGCGTGCTGCCGGTGCGGTGGTTGAGGGCGGCCACCAGGTCGCGCGCCACGCCCCAATGGCCCAGGGCATCGGAGCGGTTGGGCGTGAGGCCGATCTCCAGGACGTGGTCGCCGCGGAGGTTCAGCTGCTGTGCGGCGGGCGTGCCGGGCACCGCGGCGGGGTCCAGCACCATGATGCCGTCGTGGTCCGTACCGAGGCCGAGCTCATCGGCGGCGCAGATCATGCCGTGGCTTTCCGCGCCGCGGATCTTGCTCTTCTTGATGGTGAACGGCTCCCCGCCCGTGGGATGCAGCGTGGTGCCCACGGTGGCCACCAGCACCTTCTGGCCGGCCGCCACGTTGGGCGCACCGCAGACGATCTGCACGGGATCGCCTTCGCCGAGGTCCACCGTGCAGATGTGCAGGCGGTCGGCATCAGGATGCCTTTCACATGTGCGCACCGCGCCCACCACCACGCCGGCCAGCATGCCGGGCACGGGCTCCAGCGGCTCGCAGCTCTCCACCTCCAGGCCGGTGCTGGTGAGGATTTCGGCCGCCTGCTGCGGCGAAAGCGTGTCGGTATCGAGCAGGGAGCGGAGCCAGTTCCAGGAAATGCGCATGGCGAAAGGGTATGCCGTTCGGCGGCGGGTCGGCGAATTTAAGCCGGGCAGCCCCGGCAAGCGGGCGCGTTAACTTGCAGCCCGCTCCATGGACCCCAAGAAGAACCTTGCCCTCAACGGAACGATCTACCTGCTGGCCCTGATCGGCACCTGCGTGGCCGGCCTGAAGCACTGGCATACGCTGGAGTTCATCTGCAAGCCGCTGCTGATGATCGTGCTGTCCTCCTGGTTCTTCTTCAACAGCCGCCGCGTGGGCGACCGGTTCACGCTGCTGATCCAGGCAGGGCTGTTCTTCTCGCTCATCGGCGACGTGGCGCTGATGTTCAGCTATGTGGATGATTTCAACTTCCTGGTGGGCCTGGGCGCCTTCTTCCTCGCGCAGTTGTGCTATGCCTTCGCCTTCGCACAGAACATTGCGGACGTGGGTGGCGCCGACGGTGTTCTCGTCTCCATCCTGATCGCCGTGGCCATCGGCACGTACGCGTTCTTCTTCGCCTGGGACCTGATGCCCAGCGTGGAGGACGGACTGGAACTTCCGGTGATCGCTTACGTGGTGGCCTTGTCGCTGATGGGCATCCTGGCGGGCTTCCGCTTCCGGCGCACCTATCCCCGCAGCTTCTGGCTGATCTTCCTCGGTGCCCTGCTGTTCATCTGTTCGGACAGCATCCTGGCGTACAACCGCTTCCGCTTCCCCGTGCCGTGGGCCGACCTGTGGATCATGATCACGTACGGCGCCGCGCAGTTCATGATCGCCGCCGGGGCCTTGGCCCATGTGCTGGACCCCGACCAGTTGCGCCGCAAGGAAGTGTTGACCACCTAGGTTGGCCTGAACTTCCGGGTCCTGCAACAGGAATGCGGGAACGTGGCGCCGCGGATCAGCCGATCCGCCCCCAGACCGCCTTCTCCTTCATCTGCTCGCGCAAGGCCGCCCCGATCGGTGCGTTATCCGGGTCCTTGAGCTCCGGGTCCGCATCCAAGGTGAGCCGGGCCATGCTCCGGGCCTGTTGCAGCAGGTCCGCGTCCTGCACCAGGTCGGCGAGGTGCAGCTGCGGCAGGCCGCTCTGCTGGGTGCCCATGATGTCGCCGGGGCCGCGCAGGCGCAGGTCCACCTCGCTGATCTCGAAGCCGTCCTGCGTGCGCACCATGGTGCTGATGCGCGTGCGGCCATCATTGCCCAGCTTGCCGCCGGTCATCAGGATGCAGTAGCTGTGCTCGGCACCGCGCCCCACGCGGCCGCGCAACTGGTGCAGCTGTGAAAGGCCGAAGCGCTCGGCATTCTCCACCACCATCACACTGGCGTTGGGCACGTCCACGCCCACCTCGATCACCGTGGTGGCCACCAGCACATTGGTCTCGCCCTTGGCGAAGCGCGCCATTTCGTAGTCCTTCACGTCCGGTGCCATGCGGCCGTGCACGATGCCCACCGCGTAACGCGGCAACGGGAAGCGGCGCGAAAGGCTTTCGAAGCCGTCCATCACGTCCTTGAGGTCGCTCTTCTCGCTCTCCTCCACCAAGGGATAGACCACGTACACTTGGCGCCCCTTGTCGATCTCCGAGGCCAGGAAGTCGAACACGGCGTTCCGTGAACTGTCGGTCCGGTGCACGGTGCGGATGGGTTTGCGCCCGGGCGGCAGCTCGTCGATCACGCTCACGTCGAGGTCACCGTAGAGCGTCATGGCCAGTGTGCGCGGAATGGGCGTGGCCGTCATCACCAGCACGTGCGGGGGCACGGCGGCCTTGGCCTGCATCTTGGCGCGCTGGGCCACACCGAAGCGGTGCTGCTCATCGATCACCACCAGGCCCAGGTTCTGGAACACCACGCGGTCCTCCAGCAGGGCGTGGGTGCCTACCAGGATGTGTACTTCGCCGACATGCAGCGCCTTGAGCAGGCTTTTCCGCTCGGCCGCCTTGGTGCTTCCCGTGAGCAGGCGCACCACTACCGGCAGGCCCTCCAGAAAGCGCGAGATGCTCTTGAAGTGCTGCTGGGCAAGGATCTCCGTTGGCGCGAGCATCGCCGCCTGGAAGCCGTTGTCCAGCGCGATCAGCATGCTCAGCAGGGCCACGAGCGTCTTGCCGCTGCCCACGTCGCCTTGCAGCAGCCGGTTCATCTGTTTGCCGCTGCCCATGTCCTTGCGGATCTCCTTCACCACACGCTTCTGCGCACCGGTGAGCTCGAACGGCAGGTGGTTGGAGTAGAACGTGTTGAAATGCTCGCCCACATGCGTGAAGACGTTGCCCTTCACGTCCTGCTCCAGCAGCTGTTTTTGCTTCAGCAGTTGCAGCTGGATGAAAAACAACTCCTCGAACTTCAGGCGTTTCAGGGCGCGGTCCAGGCGCTGTTGGTCCTGCGGGAAATGCGCCTCCATCACGGCCTCCTCCCGCCCCATGCCGCCGAGCTGCTGCACGATGGCCTTGCTGAGCGTTTCCGGCAATGCGCCGTGTACCTGCGGAAGCAACGCGCGCACCAGCTTGCCGATGCCGCGGCTGTTCAGCCCCTTGGCGGAGGCCTTCTCCGTGGTGCTGTACACGGGCTGCAGCGGCGTGGCCGCGCCTTCGTCCCAGGTGGCGGCGGCCTCGATCTCCGGATGGGCGATGTTGAAATGGTCGCGGTACAGCGTGGGTTTGCCGTACACCACGTACTCGCCGCCTTCCTTCAGGATGGGCTGCAGCCAGCGCAGGCCGCGGAACCACACCAGCTCGATGCTGCCCGTGGCGTCCACCAGTTTGGCGGTGAGGCGGCGGGCCTGCTTCTCGCCCACCATGCGCACCTGCTTCAGCGTGCCACGCAGTTGCACGGCGTTCTCCTCATCCACCACGTCCTTCACCGCGTTGAAGCGGGTGCGGTCCACGTAGCGGAAGGGATAGTGCAGCAGCAGGTCGCCGAAGGTGCCGATGCCCAGTTCCTTGCGGAGCAGCTCGCCCCGCTGGGGCCCCACGCCCTTGAGGAATTCGATCTCCGTGGCCAACACGTCCGGCATGGCCCGAAAATAGGCCGGGCCGGGTTGTGGGGAAGTAAGCAGGGGCAGGCGGCAGCTTGTGGCTTGTGGCTTGTGGCTTGTGGCCTACAGCTCACGGCTCACAGCTCATGCCTCGCAACCCGCATTCACCACACCCCCGGCAGCAACCTGGCCACGCCTTGCATCAATTCCGGATAGTCCGGATGGCGGGCGGTGAGGCGCGCTTCCTCATAGCGGATCTTGATGACCAGGTCGATGCCTACCACCACCAGGGCCACCCAGCGGAGCAAAGTCGGTGCGCCGAAGGCCAAGGCCGCGCCGCACAGCAGCACGGAGAGGTACATGGGATGGCGCACGTAGCGGTAGATGCCGCGTTTGCTCAAGGTGTTGCCGCCGGTGGGTTCAGGCAGCGCGGTGATGTTGGCGACACCCAGCGATACCGCGGCCCAGCCGAGCACCGCAAGCCCCAGGACGAACAGCATCCACGACCACCATGGCAACACCCACGACCCGGCCAGTGCCAACACGGCAATACAGGCAAACTGCACCAGCACCAGGAAACTCCCTTTCCGGTCGTTCCTGGTCCGGTCTTCCATGGGATCAAATACTGGCGGCCCCCAGCATCAGCACCGGGTTCTCCAGCATGCCTTGCAGGGTCTGCAGGAAGGCCGCACCGGTGGCACCGTCCACCACGCGGTGGTCGCAACTCAGGGTGAGCTTCATCACGTGGCCCGGCACCACGGCGCCGTTCTTCACCACAGGCACTTCATTGATGGCGCCCACCGCGAGGATGCATGCATCCGGCGGATTGATGATGGCCGTGAACTCGTCGATGCCGAACATGCCGAGGTTGCTGATGGTGAAGGTGTTCCCCTCCCAATCCTGAGGTTGCAGCTTCTTCGCCTTTGCACGCTTGGCGTACTCGCGTACCTCGGCGCCGATGGTGCGCAGCGTCTTGCCGTCGGCAAAGCGGACCACGGGCACCAGCAGGCCCTCCTCCACCGCCACGGCCACGCCGATGTGCACGTGCTGGTTGAACCGGATCCGCGCGCCCGCCGCAACATCAGCGGAGGTGGGGTCGCCCAGCCAGCTGCTGTTCACCTTGGGGTGCTGCCGCAGGGCCATGGCGCAGGCCTTGATCACCAGGTCGTTGAAGCTGATCTTGTCCGGGGCCACGGCCTTGTTGATGGCCTCGCGCGCCGCCATGGCGTTGGTCATGTCCACGGCGATGGTGAGGTAGAAGTGCGGTGCGCTGAACTTGCTTTCGGCCAGGCGCTTGGCGATGGTCTTGCGCATCTGGCTCACGGGCACTTCCGTGAACGCCTCCACCTGCGGGGCCGCCAAGGCGCCACCGGTGAAGTTCTCGATGTCCTGCTTCACCACGCGGCCGTCATCGCCGGTGCCGCGCACGCGGCTGATGTCGATGCCGCGCTCCTCGGCCAAGCGGCGGGCGAGCGGGCTGGCCTTCAGGCGACCGTTGGAAGGCATGGAGGGCGCGGCGGTGCGCACCGGGGCGGTAGCTACCGCGGCGGGTGCAGCCATCACTACTTCTTTCCTCTCCGGCTTCGCCTCCACCACGGGCCTTTCTTCCTTCACTTCCTTCTCCTGCTTCACCTCCTTGGCTTCCACGGCTTCCTTGGCCTCGGAGGCTTTCAGCAACCCGCTGATGTCCTCGCCCTTCTTGCCGATGACGGCCAGCAGCGCATCCACCGGTGCGGCCTTGCCTTCCTCCACGGCCACGTGGAGCAGCACACCGTCGTAGTAGCTCTCAAACTCCATGGTGGCCTTGTCGGTCTCGATGTCGGCGAGGATCTCGCCGCTCTTCACCGTATCCCCCACCTTCTTGTGCCACTTGGACACCACGCCTTCGGTCATGGTGTCGCTCAAGTGCGGCATGTTGATCACCTCGGCCATGTTCAATCCTTGATGAAGGGATAATCTTTTTCCTTGTAAACGTCGATGTACAGTTCCTCCGGCGCGGGATAGGGGCTTTCCTCGGCGAACTTCACGGCGGCCTCTACTTGGGCCTTCACTTCTTCATCCAGCTTCTCCAGCTGCTCCTTGGTGGCCCACTTGTTCTCCAGCAGCGTGGCGCGCTCCGCTTCCAGGGGGTCGCGCTTCCTGTATTCCTCCACCTCCTCCTTGGTGCGGTAGGTGCCGGGGTCGCTCATGCTGTGGCCGCGGTACCGGTAGGTCTTCACCTCCAGCAGGATGGGGCCATTGCCCGCGCGCACATGGGCCGCCGCATCCGCGAACGCGATGTGCACCTCCTCGCAGCTCATGCCGTTCACGGGCACGCCGGGCATGTTGTAGCTCAAGCCCAGCTTGTACAATTCATGCACATTGCTGGTGCGCTCCACGCTGGTGCCCATGGCGTAGTCGTTGTTCTCGATCACGAACACCACGGGCAGCTTCCAGTTCATGGCCATGTTGAAGGTCTCATGCAGGATGCCTTGCCGGGCCGCGCCGTCGCCGAAGAAGCAATAGGTCACCTGGTCGCCGCCGCGGTACAGGTCGGCGAAGGCGATGCCCGCGCCCAGGGCGATCTGCGCGCCCACGATGCCGTGGCCGCCGAAGAGGTTGCGCTCCTTGTCGAAGTAGTGCATGCTGCCGCCCTTGCCCTTGCTGCTGCCGGTGCTGCGGCCGAAGAGCTCCGCCATCACCTCCCCCGGGGAGACGCCGAGCACCAAGGGGTGCACGTGGTCGCGGTAGCCGGTGATGATGCGGTCGTCCTTGCGCATGGCGGTGACCAGCCCGGCGAGGATGGCTTCCTGGCCGATGTAGAGGTGGCAGAACCCGCCGAACTTCTGCTGGGTGTAAAGCTGGCCGGTCTTCTCCTCGAAGCGGCGCATCAGCAGCATGTCCTTGTACCAGCGCAAGCGGATCTCCTTGCCGAACATGTTCTTCCCCGCGGGGGCCTTCTTGCCCGCCTTGGGCTTACTCGCAATGGAATCGCTCATGGGATAGGATGGGACCGCGCAAAGATAGCCCGGCTCAGCGTGGCTTGCGCCCCAGCTGGCTGCTGTCGAAGGAGAGCGGCAGCAGGGTCTCCGCGCTGAAAGTCTCGATCACCGGGCCCTTCACGATGCCCAGGAGCAGGCGGATAGGGCCGCCTTGGCGCCGTTCCTGCTCCACCAGGGCCTGCCGGCAGATGCCGCAGGGGGTCACCGGGCGCGATCCCTTCACCTGGGGCACCACGATGGCCATGCTTTCCACGGTCCCCTTGGGCAGCACGGCCATGGCGGCGTGCAGGGCGGTGCGCTCGGCACAGGTGCCCGCCGGGAAGCTGGCGTTCTCCTGGTTGCTGCCGGGAATGATCTCGCCGCTTTCCATGCGGGCGGCCGCGCCCACCTTGAACTTGGAGTAGGGCGCATAGGCGTTGCGGGCAGCCTTGGCCGCCAGCTCCAACAGCTCGCGATCATCGGGCGGGAGCGCCGCCCACGAGGCATGCTGCAGGTAGTGCAGCGCGATCTTCCGGGTTTGTGCCATGGTGCAAAAGGTGCCGAAATTACACTTGCCTGCATACCTTTCCCACCTTTCGTCCGTACACGCCCCACGGCTTGTTCCCCGTCCTCATGGATACCCTTCGCGAGACCCTTGCGCATTTCCCGGCCATCACCCTTGGCGAGATGGACAAGGTGGCCCTGCAATCCCGCGTGGACACGAAGTACCTCGTCTCCCTGGGCGACCTGCCGGGGGTGCTGGCGGACCTCGCGGACGAATACCGCGTGCTGGAAGTGGGCGGCCAACGCGGCGTACGGTACCGGACCTTGTACTTCGATACGGCCCGGCTGCAGTTCTTCCATGACCACCACAACGGCCGCCCGCGCCGGTGCAAGGTGCGCATGCGCGAGTACGTGGGCTCCGGCACCTGCTTCCTGGAGGTGAAGCGCCGCACGGGCCGCGGCAGCACGGACAAGCGCCGCATGCCCATCCCGGCCCTGGCGGAGACCTTCACGCCGGAACAGGCCGCCTTCGTGGCGCTGCACGCCGCGCCCGACGGTCCGCTGTTCCCCACGCTGCGCAACGAGTTCTTCCGCTACACCCTGGTGCACCAGGAACGCGTGGAGCGGATCACCCTGGACCTCTCCATCGCCTTCAGCCTGGGGGACCGGCAAGCGGAACTTCCCGGCATCTGCATCGCCGAACTCAAGGAAGGGCGTACCGGGCATGGCTCACCCTTCGCGGCCCGCATGCACGCCCTGCCGGCACCCCCTACCCGGTTCAGCAAGTATTGCGTGGGCTCCACCCTGTTGCGGCCCGGCATCAAGGCCAACCTGTTCAAACCCCTGCTGCTGCGCGCCCGCAAACTGGGGCGGGCCGCCTGACCCCCACCCTTTATGGATAGGAAGTTGTTCGATATGCATCTGTTCAATGAGGACCTGTGGCCACTGGTCTTCAAGTTCGCGCTGGATGCCGTGGTGGTCTTCATCCTAATCCGCCTCATCTACTACCCGGTGCACCGCAAGAAGGAGAACCTCTTCACCTATTTCATCTTCAATGTGCTGATCTTCTTCCTGTGCATCCTGATGAACAACGTGAAGCTCAGCATGGGCTTCGGCTTCGGCCTCTTCGCCATCTTCAGCGTGATCCGTTACCGCACCGAGCAGATCGAGGTCAAGGACATGACCTATCTGTTCGCGGTGATCACCCTGGCGGTGCTCAACGCCCTGGCGAGCAAATCGGTGAGCCTGGCGGAACTGCTCTTCACCAACCTGGTGATCCTGGTGCTGGTGTTCCTGCTGGAACGGGTGTGGCTCACGCGGCACGAAGGCATGCGCCTGCTCGTGTATGAGCGGGTGGACCTGATCAAGCCGGAGAACAAGGAACAGCTTTACGCCGACCTGGAACAGCGGCTGGGCTTCCGGCCGATCCGCGTGGAGGTGGGCCGCATCGACCTGCTGCGCGACACGGCCGAGCTCCGCGTGTTCTTCCACGATGAGGGGAAAGGCCACGGCTCGTTCGCTGCAATGAAGCGCGACCGCGGCGATTGAGCGGCCCGGGATTGCTCAAGCCCGCTCCAGCAACGCCACCGTGTAGGCGCACACACCTTCCTCCCGGCCGGTGAACCCCATGCGCTCGTTGGTGGAGGCCTTCACGGAAACGGCATCCGCATCTACCTGCAACAGCCCGGCGATGGTGCCGCGCATGGCATCGATGTGGGGCCTGAGCTTGGGGCGCTCCAGCACCACGGTGCAATCCACGTTGGCCACCTTCCAGCCCCTGGCATGCACCAGCTGCACCACGGCGGCCATCAGCTTGCGGCTGTCCGCATCCTTGTACGCGGGGTCCGTATCGGGGAAGTGGGCGCCGATGTCGCCCAGCGCCAAGGCGCCCAGCAGGGCATCGCACAAGGCGTGCAGCACCACGTCGGCATCGCTGTGGCCCAGGCTGCCCAAGTGATGCGGCACATGGATGCCGCCCAGCATCAGCGGTCGCCCTTCCACCAGGCGGTGGCTGTCGTAGCCGAAACCGGCGCGCACCATCATTCGCCGGTGTCCGCCTTCTTCTTGGCCTTGCCGTCGAAGTTGAACCCGAGGGTGAAGCGCAGCGTGTTCGCCAGCGGGCTGCGGGTGGTGTTGGCGATCAGGTAGCTGAAGTCCAGCGAGAAGATGCTGTACTTCACGCCCAGGCCCATGGTGAAATACTTGCGGTCGCCCTTGGTGGCCGCCTCCCAAAAGTAGCCCGTGCGGAAGGCGAACTGCTTGGCGTACCAGTACTCTAGGCCACCGCCGTAATAGAACTCGCGCAACTCCTCCTTGAACTGGCTGCCTTCCTCCACATGCTGCTCCCCGTTGGCGTCCACGTACACGTTGCCCGGGGCATCGTTGAAGGAGCCGAAGATGCCGGCCGCCACGCCCCGATTGGGGTCTTGCCCGCTGAACACCACATACTCCCCGTTCTCCTGCACATAGGTGGTCTTCCCTTCATCGTCCACCACGGTCTTGTACACCGGTGGGGTGGGCACCAGCAGCTTGTTGATGTCGGCGTTGAAGGTGAGGCTGTTGTACTCGTCGATATCCACGGTGAGCGCAGGGCCCAGGCGGAGGTTGATCGGCAGGAAGTCGGTCCTTGATGTCTCGCTGTAGGACATCTTGTTGCCGATGTTGGAGATGTTCAGGCCGAAGGCGAGCGTGGCCGGCGTGGAGGAAATGAGGATGTCGGTGTTCTGGTAGAAGAAGGACACGTCAGCGGCCACGGCCTGCCCGGCCTTGGTGTTGGCGCCGTTCACATTGAGGCCCCCGGTGAGGTTGCTGTTGATGTAGCGCAGGGCGATGCCTCCGGAGAAGCGGTCGCTGAACTGCTGGGCAAAGGCCAGGTCCACGGCGAACTCCGCAGGCTTGAAGTCGCGGATGGTATTGCCGCCCATGTCGGTGAAGGTGATGCTGCCGAGGTTGAAATAGCGGAGCGAGCCGCCGATGGCGCTGCGCTTGTTCTTCAGCTTGCGGTAGCCGGCCAGGTAGGCCAGGCTCATGTCGGGCACCAGGTTCCGCAGCCACGGGGAGACGGAGACGCGGAATTCGCCTTCGTTCTCGGCGAAGGCGAGCTTGCTGGGGTTCCAGTGCATGGCGTTGGCATCGGCAGGCAGGGCCACGCCGGCATCACCCATGCCGCCGGAGCGGGAGTCGGGGCCGATCATCAGGAAGGGTACCGCAGTGGTGATGGTGTTCAGGCGCGGGCCGCACTCCTGGCCGCTGAGTTCGCTGATGCAGCCTTGGCTCACCTGCGCGTGCAGGGCCGTAAAGGCCGGGATCGCACAGAAAGCGGCGGCATGGCGGATGGAAAGGCTCATCGAGGGGACTTTCGGGGGGAAGTGGCCAAATATACGGGGGTGGCGGGAGCTTATTGTGCGGTCAGCGCAGGATCACCAGCTTCTCGATCTTGTCCGCCTTTTCCCCCGTGGGGGTGGTGATGCTCAGGCGATAGAGGTACACCCCCCGCCCGATCCGGTCGCCGTGGTCATCCAGGCCGTTCCACGCCAGTGGTTCACTGCGGAATCCCTCGCAGTCCAGCCTCCGGTTGATGGTCTTCACCAGCCGGCCGGAGATGGTGAACACCTGCACCTGGCAGTCCAGGGTGGTGCAGGGGCGGTTGTGCTCGAAGTAGAACTCCGTGTGGGTGGTGAAGGGGTTGGGGTAGTTCAGCACATGCTCCAGGGCAAGCTCGGCCGAAGGGGCCACCACGAACTCGATGCTCTTGTTGCTGCTGTTGTTGTACACGTCCCACGCCTTGAGGTCCAAGGTGTGGCTTCCCTCGGCGATGCCGGAGAAGCGGTAGCGCACCTGTCCGCTTCGGTAGGTGTCCTTGTCGGCCTCGTACCAGTCGTTGAGCACCACGGCATTCTGGGTGTTGGCGTCCAGCACCGCGGTAAGGTCGTGGCCGATGCTGCTGCCCATGGTGTTGATGCCGCTGCGGTCGAACAGCTTGGCGAAGAGCAGGGGTGTTTCGTTGGTGGTGCCTCCGTTCACGAAGGAGGCGTCGTTCATGTACAGCTCGATCCCCGGGCCTTCATTGTCGGCGAGAGCCGTATTGTCCGTGCCGCCCACCAAGGGCGAATTGCTGTATCCGCATGCATTGGTGGCCAGACCTTCCGCATAGAGGGATACCCTGCCGGAGTCCACGCGGTAGTCGATGTCCTTGGGCACCACGAAAGTGAACTGGAACTGGCCGTTGGTCACCGTGGCGCGGCCGCGGTAGATCACGTTCCTGCGCACCTTGAACTCGAAGGGTGAAGCCGTGGGCGCGGGATCGTTCACCAAGGTGGACACGTCGGTCTGCTTGTCGTAGATGGTGGGCATCACCACGCCGTTGAAATCGGTGAGCACCTGCCCGTCGGTGCCGTTCACCGTGCCGCTGATGCGCACGGTGGCCAGGGCCTTGATGGTGTCCAGCGGATTGCCCAAGGTGTCGGTGATGGCCGTGACCATGGCGGTGTTGCGGGCCATGGCCAGCCGCATGGAGGGGTCGCCCAGGAGGGAGAAGTTGCGGTGGTTGGGCGTTCCGGTGTTGGAAGCGGGCGTGGCGGCCACCTTGGCGCGGCGGTAGGTATCACCCAGGCGCTGGTCGCGGCCCTGTTCATCGGTGGGCAGGAAGACCACGTCGTAGAAATCGTTGGAGATGGCCTGGTTCTGGCTGCTGAAGGCCAGGCGGGTGGTGGTCATAAGGCCGATGCCGCCCCCGTTGGGGTTCAGCAGCACATACTCCCCAGCCGAGGTGCGCACGGGATCGTCCCACCGGCTGAACTCGCAGGTGGCGGTCATGAACAGGGGCAGGCGGTCGAAATTGGTCCAGCCCAGGATGGTGGCGTTGTCCAGGATGCGTTCATGGGACCAGCCCACCTCCCCGCCGTGGCCCACGTAGTTCACCAGCAGGCAGCCCTTTTGGACACGGTCGCGCAGCTCGCCGGAAGCCTCGGGGTAGCGCTGCCCTCCGGGGGTGCTGTACTGCACATAGGCATCCAGGTAGATCTTGTTCACGTTCAGGCAGGGCTCCTCATGCTCCACCCGCCGGGCCAGCTGGTCGCTGTTGGCCATGTGGATGTCGCCCTCGAAGCGAGAGCCGTCCTGGTCATCCGAGCAGAAGAGCACCGAGTTGCGCCAGTCGGCCGCACCGCCATCCCCCGCTGCATCACAGGTGGTGCCTGCGGCGGAAAGCAGGTCGAGCTTGTCGTAGCCCAGCAGCTTGTCCACCACGGCCTTGGCCTGCTGCAGGCTACTTACCGGCAGGCGGCCCACGCCCATATCGATCAGGTCATTGGGCTCCTCGCCCTCATCGTCGTCCAGGATCACGAAGTAGTCATCGGAGGTATAGGATCGCGTCCAGGACCAGGCATCCAGGCTTTGGTAGGTGGGGATCCAGTTCTGGTTGTTCAGCCCCTGGTTGAGGTTGTTGTAGGAGCCGTCGCCCATGAGCAGGAGGTAGCGGGGCATCGCCATCGGGTCGGTGCCCGCCCTGTCATAGAGCATCTTCATGTAGCGCTTGATGGCCGTGGCGTCGCGCTGGCCGCAGGAGAACTCGTTGTACACCTGCTGGGTGGTGGCCAGCACCACGTTCAGGCCTTCCTCGGCGCGGCGCTGGGCCAGGCGCTGGCCCTCACCCAGGAACTCAGCCGGGGCCACGATCACCAGGTCGGTGCCGGTGGGCGTGGCATGCAGGTCCTGCGCCGGCACCGGGCCGATGGCCGTGGGCTGCAGCAGTCCGCTGTTCCTGAATGCGATGAACTCACGCAGGCTGTCGGTGGCGGCAAGGAAGCTGCGTTGCGTTCCCGATAGCGGGGCCTCCACCTCGCGCACATCCGTGGGTGTGGTGACCTCCCAGATGCGCCAAACGGACTGGGCCTGTTCCAGCACGAAATGCCCCACCCGCCCGGGTCCTACGGAGGCCAGGTCGCGGAAGGCCAACTGGTCGCCGCTCATGCGCAGGTCGCGCCGGGCGTTCAGCTCCAGGAAATCCATGTACCCGATGGAGGTGATGGGGTCATACTTGTTGAAGGCCACGGAAACCGTGAGGGACGAGCCCACCGCAGGCACGCCGATCACCGTGCTGGCATAGCTCCCGTACGGGGCCGTTTCATTGGTGCCCACGGCCACGATGGGAATGGTGGTGGTGGTGCCGGCCGCCTGTACGGTGAAGGAGCTGTTTCCCCCGATGGAGCGCCCCATCACGTTCACTTGCAGGCGTGCGGTGTCACCGGCATGCAGGTTCGGCACTTGGAAGCTGTAGTTGTAGCTGGTCACCTGGTCATAAACATCGCTGAACATGGTGCGCCCCGACTTCACCACATTCACCCCGTCGATATCCAACACCTGCCTGTCGTTGAAAACGGTCACTTCATCGGTGGGTGAAGCAGTGGTCAACTGTGCCGGGCCGATGCGCTTGGGCAGATCGGTGCCAATGCCCAGGAAATAGCTGGCCGAATCGGAGTAGACGTTCTTCACATGCGAGAAATACCGACCATCCGGGCTGGTCACCCAGCGCTGTGCCCCGCTGGCGTGGAACAACAGGCGGTCGCCGGGGCCGAACACCCCATCGCCGCCATCCTCCACCAGAATGGCGTTCTGCAAGAGGTCGGTGGGCAGGTGCGGCAGATTGGTAAAAGGAAGCAGGCCGGCGTGGTTGCCGTAGATGTTGATGGCGTCAGAGGCGAGGTTCTCCACGTCCACGCCCAATTGCTGGAGGAAGGAATAGGTGAGCTCGTAAACGCCTTCCTTGGCCACGGTGAACCGGTACCAATCGCCTTGGGCCAGCTTGGAATGATCGGGGTACACCGCGGACCGGGCGCCTCCCTTGGCCCCGTGCTCCTCCACGATGTTCAGCCGGTAGCTCATCAGCCGTTGGATGCGGCCATTGGCCGGGTTCCGTCGGTAGGGTTCGATGTCCACCAAGGCCACTGGGCGCTTCCGTGCATGGCCCAGGGCGGTGCGCAGCACCGGTTCCGGGCCGGGTGTGCCCAGGCCCGGCAGGGCTTCAAGCTCGGCGGGGCTCAGGTCCTGCCATTGTTGGTCGGTGAGGTGGGCGGTGAAGCCGGTGGTTCCGCTGGTCAGTTCGCGGTGTTCGTGCGCCATCGGCAACTGGGACCGATCGGCATCAAACCGGGCATTGGCCCACCAGGCAGGCAGCGCAGGGGTGGTGGACGCCGCAGCGGGGATCCGGCCTGGCCCATCCTGTTGGGTCCGCAGCGGCTGGAGCTGTTGGGCCGAGGCGGGGATGGAAGCAAGGAGGATCAGGCCGAAAAGGGTCCGCATGTGTTCGCAATGGGCTTTTGTCCGCCGAATGGGCCGAAAGTATACCTTCGGCCCGTTCAATACGGGACAACCCGTCAACGGCCGACATGGCTTCTTATTGCGGGTACAATAACAACGAACTGCGGCACGCTGCGTATACTTGGCGGTCTCAAAAGGCACTGAACGATCGTGTAGCATGAGAAAATGGACCGGCAGAAGCGCGGCATTGATGCTCGCGTTGAGTCTTTTGGGCACCTTCTCCGCGGCGGCGCAGGACCCCCAGTTTACGCAGTTTTACGCCAACCCGCTCTACCTGAACCCGGCCTTCGCGGGTACGGCGCGCTGCCCGCGGGTGACGCTCAACTACCGCAACCAGTGGCCCGCCCTCAGCGGCACGTTCGTCACCTCCAGTGCCAGCTATGACCAGGACGTGCGGGGCATCATGGGCGGCCTGGGCCTGCTGGTCACCAGCGACCAGGCGGGCAAGGGCACGCTGAACACCACCACCGTGAGCGGCATCTACTCCTACACCCAGGCGGTGAGCCGCAAATTCTCCATCAAGGCCGGCTTCCAGGCCACCTACTTCCAGAAATCGCTGGATTGGAACAAGCTCACCTTCGGGGACATGATCGACCCGCGGCGCGGCTTCATCTACGCCACCAACGACATTCCCCGTGGCGGCAGCGTGGGCAACGCCGACTTTTCCGCCGGCATCCTGGGCTACACCGACATCTTCTTCGTGGGCTTCGCGGCGCACCACCTCACCGAACCAAACGAATCGCTTATCGTAGGAACGAGCAAGATGCCCATGAAGCTCACCGCCCATGGCGGCGCGGCCATCCCCTTGGGCATGCGCGGCAAGTACGGTGAAGCCAAAACAAAGATCTCCCCGAACATACTCTACCAGCAACAAGCAGCGTTCCGGCAATTGAACCTGGGCCTGTACGTGGACCACGGCCCCATCATGGCCGGCCTCTGGTACCGTTCCAAGGATGCCTTCATCGCCCTCATCGGCTTCCATACCGAGCACATGAAGTTCGGCTACAGCTACGACGTCACCACCAGCAAGCTCACCACCGCCACGGCGGGATCGCATGAGGTCAGCCTCACCCTGCAATTCGACTGCAAGAAGAAACGCCGCCGGGTACGCACCGTGCCCTGCCCCACGTTCTAAGGACCAAGGAACCAGCCACGAACAAACCAAGACCATGAACCTGACACGGCACATCGGCTTGCTCGCCTGCTCGGCCCTGCTGCTCAGCAGCTGCCGATTTGAACAGAGCACCGCCACAGGTTGGAACTACAACGACTCGCGCAACGGCGGTTTTGAAAAGGCCCCGTTCGAGGAGCAGGAAACCGGACCAGGCCTGGTGCTGATCGAAGGCGGCCAGTTCACCATGGGCCGCGTGGTGGACGACCTCACCCATGAGTGGAACAACATCCCCCGCACCGTCACGGTTTCATCCTTCTATATGGACGAGACCGAGGTGACCAACTTCCACTGGCTGGAATACCTCTACTGGCTGGACCGCGTGTATGGTGCCGACTACCCCGAGATCTACAAGAAGGCCCTGCCGGACACCCTGGTGTGGCGCAGCAAGCTCGCCTTCATGGAGCCCAAGGTGGAGTACTACCTGCGCCACCCGGCCTATCGCGACTACCCCGTGGTGGGCGTCAACTGGCTGCAGGCCAACGACTACTGCGCCTGGCGCGGCGACCGCGTGAACGAGGCCATCCTGATCCGCGAGGGCCTCTTCGAGCACTACCCCAACCAGATCAATGAGGACCACTTCACCACCGACAGCTACCTGGCCGGCCAGTACGAGAGCGGCAAGAAGGTGGACGGCGTCCAGGACTTCAACCCCAACCGCGACACCCGCAACATCCGCATGGAGGATGGCATCGTCCTGCCCCGATACCGCCTCCCGACCGAAGCGGAATGGGAGTTCGCCGCCTACGGCCTGGTGGGCAACACGGTGGACGAGCGCATCGTGGAGCGCCGCGTCTATCCGTGGAACGGCCACTTCGTGCGCTACGACAACCGCAAGAAGGGTGGTGCCTTCTTCGGTGACTTCCGCGGCAACTTCATGCGCGGCCGCGGCGACTACATGGGCGTCTCAGGCAGCCTGAATGACAACGCCGACATCACCGCCCCCGTGTACACCTACTGGCCCAACGATTACGGCCTGTACAACATGGCCGGCAACGTGAGCGAATGGACCATGGACGTGTACCGCGCGCTCAGCTTCGAGGACAACAACGACCTGCAGCCCTTCCGCGGCAACGTGTTCAAGACCAAGGTGCTCAACAGCGACGGGGCCATCGCCGACAAGTACGACAAGGTGATCTACGACATCGACGGCATCAAGTACTGGCTCACCCAGTTCCAGGAGAAAATGGCCAACCGCGCCTCCGAGGAGGAAGGCAAGCTGATCGATGACCTGCTCACCAAGATCGAACAGGCCGTGGAACTCAACAACCAGCGCAAGTCCGACCCCGCCAACCAGCTGGTGCAGGACATGGTGGACATGATCAAGGGCCAGGACCTGGAGATCTGCCCCAAACTGCTGGCCGGCCTCAGCGAATACCAGGCTGACCAGCCCGGCCAGCTCAAGGAGCGCCGCGTGACCGTGGAGGAGAACATCGACCGCCGCAACTACCGCGAAAGCGACAACATCGACTTCACCGACGGTGATGTGGAAAGCAGCATCTACTACGAGCAGGCCGACTACGAGGGCAATGCCATGTACGACTGGGGCAAGACCACGCTGATCAACGACCACGCCCGCGTGTACAAGGGTGCCAGCTGGGCCGACCGCATCTACTGGGCCAATCCCGGTACCCGCCGTTACCTCGACGAGCGCCAAAGCACCGCCACCATCGGCTTCCGCTGCGCCATGACCCGCGTGGGAAGCCCCGTGGGCCTGGGCGATGACAAGCGCCGCAAGAGCCTGAAGAAGTAACCGGACCACACGCCCTTTTCAGGCCCCGGACCGTGCAAGCGGCCGGGGCCTTTCCTTTGCGCCATGGTGAGCATCGGATCGCTTCATGCACGTTTCCTGGACACGGCCGGCGTTTTTACGGATACGCGGAAATCCCTGGCCGGCGGCATGTTCTTCGCCCTCAGCGGCCCCCACTTCAACGCCAACGCCTTTGCCGCCAAGGCCCTGGAAAGCGGTGCGGCCTGCGCCGTGGTGGACGACCCCGCCGTGGCCGTGGACGACCGCTTCCTGCTGGTGCCCGATACCCTGAAGGCCCTGCAGGACCTCGCACGGCACCACCGCCGCACCTTCGTCATCCCGTTCATCGCCATCACCGGCACAAACGGTAAAACCACCACTAAGGAATTGACCCACGCTGTGCTGGCCGCCGACCGTGCCACCTTGGCCACCGAAGGCAACCTGAACAACCACATCGGCGTGCCGCTCACCCTGCTGAAGCTGAAGCCCGAGCACCGCATCGCCATCATTGAGATGGGTGCCAGCAAGCCGGGCGACATCGCCGAGCTCTGCGCCATCGCCGAGCCCACGCACGGGCTGATCACCAACATCGGCAAGGCCCACCTCGAAGGCTTCGGAAGCCTGGAAGGCGTGGTGCGCACCAAGACCGAGCTCTACGCCTGGCTGCGCCGGCATGATGGCACCGCCTTCGTGAACGGGGACGACGCCCTGCTGATGGAAAAAAGTGAAGGCCTGCAACGCGTCACCTACGGTGGTGCAGAAGGTTTGGGCACGCGCGGCAACGCCGTTGAAAGCGAAGACCCCTGCATGGAACTGGTGTTCGACGACCACCTTCGCGAACACGGGCATTACCACATCGGCACGCACCTGATCGGCAACTACAACGCCCCCAACGCCTTGGCGGCGGTATGCATCGGCCACCACTTCGGCGTGCCCGATGAAGTGATCGCCGAGGCCCTCTCGGAATACACGCCCAGCAACAACCGCTCCCAACTGAAGGACACCGGCCGCAACCAGCTGATCCTGGATGCCTACAATGCCAACCCCACCAGCATGGCAGCGGCGCTCACCAACTTCGGGCAGCTCCCCAGCGACCGGCCCAAGCTGGCCATCCTCGGCGATATGCTGGAACTGGGCGAGGTGAGCCGGGCTGAACATGCGGCCATCGCCGCCTTGGTGGACCGGCTGGGGCTTCAGGCCTTGCTCGTCGGCAAGGAATTCGTGCAGGCCGTGGGCGATGCCCGCTGCCATGCCGATGCGGATGCCTTGGCCGCTGTATTGAAAGCCGATCCGCCCACAGGCAAGGTGATCCTGGTGAAGGGCTCCCGGGGGATCAAGTTGGAAACGGTGGTGGCCGTGCTGTGAGCGGGAGTGCCCCTGCCCCTCCCCACGCAGCCGCTGTGTGGCACCCAAAGTCCGATCGCCCCCCCGCAGGCATGTGACCTTCAGCACATGCTCGCCATGCTCGCGGGAACAAGCGGATGAATGTGCATTCCGTCTATCTTCATCGGCCCATGACTGCCGAAAAACCCGTCGACCGGAAGGCAGTTGTCCTGGATGCCTTGGAGCACAACGGTCAGCGCCGCATTGCCCTGCGCTTTCCGTACGACACCGCCCTGATCGCTGCTGCCAAACAGGCGGGAGCCCAGTGGAGCCGCAGCCAACGGTGCTGGCACCTGCCCAACACACCGGAACATTTGCGTGGGATCTTTCAAGTGTTCAAGGGCCTTGCTTGGGTGGAGCCGAAGGCGTTGTTCGCCCAAGCACGCCCCGCTTCAACCCCCACGCCCCGCCAACCAAGTTCCAGCCTACGGCCTGTTCCACTGAACGCAACACAGGAAGCAGCCCTGGCCGCCATGCAGCGCAAGCTGGAGATCGCCCGCTACAGTCCACGCACGATCGACGCGTACCTATCCGCCTTCCGCCAGCTTTTGCTCCGCTTCCCCGGCAAGCACCCCAATGATATCCGTACGGAGGACATTGAAACCTTCCAGCACGAGCTGACCACCGGACGCAAGGTGAGCAACAGCTACCTGAACCAGATCGTGAATGCCGTACGCTATTACTACAAGGACGTACTGGGTGATGCCCAGCGTGTAACGTTCATCGAGCGGCCACGCAAAGAGAGCAAACTGCCGTTGGTCCTGAGCAAAGCAGAAGTGGCGGCCATCCTGAAGGCCCACGATAACCTCAAGCACAAGGCCATGCTCTCCATCACCT
>JAHDVX010000011.1 GCA_023382455.1 Flavobacteriales bacterium
CCTTAATTCCCCCTGCACTCGCGTCATGGGATCAAAGACTGCTTCGGCCTTGCCATAAGCGCAAGGCCTCGCAGTGACCGTTGGGGAACCGCAGGGGCGTTACCTTCGCGGCGCATGTCAGAAGCTCCCCTCATGGTGCAGGTGCAGGGCGTGGGCAAACGCTACCGCCTGGGCACCCTGAACCGCCAGCAGTTCACCGATGATGTGAAGGCCTGGACCGCCAAACTGCTCGGCCGGCCCGACCCCACCGTGCCCCTGGACATGGCCGTGGATCCCCAGCGCATCGGCGAGGACTTCTGGGCCCTGCGCGACGTGAGCTTCGAGGTGCGCAAGGGCGAAGTGGTGGGCATCATCGGCCACAACGGCGCGGGCAAGAGCACCCTGCTCAAGCTGCTCAGCCGCATCACCCTGCCCACCGAGGGCGTCATTCGCATGCGCGGCAAGGTGAGCAGCCTCCTGGAGGTGGGCACCGGCTTCCACCCCGAGCTTACCGGCAGGGACAACATCTACCTCAACGGCGCCATCCTCGGCATGCGCCGCGCCGAGGTGGATGCCAAGATGGACGAGATCATCGCCTTCAGCGGCGTCACCCACCACATCGACACCCCGGTGAAGCGATACAGCAGCGGCATGCGCGTGCGCCTCGGCTTCGCCGTGGCCGCCCACCTGGAGCCCGAGATCCTCATCGTGGATGAAGTGCTCAGCGTGGGCGATGCCGAGTTCCAGCGCAAGAGCATGGGCAAGATGAAAAGCAGCGCAAAGAGCGGCCGCACGGTCCTCTTCGTGAGCCACAACATGACCGCCATGCGCAGCCTCTGCCACCGCGTGATCTGGCTGGACAAAGGCCGGGTACGCATGCAGGGGCCCACGGAGGAAGTGGTGGGCGCCTACCTGCAGAACTACAACACCGCCACCACCGAACGCACCTGGGCACCGCACGAGGCTCCCGGCAACGAGGTGGCCCACCTGCGCCATGTGCGGGTAAGCCCCGCCTCCGGCGGCGACGCCTTCCGGTGGGAGGACGCCGTGAAGGTGGAGATCGGTTTGGACATCCACCAAGCGGACCACACAGCCGTGAATATGCAGGTGGTCAACGCCGACGACTTCGTCGTTTTTACCACCAACAGCCGGGAGGGGCTGGACGGCCACTTCCTGGACAAGGGCCACCATGTGCTGCGCTGCCGTTTCCCGGGACATTTGTTCAACGCTGGGGAATATCGATTGCATATTGGCGTTTCGCACCAGGGCCGGATGAGTTTCCGGGAAGATCAGGTGGTGGCCTTCCAGGTCGTGGAGCCGCCCAGGGACGGCGCTTGGCACGGACGACGCAAAGGCATGTTCCGCCTGCAGATACCATGGACCGTGCAGGCTACGGTTCCCGCAACATGAACCGCTTGCGCAACCTCTTTGAAAAAGTGCGGCCCCGCATGACCCCGTCCATCGTGGTCATCGGCGCCCAAAAAGCCGGGACCACTGCCCTGTTCAGCATTTTAGCCGCACACCCCAAGGCCGCAAGGCCGAAGGAAAAGGAGCTTCATTTCTTCAGCGACGATGCGAAGTATGCCAAAGGAATGGAGCGGTACCGGGAAATGTTCCCGGCCATCCCGGCAAGATCGTTCGGGCATTTCACCTTCGAGGCCTCACCCGGTTACCTGATCCACGCCGGGCGTTCGGCGCCACGGATCGCCGAACATCTGCCAAATGCGATCTGCGTGGCCATCTTGCGGGATCCCGTGCTCCGGGCATTCTCCGCATGGAACATGTTCCGCGATTTCAAGGGCGATTCCCGTTGGGGCCACCTCCATGATCCGCGCAGCTTCGCACAGGCCGTGGAGGACGAATTGGCGGGGAGGACCAACGAACCCGCCCATCTCTATCTTGCACGAGGCAGGTATGCCGATCAAATCGCGGCCTACCAGGAACACCTTGGACCGGGGCGGCTTAGGGTTTATGGCTATCCATTGTTCAAGCAGGACCCCGCCGGTGTGGTTGCGGACATCTGCCAGGCCATCGGACAGGAGGCCCTGCCCAAGGAGCATCGAGCTTTTGCACTGCGGTCCAACAAACGCACCTATGTCAACCGCCTCGATCCAGGCTTGGCTGATGAATTGCAGCGCTACTTTGCCCCGGAACTGAAGAAATTGGCGCACGTGCTGGGCAGGGAATTGGACCTGTCGGAATAAGAGGTTGTAGATCGGTGCAGGTTACTTTTGTCGCGGACCCAACACGTATGGAGAACAAGGTAAAGCCTATCCAGCAGACCAGTGCGTCCAGTGGGCATGGACTGATATTCGTCACCAAGGCGTTCGAGCCCCCGTTTGAAGAGTACATGGAGCTGATGCGCGGGGTGTGGCAGCGTGGTTGGTTCACCAATAACGGCCAGTTGCTTCGGCAGTTTGAACAAGCCTTGGAGGAACAGGTGGGATTGGCCAATCCCTTGTTCATGGTCAATGGCACCATCGCCATCAACCTGATGATCCGTGCCCTGAACCTGAAGGGCGAGATCATCACCACCGCCTTCTCCCACCCGGTCACCACCATCTGCATCATTTGGGAAGGCTGCACGCCGGTATTTGTTGACATCGATCCCGATACGTTCTGCATCGACCCTGCCCGGATCGAGGAGCGGATCACCCCGCGCACCAGCGCCATCCTGGCCACGCACGTCTATGGGCTGCCCTGCGATGTGGAGGCCATCGAGGCCATCGCCAAAAAGCACGGCCTGAAGGTGATCTACGACGGGGCCCACGCCTTCGGCACCAAATACAAGGGCGAAAGCCTGCTGAACTACGGCGACGTGAGCTCCACCAGCTATCACGCCACCAAGGTGTTCCACACCGTAGAGGGTGGCAGCGTGCAGACCAAGGACCCCGAGATCTTCAAGCAGGTGAAACTGATGCGGACCATGGGGCAATTTGGGGAGCAGTTCTTCACCATGGGCCTGAACGCCAAGAACAGCGAGATGCATGCCGCTATGGGGGTGGCCAACCTGCCGTACTTGGATGCGATCCTGGCCCAGCGCAAGCACCAGTGGCAGTGCTACGCCCAAGCCTTGGCCCAGGTGCCCGTACAGCTGGCCAAGGTGCCGGCGGACACCGAATACAACCACGCCTACTTCCCGATGGTGTTGCGGAGCGAGGAAGAACTGCTGACCGTGCGCAAGGCCCTGGACGACCGGGATATCCACCCGCGCCGCTACTTCAACCCGGCCATCACCGAGCTGCCCTACATCAACCGCGCCGGGGAGTGCCCCATCTCGGAGTCCGTGTCCCACCGCGTGTTGTGCCTGCCCCTGTACTACGGTCTGGAGGATGCGGTGATCGATGAGATCGCGGACATCATTGCCGCGGCGGTTGACTGATCAAGCTGGGGTGTCCTTGATCCCGTGCCGGGTCATGCTCCCAGCATGTGCAGGATCCGTTCGGCCATTTGCACCATCCCATCCGGTGTGTACCGTTGATCCACGGGGAGGGGCTTGAGCTGTTCGACCAAGTGCTGCTCCCACCGGGGCAGCCCGTTACGCTCCAGCAATTCGGGCCACAGCCGGGGAGCATGGATGCCCCGTTCATGCAAACGGGCCAAGTCCAATTCCTGCTTTGGAAGGAAAGGATAAGCGTAGGGCCCGTCGGCCAGGTCCCAGGCCAGCTGCAGTTCGTTGTGGGCGCCCAACAGCTCATGCAACCGTTGGAAGTTGGCCGTCCGACGACGACGTGCCGCCTGCCGGTCGGTCCGTTCCATCAGCACCTCGGATATCCACGCACAGCCCCGGTAATCGACCGACATCAATGCTTCGTTCTTCCTGTGGTATTCAAGCCCGGCCCCCTGTTCACCAGCTTGGGCCAGCACCAGATGGTCCAGCATCGGAGCCTCGTTCCGCGTTGTCGGAAGTTCGATCTTGCCGGGTCCCCAGAGCTGGGCCCCATCGGGTACACCGAAAAACTTCCGGAAGCTGGTGAAGGTCCAGCATCCAGCGGCCGGCCCCGCAAAAAAGGCTTGGGAGCGGTCCAGTATCCCCCGCCCGCCCCAATTTTCCACCACGGCCTCGGCCTCGGCGCCCAGCAATCCGAAATAATCCACCACCAGCAACATGGCATCCGGGCTTGGGTCAGGAAGGTCTGAAGGCAACAACTTGTCGTTCAATGGGTAGCGGGCCACGGCGACCCCCTCTGCCTCCAGCCCCTGCAAGGCAGTATCACAGATATAGTGGGGCACCCATACACGCTTGGGACTTACGGCTTTGCTGGCTGCAGCAATGCACGCCCGACCTGTGCCCAAGCAAACACCGGTCCGGTCCAAAGGACTTCGTTCGGCACGATCATCCAACGCCAAGTATCCACCAAAGGTCGTTTCCTGCGCTCCCATTTCGAGACAAAGATGGAGCATGGACCAAACGGGAAGTAAAATAAGGCAGGCCCCGGTTTGGGTTACCTTTGCGACGGCCCCACCACACATGCACGGAGCGAAAGGCATGGCCCACCCAAGGCCCGATGAAGATCAACGCATGGATCAGCGAACGGCCATCATGCAGCCCTATTTTTTCCCCTACATGGGATACTACCAGTTGGCTGCGGCGGCAGATCGGTTCATTTTTTATGACGACGTGCAATTCATAAAGGGCGGCTATATCGCCCGCAACAAGCTGCATGTTTCCGGCCGCGACCTCCTCTTCAGCGTGCCATTGTCAGGGGCCAGTCCCAACAAGCGCATTGACGAGGTACAGATCGACATGGGCCAGTTTCCTCGTTGGAAGGACCGCTTTTTGCGCACCATTGACCAGAACTATCACAAAGCCGCAAATTACACGGAGGGAAGGGCGTTGTTAACGGAAGTGCTGGACCTCAAGGGTGACCGGATCAGCAATCTGGCCGCCCGCTCGGTACGCTTGCCCATGGAGCGAATGGGAAGGACCGTACAGTTCGACTTCAGCTCAGCCTTGGGGCTCAACACGGAGTTGAAGCGTGAAGAGCGTTTGTTCCATATCTGCGAACAGCTGGGGATTCGACGCTACATCCAATCCCAGGGCGGCACTACACTGTATTCCGCAGAGCGTTGGCGCGCCCGAGGACTTTCCCTCCAATTTCTGCGCCCCGTGAGCATGGAGTACCCCCGCACCGGGGGATGGGTCCCAGGACTTTCCATGTTGGATGCGATCCTCCATGTCCCTTTTGAGGAACTGAACCCGTTGCTGGACCATTATGAATTCTTTTCCAACTGATGACCTTCGCCGTAGTCCAGTGCAGCTCCCATATACTCGCCCTTCCCATTCCGAGCAATACTGTCACGACTCCCGCACTTGGTTGAAGAGGGATAGGATCGGCACCGCACGCCAACACTGCAGATCTTTCCCTGTTGGAGGCAAGCACCCCATGCAAGGGGGTGGAGTACCCATGAGAAATTGGCGCTACACGGAACGGGATATGGCTGAGCACCCTGTAGAGATCCATACGTCGGCACAACCCCGGAGCTATAGCGTCCCGACCAACCGCACGAATCAAACAAGACCGGCACCGTCCAACCCATGAACCAGATCGCCATCTTCTCCGTGCCCCGCTCCGGTTCCACCTGGCTGGGGCAGATCTTCAATAGCCATCCCGAGGTGCTGTACCGCTTTCAGCCCAATATGGCCTACAGCTTCCCGCTTACGTTGAGCGAGAGCTCCACCGAAGCGGAGATCCAAGCATTTTTTGAAGCACTCCGGTTGACGGAGGATCCCTTCACCACGGCCCGGATCTCCATCAGCGGCAAGCCCAACCCGCAGTTCGCCAAGACCTCGCCCACCACACTGGTTTTCAAGGAGACCCACTATCTCTATATCATCGACAATTTGATCCGGAATTCAGGAACCCGGGTGATCGGTCTGGTGCGCTCCCCTTTCGCCACCATGAACTCCTGGATCAAGGCCCCCAAGGAGTTCCATCCCGAATGGGATCTGGAAGCAGAGTGGCTGGATGCACCGAAGAAGAACCTGGGCAATCCCCGGAATTTTTTCGGTTACAACAAATGGAAGGAGGGCGCACTGCTCTTCCTCGAACTTCAGGGGAAGTATCCGGACCGGTTCATGTCAGTCCAATACGAGCGTTTACTCGCGGAGAAGCTGCCCGCCGTGGAGTCCCTTTTCAGATTTTGCGGTCTGAGTATGACAGAGCAAACACGTGCATTTATCGCACGGTCAGAATCGAAGGATGATGCCCAAGACACCTACTCTGTTTTCAGGACGAAAACAAATGACCTGGCTTGGAAAAACGGGTTGCCAACATTCATCACGGAAGCAATTATGGCCGATCCGGAATTCCAAACCCTGAACAAGCACTTCTGTTGGGCATAGGCAAGACCAAGACCCCGGCCCATGGCAGATCATACTCGGCGTAGCGGTGCGGATCATCCTCCATTGGTCTCCGTTATCGTGCCGACCTATCAGCACGCTCCCTATATAGAGGCTTGCTTGAACGGCATCCTGGAGCAGCGAACTGATTTTACCGTGGAGATCCTGGTGGGCGAGGACGAGAGCACGGACGGCACGCGGGAGATCTGCCAACGGATCGCCGCCGAGCATCCCGACAAGGTCCGGCTGTTCCTTCATTCCCGCAAGGATGCCATCAGCATCATGGGCCGCCCCACGGGCCGGGCGAACATGCTGGCTTTAATGGCCGCGGCCAAAGGAAAATACGCGGCCTGGTGCGAGGGCGACGACTATTGGACCGACCCGTTGAAATTGCAGAAGCAGGTGGACCACCTGGAGCAGCACCCTGGTGATGTGTTGTGTTTCCATGCCGTGGGCATGGAGCATCTGGACGGCCGCATCACGGAGGACCGGATCACCAAGGTGCCCGCCGAATACGCCACCCAAGCCGACTTGGCCCGCAAAGGCAACTACATCCACACACCCAGCGTGGTGTTCCGCAATATCCTGGGCACGCCGCCACCGGAACTGGCGCTCAGTCCCATCGGGGATTTTTTTCTATGGGTAGTGTTGGCCGGACACGGTAATTTGTACCACATGCCGGAGGTGATGGCCAACTACCGCCTTGGTGGGAACTGGTCGGCCACCAGCCGCTACCACCGGGTGATGAACACCGCCTATTGCCATGCCGCCTTGCATGCCTGGGCCAAGCGCATGGGCCATGATGAATTGGCTGCGATCATGTTGCAGCGGATCCGGAGAGCCATTGATGAGCAACGCATGAACCTTCAGTTGGCCGATCTGGCCCGGTTTGGTGCCTATGCCCTGGAGGTGCGCCGATCGGCCCAACAGCACAGGCGCTGGATGATCATGGGCAAACCCGTGCTGCAATTGAAGAATTCGGCAAAGAAGGTCTATCATCGCATCAAGGCTTTGGCCCGCGGGCAACAGGGCGAACCATAGTCGCAACGTCCTCCATGGAAGTCCGGACCACGACAGAACGAACGGCCGATCGCGAGGTTGGCCCCTTGGTCTCCGTGATCGTGCCCAACTACAACCACGCTGCCTTCCTCAAGGAGCGGATAGCAAGTATTGCTGCGCAAACCATGCGGGACATGGAGGTGATCCTGCTGGACGATGCCTCCACGGACGGGAGCACAGCGCTGCTGGAGCGCATGGCAGCATCGTTGCCGGGCAAGGTGCAGCTGGTGGTGAACGCGGAGAACAGCGGCAGCCTCTTCAAGCAATGGCTAAAGGGCATCGCCATGGCACCGGTGGCCAAGGGCTTTTGCGGGGATCGCATTCCCTTGGGCCACACTATTTTGGTCCGCAGGTGAACGTGGCCATGGAGCTTCCGCTGGTGAGCATCTGCATCCCCACCTTCCAAGGGGAGCGTTTCCTGGAGGAGGCAATGCGATCCGCCTTCGCGCAAACCTACCCGGCGCTTGAACTGGTGATCTCCGATGACGGCTCCACGGACGGTACACTGGCCGTGGTGGATCGGTTACGCCCTGAAGCACCCATGCCAGTGCGGGTGGTCAAGCACCGTCCATCCGGTATCGGCGCCAACTGGAACAACTGCGTGCGGCACGCAAAGGGCGCCTACATCAAGTTCCTATTCCAGGATGACCTGCTTGCGCCCAACTGTGTGGCCCGCATGGTAGCCATGGCGGGGAGCGCACCGGAGGTGATGCTGGTGTACAGCCGGCGGAGGTTGCTGCATGATCCGGACAACCCGCAAGATGCGGCCTGGGTGGCCCGCTACGGCGAGCTTCATCGGGCTTGGCGCAACGCGCGCGTGGAGGAAGGTGTGATGCCGGGCCGCACCTTGCTCCGCGACCCGGCCCTCCTGGACCTGCCGCGCAACAAGATCGGTGAACCCCCGGCCGTGCTGCTGGACCGCCGCGTTTTCAACCGCCATGGCTGGTTCAGCACGGAACTCCGCCAGGCCCTCGATTACGTTTTCTGGTACAAGGTGTTGCGGTACGGCCAGGTCGGGTTCGTGGACGAGGAGCTCGTCACCTTCCGGTTGCATGCGGCGCAAGCCACACAGGTGAATGCGCGCACCGGCGCCCTGACCGAGCTGGACCGGCTGCCGCTGCATTACCTGCGGCATCTCGGCAGTTACCTTCACCCTTCCGTGCGTCGCCGGATCTTCTTCGAGTTCACTGCGATGGGCCGCCTGGTGGTGGGGATGGTGCACCGGCTGCGTACTCTTGCGGGATCATGAGCGTGTTCGCGATCATCGTCACGTACAACGGTGCCCCATGGGTACACGCCTGCCTCGGCAGCCTGCGTGCCTCCACCTTGCCCGTGCAGACCATCGTGGTGGACAACGGCTCCACGGACGGAACACCGGACCTGATCGGCTCCGCCTTCCCGGAGGTGGAACTGGTCCGCACCGGGAAGAACCTGGGCTTCGGCGCAGCCAACAACGTCGGGATGCGCATGGCGCTGGATCGCGGTGCCGGGCATGTGTTCCTGCTAAACCAGGATGCATGGGTGCAGCCCGAAACGATCGCGGAACTGATACGGGCCGCCCGGGAACATCCCACCTTCGGGGTCATCAGTCCCATGCACCTGAATGGCACGGGAACGGCGTTGGACGGCAACTTCTCCAGCTACATCATACCGGCACGCTGCCCTGGCCTGTACTCTGACCTGGTGCTGGGGCACCCCCACGATGCGCCCTACCCGGTCCAGTTCGTGAATGCGGCAGCCTGGCTGATCACCCGCAACTGCTTGGAAACCGTGGGGGGGTTCAATCCTTCATTCTTCCACTACGGCGAGGACGATAATTACCTGGCCCGCATGCACTTCCACGGCTTGAAGGCCGGCGTGATGCCCAGCGCGTGGATCCATCACGATCGTGAACAACGAAATGGAAGCCCCCATTTCGAAGATTTTACAACCCAAGTACGCAAAGCCTTGATCACCTACTCAGACCCGGCCTGCCGGAAACACATTAAAGTGGAGGTCAATAAGCTCCGGCGCACCATGATACAATGCCTTTGCTCTGCCCAACGGACGGCATTCCGGACCGCCCGCAGGCACTACCGGGTACTCCAGGTCATGGATGCTCAAGTTGTAGAACGGAACCGGGAGGTTTCCCGGCTCAAAGGCCCCTCCTTTCTGTAAGGAGCTTGTGCACGATAGGAGCCGCTTCCATGATGCCGGCCAACTGGCCTTCGCCCCGCAGGCGAGAACGTATCATGCCACCCGGCCGACCGGCACCGGCAAACACGTGCGTTCTCCGATCCGCCCGGCTAGTCACGGCTTGGTTGAGCCGTCTGGACCTTCCCCTTCACAAGCTTCTTCCAGTTCCGTTTTATCCGCAGGAACTGCCATAGGCTGGGCGTGGTATAGGCCGTGCCCCGGCCTTGGGGCTTGGCCTGGGCGGCCAATTCAGGGAAATGCCGCAGGCAATGGACCAATCCTTCCCCGGAAGCCTCGATCAGCGCGGCCATGGTCTGCGTGATGGTGGCGGGCAGCGTGGGCCCGAACTTGATCGGGATGGCCCGCTGCAACAGGATGTTGCCGGTATCGATGCGCCGGTCGATGGCATGGATGGTGAACCCGGTGGTGTCCGACCCGTGGTACAACTGCCAGATAATGCTTTGGGCGTTCTGGAAGGCCGGCAGCAGCTCATGATGGATATTGATCATGCCCAGCCGGGGGATGTTGAAGATCCCGGGTGTGATGTAGCTGTTGCCCAAGCTGATGCCCAGTTCGCCCCCCGATTCCCGGAAGAGTTCCTCCGTCCGCCGGGTGTTGATGGCGGCCGTTTCGTGGAAGGGCACACCCCGCTCCGCACAGGTCTGCTGCACATCCTTGATGCCCAGCTCGCCGTTCACATCAAACCATCCGCGCATGCGGATCCCGTTCAGGGCGCCCAACGGGCCGATGCGTATCATCTTCCGTGCCTTGCGCCAAGCGTGCCGCCATTTGTTCGCCACTTGGCCTTGGCTGTAGATCACGGCCACCACCTCGCAGCAACCGCTGTCCAACAACAACGGCAGGTGATGTCCCGCCGTGCCCTTGCGCCCGCTGGTGAGGATCAACACCTTCATGGATCACCTCCCCCACTGGTGGAAATTTCCTTGGAAGGATGCCCTCCGTGCCGCTTGGACCAGGAAGTGCACGATGTGCGCCAGTTTCCAATCGGCGATGACATGATCCCTGCGGATGACCAGCTCGCGCGGTTCCAAGGGACGCAGGCCGTTGATGTGGCACCCCCTTTCGGCGGTGGCACAGGAAATGAACCCGCCATCAAAAACGACCTTCCGGGCCGCTTCATTGAAATGGAAGAAGCGCCCGTACGGGAAGGCAAAGTGCTTGGCCTCACCGCAGCGCTGCATGAGGACCTGCCGCATTCGGCCGCAATCCTCGGTGAACTCCGCGGTCGTCATGGCGGCCACGTTGGTATGCGCCATGGTGTGCGACCCGATCTCATGGCCGGCCTTCTGCAGCCGTTCCACATCCTTCCAGTCCAGGAATTCCACCGGGGGGAAGTGCAGCTTTTCCCGGCAATGCGCCTCGATCACAGCGGACGAATCCTCCCCGATAATGGAGGGATTGATGAAGAAGCAGCCCTTAGCCCCATGGCGTTCCAGAATGGCGGCCAGGGCCAGGTTGTTCTTGAAGCCATCATCAGAGCTGATGCAGATGTACGGCTTGTCGATTTCGTTCCGGAGCACGCGGTCCACGCCTTCGCCGTAGGGGATGAACGTATGCTGCCGGGCCAGGTGCGCCATCAGGCGGTCCATCTTCGCCTCCTCATCCTTGAACACGTGGTGGACATAGAGGAACTGCACGCGTGGCCGGTCCAGCACCTCCCCCCGGCCCGGCCAGCGGTCCAGGCGGGCCAGTGCATCCAATGCAACATGGCGGGCAAGGCCCCGCATGCCTGGTGATCTGGACCGCAACACCTGGCGGTACTCCTCCACGAATAGGGTGTTCTGCATTGCGCTCATCCACATCCCGGGCGTTGCTTGCCCGACCGATCTTGGCGGGGCGAATGTAGGCTTGGCAGGCACCGGTTGCGGAGGGTACAAGGACCGAAAGGCTACCTTCGCCGCCATGTCCGCCCCCCTGCCTGCTCCCCGGGTAAGCGTATTGATGACGCTGTACAACAAGGGCGCTTTTGTGGGGGAAGCCATCCAAAGCGTGCTGGGGCAGACGTTCACCGACTTTGAGCTGCTGGTGGTGGATGATGCCAGCACGGATGGAGGCCTCGAAGCAGTGCGAGGCTTCAGCGACCCACGGATCCGCATACTGGAAAGCGCGGTGAACACCGGCCGCCCGGCGGCGGCCAATCGTGGAGTGGCTGCGGCGCGCGGGGAGTACATCGCCTTCCTGGACGCGGACGACGTGATGTACCCCGAGCGGCTGGCCAAGCAGGTGGCCTTCCTGGATGCCCGCCCGGAGGTGACCATCGTAGGCACCTGCGTGCGCGAGCTGCGGGACGTGGACGAGTTTGTCTGCTGGCCCACCACGCACGAGGAGGGCCTGGCGCGGATCATCCTCGGCGACGCCTACCTGCATCCTTCCTCCATGGTGCGCGCCACGCTCTTCAGCGACCCGGCGGTGCGCTTTGATGAAAGCTGGCGGATCCCGGGCATGGATTACCTGTTCCAAGTGGCCGTGTGCCAGCGGGCGGTCTTTGCCAACCTGCCGGAGGTGCTGGGCTGCTACCGCCGGGGCACCAACAACTTCCGCAGCGGCCGCGACGGCCGGAACGATCGCCTGCAGATCGCGCGGCGCACCTTCGGGCTGCTGGGCCTGCCGGCCAGCGACCAGGACATCGAGGACCACGTGACCCTGACCGGCTACCTGCCTGCCGGCCTGAGGGCACGCGACATCAGGCGCCTGCGGCAGTGGCGGGACCGCCTGTTGCAACTGAACGAGGAGCGCGGGCTGTTCCCCAAGCAGCTGTTCCGCCAAGAGGTGATGGCCTATTGGCACCGGCACTACCACCGGGTGGCCGACCAAGGTTGGTGCGTGGGGCTGGCGTATTGGTACCACAGTCCGAACCGCCATTGGGCCTGGTTGACATATTTGGCCAAGGTGCAGGTAAAGCGGGCGGTCCGCCGGCCCGGGCCCAAAGGGGCGGCCACCGTGGCCGGTATCAGCTGACGCATGGCCATGGAGCACGAACAGAAGAAGGCAGCGGCGGGATCGGGCAAGCCCCTTCCCTCCCCGATCTCCGTAATCATTCCCTGCTACAACATGGCGCCCTGGGTGGAGCGCTGCGTGTACTCCGTGTTGCGGCAGGAACGGGTACTTGTGGAGGTCATCGCGGTCAACGACTGCTCCACGGACAACACCGGCGCCTTGCTGGACGCGCTGGCCTCGGCCGAGCCGCGCCTGAAGGTGCTGCACCTGCCGGTCAATGTGGGGCTGCACGCAGCGCGCCGGGCGGGTTTCCGGGAGGCACGGCACGACCTGGTCGGCTTTGTGGACAGCGACGACCACATACCGGCCGACATGTATGCCCGGCTGGCGGAAGCGATGAAACGCACCGGCGCGGACATGGCCTTGGGCGGTTGGCGGGCGGTGGATGAGAACGGCGGCACGGTGGCTGAATTCAGCTATGCCCGGGAGCAGGTGTTCATGGACGATCTGCCGGGCCGTTTTGCACGCTTCGAATTCAGCAAGGGCGTGGTGTGGAACAAGCTTTACCGGCGGGCGGTGATCGCACCGGCGATGGCCATGGAACTGGACCGGGCGCTGGACTCGGGCGCGGACTACATCATCGGCTTCGGCAATTTCATGCGGGCCGGGAAGGTGGTCACCGTGCCGGGGGCGACGTACTACTACGTGCAGCGCGGGTCCAGCATGTCCAACAGCATGGACCGGGCGAAGGCCTTTGCCTTCCTGATCGATTGCTACACAATATCCTTGGAGCAATACGCCGGTGCGGGCACGGCCGTGCTGGACGCGATCGATGCCAGCTATCGGCACCAACTGCGCTTCCCCGCCTATTCGGTGACCGCACCGGACACCCTTCTTCCCTACCGCGACCAGCTGTCGCGTGCGCTGGGCCGGATGGCGGCGATACGCCCGCAAAGCATCGCTTCCTTGGTGCAGACCTTTCACCCGGAGGCGCGGCCAGCCGGCCGATCGCCTGTCCGCTACCATTTGGGCCAGGTGCGGCAGGGGCTTGCCGGGGCATTGCGCACCCTTCTGCATCGCTCCCCATAGAGCAGGATATTGGCATGGGCGCATCGAACGAACTGTGGTTGTTCACCATGAATTTCCCGTACGGCCATGGTGAGGCTTACTTGGAAACGGAGCTGCCGCTGGTGGCGGCCGGATACGAACGGGTGGTGATCTTACCCTTGGAAGGGCATGGTGCCGCCCGCCCGCTGCCTGCGAACGTGGAGGTGCAGCTGTTGATGCCTGGTGCATTGATGTACAAGCCCCTGCCGCTGGGCAAGGTGCTGACCATCCTGCCGCGGTTCCTGCAGCTGTGGAAGGCCGTGGCCCGCACGGCACCCTCCCCCGAGCTACTCGCCGCCCGCCGCCGGGAGCTGTTCAGCATCCTTCGGCAGACCTTCAATCGCCAGCAGGTGCTGGTGCAAGCCTGCGGCAAGCGGTACGATCCCGACCGGGTTACGCTCTACTCCTACTGGACCAGCGATTGGGCAGGGGTGCTGGGCTGCTGGCGGCTGGCCGACCCAAGGGTACAATTCGTAAGCCGTATGCATGGCTTCGACCTCTATGCGGAACGGGCAACGGACAAATGGCCCCTGTTACAAGGATTCCACGTGCAACAGGCCAAGCGCATTTTCGTTGCCTCGCAGGCCGGGCTGGACGACCTGCTGGCCCGCTACCCGGAACGATCCTCCACCTTTCGGCTGGCGCGCTTGGGCACGCACGACCATGGTCGCGGCCCATGGGCCGCCGCCGATGTGCTGCGCATTGTATCATGCTCCAACCTGGTGCCGCTGAAACGGGTACACCTGATCGCCGAGGCCCTGCGCCATGTGGGAAGGCCCGTACAGTGGACCCACTTTGGTGACGGTGCGGAACGCAAGGCCGTGGAAGCGGTGGTCAATACCTTGCCCCCCGATATCGATGTGGAGCTGATGGGGAGCCGGCCCAACCACGAAGTGATCGCCTGGTACCGCACCCGCCCGGTGGATGTGTTCGTGCATGCCAGCAGCACCGAGGGCGGCGCACCGGTAGCCTTGCAGGAGGCGGCCAGTTTCGGCATCCCCCTGATCGGCATTGATGCCGGAGGGGTGCGCGAAGTGGTGACCGGTGAAAGCGGTATCCTTTTGGCCCCTGACGCCGGAGCGGTGGAGATCGGGAATGCCCTGCGGGCTTTCCCGGGGTCGGTCTGGCATCAAGAAAAAGCACGGGAGCAGGTACGGAATTTCTGGAGATCCCGGTTCGATGCAAATGCGGTCTACACCGCCTTCCTTCGGGACCTAAGGACGTAGCGGACGCCCATGCTTTTCAACTCCTTCGAGTTCATCTGCATCTTCTTCCCGTTGGTCACGGGGCTGTACTTCGTGCTGCCGCACCGTTGGCGCTGGCTGCTGCTGCTGGTGGCCAGCTGCTGGTTCTACATGGCCTTCGTGCCGGTGTACATCCTCATCCTGGGCTTCACCATCGCCGTGGACTACTTCGCGGGCCTGTGGATCGAGCGCAGCGAGGGCCGGAAGCGCAAGCTGCTGCTCACGGCCAGCATCGTGGCCAACGTGGGCGTGCTGGCGTTCTTCAAGTACTTCAACTTCCTCAATGAAAGCATCGCCGGGGTGGTGCGCGGCCTGGGTTTCCACTACGGCGTGCCCGACCTGGGCATCATCCTGCCCATCGGCCTATCCTTCCACACGTTCCAGAGCTTGAGCTACACCATCGAGGTGTACCGCCGCCACCAAAAGGCCGAGCACCGCTTCGGCATCTTCGCGCTGTACGTCATGTTCTACCCGCAGCTGGTGGCCGGGCCCATCGAGCGGCCGGGCAACCTGCTCAACCAGATCAACAGCACGGTGCCGGGCACGGGCATGTTGTCCCGCTTCGACAGTGAACGGGTGATCGAGGGGCTGCGGCAGATGCTCTGGGGCTTCTTCAAAAAACTGGTGATCGCCGACCGCTGCGCCGTGGTGGTGGACCAGGTGTACGGCGCGCCCGAGCATTACGGCGCGCTCTCCATCGCCTTGGCCACCTACCTCTTCGCCATCCAGATCTACTGCGACTTCAGCGGCTACACCGACATCGCCCTGGGCGCCGCCCGCGTCATGGGCTTCAACCTGATGGTGAACTTCCGCACGCCCTACCGCAGCGCCAGCATCAGCGAGTTCTGGTCCCGTTGGCACATCAGCCTCAGCAGCTGGTTCCGCGACTACCTCTACATCCCCCTGGGCGGCAACCGCGTGGTGAAGTGGCGCTGGTACTACAACCTGATGATCGTCTTTCTGGTCAGTGGCCTCTGGCACGGGGCCGACTGGACCTACGTGATCTGGGGCGGCCTGCACGGCAGCTACCTCATCCTCGCCTTGGTGTTCGCCCCGCTGCTGGCGCGGTTCACCCGCGGTATCGGGCTGGACCGGGCCCCGGCCCTGAAGCGCTGGCTGAACATCTTCATCACGGTGCAGCTGGTGAGCTTCGCCTGGATCTTCTTCCGCGCCGACAGCATCCACGATGCCGGCACACTGGTGCAACGCCTCTTCCAAACGCCCCTGGCGCTGGACGACCTGCGGCAACTGCTGGCGGACCTGCCGCGCAGCATGCTGGACCTCACCGTGGTGCTGGGCGCCGGATTCGTGTTCATCGATCCGATCTACGACGCCTGGGTGAAGCGTGAGCAGCCCCTGCCGCGCGGCCTGGCGGGGATCGCGCTCTTTGCCGCGCTGCTCATGGCCATCGTGCTCTTCGGCTACTTCGGTTCCACCAGTTTCATCTACTTCCAGTTCTGATGGCCATCCCCTGGAAGCGCGTCCTGCTGTTCATCGGCACCACGGTGGCCCTGTACCTGCTGGCCGTTTGGGCCATGTGCCACGTCCGCTTCCAAGGCCGCCCGCTGATCTACCGCACCGGAGACTACTACAACTGGCCGGGCGGGGAGAGTTGGGCATCGTTCCATGCGTTTGACCCCGATGCACGGGGCCAAGTGGTCATCATCGGTTCTTCCCATGCCTACCGGGGCTACGACCCGTTCGTGTTCACCGCACGGGGCCATGCGGCATACAACCTCGGATCCAGTGCGCAAACGCCGCTGAACACTTTCTACCTGATCAAGGAGTTCCTGGACAGCACGAATTGCCGCCTGCTGGTCCTGGACATCTATGAGGGCGTGATGCTGAATGACGGGCTGGAGAGCACCTCCGACCTCACGCAGAACCAGCCCAGCGATGCCGCAGCCCTGGGCATGGCATGGTCCATGCGCGACCTGCGCGCCCTGAACATGATGGCCTTGCGCATGCTTTCGGACCGCAGTGAACCCTTCTACAGCAACCCGAGCTATGCGGGGCTGGGCTTCTGCCGGCACCCGGACAGCGTGGGCACCGAGGCACCCGCCCCGAAGGTCGATCAGCGTCCGTTCATCGCTCGCCAGCCCCAGTTCTTCGCGGAGTGCATCCGCCTGTGCCGCGAGCGGGGCATCCCCGTGGTGGTGGCCAGCCACTACGCCCGGCGCAACCGGCGGGGCATCGCGCACACCAAGCTGACCCAGCTGGTGGACAGTACGCTGCAGGGCACGGGCATCCCCTACTTGGATTTCACCGAGATGCCGGGCATCGACGACCGCAACTGGTTCGCTGACCACAACCACCTGAACGCCGCCGGTGCCCGCATCTTCACGGAGCAGCTGGTGGATACGCTGGAGAGCCTGGGCTACCTGCCGCGGCTGAGGGGCACACCGGCTTCCGCTCCGTGAAACCGGTTCATAGTGAAGACACAATCTGGCTACCGGCCCCGGTGGTGGTGAATAGCTCTTCGCGCAGGGCGAAGGCATTGAGCTTGCCGGCCATGATCTGGTCCCCCAGGAAGGCATCGGGCGGTGCGCTGATGCGGCCCGGGAAGCCCAGCAGTTTTTCCGCCCCCCTGCGGGAAACGGCATAGGCGTGCGTGCCCTGGTGGTAGCCCGCGCGGTGCAGGTGCGCCGAGAAGGGGCGCTGGTACAGGCGGCCATACTCGGCCAATGAAAACCGATACTTGCCGGGAAAGAGGAGCCGGGCCAACGGCAGGAATAAGCAGCGCTTGAGCCCATGGCCGATGGGCGGCAGCCGCTGGCCGCGCACACCGAGGTACAGCAGATCCCAGTCGGCAGGCAGCTCCTGCACAGCCAGCACCGCCGTGGCCGGGTGGAATCCGGGGACGGGCATGGCATCATCCTCGAGGATGATCGCGGAAGGGTGCTGCCCGCGGCGCACTTCCTGCCAGGCCCGCCGGTGCGAGAGGAAGCAACCGATCATGGAGGCATGCAGGCGCCGGGAGCCGGTGCGGTGGTGAAGCGCGGCCTGCTCGTCGTAGCAGGCGGCCAGCTCTTCCGGGCCGAGGTCGGCGCCCATGGTGGCGTCGAGGAAGGTGAACGGCAGGCCTGCGGCGTGGAGGTCGGCGACTATGCGTTGCTTCCGCGGATGGGGCCCCGCCTTGCTGATCACCAGGGCGCTGCCCAGGCACGCGGCCAGCGGCTGAAGGGAAGGCTCGGGGCTCGGCATCGGCGGGTTGCCGGGCAAAGCTAGCGGCTGGCCCCGTGGGCTTCTGATCATGGGCATGCGAAGGCTTCGCGCGGCATGCGCCACTCGTTACCTTCGCCTCCTATCCATCCATGCCCATGCAACCCACACAAGCCCTTGAATCCACCCTGGCACGCGACTCGGCCATCTTCGACATCATCGAACAGGAACGCTGGCGCCAGACCAAGGGCCTGGAGATGATCGCCAGCGAGAACTACGTGAGCACCCAGGTGATGGAGGCCATGGGCAGCGTGCTGACGAACAAGTATGCCGAAGGCCTGCCCGGCAAGCGCTACTACGGCGGCTGCGAGTTCGTGGACATGGCGGAGAACCTGGCCATCGACCGCGCCAAGAAGCTCTTCGGCGCGGCCTGGGCCAATGTGCAGCCGCACAGCGGCGCGCAGGCCAACGCGGCGGTGATGCTGGCCTGCCTGAAGCCGGGCGACACCATCCTGGGCTTCGACCTCAGCCATGGGGGCCACCTCACGCACGGTTCCCCGGTGAACTTCAGCGGCCGCCTGTACCACGCCACCTTCTACGGCGTGGAAAAGGAGACCGGCCGCGTGGACATGGACAAGGTGGCCGAGCGGGCGCGCGAGGTGAAGCCCAAGCTGATCATCTGCGGGGCCAGCGCCTACAGCCGCGATTGGGACTATGCCCGCTTCCGCGCCATCGCCGATGAGGTGGGCGCCCTGCTGCTCGGCGACGTTTCCCACCCCTCCGGCCTCATCGCCGCCAAGCTGCTGAACGACCCGCTGCCGCACTGCCACATCGTGACCACCACCACCCACAAGACCTTGCGCGGCCCCCGCGGCGGCATGATCATGATGGGCAAGGATTTCGAGAACCCATGGGGGCAGAAGACGCCCAAGGGCCAGCCGCGCATGATGAGCGCCATCCTGGACAGCGCCGTGTTCCCCGGCACGCAGGGCGGCCCCCTGGAGCATGTGATCGCCGCCAAGGCCGTGGCCTTCGGCGAGGCGCTCGACCCCTCCTTCGCCGCCTACGGCAAGCGCGTGAAGGCCAATGCGGCCGCCATGGCCAAGGCCTTCCTGGCCAAAGGCTACAACGTGGTGAGCGGCGGCACGGACAACCATTGCATGCTCATCGACCTGCGCAACAAGGGCATCACCGGCAAGGAGGCCGAGGCCGCCCTGGGCGCCGTGGACATCACCGTGAACAAGAACATGGTGCCCTTCGACACCGAGAGCCCCTTCACCACCAGCGGCATCCGCATCGGCACCCCGGCGGTCACCACACGGGGCCTTACCGAGGCCGATTGCGCGCAGGCCGTGGAAATGATCGACAGCGCCCTGATGGAGCGCAACAACAAGGCCCAGGTGGACCGCATCCGCTTCCAGGTGAACAGCATGATGCGCGTTCGCCCCTTGTTTGCCTGGTGAACGGTGCCGGCATGAAATACGATCTCGGGGCCTTGGCGGCCCGCATCGGGAACATGGCCTTCCGCCGAACCGGCACAGGTCGGCGTTGCACGGCCTGCCTGGCCCCCTGGGCCTGGCTGCTGTTGGTGGCCGGCCTTCTTCCGGCAGCCCCGGCCTTGGCGCAGCAGGCCCCGCGACTGGCGCATCGCGCATTCATCTACTGGGGCTACAACCGGGCGCAGTACACCGCCAGCGACATCCGCTTCACCGGCAGCGGCTACGACTTCACCCTGCACGACGTGCGGGCCAGCGACAAGCCCGAGGGCTTCTCGGTGAACAACTACTTCAACCCGCGGAACATCTGGATCCCCCAGTACAACTACCGCGCGGGCTGGTTCCTCGATCAGCACTGGAGCCTTTCCCTGGGCCTGGACCACATGAAGTACGTGGTGGACCGCGGCCAGCGCGTCCTTCGCACGGGATACATCAACGCCGGGCGTTGGCCAGGCCAGGCCGCGGACAACGGGGAAGGTGAACTCCAACTGGAACCCGAGGTCCTGAGCTACGAACACACCGACGGCCTGAACCTCCTGAGCGTGGACGCCGACCACTACAGCCTGCTCTGGGCCAGCGGGACCGGACGCCACGGGTGCTGGTTCACCCAAGGGCTGTTCGCCGGTGCCATGATCCCCCGCACCGACGTGCGCCTGTTCGGCGAGGGCCTGAACAACAAGTTCCACCTGGCCGGCTACGGCGTGGGCGCGCAACTGGGGCTGTTCGCGGTGCTGCACGAGCGCGTCTTCGCCCGCGCGGCCGTCCGCGCCGGGTTCGTGGACCTGCCGGGCGTGCTCACCACCGGCAAGTCGGAGGACCGCGCCAGCCAGCACTTCTGGTTCGTGGAAGAGAACGTGGTGCTCGGGGTGCTCATCGGGCGCGGGAAGGAGCCGGCCACGCCATAGATCCGGACCGCTAGGCACCTGCCCTTTCCGCAGGTTGCCGACATTTGCGCCATGAGCAGCGCCATCGACCCCGCGAAGCTGCGGGCCCTGAAGTCCTGGGTGGACGTTCCCGCCGGCAGCGACTTCCCGATCCAGAACATCCCCTTCGGCATCTTCAGCGCCAACGGCCGCGCACCGCGCCCTTGCACGCGCATCGGCGACACGGTGGTGGACCTGCACGTGCTTTGCGAAGCCGGCCTGCTGACCGGAACGGACATCGCCTCCGAGGCCTTCCAGTCCGAGACCCTCAATGCGTTGATCAAGCATGGCAAGCCTGCGGTGCGCCGCCTGCGCGAACGGCTGATGGACCTGCTCAGCACGGGCAACACCGGGATGCAGGATCAGGCCGGGCTGGTTGGCCGTGCATTGATCCCCGTGCAGGACGCCACCCTGCACCTGCCGGTGGAAGTGGGCGACTACACCGATTTCTACAGCAGCCGCGAGCACGCCACCAACGTGGGCATCATGTTCCGCGGCCCCGAGAACGCACTGATGCCGAACTGGCTGCACCTGCCCGTGGGCTACCATGGGCGCGCCTCGTCCATCGTGGCGAGCGGCACCGCCATCCGCCGCCCCATGGGCCAGATGCGTCCCGATCCGCAGCAGCCGCCGGTGTTCGGGCCCAGCAAGCAGCTGGACATCGAGCTGGAGACCGCCTTCATCACCTTCGAGGGCAAGCCCCTGGGCGAGCGCATCACCACGGCCGAGGCCGAGGACCGCATCTTCGGCATGGTGCTCTTCAACGACTGGAGCGCACGCGACATCCAGAGCTGGGAATACGTGCCGCTGGGGCCCTTCCTGGGCAAGAACTTCGGCAGCAGCATGAGCCCGTGGGTGGTCACCCTGGAAGCCTTGGAACCCTTGCGCATCGCGGGCCCCGCCCAGGATCCCGAACCCCTGCCCTACCTGCGCACCCAGGGCATGCACAGCTTCGACATCGCGCTGGAGGCCGCCCTGATCCCGGACAACGGCACCGAGAACGTGATCTGCCGGACCAACTTCAAGCACCTCTACTGGACCATGCCGCAGCAACTGGCGCACCACACGGTGAACGGCTGCAACGTGCGGGCCGGCGACGTGATGGCCAGCGGCACCATCAGCGGCAGCAGCCCGGACAGCTTCGGCAGCCTGCTGGAGCTGACCTGGCGCGGCACCAAGCCGTTGAAGTTGGCCGATGGCACCGAACGCAAATTCCTGCACGATGGTGATACGGTGGTGATCCGCGGCCACGGCCAACGCGATGGCCTGCGCATCGGCTTCGGCGAGGTGCGCGGAAAGATCCTGCCGGCGGGTTGACTTCCCGTTTTGGATCGGCAGGTGGGGCTTGCTGTTCCGTGATCTGCCATCACTTGGCACCGCCCCTGCCGCCGAAGCCTTGGCGAAGGCGGCTTCCTCCATCGCCCCGCATCCGTAATTTTGGGAAATGTCCAGCACCGCGCCAAACACGCCCGTTTACGACCTTGAAGAGGAGAAAGAACAGATCCTTCGTCGTTACCGCAGCTTGCTGCGTGCCGTGCGGGGCGAGCGCTCCACGGAGCACACCCGGCTGATCCGCAATGCCTTCAACATCGCCTTGGAGGCGCACAAGGACCAACGGCGCAAGAGCGGTGAGCCGTACATCTACCATCCGATCGCCGTGGCCCGGATCTGTGCCGAGGAGATCGGCCTGGGCGTCACCAGCATCGTGGCGGCGCTGCTGCACGATACGGTGGAGGACACCGACCTCACCCTGGAGGATGTTCGCGACCTCTTCGGCGACACGGTGGCCACCATCATCGACGGGCTCACCAAGATCAGCGGGGTGAACTGGCAGACGGACAGCATGCAGGCGGAGAACTTCCGCAAGATCCTGCTGACGCTCGCCCAGGACGTACGCGTGATCCTGATCAAGCTGGCCGACCGCCTGCACAACATGCGCACGCTGGAAAGCATGTCGCGGGACAAGCAGCTGAAGATCGCCAGCGAGACGCTCTTCCTCTACGCACCCTTGGCGCACCGCTTGGGCCTGTACAGCATCAAGAGCGAGCTGGAGGACCTTTCCCTGCGGGCCAAGGAACCCCAGGTGTACCACGAGATCGAGGCCAAGCTGAAGAAGGGCGAATCCGTGCGCAAGCGCTTCATCAGCCGCTTCATCCTCCCCATCCGCCAGGCCTTGGAGAAGGAAAACTTCGACTTCGAGATCAAGGGGCGGCCCAAGAGCATCTACAGCATCTGGCAGAAGATGCAGACCAAGCACGTCACCTTCGAGGAGGTGTACGACCTGTTCGCCATCCGGATCATCGTGGACAGCAAGCCCGAGCTGGAGAAGGCGGACTGCTGGAAGGTCTACTCCATCGTCACGGATTTCTACCAGCCCAGCCCGGACCGCCTGCGCGACTGGATCAGCATGCCCAAGGCCAACGGCTATGAAAGCCTGCACACCACCGTGATGAGCCCCGGCGGCAAATGGGTGGAGGTGCAGATCCGCAGCCGCCGCATGGACCAGGTGGCCGAAATGGGCCTGGCCGCCCACTACCGCTACAAAGGCGAGGAGGAACACGTGCATGCCATGGAGGGCATGCTGAACAAGATCCGTGAAATGCTCTCCGAGCCCGGCTCCAACGCCCTGGATTTCGTGCATGATTTCAAGTTGAACCTATTCAACGACGTGATCATGGTCTTCACCCCCAAGGGCGAGGTGAGGAACCTTCCCGTGGGGGCCACAGCGTTGGATTTCGCCTTCGACATCCACAGCCAGATCGGCCGCCATTGCATCGGCGCCAAGGTGAACCACAAGTTGGTGCCCATGAGCCAGGTACTGCGCAACGGCGACCAGGTGGAAGTGATCACCAGCCGGAAACAACAGCCCAAGGAGGAATGGCTCAACTGGGTGGTGACCGCCAGTGCGCGGCACAAGATCAAGCAGGCCATGCGCGACCAAAAGCGCAAACTGGCCACCGTGGGCCGCGAGGTCGTGCAACGCAAGCTGCGTGCCTGGGGGGCCAAGGTGAACGAGGAGAACACCGCCGTACTGATGGACCATTTCCTGGCCTCCTCCCCCACGGACCTCTACTGGAAGGTGGCCCGCGAACGGCACAATCTCGAGACCATGCCGCCACCCCCGGTGAAGAATGGCCGCCTGCTGCTGCCCAAGGGTACGAGGACCGCCGAGGAACGGCCGTTGGAGGAGATCGTGGCGGAGATCCGCGGCACCAAGGGCGGCACCTTCACCATCGGCGACGAGCTGCAGAACATGGACTACAAGCTCTCGCCCTGCTGCCATCCCATTCCCGGCGATGACGTGTTCGGCTTCATCACGCCCAACGACGGCATCCGCATCCACCGTGTGAACTGCCCCAACGCGGTGCAGCTGATGAGCAACTTCGCCATGCGCATCGTGAAGGCCCGTTGGAAAGGCAAGGACAGCGTGGAATTCCTGGCGGGCATCCAGTTCAGCGGCATCGACGCGGTAGGCCTGGTGAACCGGATCACCACCATCATCAGCCACGAGAACAACGTGAACATGCGCAGCATCAGCTTCGAGAGCAAGGACGGCATCTTCGAGGGAAAAGTGATGGCTTACGTGCACGATGCCGAGCACCTGCACTCCTTGGTGGAAAAGCTCCGCGGCGTGCCGGAGGTGAAGCGCGTGGAGCGCATCGACCACTGACGCCCCGGCCGGTGCGGCCCGAGCTCAAGCCTCGCCAATGGGCCGCCGGTCCCGCAGGCGGTTCCACCTCACCAGACCGACCACCGAAAGCACCAGGTAAACGGCATTGAGCAGCGCATAGCCCTGGTAGCCGATCTGCCAATTGAGCCAGATGCCGGCAGTGTCCGCCACGATGAACCAGCACCAGCTCGCCAGGAACTTGCGCGCCATCATCCACGTGGCCACCAGACTGAACACCGTGACGAAGGCATCCAGCTGCGGAAAGTGGCCGTCCAGGTATTGGCCCAGCAGGGCGGCCAGCAGCCAGCTGGTGGCCAGCGCGGCGGCGGCCAGCACGGCATGGGATCCCCAGTGCTGCGTGCGTACGGTACCATCCTCCCCTGCACGCCCCCACCTCCACCAGCCGTAGACGGCCATGGCCACGTAATAGCCGTTCAGCACGGCCATGGCCCACGTGTGGGCCTGCATATAAAGGCCCACGCCGATGGTGCTGGCCACCAGGCCAAGCAGCCACCCGATGCGCCGGTTGTAGGCGATCAGCAGGGTAAAGGCGATGTTGAGCACCACCGACGTCCACTCCAGCATGGTCAAGGTGTCGGTCATTTGGCGTATGCCATGGCGGTGCCTGCGGCAGCCCGTTCACTTGGGCGCATTGCGCCGCAGCACGAAGTTCCGGCCCAGGTACACCTTGCGTACCTGCTCATCGGCGGCCAGTTCCTCGGCGGTGCCCTGCTTCAGGATCCGGCCCTCGAAGAGCAGGTAGGCCCGGTCGGTGATGCTCAGGGTCTCCTGCACATTGTGGTCGGTGATCAGCACGCCGATGTTGCGGTCCTTCAGGTGCGAGACAATTCCTTGGATATCCTCCACGGCAATGGGGTCCACCCCGGCGAAGGGCTCGTCCAGCAGGATGAACTTCGGCTCGGTGGCCAGGCTGCGGGCGATCTCCGTGCGGCGCCGCTCCCCGCCGCTGAGCACGTCGCCCATATTCTTGCGCACATGGCCGAGGCTGAACTCATCCAGCAGCGACTCCAGCTTGCGTTCCCGCTCCGCCTTGGTGAGCTTGGTCATCTCCAGGATGGCCCGGATGTTGTCCTCCACGCTGAGCTTGCGGAACACGCTGGCCTCCTGCGGCAGGTAGCCGATGCCGAGCTGGGCCCGCTTGTACATGGGCAGGTCGGTGATGTCGGCATCATCCAGCAACACCCGCCCTTCGTTGGGCTTCACCAGCCCGGTGATCATGTAGAAACTGGTGGTCTTGCCCGCGCCATTGGGCCCGAGCAGCCCCACGATCTCGCCCTGGTGCACCTCCACGCTCACGCCGGCCACCACGGTGCGGCGCTTGTAGCGTTTCACGATGTGGTCGGCGCGCAGGATCATTCAGAAATTGACGAAGAGCTTCAAACGTAAGGCGAACGGCAAGGTGTTCGGGTGATCGTTGTAGCGCAGGCGCCACACGCCGTCCACGCGCAGCACCTTCAGGATGTTCTCCACCCCGGCGGCCACCTCCAGGAAGGGCCCGTGGTCCAGGGCGTACATGCCCGGCAACAGCAGCAGCTCGCGTTCGGTCCGCGCCTTGTCCAATTCACCGGCCACGGCCTTGAAGGTGAGCACCTCCCGCCATTTCAGCCGGCGCATCAAGGGAATGCGGTTGAGGAACAAGCCCTCGAAGTGGTGCTCCAGGAACAGCTGCGCATAGCGGTCGCTGATGAACTCGAAATAGTTCATCGTGTTGAATGCGAGGTCGTCGTAGTAGAAGGTCTCGTTGCCGCTGTGCAGGATCAGCAAGGGGAAGGGCAGGTCGCCCCAGACGCGGCCCGCCTCGGCATTGACGCGCATCCAGCCGAAGGCACCGAGCTGCAGGCGCTGGTAGAGGTGGGCCACGGCCTTGGTGTAGCCGTACTCGCTCTGGGCCATGCTGGGCAGCCCCGTGGCCAGGTGCAGCTCCACCGTGGGGTAGCGGGTGCCCAGGCTCACCCGGGCGAAATCGCCGCTGACGTACTTCTCCCGGTAGGCGAAGCGCGTGTTGAGCGCGATCTCGGCCGTTTGTATCGAATTGAGCACGGTGGACGGTTCCCCTCCGGCGGCCGGGCGCTCGTAGCGCAGGTCACCCAAGGGTTGGAGCGTGCGGTAGCGCAACATCAACGTATTGTCCAGGCCGGTGAACCATTCGCGGTGGTAGCTGGCCTTAGTCTCCTCCACCAAGGTGAGCTTGGTGTTGGGCGTGCGCCGGAACACGCTGCTGAGGATGTTGTCCTGCCGGAAGGCGTTCACGCTTTCGCCGAGTTGCTCCAGGTCCTGCTTGTAGCCCAGCTCCACGATCTGCCGCGACTGCTTGCTCACGAAGGTCTTGCCGCCCAGGCCGAACTTGAAGCGGCCGTCGCGCGTGCCGTAGGCCAGGTAGCCGTTGAGCTCGCTGCGCTTGCTGAAATTGCTGCTGGTGCGGCCGCCGATGCGGAATCGGTTGCCTTCCACCGGATTGAAGCTGTACGTGGTGAAGTAGGGCCCGAGGTCGACCTTTCCCTTGGTGTAGTAGCCGGTGACCACGGTGGTGACGATATCCACGTAGGTGCGGAACCGGGGAATGGTCTTCATGGTGTCCACCATGTGGTAGATGGTGGCTTCCTGGCTGCTCAGGTTCTCGTGTCGGTTCTCGTCCCAGTAGGCGGCACCTTCGCTCAGCGGGTCGATGTCCATCACCACCTCGTCCGCCCCCGCATAGAACCCGGGCTCCTTGGGCTTGTTGATCACGAAATTGCGGTAGCTGGCCGTGCGCCTGCCGTAGAAGCCCTGCACAGGGTGCTTGGGGTCCTTACCGTGGTCGTTCACGATATTCAGGTCCACCATCAGCCGGTCCTTCACCAGCATCCACACTTCGGGTTCCACCTCTGCATATTCCTGTTCCACCTTGAACCCTTGGACGAAGTTGAGGTTGGCGCCGGTGGCGATGGTGGCCTCGATGTGCTTCACGGCATAGCTGGTGTCGTTCACCCACATCGTGCCGGTGAAGGCCAGCTCCTGCACGCGCTTGGGCTGGAAGGAGATCTGGTAGCACCAGTTGTTGCCCACCCAATTGCTGTCCAGCAGGTAGTAGTGGTAGTACGCACGCCCCCCGTCGGCGATGGGGCTCACGAAGTTCTTCCCGAAGCTCACCAGGAAGTTGTCGTAGATGTTCACGTTCTGGTACATGTCCCCCATGAACTGGGAGATGCTGGTGTTCTCCAGGCCGCTCACCTTGGTGCCGCGGACCACCTCGCGCCGTGTTCTGGGCTGTTGGCGGTAGTACACCTCGCTCAGGGTCTCGGTCATGAAGATGGGCAGGAAGGCCTTGCCGCCCGTGGTGTCCACGTGGTCGAAGATGAAGGCGAAGTCCTTGAAGAGCTTCTTCTGCTTGAAGTCCTCCGTGATGTTGTTCAGGTCGAACTCCACCTTGTTGTAGGCCTCGTACTCGTACGCCGCCAGCTTCTCGCGGTTGTTCACCGGCTTGTTGGCCACCAACCTGCGCAGGATGGGGAAGGCCGGGTTGCCGGTGTAGGTGATCACCACGTTCTCCAACTGGGCGGTCATCGGCTTCAGCCGGATGTCGATCACCTGTTGGGCATCGCGCTTCACTTTGACCTGGAAGGGTTCGTACCCCACGCTCACGGCGCGGATGCTGTCCGTGGCGTAATACGTATCCAGCACGTAGTGGCCGTCGAAGTCGGAGTTGGTGGAGACGCGGCTATCGATGAAGCTGATGTTGGCGAAGGGGATGGCCTCCCCGGTGGAGGCATCGGTCACCGTGCCCGTGATCCGCGTGGTCTGGGCTGTGGCCGGGCCGCTCCAGCAGCACACGCACAGGATCGCGAGGGCCGGCCAACGGGCTATCGCCGGATGCTTCCTCATGCCTGTGCGGCTTTGGCCTGCGCCCGTTGGTAGGCCCGATCAGTCCTGGCCGCCAACAGGATGCTGCCCTCATACAGGAGGAACAGCGGGATGGAAACGATCAGCTGGCTGGTGACGTCCGGGGGCGTGATGATGGCCGCGATCAGGAGGATGCCCACATAGGCGTGGCGGCGGTAGGTGCGCAGGAACCCGGGCCCCACCAGGCCGGTGCGCGCCAGGAAGTACACCACCATGGGCAGTTCGAAGAGTACGCCGGTCCACAGGGTAAGCGAGGTGACGGTGCCGATGTAGCTGTTCAGGTCCACCAGGTTGGGCACCGAAGCGCTCACCGTGTAGGTGCCCAGGAACAGGATGCTCATGGGCGCCAGTACGTAATAGCCGAACAGCACGCCCAGGAGGAAAAGCGCGCTGGCGAAGAACACCACGCCCTGCACCCCCTTCCGCTCCTGCTCGGCCAAGGCGGGCTTCACGAAGCGCCAAAGCTCCCACAGCACGTACGGGAATGCGAGGATCAGGCCCACCGTGAAGGATACCGTGAGGTGCACCATGAATTGCCCGCCCATGGCGGTGTTCATCAGGGTGAACCCGGAACTGTCCATGCAGAACGACTGGTCCAGGCCCAGGCTCAGCGCAGCCTGGCAGAAGATCCGGTAGGTGGCGAAATCCGTGCGTTGGGGCGCCAGGATCACGCGGTCGAACACCACGTCCTTGTACATGAAGGCCACCACCATGCCCACCAGGATGGCGAGGGCGGAGCGCATCAAGGTCCAGCGCAAGGCTTCCAGATGCTCCAGGAACGTCAACTCCTTCCGTGGCTCCCCCATCCGCGATCGGCCCCAGCGGGCCGCGCCAAATATAGACGCCCCCTCCGGCCGGTACCGGCAGGTGCTGCGCCCGTGCAGGCCGATGCACGAAACCCGCCGGGGCCCCGGATCGCTAAAAGTCCGCAAGGTTTCCAAGAGATGGCCTCCGAAGTGCCTTTTGTTTGGTCCGATCACCCTACATTTAAGCAGTTAATCCGCGCTTGCCCGTTGTGGCCGCTCCCCAGACCGAAATGACCAACGTCGATATTTCACCCAAGGAAGCACTGGAACAGTTCTTCGGCTTCACCAAGTTCAAAGGCGACCAGGAAGCCATCGTCCAAAGTGTACTGGACGGTAAGGACACCTTCGTGATCATGCCCACCGGCGGCGGCAAGAGCCTCTGCTACCAGCTGCCGGCCCTGATGCAGGATGGCACGGCCATCGTGGTGAGCCCGCTGATCGCCCTGATGAAGAACCAGGTGGACCTGCTGCGCGGCTTCGGGGGCGAGAACGGCGTGGCTCACTTCCTCAACAGCTCGCTCACCCGTGGCGAGGCCCAGCGTGTGAAGGAGGACATCCGGGCGGGTATCACCAAGCTGCTCTACGTGGCGCCGGAATCCCTCACCAAGAAGGAGAACGTGGAATTCCTCAGCGACATCCACATCAGCTTCTTCGCCATCGATGAGGCCCACTGCATCAGCGAATGGGGCCATGACTTCCGGCCCGAGTACCGCCGCCTGCGCACCATCTTCAACGAGATCAAGCGCGTGCCCATGATCGCCCTCACGGCCACGGCCACCGAGAAGGTGCAGGAGGACATCCTCAAGAACCTCGACATCCCCGGGGCCAACGTCTTCAAAGCCTCCTTCAACCGGCCCAACCTGTACTATGAGGTGCGGCCCAAGAAGGACGTGGTGCGCGAGATCATCCGCTTCGTCAAGCAGCATGCGGGGCGCAGCGGCATCATCTACTGCCTCAGCCGCAAGAAGGTGGAGGAGATCGCCGAGGCCCTCACGGTGAACGGTATCAAGGCCCTGCCCTACCACGCCGGCATGGACGCCTCCCAGCGGGCCAGCCACCAAGACCGCTTCCTGATGGAGGACGTGGACGTGATCGTGGCCACCATCGCATTCGGCATGGGCATCGACAAGCCGGACGTGCGCTTTGTGATCCACCACGACATCCCCAAGAGCCTGGAGAGCTACTACCAGGAAACCGGCCGCGCCGGGCGCGACGGCGGCGAGGGCAAGTGCGTCACCTTTTACAGCTACAAGGACATCGAGAAGCTGGAGAAATTCCTCCAGGGCAAGCCCGTGGCCGAGCAGGAGATCGGCAAGCAACTGCTGGCCGACACTGTGAGCTATGCCGAGACCGGCATGTGCCGCCGCAAATACCTGCTGCACTACTTCGGCGAGGAGCTGCCCGGCGACAACTGCGGCGCCTGCGACAACTGCGTGAACCCCAAGGAATACTTCGAGGCCAAGAACGACCTCGCCTTGATGCTCACCGCCGTCAAGGAAAGCAAGGAGCGCCACAAGGCCCGCTTCATCTGCGACCTGCTCATGGGCCAGGAAACCAGTGAGATCAAGAACTACAAGGGCGACAAGCTCAAGACCTACGGCGCCGGCAGCGACAAGGGCGACCAGCACTGGATGGCCGTGGTGCGCCAGGCCAACGTGGGCGGCTTCCTGCACAAGGACATCGAGAGCTACGGCAACCTCAGCCTCACCGCCAAGGGCAAGGAGTTCCTCAAGAAACCCGTGTCCATCACCTTCACCAAGGAACGCGACCGGGTGGACGACGATACCCCGGACGACGATATCACGGTGAACGGCAAGGGCGGCGGCGCGGCCGACGAGCGCTTGATGCAGATGCTCAAGGACCTTCGCCAATCCGTGGCCAAGAAGGAAAAACTGGCCCCCTACGTCATCTTCCAGGACCCGTCGTTGGAGGAAATGACCGTGCGCTACCCCATCACCGTGGAGGAGCTCACCCAGATCACCGGGGTGGGCATGGGCAAGGCGCAGAAATTCGGCAAGCCCTTCATCGACCTCATCGGGAAATACGTGGAGGAGAACGAGATCGAACGCGCCGACGACACGGTGGTGCGCTCCGTGGTGAAGAAGAGCAGCAACAAGGTGCACATCATCCAGAACATCGACAAGCGGCTGGCCTTGGAATCCATTGCACGATCCAAGGGTTTGACCATGGATGCCCTGATCGAGGAGATGGAGACCATCGTGAGCAGCGGCACCCGGCTGGACATCAACTACCACCTGGACGAAATGCTCGAGGAGGACGCGCAGGAAGAGATCATGGACTACTTCCGCAACGCCGAGTCGGACAGTATTGATGAAGCCGCCAAGGAGTTCGACGGCGACTACACCGAGGAGGAGCTGCGCCTGATGCGCCTGCGGTTCATGAGCGAAGTGGCCAACTAGGCCGCGTGCACCGGCAGATCGCGGAGGAACCCGTGCGATGACCTAATACCAATTGGACATTCAAAGGCGGCCAAAGGTTACGCCGCAATTTTTTCGCAGGGCGATCCGAGGATGGCGTTGCGTAGCGGGTGCCTATGGAACGCCATCCGCGGGGAAGCCATGTGGAAAAAGGGCAAGCAAATCGGATGATTTTGGATGTCCAATTGGTATAAGTTCGCCGCATGAGCGTGCTGGGGCTGTTGGAATCGGCGAAGGCGCAGGGGCGCAAGCTCTTGGCCGTGCTGATCGACCCTGACTTCGGGCAGGATGAGGCCCGCCTGCGGCAGACCGTCCAGAACGCCTGCATGGCCCGCGCCGACCTCATCTTCGTGGGGGGCAGCCTGCTCACCTCCACCGGGTTCGACCGGTGCGTGGAACTAGTGCGGCAATGGAGCGACCGGCCGGTGGTGCTCTTCCCCGGCAGCCCGGCCCAGCTGAGCCGGCACGCCGACGCGGTACTCTTCCTCAGCCTGATCAGCGGCCGCAACCCGGAACTGCTCATAGGCCATCACGTCACCGCCGCCCCCACGGTGCGGGCCCTGGGCATCGAGGCCATCCCCACGGGATACATGCTGGTGGATGGCGGCAGGCCCACCACGGTGAGCTATGTGAGCCAAACCTCCCCCATCCCGCACGACAAGCCCGGCATCGCCGCGGCCACGGCCTTGGCCGGTGAACTGCTCGGCCTGCGCACCATGTACATGGACACCGGAAGCGGCGCCCAACGCCACGTATCCGCAGCCATGGTGGCCGCCGTGCGGAACGTCGTGAACACACCGTTGATCGTGGGCGGCGGCATCCGAACCGCCGAACAGGCGGCTGAGCTATGCCGGGCCGGGGCGGACCTGCTCGTGGTGGGCACCGCCATCGAGCACGAACCGGAACTGGTCTACGCCATGAGCGGGGCCGTCCACGGCTGAATCCAAAGCCGCTGAGGACTTGCTCAGCGCACCTTCATCATGCTGCGCACCTGCTGGAACGGGCCGTTCTGCAGGCGGCAGAAATACATGCCCGTCGGCATGGTCGACATGTCCAGGTCCAAGGAATACATCCCGGGGACCAACTGGGCATCCACAGGTTGGGCCACCATCTGGCCCATGGCGTTCATCACCTGCAGCTGCACACGTCCGGCCACCACGCAGGAGTAGGAGACCTTGGTGCGTTCGGTGAAGGGCGATGGCGCCACGGTCAGCGTCACCTCGTTCGCGGGCAGATTGCCGATACCCACCGTGCAGGCCTCCTGGATCACCGGAAGGCTCGGATGGCTGCCCAGCAGCACGTCCGCCACTTGCACGGAATCCAGGCAGAACCACTTCTCCAGCACCGAGGCGTACACGCTGCGGAAATCGTAGGCCATGGGCACGTTGGTCTGGCTATCGGTGTTCGGGGAGATCACCGGGTTGGACCCCAGCATGCCCGGCACCACGGAATTGCCGAAGAGGAACATCGGCGCTGCGGCACCATGGTCCGTCCCGCGCGAATTGTTGCTTCTGATACGGCGCCCGAACTCACTGAAGGTCATGCCCAGCACCCGGTCGGCAAGGCCCAGCTGCTGCAGGTCGTCCTGGAAGGCGTTGATGGCATCGCTCACGCCTTGGAGCAGGTCGGCGTGCACACCGGACAAGGGGTCGCCGTTGACCACCTGGTTGGAATGGGTGTCGAACCCGGTGGCGCTCACCCAATAGATGCGCGTGCCCAAGCCTCCACAGATCAGCCCGGCCACGATCTTCAGTGCATTGGCCAGCTCAGCACCGGGGGCCGACCCCGTGGGGTAAAGGGCGCTATGGGTGCAGCCGGTCTGGGCGGCCGCCAGGATCCGGTCGCCGTACAGGTCCGTTTGGCGCTGAACGTCGCGGATATAGGCCAGTTTGGCCCCGCTGCAGTCGTTCGCAACGGGATCCTGGTAGATGTTGCCCGCCAGGTTCAGCGGATCGTCGGCATTATTGATGGAAATGCCCATGGACACCCCATGGTGCTGCAGGCCGAGGCCCACGCTTCCGTCCACGCGGATGGCGATCGGGTCGGGTACGTTGGCGTTGGGGTAGCCGTTCGGGTAATCCGTGTAAACACTGTCCAAATACCGCCCGAGCCATCCGGAATGCAGGATCTGCTCACCGGAACTGCCCGATTCCCAGATATCCGTGGACCGGAAGTGGGAAAGACTGGGGTTCGGGTAACCCACGTCCTGGATGATGGAAAGCTTCCCGCTGTCCCACAGGTTGCGGAATCCGGTAAGGCGGGGATGCAAGGCTGTTGCCCCGTTGGTACCGGGCAGTGCCAAGGTCTGCGCCTCCGGGATCAGGATGTTCGCGCGCAGGGAGGAGAGCACCCCGTACTGGTCCAGGGGGATCACCGTGTTCAGGCCGTCGTTGCCGCCGAAAAGCTGCACCACCACCAGGATGCGGTCGTTGGCATCGCCCGATTTGAGCGCCCGGCCCAGCACCGGGTTGGACAAGCCCCGCAAGGTGAGGCCGCCCACCGTGGCCAAGGTCGTGGTCCGAAGAAATTGCCTACGGTCCATCATGGTCAGTGAAGTTGGCATTCAGCGGCCCCCATCATGTCATTGAACAGGGATCGCAGTTTATTGGGCACCTGGGCGGCAGCCGGGTCCTGGGTGTTCGGATCGTTCACATAGGTCGTGTACGCATTGGTCCAGTAGTAGTTGCTTACCTGCCCCTGAAGCAGGAATTGCGTTTTCAACTGGTTGCGCACTTCGGGCGAGACCGGCACACCGAACAGCAGGTCCGCCGCATCCTGGACCAAGGCGTCCGGGTCCGAGGGATTGCTGAACTGGGAAACCACGGAGACAAAATCCACCTTGAACTGCAGGTTCCGGTTGTCCGGAAGCACGAGTTGGGGAGGAGTTGAGAACCCGTAGATGGCGATGCGATCACGCATGGCCATTTTGGACACGGTGGTGGAGCCGTCCACCCAGGTCAGGTCGAACTGCGGGGCCTGGTAATAGGCGGGCCAACCGGCCACATTGGGAACCTCTCCCACCGCTTGGGCGGCATCCTCGCACAGGAAGCGCACCCGGTTCCATACGTTGTATTGGGCCTCGAACAGGTCCGGGCCGGGCATGGGCATGCGCAATTCGCGGATCCATCCGATGCACAGGTCCAAGGGGCTCTTCACCATGCAGCCGCGCACGTCCGGGCTGAAGAAATGTTCGCTCGTCAGCAGGGCGTGCATCACCGTGGCGATCTGGTCCGGTGATCCATCCTCGTCCCGGAAGACCTGTGCCAACGGCTCGATCACGTCGGCCTGCACCTCCGGTGTGATGTCGTTGCCCACGAACCACCGGTAAAGCTGCGTGCAGATGAACACCGCCGCCTGTGGCCGGCTGAAGATCAGGTCCACGAACTGGGCCACCTCGTTCAGCGCCCCGGCCTCGGTGGCCTGGCCGGTGATGGTGGCATTGTCGAAGAAGGCACTGAACACCTTGTCGTTCTGGTCATGGTTGGCCGCATTGAACACCACGGTGGGCAACGTTGTTGCTCCCGGAGGGCCTTCGGTGACCGACCAGCCGGTGAAGATCCTGGCGGCTGTGGCCACGTCCTCCTGGGTATAGCCGCTTCCTTCCCCCAAGGTGAACAGCTCCATCAACTCCCGCCCGTAGTTCTCGTCGGGGGCACTGGCCATGTTGTAGGTGCCGTTCAGGTAGATGAGCATGGCGCCATCGGTGCTCAAGGCCGACATCAATGCCCGCACATTGCCCTTGCAATGGTCGCGCAGCAGCTGGCAATAGGTATAGCTCGACTCGGGCATGAACACCACATTCACCTGGATGGGCATGTGGTTGTACCAGAACAGGGTGAGCTTCTCCCGCAGGTTCCGCTCCTGGCCGATGAGCAGGCCCGTCCACCAGTTGCGCAGGCTCTCGTTCCGCTTGGGAATGGGATTGGGCGGAATGCCCATCTGGCGCACCACATTGTACCAAGGCTGCCCGAATTGCACGGCTACGTCGATCAGGTTCGGGTCCTGCACCCCATTGGGGTCCGCGCTGCTGTACGCCTTTACCGGTGGTGTGGTGTTGTTGGTGAAAGCCAACAACTCCTGCACCACAGCCTCCAGGCCCATGCCTGCAAAGTGGTTCAGGTCGTCAATGCTTGCACCGAACAAGGACCGCCGCAGCAGATGTCTTAGCTCGGTGACGCCGAAAGGTCCGGAATAGGGTGTCAATGCCATTTTCTGGGTACACAAAAGTAGGGTTACCGGCCCTAGGCCATCTATACCGTTTTCTTGGTAAAAAAGTTCGCAACCCACAGGGTTTCCGGCAATTGATGCCCACGGCCATCCGACCTCTCCCTTGCCGCCACCAAGGGGAGAACCAAGGCTTCTGAACCCACCGTATCCCACTGAGGACCGATCGCCTACCCACGAACACACGGAAATCCGTGGCCGTAGTGGCCTCTACAGCATCCCGGATCGGAGGCCGTGAGCAACTTCAGAACCGCACGGTCACTCCGCCCATCAGGTTGAACGGCGCCTGCGGGAACAAACCCACCATTTCCTGCCTTCGTCCCTCGCTGATGTAGCTGTATGACCATCCATTGCTCTCATAGAGCTCACTGAACAGATTGCGCGCCGTGAGGTTGAGGTCGATGCCCTTGGAGCCCTTCAGGGTGAGCAACGTGGCGTTCAGCCGGAGGTCGTTCACCAGATAGGCGTCCAGCATCCGCTCGGTACTGGCGCTGTTGTCCAGGTACTGCCGGCCAACGTACCGGGTGATGAGGTGGACTTCCGCATGGCCTTTCCCCGGTTTATCGATCACGCGCCAGGACAACTGGCTGCTTCCGGTGACCGCCGGGGAGAAGGCCAGGTCGCTTGACCCATGGAAAAAGGCCACTTGGCCGCCGTTGTCCCAATCATCCACATACTCCGTGAAATCGCGGACCTCATTCCGGCTGAGGGTGGCGTTCATGCGCCAAGTGAGGCGCTCCACGGGGCGCACGGCGAACATCAGCTCCGCGCCCGCCCGGTAGCTGCTGCCCACGTTGGTGCGCAGGGCGGCGCCCACATCGTTCAGCTCGCCGGTAAGCACCAACTGGTCCGTGTAGTCCATGTAGTACAGGTTCAGCCCCGCGCTGATGCGCCCGCTGCGCCGTTCGTAGCCCAGTTCATAGTCCACCAGGCGTTCCGGCCGGGGTCGATCGTTCGGGGTGGCTTCCTCCAGGTCGTCCCGGTTGGGCTCGCGGTGCGCCACCGCCATGGAGGCGTGGATGCGGCCGCCTTCATGCACACGCCACAGCAGGCCCGCCTTCGGGTTGAGGAAGCTCCAGGCCAGGTCCTGCTCGGCCTGCTCCAATTGGTCGCTGATGCCCAGGTAGCGGTAGCCCACCTGCCGTACTTGCAGGTCGCCGAACACGTCAAGCTTCCGGCACGCGGCATAGTTCAGCTTGGCAAAGGCGTTCGCGTCGGTCTTGCGGGCATCGTTGTCGTAATAGCGGTCGCGGATGAACCCTTCACCGGCATACCGCGCCCAGGTCACCTCGCCGTAGTGTTCACCCGCGTAGTTGCTCCAACTGCCGCCGATCACCAGGCGGTGTCCGCCCAGCTTGAAGCTGGTGCTCAGGTTCGCCCCGGTCAAGGTGTTGTCCAACCATTTGCGCCGGATGATGTCCGTGGAGGAGACGGTGTCCCCATTGATCACGGCCGGGGCGATGCCGTAGTCCGCCAGGTCGTCGTCCGGCCGGAACTGCTCGTAGTACCCGGCGCCCAGCACGCGGAACAGCGTCAGGTTGAGCAGGGCCGACCGGCTGATCTGCTGGTCGAAAAGCACTTGGTAGTGGGTCTGGTCGTAGTGGTCCACCTGATTGTCGTAGGAGAAGCCGTTGTAGGTGCGGTTGGTGTCGATCACCTCCTTGGGCACACCGTCCCAGGCCTGGAAGGTGACCTCCCGGCCGCGGAACGTGATGAACCGGAGGCTATTCCTCCTCCCCACCCACGCGCCTTGCAGGAAATAGCTCTTCAGGTCGGCCGTGGCCCGGTCGATGTAGCCATCGCTGGTGATGGAGGACAGCCGCATGTCCAGGCTGAAGCGCGACACCTCGGAGGCCCCGAGCAGGCCGGTGCCCCCGCTGACGGAGTAGCGCTGCGTGTTGTACGAGCCGCCGCCCACGCCCACCAGGCCCCACGCCTCGCGCCGAACCTCGGTGGTGCGCAGGTTCACCGTGGCCCCGAAGGAGGCCGGCCCGTTGGTACTGGTGCCCACGCCGCGCTGCACCTCCACGTCCTCCGCACTGGCGGCCAGGTCAGGCAGGTTCACCAGGAAGGCCCCTTGGCTTTCGGCATCGTTGAACGGCACTCCGTTCAGGGTGATGTTGGTGCGAGTGGCATCCGTGCCGCGGATCCGCATGCCGGTGTAGCCGATACCTGTTCCTGCATCGCTGGTCACCACCACGCTGGGTTGCAGTTCAAGCAGGTATGGCAGATCGGTGCCGGTGTTGGATTGTTCGATCTCCTCCCGCGAGAGCACACTGCGGGCAAAGGGTGCCCGGTCGCCGGCACGCAGCGCGGTCACCTCGGCGGCGGCCAGCATGGCGTTGCTGTGCTTCAGGACCAGCTCGGCCCGGTTGCTGCCGGCCTGCAGGTGGATCACCGTGTCCAAGGGCTGGAAGCCCAGGCCCTGCACACGGATGTGCAATGCGCCGGCGAAAAGTCCGCTCGCGCTGAACCGGCCTGCAGCATCGGTGGAAGCGGCCAAGGCCGGGTCACCGAGGCGCATGCTGGCATACGGCACACCGGTGCCTTCAGGGTCCTTCACCACGCCCTCGAGCCTGGCCTGGCCTACCAAGGCGGATGCGGCCATTCCGGCCATGATGGTCAATGTGTATCTGTTCATGGGTCCTCCGTGTTTGCATGTCTGGCACGGAGGTGCTCCGGATGGTCCGGCGCGTTCCCTTCGCAGCATTACCTGCGCAGGTTCATCGGGTATGATCTCAGCTCGCGTTGCCGCGGGCACCCCAGTGGAAGACGGCGCGAAGGTAGCATCAGCGTTGCCATGCCCGCTCACTTCGGATGATACCTGCACCTTTCTCGGACCGTCATCAGGTCCAGTTCAGTCATACCACCATCGTGCAATCCAATCGAAGCCTTGGCCATCCCATGCTCCCGCACCGGCCATCCCTGCGGCTCGATACTTTTACGCCTCCCAATGCCCCACCACATGAATCCACAGATCCGCATGGCCTTTCTCGCATGGTTGACCACACCGCTAATCGCCGGCATGACGGCCCAGGCGCAACCCACCAACACGGTGTGGACCGAATTGGGAGGCGGGGTTAACGGCCCGGTGATCGCCGTGCTGGAAGGCAACGGTGATACGCTGGTGGTGGTGGGCGATTTTACCGTGGCGGGCGGGGTGCCTGCCAACCACGTGGCCCTGTGGGACGGCAATTCCTTCTCCGGCATGGGCAGTGGCGTGGGTGGCAACATCTCCTCGGCAGCCATGGTGAACGGAGTGCCGTACATCGGTGGTGACGCCCTGAGCTCGAACTACAACGACATCGCCTACTGGGACGGGAATGCTTGGGTCTTCGGGAATGCCTTCAGCGGGAACTACCCGCAGGTCACTACGCTCTTCGAGCACGACGGCACACTCTATGCCGGCGGCATCACGGCGGGCTTCGCCGGTCTGGATGACCATGTGCTGCGCTTAGTGAACGGCAACTGGGAACCGGTGGGCGGCACCCTGAACAACCTGGTCCGTTGCCTCGGATGGCACGACGGGCGCATCGTTGCGGGCGGCGACTTCACCGCCTTGCAGAACGGCGGCGGCACCAACCTTAACCACGTGGCCATCATCACCGGCAGCGACTGGGGGCCCTTGGGCGTGGGCCTGCCCGATGCGGTGAACGCCTTGCAGGACATGGACGGCACGCTCTATGCCGGCGGCCCCATCCGCACGGGCGGTGTGCAGGACTTCGGGCTGGCCCGCTTCGCGCTTGGTGCGAGTACTTGGGAAATGCTGATGCCGGGTTCAACGGCTTATGTGCCGATGGGCGCACCCGACTATCCGGCGGTGAATGCCCTGTGCACCGATGGCGACCATCTGATTCTCGGCGGAAAGTTCCCGCTGGACGTGAACGGCGTAACCGGGTCACATGTCGCGCGCTTTGACGGAAGCGCGGATGCCTTCACCCCGCTGGCCTCCTTCAACGACGCGGTCTCCGTACTGGCCTGGACCAGCCCATGGGGTTTGGTTGCCGGCGGCTCCTTCACCATGGAAGGCAGCACAGTGGCCAACCATCTGGCGCATACCGACCAAGCCACTTCCATCAACACGACCGAGCGCGCCGTAGGGCCTTTCATATTTCCCAATCCGGTGGTCGATCAACTCCTCCTCTCAGGTGTTCCGCCCATGGATGGCGTGGTGGAGGTGTACGGCCTGGACGGTCGCAGGCTGTCCGCCACGGCCCATCTGCACACGGGGCAGGCCACGCTGGACGTGTCTTCCTTGGCCCCGGGGCTCTACTTGCTGCGTCTCACGGTGAACGGGCAGCCGGAGTCGCTGCGGTTCATCAAGGAATAGGCCGGCCCTCCAAGGCCCGCAAGGCGGCCTCCGTGCGTTGGTCCCCCAAGCCACTCACCACAGCGTAGGGTTTTCCCAAGCGCTGCAGCGTACCCTCGTAGACGTCGAACAGGCGGTCGCGGTCGTGCGGGTTCTCACGCTGTGGATCATAAACCCAAGGGATGTCCGGCATGCAGAGCAACCACAGGTCGTAGGGCCGGTTGCGGGTCTGCTCCACGATCCACGGGTCGCTGCGCCCGAACTTCTCCTCGCCCCAGATGCGGATGGTGATCAGGTCCGTATCGCAGATCAGCAACGGCGGCCCGCCAGCGGCGGCGGCCTCTTCCGCCCTCAGCTGCGCACGGGCGATCTGCAACAGGTCATCCTCCCGGTACGGCCGGCCAAGCGCATCCAGATAAGGCCGCGCCATCTCCGGCACCCACGGCACGCCGAAGTGCCTGGCCAGGTTTCCGGACAGGACCGACTTGCCGGCACACTCGGGACCCGTGACCACGATCTTGCGCATTTGCTGCTTGGTGCCCGTGAGGGGAATGCTCCGTTCCGGCGCGGTTGGCGGGGGAAAAGTACCGGCACCGACCGGAACCGCGATCAATGCTGCGGATACTTGTGCGGGTCCTGGTGGTCCTCCTCGATCTTCATCTTCACCGACCACATCTTCTTGCCCAGCACGGCCAACTCACGGTGCCCATGGCGCAGCAGCCAGCCCAGCGCCTCCTCGTCGCCGCCGCATTCGGCCACTTTGCGCAGCACCTGCATGCCGTTCCGGTCCAGCCATTCCAAGGCCTCGTCATCGCCCTCAATGCCCCGGATCACGGCCATGAGGTGCGGATGACCGTTCTCCATCAGCCATTTGCGCGCATCCGCCTTCAGGTGCAGGGCGAAAACGAAGATGCCCAGCTCGGGGTAGCCGTTCTTCATCAGCCAATCGCGCAGGCCGGCATGGCCGGATATGGCCTCGCCCCAGGCCAACAGGATCTTCGCGGGGTACTCCAGGCGCATGCGGCGTGAAGGTAGAAGATGCACAGGGGATGCGCGGTGGTTCCCTGCGATCATGGCCTGAATGGACCGGGGCCAAGGGAACGCACGGGGCCTCCCTACCTTCGTCCCATGCACCGGACCCTGATCGTTCTCGCCGCCTGGATGCCGATCCTGCTCTTCGGGCAAGCCCCCACCAAGCAGGAGGTGAAGGTCCGCAGGCAACTGGACAAAGGGAAGGCCTATGCCGCCATCCGCAACGCCACCGCCATGGTGCTCAAGGGCACGCACCCGGAATTCCTGGCCTTGCGTGCGGAGGGATACAACGCCATCGGCGAATTCAGCAAGGCGGAGGCGGATGCGCGCTCGGCCATGCAGCTGCTGCCGGGGCGGCGGGAAGGCCTGCTGCAACTGGCCCTGGCGGAGCAAGGCCTGGGGCGCTTGGACAGTGCGGCGCACCACCTGCGCCAGGTCCTGGGAACAGGGGCCGATGCAGAGGTCCGCTACCGGTTGGCACTGGTGGAAATGAGCCGGGGCCAATTGGGCGCGGCCATGACGGAGATCGATCGGGCGCTTGTAATGGCCGGTGCCCCCGGCCCGCAGACCGCCCGGCTGCACCGCGTGAAAGGCGAAGTGGCGGCCATGGCGGGCGATAGCCTCCTGGCACGCCAACAGTTGGATTCGGCCGTGGCCTTGGCTCCGGACGACCCGGTGAACTACAACAGCCGCGGCTACTACGCCCATGCATGGCGGGGCGAGCACGGCAAGGCCATCGCCGACTACAGCCGGGCCATCCGCTTGAACCCCAACTACAGCTACGCCTTCAACAACCGTGGCTGGAGCCGCTACAAGCTGGGCGAAAAGGACAAGGCGCTCAAGGACATCGGCCAGGCCAAGCGGCGCAAGGCCAGCAACCCGTTCATCTACCGGAACCTCGGGGTGATCGCCTTGGAAAGCGGCGACACGGCCAAGGCCTGCATGCTGTTCCGCCAAGCGCTGGACTGGGGTTTCACGGCCAGCCACGGACCCGAGGTGGAGCAGCGCATCGCTGCCTGTTGCGGCAAACTCCCCGTACCGGTGCAGCCCCCGGCAAAAAACGCGCGCAGGCCGGAAACCCCGGTGGTGCCGCGCTCCAACGCTCCCGAATGATGGAACCAGCCCAAGGCATGCTGCGCGATGGCGCACTGGACGGAAAAACGATCGTGATCACCGGCGGCGGCACCGGCCTGGGCCGCAGCATGGCCGGGGCCTTCCTGCGGCTGGGCGCCAAGGTGTGCATCACCAGCCGGAAGCTCGACGTGCTGAAGGCCACTGCCGCTGAACTGGAAAAGGCCACCGGCGGCACGGTACTGCCCGTGGCTTGCGACGTGCGCAAATGGCAGGATGTGGACCGCCTGCTGGAGGAAGTGCTCACCGCCTTCGGCCACGTGGACGGCCTGGTGAACGATGCCGCCGGCAACTTCATCAGCCCTACCGAGCGGCTCAGCCCCAAGGCCTTCGAGACCATCATCGGCATCGTGCTGATGGGCACCGTGAACTGCACGCTGGCCTTCGGGAAGCATTGGATCGCCAAGGGGGAACGCGACCGCACCGTGCTCAACATCACCACCACCTACGCCTGGACGGGAAGCGGCTATGTGGTGCCCAGCGCCTGCGCCAAGGCCGGAGTGCTGGCCCTCACCCGATCGCTGGCCGTGGAATGGGCCAAGTACGGCATTCGCACCAACGCCATCGCCCCCGGCCCCTTCCCCACCAAGGGTGCCTGGCAGCGCCTGTTGCCCGGCGAGATGGTGGAGCGCTTCGACATGGCCAAGCGCGTTCCCCTTGGGCGCGTGGGCATGCACCACGAGCTCACCGACCTCGCCAGCTACCTTATCTCACCCTACAGCGGCTACATCAACGGCGAAGTGGTCACCATCGACGGGGGCGAATGGCTCAAAGGTGCCGGCCAGTTCAACATGCTCGAGATGGTGGAACCCGCCATGTGGGACACGATTGAACGCATGGTGCGCGGCACGAAAGCCTGAAGGTGCCGCTTCAAGGGGCTCCCCGTGGCATGCCTTTTGTCATGGAGCCGAACAAACCAACCGCCTATCTTGCACACCACAAAACCATTCTGCCCATGAAGACCTTCAAACTGTTCGCCGCTGCCCTGCTGATCAGTGTGGCCGCCACTGCAAGTGCCCAATCGGACAAGGCCGCCGCCCAAGCTTGTGCGGACATGGCCAAGGCCAAGGCTGAGCTGCTCACCAAGGAACTGGCCCTCAACGGGGAGCAATCCGCCAAGGTGCATGAACTGCTCGCCAAGAATGAGGAGAGCCTGATCGGCATGCGCGGCCACTGTGCCACCATGGATGCCAAGGCGAAGAAAGCCGACGAGGCCACTTACGCCAGCATCCATGAGCTGTTGGACCCCAAGCAACAGGAGATCATGAAGGAACTGCAGGCCTCGGGCAAACTGGAGGCGTGCGGCAAGGAAGGCGGCAAGGGCTGCTGCTCCGGGAAAAAGGACATGAAGGCCGAAGCCGGAAAGGATGCCAAGGGCTGCTGCTCGGGAAAGAAGGCCAAGGAGGGCGCCTCCAAGGAGCCGGCCAAGTTGAAGAGCGCCGATGGCGCTTCCCTGAATTGAACTCGGACGTCTGTCAATGAAGAAGGGCCGCGCGATCGCGGCCCTTCTTCATTGATGGTGATCGGAAGGCCTCAGTCCAGCTGCACCACCAGGTATTTCGACACGCTCCAGAAAGCGGCGGCGTCCTTTATGGTCAGGCTCTCCACACCCTCCTTGCCGCTTACCAGCTCATAGCTTCCGGCCGGATGCGTGGTGACCACCTTCGCCTTCTTCGCGCCCAAGGGGATCGTGGTGGTCTGCGTGATGTCGATCTGCTTGAAATAGTCCTTGTTGAGGTCGGCCGTGTTCAGCTTGTTCACGCTGCCGATGCCGATCACCCCGCCTTCCTTGGTCAGGATCCGGTTATCACGCAATTCCTTCTGGGTACCCGTGCAGTACCAAGCCGCGTTCAGCTCCGCCAGTTGCATGTTGGCCTGTTGCTCCTTGTCCTGGTACATCTGGATCATGCTCGCCAGCGATGCATTGGTGCTGGCCAGCTGTTCCTTGATGGAGCCGATCTCGGCATCCTTCTCGCGTACGGTCTCTTCGAAGCCGGCGATGGCCTTCTTCAGCTCGGAAAGCTGGGCATTGTCGGCTGCGGAGTTCTTCTTCATCCGAGCGATGATCGCCCGGTTGGCGTTCAGCAGCGAGTCGATGGCGCGCAGGTCATCCATGATGCCGTGCTCCATGGTGGTGCCCCCTTCCACGTCCTTGTGTCCTTTCGCCAGGAGCCCTTGCTTCTCCCGGATCAACCGCAGGTTCTCGCTCACCCGGTTGAAGGCCCCGAACATTTCGTTGATGGTGGAATCCTTCATGGTGCCCTGGTCGGCCACCGTGGCCTTCTCCTGCTCCAATTGCTTGTATTCCTCGCTCTGGGTGGGGTCGCTCTTGCAGGCGGTAAACAGGACCAGCATGGCCATGCATGCCTTGACGATCGTTTTCATGGAATTGATTTTTGGTGTGCCGGCGGCGTTGCAGCCCAGCGGGCGCAAAGTTGGGGGTTTTCCGTGCGGATGGAACGCCCGGAGGTTAAAGTCCGTACCAATTCCGGCCCATGGTGCAACTTTGACACCATTCCGTCGGATCGATGAGCCACCGGAGCATGACCCTGGTCCGTTGCGCATGGCTGCTGGCCATGGGCTGGGCCGTGGGCGCCTACGGCCAGGGGAAACGCGGAAGCCTGACCGAGGACTTCTCCAAGCTCTCGGCCAATGAGCGGGCCCGCATCGCCGCCCGGGAAACGGATGAAGCCGCCAAGGACACCGCCTATCAGGGGCTGATGCAAAGGGCGGAACAGTCCTTCCAGGATCGGCGGTACGAGGAGGCTTTGGACGGCTTCCGCAAAGCCCGTGAGCTGCGGCCCTACAATGTCTACCCGAAAGTAAAGATCGAGGACCTGGAGGCTTTGATCGCCAAGCAGCAAGAGGCTCGACCGGCACAGGGGCAACCTGAGCCGGCTTCACCTCCGCCCTCTCCCGCGCCACCAAGCACCACAGAGGTGGCGCCGCTGCCGACCAAACCTGCATCGCAGCAGACCCTGGCCCCGCCTCCACCTGCACCCAAGTCCGTGGAAGCGCCGCCCCGGGCTCCGGCCACCATCCCTGCCCAGCCCACCCGGCAGCAGTCCATCCGGCAAGTCCCTGAAGACCGCCCACCCACCATCGGGGAGCGCATGTACAAGGAAGGAGGGGCCGTGGTCATCGAGCGGACCGTGGAGGACGATGGAAGGCCCACTGTGTACAAGAAGGTGATGCACCCCTGGGGGCAGGTCTTCTTCTTCAAGGACGGCCTGGCCATCAGCCAGCAGCAGTGGGACACCCGGTTCACGCCTTAGCGTCCCCCACCAGCCGTACCGGCATTTCCAGCAAACTGCGGTAATCCGCCCCGGCCTCCTCCATGTCCAGGTCGTCGCTGGCGTGGTGCCATTCCATTTCCACCTGGCTGGTTCCGGACAAATGGATCTCGTCCATCACCTTCAGCAGGTCCAATAGGTACTTGGAACTGCTGGAGTTGAAATAGCTGAGGCCGATCCAGACCGTGGTGCTCCGGGCAGGTTGCTTGGCATACGCCTCGGCCTGCTCGATCAGGGGGCGGAAGAAGCCTTCCGCATTTTCGTGGATGGAACAGCCTTCGATGCGCAGCATCCCCTTCTCCGTATCGAACAGGACCTCAGGGGTCTTGTCCGTGCTTGCGAGGTGAAATCGGCTCATCCCGGTGTGAAGGTAGGATGCTTTTCCCTTTCCGCCGGACCGGATGATGATTGGCGCATCGGAAATCACCGGGCTTGGTGTAACTTCAGGCCCATCTAGCACGCGACCCCCATGGCCATCAAAAATATCCTGGTTCCCTACGATTTCTCGGAGTGCGCCACCGATGCACTGCGCGTGGCCGCCAAGCTGGCGCGGCTCAGCAAGGCCACACTGCACCTGGTGCATGTGTATGAGGACATGGTGGATTTCCACACCAGCAACCAGCGGATGCGCGAGGATATCGAGCTTCGGCTGGACAAGGTGCCGGAGATGCCGTTCCTGCACGGGATCCCCATGAAGCGGTTCATGTTGCGGCAGTTCACCGTCACCGACATGTTCCGCAACCAGCAACTGCGGAGCATGGACCTGATCGTGATGGGGAGCAACGGCGCCCGCGGCCTCGGCGGTATGGTGGGCTCCAACACGCAACGCGTGGTGCGCATCGCGCCAATGCCTATCCTGGTGATCAAGCACTATGCGGAGGATTTCGATGTGAAGGACTTGGTTTACGCCTCCAACTTCACGGCCACGGACATCGAGAAGTTCCTTGCCTTCCGTCCTTTGGTGGAACTCTTCGACCCGAAGATCCATCTGCTGAAGGTGAACACCCCGGGCAACTTCGAGCGCAGCGCCGACAGCTACAAGGCGATCGACCGGTTCCTGCAGCAATACGAACTGCGGAAATTCACCACCACCATCTACAATGACCTCAGCGTGGAGGAAGGCATCCTGAACTTCGCGCGGGGGATCGATGCGGACATGATCGCCATGGCCACCCACGGGCGCAAGGGCTTCTTCCATGTGGTGAACGGCAGTGTGACCGAGGATATCGTGAACCGCACCACCTTCCCCATCCTCAGTGTAAAACTCTGAGCCCGGAGAGGCACAAGGGGGCGGGCATCCCCTTATCTTAGCGCTAACAATCATCCATACATGAAATTCCAGCACCGGAAGTATCCGGCCAAACGGGGCGAAGTGATCGAGGTGGGCCTCCATGGCCAAGCCATGGTGAAATTCATGACGGCCAAGGAATTCAAGAACTACGCAGGCGGGCGCACCCACACTTACTACAAGGGGCGGCCAGAGGGCGATTCCGTCCGGTTCGTACTACCCTTCGACGGTATTTGGCATGCCGTGGTGGAGAAGGCAAAGGACCAGGTGGCCGCCACGTGCAAGCTGCGCGCCCTCGACCCCGAACTGGCCCGGGCCGTGTTGCAGGAAGCCGATGCGGAAAGGACCGGGGAAGCATGAACCATTGACCTGGTGGACCCATGCCGAACGCCAAGGAAGACGAACTCCTGAGCCTCTTACGGGGCCAAGGGGAGGTGATCCAAGAGGTGTACTCTGTGCTGGAGGCCGAGGAAAAGAAGGACGCCTTGGTGCGCGCATCGATCCTCAGCAGCCTGGAACCCGGTGGAAACCGGATCCCGGGCGTGAACATGGCCCGCATCTTCCACGAGGAGGACATCCGCAGGGTCTGCGTGAAATACCGCCTGCGTTTCCTGCCCGCAGGGCGCTTCAAGGGTGCGATACCCCATGAGGCGGTGATCGCGGTGCGGCAGTTGGAGGCAAAGGCCGGGGCCACGCTCAAGGGGTACAAGATCATGGCGCCGGCCAAGCGCTTCCGCCTTTGCGATACCGACGCCGACCCGTTCCTCTTCGTTCCCGTGGGTGGTGATTGCTACTACCTGGTACACAAATGGGGCCGGGACATGCACCCCTGGCGTGCAGTATGGACCTGGCCGGTGCGCAACTGGCTGAACCTCGTGGCCACCACCGCGGTGCTGGCCGCACTGCTGGGGGCCATCATGCCCACGGCATGGATCACCCCGGTGCCGGATGCTCCATGGTGGGGCGGCTACCGTTTCGGTGCGTTCTTCTGGGCCGCGATGGTCGTCGGTGCGGCCAGCTCCTTCAGTTGGTTCGCATTCTACGGGCAATTCAGCGACCAAGCCTGGAAGAGCAAGACGTTCAATTGACGCCAGGCGGGGTCAAAGGACCTGCCGTGCCTCATTGGACGTGCCCGTCTTGCACACACATGCCGAGCGGAACCATTGCTTCAATGTTTCGCGCTCCTCAGGCAATAGCTGTCGGAAGGCTTTGCGCATCTCCTTCCGGAAAACAGCTTTGTCCGCGTAGCTGATCTTCGAGAGCACTTCCTGATAGTAATCGATCAATGGCTTGCCCATGATTGAACGGTATGACGTGATCCGTATCCGTGATTATCCACCAGCTACGGTGGATCGGCCCACGGCCAGTTCCATATTCCTACGTTGACTGAACAACGGATGTTGCAGCGGTGACCGCCGTCCACTGCTGGAAAAAAGGAAAGGGGCCAACCCTCGCGGGTGGCCCCTCACCCCCGGCCTGCATCAGTTAGCCGATGGCGATCTGACGCACAGGCGGCTTCACCTCAGCCTTCTTCGGGATGCTCACCTTGAGCACACCGTTCACGTGTTCCGCCGAGATGGCGTCGGCCTGCACCATCTCCGGCAAGCGGAAGCTGCGGGTGAATGCGCGGGTGGAGAACTCGCGGCGCGTGAACCGCTCATCTTCCTTCAGTTCCTCCGTCTTGTGCTCCGCGCTGATGGTGAGCAAGTCGTTCTCCATGTTCACCTTCAGGTCCTCCTTGGCGAAGCCGGGGGCCTGCATCTCCAGCTTGTAGCCCGCTGCATCCTCCACGATGTTCACGCGGGGCACCGCGCGCGGCAGGTCATCTCGGCCTTGCAGGTGGTCGATGTTGCCGAAGAAGTGGTCCATCATGTCACTGAACGGCCGGAATTGCACCGGGAAGGAAAGTTCTTTCAAGTAGGTCATGGCGTTGGTTGGTTTTGTGGGTTCCAGTTCGGCCCTTGATCATCGAACTCAATGCCATTCCCTAAAAGGTGACAAACGGAAAGTTTGCGCAACACAAATAAGCCATTTAGGCAGTCGCACAAAGCCCCGGACTGTCGTTTTGCCTACTGAGCGAGAAAAATGTAGGTGATGGTGCCCCGCTGGGGCTGTTCCGCAGTGGACGAAGCCGAGAAACGGGCGCCGCTCGCCGAGGCCATGGCGTGCTCGGCCATGCACCCGGTGAGGGAAGTGCTTCGTGGGTCCAGCTCTGCCTTGCGTACGGCTCCGGAGCGATCCACCGCCACACGGACGATGATCTTGCCGCTTCCCTTGCAGAGGTAGGCGGGTACTTCAAGCACGATATCCGTACGACCGGCGAGGTCATAGGCCACGGTGGTGAGGCCTTCCACCTTCATGGGCAGGGTCGGCTTGGGCATGTAGTTGCGCTTGTCGAACTTGGTGGTGTCCAGCTTGGGGATGGTGATGTCCCGCCCCTGTTCGGTGCGTTCCTTGGCCAAGCGCTCGAACTCCTGGCGCTCCAGGTCGGTCAGCTCCTTTTCCACGTTTTGCGCCAGTTGCTCCTGCGCCCTTCGGGAAAGCTGTTGGGCGGTGGCCGGTGTCGCCGTGAGGTTACTGGCCAGGTTGGTCACTTGCTGGGGCACGGCTTGCGCCTCCTCCTCGGAGGGAGGCATGGGCTCCTCTTCGATGTCCTCAAACTCCAGCACGATGGGTTCCTGTGCCGGTTCCGGCGTCCGGCGGTCAATGGTGGAAATGGCCATCACGAACATCAAGGCGGTATGGACCATCAGCGTACCGATGATGCCATACTTGTGGCGCTCGAAAAGGTCGAGTGTGCGGTCGAGCAGGTTCATGCCGAGGTCAACGCAGGCGTAAAGTAATGCAGCTGCAAGGGCCGCGCCGAAGGCTGCTCATCGCATACGGATGCGCCAAGGCGGAGGCCACAGGTTGTTCCATCGGTTTCCGGCGCCGTTCACCCAGCCAAGGCCCAAGCCCTTGAAGCGGACCAAGGCCGTGCCCTCCGCCCCGGATGCCGGTAAGGCTTCACCCCGCAGGTAGCGCAAGGCCTCTTCGAGCGGCAAGTCCAATACCGTGAACGCATCGGCCCGCAGCGCCGTGCTGAGCGCGAGCGCAGGGTGGGGAAGCCATTTCCCACCTTTCCGCATGGCCACCGGCAGACCGGGGTTCAACATGGGCAGGTGCACCGCCAAGGTTTCCACCAGACGCAGCCAACGATGATCAAGCGCATGCAGTACTTCCTGCCCTTGGATCCCAGCCCAGCGACTCGGTTCGTTCAACCATCCTTGGGCCAATGGCTGGAGCTCACTGCCTGCCCTTTTTCCCTTTACATATGCAGCCTCGGCACCCTGGTCCCCCGGCTTGCGCAAGGCGGCAAGGAAGAACCCTTCTCCACGCATGCGGTGCGGGTAGCAGCGGAGGCCGGGCCCGGATGCCACCACACCCCAGGCCGGATCCACCGGAACAGGCACGTACTCCGCACCCCGATCGACCAGGCGCTGCACCTGGTCCTCGTTCTCCACGGTTTCCCACGTGCAGGTGCTGTAGATTAAATGGCCGCCGGGCAACAACACTTCCCACGCATGCTCGAGAATGGTGTTCTGCCTTGCCGCACAGGTGGCCACCAGGTTCGGCCCCCATTGGGAGCGTGCGTGGGGGTCCTTGCGGAACATGCCTTCGCCCGAGCAAGGTGCATCCACCACCACCAGATGGCAGAAAGCACCCAAGGGCGCAAGGGCTTGCGGCTCCGCGCCGGTGAGCACCACGTCCGCCCTGCCCCACTTCCAGATGTTCTCGGCCAAGGCGCCCTGCCGCTGCCTCACGGGTTCATTGGCGATCAACAAGGCATCGGGCGGCAGCCAGCCTGCGAGGTGCGTGGCCTTGCCGCCTGGTGCTGCACAGAGGTCGAGGGCCACGGCGTTCGGCGGAAGGGGCCCGCAGGCCGTCAAGGCCTGCTCCAGCAGCATGCTGGCGGCTTCCTGCACGTAATACGCGCCGGCGTGCAGCAGCGGGTCCAAGGTGAACACGGGGCGTTGCTCCAGGTACCGGCCATGGAGGCACCACGGCACGGGTTCCCCAGCGGTGTCGGCAGGCTTGGCGGGATTCCGCCGGATGCTTACCGGCGATGGCTGCCGCAGGGCTTCCAGCAGGGCATCAGCCTCCTCGCCGAGCAGCCCGGCCACATGTGGCGGCAGCGCCAGCGGTGGCGCCGGGGCCACGGATAGCGGGTATCGCTTGCGGCCCATGGAGGGCTCAACGCGTCGCGACCTCGGGACCACGCATGATGGTGGCCGTACGGTCGGGGCCGGTGGAAACCAAGCAGACAGGTACGCCCACGGCCTTTTCGATGAAGGCGATGTAGTGCTCCAACGCGGCGGGCAACGCCTCGCCCGGGTTGATGGCGCCCCATCCCTCCAGCTCGGTGTAGCACGGTTGCAGGCCTTCGGAGAGCTCGTAGGGGAAATTCGGCGTCTCCTTGCCGTCGATGCGGTAGGCGGTGCAGACCCGCACGGACCCCATGCCGCTGAGCACGTCGGCCTTCATCATGGCCAGCTCGGTGATGCCGTTCACCATCACGGCGAACCGTAGGGCGGGCAGGTCCAACCAGCCGCAGCGCCGCGGCCTTCCGGTGGTGGCGCCAAACTCGTTGCCCGCCTTGCGCAGGGCCTCGCCTTGGGCATCGTGCAGTTCGGTGGGGAAAGGTCCGCTGCCCACGCGGGTGCAGTAGGCCTTGAAGATGCCGATGACCCTGCCAATGCGCGACGGGCCGATGCCCAGGCCGGTGCAGGCCCCGGCACTGATCGTGTTGCTGGAGGTCACGAAGGGATAGGTGCCGAAATCGATGTCGAGCAAGGTGCCCTGCGCGCCTTCGGCCATCACACGGTCACCGGCGGCCAGGCGTTCGTTCAGCCACTGCTCGCTGTCCACGAGTTGGAAGCTGCGCAGGGTCTCCACCGCTTGCAGCCACTCCGCCTCGTTGGCACGCCAGTCCACCTGATGGTCGTGTATGCCGAAGAGGCGTTCATGCTTGGCCACAAGCGCACGGTAGCGCTCCATGAAATCAGGCCGCTCGATATCGCCGATGCGCAGGCCGTTGCGGCCGGTCTTGTCCATGTACGTGGGCCCGATCCCCTTCAGGGTGGAACCGATCTTTCCCTGGCCCTTGTCGGCCTCGCTGGCCGCATCCAGTGCCCGGTGCGTGGGCAGGATCAGATGGGCGCGGCGGCTGATCAGCAGGCGGGGCCGCACATCCACCCCGGCATCATCCAGCGATTTCACTTCCCGCAGGAAGACCACGGGGTCGATCACCACGCCATTGCCCACCAGATTCCAAATGCCCTCCCGGAACACGCCGCTGGGAATGGTGTGCAGCACGTGCTTCTTCCCGTCGAAGATCAAGGTATGGCCCGCGTTGGGTCCGCCTTGGAATCGGGCGATCACGGCATAATCGGGGGCCACCACATCAACCACCTTGCCCTTGCCCTCGTCGCCCCATTGTGCGCCGAGGATCACATCCACTTTGGCCGCCATGGTTCTCAGGCGCGGACCTTCGCCAAGGCGAGGTCCACGGTATCCAGGATGGGGAACACGGTATCCAACTTGGTGACCACGAATAGCTGGCGCACCCCGTGGGAGACTGCGGCCAGCAGCACCTGGCCACCGGCCTTGCGGGTGCGGGTGAGCACGCTGATCATGATGTTCAGGCCGGTGCTATTCATGTACAGCAGGGCACCCATGTCCAGCACCACGTTCACGCCCTCGTTGTCCTTCAGGTGTACATCAAGCACCTCCATCAGGTGGTCTGCCTGCTGCTGGTCCATCAGCCGGCCGTTCAGGTGGAAGACCTTGGCGCCCTCTTGATCGGTGACCTCAAGGCTGAAGGTGGGTTTATCGGTTGCTGTGCTGGTCATGGTTGCGTTCGCGTTCTTTGATGCAATCGGGGCAGAGCCCGTAAATGTGCAAAGCGTGGTGGCTCACCTCAAAACCCATCACCTCGGCCACGGTGTTGCGGATGCCCTGGATCCGCGGATCGCAGAACTCCATCACCTTGTTGCAGGCCGTGCAGATCACATGGTCGTGCTGGCGGAAATTCTGTGCGCGCTCGAACTGGGCCTGGGCCGTGCCGAACTGATGCTTGCGGACCAGTTTGCAATCCAGCAGCAGGTCCATGGTGTTGTACAAGGTGGCGCGGCTCACCCGGTACTTCTTGCGTTTCATCGAGACATAGAGGCGCTCGATGTCAAAATGCCCGTCCTGGGCGTAGATCTCGCTGAGTATGGCGAAGCGCTCCGGGGTTTTGCGGTGCCCCTGCCGGGAGAGGTATTCGCTGAAGATGTGCTGGACGTTCTGTTGCACTTCCGGGGCCATCATTGCGTGGCGAAGTTAGCTCCGCGCCGAAGGTTTTGGAAACCGCGCCCCCCCCCGGCCGGAAGCGCCCGGCTGGCGTGGCCTGCGGCGAATTTCAACCAGCGGGAAAGGGCTCGGCCCGAGTTTGTCAATGATGCGTCGTGCCGAGTGCCGGGCAGGAAACCCGACGCAGCCGGGCGGATACGTCATTCCCAATGGCCTGGAACTATCCTGCCATCACCTTCCGGCAGTGCGCCGGGTCCGGGGAAGTTCAATGCGACACCAGGAGCCGGGTAGCAGGGCCGTTGGTCCCGACCATCACCTGATAAAGGCCTGCGGGCAAGTTGGCCACATCCAGTTCCACCGTCCGTGCGGTGGCCAACGTACGGGCCACCGTGGCGCCACGGGCGTCCACTACGCGCACGGGTTCCGGCCGGGCAGGTGCGGCGGGCAGCACCACCGAAACGCGATCTGTGGCAGGATTGGGGAATACTTGGAGAGCAGCGGTTCCAGCGGCATGGTCCGCCAGGCCCAATTCCGTGGCATCGAGCCACTCGGTGTAGGCATAGGCCTGGTTGAGGAACTGCGAGGTGAGTGAATCGGAAACCGTACGGTACACGGGGAATTTGCCCCAGAGGGTGTAGAACGCATCCACATTGCGGACGTGTGACACGGTGATGGGGAAGCCGCTAATGGTCAGCGGGATGGACTCGGTAAGCCGGGTGGTCACGCGCAACACCTCCAGCGTATCATTCCCGCCGGGCATCTGCAAGCGCCCCCATGCGATGGCATTCCCGTTGATGCCTCCATTGCGGGTGGCGGAGGTACCGTCCACCGTGAAGCTCCCTTGGAACAGATCGGTCCAAGTCCCTTGGTAGGCCAGCGGCAAGCCGAGCTCCAGCACCGTGTTGCTGTAGCTGGAGGTGAAGTGGTAATCCGTGCCCAGTGCGGAGATGGTCTGCGTGTCGCCCAAGCGCTCCAGCCCGGCGGCTTCCTCGCTGTAGAACACAGTGTCCGGTCCGCCGTTGGTGAGGGCGAAATCCGCGTTGGGGAACTGGGCGCCGTTGGGAAGCAAGGCCGGGTTTTCCCACCGGTAGGTCATCGTGGAACTGCCCGTCATGGCGCCGAAAAGGAACAGTTGGTCGCCGCCACCGGAAGGCGGGATGGCCACATAGTCTCCCCGGTGCACCAGGAAGGTTCCACCCGTATCGGGCACGTTACCGGGCGCGACCAGTGTGATGGGCTGTGCACCGGCGAGCATCGCAACGGAAATGAAGAGCAGGGAGGATGTGTAACGAATGCGGGACATGATGGTAGAATTTGCGGGACCAAATCTAGGACGCTTGATCCGGGCAAAACGCTGCCTGACCCGATCCGAGCCTCGCGCAAGGCCGGTTCGCCTCTTCCTTCGTCTCTTTGCGACCAACGAAGAACGACCATGCGACACAGCATCAGCGAGCTCACCGGGGTGATCCGGGACCGCAGGACCATCCAACCGAAGGACTACAGCAGCCGGGAAGTGCATCGGGAGGTGATCGACCAGGTGTTGGGCAATGCGGTCTGGGCCCCCACCCACGGCATGACCCAACCTTGGCGCTTCACCGTTTTCACCGGAGCGGCCCGGGAGCGCCTGTCGGCATTTCTCGGCGAGGAATACAAGCGCGTCACCCCGCCGGAGCGCTTCCTGCAGCGCAAATACGACAACCATGTGCAGCGCCCGCTCCAGAGCAGCGTGGTGGTGGCCTTGGGCCTGGCCCGCGACCCCCATGGCAAAATCCCCTTGCATGAGGAACAGTTCGCCTTGGCCTGCGCGGTGCAGAACATGCACCTCACCTGTGCGGCGTTCGGCCTGGGTGCGCTCTGGAACACCGGTGCGGCCATGACAGGCGAAGCCATGGCACATTTCCTGGGGCTCGGCGAAGGAGGCACCTGCCTCGGCCTGTTCTTCATGGGCTACCCGGCGGGCGAATGGCCCAAGGGCTACCGCAAGCCCTTGCCGGATGTGGTGCGCTACTTGGAGGAATAACCCGATCAACGGGCTCCGCGCCCGTTCATTCGTCCCGGAAAATATCCTCGCGGTCCTCGGGCCGCGCGGCGGCATTCCATCGGAACCCTTCAAAGTGCATTTCCTCCACCGGTGCCGCTTCCAGGGGGTACAGGATGGCCGCCGGCCGGTCGTTGAAGCTCACGGCCTGGACTTTGCCCTGTCCAGTTCCACGGTAATCCTGCTGCAATCGGCACGGTTCACCCCGGTTACCTCGCTCCCACAAGTGCCACCAGGCATCCCGGCCAAACGGCCTTTGCGCCCCAACGCAAATAACCGGGGTAGTCCGATATTTATCGGACTGTGGGTGCTGCCCGAGGTTTCCATCCGTGCTTTTCCGTGAAGTCTCCGGACTTCACAACCAAGGACTCAATAAGCTCCAAGGGGATCAGCCGTATGGCAGCCTGAAGACTGCCGGAAGCCACTGCACCTTGAACAGGCTCTATAATAGCACTCCCATCAGTCGCCCGGCCCATTCCTGTTACGAACTCACCTTATGGTTGGGCCGGAAGACTGGCGGGAGCGGGAGCCGCGCATCAAGACCGCATTCGCTTCGTGCTACGGCCCGAACTTCTTGCTGGGCTTGCGGCTGGTGTGCCGCACTTGGTACACGAACACCGTACTTCCTTCAACCTCATACACCACGCGGTATTTCAGCTTGTGCAGCATCGCATGGCGGTAACCGCCCTTGCGCACCTGATAACCGTACGGATTGGCCTTGATGCTCGCATAGCAGTCCATCAATGCAGCGATGAACCGATCGCCCGACCCCTTCTTCTCGCCCTCGCGGTAGTGATAGACCTTGTGCACTTCCTTGATGGCCTTGGGATCGACCTCCAACGTGTACTTCATGCCTTGCGTCCAGTGCGGATCATGCGGATGGATTCCTCTTCGCTGATGAACTTCACTTTCCCGCTGATCCGGTCGGCGCGTTGGGCATCCAGTTCGGCCACTTCCTCGTCGGTGAAGTCCTCGTCCTCTTCCATGGCCTCAGGGAACGACTTCTTGAGCAGGTCCATGATCTGCCGGATCATGTTCTCGTCCCTGATGCTGGCCAAGCGTTCCAGCAGTTCCAGTTTGATCGCGGCGTTCTCCATGGTCATTGGTTTCGTGCTGTAAAGGTAGGCTCATGCGATCGCGTGGAACCGGGCCACGTCCTAGGCCAAGCCTTCCAGGTCATTGACCAGATACCGCCTCGCTCCCGCAAGTGCCACCAGGCATCCCGGCCAACCGGCCTTTACGCCCCAACGCAAATAGCCGGGGCGACTTGTGGGTGCTGCCGGATGTTTTCATGCGTGCTTTTCCGTGAAGCCTCCGGGCTTCACGAGCAAGGGTTCAATGAGGCTTAAAGATAATCAGCCGTGTGGCAATCTGAAGACTGCTGAAAGTCCCTGAGCCTGGACCGACATGCTGATACCCATCAGTCGCCCGGCCCATTCCTGTTACGAACTCACCTTACGGTCGGGTTGGTAGACTGGCGGGAGCGGGCGAATGACCCAAGGGCTACCGCAAGCCCTTGCCGGATGTGGTGCGCTACTTTGAGGATTAACCCGATCAACGGGCTCCGTGCCCGGTCACTCGTCCCGGAAAATATCCTCGCGGTCCTCGGGACGCGCGGCGGCATTCCATCGGAACCCTTCAAAGTGCATTTCCTCCACCGGTGCCGCCTCCAAGGGGTAAAGGATGGCCGCCGGCCGGTCGTTGAAGCTCACGGCGCGCACCTTGCCGCTGTCCAAATGCACGATGATCCCGCTGCAATCCACGCGGTTCATGCCGGTGGTCTGCTCGGTGGAATCCTTCTTCTCGCGGACGAAATAGACCGTGCGGCTGTTCCCGTCCACCACGGCCTTCACCAATTGGTCGTTGCGGAAACTCCCGGTGATGGAGGCTCCCGTGACCTGGTTGAAGTGCGAGCTGTCCGCCTGTGAGGCCAGGAAAGCTTTCCCCACCACGTGCAAAGCCTCCGCATGGCCGTTGCTCAGGCGGATGCGCATGCTGTCCCCGTTGATCTGGTGGCCATTGCTCCAGAGGAAGGGTTCCCCGCGCAGGCGAACAGTGCTGTCCGCATCGGCATAGGACATGGAGTCGCAAACGCCTTGCAGGTCGCTCTTGAAGAAGCGCACATGCCGATGGGCGGCCACGCGCTTGCGGCCCAGGCTGTCCTGGCGGGCAAAAAGCGTATCGCCGTGCAGGAACAGCGAATCCGCACCCAAGGCCATGGCCAGCTCGGCCCGGCCGGTCACCATGGAACTGCGGGTGTGCACGTGGTAGCGGCCGTAAGCGCCACGCACGGCCAGGTTGTTCACCGGATCGATGATGGCCACATGGCCCCAGGCGGTGCCTTCGCCTTCCGTACGGGCGTAGTGCAGACTGTCCCCGGTGAGCAGCACTCCCTCCGCCGTGATGCGTGCGGCCTTGGTGAAACGTCCGTGGCCGGTGATGGTGTTGTAGCTGCCGCGTTCCCCGTACAGGATCGCGTCATCCTGCCGTATGGTGGTGGGCCCCAGAAAGTCCGCCGTGGCCGGGTCCATGCGGTAGCGAAGCGAATCGGCGTCCAGCGTCCAGCCGGTACCGGTCACACGCACCTCGTTGCTGAAGAGGAAGGATCGGCCATCGGCGAAGTAGGATCCCTTGCGGCTGGACAGCACGGTACCGTCCCGCTTCCCTGTGATCCGCGCGCCGCTGCCGTAGTCCGCCCGATGCGCGCGGACATCGTAACTGAGCTCAGGAGTCTCCAGCTCCATCGTCGGGTCGCTGAGCCGCACCTGTCCGGACATGCGGGCCGTGCGCTCCCGGCCGATGTAGGCCAGCCGATCGCCGGTGATCAGCAGGCTGTCGCCCTGGGAAAGCCGCACGCGGCTGAAGGCGACCACGCGTTCATCATCGTAGAGCCAGGCGCTGTCGCAGGCCATGAAGGCATCGTCCTGCCGGAAGCGCACATCGCCGATCAGGCGTTGCGCGCCAGGCGCCACTGTCTTATCAAATTCCCAGCGCTCCGCGTTGAGCACCTCCACATGGCCGCCTGCGGCACCTTTGGCGGTCTGGGCCACCAGGTCGCTTGTGCAAGCCAAGGCTCCGGCCACCAGCAGTATCCGGCTGACGACGGCGAATGGGAAGGCCCGGTTCCGCATGGTGGTGGGGCAAGGCCGGGGCAGGGATCACTTGCCTTGGGTTCCCTTGCGTTGGCGGTGCTTGGCGTTCAGGCCGGAAACCAGCGCCGGGGTGATGTCCAGGGCCTGGTTGCCCACCCAGATCTGGCCGGCGTCCTGTATGCTGAAGATGTAGTCGAAGCCGGCGGTCTTGTTGTACTCCTCCAGGAATTGGCGGATCTGGCCGGTGATCTCGATCAGCGCCTTGGTCTGCAGCTCGTCCAGGCGCTCCTGTGAATCGGCTTGCAGCTGCTGGATCTTGGCCCCCAGCTGCTCCAGCTCATCCTGGTCGGCCTTCAGTTCCGCCTGCGTGCTGTAGGTGTGGTCCTTGTTCATCAGCTGGGCATAGCGGGCCTGGGCCTTCTGCATCTCACGCTGGAGATTGCCCTCCAGGCGCTGGCCCTCGGAGCGGACCTTGTCCTGGCTTTCCTTGACCAGTTCATAGTGGGCCTGCACGGAATCCATCATGAAGAAAGCGATCCTTCCCTCAGGAATGGCGGAGGTATCTGGCATGACGGGCACGGGCGAGACCATCGAATCCTTTGCTACCTGCAGATTCCCCAGCTTCTGCTCCAGGATCCGATCGGGCACGCGCGGCCTGGAAAGCGACCACACGACAGCCGCGGTAAGCAGGGTATTCCAGAACACGAGCAGGAGCAGCAACGACCTTTTGGACATGGTTGATCAGGGATGGCGCGAAGTTAGCCTTCGCACCATCCCCAATTTCCATGCCTGATCAGTGCTGCACGGTAAATCGGCCATGCAGCAGGCGACCGGCGGAGGCGAAGCGCAGCACGTAGTTGCCGTTGGGGATGCCGCCGACATCCACCTGCACCCGTCCGCCGGACACGGCCAGCTTGGTGCTCCAGGCCGTGCGGCCCTGGGTGTCCAGCACCCAGATCCGGGCCTCCCCGTCGGGAAGTCCTTCCACGGAAAGCCGATCCATGGCCGGATCGGGGAAAAGCCGCACACGCAGCCCGTCCTGTTCCACAATGCCCACTTGCACGTTGACACCCACGCAGGATGTATCATTCTGGTTAAGGACGTCCGTGCCGGCGGCGGTCCACACACACAGGCTGCCCGTGCTGTTGTCCTGGGGCACGAGCTGTTGGGTGAACGTGATCACGCCGGAATTCCCCGGTGCAATGTTGGAACCTGTGTAGTTCTGCGTCACCACCGCCCCGTTGTTATAGCTGTAGCTCACCGGGAACCCGTTGGCCGGGGTGTTGCCGTAGTTGTGCACCAGGGCTTGAATGGTGGTGGGGCCGGATATGGACTGCCCATTGGAGATGCCGATCAGGCCGGCCACGCCCACATCGAGGAAGGGGGGCTGCTCGATCCGCAGGCCCAGATGGAAATCCGTGGTGGTGCGGGCGCGGTACTCGGCCCAGGCGCCGCCCAGCACCTCATGGCATTGCATGGAGAATGGTCCCAGCACATCCACGGCGATGTTCACATTGGGCCCGAGCATGTACCACACCACGTAGTAGCCCCCGTCCGTCACTTGGATGTTGGATCCCGCAAGCGGGTACACATGGTCACCGGGGCCACCGTTCACCGCGGTCACCAGCACACTGTCCAGCAGGGTGCCCGGCCCTCCCCCGGGTCCGTCATCATCATACACCTTCATGTTGAAATTGCTGCCGCTGTTACTGGTGATGCGGATCGTGGTGCCCGTGATCTGGCACGGGTAGTACGGTGGAATGATATAGACGCCGATCCCGCCGTCACCACCGTTCCAGGCAAGGCCCAGGCCATCGTCGGAGGCGCCCGCCCAAGAGACCGGGATACCGGTGACCGCCGGTGCATACACGCCGATCTCCCGCTCCATCATGTTGTTGGTGGCGATCAGGTCACCGGCCACGCCCGAAATGGTGATCCGATGCCGGTAAGTGCCCGGCGCTGCGGGCGTGAAGGCCTGTGCCAACACGGGCTCCAGGTTCCCTCCGGCCTGCATGCTGTCCACGGTGACGGTCTCTGTGAGCACGGCCTGGCCGCCCGGAGAGAGCACCTCGCTGGTGATGGTGAACGAGGTCAAAGGCTGGTTCCCTGCATTAAGCAGGCCGACGGCCAAGGGCAGGGTGGCGCCCACGGTGAGGTTGGTGGCCCCGGTGCCCGGCACCCCTGCCCATTCCACGGCCGCGTCGGTCACCTGCAGCAAGGGATTGGCCGGGTTGTAGAAACGGACGGCATATCCCGGGGCGGGCATCAGGCTTTGGGTGCGTGCCAGGCCGATGCTTCCGGTGATGCTTTCGATGCCGATCACCGGTCCATTGCTGGTGGTGGTGCCGGTGCAGCTTTGGAACTGGATGGTGATGGTGCTGTCCTGCTTGTTCAGGATCAACTGGAAGGTGTTGCTTCCGGTGTATCCCGGCGCGGCCACGTTCCAGAACGGCACGTTGATCCACGAAACGATCAAGCGGCCGGGTTCATCCTGCAGGAAGCACTGGGCCGGGTTCCCCGTACCGCCGAACGTGAGGTCGGCCATGAAGGCGGCGATGTAGTTCTCCGTTCCACCGGCAGCGGGAAGGTTGGGGAAGTTGGCGGCGATGTTGCCCCCGTTGAAGGCGACGTAACCGTTGCTGCCCACCCATACTTTCTTCACGTCATACCAGTAATAGGGCATGTTGCCGGACATGATGAAAGGTCCGAACGTGTTATCGTCCGCCAGGCCGGTAACGGCCATGCCGGTGGCGGTGATGTCCACCCAGGAATACACCGGCCCATCCGGCTCGGCGCTGTCCTTCCAGATGTAACCGTACTGGTCCGGCCCGCCCGTTGCGGCCTGTAATCCAAGGGAGCCGATGACCGATATTAGGAGCGTAAGGGCTTTTTTCATGGCATTGGATGTTTGCCCCAATATAGCTTGGGAAACTCTCCAATGCTCTCCTTCACAGGCCGCCCCCGGGGTCACAGGCTCATCAGTTCCTTGAAACGCAGGGTCTGCCTGCGGCTTACCTCCACGCTTTCACCGCTGGACAACGTGCAATTGAGCCCTCCGCTGAACCAAGGTTCGATCTTCTCCACCCAGGCCAGGTTGATCATCTGCTTGCGGTTGGCGCGGAAGAACACGAGGGGGTCCAGCTTCTTCTCCAGGTTGTTCAACGAGCGGAGCACGAGCGGCTTGTTCTCCCCGAAACGTACGCGGACGTAGTTGCCCTCGCTCTCCAGCAGGCGCACATCCTTCAGGGTGACGAACCAGCATTTTTCCCCATCCTTGATGAAGATGCGGTCCTGCGGCCCAAGGATGTCGCGTGCGCCATCGCCCGCCTTGGGCATCAGGGCCACCTTGCTGATCGCGGCCGCCAAGCGCTCGGGGTCCACCGGTTTCAAGAGGTAGTCCAAGGCATTCACCTCGAATGCTTTCACGGCGTGCTCGTCGTAGGCGGTGACGAAGATCACGTGAGGCGCCAGCTCCAACGCTTCGAGCAGCTCGAAGCCGTCGCGGCCGGGCATGTTGATGTCCAGAAAAAGCAGGTCGGGTCTAAGCTCGGCCACCATCTTTTCGGCTTCCTCCGCATGGCCGGCCTCCCCCACCACCTGTACCTGGGGGAAATCCTGGAGCAAGCGGATGAGCTCGTTGCGGGCCAATCGTTCGTCGTCGATGATCAGGGCTTTCATGTTCCGGAATGGTGTTGTTCAGGGATCTCATGCATGGCCTGCTCGGCCAGGTTCGGCAGGAACACCTCGCATACCACGGTTCCCTCCTGGTTGCGGATGTCCAAGTAGGCCTTGGAGCCATAAAGGTGGCCAAGGCGCTGGCGGGTGTTGCGAAGGCCGATGCCGGGTTCGCGGCCCGGCACCTCGGCCAGGGTTCCCGTGTTGCTCACGCGGATCAGCATGCCATGGTCCGCAGGGTGCACGGAAATGGCAACCTCCCCGCCCTGGGGCAAGCGTGCAATGCCGTGGCGCACGGCGTTCTCCACCAGGGTCTGGAGCATCATGGGCGGCACGGGCCAGCGGTCCAATGAAGGGTCCACATCGAAGCGCACGCGCAGGCGTTCCTCGTAACGCATGGCCTCCAGCTGGAGGTAGGAACGCACCGTATCGATCTCCTCGCCCAAAGGCACGGTGGTGCGCTTGACGCTGGCCATGGCATTGCGCAGGATGGCGCTCAACAGCGTGATGGAACGCTTGGCGCGCTCGGGATCCTCCTCGATCAACGCGCGGATGCTGTTGAGCGCATTGAACATGAAATGGGGATTGAGCTGGCTGCGCAGCACCGAAAGCTGACCCTCGCGATTGGCAGCTGCCAGGCGCAAGGAGCGCACCTCCTCCACCCGGCTGCGGATCACGTAGTGGTAGGCCACGTACACCACCGACCACGCAAAAAGCTGGAGCATCCAGCTCAGCAGGACTTCCAGCAATCTTCGGCTGTTGCCGCCCACCAAGGGAGCGGCATCGCGGAACACGGCATCGTGCAAGGCCGCTTGCAACAGGCCGGCCAAGGCGCCGAGCACCATGGAGCCCAGTATCATGCGCAACACCAAGGGAAGCAAGGGCATCTCCAGCCATTTCCACTCCAGGAAACAGGTGCGGAACACATGGCTGCTGACCATGCCGATGACGGCCATGGCCAAGGTGACCTGCACCAGGCGGGTCACCGGGCCGGACTCCAACCAGGCGGGCAGGCTCAGCAGGAACATGTACCCGGTCCAGGCCACCACCTGGGTGGCCCAATAGATCACCATGATCCCGCGGGTCGGAGCCATGGCGCCAAGATATCCGAAGGGTAGGCAAGCCGGATCGGCTGATCCATGGGCGGATGTGACGCACCTCGGCCGGTCGCCAGGCGGCCTGGCGGTATCTTTCCGCCACCGCGATGAACTTCTTGGGCCATCTTCTCGTATCGGGTAAGGAACCCTTGGTGATCGTCGGCAATTTCATGGCCGATGCGGTCAAGGGCCGGGACCTGTCGGCTTGGTCCCCCGGACTTCAGGAAGGCATCCGCATGCACCGCCGCATCGACAGCTACACGGACAGCCATCCGCTCACCCTCCGGGGCAGGGAGCGCCTGAGGGACCATTGCGGCAAATACGCCGGTGTGGCATTGGACCTGTTCTACGACCACGCCTTGGCGGCCAACTGGAACGAGCTCCGCAAGGAGCCCTTGGCCGACTTCGCCCGGCGCATGTACACCCTGCTCCAAGCCCATGCCCATCTGATGCCGGACCGCACGCAGGTGATGCTCGGGTACATGGTGCGCAACGATTGGCTCACGTCTTACGCCCGCATGGGCGGCATCGGCCGTGCCCTGGCGGGATTGGCCTCCCGTGTACCGGGAGGCGAGGTCTTGCGCGGGGCTGAAGAAGTACTTCTGGACCACCGGGACCTTTTTGTGGAAGAGTGCCTCCGCTTCATCGGCGACCTTGAAAAGCACCTGGCCCATGAGGAATAGCGCGGAGTGGATCGGGAGCCTGTTATTCGCTGCCCTGCTCCTGCTGGTGGCGGCCGAGGAGCGGTCCGTGCAGGTGGACCGTGGGGAGCCTTGGGGCCGTCCGCATGTGGACCGCGACCTGGACCGGATCAAGGCCGATACACTGCGCGTGCTGGTGCTTCCCGACCCGCTCACCTGGGAGAAACGCCCGAAGGCCACCACCGGGCTGGAATGGGAACTATTGGAGCGCTTCGCCCGCCAGCACCAGTTGCCCATCAAGGCCATCGCAGTGGCGAACCGGGACAGCATGCTCGCCATGCTGCAGGACGGCAAGGGCGACGTATTGGCCGCCCAACTATCGGACCACGGCTGGGCCGCCCACTACACCAGCCACACCCGCCCCTACCGCATGGTGGCCCGTGCCTTGGCACACCCACGCCGGGAAAAGCGCGAGGGAAAGCCGGCGGAGGATAGCCTCATCGTGAGTGCCTGGTCGCCCTTTCTGGACCATCACGGCAAGTTGCGCCAGCCAGGGAAAGATGTTCGCTACACCGTGGTGGAGCAAACACCGGAGCAGCTCCTGGTGGCCACCGCCACGGGCCAAGTGCCCAACCTGCTGGTGTCCGATGCAACAGCCCGGATGGAGGCCAAGCGCCTGCCCGTGGTGCAGTTCAGCACGCGCGAAGGCAAGTCCGTGCCGCTGGTCTTCGCCGTGCGCACCAACGCCGCCCAGCTGCTGCATGCCTTGGACACCTGGCTGGCCAGCGCGGATGAACAGGAGGCGCGGCTGGCAGTCATCTCGGCCTATGACAACGGCCTGGAGACGCGGGGCCCGGCCCAGCCCGGCAAGGTGATGGCTTTCGGAACGGACAGCATCTCCCGGTTTGACAGCCTGTTCCAAATGCACGCCGACAGCATGGCGTGGGACTGGAAGCTGCTGGCGGCCGTGGCCTTCAAGGAGTCGCGCTTCGATACGGCGGCGGTATCCCACATGGGTGCCGGCGGACTGATGCAGCTGATGCCGAAGACCGCAGCCGGCCTGGGGGTTGGCGACAGCAGCGGCGTGAACGAGCACATCCTGGCCGCTGCACGCTACCTGGACCGGCTGGACCGGATCTGGCGCAAGAGCATTCCCTCCCCTGCACAACGGCTGAAATTCGTACTGGCCTCCTACAACGCCGGGCCCGGCCATGTGAAGGATGCCCAACGGCTGGCCAAGGACCTCGGCTTGGACCCGAACCGCTGGGATGGCCAGGTGGAGCGTGCTATCGTGATGCTGAACCGGCCGCGCTATTTCAACAGCCCGGACGCGCGGAACGGCTATTGCCGCTGCCAGGACACGTATTGGTACGTTCGGGATGTCACCGGGCTATATGCCTGGGTGAGCGGGAAAAAAGGGCATTGACCCCGCGCCCGATCCTTCCCTTTCCTTCCTCAAGCGCATGAGCGACCTGTCGCACATGCTCACGCGCAACGCTCGCTCGATCCAGAGGCATCCTGTGTTGGAAAACGCGAAGCCCCGCCGGCGGATGCGGCGGGGCTTCGCTTCAGATAATGGGCCGATCACTTGCCCAACTTCTCCATTTCCTTGTCGAAGGTCTCCTTGAACTTCTCGTAGTCGTAGTCGATCTTCAACTTGTCGTCCTTGCTGAGGCGCTCGTTGTAGGCGGCGAGCAGGTCCTGGGCGCTGAGCTCGATGGCCACGTAGCACTTGTAGTTGCCGCTGGCTTCCACCTTCATCATCTTTTCGCAGATGGTGCGGGTGCCGGTGAGTTTCTGGTCCACCACTTCGCGGGCCAGGCTCTCGTAGCGCTCGGCCACCTCCTCCTTGTTGTTCATCTCCCGGCTGTTCACGTAGTTGTCGATCACGGCCTTCACCTGCGTGTTGATGGCGCTGGCCATGTCGGCGCGGGCATTGGAGAGGGCTTTCTTCTTGGCCGTGGCCTGGTCCATGCTTTCACCCAGGTTGTTCGCGCGGAAGTTCTTTTCATCGGTGAAGAACTCCGGGCCGGAGCACAGCACCTTCACCTCGGTCTCGCCGCTGGGCGGCTTGGCAGCTTCGGCGGCTTTCTTCTTGCTTTTGCAGGCGCTCAGCCCGCCCACGAGCATCAGGGCCATGAAGGCGTAGGATGCGGCTTTGGAAGTAAAGGTTCTCATGGTCATCGTTCTTGGTGGTTGTTGTGGGGAGTCTTTCCAATGGCGTGCCAAAGTGCGCAAAGCTGCGCCATTATTGGAACAGATTGTTCATCATGGGCTCGAAAATTCCGGTGCGCAGCTCAGCGGCGGCCTTTTTGTAGGCGTCCATGCCGGCCTTCGGGTAATCGAGCTGGATCCCCTTGAGGCCTTGCTTTCCACCTTCGTAAACCGTTTCGCCGGTGCGGCGGTCGGTCACTTTCAATGTCTGGTCCAAGGCCACGGTGAAGAAGCCGTTGGTCTCCCCCACCTGGCGGGTATCGGCATTGAGCTCCACCAGCAGGTCGGCCTCCGCGGCGGAGGCCACGGCCCGGAACCCATGTGAGGTCATGGCTTCCTTGAGGGCCAGGGCCAAGGGCGCATCGGCGAGCACCGTGCCCAGATTGCGTTCGGTGCCCTTGAACTGGACCTTGGGCATGGAGCGGTCGATGGGCACATGCACCTCCGGTGTGGCGAGGCTGCCCATCAAGGGTCGGGTGACGGTGTGGTCCAGGTCCTGGCTCACCAAGGCCTGGAGATCCAGCTTCACGAGCACGGCCGGCGAGGCCGCGGTGATGTCCGTGCGTTGGATGGTGGTCCTGGCGCGGCCTTCCGCATCGGTGTTGCGGCTTTCCGATACAGGCCCGCCCTGCCCGGGGAAGGAGATGATGATGGGCAGCTGCGGCAATGCCCTTCCGCCTTCGGCGAAGGTGGCCGTGATGAGCAGTTCGCGCTTGAACCGGTTTGCCCAATCGAGCTTGCAGCGATCGGGCAGGACGGTGAAGTGCACGCCCCCGGCCATGCGCTGGAGGTCGTTGAAGAGCTCATTGGCCAAGGGCACGGAACGGCCATCCACGGTCACTTGATCATTCTCGCCCCAGTAGTCCTTTAAGGCGATCAGCGCTCGGAGGTCCAGGTCGAATGCGGTCTTGATGTCCCCGGTCTTCAGGCCGGCCAAGGCGCGGGTGTAGAGGTCCGTAGCCTGGTCCAGCGCCTGCTGTTTGCGGGCGGCCTTGATGCGTGCATGCTCCGCCTTGTCCAGGCGGTAATAGATCCAGTAATCCTTCGGTCCGTCATAGCTGCCCACCAGCTCATAGCCTTCGAGCCGCTCGTTGGTGCGGGTCTTGATGGTGCTGGTGTACTCCTCGTCGAACTTGTACTTGCGGTCCAGGGTGTAAAGCAGGCTGTTGCCCTCCACGGTGACGCTGATTTCGCTGGAGAGGTCGTTGAGGGCGTTTTTCTTGGCGGCTTCCTGGTAGTCCGGACGTGATTTTGGGGCCACGCCGATGCCGATATAGTCCATGCTGCTCACCGGCCGGGAGGTGACCCATTCCGGCGGGGGCGGTGCGGCAGCTGGCGGAGCATCCACCACTGCCGACTGCCGGCCCTTGCAGGCGGCCAACAGCAGCATCAGGCCCAGGAAGGCGACTTGGAAGGTGTTGCGGTTCATGGCAGCTTGCCGGCCAGTTCCTGTTGGATGCTTCCGGCCAAGGTGGAGGTGGCGGAACGCAGCAACTCCGTGCCGAGCTCAGCCGTGGATTTCACTTGGCGGGGCGCGGCCAACAGGCTTCCCAGCTCCCGCCGTGCGGAACTGCGCGTATCCACCATCCCGTTCTCCTTGGGGTAAAGCGACTGGGCATTCCCGTCGTAGGTCGCATACCAGGCATGGTCGTCCAGTGAACGGTCCACGACCTTGCTGGTCAGCACTTGGCCGGTCTCCAAGGAGACGAGCTTGTAGCTGAACGAAAGCACGGCCTTGTTCTCCTGGTAGAACTCGGTGTACTTCACCGGTTTGAAGCGGGTGACGTAGGCATATTGCCCGGTTTCGGCATTGAGCTCTTTTACTTGGTAACCCTCGTAGCCATCCTTGGTGCTCTTGCGCAGCTGGCCTGGCAACTCCTGGTAGGACAGCATGGTGCCCATGATCACGGCCTTTGCGCCCATCAGTTTCCCGGCGCTCACCGCGGTGGATTCATCCACTACGCCCGACATGCCGAGGCGCTGCTCATCGAGGATGCGCTGGATATCGTCACGGTCCACCACGCGGATGAAGGGATCATTGAGCTGGGTCAACGCTGCGGTGAGGTAGGCCTGCAGCGATGCGCCTTGTTGCGGGGCCTTCCTCACGGTGGTGCTGAAGGGGAGCACGGCGATGGGGTACTGCCCCTTGGCCACGCATTCCTGCCGCAGGGCGAAGGCATCCTTGAAATTGCTCTTCCGGTCGACCACTTTGCTGAAGTCGCCGTAGGCCTTGCGGTATTGCCCGGCATCCAAGGCGGCCTTTCCGGCCTGGTAGAGCGGCTCCAGGTAGGCGATGTCCTGCAGGTCGCCTGCATCCTTGTAGCCCGGCTCCAGCTTGGCGATCTTGCCGAACACCGTTTCGGCGGCGGAATAGTCCTTCTTCCCGAGCAATTCGTGCCCCTTGGTGTACAGCTCCACCAAGTACTCCCCTTTCACCTGCTTGAAATCCGTGGCATAGCTCTCGGGGATCTCCAAGGTGACGCCGGCGCGCTGCACCCGTTCCTGGTAGTTCTTGGCGTCCAGGAAGGCATTCACGGCCGCCTCTCTGTCCTCCCCCATGCTGAAGGCCTTGAAGAAGGTGCTCAACTTGTCGTTGAGCAGCAACTGCCCGGTCTTCTTCAGGCCGATCTTGGCATCGATGTTCTTCGCATTGCGCATGGCGCTCTGCAGGTACATGTCCGCCGCTTCGGCATACATGCCCGTCTGGTCCAACTTCCCGGCCTTCTTGGAAAGGGGCTTGGAGCCTGTGCATGCCACCGCAAGCAGCAGTGCGAGGCACGCGGACGCCGTATGGTGGAAATTCAGCATGGTCCTGTGGGAGGCCGCTCGGAACGCGGGGTTCAGCGGCCCTGGATATAGTCGTTCAATTCATCTACCGATCCGGAAAAGCTGAAAGCGTCGTTCACCTTGTAGTAATTGCCCCTATCGGCCACATGGTCATACGCGAACTTGGCGAAGTCGAGCTTGCTGTCCTCGAAGCCGAACAGGCCCATAACGGCGACGACCTGCGCGGTGGAGAGGCAGTTGCTGCCGGCGATCTGCTTGGCCAAGGTGAGCTTGGTCTCATCGAAGCCCTTGCTGCCGATGCTGGCCTTGGCCTCGGCGAAGTCGGCGGCGCTCATGGGCGAGCCGCAACCGGTGGCGGCCACCACCGGCTCATCGGTCACCACGGGTGCGGGCGCCGCCGGCTCCGTGATCCGGGTGGTGGTCTGTTGCGTGGTGGTGGTGGTCGTGGTCGTGGTGGTGGAACCGGTCATGCCGTCATGGATGGTCATGTTCATACCAACGCCATTGACATCCACGTTGAAGCTCACGTTGCCTCCAGGGGTTCCGTCCGTGGTGGTCACGGTGGTGGTCTGCTGGATGGTCTGCCCCGTAACCGGGTCGGTGGCCACCACCTCGCTGGCCACAGCCGGGGTCACAGCCGGGGCCACAGCCTCCGTACTGGCCGGAGCATCATCCCGGAAGTTGGCCGGGGCGGGTTTCTCCGCCGGGTTGTCCGCAGTGGTTCCCAAGGGAGCTTGGCCTTGCATGCGGAGCACGCGTACACCCTTCTTGTTGGTGGTGATGCGCAGGGTGTATTCCATGCCCGGCTCCATCCATCCGTTCTGTTTCAGGGAGGGAATGCCGGCATCCGCAAACTGCACCACCAGCAGCGGGGTGGCGTTCCGAACGCCCCTGGCCACCACACGTGCGGCGGGTTGCTCATTGACCACCGAGCCGTCGATGGCCAGGGTGAATTTCTCCCCCGCATCCGAAAAGAGGATGATGTCGCTCGTTTGTGCAAACAATGCCGGGAAGGACAGGCAAACACCGAGTGACAGGAGTATTGCTCGTTTCATGGGACCGTGTGTTGGTGTGCGAATGTAGTTTCCAGCCCCAAGGCAAGCAGCGTGCCACGCCGAAAAAAAACCCGGTGAACACGGCGGCGTGCCCGCTCGGCTGTTCCCTCAACCGTTCATGGATCCCGCCGGGGGCTCCACCCTTCCACTGGTACATTCGCGGCAACTGGAAAGGCATGCTTCAGCTCCGGAACATCCGCAAGTCCTACCGTATCGGCAGCAACGCCTTGCATGTGCTGAAGGGCATCGACCTGCACATCCGCAAGGGCGAAATGGTTAGCATCATGGGTTCCTCGGGCTCCGGCAAGAGCACCCTGCTGAACATCATCGGGCTGCTGGACAACCCGGACAGCGGGGAATATCTGCTGGACGGCATGCCCATGCAGGGCTTGAGCGAGACGCGCGCGGCCGAGCTCCGCAGCAAGTACCTGGGCTTCGTATTCCAGAGCTTCAACCTGATCGCCTTCAAGAACGCCATGGAGAACGTGGCGCTACCGCTGTACTACCAAGGAGTTTCGGGCCGCAAGCGGAACGAGCGTGCCCTGGAGATGCTGGCCAACGTGGGCCTGAAGGACTGGGCCAGGCACATGCCCAACGAGATGAGCGGCGGCCAGAAACAGCGGGTGGCCATTGCCCGCGCGCTGATCGCCGACCCGAAAGTGATCCTGGCGGACGAACCCACCGGCGCATTGGACAGCACCACCAGCAAGGAGGTGATGGAGCTGCTGACCCGGGTGAACAAGGACCTGGGCATGACCCTGGTGATCGTGACACACGAGCCGGACGTGGCGGCCCTCACCCAACGCATCATCCGGCTGAAGGACGGGGAGATCGAGAGCCACGACGGAGAGCCGATAATCGAGCCATCCCATGTTCGACGGTGAAAAGTGGGCGGAGATCTTCGACACCATCGGCAAGAACAAATTGCGGACGGTGCTCACGGGCTTCAGTGTGTTCTGGGGCATCTTCATGCTCATCATCCTGTTGGGTGCAGGTGCAGGCCTGCAGAACGGCTTCTCGTACAACTTCCGGAACCGGGCGGTCAACTCCATCGACATCTGGGGCGGCCAGACCAGCAAGCCCTGGCAAGGCTTGGCCACCGAGCGGCCCATACAGCTGGACACACGGGATGTGGAGGCGCTGCGCAGCGCCATTCCGGGCCTGCTGGCCGTCAGCGGCAACTACCGTGTTTGGCGGGGCAACAGCACGCTCAGCCGGGGCAAGAACTACGGCAACTTCAGCATCAACGGGGTGACCCCTGACATCATGGCCCTGGAGCACCAGGAAATGGTCAGCGGGCGGTTCATCAACCAATCCGACCAGGAACAGACACGCAAGGTGATCGTGATCGCCGAGGACAGCCGGGATGCGTTATTCAAGGGCGAGGACCCGATCGACCAATGGGTGCAGGTGAACAACATCCCGTTCCAGGTGGTGGGCGTGTACCGCTTCGAGGGCGGGGGCCGCGGCCAGAACCAGAGCAGCTCGGTGTACATCCCACTGAGCGTGGCGCAACGCGTGTTCAATGCCCAGGACAGGGTGGACAAGATCAGTTTCAGCTTCAGCGACGGCTCCTTGCGAGGCAGCGAGGAAGCGGAAAAGCGGGCGCTGGCGGTGCTGTCGCAGCGACACCGTTTCGACCCCACGGACGACCAGGCGGTCTATCTGAACAACAATGTGGAGAACACCGAGATGTTCGGCAAGGTGTTCAGCGGCATCAATGCCTTCCTGTGGGTCATCGGCATCGGCACCATCATTGCCGGTATCGTGGGGGTGAGCAACATCATGCTGATCGTGGTGAAGGAGCGCACACGGGAGATCGGCATCCGCAAGGCGCTGGGCGCCACCCCGGCCAACGTCACCGGGCAAGTGATCATGGAGGCGGTGTTCGTGAGCGCGGTGGCGGGCTACCTGGGCCTGGTGTGCGGCGTGGGCCTGCTGGAAGGGCTGAGCAGCGTGATCCCCGGCAGCGAGATGTTCCGCAACCCCACCATCGACATCCGGGTGGCGCTGTATGCCACGGCGGTGCTCATCATCAGCGGGGCGCTGGCCGGCCTGATCCCCGCGAGACGCGCTGCCGCCATCCGGCCCATTGAAGCGTTGAGGGATGAATGAGGAAACTGGAACCATGAAACAGGAAAATTGAAAGCTGAGAGAAGAAAATGGGGGTTGCAGATGGCGGTGGTGGAGCCGTGAGCTCTGCGCCATGATCGCCTCGATCGCCCCACGCCCCTACGAACTGCCAACTGCTTCAGCCCCCGCCAACCGCCTAACCTCCCATGTTCGACACGGAACGCTGGAACGAGATCTGGATGACCCTGCGGCGCAACAAGCTTCGCAGCGTGCTCACCATGTTCGGCGTGTTCTGGGGCATCTTCATGCTGGTGATCATGCTGGGCATGGGCCGCGGGCTGAACAACGGCGTGATGGGCGGGTTCGAGGGCTGGGCCACCAACAGCTGCTTCATGTGGACACAGGTCACCTCCCTGCCCTATGCCGGTTTCAAGCGGGGCCGGTCCTTCGACTTTGACAACAGCGACATCGCCGCGTTGCAGAAAGTGGAAGGCGTGGACAAGGTGGCGCCGCGGCTGCAACTCGGGGGCTGGCGCGGCAGCAACAACGTGAGCTACAAAGGCAGGAACGCGGCATTCAACGTGAACGGCGACATGCCCGAGGTGATGGAATTCCAGGCGGCATACATTCCCAGGGGGCGTTTCCTCAACCGGAAGGACATCCTCGAGGCCCGGAAGGTCTGCGTCATCGGGCCCAAGGTGGTGGAGGCCCTGTTCAAGAACGAGGACCCCATCGGGAAGCACATCCGGATCCAGGGCGTGTACTTCCAGGTGGTGGGTGAGCACAAGCCCAAGGCCACGGCCCAGATGGACGAAGGAGACCAGAGCACCATCTACATCCCGTTCAGCACCTTCCAGCGGGCCTTCAACAGCATGAACCTGGTGCATTGGTTCAGCATCAGCGCCAAGCCCGGCGTGAACGTGGCCGATGTGCAGGCACGCGCGAAGGCGATGCTGGCCAAGCGCCACAAGGTGGACCCGAAGGACCCGTTGGCGTTCGGCGGCTTCAACCTGCAGGAAATGTTCCAGCAGATGAGCATGCTCTTCGTGGCCATCTCCGGCCTGAGCTGGTTCGTGGGTGTACTCACGCTCATCGCCGGTGTGATCGGTATCGGCAACATCATGCTGGTGATCGTGAAGGAGCGCACCAAGGAGATCGGCATCCGGCGCAGCATCGGCGCCCGCCCGGGCAACATCGCCGGGCAGATCGTGCAGGAGGCTGCGGCCCTCACCTTCATCGCCGGCTATTTCGGCCTGCTGGCCGGCATCGGCGTACTGGAGCTGATCAACGGCATGCACCTCGAATCCGGCTTCTTCAAGAACCCCGAAGTGGACCTGGGCGTGGCCCTGACCGCCCTGGCCGTACTCATCATCAGCGGCCTCATCGCCGGCTACATCCCGGCCAAACGCGCCCTCAGCATCAAACCCGTGGACGCCCTCCGGGCGGAATGACACCAGAGCGAACTCCCATGAAAAAAGCGATCAAGTACATCATCCTCGGCCTGCTGGCCTTCCTGTTCATCTGGACCTTGTGGTTCCTCTACCAGAAAAGCGTGAGCAAGCCGCCGGAGTTCACCCTGGAAAAGCCGCGCAAGGCCACCATCGTGAAAAAGACCGTGGCCAACGGCGCCATCGAACCGCGGCAGGAGATCGCCATCAAGCCGGTGGTGAGCGGGGTGATCCGTGAGTTGCTCGTGGAGGCCGGCCAGTCGGTGAAGGAAGGCGACAAGCTGGCGGTGATCCAGATCGTGCCGGACATGCTCTCGCTCAGCCAGGCGGAAAGCCGCGTGAGCAGCGCCAACATTGCGCTGAGCAACGCCCAGATGAGCTACGACCGCAACAAGCCCCTGGCGGACAAAGGGGTGATCGCGGCCAGCGACATGCAGACCTTCGACATCGCCCTGCGCAACGCCCGCCAGGAACTGGATGCGGCCCAGGACGCCCTGCAGCTGGTGCGCGACGGCATCAGCAAGAACAGCAAGGGCGCCAGCAACACCATCGTTCGCAGCACCATCACCGGCATGGTGCTCGATGTGCCGATCAAGGTGGGCAGCAGCGTGATCGAGCGGAACAACTTCAACGAGGGCACCACCATCGCCACGGTGGCCGACATGAACGACCTGATCTTCAAGGGCAAGGTGGATGAAAGCGAGGTGGGCAAGGTGCGCATCGGCATGCCGGTGGTGATCACCGTGGGCGCGGTGGACAGCGCCAACTGGAACGCCGAGGTGGAATACATCGCCCCGAAGGGCGTGGAGGAGAACGGAGCCATCCAATTCGAGATCCGCGCCGCCGTGAAGGTGAAGGAAGGCCAGACCCTGCGTGCCGGATACAGCGCCAATGCGGACATCGTGCTGGACCGCCGCGACAGCGTGCTCAGCGTCCCCGAGAGCGTGCTCAGCTTCAACGACAAGGGCGACAGCAGCTTCGTGGAGGTGAGGAACGGCCCGGGCTGGAAGAAGACTTACGTGAAGACCGGCCTGAGCGACGGCGTGAACATCGAGGTGCTCGGAGGCATCACCGACACCACCACCGTGAAGGGTGCACGGATCATGGAGCAGATACCCGGACCGGGCATGGATTGATCCGCTGCGCGAGCTTTGCGGCATGCACCTGTTCCATTGCGCCGACCTGGGCACCGGTACCGTTTCCCTGCCCGACGAGGAGGCCCACCACGCCTTGCACGTGCTGCGCCTGCGCGCCGGCAGCACGGTGGGCCTACTGGACGGCAAGGGCGGCTTCGCCGAGGCGGAGCTCACCACAGTGGACAAGAAGCAATGTCTGGCCACGGTGATCCGGCGCGATCAGGCAATTCCGGAGCGGGCGGCACGCATCCACCTGGCTGTGGCGCCCACCAAGCAGATGGAACGCTTCGAGTGGTTCCTGGAGAAGGCAACCGAGCTCGGTGTGGACCGCATCACACCGCTGCAAACGGAACGCACTGAACGCACCAAGCTGCGGCACGACCGCTTGGAGCGCGTGCTGATCGGCGCCATGAAGCAGAGCCGACGCCGCTGGTTGCCCCAACTGGACGGATTGACCCGGCTTAGCGAACTGGAGAGCGGTGCCCCGCAGAAATTCTTCGGCTGGTGCGAAGGGCAACGTATGGAACTGGCGCGGACCTACAACCCTGTGAAGGATGCGTTGATCGCCATCGGCCCGGAAGGTGATTTTACCCCGGAAGAAGCGGAAATGCTCACCGCCAACGGATTCCGGGCCGTCAGCCTGGGCACCAGCCGCCTGCGCACGGAGACCGCCGCACTGGCGGCCTGCGCGGGGATGAACTTCGCACAGCTCCGGTAGCCGAACTTTGCACCATGCGCAGCCTGATCACCGCAATGGCCCTTTGCCTGTGCAGCTGGGTCTTTCCGCAAGGCACCTTCCAGCTGGCCGTGCTGAAGTACAACGGCGGAGGAGACTGGTATGGCAACCCCACCGCCGTGCCCAACCTGGTGAAGTTCTGCAACGAACAGCTCGGCATGAAGATCAACACCGAAGTGCCCAACGTGGAGGTGGGCAGCCCGGACATCTTCAACTTCCCCTGGCTGGACGTGACGGGCCATGGCAACATCACCTTGAGCCCGCAGGAAGCGCAGAACTTGCGCAACTACCTCCTCGGGGGAGGATTCCTGCATGTGAGCGACAACTACGGCATCGACAAGTTCCTGCGGCCCGCCATGAAGATGGTGTTCCCGGAACTGGACCTCGTGGAGCTGCCCTTCGCGCATCCGGTGTTCCACCAGAAGTTCGATTTCCCCAACGGCCTGCCGAAGATCCACGAACACGATGGCCTGCCTGCGCAAGGCTTCGGGCTCATTTGGGAAGGAAGGCTGGTCTGCTTCTACGACTACCAGTGCGACCTTGGCGACGGCTGGGAGGACCCGGAGGTGCACAACGACCCGCCGGAGAAGCACCTCGCCGCGTTGCGAATGGGGGCCAACCTGGTGCAGTACGTTTTCGGGGGCGCGGAACAATAAGCGCCGTCCTGCCGGGGAACGGACGCGGACCTTCACCCTGCGGATCAGGATTGCTCCATCACGGCGGCCCGCACCCAGTGCGAGATCTCCGCTGCCCGGGTAAGCACCATGATGTGCGCCCCGCCCGGCACCACATGGTCGGCGGGAAAGCGCAAGGGGATCACATGGTCCGCGCTGCCGTGGATGCGCACCACGGGCCCGGTCCAGCGCGAACCGCTCCAGCGTAACACGGCCTGCACCCCGTGGCGGATCTTGGTGGCCGTCTGCTGCCTGGCCATGTCGAACAGCAGGCGGTCCGTGGCCCGGTCACGCTGCCCGAGTATGCGCTTCAGTGGCCAGGTGGCGCGCATGGTGAACCCGGTGATGAGCACGGACAAGCCCAAGGTCCTGGCCATCCGCACGAACGGCGTGAACTCCTGCGGACCCTTCCACGTGGAGATCAGGATCACCTTTTGCGGTTTCGTAAGCAGCGCCAATTCCTGCGCCACCATGCCGCCCATGCTCACCCCGCCGAGGATGTGCGGACGGTCGGCATCCACCTGCGGGCGCATGGCCTGCGCCAACTCCACCAAGGTGCATCCCTTTGGGAAGGGCGGCCATTCCAGGTAGCGCACATCCAAGCCCGCAAGCTCCAGCCGGCCGAAGAGCCGATGATCGCAGCCCACGCCGGGAAGGAGGTAGAGGGTCATGGGCGATCAGAGGATCAGAAGATCAGACAATCAGAAAATCAGAAGATCAGACGATCAGTTGCGGGAGGAACGGATGAAGGCAAGCGACTTCTCCATCAGGTCGTGCATCACCACATCGGCCTTCACGAAGGGCACGTGCTTGCGGAAGGCGGCATGCAGCTCATCCAATCCCTTGGCGCTCTTCAGCGGCCTGCGGAAATCCAGCGCCTGGGCGGCGGTGAGGAGTTCGATGGCGAGGATGCGTTCCACATCCTCCGCCACGGCCCAGGTCTTGAGCGCGGCGGCGGCGCCCATGCTCACATGGTCCTCCTGGCCGTTGCTGCTGTCGATGGTATCCACGCTGTTGGGCATGCAGCGCTGCTTGTTGGCGCTCACCAGCGCGGCGCTGGCGTATTGCGGGATCATGAAGCCGCTGTTGATGCCCGGCTCGGCCACCAAGTAGGCCGGCAGGCCGCGCTGCCCTCCGATCAGCTTGTAGGTGCGGCGCTCGCTGATGCTGCCCAGTTCCGCCAACGCGATGGCCAGGAAATCCAGCGCCAAGGCCAAGGGTTGGCCGTGGAAGTTGCCCGCGCTCACGATCAGGTCCTCATCGTCGAACACGGTGGGGTTGTCGGTCACGCTCTCCATCTCGCGGCCCACCACGCGTTCCACGTAGGCGAAGGCATCGCGACTGGCCCCGTGCACCTGCGGGATGCAGCGGAAGGAATACGGGTCCTGCACATGTTTCTTGGCGCGCTTGGCGATGGCGCTGCCCTGCAGCAGTTCGCGCATGCGCGCGGCCACCACGGCCTGCCCGGGATGCGGGCGCACGGCATGCACCGAGGCGTTGAACGGTTCCGTGCGTCCATCGTAGGCGTCCAGTGACATCGCCGCGATGGTATCGGCCAGGTCGGCCAGGCGCGCGGCCTTCAGGCTGAGCAGCGCCGCAAAGGCGCACATGAACTGCGTGCCGTTGAGCAAGGCCAGGCCTTCCTTGGGGCCGAGTTCCAAGGTCTCCCAGCCCAGTTGCTTCAGCGCTTTCGCGGAAGGCATGCGCGTGCCCTTCAGCACCACCTCGCCCAGGCCAAGCAACGGCAAGGCCAGGTGCGCCAGCGGGGCCAGGTCGCCACTGGCGCCGAGCGAACCGCGCTCGTACACCACGGGCAGCATGTCCGCATTGTACATGTCGATGTAGCGCTTCACGGTGGCCGGGGCCACGGCGCTGTGGCCGAAGGCCATGTTCTGCACCTTCAGCACCAGCATGGCGCGCACCACTTCCGCGTCCACCGGTTCACCGGTGCCGCAGGCGTGGCTCATCACCAGGTTCTTCTGCAGCTGCGCCAGCTTGTCCTTGGGCACGGAGGTATCGGCCAGGGAGCCGAATCCGGTGTTGATGCCGTAGATCGGCGCATCGCTCTTCTTCAAGCGGTCGCGCAGGTAAGCATGGCTGCGCTTCACGGCCTGTTGCGCATCCTTGGCCAAGGCGATGGGCCTGCGTTCGGACAAGATCAGCTCCAGCTCATTGAGCTTGACGCCGATGGTAGTGATGGGGTGGGTGGGCATGGATGAGGTGATCAATATTTCTGCACCAGGACCTCGGTAGGGATCCGTAACACTTCGTTGAGCCTCCTGATCATATCCAAGGTGAGCTTCCGTTTCCTGTTGAGCACCTCGCTCACGCGGCTCTTGAATCCCATGGCTTCGGAAAGGTCCTTCTGCTTCATGCCCATTTGCTCCATGCGGTACTTGATCGCCTCGATCGGGTCCGGCATGCCGATCGGGAAATGCTTGTTCTCGTAAGTATCCACCAAGATCGACAGCACCTCAAGCTCATCGCCTTCCCTGGTTCCGCGCTTGGCATCAAAGATGTCCTCCATACGGGCCAAGGCCTTCCGGTAGTCCTTTTCGTTCCTGATCGGTGTGATGGCCATGTCATACGGTGTTGGCGTCGATCTTGTCGTATTCTCCGTATTCTGGCTACCCGCCCAGAAGCGCCGGCAACCCTTCTTCCTTCACCGCCTTCTGCTCCCCGCTCCGCATGTCCTTCACGGTCACGATGCCCTGCTTCATCTCGTTCTCGCCGATGATGGCCACGAAGGGGATGCCCTTGTCGTCAGCGTACTTGAATTGCTTGGCCATTTTAGCGGCATCCGGATAGAGCTCCGCGGCGATACCGGCCTCGCGCACCTGGCGTAGGAGCTTCAGGGCGTGCAGCGCCTCGGCCTCGCCGAAGTTGGCGAAGAGCACCCGGGTGCTGCTGCCGAGCTCCGCCGGGAATTTTCCCGTTTCCATCAGCACATCATAGATGCGGTCGGCGCCGAAGCTGATGCCCACGCCGCTCATGCCTTTGAGGCCGAAGATCCCGGTGAGGTCGTCGTAGCGGCCACCACCGCAAATACTGCTGCCCAGGCTGCCCTCGGCCGCCTTCACCTCGAAGATGGCGCCGGTGTAGTAGTCCAGGCCGCGGGCTAGCGTGGGGTCGAACTCCAGCGTGGCGCCGCCGAGCTGTCCGGCCTGGTCGAAGAGGAAGCCGAGGTTCTTCAGGCCTTCCTGTGCCACGGGCAGGCTGCCGAGCCACCGCTCCAGTTTTTCCTGCTGCTCCGGCCAGGTGCCGCTGAGGCGGAAGAGCGGCGCGATGCTGGCGATGGCGGTATCGGTGATGCCCTTCATGCGCATCTCGTCCTCCACCTTGTCCTGGCCGATCTTGTCCAGTTTGTCGATGGCGGTCACCATCTCCACCACCTTGTCCGGCTGGCCGCTGATGGCGGCGATGGCGGTGAGCAGCTTGCGGTCGTTCACCTTGATGGCCACGCGCAGGCCCAAGGCGGCGAACACCTCGTCGATCAGTTGCACCAGCTCCACTTCATTCAGCAGGCTCTTGCTGCCGATCACGTCGGCATCGCACTGGTAGAACTCGCGGTAGCGGCCTTTCTGCGGGCGGTCGGCGCGCCACACGGGCTGTATCTGGTAGCGCTTGAAGGGGAAGGTGAGCTCGCTTTGGTGCTGCACCACGTAGCGCGCAAAGGGCACGGTGAGGTCGTAGCGCAGGGCCTTGTCGGCCAGTTCGGCCGCCAGCTTGCCGGGGTGTACCTCCTCCCCTTTCTGCAGTTTCGCCTTGGTGTCGGCACTTACTTCCTTCCACGCATCGCCGCTGTTGAGCACCTTGAAGATGAGCCGGTCGCCCTCCTCGCCGTACTTGCCGGTGAGGGTCTCCAGGTTCTCCATGGCGGGTGTCTCCAGCGGCAGGTAGCCGTACTTGCGGAACACCTGTTCGATGGTGCCGAAGATGTGCTTGCGGCGCAGCATCTCCTGCGGGGAGAAATCGCGCGTGCCCTTGGGAATGGAAGCTTTGGTGGCCATGCGGCGGCGAAGGTAACGGGTGCCTTTGTGCCCACGGAATGAACTGTCGCGGCTCAACTACACGCCTCCGTTTCAGCCCGCCAGCAACTCCCTTACCCGCGGCGCCACCTGCGTGCCATAGAGCTCAATGCTGCGCATCAGCATGGCATGGGGCATGGTGCCGCTGCTGTATTTCAGGTCGAAGCGGTCGGCATCCAGCACGCGGATGGCACGGGCCACCTTGCGGGCCACGGTCTCCGGGCTGCCCACGCAGAGCGCGCCGTGGGGCCCGCACATCTGCTCGAAGCCCTCGCGGGTCAGGGGTGGCCAGCCGCGCTCGCGGCCGATGCGGTTGTGCATGGCCTCGTAGTGCGGAAAGATCTCCTCCTTGGCCTGCTGGTCGGTGGCGGCCACATGTCCGGGCGAGTGCACGCCCACGGGCCGGCTGCCCTTGCCCTGCTCCGCCAAGGCCTGCCTGTACAGTTGGGCCAAGGGTGCGAAGCGGTCCACGCTGCCGCCGATGATGGCCAGCATCAGCGGCAGACCGTAATGCGCGGCGCGCACCACGCTTTGCGGCGTGCCGCCCACGGCCACCCAGGTCTTCAGACTGCCGCCAGCGGTGCGCGGGTAAACGGTTTGTTCCTTCAGCGGGGCGCGGGTTTGTCCGCTCCAGGTAACGGGTTGTTCCTTCAGCAGTTCCACCAGCAGCTCCAGACGTTCCTCGAAGAGCAGCTCGTAGTCCTGCAGGTTGAAGCCGAAGAGCGGGAAGGATTCGATGAAGGAACCGCGCCCCACGATGATCTCGGCGCGGCCGTTGGAGAGGGCGTCCAGCGTGGCGAAGCGCTCGTACACGCGCACGGGGTCGTCGCTGCTGAGCACGGTAACGGCGCTGCCGAGGTGGATCTTCTTGGTGCGCCCTGCGATGGCGGCCAGCACCATGTCCGGCGCGGGGATGGCGAAATCCGCGCGGTGGTGCTCGCCTACACCGAAGAAGTGGAGACCTACCTGGTCCGCCAGCACGGCCTGCTCCACCACGTTGCGGATCACCTGCGGTTGCGGCACGGGTTTTCCGGCGTCATCCACCTGCACATCGCCGAAGGTGTCCAGGCCCAGTTCGATCGTTTTCGCCATGGCGCGAAGGTACCGGCCCGGCCCCTCACCTATTTCAGGATCTGCGACAGCACCCCACCGTCCACGGCCACGTCGGTGCCGGTGATGAAGCCGGCCCGGTCACTGAGCAGGAAGCGCACGAGCCGGGCCACATCCTCCGGTTGTCCGTAGCGGCCCGCAGGCGTCATGTCCAACGTTTGCTTCATCACCGCCGGATGTTCCTCCAAAGCCTTTTTAGCCATGGCGGTCATGATCACGCCGGGTGAAACAGTGACGATGCGTGCACCTCGTTTGCCATAGCGCATCGCGTTGTCCTTGCAGATCAGCAGCACACCGCGCTTGGTGAAATTGTACATGGTGTCCGCATTGCCTTGGACGAAAGGCTCAACGACCGTGAATGCACCATCCTTGAGCGGATCGCGCAGAGCGGCGTCATAGCGCGGGTCGGGTGGTATGGTATGGCCCATCATGGAGCCGAACAGCACGAAGGCGGTACCGGGTGCTGCCAACTCCGAGAACTCATCCACGATGGTGGCCGTGGCCGCCAGGTTGATGTCGAACACTTTTCGGGGATCCCCGACGGTGCCGCTGACCCCGGCGGTATGCACCATTCCTTTGAAATCGCCCTGATTGGCGGTGAACTCCCGGAGCCTGCGCACAGCGCCGGGGTCGGTGATGTCGCAGGCCATGCCCACAGCTTCGATGCCTTGTGCATTCAGCTCCGCCACGGCGCGGTCCACGGGTTCCTGGGCATAGTCGGCGATCACAATCCGGTGGTCCTTCAAGGCGTATGCGCAGCTGCTTCCCAAGCCTCCGGCGCCGCCAGTGATCAAGATGGTTCCTTGCTTCATTGCAGTTCCAATTGGAGTTTCCACAAAGCTACCCCCGATGCCGCATCCACAAGGTGCCTCCCGTCAGCTTCAAAACTGACGAGCGGCAATGATGGTGCGAGACGCATCAACCGGTCCGCCGAAGCCACCGTTTCCTGAATCCTTGGAAAAACCCCTCGAAATACCGGAATGATAGCGCGGAGACACCGATGGTGGCGCCGAACACCAACGGATAGAGGAGCACATCATGCACCCGGCCGATGGCAAGGAGCACGTTGACCACCCCCACGATGACCGCCAGGTGGTACATGTAGATGCCGTAGGAGATGCGCCCCAAGTAGCGGAGGGGCTCCCATTCCAACGGCTTGCCCACCGCAGGGTTGACGGCCAGGTTCAAAATGATGAAGCCGAACAGGAAGGTGCCCACCTTGTAGGCACGGGGCCCGAGGGGCATGCCGAACACCACCAGGATGACCGCTGCCACCACGGCAACTCGGAACAGGTGCCTGTTGAGCAGCAGGTCCAGCGGCCTTCCCCCTCGGAAGGCCAAGATGGCACACAGGGCTCCCAAGCCCAGGCTTTCCACGTTGGCCTGCGACCAGTAGAGCAACACCAGTTGTTGGTGCGGCACCGCCACGGCTGCCCAGGCCGAGCCCAGCATGCGCATGCCCAAGGGATAGCTGAGCATGACGGCCACCGCCAGCCACAGCCGATGCTTGCGCACCAGGAGGAGCAGCAAGGGCCAAAGCAGGTAGAAATGCACCTCCGTGCCGATGCTCCACAAATGGCCCGCATGGGGAACGGCCCCAGCGAGGGAGGGCACCAGCGAAGGGACGAAGAGCGTATACAACAGCAGCTTCCAGGGCCGCCCTGTCGTGATGGCATCCGCCGGGAGATCCGGCATGTCCATCCATGGAAGTGCAGGAAACACATAAAGTGACAGCAGTACGATCAAGAAATACAGGGGCCAGATGCGCAGCACCCTTCGCATCTGGAAGCGGCCGTAGGCGATGCGGCCCGTATCGCGTTCCTCCTCCAGCAACAGGTAAGTGATCAGAAATCCGCTGAGCACGAAAAAGAGCAGTACGCCCAGGCGACCGATCATGTCCCAGTGGTATGTGTTGCCCCAGTAGGGCAGGCCCATGTTGGCCTTGTGGTGTTCCACATGGTCCAGGATCACGGCGGCGGCAGCAATGAACCGCAGGCCGTCCAGGTTGGGGAAGCGGGTGTGCGTGCCGGCCATGGTCGGCTAAGCTATTCCGGGCGGGCGCTTCCCCCACCCCAGCCAGGCTGTAGCATGGGCAAGCCGAACAGGTGATCCGCGTTTCATCCGCCGCACCGTTGAAAACTGCCAAGCGGCCTGCCGCACGGCATGGCCTCGCCGCCGCAACTTGCCGCCGCCAAAACACCCGCATGACCCCGACGCTCCTGCTCGCCATCGTCATCGGCTACTTCCTGGTGCTGCTGGGCATCGCATGGTGGACCTCACGCGGCGCGGGCGAGCACAGCTTTTACAGCGGCGACCGCAAGAGCCTGTGGTACGTGGTGGCCTTCGGCATGATCGGCACCAGCCTCAGCGGGGTCACCTTCATCAGCGTGCCGGGGTACGTACAGGCCAAGGCGTGGACCTACTTCCAGCTGGTGTTCGGCTTCGCCATCGGCTATTGGGTGGTGGCGGGCGTGTTGCTGCCACTGTATTACCGCTTGAAGCTCACCAGCATCTATGGCTACCTGCGCGAGCGCTTCGGGCTGCACAGCTACCGCACGGGCGCGTCGTTCTTCATCCTCAGCCGCCTGGCCGGGGCCACCATCCGCATCTTTGTGGTACTGAACGTGATCCACCTCTTCGTGCTGAAGGCCATGGGGATCAGTTTCGAGGTGACCGCCTTGGCCATCATGGTCATGATCGTCCTGTACACCCTGAAGGGCGGCGTAAAGACGATCGTGTGGACCGATACGCTGCAGACCCTTTTCATGCTGGGGGCCTTGGTGGGCACGGTAGTGTACATCATCCAGCAGCCGGGCATGGGCGATTGGCTGCCCGCCCTGCAGGCCAACGGGAGCATGCGCATCCTGGACCTGGACTGGCGCAGCGACAGCTTTTTCCTGAAACAGGTGCTGGCGGGCATCTTCATCACCATCGCCATGACCGGGTTGGACCAGGAGATGATGCAGAAGAACCTGAGCGTGTCCACCGTGGAAGGCTCGCAGAAGAACATGCGCACCTTCAGCGTGATCCTGCTCGGGGTGAACCTGCTTTTCCTGCTATTGGGCTCCTTGCTGTACCTGTACATGCGGCGCAACGGGCTGCCGATGCCGGCCCATTCGGATGACGTATTCCCCACGTTGGCCTTGCAGCATTTCCCGCCGTGGCTGGGGCTGCTGTTCATCATCGGGCTCATCAGTGCCCTGTTCCCCAGCGCTGACGGCGCGCTCACCGCGCTCACCGCCAGCACCTGCATCGATCTGATCGGCATCCGGGACCGCGGCTGGGACGATGCCCGGCAAAAGCGCGTCCGCCAACGGGTACACCTGGGCATGGCCGCGCTTTTCCTCCTTTTCATCCTTTACTTCCACTGGCTGGCCACGCCCACGGTGATCAAGACGCTGTTCGACATCGCAGGCTTCACCTACGGGCCGCTGCTGGGGCTGTTCGCCTTCGGCATCCTCTTCAAGGGAAAGCCGAGGGAGCAATGGGTGCCTTGGATCTGCGTGGCTGCGCCCGTGATCACCTACTTCATCCGCGCCCATTCCGAAACGCTGCTCTTCGGCTACAAAATGGGCTTTGAGGTGCTGCTGGTGGTGGCGGGGTTGACGATGCTGGGGCTGTGGGCCGCCAGGGGGAAGGCCACTCCCCGCCCCCATTGATCCAAGGGCGTTGAAAAATACCCGGGCAACGGTCACCGGGCCGGATGCGTCCCACCGACGATCCGCTTTTCGTATTCTTGTTAGACCAAATGAACAGGAAGGGACCGGTTCTCATTGCCGTAGGGGCTGTGGTGGCCATTTTCCTCGGCTGCCGAAAGGATGAGGCCCTGCCTCCCGGCGGCGTCGAGGGGGGTACGCCGGTATCTCCGGTAGTGCTTGACCTGGGCAGCGTACCCTACCCGACGCTATCGCAATATCATTTCTTCGAGGGCCTCATGGCGGACCTGGAACCGGCGACGGGTGTGCTGCCTTACACCCCGATCACTCCGGCCTTCGGCGACTATGCGGAGAAATACCGCTTCGTGTGGATGCCGGCCGGCCAGAAGGCCAGCTATGTGGCGGACGGGCAGGCGCTCGAATTCCCGGAAGGCGCGGTGCTGATCAAGACGGCCTTCTATCCCAAGGTGCTGCCCACCCTGGAGCGGCGCATCCTGGACACGCGGTTGATGATCCGCAAGGGCGGTACCTGGGTGTTCGCTGAATATGTGTGGAACGAGGAGCAGACCGAGGCTTACTTGGACATGCAGGGCAGCAATGTGCCCTTGACCTGGGCGGATGAGAACGGATTGCCGCACGATGTGGCGTTCCGGATCCCCTCGGAGGGGGAATGCATCGCCTGCCATAGCCGGTATGATGAGCGTGTCCCCATCGGCCCCAAGCCGCAAAACCTGAACACCGTGCGCCAATACCCGGAAGGCCCCATGAACCAACTGGCCAAATGGGTGGCGGCGGGTTATCTGGAAAGCGGATACCCGGCGGCAATAGAGACGGTGGCCGCATGGGATGACCCGCAGGAAAGCCTGGAGCGCCGTGTCCGCGCTTACCTGGACATGAACTGCTCACACTGCCACAACGAAGGCGGCTTCTGCGGCTACCGCCCCATGCGATTCTCCTGGAGTGAATCCGCCGACCCGGCCGCCTTGGGCGTCTGCATCCCCCCGGATGACCCGTTCGCCCAGGGTGTGGACTACATCGTGCATGCCGGCAACGCGAACCGCTCCATGCTGTACTACCGCCTGAGCTCCACGGAGGAAGCCGTACGCATGCCCTTGTTGGAGCGGACCTTGCGCCATGAGGAGGCCATCCAACTGGTGGCCGACTGGATCAATTCCATGCCCGAACCCTGTCCCTGAACCCCGACACCACCAACCTGCAACCGATGAAAAAACCCGTACTCACCCTGGCCATGGGCCTGCTGGCCTGGCAAGCACAAGCCCAAGGCACCTGTGCCACCGCCGTGCCGATCCAGCTGGGCAACTATTATGTGACGGCGATCGATGGGTCCCAAGCCCCCACCACCATCTGCACCGGTGATGCCGTGGTGGGCCAACACGGCCGCTGGTACAGCTACACCGCCGACCAGGACACCTCCATCACCATCACCACCGACCTGCCGCAGAACGCCGGTGGTGACACACGTGTACACGTGTACACCGGCAGTTGCGGCAACCTGGTCTGCCAGGCCGGTGACGATGACTCCGGCAGCGGTTATTTGTCCATCACCACCTTCGTCGTTGAAGCGGGCACCACCTACATCATCGCCTTCGACGACCGGTGGAACGCGAACGGCTTCACGTTCTCCATCCAGAACGCCGCACCGCCTCCGCCGGTGAACGGGTTCATCGCCCAAGCGGTGCCCATCACGGGCTCCGCATACTGCATCGTGGACATGAACGCCGACGGCCTGGATGATGCCGTCTCCGTGTCCTCCACGGTGATCAACATCAACTACCAAAATGCCGGTGGCGGGTTCACCAACCAGCAGCACACCACCACCCCGGCGGACTACCTGCCCTCCTGGAGCCTGTGCGCGGGCGACCTGGACGGGAACGGCTACAACGACCTCGTATACGCAGGCAGCGGGCTCACCTTCATGCTGGCCAACAACGACGGCACGGGATACACCGAGCTATCCCACCCGCAATACATCTTCTGCCAGCGCTCCAACCTGGTGGACATCAACAACGACGGGCTGTTGGACGCCTTTAGCTGCCATGACGTACAGCCCAACGTGTACTACATCAACAACGGCAACGGCACCTGGACCTGGCACCAGGGCGGCCTGGGCGACCAGCCGGACGGCGGCAACTACGGGTCCATCTGGATCGATTACAACAACGACGGCAACCTGGACATGTTCATTGCCAAATGCCGCGGAGGCAACTCCCCTGCCAGCATTGATGAGCTGTGGCGGAACAACGGCGACGGCACCTTCACCAACGTGGCCTCCGCGGCGAACGGCCTGGCGGACTTCCAGCAGAGCTGGTCCTCCGCCTGGGCGGATTTCGACAACGACGGCGACATGGACGTGATGATCGGCGCCAGTTCCTTCAGCGGCGGCGGGCACAAGCTGATGCGTAATGACGGCACCACCTTCACCAACATCACGGCGGGTTCGGGCTTCGACCTCTTCAACGGCACCAGCATCGAGTTCATCGCCCGCGACTTCGACAACGACGGCTACGTGGACGTGCTGGGTGGCGGCGGCCTGATGCACAACAACGGCGACATGACCTTCACGCTCACCACCGTGCCCTGCAGCAATGGCCCCACCGGGGATGTAAACAACGACGGCTTCGTGGACGTGCAGAACAACAACACCGTGTATCTCAATGCGGGGAATGAAAACAACTGGGTGAAGGTGATCACCCAGGGCACCCTGAGCAACAAGAACGGCATTGGCGCCCGAGTGGAGGTCACCACCCCGGCAGGCACCCAGATCCGCGACATCGTGAGCGGCGACGGCTTCCGCTACATGAGCACGCTCACCGCCATGTTCGGCCTGGGCACGCAGGAGAGCATCACCAGCATCACCGTGCGCTGGCCCTCGGGCCTGGTGGACGTGGTGAACAGCCCGGATATCAACAGCACCATCACCATCGTCGAGAACGGCACCACCACGGGCGTGTCCAGCGTGCCCGCCACGGCATTGAGCCTCTTCCCCTCACCGGCGCACAACACCCTGCACATCACCGGTCCGCGCGACCTGGCAGGCAGCCGCATCACCATCCTGGATGCCACGGGCAAGACGGTGGCCCTGGTCCCGGCGGTGCAAGGCGCCATTGATGTGGAAAGCCTGATGCCCGGCCTCTACATGCTGCGGATCGAAGGGCCTTCCGGAACGGCCACCGGCAAATTCATCAAGGAATAACCACACCCTGTGCACGAAGGCCGCTGCCGGGCACATTGCCGGTGGCGGCCTTCGCCGTTCACCGGGAACTATCTTGCCGCATGAGCCGTGGATTCGTTCGCGAGGATGACCAGGAGGAGCCGGTGTTCATTCCGCCGCGGGCACCGCTGCCGGCCGGTGTGGACAACCTGGTGACCCCGCGCGGCCTTGGGCTATTGCAAGAGGAACGTTCCGCCTTGGAGCTTCAGCGGACCCGCTTGGACTTGCCCGAAGGTCCGGCCCGCCGCCGTGAACTGGCCGAGATCAACGGACGGATCCACTTGTTGGAGGAACGCATTGCCAGTGCACGGGTGGTGGAACCGGGCGATACCGGCACGCCGGCTGTCCGGTTCGGCACCACCGTCACCTTCCGCATCATCGCCGGGCCGCAGAGCGGTACCGTACGGCGCTTCACCTTGGTGGGTGTGGACGAGGCCCGCGTGGCGGAAGGGCGCATCGCGTTCACCTCACCCTTGGCAAAAGCCCTGTTGGGCATGCGGACCGGGGAGCAGACCGACTTCCAGTTGGGCCCACAACGGCAACGACTGGAAGTGGTGTCCGTGGCCCGGTAAGGCAACCGCACATCCGAAGCCTCTCTCACTCAAGCCTTCATTGGCCACCTATTGATCCGGCATCATTGTATTGCACGATCATCCAGTATCCGCTTGGCATGAGAGGAAAGAGCGCAAGAGTGCGAGGGTGCAAGAGATCAAGAGTGACAAATTCCCGGCCCTCGCACGCTTGCACCCTCGCACCCCAGATCACCGCCCTCAGGTGTAACGGGTCGCCTCGAGCGTTCAACGTCCGGAACATGCGTGCCGACGCAATAAGGGTGAATTGGTATAATTTGCACACCCTTCGTGAAAAGTCCGGCCATGAAAACTCCCGTTACCCTCCTTCGCTCCTTTGCTGCCATAACGCTGACCTTCCTTGTTGCCAAGGGCACTTGGGCGCAGTCCGGCTGCACGGCCTATGCAGGTAACATCGAGGTGGACTTCGGCCCGGCCTGCCTGCAAAACGGGGCGGCCACCCTGAGCGGAACGCCCTCCCCGGATGCCGTGGTGCCGCCCGGCTTCACCAGCACCTACCTCCTCTCGCGCACCAACGGCCTGATCATTGAGCAGATGGGGCCTGCACCCTCCTTCACGGTGAACAGCGTGGATGTCTGGCGGATCCACCGTCTGGTATCGGACCCCTCCACGCTGGACCTTGACATGGTGCAGCCAGGCACCACCACGATCTACGACCTGCAGGCCCTCACCACGCAAGGCGGCGGTGCGGCATGTGCCAGCATCAGCATGACCGGGGCCGCGGCCAAGACCATGGAATGCGAGGAACCGTGCATGGCCTTTGCGTCGGGCATGATGATGGATTCCTCCCTGATCTGCCTGGACCAAGGCACGGCCACCTTCACCGCAACCACCGCGGGGGCCAGCACCATCCCGCCCGGCTTCCAGCAAACCTTCCTGCTCACGCGCACCAACGGCCTGATCATCGAAGGCATCGCGGCCACACCCACCTTCACCGTCAACAGCGAGGACGTGTGGCGGATCCACAACCTCATCTACGACCCGGCCACACTCGACCTGGGCATGATCGACCTGGGCGTGACCACGGCCTACGACCTGCAAGCCCAACTGCTACAAGGCGGCGGGGAGATCTGTGCGAGCCTGGACATCAGCGGGGCTCCTGTGAAGACCGGCAATTGCCCGCCAGCCTGCACCGCCGGTGCGGGTACGGTCTATACCGACCAGCCTGACGTGTGCCTTTGGGACGGTACCGCCGAATTGAACGCCCAACCCGCCGGTGATGCAGTCATTCCCGCCGGGTTCAACCTGGCCTACTACCTGGCGGAAGGCGATGACCCGGCCGTACTCATCGGTATCAGCACGGACCCCACATTCACGGTCGGTTCCACCGGCCAGTACAGCATCCATGCCTTCGTGTACGACCCGAACACCTTCGATCCGGCCTCCGTGGTGATCTACGGCAGCACGGTGATGGAGCTCAATGCCTTGCTGATGCAGGGCGGTGGCGGCATTTGCGCCAGCCTCGACCTCACCGGCACCTCCTTCCTGGTAACCGATTGCACCCCGGCCTGCGACGCGGATGCGGGCGCCATGCTGAGCGAGGACCCGACACCTTGCCTTGTCGATGGCACGGCCCAGCTGATGGCCGTATCCTTCGGCGACACGGTGGTACCACCGGGCTTCACCTTGGGCTTCCTGCTATCCGAAGGCTCCGATCTGGTGGTGGAGGCGATCAGCGGCGATCCCTCCTTCACCGTGGATGGGGTCGGGCTCTATCACATCCATGCTTTCGTGTACGACCCGGCCACCTGGGATCCCGCCATGATGGACTTCGGCACCACCACGATCTATGACCTGAACGCCACGCTGGTGCAGGGCGGCGGCTCGTTGTGCGCAAGCTTGGACGTGCTCGGGGCCGTGTTCGAAGTGGCCATCTGCGTCCCCCCTTGCGATGCCGGCCTGGACAGCACCATCACGGTCTGCTTGTCAGACCCCGCCTTCCCACTGTTTCCGATCCTTGGCGGCACTCCCTGCCCAGGCGGCATGTGGCTCTCGCCATTTGCGGAAGTGCTGAACGGCGAGTTCGACCCATCCGCCAACACGGCCGGGGTGTACATGTACGTGGTGACCCTCCCGAACGGGCTGATGGACACGGCCTTTGTGACGGTGAATGTGCTGGAATGCCCTGACCTGGCGCCCACGGCCAAGCCTTTTGCACCTGGACGAACGAACTCCACGGTTTCGGTTGGAACCGTGGATTGCGCGGATGTGCTGGTCCTTTTCCCCAACCCGGCCACGGACCACGTGCAGATCACCCTCCCGTCCGGCCTGTCCGCATGGGGACGGATCACCTTGGTGGATGTCGGCGGCCGCACGGTGAACCCGCGCGTGGAGCAGGTGGCAACCGGCACCTTCCGCCTGGATGTCCGCAACCTGTCCACCGGTGTGTGGACCGTACGGATCACCAGCGGCAAGGAGCAGTTCACCGCACGCTTTGTGCGTTAGGCTGTTCCGGTTCGGGCGGAAAGTCTACCTTTGTCGCGGGGCAAGTCTTGTACGTCCAGCTCCTGCTGAACCCCCCAGGGCCGGAAGGCAGCAAGGGTAGGCGGTTGTAGCGGAGCGATATAAGGAGCTTGCCCCTCTTCTTTTCCCCTGATCGATGCCCTCCCCTTCCAAGGTCGTCCTGGTCACCGGCGGGTCCAGCGGTATCGGCAAGGCCATCTGCGAACGCTTGGCCGCGGAAGGGCATCGCGTCTTTGGCACCTCACGCAAGCCCGGTGATGCACCTCAAGGCTTTTCCATGCTGGCCATGGACCTGTCGGACGAGGCATCGGTGCGCCGGGCCATGGACCAGGTGATCGCGCAAGCCGGCCGGATTGATGTGGTGGTGAACAATGCCGGCCTGGGCATTCAAGGCGCCACGGAAGACCTGACGCCCGTGCAGGCCGCCTCCCTGCTGGACACCAACGTGCTCGGCGCGCACCGTGTGTGCCTGGCCGCGCTGCCGCACATGCGCGCCCAAGGCAGCGGTCTCCTCATCAACGTCACCAGCCTGGCGGCCAACTTCGGCCTGCCGTACCGGGGCTTCTACAGCGCCAGCAAAGCCGCGTTGGAGCGGTACACCGAAACCCTGAGCATGGAGGTGCGGCCCTTCGGGATCCATGCGGTGACGCTGCAGCCCGGCGAGTACAAGACCAACATCGGCGACAACCGCATCCGCCCCGCCGTGGCCAGCGAGCCGTACCGTAAAGGCTACGAGCGCGCCATGGAACTGCTGGGCGGCAGCCTGCACTATAGCCGCGACCCCGATGAAGTGGGCCGCCTGGTGCTGCGGATCATGGCCAAACGCAATCCCGTTGGCGTCTACTACGCCGCCCATGGCAAGCAGCGGCTGGCCGTGCTGTTGAAGAAAGTATTGCCTGCCGCCCTGTTCCAACGGCTGATGATGCAGGAATACCGCTGAGAGCCCGTTGCCGCAGCCTATTGCCCTGCCTTGATCACCACCGCCCGGGACGCGGTCCCGTCCGCAGCCACCACGCCCAGCACGTAAGTCCCGGCGGGCAACCCGGAAACATCCAGGTCCAATTGCAGCCCGTTGAACGCCGCGTGCAACACCCGCCGGCCGGCCATGTCCGCCAGCAACACGTTGGAATTCCATTGGGGAAGCGTTGACCGGACCTGGAGCTGGTCCGTGAACGGCATGGGGGAAACTGTCCAGGCCGTGCCATTTCCCAGGTCCGGCCCCCGCACCGATGCCGTGGACCCGCACGGCAATGTGGACGGCGGGTAGCGGATCTCGTCATCGCCGTAGCAGCCGAAGAAATTCAACGCCTCGTTGATGAAACAGAGATAGGGCGGATCCGGGAAGAAATACTGCAACGTATTTCCCGCCCGCTCCATGATCGTGAAGGAAAGGTCCGTGTCCGTGGCGTTCAAATGCCGTTCCAGGCCCAAGGTGCGCAAGGACACGCCATCCACCACCACGGACCCCGTGTCCACCACCTGCAAATAGGCCTGTGCGGCACAGCCGTCCCCGGGGAATTGCTGCTCCCAGCCCGGCGACCATCGGTCACCCGGCCCCGCACCGAACCAATAGAGCGTGTCCCATGCCTGCGCTTGGTCCAACCACCACAGCACCATGCCCGGCTCAGTCCGTGTTACGATGTCCGCCCCCGGTACCACGATAATGGAGTCCGGGTTCCAGGGGATCACCACGGTGCCCCATTGCGTGATCCGTTGGCCGAGGAAGCCATCCACGAGCGTATCCCCTGCATAAGTCAAGGTGGTGCCCGTGCCATTCCCAATGCTCGCATGGTACCCCCACCGGGCGCCGGGTGGGCACCAGCTTTGGGCGTGGCCTGCGCCGCACACGGCAACCAGCAGGAATATGCCGACGAAACCGCGCTTCCTCATTGCCTGATCCATTTGGCTGTTGCCCGTTTCCCGTCAGGGGCAATCAGCAGCAGGTTGTACAATGGTTGAAATCCCTTCCTTGGCGCAACACCCACAAGAACCCGTAGGGTGCAAGCACCCCGGGCCTCCATGCCGGCCATGCCGGAATCGAAGCCCGTCCTCGCAAACATCGCCTGCCCGGGGTTGGGCGCGAAGAACATGTCATGCCTTCGGTTCGTTCTCATCGCCTGGACTCAATGAGCATCAAGCCTGCATCGGTTGTTGGGACAGCGCCATTGCGGACTTTGTTGTCCAACGGTCCCGGCTTGGGTGAATATACCACTACCACTTGAAAGATGCGACGAGGCTTTGGTGCCCGGACCCGATGTGAGCATGACCCGGCCGTGAAGGCGATCATGCATGCCTGCGCCAACATCCGCGGACAAACCACCTCCTAGCCTCAGCTCGCCCCAATGCGAAATAGATCGAACAGAAGGGCGCCCCAGGGCCAAGGCGGTACCTTTATCACTCAAGGCCATCCATGATGAAAACACCCATACTCGTAATGCTCGCGGTTTCGCCGCTGGCCACCCTTCAGGCCCAATGGACCACGGACGTCTCGATGAACACCCCCGTGCGTACCGTCAACGCCGGGGAGGCATCCGTGCCGTTGGTGGCCGATGGGCCGGATGGCAGCACCTACGTGTGCTGGTTTGAGAACGGTAGCGGTACCTACCAACTGCGCATGCAGCGGCTGGATGCACAGGGCAACCGCCTGTGGCCCGATACGGGCCTAGTGGTGAGCGCCCATCCGCAAAACAGCGCCATATACCGGTACGACATGAAGGCCGATGCGGACGGCAACGCCGTGGTGGCCTTCCAGGATGAACGCACGGGCAGCCTCGATGTGGTGGCCTACAAGATCGCGCCCGATGGATCGTTCCTCTGGGGCCCGGACGGCGTGGAGCTGCCTTCACCGGGAACAACCGGAATCGCGCCCGCTGTGGCACCGCTTTCCAACGGCAACACAGCCATCTCCTGGAACATGAACGCGAGCCCGCGTACGGTCGGCGTGCAATTGGTGGGACCGGCCGGCGACCTGCTCCTGGCCTCGCCCATCGTGGTTTCCGCCAACGTGAATGTGAGCAACCTGGAACCCGTGGCCACTTCCGACGGCGGCTTCATGTTGTTCCATGGCGTGAGTGCCGGCGGCTCCGGCCTGGCGCCGTGGCTACTCCACGCCCAGCGCTATGATGCGGCAGGGTCGGCGGTTTGGGCACAACCGGTGCAAGTCTCCTCCAGATCGATCCCCTTTTTCCATTTCCCCAATGCGGTTCCGGATGGGCACGGCGGCTTCTACGTGGCCTTCAACACCAGTAACCCCGACAATGCCAGCCTGTCCGACGTGTACCTGCAGCGCGTGCACGGGAACGGAACCCTGTGGTCCACGGATGGTACCCGCCTGGACAACGGCAGCTCCACACAGAAGTTCTGCGGGGGCCGTGGCGTGGCGCTCATCAATGACGAGGACGGCGTGATGGTGGCCATGCAGGTCACGGACATCAACCAGAACCAATCCGGCTTCTCCGTGCAGCGCGTGGACACCGCTGGTGCGCCTCAACTCGGCAGCCAGGCCGTGGTGGTGATCCCGGTCGCCGCACCGGGCGTGCAGCCGTGGGATGTTTCCGCCACCGGCGATGGAGCCGTGGTCCTGCATGCCACCGGCGGTTTCGGCCAGATGACGCTCGCCGCCACCCGCGTGGCCTTGGACGGCACCACCGTGTGGGATCCGGCGCAAATGGCCATCTGCACCCTGGCCAGCGGGAAGGACGATATGGCCCTTTCCGGGATGCAGGACGGACAGATCGTTGCCGTGTGGCAGGATGACCGCAGCCCGGCCGGGATCTACGCCCAGAACATCCCCGGCCTGGACATCGGCACAGTGGTAACACAACGGCCGCCCGATGATGCAGGCGTCCAGCTGGAACAAAACCCGGCGACAAAACCGGTGGTGCTGTTTCCCTCCGGTTCGCTCGGCGGCAAGCTGGATGTCTTCGACCTGCTGGGCCGGCAGGTGTACAGCCGGGTCGTTCCCCCATCCACTCACCGGGTGGAATTGCCCCTGGACGGCCAGCCTTCGGGAATGTACACCGTGCGCTTTTCACAGGATGGCGGGGAAAGCGTGGTGCGCTGGATGAAGTAGGCCGGGTGTCCCGGACGTGGACCATCCCATGCGGCATGGCCGCCCCTTACCTTTGCCGCATGAAATTCTTCATCGACACCGCCAGCCTCGCCCAGATCAAGGAAGCCCAAGAGCTGGGCATCCTGGACGGCGTAACCACCAATCCGTCGCTGATGGCGAAGGAAGGCATCACCGGCACGGACCGGGTGATGAAGCACTATGTGGACATCTGCAACATCGTGGTGAACGGCGACGTGAGCGCCGAGGTGATTGCCACGGACTTCGACGGGATGGTGCGTGAAGGGGAGGACCTCGCCGCGCTGCACCCCAATATCACGGTGAAATTGCCGATGACGCGCGATGGCGTGAAGGCGATCAAATACTTCGCCGACAAGGGCATCAAGACCAACTGCACCCTGATCTTCAGCGCCGGGCAGGCCCTGCTGGCCGCCAAGGCGGGTGCCACATACGTTTCGCCGTTCGTGGGCCGATTGGACGACATCAGCACCGATGGTCTCCAGTTGATCGAGCAGATCCGCACGGTCTTCGACAACTACGGGTTCAAGACCGAGATCCTGGCGGCCAGCATCCGCCACCCCATGCACATCGTGCAGTGCGCCGAGATCGGTGCCGACGTGGCCACTTGCCCCCTGAGCGCCATCCTGGCCCTCTTCGATCACCCGCTCACCACCATCGGGCTGGAGAAATTCCTGGCGGACCACAAGAAGGCCGCCCAGAAGACGGCGGCGGCTAAATAGGCATGCTGCTGGCGATCCACCCGAAGAACCCCGAGCCCCGCAAGGTGCTCGACGTGGTGAAACGGCTGAATGACGGGGCCGTGGTGGTGTGCCCCACGGACACGGTCTATGCCTTCGCCTGCAGCGCCCACCAGCCTCGGGCCATGGAAGCCATCGCCCGGCTGAAGGGCACCAAGGCGCACAAGACCAACCTGTCGTTGATCTGCAAGGACCTCAGCCAGCTCAGCCTCTACGCCCGCGCCATCGACACACCCGGTTTCCGGGTGATGAAGAAGGCGTTGCCTGGGCCGTACACCTTCATCGTGCCGGCCAGCAACGAGATCCCCAAGCTCTTCAAGAACAAGAAACACGCCGTGGGTATCCGCGTGCCGGACCATCCCATCCCCTTGGCCATCGTGGAGGAACTCGGGCATGCCCTGGTGGTCACCAGCGTGCACGATGAGGATGAACTGCTGGACCACACCACGGACCCGGAACTGATCCATGAGCGCATCGGCCATCAGGTGGAATTGGTGATCGACGGCGGCATGGGCGGCATGCAAGGCTCCACCGTGATCAACCTCACCGGCCCGGAACCCGAGGTGCTGCGCGTAGGAAAAGGCCCGGTGGACGGCCTGCTGTGACCTGCACCCAATTCAGGACCCTCGTTGTTCCTGCTTTTCGCGCAGTTGGCACCAGGCCTTCGGCAAGGCCGCGATCAGGTCGCCCGGCAGCATGCCGTCCATGCCGAGCTCCGCAGCGGCGATGTTCCCGGCCAAGCCATGCGTGTACACGCCCAGGATGGCGGCATCCAATGCACCCAGACCTTGGGCGCGCAACCCGGTGAGGATGCCCGTGAGCGCATCCCCGCTTCCGCCCTTGGCCATCCCTGGATTGCCCGTGGTGTTGAAGAAGGTATGGCCATCGGGTGTGCAGATCGCCGTGTAAGCCCCTTTCAGGATCACCACCACTTGGTGGCGGCGCGCCAGCTCCACGGCCTGGGCCAAGCGCTCCTGGTCACTGCCGGCCTTGCCCGCCAGGCGCTCCAGTTCCTTGGGGTGCGGAGTGAGGATGGTTCCGGGTGGCAGGAACGCGAGCCATGTCTTGTTCGCCGCCAACAGGTTCAGCGCATCGGCATCCACCACCAGCGGTGCCGGAGCCTCTTGGATCAAGAGCTTCAAAAGCCGCCCGGACCCCTCATCGGTGCCCATGCCCGGCCCGATCCCGATGGCATCCACCCGGCCAAACCGCGGCATGTTCTCCAAATGTCCCGCCGGGTCACTGGACACCATGGCCTCGGGAATGTGGCCATGCACCACGGCTTCCTGGCCTGCCGGTATGCGCAAGGTGAGCAGCCCGCAACCGGACCTTAGGCACGCCTTCGCAGCCAGCAGGGCCGCCCCCATCTTGCCGGGGCCGCCCGCCAGCAGCCAGGCATGGCCATGGTCGCCCTTGTGGGCCACCCGGGCGCGGCCTGGGAGGCGGTCCACCGCATCGGCCTCTTCCAACACAGCGGCTTTTGAGGGAAAGGAAGCGATGAAGGCCTTGTCCAATCCGATATCCACCACTTCCCAGTCACCGGTGAACCGGTGGTTTTCCGCCAGCAGCAGGGCGTGCTTGGGCAATTCCAAGGTCAACGTGCGAACGGCGCGGACGATGGCCTCGGGATCATTGCCCGTGTTGTCGTCGGCAAAGAGGCCGGAGGGCAGGTCGATGGACACCACGTTGCAGCGGCGCGCATTGAGGCTGTGCACCAGTTGCTTGATCCAACCGGCCAAGGGGCGCTGCAGGCCGGTACCGAAGAGTGCGTCCACCAGCACGGTGCCCGGCATGAAGGATGGCAGGGCCGATCCCTCCTCCAGCCACACAACGGATACACCGGCATCCCGGGCCCGTTGCAGGTTGGCCTCAAAGTCCGGGCTTCCCGTGGATTTGTAACGGGGCACCAACACCTGCACGGGTCGGGCCGCAGCGTGCATGATCCGCGCGATGGCCAGGCCATCGCCGCCATTATTGCCCATGCCGGCCAGCAGCACAACGGGCACATCGCGGGCAAGCCACCCCAGCAGGCGAACGGTGCAGCGCTCCGCCGCCCGCTCCATCAGGTCCAAGGAGCTTATCGCCTCCCGGGCGATGGTGTGTGCATCAGCTTGCCGCAGCTGCTCGGCGGAAAGCAGTGGGATCATGGGAGCGAAGGTACTTCCCTGCCTTATCGATCCATTGGCCTGCAATGGACAGGCCAGCCCATTGCCCAAGCCCCCGGCCGGAGAGTGGCCGGGGGCATAAACGAGAAAGCCCCCGTTTCCGGGGGCTTTCAGGACCAAAGCAAATCTTTGCTTATTGGAAGTAGAAGTTCACGCCGATGCTGGCACCGCTCACGCCGGTGTCGAGGCTGAAGCTGTTCTTCTTGTTGGTGGTGCCGTCCACGGTGGTGGTGGTCACGCTGCTGCCGTCCCAACCCTCAGAGGTCTGAGAGCCGAAGCCGGTGCTGCTGAGGGCCAGTCCCCAGGTGTACTCACCGCTCAGGGAGATCTTCGGGGCGCAGAACCACTCCACACCGGCGAAGGCCTGCAGGCCAACGGCCATGGTGGAACCGTTCTTGGTCTCGGTCACGCGGCTGGCAACCGGGTTGGTGGCGCTGATGGCGTTGCCGTACTCGTAGGTGGTCTTGCTGCTGCCGAAGCCCACATTGAGCATGGCACCATAGACACCCACAACGCGGGTGCTGCCCACGCGCTTCTCCAGGCCGAAGCCGAGGTCGATGCCCATGAAGCCGTTCTTGGTCACGTCATCCACCAACACTTCGGGATCGGTGCTGGCCACGTCGTCCACCTTGGCGGTCTCCTTATTGCTGCCGAAGCCCAAGCGAACGCGGCCGCGGTAGGCGGTGTTGGCGTCGATCAGCTTCTTGCCACCGATCACCACTTGGTTGCCGTTGATGCCGGCAGCGCCAGCGGTGCTGAACAGGCTGCCCAAAGCCACTCCGCCGTTGCCGGCGTTGCCGTTGAACAGGTTACCAGCGTAGTTCAGCAAGGGGGTAGCCTCGAAGGTCAGGCCCCAATCGCCGTCCTGGGACAGCCAGTTTTCGCCACGGTTGCTGGTGATCTCCCCCGTTTGGGCGCTCACGGCCGTTACGGCGAAGAGCGCTGCGGTGAACAGTACAGTCTTCTTCATGACTTTTTGGTTTTTCGTGTGCTTTGGTTTGAGGTTCTTTCTGCTTGGTCGATCAAATCTAACTGATCGGGGGCGCAAACTTATAAACATTCCGTCCACATATCAACCGCAAAGTGTTGATCGTGTATCCGGCTGCCCATTTGTTCGTTGCCCCATATCAGGTGAATGTCCGTCGGTTTTTTCGGAATTCGGGGGCGAATGTAGCACATCCGTGAAATACCGTAGTTAGCCTCCGACTTTGTTTTCAACCATGGGCACAAAGCTGAAGGCTCCATGGGCTGTATGCCGCACGCCATCCGCCGTGCGCACGACGCTCATCATGGACTGCCCGCCTTCCCCGCCCACCGGGATCACCAAAGTACCCCCGGCGACCAACTGGTCCACCAAGGCCGCCGGGATCTCCGGAGCGCCGCAGGTGACGATGACCTTGTTGAAAGGAGCATGCACCGGCAGACCTTTATATCCGTCGCCATGCACCAGGTGGGCCTTGTAGCCCATGGCCGAAAGCCTGGTCTTGGTGGACAGGTAGAGCGGCTTGTGCCGTTCGATGCTGTACACCTTGGCCCCGAGCTCGCAGAGGATGGCGGTCTGGTAGCCGCAGCCGGTGCCGATCTCCAGCACCTTCTCTCCCGGCTTCACGCCCAACAACTGGCTTTGGAACGCCACGGTGTAGGGCTGGGAGATGGTTTGCCCGCACCCGATAGGAAAGGCTTGGTCCACGTAGGCGAAACGATCGAAGGCACTATCGTCTATGAACTGGTGGCGGGGCACCTTGCCGATGGCGGCAAGCACGCGCTGGTCGGTGATGCCCTTCCCTTTCAGCTCGTCCACCAGCTTGCGGCGCATGCCTTGGTGGCGGAATTCATCTGGTCGCATGATCCGCCGCAAAGCTAATCCAGGGGTGAGGCAGGCCCGCTTCCGGAAGGTTGCCGCCGGGTGCATCCACGCAGCCAAGGTGGCGGCAGGGCCCGAATGGGCGGCCTTTGCCCGCTTGGTCTACTTTTGCCGCCCTCCATGGAAAAACCCCTTCGCATCGGCGTTCTGGGTGCCGGCCACTTGGGCCGGATCCACGTGCAGCAGCTCCGGGAGCTACCGCAGTTTGAGTTGGTGGGTGTATACGACCCGCATGCGGAGAAATCCGCACGGCTGCACGAGGAATTCCAGGTTCCTGTGCTGGGCGGCATCGCCGAACTGATCGCGGCCGTTGATGCGGTGGATGTGGTGACCCCCACGCTGGCCCACCATGCTTGCGCCATGCAGGCCTTGGATGCAGGGAAGCACGTGTTCATCGAGAAGCCGATCGCCCACACCCTGGATGAAGCCCGCCAGATGGTGGCCCGAGAGGCCGAAACAGGGCTGAAGGTGCAGGTGGGCCATGTGGAGCGGTTCAACCCGGCCTTCCTGGCCGCCCGTGCGGCCTTGCGTACGCCGATGTTCATCGAGACGCACCGCCTTGCCCAGTTCGATCCGCGCGGCACCGATGTAAGCGTGGTGCTGGACCTGATGATCCACGACCTGGACATCATTCTTCATGTGGTAGGCGCAGAAGTGGCGGATGTCCATGCCAGTGGTGTGGCCGTAGTGAGCGACACCCCGGACATCGCCAATGCGCGCATCGCCTTTGCCAACGGGTGCGTGGCCAACCTCACGGCGAGCCGCATCAGCATGAAGAAGATGCGCAAGAGCCGCTTCTTCCAGAAGGATGCCTATATCGCGGTGGACATGTTGAAAAAGGAGACGGAGATCATGCGGATGCGCACGGTGGAGAGCGCCGACCCGTTCGCCGTCACCCTGGACCTGGGCCCCGGCAAGGGCCTGCGCGAGATCGATTTCGAGAAACCGGAGATACCGGCCACCAATGCCATCCGTGAGGAACTGCGCGCCTTCGGTACCGCCATCACGGAGGGCCGCACCCCGGAGGTGCCCGCCACGGACGGCCTTGCCGCGCTTGCCCTGGCGCACCGTGTGCTGGAGGCCATGGACGTACGCAAAGGCTGAGCATCCATACTGATCCACGGCACCATGCGTTACCCGCAGAGGAACATCATGACCCGCATCCTGCCGCTGGTAGGCCTTTTGGGGCTTCTCTTTTCCGCCTGCAAGAAGGAAGGCGCCATCCCGGCCTACCTCACGGTGGCCACTCCCGTGGTGCAGGACGCCTCGGGCAACGGCATCTCCTCGAAGATCACCGACCTGTGGGTGTACGTGAACGACCAGCCCGTGGGGGTTTGGGAGCCGGGCAGGCAGGTGCCGGTGATCGCCGAAGGCAGCGCCCAGGTGAAGCTGATCGCGGGAATCCGCCGGAACGGCATTGTGGACAACCGCATCCAGTACCCCTTCTATGCCACTTGGCAGGCAGCGGTGAACCTGGCATCCGGGCAAACCACGGCCTTGGCACCCGTGTTCCGTTATTACGACAACCTCGACATCTGGCTTTCCGACTTCAACACCGGTCAGCGGTTCGACACCGTGGATTGCACGGCCATCATGGAACTGGTGCCGTCGGACAGCACCTTGGTCGGGCAAGGCTCGCGCCATGGACGGATCACCCTCGACACCGACCATGCGGACTACCGGGGCGTGAGCAGCGGTGATGCCTTCACCCCCACCACCGGGAACGCCTTCCTGGAGATGGACTACCGCAGCGACACCCGCCTGCTGGTGGGCGTACGCTACACCTTGTCCGGCGTGCAGAAGGAAGTGGCCTGGGTGTATGCCAACCCCACCAAGCGCAGCGACGGCAGCATGCCCTGGAACAAGATCTACGTGGACCTGGCCGAACCGTGGAACGTGGGCGGCGCACTGGATAAACGGTTCTACATACGGGCCCAGCTGGAGAACGGGGCCACCACAGGCTTGGTGGAGGTGGACAACATCAAGGTGGTGCAGCCCTGAGCCATGGACAAGAGGTCGCTAACGGCACAATATGTGGCAGCGGACCTGTTGGCCAGCGGAATAGCCTGGACCCTCTTCTTCCTCTTCCGCAAGGTGTACCTGGAACCCCTGAAGTTCCAGCATCCGGTGCCGGTGGAACTGGACCACCGCTATTGGCTGGGGCTTGTGCTGGTGCCCCTGTTCTGGCTTTTCCTGTTCGTTTCCGTGGGCGGCTACACCGACATCTTCCGGCGCTTCCGCACCAAGGAGCTCGGGCAAACCCTGCTGATCAGCTTCATCGGCTCGCTGGTGATCTTCTTCGCCCTGCTGCTGGACGACACCATCGCCAGCCCCACCTATTACTATCAGTCCTTCGGGGTACTGTTCCTGCTCAACTTCGGTCTGCTCTTCCTGTTCCGCTTCCTCCTCACCAGCCGCACGGTGAGGCGGGTGCATGACCGGCGGATCGGGTTCAACACCCTGCTGGTGGGGGGCAATGAGCGGGCCATCGCCATCCATCAGGAGATCGAGGGCCTGCCGCGCTCGCCTGGCAACCGCTTCGTGGGTTTCGTGAGCGTGAACGGCTGCGACCAGCATTTGGTGGACTCGGGCGTGCCGATGCTGGGGCGCTGGACGGACCTGCGGGCGTTGATCCCCAAGTACAAGGTGGAAGAGGCCATCATCGCGGTGGAAAGCAGCGAGCACGCCCACATCAGCAAGATCCTGAACGAGCTGGACGGCACGGCGGTGCGGGTGAAGATCATCCCGGACATGTACGACATCCTTGCCGGCAGCGTGAAGATGACCAGCATTTTCGGCGCGCCGCTGATCGAGGTGAACCCGCAGATCATGCCGGCGTGGCAGTTCTCGCTGAAGCGCGCCATGGACATCCTCTTCAGCCTGTTGGCCCTGGTGCTGCTCTCGCCGGTGCTGCTGGTCTTCGCCATCCTGGTGAAGCTCTCCAGCCCGGGCCCGGTGTTGTTCAGCCAGGAGCGCATCGGCAAGTTCGGCCGCCCATTCCGGATCCACAAGTTCCGCACCATGTACACCGATGCTGAGCGCAACGGCCCGCAGCTCAGCAGCCGCACCGACCCGCGGATCACCCCCATCGGCCGGTGGCTGCGCCGCACGCGCATGGATGAGCTGCCCCAGTTCTGGAACGTGCTGATCGGCGACATGAGCCTGGTGGGCCCGCGGCCCGAGCGGCAGTACTTCATCGACGCCATCGTGAAGACGGCCCCGCACTACCGGCACCTGCACAAGGTGCGGCCCGGCATCACCAGCTGGGGGCAGGTGAAATTCGGCTACGCCGAGAACGTGGAGCAGATGGTGCGCCGGCTGAAGTACGACATCCTCTACATCGAGAACATGAGCTTGGCCGTGGACCTGAAGATCCTGGCCTATACGGTGCTCATCATCATCCGGGGCGACGGCAAATAGGCCCCGATCAGCGGCCTCCCCTACCTTGCCGCCCCAATTTTCTCCCTGTCATGAAGATTTCCGTTATCGGTGCCGGCCAGATGGGCAACGGCATTGCGCACGTGTTTGCACAAGGCGGCCACCAGGTGGTCCTGGTCGACATCGCCCAGGCCAGCCTGGACAAGGGCATGGCCACCATCGCGAAGAACATGGACCGCCAAGTGGCCAAAGACAGCCTGACCGAGGCGGACAAGCAGGCCGCCTTGGCGCGCATCACCACCAGCACCGACACGGCCAGCGGGGTGAAACAGGCCGAGCTGGTGGTGGAGGCCGCCACGGAGAACACCGACCTGAAGTTGAAGATCTTCCGGGACATCGATGCCAACGCCCCGGCGGGCTGCATCCTGGCCACCAACACCAGCAGCATCAGCATCACACGCATCGCAGCGGCCACCAAGCGCCCGGCGCAGGTGATCGGTATGCACTTCATGAACCCGGTGCCGGTGATGAAGCTGGTGGAGGTGATCCGCGGCTACGACACCAGCGATGCCGTGACCCAGGCCGTGATGGACCTGAGCCGCGCCATCGGCAAGGTGCCCGTGGAGGTGAACGACTACGCGGGCTTCGTGGCCAACCGCATCCTGATGCCGATGATCAACGAGGCCATCGAGACCCTGTTCCAAGGCGTGGGCGGCGTGGAGGAGATCGACACGGTGATGAAGCTCGGCATGGCCCACCCCATGGGCCCCCTGCAACTGGCCGACTTCATCGGGCTGGACACCTGCCTGGCCATCCTGCGCGTGCTGCACGAAGGCTTCGGCCAACCGAAATATGCCCCCTGCCCCCTGCTGGTGCAGATGGTCACCGCCGGGAAGCTCGGCGTGAAGAGCGGTGAAGGCTTCTACAGCTACACCCCCGGCAGCAAGGACCTGAAGGTGGCGCCTGCCTTCGCCCGTTGACCATGCCCCGCACCGTGATCCCCTTGCTGGTGGCCATCATGGCCTTCGTCGGGTGCAGCGGACCCTCAGCTTCCGAAGGTGATGCCTCGCCGCCTGAACAGGCACCGACCATCTCGCGCTGCTTCCTGCAGGTCACCACGGGTGAACCCATGGTGGTGGACGGGGACACCCTGAAAGGCCCCGTGGATTCATTGGTGGTCCATCTGGACATCACCGGTGAGCTGGTGAACGGCCGGTACGATTGGCTTCCGCAGGAGAAGGACCACATGACGGGCAGTATCACCGGCCATCTGGAAAACGGCCTGGTCACCGCACTTTACACCTACCAAGCAGAGGGCACCACCGGCAAAATGGAAGTGCTCTTCCGGCTGGAGGACGACGGGCTACGCATAGGCACCGGCGACATGGTGGAGGCCCAAGGCTACAGCGTTTTCCGGGATCCATCCAAGGCTGTTTTCGGCCCGCTGGTGCCTCCAGTGGATTGCCCTTGAAAAATCCTTCTTGGCATTCCAAGGTTATCCGGGCGTGAAGGGCCGGTAAACACCACTTCCACCGCAAGGGGCAAGGCCCGAGGGACCGTCGGACGGGCTTTCAGCCCCGGATACGGGGCAATGATGCGCGGAAATGCGGAGGTCCTGGGCATCCATGCATTCCAGGCGCGGATACATTCGCGCCCGCCAAAACCGGGGTTCAGGGTCCTTCTGATCCATGGAAGCGCCTCCTTGGTCCGGCACCTGCAACCGAAAATCCATTAGGCCCACACTCTCCATGAACCTGCGTCTCCCGATCGCCCTGGCTCTCCTGCTCGCAACCTTCACCCTGCAACCGGCACAGGCAGCCCCTCCGGCCCGCACGGCCTCGGACAAGCTGTCGGTGATCGCCTGGTTGGATGCGGCGAACGGCCGTATGGACGACATCATCGTGGAGGTGGAGGTGAACGGCGTGAAGGACTGGGGACGGCCCAATGCGGAAGGACGGGTGGAATTCCAGCTGCCCGCCGACCAGGTGGCATTGATCCACTTCCGGAAACCGGGGCACATCACCAAATCCGTGCAGGTGGACACCCACCACATGCAGGACGGTGCGTACAAGGGCAAGCGCCGCAGCATCGATTTCGGGGTGCGGATGGAGACCGAATCCACCCTTCCCGGCCAGGTGTTCGACGGGCCTGTGGGCATCTTCGACTTTGCTGACGGGGCAGATGACCTGAGCGTGCAGGTGGACCGGCATGTGGTGCCCGCCACGCGGAAGCAGACCATCGTGTTCTAACTACGAGCTTGGTGTACGGCACCGGTCCCCATGGGGCAGGTGCCGTTCGCTTTCCATACACCGTGATCGGCTTCGGCCGGCATCGATTTGGCCGGGAAGGCGATCGAACAGAACGGTGTGGCAGCCTGAAGCAAGCGACCGTTTGCCCTGTTGCATGCCTGGAAGACCCGGTCCCTGACCCGTGATCAATTGGTGGATGCCTCCGGTGGCGCGATCCCGTACTTCCTGTACAGCCGGGCTTTGCGCTTGGCCAGGCGGGCAGAGGCCTTCTCGGTGCGCGGCGTGCGCGGCACGGTGGCCAATTCACCGTTCTCTATCCGCAGCACGATGGATTCCACGAGGCGGTCATCGCCCTCAGGGTCGTACTCGCCCTTGAGGTCGTTGCCGAAAAGCTTGGCGATACCCTGCCACATCCAGGCCTGGAAAGATCCGCGCAACTGCCTCACCAGGTCATAGCTGGTCTGTCCGGTCTCGCGGTCGATCAGCTTCACCAGGATGCGGCCTTGTGAAACGGTGAGTTCCTTGATCTCCTCCTCGAACTCGGCCCGCAGTTCGGCCTCGGCCAGTTTCAGGTAGAGTTCACGGTCGCTGCGGTTATCAATGTCGGCCAGGTCGTGGCCATATTCCTCCAGCAGTTGGGCGGTGATGCGGGCGTAGGGGTAGACCTTCTGGACGTGGCGCATGAGGCGGTCCGCCTTGGCGGCATTCCGCTTGGCCTTCCCCGTGGCCACGGCCTCCACCCGCACGGGCTCCAGGATGTACAGGGGCATGGTGTCCGCACCCATCACGGCCACGGGCACCAGGTCGCCATCGGTCTGCGCGGCCAACGGCATGGCCGTGGCCATGCCGCACACGCAGGCGAACAGGATCATGGCTTGCCTGATCATGGCAGAGGTACCAAGTTACGCTTGAACGCGGGAAAAGGCCGCATGGTTTGCGGCCGCGTCACAGCGGATGGACTCACCGCCTCATCAGCCACCAGGGCGACGGCAAGTGCGCATCTTCGGGCGACACGGCCGGCACCTGGCTGTTTTCATCCCCGATGTGTGCGGCCACCAGGACAGCAGCGGCCATCTCCCCCGGATCGGTGCCCTGGAGCAGTTCCGGCCTGAAGTGATCTCGGACAAAGAGCGTGTCGTAACGCCCCGAGCGGAAGGCAGCATGGCCCATCACGAAACGGCAGAAGGGCAACGTGGTCTCCACACCGCTGATGGCGTACTCGTCGATGGCCCGTTCCATGCGGGCGATGGCCTCTTCCCGCATGGCCCCGTGGACGATCAGCTTGGCGATCATGGGGTCGTAATGGATGGGGATGGCCATGCCTTCGGCGAAGCCGTCGTCCACGCGAACCCCGGGCCCTTGCGGGGGGCGGTAGGTGGTGAGGGTACCGATGTCGGGCAGGAAGTTGTTGGCAGGGTCCTCGGCGTACACGCGCACCTCGATGGCGTGGCCGTTGATCTTCAGGTCGTCCTGCGCGAAGGACAGTTTCTCCCCTTGGGCCACCCGGATCTGCTCGCGCACCAGGTCGAGCCCGCTGATCATCTCGGTGACGGGATGTTCCACCTGCAGGCGGGTGTTCATCTCCATGAAGTAGAACTCGCCGCTGGCATCGAGCAGGAACTCCACGGTGCCCGCCCCGACGTAGTTCACGCTCCTGGCCACGTTGACGGCGGCCTCGCCCATCCGCTTGCGCATGGCCGGTGTGAGTGCCGCGCTGGGGGCCTCCTCCACCACTTTCTGGTAGCGCCGCTGGATGCTGCACTCGCGCTCGAAGACGTACACCGTGTTGCCGTGCGTGTCCGCCAACACCTGCACCTCGATGTGGCGCGGGCCGGTGACGAACTTCTCGATGAAGACACTGCCGTCGCCAAAAGCGTTCTGCGCCTCGCTGATGGCCCTTTCCAGCGCCTCGCGCAGCTCTTCCGGCTTCTCCACGATGCGCATGCCCTTGCCCCCGCCCCCGGCGGCGGCCTTGATCAGGATGGGGAACGTGATGGTCTTCGCCACGGCCTCGGCCTCCTCCAACCCGCTCACCGCGCCTTCGGTGCCGGGCACCAGGGGCACGCCGAATTTGCGCACGGCCTCCTTGGCGGCGAGCTTGTCGCCCATGACGTGCATGGCCTCCGGCGTGGGCCCGATGAACACAATGCCCGCCTGCTCCAAGGCCTGGGCGAAATCGCCGTTCTCGCTCAGGAAGCCGTAGCCCGGGTGCACGGCGTCCACATGCAGGTCCTTGCACACCTGCACCACCTTGTCGATCACCAGGTAGCTTTCCTTGCTGGGCGGCGGCCCGATGCACACGGCCTCATCGGCAAAGCGGACGAAGGGCGCCTGGCGGTCGGCCTCGGAAAACACGGCCACCGTGGCGATGCCCATCTCCTTGCAGGTGCGCATCACGCGCAGGGCGATCTCGCCGCGGTTGGCGATGAGGATCTTCTTGAAAGCACGCTTTCCCATATCGTTCACGAACTTCGGATAAGGGCACGAAGATGCGAAGCGGGCGGTTGGGGCGGAAATGACCGCCCACGGCGAGGCCTCCATCGAGGCTGCACGGCGGATCCCGATGGATGGGAGCATATCCGCAAGGCGTCCACCTTCTGCAAGCCTACCCGCCGCGGCGTTGAACTTGCGCACGGATTACCTTGGCACCACTTCCATCACGGCACCGATGCACCACACTCCCGCCCTGATCTCGGACCTGGGCCTGATCCTCTCCGTGGCCGCAGTGACCACGCTGGTCTTCAAGAAGATCAAGCAGCCGCTGGTGCTGGGCTACATCATCGCGGGCATGCTCGTGGGCCCCAACGTCCCGCTGCTGCCCTCGGTGCTGGATGAGGCCAGCATCCAGGTGTGGTCCCAGCTGGGGGTGATCTTCCTGCTGTTCAGCCTGGGCTTGGAATTCAGTTTCAAGAAGGTGATGAAGGTGGGCGGCTCCGCGGGCATAACGGCGTTGTTCACCGTGGTGTTCATGTCCGTTGCAGGCTGGTTCGTGGGGCGTATGCTGGGCTGGAGCACCATGGACAGCCTGTTCCTGGGCGGCATCATCTGCATGAGCTCCACCACCATCATTGCGCGGGCCTTGGATGAGCTGGGGTTGAAGACGCAGGTGTTCGCCGCCATCGTGGTGGGCATGCTGGTGATCGAGGACGTGGTGGCCGTGCTGCTGATGGTGCTGCTGGGCAGCTTGGCAGTGAGCCAGCATTTTTCCGGGGCCACCCTGCTTTGGGAATTGGGCAAGTTGGGCTTCTTCCTCATCCTGTGGTTCGCCGTGGGCATCTACTTGATCCCCACCCTGCTGCAGCGCACCCGCAAGCTGATGAACGACGAAACCCTGCTGGTGGTGGCCCTGGGGCTGTGCCTGGCCATGGCCGTTTTCGCCAGCCACGCCGGTTTCAGCTCGGCCTTGGGGGCGTTCATCATGGGCGCGCTGCTAGCCGAGACCGTTCAGGCGGAACGCATTGAACACCTGGTGAAACCGGTGAAGGACCTCTTCGGGGCCGTCTTCTTCGTGTCGGTTGGCATGATGCTCGACCCCCAGGTGCTGGTGGACCATTGGCCCACCGTGCTGCTGCTCTCGGCCGTGGTGGTGGTGGGCCAGTCACTGAGCGTTACCGCGGGGTCGCTGATCGCCGGGGAACCCCTGCCGCGGGCGGTGCGCGTGGGCATGAGCCTCTCCCAGATCGGCGAATTCTCCTTCATCATCGCCACGCTGGGCATGACGCTGAAAGTGACCAGCGACTTCCTCTACCCCATCGTCATCGGGGTGGCGGCGGTCACCACCTTCACCACGCCTTACATGATCAAGTCCTCGGCACCCTTTGCCGATTGGCTGGGGCGGGTGTTGCCCAAGCGCTGGCTGCAGGCCTTGGAGCGATATGGCCAACAGGCCGACCAAGTGAAGGAGACCAGCGCGTGGCGCACCCTGCTCCGCCTCTACATCATCAACCTGGCCGTGTTCGCCGTGCTGTGCATCGCGATCATCTTCGCCGTGGGCCCCCTGCTGATCGAGGTGTTCGGCAAAGGCTTCCTGGGGCTGGGCGGGGCCTTCTGGGGCGGGATCACCACCTTCATCCTGGTGCTCCCCTTCATCTGGGCCATGAGCTTCCGGCGCATTGGGCGCAATGCCTACCGGCAACTCTGGCTGAACAAGCGGCACATGCGCGGCCCGTTGGTGATCCTGGAACTGGTGCGCGTTTCGGCGGCCGTGTTGATCATCTTCCTGTTGGTGAGCATGTTCTTCAGCCCCGGGTGGTCGTTGGTCGCGCTGCTCCTGCTCACCGTGGTGTCCATCCTGGTGTTCCGCCAGCGGCTCCATCGCTTCTACCTGCTCATGGAGCAGCGCTTCTTCCGGAACCTGAACCAGCGCGAGCTGAGCATGCGGCGCACGGACCTCGCACCTTGGGACATGCACCTGGCCCAAGTGCGCCTTCGGCCGGAATCGGTCGCTGCGGGCCAAAGCCTGAAGGAGCTGCAGCTCCGTGAGAAATACGGGGTGAACATCGCCCTGATCGAACGCAGCAGCGGGCTCACCATCACCGCGCCCGGCGCCGACCACCACCTGTTCCCGGGGGACAACCTGATGGTGATCGGTACCGACCAGCAACTGGCCGACCTGCAAGCTGCATTGGACGTACCCCGAACCACCCCCGACCAACCCCACTTGGCCAAGGAGGACCTGCGCATGAAGCGCTTCCGCATCACCCCGCAATCGCCCTTGGCGGGCAGGCGCATCCACGACAGCGGCATCCGCGATCAGGCCGGGGCCATGGTGGCGGGCGTGGAGCGCGGCCAGGAACGGATCATGAACCCCAACGGCACCTTCACCATGGATGTGAACGACGTGCTGTGGTTGGTGGGCAACGGGGAGAAGATCAAGGAATTCATGGAGGAGCAGAAAGCGGTGCGGGAGTAACGACCCGACGCGTGTTCTCTCTGTCCCTCAGGGTCCCCTCCTGCGTCGGGAGACCCTGAGGTAGTTCTCTCCTCTGGGTCCCCTCGTTCCTCGGGAGACCCTGAGGAGCACAGGGAGTACAAATCGCCCTTGCTGTGTGACTCGTTGGCGGCGGCATACACCACCCTATGGGCCGGGTTCAGTACTTTTCGGCGATGGCCACGCGTGAAGCGGTACCGCAACCGGGAGGATCCGGACATCATGCCAACATCGCGGGACTGGTGGTCGGCGCAATCGCGGCCCTTGTCCTGCACTACGCGTTGAACCTGGGGTTCTTCCAGCGCTTGGGCAACTACCTGCCCTTGATGGAGAAGCTCAGCATGAGCGTGTTCCTGGTGCTGGTGATCCAGGTTGCAGGCCGGTTGGTGGTGCGCACCATCGAACGCGGGGTGGCATCGCCCGGCCACCGGTACAACCTGCTGCGCATCGCCCGCCTGGTCACGGTGATCCTGATGCTGATCGTGGCCGCATCGTTCCTGTTCCAGAACCTGTATGCGGCCGCGGTGAGCTTCGGCCTGATCTCCCTGGTGCTCGGCTTTGCGTTGCAGGCGCCCATCACCTCGTTCATCGCCTGGCTGTACCTCATCTTCCGCAGGCCGTTCCATGTGGGCGACCGCATCGAGGTGGCCAGGTTCCGGGGCGATGTGGTGGAGGTGAACTACCTGGACACCGTGATCCTGGAGTGCAGCGGGGTGTACCTGGGCAACGACCGAAGGAGCGGCCGCGTGCTGTACATCCCCAACAGCCTCTTCCTGAAGGAGCAGGTGGTGAATTACGCCGGGCCGCTGGAACCGTTCATCTGGAATGAGACCCCGCTGCAGATCGCCTTCGACAGCGACCTTGCCTTTGTGGAACAGTGCCTGCACCAAGCCGCCACCGATGACTTCAAGGAACGCTACCCGGACCTCGATGCCGAATTGCCGGAGCACCGTCCGGAGGTGTATTTCCGGGTGAACACCTATGCCTGGCTGGAGGCTGTGATCTCCTACCCGGTGGAGCCCACCGACACCACCGGCCGCCGCACGCGCATCCTGGTACGGGCTTTGGAAACCCTGAACCGTGCACCCGACCGGGTGAAATTCCCCGAGGGCAGTGCACGTTGACCCACCCGCGGCCCCGGTCCTTCTTGGCCCGGTCTTTGGGATTCTTCCGGCATGAGGTACACTTCCACGCTCCTGTTCTTGACCATTTCGGTGCTGGCCCACGCCCAAGGCACCGTTCAGCGCTACACGAACGACTCCGGCAGTTTCGTGCTGCACCGCTTCACCACCGGGCAGATCAGCAGCAGGGAGTGGATGGACCTGGACAACCGCTGGGGCCGCAGTTGGGCCTATGACCGACAAGGCCACGTGATCTACGAACAACAGACGCGCCGCATAGCCGGCCATGCCACGGTGGACTTCCGCTACCACCCCAACGGGGCGGTAAGCCGGGCGGACTACAGCACTATGCCCGATGGCGGTATCCAATGGTACGAGAGCACCACCACCTTCGATGAAAACGGCAAGCAGACCGGTTTCACCGAGCAAGGGCAGGATGACCACGGCCCCGTTCCGGGGCCCACCGTGCCGGGCGCACCGAAGCACTACCCCAAGGAGATCGTGCAGGAGCAGCGCCTGTTCACCAATGAATACTTCGTGGTGAACGGGTACCGGAAGCCGGTGCGGTTAAAGCTGCAGCCGAAGCAAACTTCCCCGGCGGCAAAGGACATCGATGCCACGCTGCTCCACGGCGACACGTTGCTCGGCGGCACCTACAGCATGGGCGAGCAATGGGTGGAGCCCCTGTCGCAGGTGGTGGTGAATGTGCGCCCGGCCAAGGGCCGGAAGAAACTGGCGATCTCACGGACGGACACGGTGCAGGTATCGCCGGAACACCGGCGGTACTTCCTGGTAATCGGGAGAGTGCGCTGATCAAACAGCAAACCCGCTCAAGGCTTCTTCAACCTGAACACCTTGGTCTCATGGGGTTGAAGCATGCCCTTCCACCCCGGGGCCACACCGATGACCGCGTGCTGCCAAAGGTCCCTTACCTCGTAGGCGCCCGATAGGCCCAGTGCTGAAAACTCCAAGTCGAACTGCTGCTCCGTGTCCGACCGGTTCAGGATCGCCACGGCATGGTCGCCGTTGGCCAAGGACTTCAGGAACACATCCCAAAGTTCATCGTGGAGCAGCCTGGCGGCCTGTTTTCCCAAGGGGTCCTGGTCCACCGCGATGACCTCCTCGTTCAACAGGATCTCGCGGGTCGCGGCGTTCATGCGGCGCAGGTCATTGCTGGCGTACAGGGGTGCGCCCATCATGGCCCAGAGCGAGAACTGCGACCGGTATTCCACATCGGTGCAGCCGGTGCCGCCGCCATCGCCTGAGGGGCCGGGCTTTCCATAGAGGCCGGCAACAAGCATGTCGGCATCGTTCCAGTGGCCAGGGCCGGCATAATCATCCAGCGTGGCGTTGATGTCGAGAATGTCGATCATGCCCTCACCCCCGGATTCATCGCTCCTTCTCCGCCACTTGTCCCGGATGTCGTAGGTGGTGCGCCACAGATGGCCGCCCACCTCGGCACCCCAGAGCCACGGCTTGCGCGGGCCCCATTCGCAGATGCCGAGCACGATATCCCTGCCGGAAGCGCGCAATGCGTCGGCCATCCTTTTGTACCGCGCCTTGGCGGTATTGACATCCTCCGGGGCGTGGCAATAGTCGTACTTCAGGTAGTCGATGCCCCAGGCCGCGAAGGTGCGGGCGTCCTGTTCTTCGTGCCCGAGGCTTCCGGCGTATCCTGCGCAGGTCTGCGGTGCTGCATCGCTGTATATGCCGAGCTTCAGTCCCCTATCATGCATGTAGTCCGCAAGGGCCTTGATCCCCGATGGGAACTTCACGCTATCGGCCACCAGGTTGCCCAAGCGGTCCCTTCCGCCCTGCCAGCCGTCATCGATGAAGATGTACCGGTACCCCGCTTCGGCCATGCCGCTGCCGATCATGGCATCGGCCATCTGCTTCAGGTCCTGCTCGTTGACCTTGTCTGCCAGCAAATTCCAGCTCATCCAGCCCATGGGCGGGGTGGGCGCCATTGGCTCCGCTTGCGCTAGCAGGAACGCCGGGAACAGCAGACTACCGAGCAAGGGCAGCTTCATGCCTTTCAAGTCCCTGATCAGGAAATCCGGTTCTCGCCACGGCCCATTCATTGGGGATCGACCATCAATATCGCATTGAAGATATGAGAGGAACCCCGGTATCGGATATTGATAGCACAGCCACCGTTCACCTGATCCGCGGTTCACCGAGGCCGATCCCGGAATGGGCGCCACGTGAATGCTTTCACCACCCCGTACACCGCCCAACTCCACCATGCACGTGACGCCGTTGAGCGGCCCCACTGGTCGGGCCGGGCATGTTCACGCGTCCGACCGGCACAAGCTCAGTGCTTCTTCTTCTCCTTGCGGCTATCGCCCTTCTCCTTCTGTTCGGACTGGTCCACGGGCAGCAGCTTGTAGTAGGTGGCCTTGAAGCGGCCATCCACCACCTCGCCCTGCACCTCGGCTTTCCGCAACGCCAGGCAATAGCCATGTTCCCCATGGGGATTGCCGAACTCGCTGATGCCAACGCCATCCACATAGAACGTACCCTCGGGCAAGCGCACGGCCACATCGCAGCCGGTGCCTTCCATGCCGTAGCTGCATTCCCCGCAGGAGGTCTCCAGCGTCATCAGCGGTTTGCCCGGGTCCGGTGTTTGGGCCAGTTTGGCGGCCACTTGGCCAAATCCTACGAGGGGGAACAGGGCGGCAGCGGCCAAGGTGCAGACGGAACCGATCAGCTTATGGTACATGGTAAGGGTCTTTGCGCGCAAGTTAGGCCCCGGCCGCGGCCCGAAACCTGCCAAGAGTCAGGACGGCTGATACGGCTATATGAGCGCTGCCCGCACCAATGGGCCATGGGAAATGCGCAGGGCTTGGCGCATCCAGGCTCACCCCAGCACCTCCTTCACCCGGTCCGCAGCCTCTTGCAAGGCCACGGCGCCGAGCACCTTCAGGCCGCTGTTGTCGATGAGGTCCTTGGCTTCCTTGGCGTTGGTGCCTTGGAGGCGCACGATGATGGGCACCTTGATGTCGCCGATGTTCTTGTAGGCGTCCACGATGCCTTGGGCCACGCGGTCGCAGCGCACGATGCCGCCGAAGATGTTCACCAGGATGGCCTTCACGTTGGCATCCTTGAGGATGATGCGGAAGGCTTTCTCCACGCGGGCCGCGTCGGCGGTGCCGCCCACGTCCAGGAAGTTGGCGGGGCTTCCGCCGCTGAGCTTGATGATGTCCATGGTGGCCATGGCCAGGCCGGCGCCGTTCACCATGCAGCCCACGTTCCCGTCCAGCTTCACGTAGTTCAAGCCTGCTTCACCGGCTTCCACCTCGGTGGGGTCCTCCTCGGTCTTGTCGCGCATCTCCACATAGTCGGGATGGCGGTACAGGGCGTTGCCGTCCAGGCGCACCTTGGCGTCCACGGCGATCACCTTGTCGTCGCTGGTCTTCAGCACGGGGTTGATCTCGAAGAGGGCGGCATCGCTGCCTTCGTAGGCCTTGTACAGGGCGGCCACGAACTTGGCCATCTCCTTCTTGGCGGCGCCGGTGACGCCGAGGTTGGTGGCGATCTTGTTGCACTGGAAGGGGCGCAGGCCCACGCGGGGATCGATCTCCTCCTTGAAGATCTTCTCCGGGGTGGTCTCGGCCACATGCTCGATGTCCATACCGCCCTCGGTGCTGTACATGATGATGTTGCGGGCCTTGGCACGGTCCAGCAGCACGCTCATGTAAAACTCCTTGGGCTCGCTGGGGCCGGGGTAGTACACGTCCTCGGCGATGAGCACCTTGTTCACCTTCTTGCCCTGGGGCGGCGTCTGCGGCGTCTTCAGCATCATGCCGATGATGGCTCCGGCCTTCTCGCGCACCTCGTCGATGTTCTTGGCCAGTTTCACACCGCCGCCCTTTCCACGGCCGCCGGCGTGGATCTGGGCCTTCACCACCCACCACTTGGTGCCGGTCTCCTGGCTGAGGCGCTTGGCCTGGTCCACGGCCTCATCGGCGTTGTAGGCCACCAGGCCGCGTTGCACGGCCACGCCGTATTTGCTGAGGATGCTCTTTCCTTGATACTCGTGAAGGTTCATCTACCGCGGTCTGGTTTGGATTCCGGCGCGAATGTACAGGCCGCCGGCAAGATGGGCCATGGGTGATGGATGCCAGGACCCTGAAGGCCGGGCCGTGGGTGCTTTCTTTGCACCGGCCTTCCTGTCCACGCCATGCACACCCCGGACCAACCGCTCTTCCACGACTTCTTCACGGTGCATCTGCCGCGTTTCCTTGCCCGGCTGGGCCTGGGCGGCGGCCAATTGGACTGGCTGACCACCACGGCGGGCGTGCTGCTGGTGGCATTGGCCTTGTGGCTGCTCACCCTGGTGCTCAGCTGGTCGCTACAGCGCCTGCTGTCGCGGATCTCCCTGACCACGGATTCCAACTTCGACGACAACCTGGAGGCGCAGGACGTGCCGCGCTACCTGGCGCGCATCATCCCACTGGTGCTCGGCTTCAACCTGATCCCGTCCGTGCTGGAGCTCCACCCGCGGTTGATCGGCGTAACGGAGAAGCTCTTCGCCATCTTCTTCGTGGTGCTCGCCGTGCGCATTGCGCGGGCGGTGCTGTATGCGGGCCTTGACACGCTGCAGCAGATGGACAACTACCGGGGCAAGCCCTTGGGCAGCTACGCCCAAGTGATCTCCCTGCTGCTGTACATCATCGGGGGACTGGCAGTTTTCTCCCTGTTGACCGGGCGGTCGGTGATCACCTTCCTGGTGAGCATGGGAGCGGCCTCGGCGGTGCTGCTGCTCATTTTCAAGGACACCATCCTGGGCTTCGTGGCCAGCATCCAGATCAGCGCCAACAACATGGTGCGCATCGGCGACTGGATCGAGATGCCGAAGTACGGCGCGGACGGCGATGTGGTGGAGATCAATCTCACCACGGTGAAGGTGGAGAACTGGGACAAGACGATCACCACGGTGCCCACCTACGCGCTGATCAGCGACTCCTTCAAGAACTGGCGGGGCATGCAGCAGTCGGGCGGGCGGCGCATCAAGCGGAGCATCCGCATCAAGATGAGCTCCATCCGCTACCTCAACGAAGCCGAGGTGGATGAACTGCGGAAGATCGAGCTCCTGACGGATTACATCGATGAGCGCCGCGAGGAGATCAGGCAGTACAACGCCACACACCAGGTGGACAAGAGCGTGCTTGTGAACGGCCGGAACCTGACGAACGTGGGCCTCTTCCGCCGCTACATGGAGCGCTATGCGCTGGAAAACCCGGGCATCAATCCGGACATGTCGCGCATGGTGCGCCAACTCCAACCCGATGACAAGGGCCTGCCCTTGGAGTTGTATTGCTTCACCAGTGACGTACGCTGGGTACCGCATGAGCAATTGACGGCCGACATATTCGACCATTTGCTGGCCTCCATCTCGTATTTCGGGCTGGAGGTGTTCGAGTCGCCGGCGTCGGATGACCTGCGCTCACTCACCAAAGACCTTCAACCCCGATCGACATGATCAAGGCAATAGGGATCCGCAAGCGCTTTGGTGACCTGGACGTGCTCAAGGGCGTGGACCTGCACGTGGTCCAAGGCGAGGTGGTGAGCATCGTGGGGGCCAGCGGCGCGGGCAAGACCACGCTGCTGCAGATCATCGGTACGCTGGAAAAGGCCGATGCCGGCACCTTGTTGATCGATGGCACGGAGCTGACCAAGCTGGGCGGCAAAGCCTTGGGCAATTTCCGCAACCAGCGCATCGGGTTCGTGTTCCAGTTCCACCATCTGCTGCCGGAGTTTTCCGCACTGGAGAACGTGATGATGCCGGGCCTGATCGCGGGGCGCAGCATGAAGGAATGCACGCCGCGCGCCGAGGAACTGCTGCAACGCCTGAATGTGCTGGCCCGCAAGGAACACAAGCCCAACCAGCTCAGCGGCGGCGAGCAACAGCGCGTGGCCGTGGCCCGGGCGCTCTTCAACAACCCGGCCGTGGTGCTGGCCGATGAGCCCAGCGGTAATCTGGACAGCGCCCATGCCAAGGAGCTGCACCAGCTCTTCTTCGACCTGCGCAAGGAGCTGGGCCAAACCTTCGTGATAGTGACGCACAACGAGGAGCTGGCCAACATGGCCGACCGGAAGCTGGTGATGCGGGACGGGGTGATCTGATGATCAGAAGATCAGAAAATCAGAGGATCAGAAGATCAGACAATCAGACGATCAGATCAGGGTGTCGGTTGATCGGATGATGGAAGTGCC
>JAHDVX010000012.1 GCA_023382455.1 Flavobacteriales bacterium
GGTCGTATGCGTACCGCGTCATCATGCCGTTGGCCATGGCCATCAGCAGGCGCTGGCCCTTGGCGTTATAGGCGATGTCCACCAGGTAGGGCGCTTCGTCCACCAGCACGCTGCGCAAGGCCCCCGCCCGGTTGTAGGTGGGCCGCACCGCCGTGCGGTGGTTGTTCACGTCCTCGGGCAGCAGGGTGCCCAACACCCGGTTCAGCGCATCGTAGGCCAAGGTGGTGTTGTAGGTCTTGGTATCCAGGATGCTCTCATCCAGCCCCGTCCAGTCCACCACATGGACAAACAGGGGCTGGGCCTGGTCATCCTTGATCATCCGGCGGGTCTTCTCCAAGGGGTTGCCCTTGAAGTCATAACCTTCAATCTGCACTTTGCCTGCTTCATCATAGTGCTGGTACAAGCGGCCCTTGAGGTTCTTTTCCTCGGGCGGCCACACGTCGTATTGTTGGTCGCCGTAGATCAGCACTTGCCGCTTGGTGAAGAGTTCCGTGGCCTTGTTGCGCGCCCACACGCCGGTGGGCCGGCCTATGCGGTCGTGGCTGGTGTAGGTGCGCGCGCCTTTGGCATCGTTGCCATAGAGGGGCTGCCCCAGCGCATCGATCACCACGGTCTTCACGCCGCTGTCCAAGTGTTCGGTCCGCAGGTTGTTGCCCGCCGTGTCGTACTTGTGGCGGAAGTTGACGCGGCCCAGCGGGTCGGTCACTTCCAGCAGCTGCCCCTTGATGTCGTAGCGAGGCCGCCAGCGATAGGCAGGCGATGCTTTGGAACAAGACCAGATTGGGTTCACCATTTGACACCCGAAATGAAATGTGCCGCAATGCCCACGAAGAGGATGCCCTCGCACAGGATAAGGGTCCAAGCCCTTCGTTTTCGGATGGGACGTTCATCCTGCTGGCAGCGGCGAATGAAGCGAACCCAGCGCCAACCATGGAAAAAGATGACATACTGAAGAAGCATCATGATCAGGATAACGAGCAAACTCAAATCCTTGCGGTCTAGGGTGACCCATGTCCCTGGTTGAGTAGAGACCCAAGGCCGAACCGCTTGCTGGAACAAGTGAGGAAAGAAGAACATGTGATAGAGGCTCATTCCTCCTACCATGGCATCATTCAACTTTTCCAAGGGCAAGCGCTTGGCGCGTTGGTTGATCCGCTCCAATACGAGGTAGATCAGATAGGCGTGGTAGCGTAACGGCCACATGGGTCACATAGCGAATGGTCTTCCGGTGCGCGATATCCTGTTCTCCATCTCTATGAAGCCGCTTTTTGTTTTGTCCCATATGTCGCGTCCATATTCTGTGGTCCTCTTCCACACTCGCTCCATTCCATCAAGGGCTTTATCTATAACTCCAAAGTAATCTAAGACACCATAAGCGAATCCCGCGATGGCCAACGCTCCAGAGACCGGCGCAGAAACGACTGCGGCAATAACCCCTGCAACTGCCAGCCCACCACCTATAACGACTTTCGTCACGGCCTTCCAATTCACTCCATCCTCAGCAAGGGTATTATAGGCATCCCATCCTGCTGCGATAATCCCCAACCAGCCAAGGCCTTTGGATACCTTGCCCAAAAACCGCGTTGCCTTCGCCAAGGGTTTGCCGCCTTTCTCAAATAATCTTTCGGTCTTCTCCACATACCCTTGGCCCAGGGTGAGCATTAACGGCCATACATCTTTCCCCTCGGCAGGAGTAGACGTACTTGGCGGTTTGGTTTCGTTCGGCCCGTGTTGGACGGCTGCACTGGAGGTGGAATTAACAGATGGAGAAGCTGTCGGTTCATTGGTTAAGGAGGGACCTTGAGGTTCGCCTTTCTGAGCGTTGGCCGATTCTCCTTCAGGAGGATTTTCCGGCAGGATAAGCAACCCTTCCGCATCTCTCTGTGGAATACTCAACCCGCCTTGCGTGTTCGCTTTCTGCAGCACATTCCCGGCGGGGTCAGTGAACCCCACATTGGAATCGTAGCATTCGGTATTGCCATCCGTGGTGATTGATCCATAGGAGTTGACCCCGTCCGTTGAAAATTCCAGCTCGAAGGTCGTAGGGTTCGATTTGAGTGCATCTTGCGCACGCTGATTGAACTCCTCATTCCCAATGTCACTCGAAGCAGGGTTGGATGGTGTATCTCCCGTCCCCTGCATCCCATCAATGTCCAGATCCCCTATCGGCTTGTTGCCCGCGTAGTTGTACGGCGTCAACTGGGCATACTTATCCGCCAGCGGATCCACACTAATGAACCTGCACGTCCACGCCGCATAGAACCGCGCCCCGTAGTACAGGAGGCCGCTCTCGCGCTCATATTCCTTGCCCACGTAGCCATAACGCTTCAACCCATACTGGAGCAGGCTGCTCTCCCCGAAGGGATAATACTCCTCACTGTCCACGAAGGCGCCGTATGCGTCCAAGCGCACGGTGCTGCTGCCCAAGTGGTCCTCCAGTTCATAGGTGACATAAGGGATGTTCCCTTCCATGGGATCCCCGGCCCGCACCGTGGCGATCTTGCTGCGGCCGTCCATTACCAGCAGGGAGGTTTGCTGCTGGTTGGTATTGTAGCGATGCTCGAAGATGCCGTCGATGTAGACGGTGGCCTCGAGTATGTCTCCAGTTCCATTGCGGATCAATTTCTTCACCCGCTGCCCACCGGAGTAGAAGTGGTGGCTTTGCATGCTCACCGCACTGCCACTTACCTGGAGTTTATAGAAGGCCATCTCATCGCCTGCGTTCCACCCGTAGTAGCGCGTGGTGTCGGTCTTCACCCAATTGCCATTGAGGTCGTAGAGGAAGCTCGCGTTCACCGAGGGCGGGCTGCCGCCGCTGTCGATGCTGGCCAAGTGGTTCTTCCCACTTAGGTAGTTGTAGTGCCGCGTGTAGTTGTTGCTGATGGCCTGGTGTACCAGGTCCTGCACATTGCCCACCTTGTCATAACTGTACCGCCGGGTGTAGGCCCGTACGTTATTTGCATTGGGGCTGGCCGTACCAGCGTTCACGGGCCGCCAATGATCACCGTTCCACTTGCCACCACCCTCACGGCCGGTGGCCTTCAGCAGCCGCTTGAGCGGGTCGTACTCGAAGGCCTTGTCCAGCGCATCACTACCTAACAGGCTACCGTTGATGCCACAATCGGCAACTCGCTCCTTGACCTTGATGATATTGCCCCCCAGATCGTATTCATAGCCGGTGTCCTGCCGCACATTGCCGCTGAGCGGGGTGTAGGTGTTCCCGCTTTGGCTGAAGCGTTCGGTGCGGATGCGTTGCAACCGGAAGGTGATGGGATCGTAGGCATAGCGCGTGTGGAAACCGTTGGGCCGTGCCACCAGGATCCGTTGGCCCTTGGCGTTGTAGGCCAGATGTTCCAGCACGGGTGCGCCCTGCAGGTCGATCCGTACGAGGGCACCCGCCCGGTTGTATCGCGGAGAGAGTTCCTGCCGCTGGCTGTTGGCGTCCTCGGGATAGGTGAGGATGCGTACCCGGTTCAGCGCATCGTAGGCGGAGGTGGTGGTGTAGGCCCGCGTATCGAGGATGCTTTCATCCATCGGCGTCCAATCCACCGCCCACTTAAGGCCCGACCAGACGGCGCTGTCCTTGATCACCCATCTTGTCTTCTCCAGGGGCGAAAACGGGCCGTTCGTATTCTGGCACATTCCCCGGTTACTTCAGATACCAAAGAAGCAGGTCGTTAAAACTATCCCACTTAGGAGAACTCAAACCTGCCGCAAGGTCGTCAATTTCGGCTACTCCTATGTCATATACGTGTTCATCAGAAATCGAGTAAAGAATAAATCCTTCGTTCTCTCCTGATGTAAGACAGGCATATCCGCCAGGAACACCGAATACATCCCTGCCAAATTTTGTTGCAATAAAAATTTCAGAAGAAGGAGAAGAAATGTCCAACAATTCGCAGTTACGTCTACTTAGTACTCCTGCAAGCGTATAATCCAAGAAAAACTCACCGAACTGACTATCTGTTTTGATGCCAAGATTGCGCAAGTCAGACAGCACTTTCGGAATCTCATCCGCTGAACGAACTACTCGTCCGGGATGCTTGCGAATGATGTCACGTATTTCGTTTGGGATCATGGTATTCTAAAACTGTTGTACGCGGTTCATCCAATACGCTGCTCGATCAACATCAAACAATGCGCGATTGACCGGAAAATCAGGATGCTGGGCCTGCCCATATGGATGAAGGGCTCTTCCGCCTGCATCTCTTGGCGTCTGTAGGTGGGTAGCTCGCGTAACCTCAAACAATACGCCTCGCGCCGCCAGAAAAGGGGAAGGCAAGTGACGGATTGGAACATGACCGTCATGGGTTGGGCGGGAACACTTGCGACAAGTTGGGATGACCCCCACCTTCCCGATACAGCGAACGAAACTCAATTGGCGATTCAAACAGGTCCCAATTATTCTCGCTGTATGTCATGCTCCTTGCACAGATAAGGTAGCGCCGTTCTTCGGACTTCAATACAAAGAGCTGGCGGTCATCATAAAGAAACGCTTCATGCTCCTGGACCTCATCGTGGGTAGGAGTGACTACTTCAAGTCCGCGCATCAAATTCGCTATGTGCATGTATGTGACACCGGAGAAGTGCAAATCGCAATTCTCAACTTGGGCATCCAGGTCACCACTTCTTGGTGACCTAGGGCTTCGAATAAGCAAGGAGGCATGGCTCACTTGATATTCCCATATTTGATAGATGCGCGTTCGCTGCATTGGCGGTTGGAATTATTGGAATGGATTTGGAACAGGTCTTCCCGAATCCCAGAAACGCACGCGATCCCATACCTGAGGATTACTCCGGATGAGGAAGAGTTCCCCCCTCTGGCGCGAGCGTCCTCCGCTCGTGCCCGCTTGCTTCTACGCCTCATCGCACTCAAATCCCAAATGCGGGTTGGCGCTGCTCCACATATAGGCTGTTTCATCGTTGACCAATCCTGCACGTAACGGGTTCTCGCGAAGGTAGCGTCTTCGCTGTTCAAACAATTCAGGCTTGTCCAGGATGATCGGATGGTTGCTCTGCTGCCAGAACTGATGATTTACGTTCTGCGGGTTGGCCGCGCCATGTTCGCGAAACACGCGCATCATCCATTCCTTCCGGCTTTCCCGCGGATTAGCCACGATCAGCTTCACCAGTTCCTTGCTCGTATAGGTCTTGAAGTCGCGCATGATCTCCCCTAAGCTTCCATTCGCTGCGGCCGCGATCAAGTGCAGGTGGTTCGGCATGATCACGAACTCATACAGCCGGAGACCCTTGTTCTTCCGGCAGTACGCCAGGTTCTGCAACAGGAATTCGGCGTATTCGCGGCGCGTGAACACATCCACCCAGCCCACCACGGCGAAGGTGATGAAGTGCGCATAGCCCTCAACGAACCTGTAGCGTTCGCTCATGTGGGTGAAGGTAGATTGTAGAACGGCACGAGCGGAGGACGCTCGCGCCAGAGAGGGGGACCAATCCTGCACGTAACGGGTTCTCGCGAAGGTAGCGTCTTCGCTGTTCAAACAATTCAGGCTTGTCCAGGATGATCGGATGGTTGCTCTGCTGCCAGAACTGATGATTTACGTTCTGCGGGTTGGCCGCGCCATGTTCGCGAAACACGCGCATCATCCATTCCTTCCGGCTTTCCCGCGGATTAGCCACGATCAGCTTCACCAGTTCCTTGCTCGTATAGGTCTTGAAGTCGCGCATGATCTCCCCTAAGCTTCCATTCGCTGCGGCCGCGATCAAGTGCAGGTGGTTCGGCATGATCACGAACTCATACAGCCGGAGACCCTTGTTCTTCCGGCAGTACGCCAGGTTCTGCAACAGGAATTCGGCGTATTCGCGGCGCGTGAACACATCCACCCAGCCCACCACGGCGAAGGTGATGAAGTGCGCATAGCCCTCAACGAACCTGTAGCGTTCGCTCATGTGGGTGAAGGTAGATTGTAGAACGGCACGAGCGGAGGACGCTCGCGCCAGAGAGGGGCACGGGTGAAGGTAGATTGTAGGACGGCACGAGCGTGGACGCTCGCGCCAGAGACATGCGTGAACACTTAGGAAGGCACGAGCGGAGGACGCTCGCGCCAGAGACAAGGATGGACAGGATGGCTTCGGGAGCGCACATCCTGCAATCCTGTCAAGAACAGAGATCACCATCAACACCCGTGGATAACTTGAGTCTTCCCGCCAAAAGCCCATGGCCCTAGGGAGGTCCGCACCTTCAACAGCCCGCGTGGACAACTTCCCGCAGCTGGTGTTTTTCGCACCACCGCACGCCTTCTCTTTGTGCCAGTTCCTTGTCTGATGAGGCTGCCCCACCCGGGGCAGAGCGTAGGGGAATCATGTGAAATTCATGAGCTGTTGCGCAACTGTAAGCAGCATTAAGCTGTAAGCCAGATCGCCTTCTTCATCAGCCAGGACTTCGTTTTCGCATAAGGAACGAGGTTCGCCGATGCCGTACGCCGCCCGCGCACTTGCCGCCCCGCCCTTATGCCTGTGTTCAACCGTTCACAAGCATCAATACCATGGGCATCTTCGACAAGCGCACCAACTATAAACCCTTCGAGTATCCCGGCATCCTGCAGTTCACCGAGGCGATGAACCGCTCCTTCTGGGTGCATTCCGAGATCGAGTTCACCGCCGACGTGCAGGACTTCAAGGCACACCTCACCGAGGTGGAACGCGAGGTGGTGAAACGCAGCCTGCTGGGCATCGCCCAAGTGGAGGTGGGCGTGAAGCTGTTCTGGGGCGATATCTACAAGCACTTCCCCAAGCCGGAGTTCAACGGCCTGGCCGCCACCTTCGCCGAGAGCGAGTTCCGCCACTCCGAGGCCTACTCCCGCCTGCTGGAGGTGCTGGGCCACGAGAAGGATTTCGCCAAGCTGCCCGAGGTGCCCGTGTTCCAAAAGAAGATCGCGCTGATCGAGGACAGCCTTTATGCCGAACAGGACATCATCGGCAAGCTGCTCTTCTTCACCATCGTCATCGAGAACGCCTCGCTCTTCTCGCAGTTTGCCAACATCCTCTCCTTCACCCGCTTCAAGGGCTACCTGAAGAACACCTCCAACATCATCGCGTGGACCTCCATCGATGAGCAGACCCACGCCAGCGCCGGCATCTACCTGCTGAACCTGCTGAAGGAGGAGGGCCACCTGCCGCCCGCCATGCTGGAGCGCATGACCGATGAGGTGCGCCGCTACATCCGCTACGAGGAGGAATTGCTCGACTGGATCTACGAGGCCGGCGAACTGGACTTCTTCAGCAAGGAGGACATGCTCAACTTCATGAAGTACCGGGTGGATGATGCCCTGGTGCGCATCGGGGCCGCCAAGGCCTTTGGCATCACCGAGGCCCAGTATGCGCCCATGAAGTGGTTTGATGAGGACGTGTTCGCCAACGAACTGGACGACTTCTTCGCCAAGCGCCCCACGGCCTACACCAAGCACGACAAGAGCATCCAAGCCACCGACCTGTTCTGAGCGAGGCCGATGGAAAGCGAACTGCACACGCGGATCGGGGCGTCGCGCACGTCCCTGTTCAAGGTGATCTTCCCGAACACCACCAACCACTATAATACCCTCTTCGGCGGCAAAGCGCTGGAGCTGATGGACGAGGTGGCCTTCATCTCCGCCACCCGGTTCAGCCGGAAAAAGGTGGTGACCATCTCCTCGGACAAGATCGACTTCAAGGAACCCATACCGGCGGACACCATCATTGAGCTGGTGGCCCAGGTAAGCAGCGTGGGCACCACCAGCCTGCAGGTGCGCGTGGAGATCTTTCAGGAGGAAATGTACCGGCCCGCCACGCGGCGCCGATCGATCACCGGCCAATTCACCTTCGTTGCACTGGACGAAAACAACAAACCCACATCCGTACTATGAACAAATTATGGTGGCTCAATGACGAAAGCGAGCAGATGCTCAACCGGGGCTATCTGCTGAAGGGGGAAACCGTGGAGGGCGCCATCCAGCGGGTGGCCACCGCGGCCAGCAAACGCCTGTACCGGCCCGAGCTGCGCCGGCCCTTTGCCGAGCTGATCGAGAACGGATGGATGAGCCTGAGCTCGCCGGTGTGGGCCAACATGGGCACCGAGCGCGGGCTGCCCATCTCGTGCTTCAACGTGCATGTGCCCGACCAGATCGAGGGCATCACCCACAAGCTGGGCGAGGTGATCATGCAGACCAAGCTCGGGGGTGGCACCTCCGGCTACTTCGGCGAGCTGCGCGGGCGCGGCACGGCCGTTACCGACAACGGCCAAAGCAGCGGCGCCGTGTCCTTCATGAAACTGTTCGACGGGGTGATGGACACCATCTCGCAGGGCGGCGTGCGGCGCGGCGCCTTCGCGGCCTACCTGGACATCGACCACCCGGACATCGGCGAGTTCCTGCAGATCAAGGACATCGGCAATCCCCTGCAAAACCTGTTCTACGGCGTGTGCGTGCCCGACTACTGGATGCAGGAGATGATCGAGGGCGACATGGAAAAGCGCGAGCTGTGGGCCAAGGTGCTGGAGTCACGCCAACAGAAGGGGCTGCCCTACCTGTTCTTCACCGACAACGTGAACGGCAACAAGCCGCAGGTGTACAAGGACCGCAACATGCAGATCCACTCCAGCAACCTGTGCTCGGAGATCATGCTGCCCTCCAGCGCCGACGAGTCGTTCATCTGCTGCCTGTCGTCCATGAACCTGGAGCTGTACGACGAGTGGAAGGACACCGACGCCGTGCGGCTCGCCATCTTCTTTCTGGACGCGGTGCTGCAGGAGTTCATCGAGAAGACCGACGGCAACCACTACCTGCGCAACGCCAACAACTTCGCCCGGTGCCACCGCGCCGTGGGCCTGGGCGCCATGGGCTGGCACTCCTTCCTGCAGCGCAACATGATCCCCTTCGAGGGCCTGGAGGCCAAGCAGCACACCCGGGCCATCTTCGAGCATATCCGCGAACAGGCCGACCAGGCCACCCGCGAGCTGGCGGAGATCTATGGCGAGCCGGAGCTCCTGAAGGGCTATGGCTGCCGCAACGCCACCGTGATGGCCATCGCGCCCACCACCTCTTCCTCGGCCATCCTGGGGCAGGCCTCGCCCGGCATTGAGCCCTACAGCAGCAACTACTTCAAGGCGGGCCTTTCCAAGGGCAACTTCATCCGCAAGAACAAGTACCTGAAGGCCCTGCTGGAGGAAAAGGGCCTGGACAACGAGGAGACCTGGCGCGGCATCATGCTGAACCAGGGCAGCGTGGCACATATCCACGAACTGTCGGAACACGAGCGGGCGGTCTTCAAGACCTTCAAGGAGATCAGCCAGCTGGAGATCATCCAGCAGGCCTCCATCCGGCAGCGCTTCGTCGACCAGTCGCAGAGCCTGAACCTGAACATCCCGTCCAACCTGCCGGTGAAGGAGGTGAACAAGCTGATCATCGAAGCTTGGCGGCTGGGGGTGAAGACGCTGTACTACCAACGGAGCCAAAGCGTATCCAAGGAAACGGCCGTGAAGGAGCTGGTGGGCTGCGTGAGCTGCGAGGCGTGACCCGTTGAGGTATTACCGCGGAGACGTTGGGGGGCGGGCCGGCATCGGGGCCGCTCCCCATCACCGACCTTTGCCTCTCCGCAGTCTGCAACGACCTGCGAACTCCACAGCCACGAACCACTCAACTACGCACCCCATGCCATCCCTCAATAGCAGCAAGGCTCCCGAGCCTGTTGGCCACTATCCGCACGCCCGCCGTGTGGGCGACCTGCTCTTCCTGAGCGGTGTGGGGCCTCGCGAGCGGGGCACGAAGAAGATCCCTGGTGTTGAACTGGATGCAGATGGGAGGATCGTCTCCTACGACATCGAAACACAGGTGCGCAGCGTGTTCCAGAACGTGAAGTGGATCCTGGAGGACAGCGGCTCGTCGTGGGAGAAGATCGTGGACGTGACGGTCTTCCTCACCAACATGAAGGACGACTTCCCCACCTACAACCGGCTGTGGAAGGAGTACTTCGAGAAGGACCCACCCTGCCGCACCACGCTGGAGATCAACTGCCTGCCCACGCCGATCGCGATCGAGCTGAAGGTGGTGGCAACGGCGTGATCAGGACACCGGCGTGAACGCCACCACCATCAGGACCACGAAGGCCAGGGCCGCCACCACGCAAAGCCACAAGGCAATGTCCCAGCAACGCGCCGCAAACATTTTCCGGGGGCCGGTGCCGAGGTTGAACTTCATGGCGACCATCATGGAACCCGAAGGAAAGGTCACCGGACGACATTTATCGGAAAATCCGAGCAAGTGGTTGATTTATTGAGGGAATCGCTACCACCCCCCGCTCCCACGGCTGAAGTGCGCCCTTTTGGCAGCCTTGCGCTGGATGGAACGTGCTGTTTTGATGGAACTGTCCGCCTTCCCGCATCGGAACGGAATTTGCTCCCCTTCCGCCAAACATGAAAGCCATGAGAACAGGAAGCATCCTTGCAGCCGTGGTCATGGTAATGTCCACGGCTGCGATGGCCGGAAACGGCCCATACACGACCTTGCATTGGGGTGACGGGCAGTATGCCCAGCACAACGATGCCCAAATTGTGGTTTATCCCAACCCGGCCAATGATCAGGTGAGCATCACCTTCCCCGGCCTTCAGGGGGATGCCACGCTATCGATCTACGCGGAGGACGGACGCCTGGTGCGGAGCATCCAATTGGGCGAAACCCGTGACCTGCGCACGGTCCTGAACGTGGAGGACCTGGCCAACGGCATCTATCTGGTGCGCGTGGTGCAGCCTACCGGCTTCGACTACGCCCGCCGGTTGGTGGTGGCCAAGTAACTAGCCCAACGGCTCAAAGCGCCGCAGGCGGTTGCGCAGGCGGTTCATTTCCTCCTGCATGGCCGCCATGCGGTCCAGCATGTGGGTGATGGCCTCCAGGCCCTCCACGTTGATCCCCAGGTCCTCGTGCAGCCGCACCAGGCGGTCCAGCTGCGGGAGTTGTTCAGCGGGCAGAAAACGCCGCTCTTCGCGGATGGTGATCTCCACCAGGCCGCTTTCCTCCAACGATTCGATGAAGGACAGCTCCACGTGGCTCCCGGCGCAGTAAGCTTCCAGGGAGACCCATTCCATGTCGTCCATCGTGCTCATGAGCTGGCCAGTTGTTTGAAGAGTTCGCGTTGCCGGTCGGTGAGGTTCACCGGCAGTTTCACCTGCAGGGTGACGAAGAGGTCGCCGAAGCTGCCCTCCTTTTTGTAAACGGGGAAGCCCTTGCCCTTCAGGCGCACCACGGTACCGTTCTGTGTTTCGGGCTTCACGGTGGCCTTCACGTGTCCGTCCAGGGTGGGCACCACCACCTCACCGCCCAGCATGGCCGTGTACAGCGGCAGGTCGATGGTCTGGTACAGGTTGCTGCCCGTGCGCTTGAATACCGGGTCGTCCGCAATGGCGAAGGTGATCAGCAGGTCGCCGTTCGGCCCGCCGTTCATGCCCGGCCCGCCGTGGCCCTTGATGCGGATGGTCTGCCCGTTCTCCACCCCGGCGGGGATGGTGAGGCGGATCTGCTTGCCGTTGACCGTGAGCGTGCGCTTTTCCGTGCGGGCGGCCTCGCGCAGGTCCATCTGCAGCTCGGCCTGGTAGTCCTGCCCCCGGAAGCGCATGCGGCCACCGGCGCTGCCGAACATGGATCCGAAAATGTCGTGAAGGTCCTGCTCCTCACCACCGGTGTATCCGCCGAACGGTTCGCCCCCGCCGAAGCCGCCACCTGCTGCCGCCCGCTCACGCTGCGCTGCTTCGATCTGATCGGCATGCTTCCACTGATCGCCGTACTTGTCGTACTTCTTCCGGCTCTCCGGGTCGCTCAGCACCTCGTTGGCCTCATTGATCTCCTTGAAGCGCTTCTCCGCCTCCTTATCGTTGGGGTTGAGGTCGGGGTGGTGCTTCCGCGCCAGCTTGCGGTAGGCCTTCTTGATCTCATCCGTGGAGGCGTTTCGGTCCACGCCCAGGATCCGGTAATAGTCCATGCGTAGGGATGCCAAGTTACACCCCGCGGCATGAATGAACAAGGTGGCGGACCCTTCGGTTCGCACCATGGTCGGAGCTTCCTCGATCGGGGCGGCGGCGGGGCGATATTTCCCCGACATCGGGTGCACCGGTGGGAAGAAACCGTGCGGTGCGGGCACACGGCAGGTGTGCGGAAAGGGATGGCATGGAATATGGTGCCGGTGACCCTGCGTATTGGGTACTGGAGCCCGCCTGGGGCGGGCCATCGGGAACAGCGGTCTTCGACCGTTGTGCAGTGGCGCTTTGGTGGAAGTGCCGCGGCAGGGACGGCGCCTTCGGGCGCCGTTCTTCATGGGTGGTGCATGGTGCGGGAATGACGGCATCGAAATTTCCGCCTTGGTTCGGACCATGGTCCACATATTCGCATCTCATGGCGCACTCCCCCAAGAAGCTCGGCCCGCTGCCTGCCACGGCCATCGCCGGCAACGACATCACCAGCAGCTGCCTGTACGTGAGCTCCATCGCCATCGTGCATGCCGGGGTATGGGCGGTGCTGGCGCTGCTGCTGGTGGCCGGGGTGCTCTTTCTGTTCCGCAAGGTGTATGGCGAGGTGGTGGGTGCCTTGCCGCTGAACGGCGGGGCGTACAACGTGCTGTTGAACACCACGAACAAGTTCAATGCGAGCATCGCGGCCACACTCACCATTCTCAGCTACATGGCCACCGCGGTGCTCAGCGGCACCACGGCCATGCACTACTTGCATGAACTGGTGCCCTCGCTGCCCATGCTTTTGGCAACTGTGGGCGTGCTGCTGCTCTTCATGCTGCTGAGCATCGGCGGGCTATCCGAATCCTCGGTGGTGGCCACGGTGATCTTCATCGCCCACCTCTCCATCATGCTGCTGCTGCTGCTGGGTGGTGTGTGGTATGTGGCCACGCACGGTTATTCCACCTTCACCTTGAACTGGAACGCCCCCCTGCCGCATGCCGGGGGCATCGGTGCCGCCTTGTTCTTCGGTTTCAGCACCGCCATGCTGGGGGTGACGGGCTTCGAGAGTTCCGCCAATTACGTGGAGGAGCAGAAGCCGGGCGTATTCCCGCTGACGCTGCGCAACATGTGGATCGCGGTGTCCGTGCTCAATCCGCTGATCGCCCTCATGGGCCTGATGGTGCTGCCCATGGATGCCATTGCGGCGAACAGCGAGGCCATGCTTTCCTCTATGGGCCTGGCCATCGGGGGCAATTGGTTGGAATTGGTGATCGTGGTGGATGCCGTGGTGGTGCTCTGCGGGGCGGTGCTCACCAGCTACGTGGGCGTCACCGGCCTGGTGAAGCGGATGACGTTGGACCGGATCCTGCCGCAGGTGTTGCTGCGGGAGAACAAGCGGGGCAGCTCGCCGCGCATCATCATCCTCTTCTTCCTGCTCTGCCTCTCGGTGCTGCTGATCACCAACGCACGGGTGGAGGCCCTGGCCGGGGTGTACACCATCTCCTTCCTCACGGTGATGGCCTTTTTCGCCCTGGGGAACTTCCTACTGAAGATCAAGCGTGCCCGCCTGCCCCGTCCGGAAACGGCCAGCACGGCGGCTGTGACGATGGCGCTGGCCGGGGTGATCACGGCGCTGTACGGCAACGTGAAGCTGGACCCTGAGCACCTCGTGGTGTTCCTGCAGTATTTCGCCCCGGCCATTATCATCATCGCCATCCTGCTGAACCGCAAGGCCATCCTGGAGTATCTGATGATCTGGGTGAGCGGCTTCGTGGAGAGCATGCCGGGGTTGGCAGTGCTGGGGCGCTTCACCATCTCGCGCACCATCCGCCGCCTCAACCGCCAGGAGTTTGTCTACTTCACCAAGGGCGATGACCTCTCCATCCTGAACCGTGTGATGATGTACGTGCAGGCGAACGAGATCACCCGGAAGCTGCGCATCGTCACGGTGCTCAAGGAGGGCGAGCACGTCCGCAAGGAATTCCTGGACGACCTGCACGTGCTGGACCGCGCCTACTCGGAACTGGACGTGGAGTTCATCGAGATGCGGGGCATTTTCGGCCCGGAGCTGATCCAGCGGCTGAGCGCGGAGTGGAACATCCCCACGAACTTCATGTTCATCGGCTCACCCGGTGACCGGTTTCCGTACCGCGTGGCGGACATGGGCGGGGTGCGGCTGGTGATCTGAGCAACCTGCAGTGGGCCGCACCCGGCCCCCATGGGCGGGAACGAAAAAGGCGCAGCCGTAGCCACGCCCCTTTCACCAGGAAGACCTGCTTCACGGTGCTGGTTGCGCCGCGGCCTTCTCCGCATCACGCAACTGCTTCTTCCACTGCCTGCGGTGCTTGATCTTCTGCACGATCAACAGCATCACCGGCACCATGATCAGCGTGAGGAAGGTGGCGAAGATGAGGCCGTAGATCACCGCCCAGCTGAGCGGGCCCCAGAACACCACGTTGTCGCCGCCCATGTGGATATGCGGGTCCAGCTCACTGAAGAGTGTGAAGAAGTTGAAGTTGAGCCCGATGGCCAGGGGCAGCAGGCCCAGGATGGCCGTGACCGCGGTGAGCAGCACCGGGCGCAGGCGTGTGCGGCCCGCCACCACCAGGGCCTCGCGGCTCGCATCGTTGGGGATGACCGTGTGCTCGTCCAGCCCCAATTTCCGCTGCTCGCGTTGGAAGAGCAGGCGCGCGAAGTCCATGAGCACGATCGCGTTGTTCACCACCACGCCGATGAGCGAGATGATGCCGAGCATGGTCATCAGGATGATGAAATCCATGCGGAACACGATGAGGCCGAGGAACACGCCGATGGTACTGAACACCACCGTGCTCATCACGATCACCGGGTAGCTGATGCTGTTGAACTGCGCGACGATGATGAGGAACACCACGAAGATGGCCACCAGGAAGGCGGTCATCAGGAAGTTCATGTCCTTGGCCATGTCCTCCTGCTCGCCGGTGAAGCGCAGGTTGAAGCGGTCGTCCACGTGGTATCCGTTGGCCATCTCATCCTTGATCTGTTGCACCACCTCGTTGTTATTGTATCCCGCGATCACGTTGCTGCTCACGGTCACCACGCGGTCCAGGTCCTTGCGCTTTATGGCGCTGAAGGTGGTCGCATACTCCGCCTTGGCCACGGCGCTGATGGGCACTTGGCGGATCTGGCCGGTGAGCATGTCGCGGAAGGTGATGCGCATGTCCATCAGCTGCTGCGTGCTGTACCGGTACTGGTCCTTCAGGCGCACGTTGATCTCGTAGTCATCATCGTCGCCCTCGATGCGGAAGGTGCTCACCTCCTTGCCGAAGAGGGCGGTGCGGATGGCATCGGCCACCTGGTAGGTGCTCACGTTCAGGCGGCGTGCTTTTTCGCGGTCGATCACGATGGGCATCTCGGGCTTGGCGCGGTCGATGTCGATGCGCAGTGCCTCCACGCCGGGCACGTTCTTGTCCTCGATGAAGGCCTTCACCTTCTCCGCCTCGTCGAGCAGGCCTTCGATCTCCTTGCCCCGGATCTCGATGTTGATGGGCTTTCCCACGGGCGGGCCGTCGGCGTTCTTCACCACGGTGGTCACCACGCCCGGATAACCGGTCACGCCGGCCTGTAGGCGTTCCAGCACGTCGTTGGTGTTGATGCCGTGGCGGTCGGCGTACTTCACGAAGCTCACCTGGATCCGCGCCTTGTGCGGGGTGGCACTCAGTTCCACATCACCGGTTCCCGGGTCGCTGGTGCCCTCACCCACTTGCGCGATCACCGAGCTCACCAGGAAGTTCACGGTGTCCGAGCCGATCACGTCGCCGTTCTCGTTCCTCACCTCACGGACTTCCTTGTACTCCGGCACGTCGATCACCTTCATCACCTGTTTCTCCACGATGCGGGTCACGCTGTCGGTCTTCAGGATGTCGGTGCCGATGGGTGCTTCAATGAACACATTGATGAACATCGGTTCGTTCGTGGGGAAGAAGAGCGTCCTGGGCGGGAAGATGCCCAGCAGGATGAACGCCAGCAGGAGCAGGCCCACCGTGCCGAGGAGGAAGGTGCGCGGGTGATGCTTGGCGAGGGCAAAGCGCAGGAAGCTTTCGTAGCGGGCTTCGAGCCGGGGGAGCCAGGTGTACTGGAACCAGTGCGCGGCGGGCACGAAGAGCTTTTCGTTGGCCACGCCCATCAGGCCGAAGAAGATGGTGAGCATGCCGATGCCGAAGAGGAAGGGGCTTTGCGTGCCGGCACCCAGTGCACCCACTGCGGCGCCCACGACGGCGAGGATGATGGCCAGGCGCCACATCTTCCTCGTGGGCATGTGGTCTTCCTCCACCTTCATGAACTTGGAGGCCAGGGCGGGGTTCACCACCAGCGCCACGAAGAGTGAGGAGGCCAGGGCGATCATGAAGGTGATGGGCAGGAACTTCATGAACTCGCCCATGATGCCCGGCCAGAAGAGCAGCGGCACGAAGACCATCACCGTGGCCGTGGTGGCGGCGATGATCGGCATGGTCACCTCGCCCACCGCCAGCTTGGTGGCCTTGAGCGCGGGTTCACCGTTGGTCATGTGGCGGTGGATGTTCTCCACGATCACGATGCCGTCGTCCACCAGGCGGCCCAGGGCGAGGATAAGGGCGAAGAGCACCATCATGTTCAGGGTGACCCCGAACATGTTGAGCAGGGTGAAGGAGATGAACATGCTCATCGGGATGGCCAGGCCGACGAACACGGCGTTGCGCAGGCCGAGGAAGAGCATGAGCACACCCACCACGAGGATCACCCCGAGCACGATGTGGTTCATCAGTTCGGCCACGCTCACCCGCGTCTGGTCGCTCTGGTCGCCGGTGAGGGTGATCACCAGGTCCTTGGGCAGCACCGTTCCGTGATCTTCCTTGATGATGGCGTTGATCTTGTCGCTCGCGTCGAGCAGGTTCTCACCTGCGCGCTTGATCACGTCCAGCATCACCACGCTCTTGCCGTACTCACGGGCAAAGCTCTCGGGCTCCTTGAAGCCGAAGCTCACGTCGGCCACATCCCGCAGGCGCACCTCGCGCTGCCCTTCGTTCTTCACCACGATGTTGCGGATCTGCTCCATGTCCGTGAACTCGCCGATCACACGGACGCTGCGGCGCTGGTCCTTGGTGAGGATGTCGCCACCGCTCATGGTGAGGTTCTCGCTGCGCAGGGCATTGGCGATGTCATCGAAGTTGAGTTGCAGCATCTCCATGGCCGGGAGGTCCACGCTCACCTTCACCTCGCGCTCGGGCACGCCGCGGATCTCCACCTTGTTGATCTCGGTGAGGTCCTCGATGCGGTCCTCCAGGTGCTTGGCGTACTCGTGGAGCTGCTCCACCGGGTAGTCGCCGCTGAGGTTGATGTTCATCACCGGCATCAGTTCGGAGAAGTTCATCTCGAACACGTTCGGCTCGGCGGGCAGGTCGGTGGGGAAGTTGGAATCGCCGCGTGCCTTGTCCACCGCGTCCTTCACCTTGCGCAGGGCCTCGGTGGGGCTCACGTTGTAGTCGAACTTGATGTGGATGGAGCTGAAGTTCGGCACGCTGGTGCTCTTGATCTCGTCCACCCCGGAGATGGTGTTCAGCTCCTTCTCGATGGGCTTGGTGATCAGCTTCTCGATGTCCACCACCGAGCTGCTGTTGTACGGTGTGCCGATGAACACCTCCGGCGTCACCACCTCGGGGAAGCTCACCTTGGGCATCACCACATAGGCACGGATGCCCATGATGCAGATGAGGATGGTGAGCACGATCACCGTGGTGCGGTTGTTCACCGCCCAAGTGGTGATGGCGAACTGGCGCTCCGGTCCGTGGAGGTCTTTTTCGATGTCGTGGTTCGAACTCATGCTTTTGTTCTGTTCGGGATATTGCCGGAAGGGGAGGCGTTGGAGGCGGGATTTCCCCCTGCACCGTGTTGACTTTCACCCCTTCTTTTCATCCCTTACTTCCCTTACTTCCCTTCCCTCTTCCCATATCACCGCATGCGGCCATCAGTTGGCCACGCGCACGGTGAGGCCGTCGGTCACGTTCTTGGCGCCTTCGTCCACGATGCGTTCGCCCCCCTTCAGGGCACCTGCAACCGCCGGTTCAATGCTGAGCCGGCCGCGGTACTCGCTCACGCGGTTCACCATCACCTTTCGGGCCGTGGCCTCGTTGTCCTTGGTGGGGTCCAGCACGTAGAGGTAGTTGTTTCCCTTCACATCCTGCAGCACGGCCCGGCTGGGCACCACCAGGGCGCTGTCGCTGTGGTGGTCCTGGATGCTGATGTCGCTGAGCAGGTTGGGGCGCATGTATTGCTCGCCCTTCGGCACCCGTACGGTCACCTTGAACGTGCGGTTGGCCGGGTCGATGTACTCACCCACGTGCGCGAGCGTGGCATCGAACGATTCGTCCAAGCTGGGGAAGCGCACCTTCGCCGGAGCGCCGCGCTTGATGGTGGTGAGGTAGCTCTCGGGCACATCGGCCTCCAGTTGCACCCCGCCCAGGTCCACCACGCGCGCAGCGGGCTGCATCGGAGTGGTCATGTCGCCGACCCGCACCATGATGTCGTCCACCGTGCCGTCAAAAGGCGCGGTGATGTTGGTGAGCCGCTGCTGTTCGCGCAGGGTGGCGAGCCCCGCTTCGGCCTGTTCCTTCTGGCTTTTGGCCTGGAGGAACTGGATCTCGCTGCCGATGTTCTGCTTCCACAGGCGGTCCTGCTTTTCGAAGGCTGTCTTTGCCAGTTCGTAGGCGGCTTCAGCTTGTTGGATCTGTTCGGCGGCCAGGTCGTTATCGATGCGGATGATGAGCTGCCCGGCGCGCACCCGGTCACCGGGCTGCACCAGGATGCTGCGCACGCGGCCGCCATTGCTGTACAGCGCGGCGGCCTTGTCGGCGCGCACGTTCCCATGTACGTCCACGTAATGGGTGAAGGCCCCTGCCTCCACCGGCGCGCCGGTGACCACCGGGAGATTGCGCCGGACGGTGCTGTCGTTCTCCGCCAGCCAGTTCTCGATGGCCTTGATGCTGTCCGCATAGGCCTTGTAGGTGGTTTTCAATACCTCCAGCTTGGCACGCTGTTGGCCCAGTTCGCTCGTATCGGCACCCCCTCCGCAAGCTGCCAGGAAGGCCGTCATCAGGGTGAAGAGGATGGTCTGCTTCATGTTCATTCGCTGGTCGGGTCAGAAAAGGTCAAGTGCCTTGCGCATGTCCACGCGGGCCTTCAGCAGGTCCACGATGCGCTGGATGTAGGCTTGTTGGGTTTGGAGGTAGTTGCTGTGTTCCTGGGTGAGTTCGAAGCTGGTGGCCATGCCTTCGCTGAACTTCACCGAGGTCTGCTCGAAAATGCGCCGGCTGAGGGCCAGGCTGTTCTTTCCGGTGTTGTAGCTCTCCTGCGCCGCCGTGAGCACGGCCTTCTGCTGCAGCTGGTCGGTCAGCAGGCGTTGTTCGGTGGCCTTCAGGTTCAGCTCGGCCTGCTGCAGGCTCAGCTTGGCCTGGGCCACTTGCTTGTGGCGCATGCCGCTGCTGAAGATGGGCACGTTCAGTTGCAGGCCCCACATGCTGGAGGGGAACCAGAAGTTGCCGTCGCCGGGGGTGAAGTCCGTGTTGCTGAACTGCTGCTGGTAGTTGATGAAACCGCCCAATGTGGGCAGGTAGGCGGCGCGCTTGTTCCGCAGGTCGAGCTCGCCGAGCCGCAAGGTGGAATTGGCCACCTCGGCCTCGATGTGCGTGCCGGGGTCGAACGGGGTGGCGGCGAGCTGTGCGGCCGAACCGTCGTCCAGCAAGGGCTGCAGGGAGTCGGTGAGGGCAATGGGTGTACCGCTGGGCAGGCCCAGCACCAGGGCGAGGTAGGCGCGGGCCACATCAGCCTGTTGTTGCAGCATGCGTTGCTGGTTCCCGGCTTCCTCCACCTGCACGGCGAGGCGGTCGGCATCGGTGGTGCCCATCATGCCTTGTTGCACCATGGCGGCCGCATCATCGGCGGCCTTTTTCACCACCGGCAGCCCCGCCGCCACCAGGCGCACGCCTTCCTCGGCGGCCAGCACGCCCAAGTAGGCCTTGGCCGCCTGTACACGGGCATCGAGCTGCACCTGTTCCAGGATCTTCCCGCTCTGGTTGCGCAGCTCACGCGTGGCCTGCAGGCCCACGAGGTAGCTGCCGTCGAAGAGCAGCTGGTTCAATTGCACCGCCCCGGTCATGGTCCAGGGAATGCCGAACTGCACCTCGATGGTCTTCGGTTCGCCGCCGAAGAAGTTCGGGATCAGCTGCGTGGGCACCTTCAGGTAGTTGCCCAGGGAGCCGGTGGCATTGATCTGGGGCAGGCCGATGGCCATCACCTCCTTGATCTTGGCCAAGGCCTTTTCCGCTTCCAGCTGGCTGCCCTGCACCTGGTAGCTCTGCGTGGCCGCCATGTCCATGGCCTGCTGCAGCGACAGGCTTACCGGGCCTTGGGCCCATGCCCCTGCAGCCCATGCCACGGTCGCAATGATGAACAGGTTTCTCATCGTTTCGTTCCTCTTGTTGCTCCTGCTGTTTCCTGTTTTTCCTTCCGCTCTTACCATCCGGCTCTCCCTTTCATTCCCGGTTGTCGGGTGTTGGTTGTCAGTTGTCAGTTCTCAGTTGTCAGTTCTCAGTTCGCAACCTGCAACCCATAACGCCCAACATTTACCTGCCCACTGCTCCTGCCCACTGCTCCTACCTTTTGCTCAATCCTTCCCTTTCCCCGTCTCCCGTTTCATCATCTTTTCCAGGTGCTCAACCCCCTTGGGGCTGGCGATCCCCCGGATGTGGTACCGGAACATCTCTTTTTGCACCTCTTCCATATTGAACTGTCCAGCAGGGAAAAGCTCCCCATCGAACATCATGTCGAACCGGGCGATGTGGACCGTGGCGATCACCTCGACGTCCAGGTCTTTCCGGTACAGTCCTTCCTCGATGCCGCGTTTGAGGTTGGCCACCATGCTGGAGAAGATCTCCGCACGTTTCCTTTTGCGCCAGGCATGGAAGGCCTCGGGGTGGTATTTCTCCAGGTCGAAGTGGATGGAGGGGTGGATGCCCGCCAAGCGCTTGGACACGCGGTTGGCAATGGCGAACAGCTCGTCAATGGCGCTGGGCTCCCGGTCCAGCTCCTTGGTCATCTCCCGGGAGGACTCCACGGCCATGCACATCAACACCTGCTCCACCAGGTCGTTCTTGTCCTTCACACATTGATAGAGCGTCTTCTTGCTGATGCCGAGCCGGGCAGCCATGTCATCCATGGTCATGCTCTTGATGCCGTACGTCCAGAAGACCTTGGCGGCCTCCGCCACCAGGCGTTGGCACCGCCCGTCCTTGGGCCTTTCCTTGTCCTGTTCCATCACTTTCGGGGCGCGAAAGTAGAGTACGGATTTCACGCCGGAAACAAATTGAACAAAAAATGTTTCCTGTGTTCCCTGGGGGGTTAACAATTCGTAACCCGCCCACGCCCCTCCAAGGCCGCCTGGCCACGAACGGAGAAGCGGGATCGACCTAACTTTCGGGATCCTTCGCCCGGTCGGCACACGTTCCGGTCCGGCACGGCATGCCATGGCCTCCGACTACGAGCTGCTCCTCACCAAGCTGGACGGGTTCATCCGCAAGTACTACAAGGACCGGGTGATCCGCGGGGCCTTGTACAGCGTGGGGCTGCTGGTGCTCTTCTTCCTGGCCGTATCGCTGGGTGAATACTTCGGCCGCTTCGGTACCGTGGCACGCACGGTGCTGTTCTGGGCCTGGGCCACGGCCAGCGCGGTGGTGCTGTTCCGTTTCGTGGCCGTGCCCGTGGTGAAGCTCTTCCGCCTGGGCGCCGTGATCGGGCATGCCGAGGCGGCGGTGATCGTGGGCGACCACTTCCCGCAGGTGAAGGATAAGCTGCTGAACACCCTGCAGTTGCGCGGCCAGGCGGGGGAGGACCCCGGCCAGCGCGCCCTCATCGAGGCCAGCATCGCCCAGCGGAGCCGCGAGCTCTCCCCGGTCCCGTTCAGCCGGGCCATCGACCTGCGCCGCAACCGCCGCTACCTGCGCTACGCCCTGCCTCCCTTGGGTGTGCTGCTCATCCTGCTGTTCGCGGCGCCCAGCCTGATCACCGGCCCCACCAAGCGCATCCTGGCGCACAACCGGGAGTTCCTGCCTGAGGCCCCCTTCCGCTTCGTGGTGCTGAACCAGGAGCTCACCGTGCCGGAGAACGAGGATTTCGAACTGCAGGTGGAGATGCAGGGCGCCACCCTGCCGCAGCAGGTCTTCCTGGAGGCGGACGGCAACCGCATCCCGCTGGTGCGCCAGGATGCCGCACACTTCACCCATCGCTTCCGCAACGTCCAGGAACCCGTTGACTTCCGCCTGTCCGCCGACGGCTTCCACAGCGCCCCCATGCACCTTGCCACCGGGGCCAACCCCATGCTGCTGGGCCTCTCCATGGCCTTGGACTATCCGCCCTACCTCGGCCTGAAGAACACCGTGAGCAACCAGAGCGGAGACATCAGCGTGCCCGCCGGCACCCGCATCACCTGGGTGGCCGAAACGCGCAGCACCGACCGGCTCGATCTCGTCTTCGACGACACCACCTTCACCCTGGTCCCTGCACACCCCGGCGACCAGCGCTTCACCGCCAGGCGCCGCTTCCTCAAGGGCGGCACCTACGCCGTGGTGCCCTTCCACGGTGATCTGAAGGCCCACACCCCGGCGCAGTACCGCATCGACGTGGTGCCCGACCTCTATCCCACCATCGCCGTGGAGCAGAAGGCCGACAGCCTCTCGCCGCGCCGCCTCTACTTCAAGGGCGACATCGGCGACGACCACGGCTTCAAGCGCCTCGCCTTCCACTACAAGGTGGTGCAAGGGGGCGACAGCATCCCGGCCGGGCAGCGCGAGCTCACCAAGGACCTCAACCTGCAGCCCGCCACCACCCGGCAAAGCTTTTTCCACTTCGAGGACCTGGGCGGGCTGCGCCTGTTGCCCGGCGACAAGCTGGAATACTGGTTCGAGGTGTGGGACAACGACGGCGTGAACGGCAGCAAGAGCGCCCGCAGCGCCTCCCGCTACTTCGAGGCGCCCACCCTGAAGGAACTCGCCGACAAGCAGGACAAGCAGGGCGAGGCCATCAAGGAGGAATTGCGGGAAAGCATCCGCCAGGCCCAAGGCCTGCAGCAGGAACTGGACAAGTTGCGCCGCGACCTGCTGGACAAAAAGGAACTGAACTGGCAGGACCGGCAGAAGATGCAGAACGTGCTGGACCGCCAGAAGCAGCTGGAGCAGCGCGTGGAGAAGGCCACCGAGCAGCTGCGCCAAAGCCAGCAGGAGCAACAGGACTTCAAGGAGGCCGACGAGCGCATCCTGCAGAAGCAGCAACAGGTGCAGGAGCTCTTCGAGAACGTGCTCAGTGAGCAGATGAAGGAACTCTACCGCCAGATCCAGGAAATGCTGGAGAAGATCGACAAGGAGCAGCTACAGGAAAGGATGCAGGACATGAAGCTGAGCCAGGAGGACATCGAGAAGGAGCTGGACCGCGCCCTGGAGCAGTTCAAGCAGATGGAGGTGGAGCAGAAGGCCGAGGACATCGCCGACCAGCTGGAGAAACTGGCCGATAAACAGAAGGAGCTCAGCGAGCAGACCAAGCAGGGCGACACCCCCAAGGAGGAACTGCAGCAGAAGCAGGACGAACTGTCCAAGGAGTTCAAGGACGTGCAGGACCAACTGGATTCCCTGGAGAAGAAGAATGAGGCCCTGGAGCATCCGCTGGACCTGCCCAAGACCGGTGAGCAGGAGGAGGGCATCAAGCAGCAGCAGCAGAACAGCAGCGAGCAACTACAGAAGCAGCAGAACAAGAAGGCCAGCGAAAGCCAGCAGAAGGCCGGGGAACAGATGCAGCAGCTGGCCATGGACATGCGCAGCGGCATGCAGCAGAACCAGCAGGAACAGGCCGAGGAGGACATGGACGCACTGCGGCAATTGCTGGAGAACATCGTGCAGCTCAGCTTCGACCAGGAGGCCAACATGGACGCCCTGGAGGCCACTGCCGTGCGCGACCCGCGCCTGGTGGACATCGGCCGGCAACAGAAAAAGCTGCGCGATGACGCGCGCCTGGTGGAAGACTCCCTGTTCGCCCTGAGCAAGCGTGTACCCCAACTCCAGGCCTTGGTGAACCGAGAGATGAACCTGGTGAACGAGAACATGGACCAGGCCTTGGGGCACTTGGCCGAGGCGCGGGCCAACGCCACCGAGCGCCCCAGGGCGGCTGATCGGCAGCAGCGGGCCATGACCAGCCTGAACAACCTGGCCCTGATGCTGGACGAGGCCCTGCAGCAGATGCAGCAGCAGGCCAGCGGCATGCCGGGAACCGGCAATTGCAACAAGCCCGGCGGCGGGGGCAGCAGTCCGGGCAACAGCAAGAAGATGCAGAAGATCCGCAGCCAGCAGGAAGCCCTGGGCAAGCAGCTGGAGGAAATGCGCAAGGCCTTGGAGAAGGGCCGCAAGCCGGGGGAGAAGCCCGGTCAGCAGAACCCCGGGGGTATGGGCGCGGGCATGAGCGAGCAGCTGGCCAAGCTGGCCGCCCAGCAGGCCGCCCTGCGGCAGGAAATGCAGCGCATGGCCCAGGAGCTCAACAAGGACGGCTCAGGCAGCGGCAACGGCCTGCAGAAATTGGCCGACCAGATGGAACAGAATGAGAAGGATCTCGTTAACAGGAACCTTACACAAGAATCCATCAGGCGCCAACAGGACATCATGACACGGTTGCTCGAGGCCGAAAAGGCGGAGCGTGAGCGGGAATTGGACAACAAGCGGGAAAGCACTCCGGGGCAGGACCGCGACCATCCGGACCCGGCCCGTTTCTTCAACTACCAGCGGGACAAGATGCGCGAGGCCGAGCTGCTGCGCACGGTGCCCCCGGGCCTGAAGCCGTACTACAAGGCACGCGTGGATCAGTATTTCGATACTTTTGACCGACCCTGAACACCGAACATGGCTGCGCTAACCGAGGACGTCCACTTCACCCAACGCATTGAGTTTCCGGCCAAGGCGGAGAACATCCACTTGGCGGAAAAGTTGATCGATGAGGTGTGTACCCGCTACAAGGTGCACGAGTCGCTCTACGGCAACATCCTCATCGCCCTCACCGAGGCGGTGAACAACGCGATCCACCACGGCAACCAGCTCGATCCCGGCAAGCAGGTCCGGCTCGGCTATGCCATGGCAGGGGACAAGGTCACCTTCGTGGTCAGCGACGAGGGCCCCGGCTTCGACCACGAGCACCTGCCCGACCCCACCGACCCCCAGAACATCGAGAAGCCCCACGGGCGCGGCGTATTCCTCATGCGCGCCCTGGCCGATGCCGTGGAATTCTCCGACAACGGGGCCACCGTGGCCGTCACCTTCAACCTGGCACCGGCAACCGAATAGCCATGGCTTCGGAAGGTGCCATCGCGTTCAAGGCCATCGGGGTGCCCAACGCCTTCCGCGAGCGCGAACGCCTGCGCCAATGGATCCAGGCCGTGGCCCGCGACCATGGCCACTCCATCGGCGAGGTCACCTTCGTTCTCCTCAGTGACAAGGGCCTGCTGCCCTACAACAAGCGCTACCTCGGCCACGACGAGTATACCGACGTGATCACCTTCGACCTGCAGAACGGCAACGGCATCAGCGGCGACATCCTCATCAGCCATGACCGGGTGCGGGAAAATGCCGCCACCTACGGCGCCAGTGCCGCGCACGAACTTCGCCGCGTGATGGTGCACGGCCTGCTCCACCTGCTGGGCCACAGCGACAAGAGCGAGGCCAAGCGCAAGGCCATGCGCGCCGTGGAGGACAAGTACCTCAGCCGGTATTGACCCGGCCCAGGACCTCGCCGCCCTACCTTCGCACATCCCTCCGAACACCGGCCACCAGTTCCGGGCCGCGGCGGGCCATTCACCCATCTGCGAACAGCCATGCGCTACCAACCGCTATCCGCCGCCACCTACCGCGAACACCGTGCCCGCTTCCGCCAGGCCATGGAGAAGGGCGGCCTCGCCGTCTTCCACAGCAACGACATCATGCCCACCAGCGCGGATGGCACCATGCCCTTCAAGCAGGCCGCGGACATCATGTACCTCACCGGCATCGACCAGGAGGAGACCATCCTGCTGATCTTCCCCGATGCCATGGACCCCAAGGACCGGGAGATCCTCTTCGTGCGCGAGACCAGCGAGCTGATCGCCATCTGGGAGGGGGCCAAGTTCACGCAGAAGGAGGCCGCCGAGCTGAGCGGCATCCCCACCGTGCTGTGGACCACCGCCTACGAGGCCACCATCAAGCGGCTGATGCCCCAGGCCCAGCTGCTGTACCTGAACAGCAACGAGCACCTGCGCCAGAGCAACGAGGTGGAAACGCGCGAGGAGCGCAAGAACAAGGAGTTGATCGCACAATACCCGCTGCACGGCCTGCGGCGCAGCGCCCCCATCATGCACCGCATCCGCAGCCGCAAGACGCGGGAGGAGGTGGAGCAGATCAAGCGCGCCATCGCCATCACCGGCAAAGCCTTCGAGCGGGTGTGCGGCTTCGTGCGGCCCGGCGTGAAGGAGTACGAGATCGAGGCGGAGATCACCCACGAGTTCATCCGCAACGGTTCGCGCGGCCATGCCTACACGCCCATCCTGGGCAGCGGGTACAACGCCTGCGTGCTGCACTACATCACCAACGATGCGGTGTGCCACGACGGTGACGTGATCCTGATGGACTTCGGCTGCGAGTACGGCGGCTACGCCAGCGACCTTACCCGCAGCATCCCCGTGAACGGCACCTTCACCCCGCGCCAGCGCGACGTGTACAACGCCGTGCTGCGCGTGCAGAAGGAGGCCACCGCCCTGCTGCGCCCCGGCGTGATGCTGGCCGACTACCACAAGGAGGTGGGCCGCATCATGGAGGGTGAACTGATCGGCCTGGGCCTGCTTGACAAGGCCGACGTGGCCAAGCAGGACCCCGAGCGCCCGCTGTACAAGAAGTACTTCATGCACGGCACCAGCCACTTCCTGGGCCTGGACGTGCACGACGTGGGCCTGTGGACCGAGATGATCCAGCCGGACATGGTCTTCACAGTGGAACCCGGCATCTACATCCGCGAGGAGAAGCTGGGCATCCGCATCGAAAACAACATCCTCACCACGCGCGACAACCCGATCGACCTTTTCGACGCCATCCCGCGTGAAGTGGAGGAGATCGAGGCGCTGATGGCCGCTTCCCGGAAGAAGGCGAAGGCCTAGGTCAACCGGAATGGGCTGGTCCACCACGGCCCGAACTTCCTGTCCGGCCCGATGAAATATCTTCGCCGACTTGCTGTTGATACAGCAGCAGCCATGCGCCTCCGTTTCCCCCGAACGATCTTGCCTGTATTGGCACTGCTGGTGGTGGCCGGCTGCTCCACCAACAAGGACGCCTTCCTGAACCGCACCTTTCACCGGTTGGTGACGCGGGACAACGGCTGGTTCAACGCCAACGAGAAGCTGAAGGAAACGGTGGGGGACATGCAGAAGGCCCACGTGGACGATTACGACCAGGTGCTGCCCATCTTCGTGAACGGCACGGAGGACGAGGCGAACGCCATGGTTCCCGCGTTGGAGATCTGCATCGAGAAGTGCGCCACCGTGATCGACCGCAACTCCATGGAGTTCGGGGGCAAGGAGAAGAACAACTGGATCGATGACGCCTGGTTCGTCATCGGCAAAAGCCACTTCTACAAGCGCAGCTACCTGGACGCGGCCCGCACCTTCGACTACATCGGTCGGCGCTACAAAGGCCAGGACCGCCAGATGGAGAGCAAGGTCTGGTTGGCACGCACGTCCATCGAGCTGGAGCAGTACGCCCGCGCACAAAGCACCTTGGACGAGGTGAAGGGCGCGAAGGTGCTGCCCAAGAAATTCCCGCACGACCAGCTGAGCGCCGTGCAGGCCGACCTGGACATCCACCGCGGCAAGGCGGATGACGGCATCGTGTCCCTGGAGCATGCCGTGTCCATCACCCGCAACAAAAAGGACCGGGTCCGTTGGAGCTTCATCCTGGCCCAACTCTACCAGATGAAGGGGCAGGAGGAGAAGGCCATCGCCATGTACAGCAAGGTGGTGCGCATGGGGCCACCCTACGAGATGGGCTTCCATGCCCAGATCTTCCAGGCCCTGGCCCTGGCCCACGGGAACAGCAAGGGCATGCGCCAGAAACTGGAGCGCATGCTGCGCGACGACAAGCACCGGGACCACTTCGACATGATCCACTACGCCCTGGCCGAGCTGGACCTGAAGGACAACCTGCGCGCGGACGCCATTGCCCGGCTGCAGCTGAGCACCCGCGCCAGCACGGTGGACACCCGCCAGAAGGCCAAGAGCTTCCTGAAGCTCGCCGACCTCTATTTCGATGACAAGAAGTACCCCGAGGCGCAGCAGTACTACGACAGCACCGCCACGGTGATCGCCGAGGACCACCCCCGCGCCGAGGAGGTGGCCACCCGGGCCGAGGTGCTGGGCGACCTGGTGGAGCAGCTGAACACCATTGCCCGGGAGGACAGCCTGCAGGCCTTCGTCAAGCTGGATCCCGAGGAGCGGGATAAGCGCATCCGGGAACTGATCCGCGAACGCGAACGGCAGGAGGCGGCCAAGGAACAGGCCGAGAATGATGCCCGTGAGCTGCTGGCCAGCACGCCTGTGGCGCCTTCCACCCCGGCCGGCGGAAGCGGCGGTGCGTGGTACTTCTACAACCCCACGCAGATCGCCCGGGGCATGGCCGACTTCCGCAAGAAATGGGGCAACCGCAAGAACGAGGATGACTGGCGCCGGGCCGACAAGAGCGGATCCGCCCTGGTGGACTTCACCGACGAGGAATCCGACACCACCGGCACCGACGTGACGGCCGATACCGGCGAACCCGAATGGAAGAAACCCGAAAGCTACCTGCGCGACCTGCCCGTGGACCAGGCCAAGCTGGATTCCAGCAACGCCCGGATCTGCAAGGCGCTCTACCTCTCGGGCATGATCTACAAGGAGAAGCTCAAGGATGTGGACAACGCCATCGAGAGCTTCCAGGTGCTTAACGATCGCTTCGACGATTGCCGCTACACCCCGGAATCCTACTATCAGCTCTACCGCATCTATCTGGCCAAGGAACGGGCAGGCAACTTCATGGACTTCGGCGGCGCCAGCTCCAAGCACTATGCCGACATTATCCTGGAGCGCTGGCCGGATTCGGAATTTTCCCGCCTGGTGCGCAACCCCGACCAGCAGCAGGCCGACGAGGCCGCGCGCATCGCCGAGGCCCAGGCCTACGAGGACATCTACCAGCTCTTCCGGCAAGGCAGCTACCGGTCCGTGGTCTCCACCTGCGAGAGCGTGCTGGCCACCGAGACCCGCAACCACTTGCTGCCCAAGTACGCCCTGCTGAAGGCCATGGCCATCGGGGGCCTGCACCTGGTGGGGCCGTTCCGCGATGCCTTGGGCGAGGTGCGCGGCAAGTACCCCGGCACCGATGAGGCCAAGGCCGCCGAGGCCCTGTTGGCCAACTTGGACAAGACGGGCAGCGGGGCCGGGGAAGGCGCCGCCAAGGAGGCGGCACCGACCTACGCCGCCAGCACGGGGGAGCATTTCGTCATCATCATCGTTCCGGACAGCGCGGGGCCCATGTCCGAGGTGACCGCCGCCATCAGCAACTTCAACCAGCGCTACTTCCGCAACCAGGGCATTGAGGTGAAGACCAGCATCTGGGGCGGAGGTAACCAGGTGGTGCTGGTCCGCCACTTCCAGACCCGGCAGCAGGCCATGACCTATTACGACCGCTTCAAGCAGAACAAGGAGGACCTTGTCGGGATCAATGACCAGGGTTTCCCCCTGTTCGCCATCAGCAGCGAGAACTACCCGCGCTTTTACATGGCCAAGGACTCCGAGGGCTACGCGGCCTTCTTCGGCAAGACTTACCTCGAGGGCAAGTAGCCTTCCGGCCGTGCGTATTACCTTCGCACTTCACCCTCCAGAAGCCTTGCCATGTTCCGGAACGACAAAACGCACGAAACCATGACCAAGCCTGCCGAGCCCGTCAGTCCCGGCAAGATCAACAGCATCATGGAAGGCACCTCCATCGAGGGGGAGGTGCGCTCGGACAGCAATGTCCGCATCGACGGGCGGGTCAAGGGCACCATCCATGTGCGCGGCCGCCTGATCGTGGGTGCCACGGGCGTGGTGGAGGGCGATGTGAACTGCCAGAGCAGCGATATCGAAGGGACCGTGAACGGCAAGATCAATTGCCAGGACCTGTTGTCCTTGAAGGCCACCGCCAAGCTCAACGGCGACATCCTCACCCGTAAGCTGGCCATTGAGCCGGGCGCGGTGTTCACCGGCAATTGCAACATGGGCGGCGGCAACCCCGTGAAGGAGCCCGAGCCGGTGCGCCTGAGCACCGCCACGGAGCGGCCCGCCATGCACACTGCCCAGCCCGGCCAGCGCCCGGAACCGGTGAAGACCGGCCATTGACCGCCGGCGCCATGTCCACCCAAGCATCCCGGCCCGGCAAGGCCGCCCGCCCGCTGCGCGCCCTCACCGCCACCGGGCTGTTCACCTTGGCGGCGGGTGCGGCCACGTATGGCGCGCACGTGCTTGCGGGCCTACCCTTTGGCAAGGCCCAATTGGCCGTCATCGCTTTCCTGGGCGTGCTCACCGCCGTGCTCATCCACTGGCAGGAGCGTTCCATGGCCGCGGACCCCAAAGGATTCATGTCCCGGTTCATGCTGGCCCTGGCCCTGAAGCTTGTGGTCTCCCTGGTGGCGGTGGCCGCCATCCTGCTCCTGAAGCCGCGGTCCGAGGCCGTGCCCCTGGCCCTCACCTTCGCCGCACTGTACCTGATCTTCCTGGTGTTCTCCACCGCATGGCTGGGCCGGAGCGCCCGCAATGCCCCGCGCGCATGAGCAGCGGGGACAAGGGGAACAGGCTGCGCCGGTCCACCAGGGATTACGCCCGCTTCAGCGGCATCGGCTTCCAAATGGCCGGCATCATCGGCCTTGGGGCCTACGGCGGCTGGTGGCTCGATGGGCGCACGGGATGGAAGTTCCCGGTCTTCACCCTCGCCGGCTCCCTGGGCGGCGTGGCCGCCGCCATGTGGATTCTCTTCAAGGAAACCCGCACCCGCTGAGGCTTTCCGGCGTGTGGGCCGGTTCCGGGCCACCCTTTTCTCGGGAGGCATGTTTGCATTGAACGTCAATGGCTACATTTGCGGCCGCAAAGCAGCGGGCATCCGCCCCGCCAAACCCCTGAAAACGTTGCTACGCCTAGCTTTCCTCTCGTTGGTCCTGCTTCTGGCGGGCACCTTGCCGGCCCACGGGCACGGGCCGGAGGCTCCTGCCGCACACGGTGATGCCGAAGCCGCGGAGTTCAATGCCGGGCAGCTCATCATGGGCCACGTGGTGGACGACCACAGCTGGCACATCGCGGGCGACTTCGCCATCCCCCTGCCGGTGATCATCTACGATACCCAGCGTGGCTTGCAAATGTTCAGCAGCGGCCGCTTCGAGCATGGCCATGCCGCCTACAACGGCTACATGCTCCATGATGGGAAGATCGTGGCGGTGGACGCGGCCGGCAACGTGGACGAGGCCGCCTCGGCGAACATCTGGGACATCTCCATCACCAAGAACACCTTGGCCATCTTCATGGTGGTCGCCCTCATGCTGGTGGTCTTCATCAGCGTGGCCGGCTCGTACAAGGCCCGCACGGGCATGGCCCCCAAGGGCCTGCAATCCCTGCTGGAGCCGATAATCCTCTTCGTGCGCGACGACGTGGCCAAGAGCTCCATCGGGCCGGAGTATGCCCGCTTCATGCCCTTCCTGCTCACGCAGTTCTTCCTGATCCTGTTCGCCAACCTGCTGGGCCTGGTGCCTGTGTTCCCGGGCGGCGCCAACGTCACAGGCAGCATCGCGGTCACCTTCACCCTCGCGCTGTTCACCTTCGTGGTGGTCACCTTCAACGGCAACAAGCACTACTGGCACCACATCCTGGCCATGCCGGGCGTGCCGGCCTGGGTGCTCATCATCCTCACCCCGGTGGAGATCCTGGGGATGTTCCTCAAGCCCTTCGTGCTGATGATCCGTCTGTTCGCCAACATCACCGGCGGTCACATCATCGTCATGAGCTTCTTCAGCCTGATCTTCGTGTTCGGGGTTTCCAGCCCCGTTGCGGGCTACGGCGTTTCCATCGTCAGCGTGGCCTTCACCATCTTCATGAACCTGCTGGAAATGCTGGTCGCGTTCATCCAGGCCTACGTCTTCACCTTCCTCACGGCGCTCTATCTGGGTGCCGCGGTGGAACAGTCGCACGAACACAAAGAATCACTCGTTTAAAAACCAACCACATGTTCCTCTCAGCACTTCTCGACATCGGCACGGGTTACGGCATCGCCGCAGTGGGCGCCGGTCTGGCAGCCCTGGGCGCCGGCGTTGGCATTGGTCGCATCGGCGGTGACGCCGTGCAGGCCATGGCCCGCCAGCCGGAAGCCATGAACGACCTCCGCGCCAACATGATCCTCACCGCCGCACTGGTGGAAGGCGCCGCCTTCTTCGCCATGGTGGTGGGCCTGCTGGTGGTGCTGAAGTAAGCACCCGCCACCCCGGTCCCCCGGGGCGACGGCCTTTTTTCAAGGATCACAACCCAACCGCATTCGCATGTTGTTAGCCAGCCTTGTAGAACCGGCGTTCGGGCTCATCTTCTGGATGACCCTGTCCTTCGGCGTGGCCTTCTTCCTGTTGGCCAAGTTCGCTTGGAAGCCCATCCTCAACGCCCTGCACGAGCGGGAGCGCTCCATCGAGGACGCCATCGGCGAGGCCAGGAAGGCCCGCGAGGAGGTGGCCGCCATGAAGGCCGGCAACGAGGAGCTCCTGCAGCAGGCCCGCAATGAGCGCGACCAATTGCTGAAGGAGGCCCGCGAGATCCGCGACCGCGAGATAGCCGGCGCCAAGGACCGCGCCAAGGCCGAGGCCGACGCCATCCTTGCCCGTGCCCGCGAGGACATCCGCAACGAGAAGAACGCCGCCATCACCGAGATGAAGAACCTCGTGGGCGAGCTCAGCATCGAGGTGGCCGAGCGTATCCTGCGCGAGAAGCTCAGTGACAAGGCCGCCCAGGAGGCCCTGCTGGAGAAGGTGTTGAAGGAAAGCGACCTGCGCCGTTCATGAACGTCTCCCCCGTCGCATACCGCTACGCCACTTCCTTGATGCAAATGGCCAAGGAGCACGGTGAGGTGGGTTCCGTGCGCGAGGACATGCGCCTGGTGGCGGCCTCGGCCGCCGGCAGCCTGGACCTGCGCCTGCTGCTGAAGAGCCCCGTGATCAAGGCGGACAAGAAGCAGGATGTGCTGGGCCGCCTGTTCGGCGGGCAGATCGGGCGCATCACCGAGCGCTTCATCAACATCCTGGTGCGCAAAGGCCGCGAAGGCCTGCTCCAGGAGATCGCCGAGGGCTACGAGGACGTGTACTGCCGGGCCAACAACATCCTGGTGGCCGAGGTGCGCAGCGCCATGCCCCTCTCCGATGAGGCCCGCGGCCGCGTGGAGAAGCTCGTGGCCGAGCGCTACCCGGGCATGGCCATCACGCTCAATGCCGTGGTGGACCCCGCCCTCATCGGCGGCGTGGTGATCCGCGTGGGCGATGAGCAGGTGGATGCCAGCGTGAGCCGCCGCCTGAGTGACCTGCGCCGCAAGTTTTCAGAGAATCCCTACATACCCGAGATCTAAAGAGTGAGCCCCATGGCACAGATCAAACCCGCCGAAGTATCGGCGATCCTCAAGGAAGAACTCGCCGGCCTGCGCACCGAGGCCGAGCTCGAGGAGGTCGGTACCGTGCTGCAGATCGGCGACGGTATCGCCCGCATCTACGGCCTGAACAGCGTGCAGAGCGGCGAGCTGGTGGAGTTCCCCGGAGGCCTGCGCGGCATCGTGCTCAACCTCGAGGAGGACAATGTGGGCGCCGTGCTCCTGGGCCCCAGCGTGGGCGTGAAGGAGGGCGACACCGTGAAGCGCACCAAGCGCATCGCCAGCGTGAACGTGGGCGAGGGCATGGTGGGCCGCGTGGTGGACAGCCTCGGTGAACCCATCGACGGCAAGGGCCCCATCCAGGGCAAGACCTACGAGATGCCCATCGAGCGCAAGGCCCCGGGCGTCATCTTCCGTCAGCCCGTGAAGGAGCCGCTGCAGACGGGCATCAAGGCCATCGACGCCATGATCCCCATCGGCCGCGGCCAGCGCGAGCTCATCATCGGTGACCGCCAGACCGGCAAGAGCACGGTGGCCATCGACACCATCATCAACCAGAAGGAATTCTACGACGCGGGCAAGCCCGTGTTCTGCATCTATGTGGCCGTGGGCCAGAAGGGCAGCACCGTGGCCGGCACCGTGAAGGTGCTGGAGGAGGCCGGTGCCATGGCCTACACCATCGTGGTGGCCGCCAACGCCAGCGACCCCGCGCCCATGCAGTTCTACGCGCCGTTCACCGGCGCCGCCATCGGTGAGTACTTCCGCGATACCGGCCGCCCGGCGCTGATCGTGTACGACGACCTTTCCAAGCAGGCCGTGGCCTACCGCGAGGTGTCGCTGCTGCTGCGCCGCCCGCCCGGACGCGAGGCCTACCCCGGTGACGTGTTCTACCTGCACAGCCGCCTGTTGGAGCGCGCCGCCAAGATCATCGAGGATGATGCCATCGCCGCCCGCATGAACGACCAGCCGGAAAGCCTCAAGGGGCTGGTGAAAGGCGGCGGCTCGCTCACTGCGCTGCCCATCATCGAGACCCAGGCCGGCGACGTGTCCGCCTACATCCCCACCAACGTGATCTCCATCACTGACGGGCAGATCTTCCTCGAAAGCAACCTCTTCCTCAGCGGCGTGCGCCCCGCCATCAACGTGGGCATCAGCGTGAGCCGCGTGGGTGGCAACGCCCAGATCAAGTCCATGAAGAAGGTGGCCGGCACCCTGAAGCTGGACCAGGCGCAGTACCGCGAACTGGAGGCCTTCAGCAAGTTCGGCTCCGACCTCGATGCGGCCACCAAGGCGGTGCTAGACAAGGGCGCGCGCAACGTGGAGATTCTCAAGCAGGGCCAGAACAGCCCCATGCGCGTGGAAGAGCAGGTGGCCATCATCCACCTCGGCACCAAGGGCCTGCTGGGCAAGGTGCCCGTGGCCAAGGTGCGCCAGTTCGAGCAGCAGTTCCTCACCCTGCTGCGCAACAGCCACAGCGATACGCTGGAGGCCCTGAAGCGTGGCGAATACAGCACCCAGCTGACCGATACGCTGGAGAAAGTGGCCGCCGACCTGGTGAAGAGCTTTGCGTAATCGGGAAATTGAACGCTGCTGATCGATGGCCAGCCTGAAGGAAGTCCGCAACCGGATCGTCTCGGTGAACAGCACCAAGCAGATCACGGCCGCCATGAAGATGGTGAGTGCCGCCAAGCTGCGCCGTGCCCAGGATGCCATCATCCGCATGCGGCCCTACGCCGAGAAGCTGGGTGAGGTGCTGGGCAACGTGAGCGCCTCCTTGGACGGGAGCGAGAACAAGTTCGCGCAGCAGCGCGAGGTGAAGAACGTGCTGCTGGTGGCCATTGTGAGCAACCGTGGCTTGGCCGGCGCCTTCAACACCCAGGTGTTCCGCATGGTGAGAAAGGCCATTACCGAGGCCGAGGCGCGTGGCGAGAAGGTGCACGTCCTCTCCATCGGCAAAAAAGCCTCCGACCACTACCGCCGCTCCGCTTGGCACGCGGCCGGGCTGCCGGAGAACCTGGCCTCGGTGTACGACAGCCTCAACTTCGACCACGTGGCCCCGATCGCCGAGGCCATCATGGCCAAGTTCGCCGCCGGTGATTACGACCGTGTGGAACTGTTCTACAACAAGTTCAAGAACGCGGCCACGCAGCTCATCACCCGCGAGCAGTATCTGCCCATTGCGCCTGCGGCTTCCGCTGAAGCGGGGACCAAACAGCCTGCGAAGACGGACCACATCATGGAGCCGGACCGGCAGACCATCGTGGAAGGCATCATCCCCAAGAGCCTGAAGATCCAGCTCTACAAGGCACTGCTGGACAGCTTCGCCGCCGAACACGGCGCCCGCATGACAGCCATGCACAAGGCCACGGACAATGCCGATGCCCTGCTCAAGGACCTCCGGCTCTCCTACAACAAGGCCCGCCAGGCAGCCATCACCGGCGAGATCCTGGAGATCGTGGGCGGCGCAGAGGCGCTCAAGGGCTAACCTCCCGACCAAGAATGAGGAAGGGGCCCGATGCGCGCATCGGGCCCCTTCCCTTTTGAGCCTTGATCATTTAGAAGGCGCTGCTGGTCAACCGCCGTGAGCGGCCGGAAAGGGTGCCATAGTACACCAGGGAGAATTCGAAGGCACCGTTGCTGTGCGTGTAGCCCTTCAGCGGTGAAATGTTCACATCATAGCTGAAGCGGTAGTAGTTGTTGCCGTGCTTGATCCCCACCTGGGCGATCACGGCGTCCTTGAGGCGGTAGGAAACGCCGGCCACGGCGCTGTAAACGTTGTTCATGAAGGCTATCTGGCCCAGGAGGCCGGCCTGCACCTGCTGGTCGGCGCCCTGCCGCATGTACAGGCCTTGGGGCACCAGGTCCAGGCCTTCCATCAGGGTGATCTTCGCTCCGCCGTTCACGCTCCAACGGATGGGCAGGTCGCTTTTCACCTCGCGGAAGATGGATTCGTCCGGCGTGGTCACGTGGAACAGCGCAAAGCCACCGAACGGGTTCACGGTGCGGTTGCGGTCCACCGAGCGGTAGTTGATGCCGGCACCCAGGTCGGGCATGATCCGGCTTCCGCGTTGGAACTCCTCGCCCGAGGGCAGGTCGCTGTCGAAGTGATCACGGTCATATTGGGCATCCCACACCAGCTTGTCGTAGTTCACCTTCTTGTAGATCACGCCCAGGTTCACGCCAGCGGAAAGGGTGTGCTTGGCCTTGGGGCTTGAGACGTTGTAGGCTGCCGTGGCGCCGGCCTGGAAGGTGTTCAAGTTGCCCGCCATGTTGTAGTTGTTCAAATAGGCGCCGAACCCGTACTGCCGGTCCATGCTCATGTCCACCGCGAAGGCCGTGGTGAGGAAGTTGCTTCCCAGGCTGCCCCATTGGCTGCGCAGGTTGCTGCTCACCCGGAAATCGGCCTCCTCGTACATCCCGGTATGCGCGGGGTTGAGCAGGATGGCAGCGGCCTCATACTGGCTCAGTTGCGCGTCTTGCGCGAGCACCGTACCTGTGCCCAGGATGGTGATCGCCAAGGTCAATGCTGTCGTTGTTCTCATCGTCGTAAGGCTTAGCGGATCAAGGTGAGTTTTCCGGCACGGTCATGTTGCTGGCCATCGGTGGAGGTGGCCACCACGGTGTATACGTAGGTTCCATTGATCTCCGGCTGACCCTTGTAGGTGCCGTCCCAGCCGAAGAGCGGGTCGGTGGACTCGAAGATCAGTTCACCCCATCCATTGTAGATCCGGAGGTGCAGTTCCTTGAAGGGTCCGCCCCGGACGTAGAACACATCGTTCACGCCGTCGCCGTTCGGGCTGAAGGCATCGGGCAGTTTCGGCGGCACGATCTTGTTCTCCTGGATCGCGATCAGCAGCGAGTCGGAGGTGCTGCACCCGGCCGCATTGGTCACCGTTTGCACCACGACGTACTGGCCGGCTTCCAGGAAGGTGTGCACCGGGTTCCGGTCCAGGGATCCTTGGCCGTCACCGAAGTCGTACTGCCAGTTGTTGCCGCCTTGCGAGCTGTCGGTGAAGGCGATGGCCTCCTCCGTGAACAGCTCCCCGCTGTAGTTGAAGCCCGCCACCGGCGATGCCATCACCTGCACGGTCTGGCTGGTGGTGGCGCTGCAGCCGTTCTGGGCGTACACGGTGAGCGACACGGTGTACAGGCCGGTGTCGGCATAGGTGGTGCCCGTCTGTTGGCCGGCACCGGTGGCGCCGTTGCCGAAGTCCCAGTTCCAGCCGATGATGGGCAGGCCGGTAGTGGTGCTGGCATCCACGAAGGCCGTTTGCGAGCCTACGCAGGTATTGCTGAAGGTGAAGGCCGGGTTCAGCGGGTTCGTGAAGGAGAGGAGCGCGCTGTCCACCGCCGCCGCGCAGTAGGAGTCGCCCGTGGTGGTGAGCACCAGGAAGACCTGCTGCATGGCGCTATCTGCGGCACTGGGCTGGTAGATGGCGTTCGGCGCGGTGTTGCCCGGGCTGAAGCTGCCGCTGCCGCTGGTGGTCCACTGCACGCCGGGGGCGCCGGTGAAGCTGCCGTTCAATTGCACCGGGGCCGAGGCATCGCAGGTGCTGATGTCCAGGCCGGCGTTCGCCGTGGAGGGCTGGTGCAGGTTCACCAGCAGGGTGTCTGTACCTGCCGGGCAGCCCATGTTTCCCGTGGTGCTGAGCACGAAGCTCAGTTGGCCGAAGAGCAGGTCGGGTGCGCTGGGCACGTAGGTGGCGTTCAGGGCGTTTGCATCGGGGACGAAGCTGCCGGAGCCGTTGGTGGTCCAGGTTCCGCCGCTCACGCCGGTGATGGTACCGCCCAGCTGGATCGGGCTGCCGTCGGCGCACACGTCCATGTCGCTGCCCGCGTTGGCGATGCGCGTGGGGCCCACGCCAATGAAGAGCGAATCCGAGGCGTTGCCGCAGGTGCCGCTGCCGTAGGCGGTGAGGATCAGGTACACGCCGCCTTGGATGCTGTCGTTGGCCGAGGGCGTGTACACCGCGTTCAGGCTGTTGGCATCGGGGCTGAAGCTGCCGGTGCCGGTGGTGACCCAGTGCACCAGCGAATCATTCAGGGCGGTGGCGTTCAGTTGCACCGGTTGCACACCGAGGCAGAGCAGGTGGTCCGCACCGGCATTCACCGTGGGCGGCACGTGGTAGCTCACCACCAGCGTGTCGCGGCCCGCGGGGCAGCCTTGGTTGTTGGTGGTGCTCAGCACCAGGTTGATGTTGCCGATCACGAAGTCCGCCGCACCGGGGATGTAGGTGGCGTTGAGGTCCGTGGCGCTGGGGCTGAAGGAGCCCGTGCCGGAGGTGGTCCACACGCCGGTGGTGGTGCCGTTCACCACTCCGCTCAGCGCCACGTTGGGGCTGGTGCTACAGGTGATCACATCGTTGCCGGCCTGTGCGGTGTACCCGCCGCCGAAGCTGATGGTGAGTACATCGGACACGGCGCTGCACGGGGCCATGCCGGTGCTGGTCACGGTCAGCGTCACGCTGCCGGCAAGGCTGTCCGCCGCACTGGGGTAGTAGAACGTGGCCAGGGCGTTGGCATCAAAGAAGGTGCCCGTGCCGCTGGAGGTCCAGCTGCCGCCGGTGGCGCCGGTAACGTTGGCGGCCAGTTGCACCGGCCCGGCGGTGCAGGCGATCACGTCGTTGCCCGCGGTGATGGTCGGGATGGCATTCACCGACAACAGCACCTGGTCGGAGGCTGCGGCACAGCTGCCGCTGGTGATGGTGGTCATCGTCAGCGTCACCGCACCGGCGGCAATGTCCGCGTTGCTCAGCGTGTAGGTGGCGGCCGGATTGGTGGTGTTGCTGAAGGTGCCCGATCCGGAAGTGGTCCATTGCACGCCCGTGGCGCCACCGCTGAAGTTGCCGGCCAGTTGCGCGATGGGCGCGTTGGCGCACAGGCTTTGGTCAGCACCGGCATAGGCGTAGCTGGTGTTGCCGAAGGTCAGCGTCATCTGGTCGCTGCCGCTGGGGCAGGTGCCCGTGTTGGTGGCGGTGAACGTGAGCACCACGGCCCCGTTGGCCACGTCGGCCGGGCTGAAGTAGTACTGCGCGTTCAGCACGTCGGCGCTGGGCTGGAAGGTGCCCGTGCCGGTGGTGGTCCAGGTGCCCGAGGGCGAGCCGTTGGTGATGGTGCCCTGCAGGTTGGCGTGGTCGGAGGCGACGCACACGCTCTGGTCCGGACCGGCGCTCACGATGATGCCGTCGGTGAGGAAGATCGTCATGTTGTCGCTCACCGGGCCGCAGTTGCCGTTGTTCAGCGAGGTGAGCGTGAAGGTGATCTGCCCGGCGGCGATGTCCGCGGCGCTGGCCGTGTAGGTGGTGTTCATCGATCCGGCATTGGCGATGGTGCCGGTGCCGGTGGTGGTCCATTGGCCCACGTTGGTGATGCCGGAGATGGTGCCGCTCAGCGGGAACACGCTCACCTGGTCGCAGTAGGTCTGGTCAGGGCCCGCGTTCACATAGGGCGCCGGGGTGAGGGTGAGCGTCATGGCATCGCTCGCGTTGTTGCAAGTGTTCACCGCGGAAAGCGTCAGCGTGAGGCTGCCGATGGCCGTGTCGATGGCGCTGGGCACGTAGGTGGGCGTGAGCACCGTGTTGCTCGGGTAGAAGCTGCCCGTGCCGGAGGTGCTCCATTGCACTTGGGTGGCATCGCCGCTGAGGGTGCCCGCCAGTTGCACGTTGGCGTTGTTGGCGCAGAAGGTCTGGTCAACGCCCGCACTCACGGTACCTGCCGGAAGGATGGCGATGTGCAGGGTGTCGGAGGCCGCGGCGCAGCTGCCGGTGTTGGTGGCCGTGAGCACCAGGTCCACGCCTTGGGCGATGGAATCCTGGGCGCTGGCCTGGTAGATGTTGGCCAAGGCATTGGCCGGATTGGCGAAGCTGCCGCTGCCCAAAGTGCTCCACACACCGGTAGAGGAGGCACCACCCACCGAACCGTTGATCACCACATTCAGGCTGCCGAAGCAGACCGTCTGGTCGGAACCCGCATTTACCGTGGAGACCGGCACGATGGTCAGAACCATCTGGTCCGCGGCGTTGTCGCAGCTGTTCACGCTCCAGGTGAAGGTGAGCGTACCGAGTGCCGCATCGCCAGCAGCCACTTGGTACACGGCGTTCGCGTCATCGGCGTTGGGCACGAAGCTGCCCGCACCGGTGGTGGTCCAGTGGCCTTGCGTGGCGTTGCCCGCGATGGAGCCTGCCAATTGCACGGTGGCCGTGCTGGCGCAGATGCTCTGGTCGGGGCCGGCGTTGGCCACGGCGTTGGGCAGGATGGTCAGCGTCATCACATCGCTCACCGCGTTGCACAGGCCGTAGTTGGTGGCCGTCAGCGTGAGGTCCACGGTACCGTTGAGCGAATCCAGCGAGCTGGCCATGTAAGTGGCGTTCAGGTCGGTGGCGCTCGGGAAGAAAGTGCCGGTCCCGGAAGTGCTCCACACGCCGGTAGTGGCGCCGCCTTGCACCGTGCCGGTCATTGGCACTTGCAGATTGTTGGAGCAGGTGGTCAGGTCTGCACCCGCGTTCACCACAGGGGCAGGTGTTACGGTGATGGTCATCTGGTCGGTCACGGCCAAGCAATTGCCATTGCCGGTGGTGGTGAGCGTGAGCGTCACTGAGCCGCTCTGCAGCTCGAAGGGCGTGAGCGTGTATTGCGCATTGGCACTCTGGGCATTGGGCGCATAGCTGCCCAGGCCACCGCTCCATTGCACGCCGCCAGCCACGGTGCTGCCGCCGTTCAGCGTCACCACCGGGTTGTTGGCGCACACGTTCTGGTCCACGCCGGCATCCACGGTGGGCGCCGGCGTGAAGGTGATGTGCATGGTGTCCTTCACTGCAAGGCAGTTGCCGTTGCCGGTGGAGGTGAGGTAGAGGTTCATGCCGCCCGAGGCGATCTCCGCCGCGGTGGGCGTATACACCGGGCTGAGCACGTTGGCCGAGGGGCTGAAGCTGCCGCTACCGCCGGTCCAGGTGCCGCCGTTGGCGTTCACTACATCACCGTTCAGTTGCACGGCGGAGTTGTTCGCGCAGATGCTTTGGTCCGCACCGGCATTCACCACTGGTGCATCGGTGAAGTACACCGTCACCTGGTCCGTGACGGCATTGCAGTATGCGGTACCCGTGGAGGTCAGCGTGAAGGTGACCGATCCCGCCGCGATCTCCGCCGCCGTAGGCGTGTATTGCACCGCCATGGAGGTGTTGTTCGGGAAGTAGTTGCCCGCGCCGCCGCTCCATTGGCCGCCCGGGGCATTGCCCGCGAAGCCGTTGAGCTGGAAGCCGGGGTTGTTGGCGCAGATGCTTTGGTCCGGTCCGGCGTTCACCACGGGCACGGGGTCCACGATGATCGTCAGGCTGTCGCGTACGGCCATACAGTTGCCGTTGCCCGTGCTGGTGAGCACCAGGGTGATCTGCCCGGCGGCCAATTCGAGCGCACTGGGGGTGTAGAGGGCATTCAAGGTTTGCGCGTTGGGCGTAAAGCTGCCCGCACCGCCGCTCCAGGTGCCGCCAGTGGCCACGCTCACACTGCCGGCCAGTTGCACGTCGGCATTGTTGGCGCACACGTGGGCGTCCGGCCCGGCGTTCACCACGGGTGCCGGGGTGAAGCTGAGCAGCACGGAATCGCGCGAGGCCAGGCAGCCGCCGTTGCCGGTGCTGGTGAGGTAGAGCCATGCGCTGCCTGCGGCCACTTCAGCGGCGCTGGCGGTGTACACGGCGTTCAGGGTGTTGGCATTGGGCGCGAAGCTGCCCGCACCGCCGCTCCAGGCGCCGCCATTGGCGTTGATCACCTGGCCGTTCAGTTGGGCGGCCACGTTGTTGGCGCACAAGGTCTGTGCGCTGCCCGCCTCCACGATGGGCGCATCGGTGATGATGATGGTCACCTGGTCGCTCACCGCATTGCACAGGCCGTTGCCGGTGCTGGTAAGGGTGACCGTGGCGCTGCCCGCCAGTACTTCCGCTGCGCTGGGCGTGTAGATGGCGCTCAGACTGTTCACATTGGAGAAGGTGCCCGCACCGCTCCAGGTGCCGCCGGTGGCGTTCTGCACCGAACCGGCCAGTTGCACACTGGGGTTGTTGGCGCAGGACTGCAATGGAGGTCCGGCATCCACCACGGGTGCCGGGGTGATGGTCACCGTGATCTGGTCGCTTACCGCGTTGCAAAGGCCGTTGCCCACGGTGGTGAGCGTCAGCGTGGCACTGCCCGCGGCGATCTCCGCCGCCGAGGGCGTGTACACGGCGTTCAGCGTGCCGTTGTTCGGGCTGAAGCTGCCGCTGCCGCCGCTCCACAGGGCGCCGGTGGCCACGGTGATGGCGCCGTTCAGCTGCAGGGTGGCGTTGTTCGCGCAGATGCTGGCATCCGCACCGGCATTGGCCGTGGGCGCGGGAGTGAAGGTGTAGGTCACCTGGTCGCTCACCGCGGTGCAGCCGTTGTTGCCCGTGGTGGTCAGGGTCAGCGTGGCGAAGCCTGCCGCGATCTCGCCCTGCGACGGGGTGTAAACCGCGTTCAGCGCGTTGGCGTTGGGCGAGAAGGTGCCACCGCCGCCGCTCCAGGCACCGCCATTGGCCACGGTCACGCTGCCGTTCAGCTGGATGGCCGCATTGTTGGCGCAGTACGTGCCGTCGCTGCCTGCGTTGGCCGTGGGCGGCGCAGTGAAGGTGATCTGTACGTTATCGGACACCGGCACGCAGTTGCCATTGCCGATGGTGGTGAGCGTGAGGGTGAGCGTGCCCGCCGCGATCTCCGCCGCCGTGGGCGTGTACACCGCGTTCAGGTCCGCGATGGAGGGCGAGAAGGTGCCCGCGCCGCCGCTCCACTGGCCGCCGCCCGCTCCGGTCACCGAAGCGCCGAGCTGCACCGTGGCGTTGTTGGAGCACACGGAGATGTCGTTGCCGGCATTGGCCACGGGCGAGGCGATGATCGTGATGGTCATCTGGTCGCTTACCGGGCTGCACAGGCCGTTCTGGGTGGAGGTCAGCGTCAGGGTGGCCGTGCCCAAGGCCACTTCAGCGGGGCTGGGGTGGTAGGTGGCGTTCAGCGCGTTGGCATTCGGCGTCCAGGTGCCGGTACCGCCGCTCCATACACCGCCGCCGGCGATGGTCACCGACCCGTTCAGCACCACCGTGGGGTCGTTGGCACAGACCGTGCGGTCCGCGCCCGCATTCACCACGGGGCTTTGCGAGAAGTAGATAGTCACGGCATCATTCACCGCCAGGCAGCTGCCGTTGCCGGTGCTGGTGAGCGTGAGCGTCACGGAGCCGTTGGCCAGCTCGGTGGCGCTGGGGGTGTACTGCGCATTCAGCGCATTGATGCTGGGGCTGAAGCCGCCCGTGCCGCCGCTCCAGATGCCGCCCGCGGCGTTGGCCACGGATCCGGCCAATTGCACGGTGGCATTGTTGCTGCACACGGTCTGGTCCGTACCGGCGTTCACTACGGGCGCCGGGGCGATGTTGATCACCACTTGGTCGCTCACCGCCGTGCACAAGCCATTGCCCGTGCTGGTCAGCGTGAGCGTCACGGTGCCTGCGGCGACCTCGCCCAAGGTGGGCGTGTAGGTGGCGTTCAGGTTGTTCGCGCTCGGGTTGAAGCTGCCCGATCCGCCGCTCCACACGCCGCCGGTGGCGTTGGTCACCACACCGGCCAATTGGGCGGTGGGCTGATTGGCGCAGATGGTGAGGTTGGCCCCGGCATTCACTACCGGCGCGGGAGTGATGGTGATGGTGATCTGATCGGTAACGGGGTTGCTGTTGCCGTTGCCCACGGTGGTGAGCGTAAGGGTCACGCTGCCCGCCGCGATCTCCGCCGCCGAGGGGAAGTAGGTGGTGTTCAGCGAGGTGGCGCCGGGGGTGTAAGTGCCCGTGCCGCCGCTCCAGATGCCGCCCGTGGCGATGGTGACGCTACCGCTGAGGACCAGGCTCGCGTTGTTGGCGCAGATGGTCTGGTCAGGGCCGGCGTCCGCCGTGGGCGCATCCGTGAAGGTGATCGTCATCTGGTCGCTGGACGCTGCGCACGCGCCGTTGCCGGTGGTGGTGAGCGTGAGCGTTACGCTGCCAGCCGCGATCTCAGCCGCCGTGGGCGTATACACCGCGTTGGGGCTGGTGTTATTGGGGTTGTAGGTGCCCGCGCCGCCGCTCCACAGGATGCCCGTGGCAATGGTGTAGGAACCGGCCAGGGTGGTGGCCGCGTTGTTCTGGCTCACCGATTGGTCGGGGCCGGCATTGGCCATGGGCGCCGGAGTGAAGGTCAGGGTGACGTTGTCGCTCACCGCTGCGCAGTTGTTGTTGCCGGTGGTGGTGGCGGTCAGCGTCACCGAGTTGTTGGCGATCTCGATGGCCGAGGGCGTGTAGGTGATGTTCTGGGCGGTGCTGCCCGGGCTGTACAGGCCGGTGCCGCCGCTCCACTGCACGCCGGTGGCCACGGTGATGGCCGCGTTCAGCACCGCGTTGGCGTTGTTGCCGCAGAGCGATTGGTCCGCGCCTGCGTTCACCGTCGGCGCCGGCGTGATGGTGAAGGTCACCTGGTCGCTCACGGCGTTGCACAGGCCGTTGCCCGCGCTGGTGAGGGTGAGCGTCACGGTGCCCGCGGCGATCTCCGCCGCGGTGGGCGTGTAGGTGGCGTTCAAGGTGATGCTGTTGGGGCTGAAGCTGCCGCTGCCGCCGCTCCACACGCCGCCGGTGGCGCCGTTCACGGAGCCGTTCAGGCTGATGGCTGCATTGTTGGCGCACACCGTGCCGTCAGTACCCGCGTTCACGATGGGTGCGGGCGTGTAGGTGATGATGCGCGTGTCGGTGGCGGGCGTGCAGGTGCCGTTGCCCGTGGTGGTCAAGGTGAGGGCCACCATGCCTGCGGCGATGTCGGCCGCGCTGGGCGTGTAGGTGGCGTTGAGCGTGTTGGCGTTGGGCGTGAAGATCCCCGAACCGCCGCTCCAGGTGCCGCCGGTGGCGATCATCACGCTGCCGTTCAGGGCCACGGCCGCGTTGTTGGCGCATACGGTCACGTCAGGCCCGGCATTGGCCGAGGGCGCATCGGTGAAGGCGAGCACCACCTGGTCGCTGGCCGCGTTGCACAGGCCGTTGCCCGTGGTGGTGAGCGTGAGTGTCACGTTTCCATTGGCGATCTCCGCCGCCGTGGGCGTGTACACCGCGCTCATGTTGTTGGCACCGGGGTTGTAGGTGCCGTTGCCGCCGCTCCACACGCCGCCCGTGGCCACGGTGAAGGCACCCGACAAGGTGACGTCGGGGTTGTTGGCGCACAGCGAACGGTCGGGGCCCGCATTGGCCGTGGGCGCCGGGGTGATGGTGAAGGACACCTGGTCGCTCACGGCGGAGCAGTTCCCATTGCCCACCGTGGTCAGCGTCAGGGTGACGCTGCCGGCGGTGCGTTCGGCCGCGCTGGGCGTGTACACCGCGTTCAGCGTGCCGCTGTTGGGGCTGTACGTGCCGGTACCGCCGCTCCAGATGCCGCCCGTGGCGCCATTTACCGTACCGTTGAGGGTGATGGCGGAGTTGTTCGCGCATACCGTGCCGTTCAGGCCGGCGTCCACGGTGGGGGCGGGCGTGAAGTTGATCACTTTGGTATCCCATACCGCGAGGCAATTGCCATTGCCGGTACTGGTAAGCGTAAGGGTCAAGGTGTTCGCCGCCAACTCCGCCGCCGTGGGCGTGTAGGTGGCGTTCAGCGTGGTGTTGTTCGGGCTGAAGGAACCCGCGCCGCCGCTCCACACACCTCCGGTGGCACCGGAAACGGCACCGTTCAGCGCCACATTGGCGTTGTTCACGCACAAGGTCACGTCAGCGCCCGCGTTCACCACCGGGGCGGGGGTGAAGTGCAGGGTCATTTGATCGCTGACCGCGAGGCAGTTGTTGTTGCCCGTGGTGGAGAGCGTGAGGGTGAGGTTGCCGCTGGCGATCTCCGCCGCCGTGGGCGTGTAGGTGGCCGTGGGGCTGGTGGCGCCGGGGCTGAAGGTGCCCGCGCCGCCGGTCCACACCACGCCGCTGGCCAGCGTGAAGCTGCCGTTGAGCGTGGCCGTCGGATTGTTGGCGCAGATGTTCTGGTCGGCACCGGCATTCACGGTGGGCGCCGGGGTGATGGTCCAGGTGATCTGGTCGCTTACGGCATTGCACAGGCCGTTGTTGGTGCTGGTCAGGGTGAGGGTCACCACGCCTGCGGCCTGTTCAGCCGCCGTGGGTGTGTAGGTGGCGTTCAATGTGTTGGCGTCGGGGCTGAAGGTGCCCGCGCCGGTCCAGGTGCCGCCGCCCGCGCCGGTCACGCTGCCGTTCAAGGGGATCGCCGGCAGGTTGGCGCACACGGTGCCGTTCGGTCCGGCATCCACCACCGGTGCCGGGGTGAAGGTGATCGTCTTTTGGTCGGTCACGGCCAGGCAGTTGCCGTTGCCCGTGGTCGTCAAGGTCAAGGTGAGGATGCCCGCGTTGATCTCGGCCGGGGTGGGCGCGTAGGTGGCGTTCAGGGCCGTGTTGTTCGGCGTGTAGGAGCCCAGGCCGCCGCTCCAGATGCCGCCGGAGGCCACGGCCACGCTGCCGCCCAAGGCCACGCTGGCATTGTTGGCGCACACGGTTGCGTCCGCACCGGCATTGGCCGTCGGGGCGCTGGTGAAGGTCAGGGTGACCTGGTCGCTCACCGCCACGCAGTTGTTGTTGCCGGTGGTGGTCAGGGTGAGCGTCACGCTGCCGTTGGCCACTTCACTGGCCGTGGGCGTGTAGGTGGCGTTCACATTGTTCGCATCGGGGCTGAAGCTGCCCGCACCACCGCTCCACACGGCACCGGTGGCCACGGTGAACGATCCCGCCAAGGTGGCCACGGGATTGTTGGAGCACAGGCTTTGGTCGGGGCCTGCATTCACCGTGGGCGCCGGGGTGATGGTCCAGGTCACGGGGTCGCTCACGGCATTGCAGCTGCCGTTTCCGGCACTGGTCAGTGTAAGGGTCACGGTGCCCGCCGTGCGCTCCGCGGCCGTGGGCGTGTACACCGCATTCAGCGTGAAGTTGTTCGGGCTGTAAGTGCCCGCCCCGCCGCTCCACACGCCGCCGGTGGCGCCGCTGACGCTGCCGTTGAGGTTCATGGCGGGCGCATTGGCGCACACCGTGCCGTCCGTGCCGGCATTCACCACCGGGGCCGGGGTGAAGGTGATCACTTTGCTGTCGGCCACGGCATTGCAGTTGCCGTTGCCGGTGGTGGTGAGGGTGAGCGTCAAGGTGCCGCCCGCCAGCTCCGCCGGGGTGGGCGTGTAGGTGGCGTTCAGCGTGGTGTTGTTCGGGGTAAAGGAACCCAGGCCGCCGCTCCATACGCCGCCGGTGGCCACGGTCACGCTGCCGTTCAGCGCCACGTTGGCGTTGTTCACGCACACGCTGGCGTCCGTGCCGGCATTCACCGTGGGGGCGGGCGTGAAGTTCAAGGTCACCTGGTCGGTCACCGCCATGCAGTTGTTGTTGCCGGTGGTGGTGAGGGTGAGCGTCACGCTGCCGTTGGCGATCTCGGCAGCCGTGGGCGTGTAGGTGGCCGTGGGGCTGGTGGCGTTGGGGCTGAAGGTGCCCGCGCCGCCGCTCCACACCACGCCGGTGGCCAGCGTGAAGCTGCCGTTGAGCGTGGCCGCCGCATTGTTCGAGCAGATGTTCTGGTCCGCGCCCGCATTCACGGTGGGCGCCGGGGTGATGGTGTAGGTCACCTGGTCGCTTACCGCGTTGCACAGGCCGTTGCCGGTGCTGGTGAGGGTGAGGGTCACCGTGCCGGCCGCGCGCTCGGCGGCGCTGGGGGTATAGGTGGCATTCAGCGTGTTGGCGTTCGGGCTGTAGGTGCCGGTGCCGCCGCTCCAGGTGCCGCCGCTGGCGCCGGTCACGCTGCCGCCCAGGCTGATGCCGGGCATGTTGGCGCATACCGTGCCGTTGGTGCCGGCATCCACCACGGGGGCCGGGGTGAAGGAGATCGCCACTTGGTCGGTGACCGCGTTGCAGTTGCCGTTGCCCGTGGTGGTGAGGGTGAGCGTAAGGATGCCCGCATTGATCTCGGCAGGCGTCGGGGCGTAGGTGGCGTTCAGGGCCGTGTTGTTCGGGGTGTACGATCCCGCGCCGCCGCTCCACACGCCGCCGGTGGCGATGGCCACGCTTCCGTTCAGGGATACGTTCGCGTTGTTGGCGCAGCGCGTCATGTCCGCACCGGCATTGGCCGTGGGCGCTGCCGTGAAGTGCAGGGTTACCTGGTCGCTCACGGCGTTGCACAGGCCGTTGCCCGTGGTGGTGAGGGTGAGTGTGACGAAACCGGCCGCCACCTCCGCCGCGGTGGGCGTGTAGGTGGCGTTCATGCTGGTGTTGCCGGGGCTGTAGCTGCCCGCGCCGCCGCTCCACACGCCGCCGGTGGCCACGGTGTAGCTGCCGGCCAGGGTGGCCACGGCGTTGTTGGAGCAAATGTTCTGGTCGGGTCCGGCGTTCACCGTGGGGGCAGGCGTGATGGTCCACGTCACTTGGTCGCTTACGGCGTTGCAGGTGCCGTTGCCCGCGCTGGTGAGCGTGAGGGTCGCGGTACCTGCGGTGATCTCGGCTGCCGTGGGCGTGTACACCGCGTTGAGCGTGGTGTTGTTCGGGCTGTAGGAGCCCGCGCCGCCGCTCCAGATGCCGCCGGTGGCGCCCGTGATGGTGCCATTGAGGTTCATGGCGGGGGCGTTGGCGCAAACGGAGGCGTCCGCACCGGCATTCACCACCGGTGCCGGGGTGAAGGTGATGGTGCGGCTGCTGGAGGCGGGCAGGCAGGTGCCGTTGCCCGTGGTGGTCAGGGTCAAGGTCACCTGGCCCGCGGCGATCTCACCGGCCGTGGGCGTGTAGGTGGCGTTCAGGGTGGTGTTGTTCGGGCTGTAAGTGCCCAGGCCGCCGCTCCAGGCGCCGCCGGTGGCCACGGTCACGCTGCCGTTCAGGGCGATGTCGGCGTTGTTGGCGCATACCGAGCTGTTGGCCCCGGCATTGGCCGTTGGCGCCGCCGTGAAGGTCAGCAGTACTTGGTCGCTCACGGCACTGCACAGGCCGTTGCCGGTGGTGGTGAGGGTGAGGGTGGCGCTACCGCTGGCGATCTCGGCCGCACTGGGCGTGTAGCTGGCGTTCATGTTGGTGGTGCTGGGGTCGAAGCTGCCCGCGCCGCCGCTCCACACGCCGCCGGTGGCCACGGTGAAGCTGCCGTTGAGGGTCACCTCGGCGTTGTTGCCGCATACGGTGCGGTCCAGGCCGGCATTCACCGTGGGGGCGGGCGTGATGGTCCAGGTCACCTGGTCGCTCACGGCGTTGCAGGTGCCGTTGCCGGCGCTGGTGAGCGTGAGGGTCACGGTGCCCGCGGCGATCTCGGCGGCCGTGGGCGTGTACACGGCATTCAAGGTGGCGTTGTTCGGGCTGTAGCTGCCCGCGCCGCCGCTCCAGATGCCGCCGGTGGCACCGGTGACGCTGCCGTTGAGGTTCATGGCGGGCGCGTTGGCACATACGGAGGCGTTCACGCCCGCATCCACGATGGGCGCCGGCGTGAAGGTGATGGTGCGGCTGCTGCTCACGGGCGTGCAGTTGCCGTTGCCCGTGGAGGTGAGGATCAGGGTGACGCTTCCTGCGGCGATCTCACCGGCGGTGGGCGTGTAGGTTGCCGTCAAGGAGGTATTGCCCGGGGTGAAGGTGCCCAAACCGCCGCTCCAAATACCGCCCGTGGCGCCGGCCACGTTGCCGTTCAGTGCGATGGCCGCATTGTTGGCGCACACCGAGCTATTGGCCCCGGCGTTCACCGAGGGTGCCGCCGTGTAGGCGATCACCACTTGGTCCACCACGGCGGCGCAGTTGCCGTTGCCGGTGGTGGTCAAGGTCAAGGTCACCGACCCGTTGGCGATCTCCGCGGCCGTGGGCGTGTAGGTGGCGGCCATGTTGGTGGTGCTGGGGTCGAAACTGCCCGCGCCACCGCTCCACACGCCGCCCGTGGCGATGGTGAAGCTGCCGTTGAGGTTGGCCACGGCGTTATTGGCGCACAGCGTCTGGTTGGCACCGGCATTGGCGGTGGGGGCGGGGGTGATCGTGTAGGTCACCTGGTCGCTCTCGGGGTTGCAGGTGCCGTTTCCGGTGGTGGTCAGGGTCAAGGTCACGCTTCCTGCGGCGATCTCCGCCGCGCTGGGGGTGTAGGTGGCGGTGAGGCTGTTGGCGTTGGGGCTGTAGGTGCCCGTGCCGCCGCTCCAAGTGCCGCCGGTGGCGCCGGTCACGCTGCCGTTCAGGCTGATGGCCGCCGCATTGGCGCACACCGTTCCGTTGGTGCCGGCATCCACGATGGGCGCAGGCGTGAAGGTGATGGTGCGGCTGCTGGTGGCGGGCAGGCAGTTGCCGTTTCCGGTGGTGGTCAGGGTGAGCGTTACCGAGCCGTTGCTGATCTCTGATGCGCTTGGCGTGTAGGTGGCGTTCAGCGTGGTGTTATTGGGGTTGTAGGTGCCGGTTCCGCCGCTCCAGATGCCGCCGGTGGCCACGGTCACACTGCCATTGAGGGCAATGGTCGCGTTGTTGGCGCATACTGAGCTGTTAGCGCCGGCATTGGCCGTGGGGGCAGCGGTGAAGTTGAGTAGCACCTGGTCGCTCACCACCACACAGTTGCCGTTTCCGGTGGTGGTCAGCGTCAAGGTCACACTGCCGTTGGCGATCTCGGTGGCCGTGGGCGTGTAGGTGGCGTGGAGGTTGGTGGTGCTGGGGTCGAAGGTGCCCGCGCCGCCGCTCCAGATGCCGCCGGTGGCCACGGTGATGGTGCCGTTGAGCGAGGCCACGGGGTTATTGGCGCACAGCGTTTGGTCAGGTCCGGCATTCACCGTGGGGGCCGGGGTGAAGGTCACGAGCAGGCTGTCCTTCACCGCGCTGCATACGCCGTTGCCGGTGCTGGTGAGGTAGATCCACATGGAACCCGCCGCCAGCTCCGCCGCCGTGGGCGTGTAGGTGGCATTCAGGTTGGAGTTGGAGGGCAGGAAGGGATTGGCACCGCCGGTCCACACGCCACCCACGGCATTCAGCACGCTGCCTGCCAAGTTCACCGTGGGTGCGCTGGTGCACACCTGCTGGTCCGGCCCGGCGTTGGTGATGGGCTTGGGCTGCAGCGTAAGGATCATCTCATCGAACTCCGGCGTGCAGGGCCCGGTGGAGGTGAGACGCAGGGTGACGCCGCCCAGGGCGATGTCGCCGATGCTGGGCTCATAAGTGGCGTTGAGGGCCGTGGCACTGGGCTGGAATACGCCGCTGCCCGTGGTGGTCCAAATGCCGGTGGTGCTTCCGCCGGAGACCGTTCCGGTGAGCGATGCGGATTCCCCCGCACACAGGGTCTGGTCGGTACCTGCGCTCACATCGATCTTCCCGGAGAATTCCGAGAAGAAGCCGTAGCGGCAGCCCGATCCGGCCCCGCCGTTGATCACGCCCAGGGAGAACACGTCCGAGGTGTTGGTGATCACCAGGCCTTGGTTCACCGGAACTTCGGTGGTGTTGTATTGGATGTGTGCGGCCATCCATTCACCACCGGTGCCGGGTACGGTCACGAAGGCCGAACCGGGTATGGTGGCCGTGCCCGGACCGGTCACTACGAAGTCGTTCTCCGAGCCGCTTCGCACCAGCAGGTTCAGGAAGAAGCCCTCGTTGGTGGAGCGCGTGATTCCCACCTGCTGGCTGCCCGCGCAGTTCAGTGGTGGCAGGATGGCCATGCCCATCTCACAGCCGAAGCCGGTGACGTGTATGGCGTACACCGGCTTGGAAGCGCTCATGTAGGTGGCATTGTTCGTGGCGCCGCTCAGGTAGTCCATGTCGTGCCGGTAGTACTGGCCGGCAAAGAGCGTGGCCACCGGCGTGGGGTTCCCGTCGATGTAGATCTTGGTGTTGTTCTCAACGGCCATCAGGAACACGGATTCGTCACCCGTGGCATAGAGAGATCCTTTCACGGCGACATAGTCGGTACCCAGGATGTTCACCGGCACGATCTGGTCCATCATCAGGTCGTAGCAGCCGCCGCTGGGGTTGTGGTCGCTGTCGTCCTTGATGGTGATGGCGATGGGCTTGTCCGCAAGCACGGCGGCACCCGAGGGGTGCTTGGTGGGGTCGGTGTAGGTGGCGTAGAGCGTGTTGGCACAGGAGTAGGTCTGGCCTCGGTTCAGGGTCACCACGAAGGGGACCAGGCCGGGATGGCCGTCCACGTCCACCGGCGAATTGATGAGCACCGTGGTGTTGTCCTCCGTGGCCACGATGTCAAAGGAGGCGAAGGCCTTGTTCGCGTTGTTGCCGAAGTCGTGGTTGTGGAAGGGCGCGTGCTTGTGCAAGGGGATGTAGAACTCGGTGCCCAGGCCGTTGGCGCCTTTCAGGGCGACGATGTCCGGATTGTTCGTGTTGCTGCTCTCGTAGTAGCAGGTGATGTCCTCCGTGGAGGTGATGTGCAGGCCCGTGTTGCACACCGTGTTGGTCGGGCGGGTCTCCAACTGGGTCCGCAGGCTGGTCATGTTATAGCGCACCGAGCTGTTGGCCGGCACGTTCAGCACGATGGGGCTTCCCCCGTTGAACCCCGGGTTCGCCGGCTGGGCAATGGTGACCACGGCCGCCGCGTTGCCCGCGGTCACGTTGAAGAAGATCGGTTCGTCGCCCGGGGTGTTGTGCAGACTGGTCACATCGGGGGGTGCCACCCAGAACTCGGTGCCGGTCTGGGCCAGCAACAGGTAGGGGAGGCATATGCTCAGAAGGACCTGGAGAAATCGCTTCTTGTTCATCTGGGTTGGATGGCTCTCGGGGTATGGCCCTTCTTTACGGTGGAACACGTGGGTCGGGTTTCATTCGTCGAACATTTCGGCATGTTGGGCGAATTGCCGGTTCGGCGGTGTGCAGGGTGTCAACCCGCTCCGGCCCGGTCCCGATGGCGCACGGGTTCATGTACCTTTGATCTTCCCTCAACCCGCCGGTATGCGCCTTTCATACGGACCCTGGCCCGGACTTGCCGTGGCGCTTGCCCTGCTGGGAGCCCCGGACCTCCTGGCCCAGGCAGGCAACCGGGATTGCGACCCCGCCGTGATCGACTCGGTGGCCTCCAACAGCCCCGTGTGCCCGGGTGATCCCATTCAGCTTTCGGTTGCCGCCCATGGCGACATCATCGGCTATTCCTGGTCCGGACCGGGAACCGGCGAGTTCTTCACGCTGGAACCCGAATGGGAATTCCCCAGCCAGGTCCTGGGGCAATACACGGTGGTGGTGTACGGCATCTGCGGGGGCGATACGGCATCCGTCCTCATCAACGCGGAGGGTGCCGGTGCGGGCCATGACAGTACCATCCACGTGTGCAGCACGGCCTGGGCCATGGACCTGGCCCCGTACCTGGGGCCGCATGCGGAAGGCGGTACCTGGGAGCACGACGGTGAGCCGCACAGCGGCATCTACGATCCCGCCGTGGACAATCCCGGGGAGTTCGTGTACACCTCCCCGCATCCGGCCACCTGCCCCGGAAGCTCTCCCCGGGCCACCATCACCGTGGAGGAGATCGATCTGGGCCCGGATACCACCCTGGCCATCTGCCAGGAAGATGATGCCATCGACCTGGAGGACCTGCTGCCGCCTGGCACCTCGGATGATGGAAACTGGTACCGGCAGGTGTTCATTGCCCTGGAGCCGCATTCCGGGGTGTACGACCCGGCCGTGGATTCCTCGGGAACCTTCCGCTATACGCTGGGGGCCTGCTTCACCTTGGTCACGGTGGTCGAAAACCCGTACCTGCCGTGGTATGAGGATGAGGACCAGGACGGCTATGGCGACCCGGGGGAAGTGGAGTGGAGCTGCACCCCGCCTGAAGGCTATGTGGCAGACAGCTCCGACACCTGCACGGAACTGCCCGGACGGGCAGGTGATCCGTGCGATGATGGCCTGGAAGCCACGGTGAACGACAGCATCACCCCGGATTGCACCTGCGCCGGGATGTTGCCCACCACACTGCCGGAGCCTGGATCCGATGCCGTGGATGCGTCCATCTGGCCGAATCCGTTTGCCGGTGGGGAGCTGTTCCTGCGTACGACCATCCGTGGTGAACTGGACATCACCGTGCTCGATGCCGCGGGCCGCCAAGTGTTCACCCGTCGGTTCGCGGCCGTTGTCGGAGGGCGGCCGATCTCGATCCAGCCCGGCCCAGGGCTGTCCCCGGGCCCCTACTGGGTGCTTGTTACCAGCGGTGACCGGACCTCCGCCTTGCCCCTGTTGGTGCTTTAGGAGTAGCTCGATGGCCAAGCCCGGCGGAACCAATTGCCCGGCTCCTTCGTTCAGCGGTCCGTTTCCATCGACGGACCATGAAAACGACCATCACGATCCTGGCCACCTTCCTGAGCTTGGGCCTCCGGGCACAAACGGAGCGGGCCACCTTTTCCGACGATGTGGCACAGGCCGGTCAGGCCAGCTTCGAACTGGTCTCCTTCGTGGCCACACCGGTGAACGGCGACGGCGTACGCCTGCAATGGAGCACGGGTTCGGAAGCCCCGAACAGCGCCTTCCACATCCAGCGCTCCAGCGACGGGGCCAATTGGCGGACCGTGATCACCCAGGACGGTGAAGGCGGCGGTTCCGGGTACTCCTTCTATGAGGTGATGGACCTGGCCCCAGAACATGGGGTCACCCACTACCGCCTGCTCGCCTTGGTGCCCGGACAGACGCCGGAGTACTCCGATGAGTTCGCCGTGGTGTTCAACCCGAAACCCGTGCTGCGGATCGAGGGCGACGGCAACCCCTCACGGTTCATCGTGCAGGTGGACGGAACCATCACCGACCTGCAGATGCTGAACAACCGCGGCCAGTTCGTGCCCATGACCATCAACTACACCGGCAGTGAAGCGCTGGTGGAAGTGGCGGGCATGGAACCCGGCACCTACTACGTGCAGGCCATGGTGGATGGCACCCCGGTGCTGCGCGAAGTCCTGGTCACGGCCACCGGCGTGATCGGCGGTTGACCAGCCACGGGCCTCCCGCATTGGCCCCGCCACGCTGTTCAGCAGCTGGAGGGGACCACTTGGCGGCCTGCGTTGCAGGCCCCCGTGAGCGCCGGCCGCCTACCTTGGCCCGAGCCTTGTGCTTGTACGCCTCATGCGCCGCCCGTTACTGCTCCTGTCCATCGCCTTGTTGCTGGGCCTGTGCAGCACGTTCGTCCGGGACCGGTCGCCGCAGGAACGCTTGGACCGTGCGGCAGCGGTGCTGCAGGCGCGGGTCGATCAAGCCCATGCCGCACTGCGTTCAGATGCCGATGAGGTGCTGGCGCAGGACACCCTGGACATGGGCGGGACCCACGCCTCGGGCGAAGGCGGCATGCGCCTGTACCGCCATCACCGGGTGACCGCATGGACGGACCATGCCCCCATCGCGGATGCCGCACTGGACACCGTGCGAGGCGCACACTTGGACCTGGCGGATGGTACCTACCTCCATGCCTATGCCGAAGGGGATGGCCGAAGTGTCCATGCCTTGGCGCGGATCTGGTTCCAGCCGCCTTTCGAGAACCAGTACCTGCGTGCCCGGTTCGATCCCGGCTTCACGCTTCCCGAAGGCATCGCCGCCTCCAACGCGCCCGGGCTCGGCCCGGTGGTGCGCGATGGCGACGGCGAGGTTTTGCTCCGCCTCTTCTGGAAGGACGACATCGTGCTGCCGGGCACTGGCGCCCGCATGTCGCTCCTGCTTGGCTTGGTCGCGTTGGTGCTGGCCGTGGCGGCGCTTTGGAAATGGGCCGGGAGCCTACGCCCATGGGCAGGGTTACTCCTCTTCCTGGTAATCCTCTGGGGCCTCCGCTTGGCCACCCTGGCCCACGGCAGTTACGAGGCACTGGCTTCTTGGCCGCTCTTCGATCCCTCCCTGTTCGCGTCCTCCTTCTTCATGCCCTCCCTGGGCGATCTGCTCATCAATACGGCGGTGCTCCTCCTTACGGCGCTTTTCTTCCATGTCACGGTGAACCGCCTGAAGGCACCGGGCCGTGCCGTGCCGGTGGCCTTGGCATCACTGGCCCTGATCTGCGCCTTCGCTGACGTCATCGGCACCGTGATGATCGCCTTGGTGCACGACAGCAGCGTGAGCCTCGACCTCTTCCGCGTGCAGGATTTTGACGGCTACAGCGTGGCAGCGCTCCTGGCCATCGCCGGGCTGCTCTTCGCCTGGTGCGTGCTGGCCGATGCATTGGTCCGGTGGGTCGCTCCCCCGATGGCTGGCGGAAGGGCCTTGGCCTTGGCCGCCGGTGCCTGCGCCGCCTTGGCCTTGGTGAACCATTTTTCCGGACAATACGACCTGGTCCTTTCCCTTTGGCCGCTCCCCGTGCTGGCGTTGGTCCACCGGCTGCGGAAGCGCAGCGGCACCATCCCGGTGCTGCTGTTGGTGGCCGTGCTGGCGGTGTTCACGGCCCATGTGCTCAACCGGCAGTCCTTCAAGCGCATCGAGCTGGAGCGGGAGGCCTTGGCCGAGAACGCCACCACGCGGGAAGATCCCGTGATCGAGCTGCTGTTCGCCGAAGCCAAGCGCGAAATGGCCCGGGACCAACCGCTCCTAGCCTGGGCCGGCAGCGGTTCGCCTTGTACCTCCAGCGACCTGGACCGCATGGTGCGCCAACCCTTCTTCACCGGCTATTGGGACCGGTACGACCTGCGCCTCTACCTCGTGTCCGGGCGGTCGTTCTGCTCCACCTCCCCGGACGGTGCCCCCTCGGCCCAAGCCATCATCGACCGCTACGAGCAGGGCGTGCCCACGGGTGAACCAACAGACCTGCGCATCACCGACCGGCCGGGGGAAGACGCCCTCTACATGGGGCGGGTGCACCTGGACAGCGCCCTGCTGTTCCTGGAACTTCGCCCTCGCCTGGTGGCCGACGGCCTCGGCTTTCCCGAACTCCTCCTGGCCGGCCCGCCCCCCTCGTCCATCAACCCGGGCCGCTACGCACAGGCACGCTACGAGCGCGGGTTGCTCACCGCCAGCTCAGGGCCGTACATCTTTCCCATCACGTGGAGCCGGGCCGCCCCGGGTGAGGGCCTGCGATGGGTCCAGGACGGCTATGACCTGTTGGCCAAGGGCGACCCGCACGGCTCGTTGGTGGTGCTAGGCTCCAGGATCCCCGATCCGTGGGACCATGTGACCACCTTCTCCTACCTCTTCCTGTTCTACTGCCTGCTCGTCTTGGTCGTCGGCGGATGCCGGCTGCTGGTGCGCAGCGAGCGTGGGGCCGTGGTGGGCGTGGGAGGGAAGGTGCGCCTGGGTGTTGCCGGGTTCGCCGTGGCCAGCCTGCTGCTCTTCAGCCTGGGCATGCGGCACACGGTGGATGCGCGCCAGGAGAACCGCAGCACGCGCATCATGGGCGAGCGTACGCGGGGTGTGTTGAACGAGCTGCGCCAAACGCTCCACGGCGAATCGGCACTCTCACCTTCCATGGCACCGTACCTGGACCACTTGCTGGGCAAACTCAGCAACGTGTTCTTCACCGACCTCACCCTCTACGCCCCGGACGGTACGCTCTTCGCCACCTCCCGCGAGCAGGTGTTCAACACCGGCCTGCTCGGCAGGCGCATGGATCCCCGTGCCTTCCGGCACCTGGCCATGGAGGGCGCCTCCTTCTTCTTCCACGGTGAGCACATCGGCCAGGCGCGCTTCACCACCGCCTACATGCCCTTCCGCAACGACCAGGGCAAGGTGCTGGCCTACCTCGCCCTGCCCTATTTCGCGCGGCAGACGGAGGTGGAGCAGGAACGCGCGGCCGCCTATGTGGCCTTGGTCAACCTCTTCACCCTGCTCTTCCTGCTGAGCGTGGTGGCCGCAGCGTTGATCACCCACTGGACCACCCGCCCGCTGGAACTGCTGCGGCGCGGCCTGGAACGCATCGGCCTCGGGGCGCGCAACGAGCCCATCAACTACCGCGGCAACGATGAACTGGGCCAGCTGGTGCGCGTGTACAACCGCAAGGTGGAGGAGCTGCGCGAAAGCGCCCTGAAGCTGGCCCGCAGCGAGCGCGAGAGCGCCTGGCGCGAAATGGCCAAGCAGGTGGCGCACGAGATCAAGAACCCGCTCACCCCGATGAAGCTCAACATCCAGCAGTTCCGCCGCACGTGGGACCCGGCCATGCCCGATGCCCGGGAGCGCCTGGACCGCTTCAGCGCCGGACTGGTGGAGCAGATCGACGTGCTGAGCCGCATTGCCGGCGAGTTCTCGCACTTCGCGCAGGTGCCGCCCGCACAGCCCCGGCCCGTGGACCTCGCCGAGGTGGCGCGCACCGCCGTCCAGCTCTTCGCCGACACGCCGGGCCACACCGTGCACCTGCAAGGCGAAGGCCCGCTGCCCGTACTGGCCGACCGCGAGCACCTCCTGCGCGTGTTCAACAACCTGATCAAGAACGCGCTGCAAGCCGTCCCCGAAGAGCGGCAAGGGCGTGTGGACGTGGTATTGCGCCGCAGCGGCGGCGAGGCCGTGGCCGAAGTGCGGGACAACGGCACGGGCATCGCGCCGGAGGACCGCGACCGCATCTTCCAGCCCAGCTTCACCACCAAGACCAGCGGCATGGGCCTGGGCCTGGCCATGGTGAAACGCATGGTGGAGCAGGCCGGCGGCAGGGTGCATTTTGAAAGCACCACGGAACCGGGGCGCAGCGGTTCCGCCTTCTTTGTCACGCTTCCCCTGGACCACCCTCCGGTACATTTGCCCGGAACAGATTGAACGAGCAAGTCCCCATGGCCTACCAGAACATCCTGATCACCGATGCCGACGGCATCCGCACCATCACCATCAACCGCCCCGACCAGCTGAATGCGTTGAACAGGGATACCATCAACGAACTTGACCAGGCGCTGACCGAGGCCGAGGCCGACAAAACCGTGCGCGTGCTCATCCTTACAGGCAGCGGCCCCAAGGCCTTCGTGGCGGGCGCGGACATCAAGGAATTCGCACATTTCAGCGTGGCCGATGGCAAAGCCCTCAGTGCCGACGGGCACCGCAAGCTCTTCGACCATGTGGAGCAGCTGAACAAACCGGTGATCGCCGCGGTGAACGGCTTCGCGCTGGGCGGTGGCCTGGAACTGGCCATGAGCTGCCACTTCCGCGTGGCCAGCGACAACGCGCGCATGGGCCTGCCGGAGACCAGCCTGGGCGTGATCCCCGGCTACGGCGGCACGCAGCGCCTGGCCCGCCTGGTGGGCAAGGGCAAGGCCATGGAAATGATCTTCACCGCCGGCATGATCAAGGCGGACGAGGCCCTGCAATGGGGCTTGGTGAACCACGTTGTACCCCAGGACCAGCTGCTGGCCAGGTGCAACGAGCTGGCCGCCGCCATCCTGAAGAACTCACCCACCGCCCTGGCCGCCGCCATCCGTGCGGTGAATGCCGGCTTCGAGCCCGGTGCCGACGGCATGCAGCGCGAGATCGAGGAGTTCGGCAAATGCTTCGGCACCGCCGATTTCAAGGAGGGCACCACGGCCTTCATGGAGAAGCGCAAGGCGGTGTTCAAGGGGTAGCAGGACCACGGATGCACACGGATAAACACGGATCCATGTGTTTGGCACGGAGAGCTGGTCAACCCTCTTGCCCATCCGTGTGCATCCGTGTTGATCCGTGGTTCCCGCAATCATGAGCGTGCTGCGCAAACTCGCCGGCCAAACGGCCATCTACGGGGCCAGCAGCATCGTTGCGCGCTTCCTCAACTACCTGCTGACGCCGCTGTATACCAGCCGGGGCGTGTTCGCGCCGGCGGCCTTCGGGGTCATCACCTCGCTCTACGCCTGGACGGCCTTCCTGAACGTGGTGCTCACCTACGGCATGGAGACCACGTATTTCCGCTTCGCCACCAAGCACCGCGACAACCCGCGGATCTTCGCCACCTCCGCCTGGTTGCTGGCCTTCACCAGCAGCGTGTTCATCACCGTGGGGCTGCTGTGCGCGCGGTCCATCGCCGAGGCCATCGGCTATCCGGAACAGGTGTTCTCCGTGCGGATGCTCATCGCCATCATCGGTGTGGAGGCCGCCACGGCCGTGCCCTTGGCCAGCCTGCGGCTGAAGGAGCGGCCCTGGAAGTTCGCGGGGGTGAACATCCTCAGCGTGCTGGTGACCGTGGTGGGCAACCTCTTCATCTTCCTGTACTGCAAGCCCCGCTTCGATGCCGGCAACCCCGACGCGCTGGTGCAGGCCGTGTACGACCCCGCCATCGGCGTGGGCTACGTGTTCCTGATCAACCTGATCGGCTCGGCGGTGAAGTTCCTGTTGCTGCTGCCCGAGTGGCCCGCCCCGCACCTGGGCCGCAAGGATACCGGCTTCGATGCCAAGCTGCTGCGGCCCATGCTCGCCTTCGGGCTGCCGCTGCTGGTGGCCGGCCTGGCGGGCATGACCAACGAGACCGCCGACCGCGTGCTGATGAAGCACCTGCTGCCTGCCGACGTGGCCGATGCGCAGATCGGCATCTACGGCGCCTCCTACAAGCTGGCCATCCTGATCACGCTCTTCATCCAGGCCTTCCGCTTCGCCGCGGAACCCTTCTTCTTCAGCCACGCCAAGGAGAAGGACAGCCGGGAGACCTTCGCCCGCATCATGAACATCTTCGTGGCCGTGTGCATGGGCGCCTTCCTGCTGGTGATGCTCTTCCTGGACCTGTTCCGCTGGTTCATCCCCAACCCGGCGTACTGGCCCGGCCTGGTGGTGGTGCCCATCCTGATGATGGCCAACGTGTTCCTGGGCATCTACTACAACCAGAGCGTGTGGTACAAGCTGAGCGACCGCACGCGCGCCGGCAGCACCATCTCCATCATCGGCGCGGTGATCACCTTGGTGCTGCTCTTCTGGTGGATCCCGATGTTCGGCTACATCGGCGCAGCCTGGGCCACCTTCATCTGCTACGCCGCCATGGCCGTGGTGAGCTACGTGTGGGGCCAGAAGCACTACCCCGTTCCGTACAACGTGCGGCGGGTGCTGGGCTACATGGCCGGTGGCGTGTTCCTGTGGTGGGCCTGTGAGCAGTTGCCGCTGGAAGGTGCCTTGAAATACGCCCTGCGCGCCGTGGCCTTGCTGGGCTTCTTGGCCACGGCGTGGAAGCTTGAGAGCGCACCGGGGAAGAAGAGCGCGTGAGCTCGCCACGATCCGCCGGAGGAAATGCGGTGCCGGACCTCCGTCGCTACCGCACCACCATGATGCGCAGCACGCCGCCCGTGGCCGGGGCGCGCAACAGATAGCTGCCCGCGTCACGCATGCCGAGGTCCAGCGTGGTGTTGCCGTTCACCCGGCCGGTCCAAAGCATCCGGCCCGTGGCGTCGTGCAGCTCCAGGTCCGTGGGCGTGCTGCAGCGCACCGTGAGCACGCCGTTCGTCGGATTGGGGAAGGCCTCGAAAGCGGCGGGTGTGGCCGCCTCCTGCACGGAGGAAACCAGGTCGTTGTTGGCGTTAAAGGTGGGCGCCTGCTCCACGAAGGGGCCACTCCCGTTCGGCACGCGCGCGTAGCCCATGTCGGCATTGAGCGCACCGAACTGCACATGGTCCACCACAGCGCTGTCCGCGTTGACGAGCCACAGCTCCTCGCCGGCCGCGCTGAGCTTGAAGTTGGTGTGGTCCACGCCCTGCGATTGGTCCTCGTCCGCCCAGAAAATGAGGTAGCCGCCGGCCGGGATGGTGGTACCCTGGGGGATCGGCCACTTGAACAGGTTGGTGCCGTCGTCCGTGAGGAAACCGCCGCCCAGGTCCATGTCCGCCGCACCGCCGTTGTATAGTTCCAGCCAGTCATCGTACTCGCCGAAATTGTCGGCCACGGTGTTCGTGTTGCTGGCCATCAGCTCGTTGATCACCACGGAGGTCGATGCGGTCTCCGCCTGCACGGTGTAGGCGTACACGTCGTGTTCGGCTCCCGGGGGCGCGTAGACCACGGATCGCGCCGCATTGTCGGCCACGGCCTCCACGTAGTAGCGCACCACCGTGTTGGGCCCGTAGGCGGGCAGCGTGGCGCCAAAGACGCCATCGTCGGCGGCGCCATCGCCGTGCAGGCCGTCGTCGGCCATGTCCGTCCGGGTGAAGGTGCCGTCGTAGCCCGTGCCGTGGTAAAGGCGCACGGCGAAGATCCCGTTGCTGCTGTTGACCGTGGCGCGCACTGCGGGCGTCTGCGTGGGCAGCGGCGCCTGCCATGCGGTGCCATCCACCATGTGCTCCACGGCCGTGATCTGGGGTGCCATCTGCGCCACCTCGGCATTGCTCAACAGGTAGTTCCTTCGGTTGGAGATGAAGTTCTTCAGAACGTTCACCTCGGAGTTGAAGCTGCTGTAGCTGTACAGCTTCTTGGGGTCGGCCTGCACCTCGGCATCGATCAGGGCCACGTATCCGTCCACCAAGGCATTGAAGTTCAGGCTCTGCATCTTCTCGCTGATGATGGTGCGCAGGTGTGCCAGGTAGCGCTGCCGCCAGGCCGGTACCGCCAACAGGCGGTTGAGCAGCGGGTAGTTCGCGTCGTTCTGGTGGTAGAAGGGGCTCCAGTTCACCGCGTTGGATTTCATCACGCTGTTGCCGTCGAACTCGTGCGGCACCATGCGGCCCGTCAGCGGCTCCCAGTACAGGTAGTAGTCCATCTTGCCCTTGTGCACGTAGCTGTCGTCGTCGCTGAAGGCGATCTCCGTGGCCAGGAACCACAGCGTGCGGTCGATGTCCAGGTATTTCGGCAGGCTGTCGGCCAGCTGTGCCTGGGGCAGCCCCTCCAGCTTTTGGCAGGTGCGCACCAGCGCCTCCCATGGATTGCTGTCCAGGTCCGTTCCTTTGAGGGTGTAGTAGGTCTGGTAGTCGGTGGTGTCCGGCCCCAGGTCGTTCAGGGCCGCGGTGCCGTCACCCCATTGCCCGCCGGGGCCGGGGCCGCCGCCCGTCTGGCCGTCCGGCCGGTCGGCGCGCCAGCGGTGCCCGTCATTGCTCAGGAACCATTCCGAGATGAAATCCTTGTTCAGCTGCTGCACATTGGGGTAGAGTCCCCAGCTGGCGCCGTTGATGTTCAGGTGCACGAAGTTGGCCTTGGCCGCCGGCACATGGTCGCGGATCAGCTCCAGGTACACCACCTCGCGCAGGAAGGACGGGTCCTGGAAGGCGTTGTTCAGGTTCAGGGTCTCGTAGCCCATCAGCTCCTGGTCCGGGTCCGTGTGGTCCAGCGTGATGTTGAAGGAGGTCTTCTGCGCGCCGTTGGGCAGCATGAAATAGCTGGTCTGCCCCTTGAAGCGCACGCCCACGCTGTCGTATACCGTGCCGTCCACGGTCAATGTGGCCGGGATGTCCGTCTGGTTCTGGTAGTTCTGCTGCAGCAGCTGCCAATAGTTGGCCTGGCCGAACTGCAGGTCCAGTGTGCGGATGGTCGGCTTCTCATAGAGCCCCGTGCTGGGCTGGCCCCCCAGCAGAAGCAGGTGCCCATCGGCGCTGTAGTACTGTTCCGGCGGCATGCTTTGGGCAAAAGCGCCGGTAAGCGGCAAGGAGGCCAGCAACAGGGTGAGGGTGCGATACTGGGGCATGGTCGGTGAATTGGAGCCCCGTTGCGGGGATATGCGCTACAGGATCGGACGCCAACTTGCGGCGATGGTTTGATCCGTGCCATGAACCACAACGTTCCCCGTGATCAATAATGGGACCAGGGTCCCACTCTGGCGCGAGCGTCCTCCGCTCGTGCCTCTCGCCGGCTTGCCTCTACGTCTCATCGCATTCAAACCCCAGTTGCGAATTGGCACTGCTCCACATATAGGCCGTTTCATCGGTGACCAAGCCTGCGCGTAATGGATGCTCGCGAAGGTAGCGCCTCCGCTGCTCAAGCAGCTCCGTAGAATGGCACGAGCGCCCTTTGCCCAATTGCTTCTACGCCTCATCGTATTCAAACCCCGGATGCGGAATGGCACTGCTCCACATATAGGCCGTTTCATCGGTGACCAAGCCTGCGCGTAATGGATTCTCGCGAGGGTAGCGTCTCCGCTGCTCAAGCAGCTCCGTTGAATGGCACGTGCGGAAGACGCTCGCGCCAGTTTTGGGGCGGACCCATGACCGATGTTATTGAACCACCGGATCCGGAAGTGAGCCCAAGGCTCGCCGACGCCCCCCGGCTATGCATCCGCGCCCTCGTTGCCTTGCGGTTCCGGCAAGTTCACCACCTTGCATTCGGGGTACATGCCGCCCGGTGCCCCATGAAGCATGGCTCGGTTGTCGTGCACGGCGCCGTGGATCCGGTACACCGCGATGCGGCATGCGGGCATTGGCCGTACGCTCCTTGCCGCGACTACGGCGTGAACGTGAAGCTGTAAGAGACCAACGTGCCGGAGATGCTCAGTGTATAGAATCCCGGCTGCATGCTCACGGGGTTCACCACGAGGAAGGCTTCGTTCGGATAGCCGCCCACGCCCAAGGTGCCCGTGGCCGGGGAAGGCCCGCTGAGGGCCCATGGCTGGGTGCTGTGCAGATACCGACCGAAGACCCGGAAGTTGAGCACCTGCCCTCCGCTGTTCATTGCACTGATGCTGAAGGTGTTCCCACCGCCGAGGAGCTCCATGCCCTGCACCCGCATGTCCGGCGTGGGTGCGAACGCGATCGTGAGCGTGTCCGAGCGCCCGTCGGCATTGGTGGCGCTCAACAAGGCGCTCTCCACGGTGGCTTCATCCGTACCGCTGGCGAAAATGAGCGGGATACGGAAGCCGATGGTGCAATAGAAGCCCGAGTCCAATGCGAACGGACCGGGTATGACCTGGCCGTTCAAGCTCATGCTCATGCCGGTCAGCGTGGCACCAGTCAGATTGAACAGCACACTGTCGCCGGCCCGCGCGGGCTGACCGGAGAATATCTGGTCCAGGTTGTCCTCGAGGTGCATCAGGTTGAAGGGCCGTTTCCAGTACATGTACGGCACGGTGTCCGCAGATGTCCCGCTGTTGACGAACACGGCACTGTAACCACCGGTGAACGGCGCCCACCCGGCGGGAGGCTGCACCACGAGTTGCGTCGTGCTCACGCTCAGCACGTTGAAGGCTTGGTTATTTGAGGTGACCGTGTTCTGGACGAGGTCGGTGTTGAAAGGGCCTCCGGTGAAGGTGATCACCTCATCGGGATAGGGCTTGAGTGGGCTCCAGCTTGTGATCAGTCCGTTGCTGCCGGGACCTGGGCCGGTGCCGCCCCCACCCGGGGATGGCCCGTTGTCCGTATCCTTCTTGCACGCTTGATGAAGCAGGACGAGCGCGATGAGCGCCAACCGGGAGGTCCGTGTGATGAGGTTCATGGTTCGATCGCCCGTGGTGTGGGCCGTTGTGTGATCGGATGTGGACGGCCGTAGCCCCAGGTGCGCACATGCCCGCAACAAGGCGCTGTTGATGGCCGATGATCCGATCCGCGTCCGCATACGAGGGTACTGCCACGGGCAAAACAAGAATGACGGGGCGATACCATGCCGAACCACCGAGTGAGTGGTCGGTTCACTGAGTGAGCGGTATCTGTTCGGGGCGTGCCGGTGCGGCACGAAGGTTCACGGGGGGGTGGCTCGAAGAACCTCGCTCCGGTCTCTTGCACCATAGCTCCTTGCTCTGCCGAAGCGGCTACGCAAAGGCGAAGTAAGCGACGGCGCGCGGCGTTCTTGGCAAAAGCGCAAAGCGGGTCGTTGCTGCCCGAAAAGGCCCTTGCATGGTTCCTCCCCGGTCGGGTACTTCGCTCTAGGTTCCTCTCTTCGGTGCGTCTCGTCCGGACGAAGGATAGCGGCGCGCGCCATCCATTCGGGGTACCCGGTTGCGCATGGAGCATCCCCAACTGGGCGCTCGCACGGCCCGCGTGCAGGGAAGGGCTGGAGCGGCCCGAGTTCACTTCCGGAACCGCACCGTCACCTTGTTGCCTTTTTCCTCGCGGACCACGTCCAGCTTGTCCTTCAGCGCATTCACCAGGGCTGAGAGCGAGCCGTGGCCGTAGCTGCGCGGGTCGAAGCCCGGGTTCAGGCGGCGCAGGGCCTGGCCGAGGTTGCTCAGCGAGGCGGTCTCGTCCTCGTCCTTGGCCATGTTGAAGGCCTTGCGCAGGGTGCGCATCAGGGCCGTGTTGGCCGATAGCGGCTTATCTGCCTGCTTTTTTAGGGGTTTGGCCTCGGCCCGGTGCTCATCGTGATCTTCCAGGTTCTCCACGTAGATGAAGCGTTCGCAGGCCTGCACAAAGGCATCGGGGGTCTTTTGTTCGCCCACGCCCATCACGTAGAGGCCGGCCTCGCGCAGGCGGGTGGCCAATCGGGTGTAATCGCTGTCGCTGCTTACGATGCAGAAGGCGTCCACGAGCTCGCCGTGGAGGATGTCCATGGCATCGATGATCAGTGCGCTGTCGGTGCTGTTCTTGCCCTTGGTGTAGGCGAATTGTTGCACGGGCTGGATGGCGTTGGCGTTCAGCAGCTCCTTCCAGCCCTTCATGCCGGTGTTGGTCCAGTCGCCGTAGATGCGGCGGATGGTGATGGTGCCCTCCTTGGAGACCTCCTCCAGGATGGGCCCGAGGCGGCGCGGGGCCGCGTTATCGCCGTCAATCAGGAGGGCGATGGTGGTGTCGTTGATCTTTTTCACGCCGTGAAGGTAGCGGCAAGGGCCGCTCACGGCGTGGCGGAGAGGCGGACCGTGAGCGGCCCGCCGGGCAGCATGAGGGTCACTTGGTACAGGCCGGGGGTGACCTTGTGGCTGAACAGGAGCTGTTCGGCCCGGCCGTTCGCCGAATGAAGCGTGGCGCGGTGAACGGTTCGCCCGAGGGCATCGGTCACCACCAGGGGCCAGTTCCCGTCCGGCAGGCCCGTGGCCCGAAGTTGGGCCTTTCCGCCTGCTGCCGGGTTCGGTGCCAACGCGAGCGATGCGGTGGCCAAGGGTGTTTCAGCCCAACCGATGGTGCCGTCGAACCGGATCCGGCAAGCGGGCCCGAAAGCGGCCGGCGTACCGTTCAGCCAAGCGGCGGCCCGCACGTTCAGGGGCAGGAGGGTGGGGGTGCCCGGTGGCATCAGGCCCAGTGGGAATGCGTCGGTGGGCGAGAAGACGGGGCCGGAGTAGGTTCCGTGGGGATCGAAGAACCAGAGGGTGTAGCCTGTGGCGCCCGGTACCGGGTTGATGTGGAGCGTATCACCGGCATCGAACAATTCCTGCGTGCAATCCCCAGGGGTGAGAGCGGCTTGGCCCAGGGGGAGGCAGGAACCGTCGGCCCCCTGCAAGGCACTTTCTGCGCCGAAGTCCCCGGATGCCAGGAGCAATGGCAGGCTGTCGCCCGTGAGCACATAGCCGCCGCCGTCGATGCCGTTGCCGTCCGCATCGGTGACCACCAGGCGGTAGCAGCCGTCGGGCACCTGCCAGGTATCGGCGATCTCCAGGGAGGCATCCGTGGCGCGGGCCGCCCCGGTGAACAAGGCCCGGTCATCGGCCAGGTCCCTCAGTGCCCAGCCGGTGGCCGAGGGCTGGTCGTCCAGCTGGATGGACAGTTGGAGCTCGTGCAGCGGCAGGTCGCTGTATTTGGCCAGGTAGGCATCCATTTCGCCATGGTTCACCAGCAGCAGGGTATCGGGCCCGGGGTCGAGGTCCACATTCTCGGTGAACCACCCGGTGAGGTAGGCGCTGCCCACGGCATCGGTGGTGACGTTGAGCCCGCGGGTATGGTAGCTGGCGCCCACGGTGAAGCCCCAGATGTGATCACCTTGGGGGCTGTACTTGGCCAGGAAGCCGTCGAATACCCCGTTGGCGGTGGCCAAGGCGGTGCCGGGCCCGGGGTCGAAATCGATGGTGCCCTTGGTGCGCCCGGCCACCAGGATGTTGCCTTGGTGGTCGGTGGCGGTTCCCCGGGGCATGTTTTCCTGCGGTCCGCCGATGCCCTTCACCCACAGGAGCGAGCCGGTTGGGCCGTATTTGGCCAGGAAGATGTCGGCATCGCCGGTGGGCCCGGTGCAGACCAGGCTGTCCAGGTCGGTTCCGGTGCCGAAGTAGGCCACCCGGGTGAACCGGCCCACCACCACCGTGTTGCCCAGGCTGTCCAAGGCGACGCCGCGGCCGCTGTCCGTGCCGTCGCTGCCCATTCCATCACCCCAAAGGAAATCGCCGGCCGGGCCATAGCAGACCACAAAGGCATCGGACCACTGGCCCGCTGCCGTGGCCAGGTATTGGCCGGGGCCGGGGTCCAGGTCCATGGTGCCCCCGAAATAGCCGGTGACGATGGCGGTGCCGTCCGGCCGCACGGCGGCATCGTATGCGCGGTCGTCCCCCGCACCGCCGATGGCATGGGCCCAAAGCAAGGCACCGTCCGAGCCCTGGTATTTGGCCACGAAGGCATCGAAGGAGCCGATGCTGTCCACCGGATGTACGGCCGGCCCGGGGTCGGCATCGAACGAACCATGGATCTCCCCGGCAATGCAGGGGTTGCCGTCCAGGCCCACGGCCACGCTCCGGGTTTCCTCGTTCCCTGGCCCGCCGATCACGTCCGCCCAGAGCAGGTTGCCGTCGCGGTCCAAGGCGCACAGGTAAACATCATAGTAGCCGCTACTGGTTCGCTGGTCGGTACCGGGGCCGGGGTCCAGGTCCACGGTGCCGGTGAAGATGCCGGTGGTGAACACCGTGCCGTCCGGGCCGACCGCCACGCCGTAGCCTTGACTGGCCATGTTGCCCGCGAAGGACACGGCATGGAGCAAGCGGCCGTCGTTGGTGTAGCGTGCCACGAATGCATCGCTGTATCCCTGGCTGGTGAGTTCGAAGGTGCCGGGCCCGGGATCGAAGTCCACGGTCAGTTCAAATTCACCGGTGATCACCACGTGTCCCTCATCAGTCACGGCGATACCGCGGGTCTCCTCGTAGCCGGTGGAGCCGATGTTGAAGGCCCAGGCCGGAATTTGGGCGGACAGGGTGGGGCAGAGCAGGAGGATCGGCAGCACGCCGGTCAGGGGTCGTGCGGCAATGGTCAGGAAGGGAATTCCCATGGGCAATGCCGCGGCGATGAACAGGCCAGACGGTCCGCAATATTAGCCGTGGTGCTCCTGGGGTAGCCGTGCAGGCCCCTCCCGGATGCGGGAAGGCCCGGCATGGCCGGGCCTTCCTTCAACCACAGGGCCGTTCGCTCAGCCCTGCTTCACCAATTGCACTTCGCAGGCGATACGCACCTCGTCGCTCACCAGCAGGCCGCCCGCTTCCAGGGCCGCGTTCCAGTTGATGCCCCAGTCCTTCCGGTTCACCTTGCCGTGCACGCTGATGCCGGCCTTGGTGTTGCCGTAGGGATCCTTCATCACGCCGCCCCATTCCACGCTGAGCTCCACCGGCCGGGTCACCCCGTTCATGGTCAGGTCGCCGTAGAGCGTCCAGCTTCCGTCGTGGTCCACGGGCTTGGCACCGGTCTTCACGAACCGGATGTGCGGGTGCTTTTCACCGCTGAAGAAATCCTGGCTTTTCAGGTGGGCGTCCCGTTGGGCGTTGTTGGTGGAGATGCTGTCCACCTCGGCGCGGAAGTCCACCTTGGCGGTGCTCAGGTCATCGCCGACCACTTCAATGTCGGCATCGTACTTCTGGAAGCTTCCGGTGACGGTGGAGATCATCATGTGCTTCACCTTGAACTGGACCTCGCTGTGCATGGGGTCGATGGTCCATTTGACGGGGGCGGTGGTCGTGGTTTCCATGGTCATATCGTTTTGGGCTGATGTGGCGTAGGTGCCACGTGGTTATCGATTGCGGGTGCAAATATAATTTACATGGAAAATAGCACCACATAAAATAATTAACATACTTGTATTCCTTTCGCTTTGGAGAGCCGATGGGTGGATGGTATGCACGGGCCGCTGCCTGCCGCTATACGACCGGAAAATCCCCTTGACCGACCAATCCTTGTGGCGTGGACAAGGATCGGTGCAGGCCTGCGTTGTCAGACCGGCCGGGCGGCCAAGGGCCATTGGGTGCATGAACACGGGCCCATGCCTGGAAACCGGAAGAACTTCTCTATGTTTGCGCCCCTCCGGTGCTGATGTATGCGGTACCGGTGAACAACGAACAAGCCATAGACCTGTCCTGAAACACGAAACCATCCATCCATGAGCACACGCAAATCCGGAAAGTTGTCCAGTCTGTTCGTGGCCTTGACTTTCCCCCTGGCCCTCGGCGTCAGCATCCTGTTCTACATGTTCGTGCTGGGCGACCCCTCGAACTTTGAGGGTGGCGACCCCGTGCACGGGCATCCGGTGGCAGAGAACCCGGCGCACACCTTCGGCCTGATCCACAAGGGCGGGTTTATTGTGCCGATCATCTTCACCATCCTGTTGTTGGTGATCATCTTCTCCATTGAGCGGGGCATTACGCTTTCCCGTGCCACGGGCAAGGGCCGTATTGACGAATTCCTGCACAACGTGCGCCAGCTGTTGGCCAGCGACCGGGTGGACGAGGCCATGACCGTGTGCGACGAGCAGCAGGGCAGCGTGGCCAACGTGATGCGCAACGGCTTGGAGAAGTACAAGACGGTGATGAACGACACTACCTTGGACAAGGAGACGCGCATCAATGTGGTCAAACAGGAGATTGAGGAGGCCACCGCCTTGGAATTGCCGATGTTGAGCAAGAACTTGGTGATCATCTCCACCTGCGCAAGTGTGAGCACCCTGTTCGGCCTGATCGGAACCGTGCTGGGGATGATCCGGGCCTTCAGCGCCATGGCCACGGCTGGTGCGCCCGATGCCACCGCGCTCTCCACCGGTATTTCCGAGGCCCTGATCAACACGGCGCTTGGTGTGGCCGGAGGTGCCATTGCCACCATCATGTTCAACTATTTCAGCAGCAAGGTGGACGGCATTACACACGGTATCGACGAGGCCGGGTTCAGCGTAAGCCAGACCTTGGCGAACAAGGCCGCCTAGGGAGAGGGTTGCACCGGTTGACTAACCTGACACCGAAATGGCCAAGATCAAGATGCCCAAGAGCAGCCCGGCGATCGACATGACGCCGTTGGTTGATTTGGGCTTCCTGTTGGTGACCTTCTTCATGCTCACCGCGCAGTTCCGTCCGGAGGACAGCGTGGTGGTGGACATCCCCAGCAGCCGCAGCCAGCAGACCATCCCCACGGAGAACCTGATGACGGTGGTGGTGGATAGCGTTGGCCGCGTTTTCTGGGATTTCACCGACAAAAAGGTGCGCAAGGCGGTGATCGAGGAGATGGGCAACCGGTACAAGGTGAACTTCACCCCCGATCAGGTGCAGCGCTTCGTGAGCCTGGGGGCCATCGGCCTGCCCATCCAGCAGATGCCGGCCTATTTGGACCTGGAGAGTTCCACGGAACGCGGACCGGTGGACAAGGCTTCCAAGGGCATTCCCATCGACAGCACGAACAACCAATTGATAGACTGGATCCGCGTCACCCAGCTGATCTTCAGCAGCGGGGCCGAAGGGCGCAACCCCATCGTGGCGCTCAAGGGCGACGGCAACGTGGACTACAGCGTCATGAACAAGGTGATCAAGATCTTCCAAAGCCCCACGGTGAAGATCAACCGGTTCAAGATGATCACCAACCTGGAAGAGAGCCGCATGGCGGTCAGTTCAACCAAATGACATCCTGCGTGTACAGGGTGATGAAAGGAAGGTACTTCAACAGGCTGAATCCATAGGAAACCATGGCAGATGTAGGAGGACAGGAAGGCGGGGGCGGAGGGCGCCACCAGAAGAAGCGGGCCAAGAAAGGCAGCACCCACATCGACATGACGCCGATGGTGGACCTGGCCTTCCTGCTGCTCACCTTCTTCATCCTCACCACCACCATGTACAAGCCCTCCACCCTGCAGCTCACTTTCCCGGTGCCGCAGGACCAGCAGGAGCAGAAGAAGGACCTGGCCAAGGTGAACAACGCACTCACCCTCTTCCTCACCAAGGACGACCAGATTTTCTATTACCGCGATGCCTTCAAACCGGGTGAGACCCAGCTGACGCGCACCGATTTCTCGAAGATCACCAAGTACCTGATCGAGCAGAACAAGAGCACCTTCGACCAGGTGCAGGAGCTCAGCCGGCGGTACAACGCCAACGAGATCGACAAGGTGGCCTACGATTCACTGAAGAACAACGTACAGAAACAGGAGGAGGCCCTCTTCGTGATCATCAAGCCGGACGCGGACGCCAAGTACCGGAACATGATCGACATGGTGGATGAGATGGACATCAGCGGCATCGGCAAGTTCGCGGTGCAGGATACCATCAAGCCGGAGGAGTTGGTGTTATTGGAAGCGGAGAAACTCAAATTCTGACCCCATGAGCTTTGTGATCCTCATCGCGTTGCTGGTCGGCTTGAGCGTCCTGCTCACGTTCGATACCACTTGGATGAACGTGTTGCAGGGCACGCGGAACGAACTGGTGTTCGCCACCCGTAACAAGGCGTACGGGGCCTTCGAGCTGCGCAAGGACTATTCGCGCCGGCTGGGTTTTGCCATGGTGGGCGCTGTGGCATTCTTCGTCGTGGCGGTGGGCACCCCTTGGGCCATCTCCAAGATGGGCCCCGCGGAGGCCGCCCCGGAGAAAGTGAAGATCGTGGAGGTGAACCTGGACAACTTCACCGAGGACAAACCGGAGGAACCCCCGCCCCCGCCTGAGGTGATCCCTCCGCCCCAGCCCCAGATCGAGACCGTGCAGTTCGTGGCCGTGGAGGCCAGCGACGAGCCTGTGGAGGCACCGCCCCCCACCCAGGAGGACCTGAGCGAGACCACCGCCAGCACCACCACCCAGGAAGGGGAGAAGATCGATGCCCCGCCGCCGCCGCCGCCGCCGGTGGAGGAAGTGACCTACGACCTGGCCGCGGTACAGGAGCAGCCCGATTTTCCGGGTGGAATGGGCAAGATGTACGAATATCTCCAGAAGAACACCAAGTACCCGGACATGGAGTTCGATGCCGGTATCCAAGGCAAGGTGTTCGTGGAGTTTGTGGTGGACAAGGACGGCAGCGTGGAGGATGTGAAGGTCCGCCGCGGAGTAAGCCCGGGCCTGGACAAGGAGGCTGTGCGTGCCGTGAAATCCATGCCCAAGTGGTCGCCGGGGAAAATGAACGGCAAGGCCGTGAAGTGCCGCTTCACCATCCCGGTGGACTTCAAGCTCAAGTGACCCGAGGCCTGCGCGGCGGCCCGGTGGCCGGCCGTGCGGATGCCCGACCCGGCGTTGCACCATGAAGTATTTCGCCCTGCTGATGAGCGTGCTCTACCTGGTGGTGGGCACCTTGCTGCTGGTCTCGCCGGGCTTTCTTCCACAGGTCACCCGGTTCCGCCTGCCGCTGGGTATCATCCTGCTTGCCTACGGCCTGGTGCGCGGCGCCATGTGGCGCCGCAAGCAGGCACAAAGCCGGGACCAGGTCGATTAGTCCACCATTGGAGGTGCCGCGCCGCCCGATCGGGGCATCGGTACCAAGGCACCGGGAAACGGTGCAATGAACCTGCGGCTTGCCGGGTTGTACAGGGAAACGAACGGCCTTTGGGCCCAATACCCGGCAAGCATGCTGACCGCAACCCTCATCGCCCTCTTCACCGTGATGTGCCTGGCCTTGAGTGCCGGGGCTTGGAACACGGAAACCAGCCCGGAACGGAATGAGCTGGTGTTTGCTGAACGCAACCAGGGCTATGGCGCCTTCCGCCTGCGCTCGGACCATGGCAAGCATGTGGCCATGGCCTTCATGGCAGCCATATGTCTGCTGGCCGCGACCCTGGTATTCCCATGGGCACTATTGCGGCATGCACCCGGCATACCTCCAGCGCCCAACGGCACCCATATCGTCTCCCAGGTGGTGGACGTGGTGTTTCCGCCTCCGCCTGCCGGGGCATTACCTGCACCGAAGCAGATAGCAGCACCGGCGCCGGTACCCAAGGCCGACCCGCTGACCGGGCCGGTGGAAGCGGCGGAGAAGGATTCGACGGCAACGGACCTCCCGCCGGTGGATACCTCGGGCACGGCAACCGCCAGCACCCTCTCCCCGGGTACGGGTACAGCCACATCGGGCACGGGCGGGCAGACCCTCGCCGGGCATGGATTTGGCACAGATCCGGGCGGTACATGGGACCATGCCGAGGTGCAGGAAGTGCCCGGCTTCCCCGGTGGTGAGGCGGCCATGCGCGATTGGCTGAGGCGCCAAGTGGAGTTTCCCCGGGACCTGGACGGCAAGGAAGTGGTGTATGTGCAGTTCGTGGTGGGTACGGACGGCACCGTGGAGGATGTGAAAGTGGTAAAGGGCGACCACACGGGGTGCAAGGCCTCCGCAGTGGGCGCCGTGCGCCGCATGCCCCGCTGGAAACCTGCGCGGATGAACGGACAGGTTGTGCGCTGCCGCCTTATTTTGCCGGTGCGTTTCGAGGCCCTGTAGACCGGCACATGGCGACCCGCGACCGTGGTGCGACCGGCCCCGGAAAACAACCGTGATGGACAAAGGCAACCGGCACAACTTGGTGACTTTCGGCCTGGCCGGGCTCCTGCTCCTGCCCGCCTGCCGGTGGGATGCACCCGACCCGGAGCGGGACGACACGCCCACTTCCGGCCGGATCCTGGTGCTGGCCGATGCCGACTGCCGCGCGGTGATCGACCAGGAGCTGATGGTCTTCACCAGCTTCTACCCCAAGGCCGAGGTGAATGTGCGGTACATGGACGAGGCCGCGTTACTTCGGAACATGCAGTCGGACAGTGTGCGCTGTGTGGTCACCACCGTGGACCCGGGTGCCGACCAGGATGCGTATCTCCGTTCACGCAACATCACCCCGCGTATAGTGCCCGTGTACCATGGGGGCGTTGCCGTGGCCATCAACCCCGCGAGCCTTGTGCGGCAGCTGGACCTGGACGATCTGCGGCGCCTGCTGGACCGCCAAGCCCTCAACGTGACCACGGATGTGGCGGACACACGGGCCTTGGACAGCCTGGAGGCCATTTTTGCTGGATCCGGCAGCGGCGTGGCGCGCCTGTTGGTGGATTCCTTGGGGATCAAGCAATTGAAGGCCCGTTCAGTGCCGGATGTGGCGGCCGCCATGGATCAGGTGGCCAACAACCCGCGAACGGTCGCCCTGCTGCCCTTTGAAGCCATCAGCGACCTGGACAACCCGCAGGTGCGGGAATGGCGAAACAGGGTGCGGCTGGTGCCCATCGCAGCCACACCCGGCGGGGAGGCCCTGTTGCCCTCCCAATCCACCTTGGCCGATGGGTCCTACCCGTTGCGGCGCACGGTTAAAATGATCGTCATGGAAGGAAAAAGCGGTCTTGGCACCGGTTTTGTTTCCTTTGTTGCCAACCATAAAGGACAACGGATCATCCTCAAGCTCGGCGTGGCACCCATCAGCATACCGTCGCGTGACGTGGAGATCGTACCCTGAGCATTTAACCTTTCATGAAGACCCTTCTGACCATCGGCCTTTCCTGCGTTGCTTTTGGCGGTTTTGCGCAGTTGCAGCAGGCCATCAAGCTTACGGACAAGGAGCAGTTCGAGCATGCCGCCAAGGCATTCGAGGCCATTGTGAAAGCCAGCCCCACCAACGGCGAGGCCTGGTTCTACATGGGCGAGAACTACTACGCCAACGACCGTACCGACAGCGCGGAGGCCGCCTACCGCAAGGGGATCGATGTGAATTCGCAGTTCCCGCTCAACTACGCCGGCCTGGGCAAGGTGCTGCGTGGGCAGGGCAAGACGGCCGAGGCCCAGCAGCAGTTCGCCCGTGCCACGGAGGTGGCCACGTTGAAGACCAACAAATACAGCAAACAGCAGATAGCGGCCACCTACCGGGAGGAGGCCGAGGGCCTGCTGGCCGGCAGCGATCCGGACTACGCAGCGGCCCTGGCCCTGGTGGAGCAGGCCATCGAACTGTACCCCAAGGATCCCCAGGCCTACATCCTCAAGGGCGATGCCCTCTTCGGGCGCAACCCGCGCGACGGCTCGGCGCCGCTGGAGAACTACAAGAAGGCCATGGAACTGGAGCCGCAGAACGCCGAACCGCTGGCGCGCAAGGCCTTCATGTACTACCGGGCGAACAACTTCACCGCCTCCATCGAGGAATACAACAACGCCATCGCGCTCGACCCCGGCTTTGCGCCGGCCTGGCGCGGCCGCGCGGAAGCCTGGTTCAAGCAGCGTGATTTCGACAAGGCCACCGCCGACATGCGGAAATACCTGGAGCTCAACTCGGGCAGCACCAGTGCACGCGTGCGCAACGCGCAGTTCCTCTTCCTCGTGGGCAAGTACGCCGAGAGCCTCAAGGAGATCCAGGCCTTGGAGCAGGAGGGTGTGCAGAACATCGTACTGCTGCGCCTGAAGGCCTTCAACCTCACGGAGGAAGGACGCTTCGCCGAGGCGGACAGCACCTTGCAGGACTACTTCCGCAAGCAGCAGGTCGGGAAAGTGATCGGTGCGGACTACCAGTACGCGGCCAAGATCGCCCAGGGATTGGGCAAGGCCCAGGCCCAGGCCATCCAGGCGGGCACGCTGGCCACGGCCCCCGTCCCGTATGATTCCCTCGCCGGCGAACAGTACATGAAGGCCGTCAGCCTTGACCATTCATTGGACTACCTCTACCTGGAGGCCGCCAAGGCCTTTACCGATGCACGGGTCTATACCAAGGCCGTGGACGCCATGCGCATGAAGGTGAAGGGCCCGCGCCCCGAGGTGAACGATTGGTACTACCTCGGCGCCATGGCCAACCGGGCCAGGATGTTCCAGGTGGCCGACAGCGCTTGGGCGCAGTACATCAGTAAGCAGCCCAACATCTACCAGGGCTACCTCTACCGTGCACGCGCCCAGGCCGGGATGGACACCGCTGACGTGAAGACCTGGGCGGCCAAGCCCTACTACGAGGAGGTGATCGCCAAGATGAAGCCCGAGGAACAGGGGCGAGCCAAGGCCGACCTGGAGGAGGCGTATAACTACATGGGCCTCTACTACCTGTACAGCAGCACGGAGATGGACCGTGCCAAGGCGAAATGCTGGTTCATGAAAGTGGCCGAGCTGAACGCCGGCACCAGCATCACCAAGCAAGTGAACGAGGTGTTCCTCAAGATGAAGGAGATCAAGGATGTGGTGCCCGCGCAATGCGGTGCCGCCACGGTGGAGCAGCCCAAGTGACCGGCCCCCGGCCGGGAGGAACACGTGCCAACCCTTCCCGGTTTTTTGCCGTAGGAACTGCCCGATCTTCGCACCGGCGGCCTCCGCCGCCCCCAACCACGCACCATGTACGACCTCATCCGCAACTTTCCCGACCACCTGAACGAAGCCCTTTCCATCGGGCGCCAAGCCAAGCTCTCCGCCCCGCGCGGGCCCTACGCCAACGTGGTGGTCACCGGGCTCGGCGGCAGCGGCATCGGCGGGCGCATCGCGGCACAAGCCGTGGCACACGAGGCCATCTGCCCCATCGAGGTGTTCAGCAACTACTACCTGCCGGCCTATGTGGGCAAGCACAGCCTGGTGATCGCATGCAGCTATAGCGGCAACACCGAGGAAACCCTGGCCGCCATGCACCAGGCCCTGGACAAGGGCGCGCATGTGGTGTGCATCACCAGTGGCGGCACCATGCTGGAGACCGCCAAGGCCCAAGGGCTGGACCATATCGTGATCCCGGGCGGAAACCCGCCGCGCACCATGCTGGCCTACTCGCTCACCCAGCAGTTCGTCGTCCTGAAACATTTCGGCATCATCCACGGCGACTATCCGGCCTCCCTGGCCAAGGCCGCAGGCCACCTGAAAAGGGACCAGGAAGCGATCAAGGCGGCCGGCCAGGACCTCGCCCGGAAGCTGTTCGGCAAGCGTGCCGTCATTTACAGCGAAGCCTCCACCGAGGCGGTGAGCGTGCGTTTCCGCCAACAGATCAACGAGAACAGCAAGGAACTTTGCTGGCACCACGCCATCCCGGAGATGAACCATAACGAGCTGGTGGGATGGGCCGGAGGCGACAAGGGCATTGCGGTGGTGATCTTCCGCCACATGGATGACCATGAACGCAGCCAGATGCGCATGGAGATCAACAAGGAGATCTTTGCCAAGCACACGGCCGACATCCATGAGGTGTGGAGCCAAGGCGACGACCGCCTGGGGCGGCAGATCTACCTGATCCACCTGGGCGACTGGGCCAGCTGGTACTTGGCCGAGATGAAGGGCGTGGATGCCACCGAAATCGCCGTGATCAACATGCTCAAGGGCAAGTTGGCAGGCATGTGAGATGGGGCCGGGCTCCCCGGCCAAGGTGTTTTTCGGGCGAAGTGGCTTGGGTCCATGGAAGTGGATGGATCACCGGCCATGACGGACCTTTGCACCACTACCAGACCCAGACCGATGTCCATCCTCCGTTTCCACTGGGATTTCCTCGGGCCCGATGCCGAGCCCACGGCCAAGCATTTTTGCCACCATGTGGAGGAGTTCTGCGAGATGCACGGGATCGCGGACCCGCGCACGTACACCACGATGGAGGGCCGGCGCTGCGTGGCCTCCATGGAGTGCGATGAGAAGCACATGATCCTGGTGCGCGACCGTCTTCGGCCCAAGCGCGCGGAGCGGTTAGGGTGAAATTGGCCGAACGGCCAAGGAACTTATCCGAGCATCCGCCGGATCACCTTCTCCTTCCAGCCCGCATAAGGCGGAAATTGGACGCCGGGCTCGGGCAGGGTTCCAGCCCGCACGATGCCCTGGTGGTGCGTGAACAGGTCGAAGCTGGCCTTGCCGTGGTAGCGCCCCATGCCGCTGGTACCCACGCCGCCGAATGGGAGGTTCACGTCGCCGAAGTGCAGCATGCAGTGGTTGATGCAGCCGCCGCCGAAGGCGATCCGTTCGGTGAAATGCCGCTGCACGCGCCGGTCCTTGCTGAACACGTACAGCGCGAGCGGCGTGGGGTTGCGCCGCACCAGGGCCTCCACTTCCTCCGGCTCCCGCCACGGGATCACCGGCAGCACGGGCCCGAAGATCTCTTCGCGCATCACGGGGCTGTCCATCGGCACGTCGGTGAGCACGGTGGGCGCGATGTAGCGGTCGGCGGCATCGTGCTGCCCGCCAAACACGATCCGTCCATCGGACAAATACCGCTGCACCCGCCCGAAATGCTTGGCATTCACTAAGCGCGCGAAGTCGGGCGATCGCTGCGGGTTCTTGCCGTAGAAGGCTTTGGTGTGCTTGGCAAGGGCTTGCAAGAAAGCATCCAGCGCATCGGCATGCACCAGCGCATAGTCCGTGGCGATGCAGGTTTGTCCGGCGTTGAAGAACTTGCTCCAGGCGATGCGCTTGGCGGCGCGGCGGATGTTCGCGCGGCGGTCCACGATGGCGGGGCTCTTGCCGCCCAACTCCAGGGTGACGGGCACCAGCTGCGGTGCGGCCTGCGCCAGGATGTTCCGTCCCACAGGTACCGAGCCGGTGAAGAAGATGTGGTCGAAGCGGAAGCCCGCGATCAGCGGGGGCACCACCTCGCTGCCGATGCCTTGCACCACGGCCACGTGGTCCTTCGCAAATGCTTCCGCGATGATGCGCCCCAGCACCTCGGCGGTGTGCGGCACTTCCTCGCTGGGCTTCACCACGGCACAGTTGCCGGCGGCCACCGCGCCCACCAGCGGTGCCAAGGCCAGCAGCACCGGATAGTTCCACGGGGCGATGATGAGCACCACGCCCAACGGCCGCACCCGGATTGAGCTGCTGTGGGGCCACAAGGCCAGCGGTGCGGCGACATGCTCCGGCTCCATCCAGGCGGACAGGTTTTCCAGGGCATGGTCGATCTCGGCGTGCACCTGCGCCAGTTCGCCCATGTAGGCCTCGAAGCGCGGCTTGCGCATGTCGGCGTGCAGGGCCGCCAACAGGGCTTCCTCATTGTCCTTCAAGGCGCTTTTCAACGCGCGGAGCGCGTCGCGGCGGAATGCGAATTCCCGTGTTGCGCCGGATTGGAAGTAGGCTTGGAGCCCTTCAATTCGGCTGCCCAAGGCTTCCAGTCCAGCAGCGGCGGCGTCCATTGGTGTGAAAGTATCCCGGGAAGGGGCGACGCTCACCGGGCATCAAAATTGGCCACGACGTAGTAGGGCCTGTAGGTGCGGCTCAGGGGGTCGAAAAGTTCTTGCACGGAGTAGGACCATCGGCCGGTTGCGCCGCGTCCCTGGTCCGGTTGGCGAAGCACATTGGCCACGTTTCCCGCTTGGCCGAGCAATAGGAAATCCAAGGTGCGTCCGTCCTCTGTAAGCACGACCAGCGTGAGGAACTGGCCCGAACGTACACTGGTCAGTTTACCCACGATGGATTGGGCCGGTGCCGTGTAGTTCCCGGCGCCTACGCCAGGCGGTGGCGGGGGAGGAGGTTCAACGTCCATGGCATTCAGTCGCATGGACAAGGCACCAAAGGTCTTGGGGCATTTGGAGGCCATGCGGAATCCGACCATACGGCCGAATTCCTCCGCGTTCTTATCGGAACGCGCAAGATCCACCTTGTATTTCTTCTTCAATTGCTTCTGATAGGGTTCCGCGGCTTGCAACATGCACAAGCCCAAGGTCGTTTGCATTTCTTCCTTCGTCATGGTCGAATCCATGTCGCGGAGGCATTCACAGGCCTTTTCGGCGATGGGGTCCATCACGTCATCCTGCGCCGAGGAAATGGAGAATGTCAGTATGCTCAAGGTGATGGCAATACCAATACGCATTGTCGGTTGAATGTAAGGAGGGCAAAGTAGCCAAATAAGCAAATGTGGACTGGTCAGGCTGCCAAGAGAAAATCCACTCCCTCCACCAGCCCCCGCGAAGACAAGTACACCGCGATGCGGTCGCCGCTGCCGCGCTGGCTGATCATGGACACGATGAAGGCTTCCCCGGCGGACGGAAGCCGATCGTGCGGAATGAAGGCATAGCCGGGGACTTCCCGGGGCCGCACATCGGTGAACGCATGGATGGCGATCCCTTTCGCCTCCAACAAATTGGCCCGGCTCCGGCAGATGCCGCTGGTGCCCGCGATGATGAGCAGCCTGCCGCCCAGCTCCCGCTTCAACCAGCGGGCCAACCAATGCACTTTGGTGCGGAAGAACGCCTCCGTGCTGTAATGGGGATGCGTGCGGCTGAGGCGTTGCGCATGGTCGTTCCACGTCAGGAGTTCCTCGGGCAGCTTCGCGAAGCGCACCCCGGCATCCATCCAGCGCAACCACAGCTCGTGGTCCTCGGGCATGGGTTCCGTGCTGTAGCCGCCATACCGTTCTACCAGTTCGCGGCGGAACATCACGGTGGGATGGGCCAGGGGCGCATCCACGAAGCGTTTGATGCAGTGTTCGTGCGGCGTGACGATGGTGTTCTGCCATTGCACGAACCAGCGCATGCCGCTGCTTTGCGCCACGGTGCTGGCGAATCGTGTTTGGGTACCGAGCACACCGATGTCCGGACTTGCCTCCATGAACGCGAACTGTTTGGACAATCGCTCCGGATGGCTGATATCGTCGGCATCCATGCGGGCGATGTAGCGGCCCTGCGCTTGGGCCAGCCCGGTGTTCAAGGCGTGCGCAATGCCGACCGTTGGCTCCTGCACCAGCCGGATGCGCGTATCGCGCCGCGCCCATCGCTCGGCGATCGACGGGCCTTCATCTGTGGAGGCATTGTCGATCAGCAGCAGCTCCCAGTCCGCGAGGGTTTGCGCAGCCATGCTGGCAATAGCGGCCTGCAAGGTGGGCGCGGCGTTGCGGAAGGGGAGGAGGATGAATACGACCGACATAGGGCGAAGATGGACCTTTTGTGGCTGGGGAAAACTTCCTTGTGAATGGCGGTGTCCGACAGCTTCCTCGGCCTATCTTGCCACCAAACCTTTGACGGCAAATCTGCCAAAGCACAAATGACAAGTGTGGAGATCTGCGCCGGTGCAGGCGGGCAATCCTTGGGCTTGGAGCGGGCCGGTTTCGACCATGAAGCCTTGGTGGAGATCGATGATGCCTGCTGTGCCACCTTGCGCCTGAACAGGCCGCAATGGAATGTGCTGCATGGCGACGTCAATGGATTCGATGGGCGGCCATTCAAGGGTGTAGAACTGTTGGCAGGAGGAGTTCCATGTCCGCCATTCTCCGTGGCCGGAAAACAACTTGGCGCGAAGGATGAGCGGGACCTTTTCCCGGAAGCGCTGAGGCTGACCGATGAGATCAGGCCGCGTGCCGTGATGCTGGAGAATGTGCGCGGATTTCTTGACCCGGCCTTCGAGGGTTATCGGAACCGCCTGTTCGGCCAATTCAGGAAGCTGGGCTACAAACCAGCGATACGCCTATTCCAAGCCTCGGATCACGGGGTGCCCCAGCTACGCCCACGGGTAGTGATCGTCGCCTTGCGCCCATCGGACGCCGATCATTTTACTTGGCCGGAGAAGAGCACCACACCAGCCCCCACTGTGGGCGAGACCTTGGAGGACCTGATGGCAGCGAATGGATGGGCTGGTGCCCGGCAATGGGCAGCGGGCGCACGGGCAATCGCACCGACGATCGTTGGAGGTAGCAAGAAGCATGGTGGACCTGATCTGGGACCCACTCGGGCCCGGAAGGCTTGGGCACAATTGGGCGTAGAGGGCGGCACCATTGCGGAAACCGCACCGGAACCAGGCTTCACGGGCATGCCTCGGCTGACTGTTCGCATGGTCGCGCGGATCCAAGGATTTCCTGACGATTGGCATTTCAGCGGTCGCAAGACCGCCGCCTACCGGCAAGTGGGCAATGCCTTCCCTCCGCCAGTGGCGGAGGCGGTGGGGCGGAGTATACAAGAGGTGTTCGAGCGTGCATCATTGCGCAGCGTAATGGTGGCATGATGGCAAAGAAGAGCCAAGGTGCACGGGCAAAACTCAGGAGCTTCCTCTTTGAGCATGTAGGCGAGGTCCTGGAAGCCGAAACGCTTCGCGAAGTTTCAGGAGGTATCAGTGAATGGGCCCGGCGGATCAGGGAATTGCGCGACGAGGAAGGGATGGATATCCAAACAAACAACGATCGCAGTGACCTGAAGCCAGGTCAATACATTTTGGTATCAGCCAAGCCAAAGCCGGCCTTTGAGCGGGGTATTTCCAAAGAGACGAGGGCTTTGGTGTTGGACCGCAACGGTTTCACCTGTCAAATGTGCGGAACTGCCGCCGGAGAGCCGCACCCATACGATCAAGGGCGAAAGACCAGGCTCCATATCGGTCACATAGTGGATAAGTCCATGGGTGGCGATGACAGCCCGGGCAACCTTAGGGCCATCTGTTCCGTGTGCAACGAGGGGGCTTCAAACCTGACATTGAACCGCCCTGACGCCATCAAGCTCATTGCCCAGATCCGTCGTGCATCCGGGAAGGATCAGCTTGATGTGCTTTACTGGCTTATGCGGAAATTCCCGGAACAGGTACGGAAGAAACTGGGCAAGTAGAATTGTTCCAACCGATCCATGTCACCTCGACTTACGACATGGATGCCGAATTCTGGAAATATCCTATTCCCTCAATACCGCCCCAACTCCCCCGGATCGAACCCCGCGCGGATCAGCGCGTTCTTCGCGGCCTTGAAGGCCTTGTCCGTTCCGTTGTGCGGATGCACGGGTACCTCGGTGGCCTGCCGTAGCTCCTCCAGCAGTGCCTCGGTCTCGCTGGTCGCGAGCTTCTCGCAGGCTTCGTACATGCCGCCGTGCTCCTCTTCCAGGCGGTCGTGCTGCTCCAGCAGCAGGCGCACCAGGCGGAGCACCTCGGGCGTGGGCGGCGTCACCATCAGGGCGGTGAGCGCGCCGTGGTCCAGGCGGAGCTTGGCGGCCAGCGGCAGGGGCATGCCGCCGTTGGCCCTTTGCGCGGCGGGGAAGAGGATCTTCTCCTCCATCTTGATGTGCTTCAGCAGGCCGGTGCGGAATTGGTGGTAGAGGTCCATGCGTACCTCGCCGGGCGTGGCGGTGGCCCGGTCCAGCAGGTCGTCCAGGCGGCGGTGGTCCTCGGTGAAGAAGCGGTGGAGGGGTTTGTCTTTGGGCATAAGGATGAGCGTATGGCGATGGTGGCAAAGGTCGCCCAAGATGGATCCCATGCATGCCGCGAAGGATTGCAAGGCAGCGGATCATTCCTCACCTTGCACCGGTGGCAGGCGTACGGTCGCCGCGCCACGGAGCCGTGACCAGGGCACAACTGCGCAAGGCCGCACGGGAGAAGATCCGCTTCGGGGATTGATCGGCCTTGTTTCCGCAGGGACCGCCTTGTCGAAGACCGCGGTAGGCTTGACCCTGCGGAAACAGGGGCCATCAGTTTTCCGTGTGCGCTGTGCCGCTGTGGTGATTACCTGAAATGCCCAGCCCGTTCCACAGCGCCTCCGCCTTCTTCGCGCCGATCTCCTGCGCCACTTCTTCCGGCTTGGCCTCGCGGATGCCCTGGATGGAGCCGAAGCGATGGAGCAGCTTTTGCGTGGTGGCAGGGCCGATGCCGGCGATGTCCTCCAGGCCGGTGCGCACGGTGCGCTTGCTGCGCTTGCCGCGGTGGTGCGTGATGCCGAAGCGGTGCGCCTCGTTGCGCATCTGCTGGATCAGCCGCAGGCTGGTGCTGCGCTTGTCGATGTGCAGCGGATAGGGATCGCCGGGGAAGAAGATCTCCTCTAAGTTCTTGGCGATGCCCACCAGGGCCACCTTGCCGCGCAGGCCTAAGCGGTCGAACACGTTGAGCGCGGAGTGCAGCTGGCCCTTGCCGCCGTCGATCACCACCAATTGCGGCAACGGATCGCCCTCGGTGAGCAGGCGGGAGTAGCGCCGCTCCACGGCCTCTTCCATGCTGGCGAAATCGTCCGGCCCCTGCACGGTGCGGATGTTGAAGTGGCGGTAATCCTTCTTGCTGGGCTTGGCGTCCTTGAACACCACGCAGGCGCTCACCGGGTCGGTGCCCTGGGTGTTGCTGTTGTCGAAGCACTCGATGTGGCGCGGCAATTCGGTGAGGCGCAGGTCCTGCTTCAGTTGTTCCAGCACGCGGTCCGTGGCGGCCTCCGGGTCCACCAAGGCTTCCTGCTTCTGCTTCTCCAGCATGAAGTAGTGGGCGTTACGCTCGCCCATCTCCAGCAGGTGCTTTTTGTCGCCGCGCTGCGGTAGTGTGAAGGCGATGCCGGGCATCTCGATGCCGGGATCCATGGGCACCACCGCCTCCGGCGCGTTGCTGCGGAAGCGCTGGCGCAGATCGGCGATGGCATATTGCAGCACCTCGTCGTCGGGCTCGTCCAGCCGGCGCTTCAGTTCCACGGTCACGCCGTGCACCACCGCGCCGTCGATCACCCGCATGTAGTTCACGAAGCTGCTGTGGGTGTTGCGTGCCAGGGCGAACACGTCCACGTCGCCCACGGTGGGGCTCACCACGGTGCTGCGCGCCTGGTATTTTTCCAACTGCTCCGCCTGCGCGCGGGCTTCTTCGGCCTCCTCGAACTCCAGTTTTTCGGCGTGCTCCAGCATGCGCTGCCGGAGGATCTTCACCACGCTGCCGATGCGCCCCTTGAGGATCTGCCGGGCCTGCGCCACGTTGGCGTTGTAGTCCTCCTCGCGCTGCAGGCCCTCGCACGGCCCGCGGCAATTGCCCATGTGCCATTCCAGGCAGCGCTTGTACTTGCCCTTGGCCACGTTCCCCGGGCTGAGGTCGTAGTTGCAGGTGCGCAGCTTGTACAGCTGGTGCACCAGCTTCAAGGCGGTGCGCATGGCGCCGGCCGAGGCGAAGGGCCCGATGTACTCCGAGCCGTCGTCCACGGGGTTGCGCATGCCCTCGATGCGCGGGTAGTGCTCGTTGCGGATGCGGATCCACGGGTAGCTCTTGTCGTCCTTCAGCAGGATGTTGTACCGCGGCTGGCATTCCTTGATCAGCGAATTCTCCAGCAGCAGCGCATCATAGGGCGTTTCGGTGACGATGGTGCGCAGGTCGGCGATCTTGGCCACCAGCAGGCGTGTCTTGCCGTCGGGATGCTGCTTGGCGAAGTAGCTGCCCACGCGGCTTCGCAGGCTGGTGGCCTTGCCCACGTAGAGGATCTTCCCCTCGCCGTCGAAGAACTGGTACACGCCGGGCTTGGCGGGCAACAGGCGCACCTTGTCGCGGACATCGAGGGCGTTCATCGGGGTTCCGGGGAAGCTGCAAAGGTACCGGGGGCACGGGTGAGTGCGGGAATGCGTATGTCAGGGCCCAACGGGGAAATGATGCAGGAACGCACCAACGATGGCGTGATCCTTCCCCCTACCTTGGCCGCCTACAGCATTCACCCGCCATGCAATTCACCGCCGCGCAGATCGCAGCACTCCTACAAGGCACCGTGGAAGGCGACCCGGAGGCCACGGTAAGCCGCCTGTCCAAGATCGAGGAGGGCGGGCCCGGATCGCTGAGCTTCCTGGCCAATCCGGCCTACACGCAGTACGTGTACGGCACCACGGCCAGCGTGGTGATCATCGGGGAGTCGTTCCAGCTCACGGCGCCGGTGAAGACCACCCTGGTGCGCGTGGCCGATGCGCAGGCCGCCTTCGCGAAGGTGCTGGCCAAGTACAACACCATCAAGCTGGACAAGAAGGGCATTTCGCCGCAGGCGGTGGTGGAGCCGGGTGCCACCTACGGTACGGACTGCTACATCGGGCCGTTGGCCTTCATCGGTGCGAACGCGCGGCTGGGCAACAACGTGAAGATCTACCCGCAGGCCTACATCGGCGACAACGTCACAATCGGCGACAACACCACCGTCTTCGCCAACGTGACGATCTATTCCGACTGCGTGGTGGGCGCCAACTGCATCCTCCACAGCGGCACGGTGATCGGGAGCGATGGCTTCCGCTTCGCCACGGGCCCCGATGCCGGGGCGAAGATCCCGCAGATCGGCAACGTGGTGATCGAGGACGACGTGGAGATCGGTGCCAACTGCGCCATCGACCGCGCCACGCTGGGCAGCACCACCCTTCGCAAGGGCGTCAAGTTCGACAACCTGATCCACATCGCGCACAATGTGGAGGTGGGGGAGAACACGTACTACGCGGCGGGCGGCGTGGTGGCGGGCAGCACCAAGATCGGCAGGAACTGCATGTTCAGCGGGCAGGTGGGCATCATCGGCCACCTGAAGATCGCCGACGGCACCATCATCGCCGCGCAGAGCGGCATCAGCAAGAACACCAAGGCAGGCGAGGCCTACATGGGCTCCCCGGCCTTCGAGGTGGCGAAGTACCGCAAGAGCTACATCCACTTCCGCAACCTGGACCGCATGGCCGAGCGGCTGGACAAGCTGGAAAAGGCGGAGGAAGGGAAGTAGGCGAACCATCTTTGCGCCGTGGGAACGATCCATTTCCAGGACCTGGGCACCATCGGTTTCGCCGAAGCCTGGGCGGTCCAGAAGCGCTTCTTCCAGCAAAGCCTGGACCGGAAGAAGGCCAACCGCGACCTGCCGGAGGCGGAACAGGTACCCACGCAGGACCACCTGCTCTTTTGCGAGCACCCGCACGTGTATACCTTGGGCAAGAGCGGCAAGCCGGCACACTTGCTCCTGGGCGAAGCCGAGCTGGGGCGGGAAGGTGTTGCGTTCTTCCCCATTGATCGGGGCGGCGACATCACCTACCACGGGCCAGGCCAGATCGTGGGCTATCCCATCCTCGACCTCGACCATTACTTCCACGACATGCGCCGCTTCATCGGCACATTGGAGGAGGCGGTGATCGGCACGCTGGAAGCGTACAGGATCAAGGCGGGCCGGATGGAGGGGCAAACGGGCGTCTGGCTTGATCCGGAAGATCCCGCCAAGGCGCGGAAGATCTGTGCCATCGGTGTGAAGGCCAGCCGCTGGGTCACCATGCACGGCTTCGCCTTCAACGCGAACACCGACCTTTCCTATTTCGACCACATCGTGCCGTGCGGCATCGCGGACAAGGGCGTCACCTGCATGGCGAAGGAGCTGGGCGGGCTGGTGGGCATCGAGGGCGTGAAGGAGCGGCTGAAGCTGGAGCTGGCCGACCTGTTCGAGGTGGAGCTGGCGGAGGCTGCGCTTTGATCTCACCGGTAATATCCGGCCCCCGCTTGGGGCTGGCTGGTGCTGCGGGCCATGCGCCATCGGCGGCAGACCCAAGGTGCCGATCCATGGACCACGAGGCCGGTAGCCGGCAAGGATCTCCGGTTATCTTCGAGGCGCAACCCTTTGTCCCATGCGTATCCTTGTAAAGATCCTCTCCTGGCTGGCCGGCATCCTCGCGGTGCTGGTGGCCTTGTGCTACGTCACCGGCAACGGACACATTCCCCGGGGTGTGCTCTTCACCTACCTGAAAGGGCGCACGGGGCCGGAGATCGACGACCGCAACTTCTTTCCCTACGCCACCATCCCGGCGGAGCACCCGCAGCCTTGGCCCAAGAGCACCCGCTACGGCACACGGTCACTTTCCGACGATCAGGTGAAGGCCTTGAACCGACTGAACACCGTGGGCTTCGTGGTGATCAAGGACGACAGCCTGTTGTTCGAGGATTATTTCGAGGGTTGGCGGGATGATTCGGTGAGCAATTCATTCAGCGTGGCCAAGAGCTACATCAGCGTGCTCACCGGCGTGGCCATGCAGGAAGGCCGGATCACCGACCTGCAAACACCCGTGGGCCAGTACCTGCCGGAGTTCGACCAGCTCGATCCCTGCCACAAGCCCATCACGCTGTGGAACCTGCTTACCATGAGCACCGGCCTGGACTGGAGCGAGAGCGGCAGCAGCCCGTTCAGCGACAACGCCAAGGGCTACTACGGCTACAACGTGCGCAAGCTGGCCATGGACCAGCCCTGCCGTGAGGAGCCCGGCAAGGAATTCGACTACATCAGCGGCAGCACGCAGATCATGGCCGACGTGCTGCAGGCGGTCTACGGCAAGCCCCTGCCGGAGCTGATGCGCGAGAAAGTGTGGGGGCCGCTCGGCGCGGAGCACGATGCCTTTTGGGGCAAGGACCGGAAGAGGGGCAATTACAAGGCCTTCTGCTGCCTTTATGCCACCGCCCGCGATTTCGCCCGCATCGGCCAGCTATGGCTGGACAGCGGCGAGTGGAAGGGGAAGCGCATCGTGCCCCTGGAGTACTGGAGGGAATCCATCACCCCGGCCAAGCTGATGGACATGGGCGAGCCCAACGCGCGCTATGGCTATTACTGGTGGCTGGCCACGGTGGACGGCATGCCCATGTACTACTGCCGCGGCTTCCACGGCGAATACGTGGTAGTGATCCCGCAGGAACGCCTGGTGATGGTGCGCACCGGAGCCAAGTGGGAGGAGAAGAATGAGTCCGGCCATCCGAAGGACGTATTCCAATGGCTGGAGATCGCGCGGTCGTTGGCTGAGGAGTAGTTCGTGAGCCTGTTAGTCGTGAGTCTTGAGCCCCGTTAGTCGATCTGCTATTAAATCCCTGACAATCATGCGTCCCGACCACCCCACCGACCCCTCCAAGATCCTTTTCCTGGACATTGAGACCGTGCCGGCCGTGTACCACTTCGGCGAGCTGGATGAACATGCGGCCAAGCTCTTCAGCGACAAGACCCGCTATGAGCAGGAGCGCAACGGCCGCTCCGCGGAGGAGATCTACGCCGAGCGTGGCGGCATCCTGGCGGAGTTCGGCAAGATCGTGTGCATCGGCGTGGGCGCGTTGAAGAAGGAGGCCAACGGCCACGCGCTGCGTGTCACCTCGTTCCACGGCGATGATGAACGCGATGTGCTCCAGCGCTTCACGGACCTGCTGAACAAGAGCTACAACACCGACGACCACTGGCTTTGCGGCCACAACGGCAAGGAGTTTGACTTCCCATGGATCGCGCGGCGCTGCGTGGTGCACGGCATCAAGCTGCCGCGCCTCCTGGACGTGGGCGGCCTGAAGCCTTGGCAGGTGGGCTTCATCGACACCATGCAGCTCTGGAGCTTCGGCGATCGCAAGAACTTCACGTCGTTGGCATTGCTCACGCATATCCTCGGCATCTCCACGCCCAAGGACGACATCAGCGGCGCCGACGTGGCGCGGGTGTACTATGAGGAGAAGGACGTGGAGCGCATCGCCACGTATTGCCGGAAGGACGTGGTGGCCACGGTGCAGCTGTACCTGCGGCTGCGTGGAATACCGGCCGTGGATGCCGGGAACATCACCGTGGTGTGAGGACGGGCAGTTTACTTTCACCGCGTGAAGTGGGCTCTGCGTATCCTGGTATTGCTCGCCGTGGTCGTGGGCGGGTCAGCGCTGGCATGGCACTGGGCCGGTCCTGGCCGCCAGCAATGGGTGAAGGACCAGGTGAAGATCCTGTTGAACCGTAAGCCGCAACGGGTGGGCGGGGCCGTGCCGGCGGCGGCCGTGCCGCTGGTGGAGGGCCTGGGCGTGAGCACCGGCGATGAACCGCCGTTCTCCGTGGCATCGGGCCCTTGGTCCATGGTGCAGTACACGGAAGGTGACAAGGCCATCCGCCCTGATCTCCATTACACCTTCGAGCCCACGCCGGGTGCGGACAGCAGCCGGCTTTCCTCCGCTTGGGCGCATGGCGGCACCCATGCGTTCCGCATGGCCCCGGGGGATGAATATTCGCCGGCGATCCGGAGGCGGGCGGCGGATGTGGCCATCAAACTTTCCGCCGTGGACGTGGGCTTCTGGATGTGGACCCCGGCCCCGGCCACCCTGCTCACCGCCGTGGTGACCATTGACCGCAAGGGCAAGCAAATAGCTTGGTACGGCAAGGATCTGCCCGCGGACACGGCGGCAAGGACCGGTGTGCGGTTGAACGCCAGCTTCCTGATGGGCGACCTGGCCGTGGAGCCCGACGACATCCTTTCCGTCTACCTCTGGAAAAAAGGCGGCGGGGAAGCCTTCATCGACGATATGGACCTGTTCTTCCACAGCGCCGAGGTGCCCGGCCGGAAACTCGGGAAACCTCTGGCACTGGACAGCTTGGAAGCGGGCGGCCCCGTTCCCTTGACCTACGCCAAGCCCACGGTCTCGGATATCCCGGTGGACACGGCGTGCTTCCGGGCCGGCCTGCCCGCATTGCCCACCACCCGCGAGGCCGTCCCCTTCGGCCGGTCCTCGCACGCGTGGCGCTTCGTTCCCGAGGAAGGCCTGGTCTGGTTGCAGGACACCGGGGGGAAGCCTTTGGGGTTGATTCGGCCCTGGTCGCCTGGCTCACGCAAGGACATCACCCACTTTGACCGCGTGGTGGCCAAAACAACCCCCGACGGGATCGTGGTGACCGGCTTCGACGTGGACCGCACCCACGGTGGTGAGCGTATCGCTGCTTCACCACGGCCTATCTCGCTCAGCATCACATGGCCCTCCGAATGAGAATGATCGCTTGGCTGCTGCCACTTCTGCTGGCCGCATGCGGCACCGGCACCGGCACCAACGCCATGGTGGAGGAATTCCATGTGCTGGACAATTGGGACGGCCGGAATGCGGAGGGCGTGAAATACATTGAACTCGACCACACGGAGGCCATCGACAGCGGCTTCGTTGTTCCCTCCGTGCGCCAGGTGGATGGCGGGCGGTTCACGTTCACCTTCCGCGTGTCGGACCCCACGGGCAAGGGCCGGGCCTTCCGCTACAAGCTGTATTACCGCAACGAATCCTACAAGATGGAGGAAACGCGGCCGGACGGCAGCCAGCATCCCTTGGCGGAGGAGAACTTCTACGGCAGCTGGGAAAGCGCGGCCGAAGGCTTTCGCACCACACCGCGCACGGATGGCCTGGAGCCGTTGCGCGTCACCGATTCCTTCCGCATCCATGGGGACCCGCGCGATGAGGACCGCTTCATGGTGGACGGTGTACGCAAGCGCTGGGCGCGGAACCCGCGTGTGGGCGAATACTCCTTCCTGCTGGTGGTGATGCCGGAGAATGCCTTCGAGGCGGCGCGGCTGCCGGAGAGCGTGGTGCGGATCGGTACCCGGGAGAACGGGCACTTCGTGGAGCCCTACTGGTATTTCCTCCACGGCCCGGGATCGCGCCTGGGCGAGGTGTCCGTGCTCCTGGCCGCGGACTGTTTGAGGGTGGCCGCCATTCCGCCGCTGGGCGCGGGCATCTGGGTGGACGGATCCGATGCTCTCTCCACCGCGGCATACAGCGGTTCCTGCGGCAACAGTGAGGAGCTTCGCAAGGGTGCGGCCTTCTCCCAGTTCATCCACTACGTGGACGCCTCCACGCGCTTCTCCAACATCCCCTTGATCGCCGATGTGCTCGGCAACGAGTACACGCCTGAGGACCATGATTACAACCGCGCCTTCTTCCCCGAGGGCCACATGGTCTCGCTTACGCCCATGACCACCAAGGCACCTTGCGAAACCGTCAGGTCCAACCCCGACAACAACACTATCGAGATCCACAACCCGGCCTCGCGGCCCGGTGACCTGCGCAAGGAGAACGTGGGCGTGCGGTCACGGCACGGCCTGATGTACGGCAAGTACTCCGTGAAGTGCAAGCTCACGCCCTTGCTGAACGATTCGGACATGTGGAACGGGCTCACCAACGCCATCTGGCTGATCTACCAAGGGGCGCCGGGGAACTATCGCCGCATCTGCGAAAAGGACGGCTACATGTCTGACTACTACGGCGGTGACGCCGTGGAGCGCGTACCGCAAGTGGCCTATGCGGAGATCGACTTCGAGATCCTGAAGACCCCGCTCTACTGCCCTGACGCCACTTTCCCGCCGTTGCGGCCCCAACAGGTGGCGGTACCGGGGCAGCGAGCCAACTGGCAGCGCCCTTCGGATGGTGGCATCCCCAAGGGCATGATCACCGTGGCTTGCACCAACTGGGACATGGCCTGCCATTCACCGGTGGATTTCGCGGCGGGATGCAGGCCCATCGAACATGAGGGGCACACTTACCTGAGCCACCGCTGGGACGACAACTACCGCGCCATCACCCAGAAGAAGTACGAACCGGATGCCGAGCTGTTCCGTGGCGATCACTATTGGTTCCAGATCGACTGGCGGCCGGACCAGGTGATCTGGCGCATCGGGCCCGAGCTGGACCAACTGCGCGAGGTGGGCTACATGGACAGCACGGTCACCTCCATCAGCGATGTGCAGATGGAGCTGATCGTCACCCAGGAGTTCCATAACACCAAGTGGTGGCCGGGCTCGCCATACGACCAAGGGTGCATTCCCTTTGCGGCAAAGGATTACACCGGCGTGATCCAGGACGTAGTGATCGAATGATGATGAAGCACCGAGGTCTTTGGCTCACCCTTTTCCTGTCCGTGGGCCTTCTCGCCTTTTATTTCGGGGCCGTCCTACGATCGCCCGGCCGGTACATGTTCAATGCCGAAGGCGATGGCCTGAAGAACTATTTCTCCTTTGCTTGGCATGCGGAGCACGATACCTCCCTTACTACGTTCTCGGGGATGAACTATCCCTTCGGGGAGCACATCGACTATCCGGATGCGCAACCCTTGCAGAGCAACCTGTGGCGCGCAGTGGCCAAGGTGTGGCCAGGGGCCCTGCAACACACCGTTGCGGTGGTGAACCTGATGATGCTGTTCAGCATCGTGCTCTGCGCGGTATTCCTGTACCTGATCATGCGGGAGCTGGCCATGCCGGACCTGGTGGCGGCCTTGTTCGCGGTCTTGATCTCCTTCCTGGCCCCGCAGGTGCTGCGTGGCACGCAGGCGCACTATGCACTGGCCTACGGATGTGCCATCCCGAGTGCCATGTGGGTGCTGCTGCGGCAATGGCGGAGCAGCCGCCCGTGGCGCTGGGCGGCCGGCATGGTCCTGTTGATCCTGTTCTGGCTGTTCACCCACGTCTATCTGGGCTTCATATCGGCGGTATTGGTGCTGGCCACGGGCGCACTTGTCCTGGTATTCCGGGCCGGCGAGCGCCGCGCCGCGTGGGGCATGGTGGCCGCACCGCTGGCCGCATTCCTCTTGTTCTTCCTTTGGCAGCAGCTCACGGACACCCATACGGGCCGCACGCAGCATCCCACCGGGTTCTTCACGTACCAGATGACCTGGTCCACGCTCTTGGCCCCCGATCCCCTCTTCGCCTCCTCCATTTGGACCAGGTTCATCGGGCTGCCCGTGTTCCGGTTGGCGGAAGGATGGAACTTCATCGGCCTGGGAACGGAGCTGGTCGTGGTCGTCGTGCTGATCTTGTTGATGCGCGGCCTCGCGAAGGGCACCGCAGGCGAACTGTTCAATCGTGTGTTCCCCGCGAAACTGTTGTTGTTGCTGGGCGGCTCCCTGCTGCTCCTGGCCTTTGCATTCGGCCTTCCGTTCGATCCCTGGTGCAAGAAGTGCCTTTGGTATATCCCGACGCTGGGGCAGTTCCGTGCACCGGCTCGTTTCGGGTGGGCCTTCTATTTCGTCATCACTGTGTGGGCGGCACGCACGGCGTGGGTCCTGTATGACGGTGCCGCGCAAGGCCGGGCGCGCAAGGCCGCAGCGGTGCTGGTGGCCGTGGTGGCGGCCTTCTTTGTCACGGACATGCATGCCTTGGACAGCTACGTGGCCCGGCGGATCGTGGAGCAGCCCAACTACTTCGATCCGGAGCAGTTGCCGGCGGACATGCAGCCCATCTACCAGGCCGCCAAGCGGGTGGATGCCCGGGCCATGGTCACCTTGCCATACTACCACAATGGCGGCGAGGAATACATGGTGCCTGCGGACGAGGCCGGCCTATTGATCGGCCAGGCCATGGCCCAGCTGACCGGCATACCCCTGATGAATTCGAGCTTCACGCGCACCGGCGTCGAGGAGGTGCGTGAGCTGATCCAGGCATTCGGACCGGATTGGTATCCCAAGGCGATGGCCGCCAGGTTCCAAGCCTCCGATACGATCCTGCTCATACTTTCCGGCAGCCTCTTGGGACCATACGACCAGGTCTTGGCCTCCCATGGCAGGGAGCTTGCCAAGGGCGGGCCGTACACCTTGCTGGCCACCACCGCGGGCGAGCTTTTTGCCGATAGGGCGGGCAGGTATGTGGCGCGCTTTGAAGCAAGCCGGGATACTCTTCATCAAAGTGGCGAATGGCTGTTCAGCAGGCCGGACACGTTCCTGTTCCGCAAGGATTACGATGATAGGCCCGCGACCCATGTGCGTTCGGGCTCCGGCGCATTCTCGGGCCTGAAGCATGATTTCAACCTGCTGGCGGAATTGCCGGTGGAGGCCATGGATACCGGGGTGACCTACTTGGCCTCATTCTGGTACTACAACCGCGGGCCCATGCGCAACCATGCTCTTGCGGGGATCGATGACCACGACCCGGTCCAGGGCACAGGTGCTTGGGACTACTATACCGATCCGCGTTTCGCGCGCACCATCGTGGGCGATTGGAGCTTGGTGGAATTGCCCTTCCGGAAAGGCGGCCCGGGCCACGAGCTGAAATTGTTCGTCCAAGGCGCGGATTTCTATCCGGACAGCATTTGGGTGGACGACCTCACCGTGCGGGTGGCCGATGTCGATGTGTACAAGGTGGATACGGTCGGGAACAGGCTCTGGTATAACAACCACTGGATTGCTCCATGAACCTTGGTCGCGATTGGTCGCCTTGGCTGGCGCTTGTGGTTTTCCTCGCGGGCTTTCTTTCTTTTCTGGGGCACAACGGCCACATCTTGGATGTCATGCTGGCGCACAACAGTGACCCCCGGGGTTATTACCAGTATCTCCCGGCAATCTTCTTGGACCACGACCTGCGCGGCATGCCCTACGTGCATGTACTCCCCAACGGGAACCACCTCAGTATGTTCAACATTGGCTTGGCCTACCTGTTGGCCCCGTTCTTTTTGGCGGCGCACGGGCTTTGCTTGGCCGGGTTGGCACCGGCGGACGGTTACTCGTGGCCCTACGCCGTGGCCGTAGGCTTGGCAGCATCCACCTATGCGGCCTGGGGATGCACGCTGGTGGCGAGGCCCTTGGGTAAGCGCTTCGGGACGCTGAACGCCTCCTTGGCGGTGCTGTTGCTCTTCGCCTGCACCAACCTGTACTTCTACACGGCCATGGAGCCCGGCATGAGCCATGTGTACTCCTTCTTCCTGTTCACCGTGCTACAGTGGGCCACCCTGCGCATGCGGGAGGCGCCGAAAGGGAGAACGTTGGTGCTGTTGGCGGTCACGTGGTCGGTGATCGTGCTGGTGCGGCCCTCGAACGGCATCGCAGGGCTGTTCCCGCTGCTCTATGGCACCACGGGGCCGCGTGGGGTGCGCGAGCGGCTGGCTTCGTGGGTTGCTGACTGGCGGGCGTTGGCTCTTGCCGTGTTTCTCGGGTTGCTGCCATGGATCCCCCAGCTTCTTTATTGGCGGTCGATCACCGGCAGCCCCATCGTCTTTACCTACGGCACCATGGGCCAAGGCTTCCATTGGCTGTACCCGCGCCTGTGGGAAGTGCTGGCGCACCCTTGGAACGGCTGGTTCCTCTACTCGCCAATTATGCTGCCGGTGATGGCGGCCTTGTTGTGGATGGCCTTCAGGCGGACCGAAGGCGCACGTACCGTGCTGCTCCTCTGGCTGCTTGCCTGGTACATCATCGCCTCTTGGTGGTGCTGGTGGCTGGGCGGCGCGTTCGGGCACCGCGGCTTTGTGGAATACATGGCCTTCCTGGCCCTGCCTACCGCGTGGCTGGTCCAGCGTATCGCTTGGCGGAAACAGGCAGCCCGGGCGGCCGCTTGGGTGCTGGCGCTGCTCTTTGCCTGGGCCAACATCGGCCTCAGTTGGAACTACCTGTCCCCTTGGGACGGGCCGGAGTGGACGATGCAGAGCGTGCAACGGGAATACCTGCGCCTGCTCCCGCACAGGTGACGAAAATCGCCTGCCCCGTTTACCGCAATCCGTATTTCAAGATGCACCAGATGGCCCGCCGCTCATCTCTTGAACATGGCCAGATCTGCGGAGGGCACTTGATGGACTTTGCGCAACAAGACCGCCATATCCGACACGCCCTCCAAGACCCCCGCAGCATATTCCGGGCGTAGATCAAGTGCCATTTGCCCGAATTCATGCGGAAGGGTATAGGTGAGATCGAACGGACCCTGCCCCATGATCAGGCGCTGACGGTACATCTCGGTTCCTTGGTCCATCACGCGTAGGACCAAGTGCCACGTGCCACCTTCCTGCAGCAACCGGGCGTCCCCTGTCACACTGACCTCAAATAGCGGGACATCGTTACCTACATCAAACGGTATTGGCCCATCTTGGGCGTAGACTGCCGGATCCCAGCCACTTAGGGTCATGGTCCGGTTTTGCTGGCCATGGCCCGGTTCAACAGCTTGATCGGATGGGGTCAAGAGATCGGCAGCAAACACGGTATCCGTGGTCCATTGCCTGGTCGCATCCTTCCTTTCAAACACCCAGACCGAGAACGGGGATGTATCATTCCAGCCGTCCATCCCTAAAAACATGCGTTGGAGGGTGAACGCGCCATCATCCAGGATCCTTTGTATCGGAATCGCCGATTCGTTCGGGCCGAAATGGGAATCCCAGACCAGTATGTCATGTTCGGCCAAACCGGCCCCCGGCCTGGACCAAGGCAATACGGACAGGTTCACGGCGCCGGTGCTATCCCAAGGGTCCTTGCCGGTAACGATCCCGAAGTATGGATATAGGTAGGCCACCCGTCCTCCGGGCCGCTCCAACCCCCGGACGTACGAGGCCGCGCGGTCCGTTTGCAACTGTTCCGCCACCATGACCGGCGGAAGAGGAACCCGGCCAAATACATCCTTGATGCCAAGTGGTAGCAACAGAAGCCAACAGCCTGCCGCAAATGCCAAGCGCACGGCTTTGCCAGGTGACTTTTTCAGGCCACTGATGGACGTGGATGCCACGCCAAGAATGAACAACACGCTAAGCGGTACCGTGGTTGCAAACACACGCAGATATCCGGCCGACCCCGAATGGCCGTTCCACCAGGCATAGCTGTGCAGGAACCAAATGGCAACCACCGGCAAACCGGTCAACACCAAGGTGTCCAACAGTGCCTTACGTTGCTCCTTGCGATGATGCCAAACGAAAGGCCATGCGAGGAAGGATGCCGTCAGTAGCATGAGAAGGGGCAGGCCGAGGATGTCGGGTGCCTGTTGCAGGAAATGGGACCAGTCACCATGGCCATATTGGGTGTTCCCCAGATAGGGGTCTTCATGCAGGATCCATAGGAAGTCGCCATAGGCCAACCACGTGAAGACGGCATAGATGAAGGGTCCGCAGGCCAATAATGGCAACTTTCGCCAATGCCCGTTCCAAGCGGCCCAAAGCGCCACAAACGGGAGAAGCCCGGCCGCCTCCGGCCTGGAGAATGGAAGAAGCGAGGCCAGAAGCATGCCCGCCGTGACCCTCCCCGATCGGAGAAGGCCGACCACGAGAACCGCCAAGAGCCCGAAAAGGGGCTCGGTCATGCCTGAATAGACCATAAAGAGGTACTGCGGCGAGATCAGCAGCAATACGGGAACCGCCCAACGTAGTACGGTCGCACTATCCGTGATATGGCGCATGATCACTACCATCGTGAACAAGGCAACCACGGCATTGAACAGGGCGAGCCCCCAAAAACCAAGTTGTGCGAAAGGCGAGGCCAGCAGCACGAACAAAGGCTTGGCCCAATTGTCCAGGAACAAGGAAGGGTGCTTCCAAGCGTGCAATGCCTGCAAGTAGTGCAATGCCCCATCGCCGATCTCAGGCTGGGCCGCGGTTGAAGCGCGTATGGCCACAAGTGCGGCCAAGGAGATCACGGCCGGGACCAAGGCGCCCCACGTTCCCCATCCGGATCGTAATGAACCTTGGCCCATTGCCTGCAATCCGTACTTGAGGATGCACCAAATGGCCCGGAAACCGTCCTTCCAGCCTATCTTTTTCCCTTCGGCGTATGTGCGGCCGTAGTAACTGATGCCGACCTCATAGATGCGGATGCCCTTGACCCGCGCAAGCTTCGCGGTCACCTCGGGCTCAAAGCCGAACCGCTTTTCCTTCAGGTCCAAGCCTTGGGCAATGTCGGTGCGGATCAGCTTGTAGCAGGTCTCCATGTCGGTCAGGTTCAAGTTGTTGAACGTGTTGGAGAGCTGGGTGAGGAACTTGTTGCCGATGCTGTGCCAGAAGAAGAGGATGCGGTGCGGATGGTGGCCCATGAAGCGCGAGCCGTAGACCACGTCGGCGAAGCCTTCCACCACGGGGCGCAACAGGTCGTTGTATTCGCGGGGATCGTATTCCAGGTCGGCATCCTGCACGATCAGGTATTCGCCGGTGGCTTCCTTGATGCCGCGGTGGATGGCCGCGCCCTTGCCCATGTTGTGCGGCTGCTGGATGAAGCGGATGTCCAGGCCGGGATTGGCGGCCATGTAGCGCTCCACTGCGGCCACGGTCCCGTCCGTACTCCCGTCGTTCACGATGATCACCTCCTTCTGGATGCCATCGCGCAATTGCACGTCCCGCACCTTGTCCAGGATCAGGTGGATGGTGCGCTCCTCATTGAAGGCGGGGATGATGATGGACAGCTTGGTAAGCATGCAATTGCGTTGTTTCCATCGCTGTACGCACGGCCCGCGATCAACCACGGCAAACGTAAAGCGCCGATCTCATAATAATGGATGGAAGATGATGCCTCTTTACCGCAGAGGGTGAAGCCGGTAAACATTAACCCCATTTACTTCACCGATCAGGTCTTGCAGGTACGGACCGGTAACAGGGTCCCATGTCCATTTGGGGTCCACACAAAGGAAATATTTCGCGCCATTGGCGATCAACATGTCTATCCATCCGGGTTCATTCAGGTGGTTGCCATAATTATTCCATCCCCGATTTCCCATGAAAAGGAACGACGCGTTGATCGTCCAGTCGTCGGCAAAGATGACACGGTCGTCAGGCTGTATCCCCAACGCCCTCAACGCGGGTTGGATATGCACCACGGGTTCCAGGCTCCAATAGTTCAATCCGTTCCAATGAGGCAGCTCCGCCTCATGGTATATGGGCCAAAGTTCCCCGGCACCCATGGTTCCCGAGGTATCGTAGCGCATCTCCAAGTTTTGTGCGGTGTAAGCCACGTTGTAAGCCAGTAATCCCGCCATGGCCAACCGGGCCCAACGGCCGTTCCAGATTTTCGGGTAGTTCCGCTTCAGTACCCACAGAAAGCTCACCAGGAGCACCGCGAACGTGATCGTTGGGTTGATGAAGTAATAGTCGTGGTTGTTCAAGGCCGGGAACCAGAATAGGACGAACATCACCGTGCCCACGAACAATAAGGCATTCAAGACAACGACCTGCTTCGGTAACGCACGAACCTTGACCAACAAGGCTCCCAAGGCAACCGCGAACAGGGCCCAAACCGAGGTGTCGAAGATCTGGAACACGACAATGTGTCGACCGATGTCCCACGCCTCCCTTCTTGCGGCGGGGTCCATGTCCCAGATAGGCCAGAGGTTGTTGAAGGTATACTTCCCGCCATGCTGGCCATTGTACCAGGCGGCGTATGCATACCACGCATATACGGCCAGGAACCCGATGGCCATCGTGGCCCATTCTCGCCGGCTTCCCTTGAACAAGGACCACTGTGCGGTTGCGTTCCCACGGTACAGCGTGCTTAAGGCCAGCAGCCCGGCCAAGGCGACCAAGCTCATGCCCGCCGTTACCTTCAACAACATGCCCAAGCTGAAGAAGAAAACGGCCCATGTCCAATACTTGTGCTGCCCCTCGGTGGCGTATCGGACGGTGTACCACCAACCGATAAGCGCCAAGTCGAAGGCGGGGACGTCCGTAAGGAACCCGATCCCGAAATAGACGATCGCGGGCGAGGCGTAGAAGAGCAATGCGACGCAGATCGCCCAGAAAGCGCTTTGGAGGATCCTTTTCACGGAAGCGAACAGCGCGAGCGTGCCCAGGAAGTGCAACACAAAGCCGATCAGCCGATAGATGAACAGATCCGGCCCGGTGATGCGCCAGATCATGCCCACCAGGTAGTAGATCAGGGGAAATTCCCCGGCGGTCTTGCCGGTTGTATACCCGTCCGAAAAAAGATTGTGGATCGTCGGCTGGAAAAAGTTCCAGGTGCTGTCGTAATAGTTCCAGGCAAGCGAGATGCAATCAGCTTGGCGCCATAGATGATGGGGCTGGGGGAGCAGGTGCAACACGCGGCCCGCCTCGTATGCGGAGGACATGGCGATGAATAAGGCCACGAGCCACCACACTGTCTTGGACTGCGAGGTGGGCTTGCGGACCCGGTTCATGGCACCAGCCGGCTCACACCACCATCTCCTTCACCCCTTCCACCACCACCAGCCTCCCCTCCGTCTTGGCCTTCACCTCGTCCACGGTCACGCCGGGGGCGAGCTCCTTGAGCACGAAGGCGCCATCGGTGATGTCGAACATGCCCAAGTCGGTGAGGACACGTTTCACGCATCCCACACCGGTTAGCGGGAGGCTGCAGCGCTTCAGCAGCTTGCTGTCGCCGTGCTTGTTGGTGTGCATCATGCACACGATGATGTTCTGTGCGCTGGCCACCAGGTCCATGGCGCCGCCCATGCCCTTCACCATCTTGCCGGGGATCTTCCAGCTGGCGATGTCGCCGTTCTCGGCCACCTCCATGGCGCCCAGCACGGTGAGGTCCACCTTTTGTCCGCGGATCATGGCGAAGCTGGTGGCGCTGTCGAAGATGGCCGCCCCGGCCTTCAGGGTCACGGTCTGCTTGCCTGCGTTGATCAGGTCGGCGTCTTCCTCGCCGTCGTACGGGAACTCGCCCATGCCCAGGATGCCGTTCTCGCTTTGCAGCGTCACGTCCATGCCCGGTGGGATGTGGTTGGCCACCAAGGTGGGTATGCCGATGCCGAGGTTCACGTAGAAGCCGTCCTGCAGTTCACGCGCGATGCGCTTCGCCATTTGGTTCTTGTCCAAAGCCATGGTCCGGGGTCGTCTGGTTCAAGGTTTGTGTCCTTCCTTCCAAGGGCGGACAAGATACACCCGGAGCCTTCCCTCGCTGGTGTATGACTGGTGTAGCTGGTTCCACAGGTAGGCCACCACCTCCCCGGCATCGGAAGGCACCTCGGGTATGCGGCGCACCCCTTGGAGGCCAATGCCGCGGCCCGGGTCGCGAAGGAATTGGATGAGCATGAAATCGCGGTGAGGCGGCAAGCCGGCTGCGATCGTTTCCACCACTATGACGCCGGTCATGGGCTCGTGTTCCGGCTTCAACGCGAGGTCCAGCTCGATCCGGTAGGCATTCCCCTTCATGGCATCCGTGGGCGGGCGCCAGAGTTCGCGCAACTCGGCATTGCCGTGCACGGGTGGCAGGATGCTGTCCAGTACCAAGGTGGAGGTCTCGGCTTGCGTTCGCCCGTACAAGGCTGCCCGCTCCGTGCCGGCCAAGGCCAGTAACCGGTAACCCGGCGGCACTTCGGACCGTTGCGGGTCCAGCAGGAGCAGGTCACCGCCGCCAAGGGGCCATTGGGTGATGTCCACGGCGTTCAACCGCAAGCCGTGCTCGCGCTGGCCGAAGCCCCAGCAGGCGATCATTTGGTGGTAGCCGCCGATGGTGGGAAGGCTGGCGGTCCGGTTTTTCCAGTCGTTCGCGGCCCGGTACAGGGGGGCGGGAATGGCCTGCTCGGGCCAGTACATGGTGGCGTTCAGGTTGGCCGTGGCTACGGCGTGCACGGGCAGGGCCAGCAGGGGAAGCGCGGCCCACTGCCAACGTTGCCGGGCCTGGGCCACCCGTTCCACCGCGAAGGCGAACAGGAGCAGGAACGGGGTCACCCAGTGCAGCACGGTGCGGTCCTCGGGGAAGGGTGTGCCCTTCCAATGGTGCAGCACCACGCGGGCCAGGCCATCGGCCCAAAGGAGGCCGGCGCACAGCACCGGGACCCACGCGTGCATGCCGCGCGGCGCGGTGCGGAAGGCTGCCGCGGCCACGGCGGTGCAGGCGATGAGCACCAGCAGGACCAGCAGGGGTGCGGCCGGGGCATCGGTGCCCGCGATCAGTGGCATCAAGGAAGCCACGGATCCGCGGACCACCCCCAAGGTGTTGCCGTAATACAGGCAGTCGCTGCGGGACAGCCACTCGGCGGTGGCCACGGCGGCCAGGAAAGGCATGGCACCCAGGGCGACCCAAAGGCCGGCCTGCCGGATCGCAGCCTTGGTGGGAAGCAGGCGCCAAGGCGAACACGCGGCCGTGAAGGCGAGGACCGCGGCCCAGGCGACCAGCAGGTTCAGGGAGGCCCAACCGGCGCAGGCCATGGCCAGCAGGGTGATGGCCAGCCCCTTGTTGCCCGGCCTCACCGACCAAGTGGAAAGATGGTACAGCGCCATGCACCAGAAGGCCATGGCCAGGCCGTAGCCGCGGAAGAGCGAGAAGAAGTCCAGCAGGAACGGGGTGAGCAGCAGGGCGGCCCACAGGCAGCGGCGTACGGGGCCGTGCCGCAGGTGCGTTCCCCATTTCCAGACGTGGAAGGCATAAAGGGGGAAGGCCAGGAGGGAAGGCAGGCGCAAGGCCCATGCGTGCATGCCGAACAGTTTCCAGCCGAGCCAGCCCAGGGCCGTTGCCAGCACGTGGTTGCCGGCGTCGGGCGGCGCCAGGAAGGGCAGGAAGTCCGAGGTTTCCACAAAGCGGAAGAAGGCCATGGCCTCATCGTGCACCACGGGCACCAGCACGGTACGTGCCGCCGCGTAGGCGAAGACCACGGTGGAAAGGGCGATGAACACCACGCGCTCCGCCCGGGCATCCATGCGGTTCAGGAGCGTTGCCGCACGGTGCGCTGCTCGATGCGTTTCTCGTACTTCTCCCCTTGGAAGATGCGGTGCACGAAAATGCCCGGCGTGTGGATCTGGTCGGGATCGAGCTCGCCGGGTTGCACCAGGTGTTCCACTTCGGCGATGGTGATGTTGCCGGCCATGGCCATCATGGGGTTGAAGTTGCGCGCCGTATGGCGGTACACCAGGTTGCCGTTGGTATCGCCCTTCCAGGCCTTCACCAGGCTGAAGTCGGCGCGCAGCCAGTGCTCCATCACGTACATCTTGCCATCGAACTCGCGGGTTTCCTTGCCCTCGGCCACCTCGGTGCCGTAGCCTGTGGGGGTGAAGAAGGCCGGAATGCCCGCGCCGCCCGCACGGCAGCGCTCGGCGAGGGTGCCTTGCGGGGTGAGGTCCACCTCCAGCTCGCCGGAAAGCAGTTGCCGCTCAAACTCCGCGTTCTCCCCCACGTAGCTGGCGATCATCTTCTTGATCTGCCGCTGCTTCAGGAGAAGCCCCAGCCCGAAGTCGTCCACCCCCGCATTGTTGCTGATGCAGGTGAGGCCTTTCACGCCGCTGCGCACCAGGGCTGCGATCAGGTTCTCGGGGATGCCGCAGAGGCCGAAGCCGCCCACCATCAATGTCATGCCGTCGCGGAGGCCTTCCAGGGCCGCGTCCGCGTTGCTTACCACCTTGTTCATCTCTTTCCGACGTATGCGGCGAAGATACTCTAGGCTTGCAGGCTCGCTCTTCCTTGGTACTACGGACGGACACTGGCCTTGCTTCGCCGAAGGCTTCGCGAAGGCGCAGTGGACACGGATGCTGCTTCGGAAGGGAATTGGACCTTTGGTGAATTGCTTTCACCGATCCAGCGGATGGCACCGATAAGGGAAAGTCTCGCAGGCTCGCTGGGGGTTGTAACCACGGATAGACACCGATGAACACGGATGGTGCTGCGGGTGCGTATTGGCTCTTTGGCGAATTGCTTCATGTGCACTTTGGCCGCTAGTCTTTTTGGCCAATTGATACTTCCCTCATCGCCACTGCACCGCCACCTTGCCGATGCTTTTCCCCGATCCGAGCAGTTTCAGGGCTTGCGGCAATTGGTCCGCGGTGAAGGGCGGATGCACGCGCGGCTTCAATGAGCCGGTCCGCAAGGCCCCGAGGGCTTCCCGCATGCACGTGGCCACCAGCTGGGGCTTGCGTTCGCTGAGGCGAAGCATGTTCACACCGATCAGGCTTTTGCTTTTCATCATCAGGAAGATGGGCACCACGAGGCCCATGTTCCACACGAAGCGCAGCGTGCCGAAGGTGCCGCCTGCGCCGCGTTCCGCGCCGCCGAAGAGCACGAGCCTGCCGCCGCTGCCCAGCAGCCGCAGGTCCTTCTTGAAGGTGGTGCCGCCCACCGCATTGAAGCTCACGTCCAGGCGTGCACCGCCGAGCAGCCGTTGCACCTGCTCCGCATAGTCGCCTTTGGTGCGGTCAATGGCATGCTGCACACCGAGCTGTTTCAAGTAGGCAAGCTTTTCCGCTCCCCCGGCCACGGCGAAGACCTCGCAACCCGCCTGGGCCGCGAGCTGCACCAGCAACTGTCCCACGCCGCCAGCGGCGCTGTGCACCAGTACGCGGTCGCCGCGTTCCGGGCGGGTGATCCAGCGGGCCATGTACCAGGCGGTGGCACCTTGCGTGGCCATGGCCAGCGCGGCGCCGAGGGGCATGTCGTCGGGGATCTCGGCCACGGCGCGGTGGTCCGTGCAGGCCAGTTGGGCATAGCCGCCGAAGCGGGTGAAGGCCAGTACGCGCTTGCCCAAGAACTCCTTCGGCACGCCTTCTCCAAGGCCCTCTACACGGCCCACCACCTCGTAGCCGAGCACGCACGGCGGCTTGGGCGCATCGCGGTACAGGCCCTTCACGGCCATGGTATCCGCGTAGTTCAGTCCGAAGGCTTCGCTGCGGATCAGCACCTCCTGTTCGCCCGGCATGGGGTCCGGCAGTTCGCGTAGCACCAGGGCCTTCGCAGCATCACCGGTGGAGATCTGTTGCCAGGCTTTCATGGGGAAAAGGGTTTGCCGGGTTGATCAACGAAGGATCAACAATCCTGTGGATGCATCCCTGTCAAAGGCCTCAAGGGTTTCCATATTCCCCAAGATGATGTCCAACCATTCCGCCGTGGTATGGTTGTCCATGGACAAAACAACCACCTTGGGTGGCATGCCGTGCAGCACGCTCATTTCCACGAAATCGTCATCCTGTGTCAGGATGGTAAACCCTTCGCTTTTAGCGATCTCCCAGATCTTGCTATCCGGCCGGGAGGTCAACTGCAATGGTTTCACATGGGTTGTATCGGGAAACGCATGATCGAGGTGCCTGACCAGCTTGTCCGACAAGTTCTCGCCGATCAGGAACTTCATGCCGCTGAAGGCACAATGCTGGTGTGGCGTTCGCGATCAGCCGCATACGCCAAGCAGGCACGGATATCCTCCTCCGTCAGCTCATCAAAATCCGCGAGGATCTCCTGAATGCCCATGCCGCTTGCCAGATAGCCCAGCACATCGCCCACAGTGATGCGCAGGCCACGAATGCACGGTTTGCCGCTGCGCTTCCCGGGTTCAATGGTGATGATCTTGCGGTAGTCCATGATTGTTGAAGTGAATCAAAGTTAGGCCATTCCAATATAGCGGATACATCCGTGGAGGGCTTGGAGTGTGGTAAGGTGCACGGGTTGATCAAGGCGTTACGCACGAGGAGTCGTACTGCAACGCGCAATAAGCATAGGACCCAAGACAGCCACCCTCACGGCCCCTGCACCCTCCCTTCCTCCACCGCCACGATGTAATCCACCACTTCCTGGCGGATCCTGTCCATGTCGGCGTTCTCGCCGATGCGCTCCAGCAGGGTGGCATAGGCGGGCCATTCCTGGCGGAACTTGCCTGATGGTGTGCGGTTATCGCCAGGCTTGAAGACGGCCGGCACGATCTCACCGTGCAGGTCGTGGCTGAGGTAGGATGGAAGGCCGTACCCGAAGGTGGCGGCTTCCAGGCTGTCGTGCTGCATGTGCAGATGGGCGAAACCGTTCTCCCAGTAGTAGATCGGTCCTTGCGCCATCAACCGGACGGGCAGGAAGCCGTGCTGCTCGATGCGGTACAGCGCGCCACGGTTCATAAAGCCCCACACCTTGCGTGTCGGCACGCGCACCAGCGCTTCGCCTTCCCGGTACGTCACCACGAAGCGGCCGAAATGCGGCTCCACGTTGAAGAGCCCCTTCACCTCCTGGCCACGGTGTTCCGCATACTCTTCATAGCTCTGGTATAGCGCGTTCTGCGCCATGATTCCCACCGCGGACAGCGAGAGGAGCGTGGCGATGAGCGTGCGCATGGCTTGAAGCGATGAAGCAAGGTAGCAGCACCTGGGCCTTTCCCCAGCGATGGTTCAAGGGAATTGTGCACAGGGTGCGGCGGGTTAACACAGGACCTACTCCTTCCCGCCCACGCACAGCACGAATTCCCCTTTCGGCGCATGCTGCTCCACATGTGCAGTCAGTTCGGCCAAGGTGCCGCGCAGCGTTTCCTCGTGCAACTTGGTGAGCTCCCGCGAGAGGCTGGCCGGGCGTTCCGGTCCGAAGGCTTCGGCCAATTCGCCCAAGGTGCGTGCGATGCGGTGCGGGCTTTCGTAGAAGACCATGGTGCGCCGCTCAGAGGCCAGCTCGGCGATGCGCGTGCGGCGGCCCTTCTTCACCGGCAGGAAGCCCTCGAACGTGAAGCGGTCACACGGCAGGCCGCTGTTCACCAGCGCGGGCACGAAGGCCGTGGCACCGGGCAATGTTTCCACGGCAATGCCGGCCTGCACCGCAGCGCGCACCAGCAGGAAGCCGGGGTCGCTGATGCCCGGCGTGCCCGCATCGGTGACCAGCGCGAAGCGCTCACCGGCCTGCATGCGCCGCACCAGGCCCTCCGTCACCTTGTGCTCATTGTGGATGTGGAAGGCAATGAAGCGCTGCTCAATGCCGTAATGCTGCAACAGGCGGCCGCTGGTGCGCGTGTCCTCGGCGATCACCGCATCGGCCTCGGTAAGGATGCGCTTGGCCCGAAGCGAGATGTCCTCCAGGTTGCCGATAGGCGTGGGGACAAGCCAAAGGCGGCCTTCAACTTCGCTCATTTCAGTGGGCCGATCAGCGCCACCAATGTCCGGTACAGCTCGTCGAACTTGGTGAGGGGCAGCGTCTCCGCGCGATCATGCACGTCGTGGTACCAGCTTACACCGCCCATGGTGTAGATGAAGATGGCGGGGATGCCTTTCTCCACGAAGGGGCAGTGGTCGCTGTTGCAGGCCGGGCCGCGCGCCTTCACCTGCGGCAGGGCCTGGGTCTTGGTGTTGATGGCCACCAGTTTGTCGAAGACCTCTTTCTGCTGGGTGGCGTTCACCACGGTGATGCCTTCCTCGCCGGTGCCGTTGAGGTCCAGGTTGATCACCATCTTGATCCGCGAGAAATCCATCGGCCGGTCCACCACGAACCATTCGCTGCCCTTGAGGCCGGCCTCTTCCCCCGCGAAGGCCACGAAGAGGATGTTGCACTTGGCGGGGTGTTTCTTGAACCATTCCGCCAGTGAAAGCAGCATGCTCACACCACTGGCGTTGTCGTTGGCGCCGGGGAAGAGCGCCTGGCCCATCATGCCGAGGTGGTCGTAGTGCGCGGTGACCAGCACCCAATCCTTGCTCTTGCCCTTGGCCACACCCCATACGTTGCGGGCCTGGTGGCGCGGCACGAAGCTGTTGTACACGCGAATGGCCGCATGGCGCGCGGAATCGGGGAGCAGGCCGTCGCGCACTTCGAGGATGGCGTTGCGCGCCTGTGTGCCGGCCACGCTCCAGGTGAGCTTTTTGCCTCCGGGGCGGATCACGGGCACGTAGCGGGCCAGTTCATTTTCCAGCGCGCGGTAGAGCTGGAGCGTGTCGCCGTTGGTGGTGGGCGGAAAGTGCAGTACGGCGGCATGGCCTTGCACCACGCCGAAGGTCATGGCCTTGCGTTCTGGGGTGAGCAGGTCCTCCAGTTTCACATGCACCAGTTCGAACTCGCCGTCCGAGGTGCCCGAGGCGGGGTCCACCAGGAAATCCTCGCCGGGCGAGAGCGTGCGGCCGTCTACCCGGAAGCCGATGCTGTCCGGGAAGATGTTCACCGGGAAGCTGAAGCGTTCGTAGCGGGTCCCGTTGAGCTTGTCCAGCCCGATGCGGTCGAACTGCTTGGCGATCCAGTCCGCCGCGAGGCTGTCGCCGCCCTGCACGTAGCCGCGGCCGAAGAATGCGGGCGAGGCCAGGGTGTCCACGTATTGCTTGGCCTGGGCCTTGACCGAGGGGATCTCCTGGGCGAAAAGGGAAGCGGAAAGCAGAAAGCTGAAAACGGAAAGAACGTGTCGCAGATGGCCAGTGGAGCCATGAGCCACAAGCCATGAGCCGCGAGCTTCTGATAGCGTGTGGCGTGTGGCTAGTGGCTCGCAGCTCATGGCTCGTGGCCAAATAATTCCAGCAATCAATAAAGGCATCAGCTATAGCGGCGTTGGAGCAATTCCTTGAACGTGGCGGCCACCTCATCGCCGGGCGGCTTGGGCAGCTTCGCCACCACCTCCTTGTGGTAATAGGCCTCCGCTTCCGGCAGGCCGCCCATGGCGTTGAGGGTGTCGATAGCCTCCTCGTACCGTTTGCGGTCGTTGCCGAAGAGCTCGGCCACGAACCAGAATTTCTGGCTGAGGGCGATGGCCTTGCGCAGGTCGGCCACGGGGGCGTGCTCCATCTTGTCGGCCACGGACACGGGCTTTTCGGCGGGCTTGGCCTTGGCGGCCTTCGGGGCCGGTGCAGCGGCCTGGACCATGGCATGCTGTTCGGATTCGGCGATGGCGTCGATCAGCGAGGTCTGGTGCGGCGTGATGCCGTCCGGCCGGGTGTCCAGGCGGATGGTCGGCTCGGCGTCGGCCGTGGATGCAGGCGCGGCGGCGGGTGCCGGTGGCGCGATCCTGGTGGCGGCCACGGCCACTTCGCGTGCCTTGTGGCGAAGCACCACGAGGCGTTCGTACACGGCACGGGCTTGTTCGGTGCACAGTTCCAGCCCAGCCAGGTCGAGTTTTCCATCCCCCAATCGGTCCATGGCCTGCTGCAACGACCTGACCAGTTCATTGAGGTTTTCCGGAGCTTTCGGCTGGGGCATGCGTGTAGGGCGTTGCGTGCGAATTTCGCTAATTTCGTGCCGCTCCCAAAATGGACGTTCCGCCGCGCTAGCCCGACCCCGACCATGTTCCTGGAGCAAAGCGGCAAGCGCAACCCCAAACGAGGCTGGATCGAAGTGGTGTGCGGCAGCATGTTCTCCGGCAAGACCGAGGAATTGATCCGCCGCATCCGGCGCGCGGAATTCGCCAAGCAGCGGGTGGGCATCTTCAAGCCCGGCACGGATACGCGCTACCACGAAAGCGACGTGGTGAGCCACGACAAGCGGGCCATTGCCAGCATACCGGTGCGCGACAGCGCCGCCCTGCTGCCCCTGACCATGGACCTGGCGGTGGTGGGCATCGACGAGGCACAGTTCTTCGACGAGGGCCTCCCGCGCGTGTGCGGCCAGCTGGCGGACCAGGGCGTGCGCGTGATCATCGCAGGGTTGGACATGGATTTCCAGGGGCGCCCCTTCGGCCCCATGCCGCAGCTGCTGGCCATGGCGGAGTATGTGACCAAGGTGCACGCCATCTGCGTGCGTTGCGGCGAGCTGGCCCATTACAGCCACCGCACCATCCCGAGCGAGCGCCTGGTGGTGCTGGGCGAAACGGACAGCTACGAGCCCCTGTGCCGCCAATGCTACAACGCGGCGCTGAAGGGCAAGTCCATTGCGGAAAACACCCTGTTCCAGTGATGCCCGAAGGGTGGTTGCTGAGTGAACTGGCCGCGGCCGCGGGCGGTGTGCTGCGCGGCGGCGACCGCCGGGTGCGGCACCTCTCCATCGATTCGCGCCAGCCTTTCCAGGCGGAGGGCACGTTGTTCATCGCCCTGGGCGGCAAGCACCACGATGGTCACCGCTACCTGCCGGAGCTGCGCAGGCGTGGCGTGCGCAGTTTCCTGGTGAAGCAAGGCGCCGCCATGTTGGAGCCGGAGGACAGCACGATCGAGGTGGGCGACACGCTGAAGGCCTTGCAGCGACTGGCCGCGTGGCACCGGGCGCAGTTCACCCTGCCCGTGATCGGCATCACCGGGAGCAACGGCAAGACCGTGGTGAAGGAGTGGCTGAATCAGTTGCTGGTGCCCGAGGAACGCATCGTGCGCAGCCCGGGCAGCTGGAACAGCCAGGTGGGCGTGCCGCTCAGCGTGTGGGAGATCCGGCCCGAGCATACGTTGGGCCTGTTCGAGGCGGGCATCAGCGAGCCGGGCGAAATGGATCCGCTGGAGCGCATCATCGCGCCGACGATTGGCGTGTTCACCAACATCGGCCCGGCGCACGGCGCGGGTTTTTCCAGCGATGCGGCCAAGGCGGCGGAGAAGGCCAAGCTGTTCCGCCAGGCGGAAACGGTGGTCTACTGCTGCGACCATGCGGTGGTGCACGAGGTCTTGTCAGGGTTGAAGGGTGTACAGCTGCTGGGCTGGGGCCATGCCGACGATGCCGCGCTGCGGATATTGGACGAGAAGGCCAACGGTGACACCACCCGGATCGACCTGCGCTGGCAGGGCCGCGGCTTCGGCGTGGAGCTCCCCTTCGTGGACGCGGCCTCCGTGGAAAACGCCCTGCACACCATCGCGGTGCTGCTGTTGCTGGGCCGGGACACGGACGACATCGCACGGCGCGTACGCCACCTGCAACCGGTGAGCATGCGCATGCAGCTGCTGCCCGGCTTGCAGAACACCACCCTGCTGAATGACGCGTACAGCAACGACCTCGCCTCGCTCACCATCGCGCTGAACCAGTTGGCCCGCACGGCCGGCGGCCGCCGCAAGGTGGTGGTGCTGTCCGACATCGCAGGCAGCGGCGATGACCCCGCGCCCCGCCATGCGCGCATGGCGGCCCTGCTCAGCGCCGCGCAGGTGGACCAGTTGATCGCCGTGGGCCCCGGCCTGCGGGAACATGCGGCGCTTTTCCCGGAAGGAAGCCGCTTCTTCGCCGATGCCGAAAGCCTGTTGCGAGCCCTGCCGCAACCACCGTTGAACGGAGCCGTGGTGCTGGTGAAGGGTGCGCGGGAGTTCGGCCTGGAGCGCGTGGTGGAGCGCTGGGAGGAACGCACCCACGGCACCGTGATGGAAGTGGGCACCGAAGCGCTGCGCCACAACCTGAACCATTACCGCGAGCTGTGCGGCCCGCAGGTACGCGTCATGGCCATGGTGAAGGCGGGCGGCTATGGCAGCGGCGCGGTGGAGCTGGCGCGCTTCTTCGCGCATGAGCAGGTGGCCTACCTCGGCGTGGCCTATGCCGATGAGGGCATCGAGCTGCGGCGACAGGGCATCCGCACGCCGGTGCTGGTGATGAACCCCGAGCCGGTGCCCATGGAGGTGTTGCACCGTTACCACTTGGAAGCCGAAGTGTACGACCAACGCTCGCTGCAGGCCGCGCTGGACTTCGCGGCACATGTGCCCGACGCGCCGCCCGTGCACCTGAAGCTGGATACCGGCATGCACCGCCTGG
>JAHDVX010000013.1:0-89375 GCA_023382455.1 Flavobacteriales bacterium
GCTCACCGCCACGCCGCCCTGCACGGGCGACCAGTCGCAGGTGACGGTGACGATCGTGGCGGCGCCGGACGCTGGCAGCGACGGCGCGTTGACGGTGTGCGACCAGGGATCGGCGGCCAGCCTCTTCGCTGCGTTGGGCGGCACGCCCGACGCGGGCGGCACATGGAGCGGCCCGAGTGCGGTCACCGGCGGCATGTACGATCCCGCCACGATGGACCCGGGCGTTTACACCTACACGGTGACGGGCATGGCACCCTGCACCAACGCGAGCTCCACGGTGACGGTGAGCGAGACGGGCAGCCCGGATGCGGGCACCGATGGCGCGGTTGCGGTATGCTCGGACGGTACACCGATCGACCTGTTCAACTCGCTCGGCGGCACGCCGGATGCGGGCGGAAGCTGGAGCGGCGGCCTGGTGAACGGCCTGTTCGATCCGGCGGTGAACACGGCCGGCACGTACACCTACACGCTCACGGCCACGGCTCCCTGCGCGAGCGCCACGGCGGACGTGACGGTGACGGTCGATGCCGCGCCGGAGGCGGGTGCAGATGGCAGCCTCACGGTGTGCGACCAGGGTGCGGCGGCCAGCCTCTTCGCTGCATTGGGCGGCACGCCCGACGCGAGCGGCACATGGAGCGGCCCGAGTGCGGTCACCGGCGGCATGTACGATCCCGCCACGATGGACCCGGGCGTTTACACCTACACGGTGACGGGCATGGCACCCTGCACCAACGCGAGCTCCACGGTGACGGTGAGCGAGACGGGCAGCCCGGATGCGGGCACCGATGGCGCGGTTGCGGTATGCTCGGACGGTACACCGATCGACCTGTTCAACTCGCTCGGCGGCACGCCGGATGCGGGCGGAAGCTGGAGCGGCGGCCTGGTGAACGGCCTGTTCGACCCGGCGGTGAACCCAGCCGGCACGTACACCTACACCGTACCCGCAACGACACCATGCAACGATGCAACATCAAGTGTCGTGGTTGCCGTGACCGACCCGTTTGATCCGGGCACAAGCGCCAGTGATACGCTTTGTGCAGGCGATGCGCCATTGGATCTCTTCAGCGTCCTGGGCGGTACACCGGACACCGGCGGTGCGTGGGTCGGGCCGAACGGGCCGATGAGCGGGCTCTTCGATCCAGAGACTTCCCCGCAAGGAACGTACACGTATCAGTTCACCGGTGGCGTTTGCGCCGATGTGTCGGCCACGGTGATGATGGTGGTGCTGGCAGGCCCCAATGCAGGTCAGGACAATGCAGTGGCTGTGTGCAGCTCGGGCCCTGTCCTGAATTTGATCGGGATGCTCTCGGGCTCCCCGCAACCGGGCGGTACCTGGCAAGGGCCGGACGGTATCCAGGTTCCCGGTACGATCAATCCGGCAACGGCGGCCTCCGGGCCCTACATCTACACGATCCCGGGCAATGCATCCTGCCCCGACGCTTCCGCAACGGTGACCCTTTCGATCAATCAAGCAGCCGATGCAGGGGAGGATGGTAGCCTAAGCCTGTGCAGCGATGGCCAGTCCATTTCCCTCATGGATGCCTTGGGCGGGGACCCGGATGCGGGGGGCACATGGAGCCTGTTGCCCGGAGGGGCGCTGGTAAGTGGCATGTTCGATCCCGCCGCCGATGCGCCCGGTACCTACGTCTACACGGTGCAAGGCCTTGCACCCTGCCCCGCGGCCACCGCCCAAGTGACGGTATCGGTCCAGCAGGCCCCGGATGCCGGAACGAACAGCACGGCCGCATTCTGCAGCACGGCTCCTGCGGTGAACATGCTCGGACTGCTCGGTGGCACACCCGATCCAGGCGGCACATGGGTCGCACCGGGCGGCAACGTCACCTCGGCCACCTTCCAGCCGGCGAACTCACAGCCCGGAGTGTATGCCTATGTCCTTCCCGCCATCGGCAGTTGCCCGGGCGATAGTTCAAGCCTTGATATCTCGGTCTCGCAGGCTGCACAGGCCGGAACGGGCGGAGATACCACCCTGTGTTCAAGCGGGGCGCCCTTCCCGCTGTCCTTGATGCTAAGCGGCCCGTACGACCTGGGAGGCCTGTGGACGGGGCCGGGAGGTGCACCATCCAACGGCGTGTTGGACCCTGCGGTGGCTGCAAGTGGAACATACAGCTACACAGTTGCTGCACCGGCCCCATGTCCGGATGCGGTTGCGACGGTTGAAGTGACGTTACAAGCCGTACCGGTCATCGCGCCTTCCATCAGTACGGGCGATGGATGTGCCCCGCTGGAGGTCACGCTCACCAGCGGCTACTCGGGCAATGGGATCTGCCACTGGGACTTGGGCGATGGCACGGACACCACGGCTTGCGGTCCGATCACGGTCACGTACGGGGAACCGGGTTCCTACACGGTCACCTTCACCGTCACCGGTCCTGACGGATGTGGCACCAGCGCACAAGTGGACCAATTGGTCCACGTGGTGGACCGTCCGGAGGCGGCATTCAGCATCGTGGGTTCCGGCATCAGTACCAGCAATCCCGTGGCCGCCTTTGCCAATGAAAGCACTGGTGCCGCGGATTTCCATTGGGATTTCGGGGGATTGGGTTCCTCCTCGGAGGTGAATCCGCAGTTCACTTTCCCGAATGAAGCGGAGGCCGGCTGGACAGTATGTCTGATCGCCTACGCCTCGCCGGGTTGCGCCGATACCACCTGCACCGAGCTGCTCGTACCGGCCAGCGCCTCCGTGATGGTGCCCAATGCCTTCACGCCGGACGGCGATGGCCGCAACGACGGGTTCGCACCGGTCACCGTTGGCCTCGACCCGGACGACTTCCATTTCATCGTCATGGACCGATGGGGCAAGGCCGTATTCACCACGGAGGACCCGCAGGCCGTCTGGGATGGCAACTTCGGCAGCGGCGATGCCGCCCCGGTGGGCGTCTATGTGTGGAAGCTCACCGGCCAGGACCTTATCGCGAAGACCCGCTTTGAGCGGATCGGCCATGTCACCTTGGTGCGCTGATCCGTGCGGTCCGGCCATTTTCCGCCAACTTAGCGGCCCCGTTGGATGAGCACGCGCCTGGTCATCATACCCACCTACAACGAAAAGGAGAACATCCGCGACATCATCGCGCATGTGCTGGGCCTGCAGCCGGATTTCCATGTACTGGTGGTGGACGATGGATCACCCGACGGTACCGCGGGCATCGTGAGGGAGATCCAGGCCGGCGCGCCCGGCCGCGTGCATTTGATCGAGCGCAGCGGCAAGCTCGGCTTGGGCACGGCCTACATCGCAGGCTTCAAGTGGGCGTTGGAGCACGGTTACGGCTTCATCTTTGAGATGGACGCGGACTTCAGCCATGACCCCGATGACCTGGTGCGCCTCTACCGGGTCTGTGCCGATGGCGGGGCGGACATGAGCGTGGGCTCGCGCTACGTCAAGGGAGGCCAGGTACGTGATTGGGCCTGGGACCGCATCCTGCTCAGCTGGTGCGCCTCCCTGTACGTGCGCATGGTGCTGTGGCTGGGCGTGCGCGACACCACTGCCGGATTCGTGTGCTACCGCGACAGCACCCTGCGGGCACTGCCGCTGGACGAGGTGCGTTTCATCGGTTACGCCTTCCAGATCGAGATGAAGTACCGCGTGAAGCTTGCGGGCTTGCGGATCGCCGAAGTGCCCATTACCTTCAAGGACCGCGTGAAGGGGAAAAGCAAGATGAGTGTGAATATTTTCCATGAGGCGTTCCTCGGCGTGCTGAAGATGCGCTTCACCATCAAGCATCCGAAGGCATGAACAACTGGTTGATCCGCGATGCGCGTGTGGTGGACCAAGGCCGCACCGTGCAGGCCGATGTACTTGTGCGGGACGGGGTCATCGAACGAGTGGCAACAGAAGGCATCGGTAGGGCCCGAGGGGTACAGGAGCTGGATGCGGAAGGCCGCCACCTGCTGCCCGGCGCCATCGACGACCAGGTGCATTTCCGCGAACCGGGCCTCACGCACAAGGAGGACATAGCGCACGGGTCCGCCGCGGCCGTGGCCGGCGGCATCACCACCTTCATGGAGATGCCCAACACCGTGCCCCAGACCCTGACGCAGGAGCTCCTGGAGCAGAAATACGCCCTGGGCGCTGCCTCCAGCGTGGCCAACTACTCCTTCTACATGGGTGCCAGCAACACCAACCTGGATGAGTTGCTGCGCACCGATCCCCGCACCGTGTGCGGCCTGAAGGCTTTCCTGGGCAGCAGCACCGGCAACATGCTGGTGGACGATCCCGGGACGCTGGACCACCTCTTCAAGGAGGCCCACCTGATCCTGGCCGTGCATGCCGAGGACGAGCCCACCATCCGCCGGAACATGGCCGAGGCCGTGGCGAAGTACGGCGAGAACATCCCCATCGCGCAGCATCCATTGATCCGCAGCGCCGAGGCCTGCTGGCGCTCCAGCAGCAACGCGGTGAAACTGGCCCAGGAGCACGGCACACGTCTCCACGTGTTGCACATCAGTACCGCGCGGGAGCTGGAGCTTTTCGAACCCGGACCGATGGAAGGAAAACGCATCACTGCTGAAGCCTGTGTACACCACCTTTGGTTCACGGATGCGGACTATGCCACCAAGGGCAACCTGATCAAGTGGAACCCCGCGGTAAAAACCCGCGAGGACCGCGAGGCCATTCGCCAGGCCGTGAGAGATGGCCGCATCGACGTGGTGGCCACCGACCATGCGCCGCACACGATGGAGGAAAAGGCCATGCCCTACGCGCAATGCCCAAGCGGCGGCCCGTTGGTGCAGCACGCGCTGCCGGCCATGCTGGAGCTGATGCACCAGGAGGTGTTCACCCTGGAGGAAGTGGTGGAGAAAATGAGCCACGCACCGGCACGCCTGTTCCAGGTGAAGGACCGCGGCTTCATCCGCGAGGGTTTCTTCGCCGACCTGGTGCTGGTGGACCTGGACGCTCCGTGGACCGTGGAGAAGAAGAACCTCCTGTACAAATGCGGCTGGTCGCCTATCGAGGGGCAGCGCTTCCGCTCCCGGGTGCTACGCACATGGGTGAACGGGCAACTGGCCAACGCCGACGGGAAGGTGGACAACACCGTGCGCGGCATGCGCGCCACCTTCGACCGATGAGGCTGCCCGTGCTGTTGATCGCTTCGGCCCTGATGGCCTGCGGCGGAAAGCCGGAACCGCCGAAAGGCCCGCTGTCACCGGAAAAATTCGAGCGGGTGCTGATGCGCTCGCTGCTGATCGAGGCGCGCACCGGGCAAAGCATCGCCTTGGACCAGGCAGGCCCCGACATCCACGCCGCGTACGACAGCATGTTCAGCGAAGAGCACGTGACGCGCGCGGATTTTGACAGCACTTACCGGGCCTGGCTCCACCAACCCGAGGCCTTGAAGGGCATGTACGAGAAGGTGCTGAACGACCTGCAGCAGATGGCGGACACGGCGCAGGCGCGGTGAACCGGTGCCAGCGGATTGACCTGTGCTGCGAGAGTTCCGTCAATGCATCTGGCTGGAGTTGTTCACCAACACATAGCTGTAGCCCAAGTCCAATTTCTTCGCATCCAAGGTATCCAACATGCCTTGTGTAACACGTAGCGGGAAAAGCGTGCGGTTTGCCGGAATCTCCATCAGTTTCAGCCATTCGGCTTCATTCATGCCTTTGGGGCAGTTGGCCCGCAGCACAGCCAGCGTGGTTGCATTAGTCCCCTCAAGATCTCGCGCAGCGGATCTTGAGGCACCCAACTCCCGCGCCGCGGATCTCGGGGGATCCAACTCCTGTGCTTGCCCCATGGCCACCAACGGCAGCAGGCCCAGCAGCGCTATCAAGCTGTATGTTCTCATGGCGCTGCAAGGATCACCCGTGTACTTATGGTTTCCATCCCCCAGCGCAAGTTGCACTGGTACATCCCTGCCGCTTGGCCTGCCAGATCAACTTGGTGCATGGTGCTCCACTGCGGAATGCGCTCCCGCAGCACCACGCGGCCTTGCAGGTCCCACACCTCCAACTGTCCCGCCACCGGTTGGGCCGGGTAGCCCAGCATGAACGCCCCCGCGGAAGGGTTGGGGGAGACCACCACACCCCTCTCCCCCGGGGAGGGGCTGGGGGTGAGGGTATTGATCCCCAAGCTATCGCACACGCTCCCGTCCACAGGCCCCAGGAAGTAGTTGGGGTGGTTGGGCAAGGAGTTCACATAGTAGGTGGGCAGGGTGATGCCATGCTGCACCATGCCGCAGGCTAAACCGGGCTGGTCCGGGTGGTTGATCACATGGAGTTTGTCCGTTCCATTCCCAGTGCCGATGTAGATCTTGCCGTCCGGGGCCAATTGGGCGATGTCGAACAGGGTGGCAAAGGGCGGCGACGGTGAATAGGTGCTGTCCCAGTGGGCGATGTGGACCATCGAGGCCTCCACGTCCGGCACCGTGACATCATACTGGTACACGTCTAACACGGACGAAACATAGAGGAACTGGCTGCTGGGGGAAAAGGCCACGCCGCCCATGGAATTCGCATCATCGATCGGGATATGCACGGGATTGGAGAAGAGGCCCGTGCAGCGGTCGAAGTCGAAGATGTCCAGGTCGCTCCCGTCCCCCCAGTAGTAGGCGAACTTGCTACCGTCCGGGGAGAAGCAGACCTGGCCGAGGTCATTGGGACGAACCGTACCGACACTTTGGGTCTCGGGGGCGCTCACGCCTTCCGGCGTAAGCAACAGCCGATAGAAGGTGTTGGAGTCGACCTTGTGGCAGAACACCCACCAATCGCGTCCGTTGGCATGCCGCACGGCGGTGATCTTGCCAATGTTAAGCAGATCATCAATGAGCACCTGGTTCTTGGACACCACCCCACCAAGCCCGTTGTTCAGTGTCATGTCAATGATGGTAAGGTACAGGTATTGTGCAGTGCCCCAGGGGGGGTGGTCATACGTGCCATGGAACAAGAGGTAGATGGCCGGGTCATCCGGCTTGGGCAAAAACAAATCCGCTTGGGGAAGATGCAGTCCTTCAGGGAATTGGGTCGTGTAAGAACTTGGGTTTAAGCCCGATCCATTCGGCATGGTGTCTCCACTGGCATCAACTATGTAATATCCATTGGTAGCAGCCACCAATGACCCTGAGCTTCGGGTGATATCCGCGACGGTTCGGCCAAAGCTCATTTCCCGGTTCACGTAATAGATAGCGACAGGGATAGAGTCGAATTCCAAATTGGTCCCTCCGTATGGCAGGCCACCTTCACTGTAGTAGCCTCCCATCCATAAGTTGTTCAAGCCTTGGCACACGCCTGTATTGGCCAGTCCAAGTGACAGAACCAGCGAGAATGCCGCATGCACAGCAAAGTTGCATGGCATGCGGCATTCCATCTTGGGCACAGAGCGGATCAACGGATGATGCTCAGCTTGCCATCGGATACTTTGCCCGAGGGGCCGCGTACCCGGTAGTGGTACATCGCCGGGGCCAGGGCAGCGGTGCTGAACTCCCAGTGCGGCGTGTAGGCCGGTACCTCGGCCCGCATCACTTCCGCACCCATGGCATCGTACACAACGAACACACCGGGGGCATCCCATGCTTCATCCAACACTAAGCTGGCATGGTCCGTGGCCGGGTTCGGGACCACGGTGATGGCATGGTCGCCCACCTGCTGCATGCTCCGGTAGATCAAGCCATGCTGCAGGCATAGCACCGGGTCGTCGTAGTCCTGTTCATCATCGATCAGGGCATACAGGGCACGGGCGCGGTACACCGCGTTGCCACCCGTCAGGGGGCACTGGTTGGCGATGGCGAAGAGTGTGGTGGACTGCTCCGGTGTAAAGCCGTCGATGCCCTTGGCCACCGTACTTAGGTAAATGCCGTTCACCTGTTTCTCATTGGCCTCGATCAGCTCGCTGGTGGCGATGCTGGCGTTGGTGGCCTTCACGCCTTCGGCCGTCAGCGCCCGGCTGGTGTCCGCCAGTGCCAGGGCTTGGTTGTTCAGCGCTGTGAGGGAGCTGATGTTCTGCTGCAGGCCCCCGATGGTGGCCTGTAAAGCCATGTGTTCCGCGCTGGTGAGGCCGGGATCACGCAAGCTGTCCATGGCCAACTTCAACTGGTCCATCAAGTCCTCCAATTGCGCTTTGTTCTGGGCTAAGTAGTCCAGCACGGTGCTGTCCAAGTGGAAGAGCGCCAGGTAATCGTCGTTGATCAGCTTGAACTGGGCGGTGGTGGTGCCCTGCATGGTCGCGTAGAAATCGGCCAGTTCCTGGTCCGTGGCCATCAGCGATGCGTCGTTGTCCAATTTCCCGTACAGGTCGCCCTCCATCACCCACTTGGTCTCCTCGGTGTAAGGGTCATTCGCCAAGCTGTCCGCCGCGATCTTCCCGTCCAGCCCCGTGATGCATCCCACGCAAGCCTCCCGGACCACATGCCCGCAATAGCCGCTTTGCTCATCCCCGCATTGGTAATTGGTTCCAGGATGGGGGATGAACCAGCCTAATGGGACCCACGATGGTGGTTCGGTATTTCCACCTGTGATGTATTCCTGTTCATAGAGGAACGGGTATGCGCCGGCATTGGTAGTATTCTCATACCACGCCCCCAGTCCGCCGTTCACCGGCGCATTGTACCACAGGTTCCCCTTGAAGTCCTGCTCCTCGATGATGGCGTTGTTGTCCAAGTGCAGGCCCCATTGGTGCCGCTTGATGTTGTTGCCGCTGAGGTCGGTGCCGTAGCACGGGCCGCTGAAGTAGATGCCGTTGGTGGTGCCGTCCACCGTGTTGCAATAGAGGGTGGCATGGTCGCCCATGTTGCTGCGGATGGCACTTTGGCCCTGAAGGACGCCATAGTTCGTGGCCGAGCCGTGTACGTCGTTGCAACTGATAAGGGGCCTGCGGCAGCCGGCGGCAATGATGCCCATGCGGTTCACCGCGTTGTTGTCCATGAGCAGGGTATTGCCCAGCACCTGGTAATCACTGGCGGACAGCAGCGCGATGCCGTTCGCGGCGTAGAGCGATCCATGCCGGTAATGGATGGTATTCCCCTGGATCACGGAGGCAGGGTTCGCCGCGTTCCCCTCCTGCACGTTGATGGCCGTATAGCCCTTGGTGTTCTCGTGGTGCAGGCTGCCGAAGGTGATGTCGTTGTCCGCCACCAGCAACTGCACGGCCCCGTCGTTAAAGCGCAGGTCTATGCTGTTGTAGCGGGTGTCCAGCTTGTTGCCGGTGATGTGTACCTTCCTGCCGCCGCTCCGGTCCACGCGGTAGGCCGTGCCCATGTCCACCATGCGGTTGGCGGTGGAGTACACGTTCATGTACTCCGTATAGATGCCCCAGCGGCACTTGGTGAAGCTGGCCGCAGCGAGGTTGCCTATGCCGTAGCCGCTCTGTTTCAGGGAGAAGGAGCCGTGGTCCCCGCGCGCGTAAATGCCGGCACCGTTGCCCGTGTAGGCATAAGCGGCATCCGGCTGGATATCGTGCATGGCGCAGTTGGCCACGCGAACATTGCACCGGCGGGCCACGATGCCGTTGCTGAGGTGGTGCAGCACATTGGCCTGGCCCGTGAAGTCAAGGGTCATGTTGTATACCTCCAGGGCGGCAAAACCCTGCTGGCCCAGCACCGAGGTTTGCCCCGGATAGGGCTGTGCCAGCGGACCCTCCGCGTGGAACTCGCTGTTGTCCGCATGGATCGACACGCTGTTGAAATCCACCCCGGGGATGGCAGGAACGGAAATGGCCACCCTGTTGTTCGCGAACTCCGAGGCGCTCACCAGCAGGATGGAATTGTTCATTCCCGTCCAGCCTGATTCGGCGTCCGCCAGATAGGAATTGTCCACCTGCACGATGGTGCCGACTTGCGCCGTGATGCCCCGCCACATCACCCCTTGGCAGCTTTCAATGGTGCTGTTGAACACGTTGAAGTTCCGCCCCGGCTGCACGATGATCTCCGCCCCGGGCTCGGTGGTCACCTGCGCATTGCTGAAGGTGAAGTCCTGGTCGATGATGAACTGGCCTTGGATGTCCACCGTGCCGCTGATGGTGGAGCCGAAGGTGCTGCTGTACTTGCCGTCCTGGATCACCGTGACCGCCGGGCAGCACTCCGTAATAGTGACCTGTTGGGTGCTGGTGCCCACCACGCCGTCCACGATCACCGTGTGGGTGATGGTGTAGGTGCCTGGCGCGGCGGGGGGGATGTTCACTGGCCAGCCCTGGTTGTCGGTGATCGGCCCGAAGTAATCGTAGGTCCAGTTCGGTGCGCCGTTGGTGGGCGTGGTGCGCTCATCGCCCCAGGTCCAAATGTGGATGGCATCCGGGTCGCCCAGGGCCGCCGCGACGGACACCTCGCCGCCGCAGTTGGGCACCTCCACGGTAAAGTTGGCGTTGGGGGCATTGATGCCTTCACAGCCGGTGAAGAGGATGTGATAGGCCTGCGTCCAAAGGTCCGCGCTGCCTCCGGCCATGTTTACGGTAACGCGGTTCCAGCCCGCCTCGGAAGGCGTGGTGCTCGCCCAGGTCCATTCGGCGTTCACGCCGGGGGGCACGCCGCCAGTCCCCACGGTAAAGCCGATGCAGAAGAACGTATAGGGCGGCGAGGGGCTTACCGGCGTGCTGAACGCCACGTGTACGGGCACGGCACTGTATCCGGGCGGCCAGGACAAGCCCGTGGGCGTGCCCATGGTGGCCGATGCGATGGGGAACGGGCCGGTGATGTTCCCCAGGATGCTACCCGGCGCGGGCGGTTCCAGGAAATCCGGGTAAATGATGTAGTAGTCAATGGACTCCACGTCCGTAAGCTGCGTGTGCATGCCCAGGCACAGGTTTACCGGGTCGCCCGGCTGGCAACCGCCGTTGCCGGAAACGAGCATGGGGCAGCCTTGCAGCAAGTTCACGGTGGCATCGGCGGAAAGGGAAACGCCGGGGGCCTGCTCCAAGGTTGCCGTATTGGTGTGCGGCCCGATCTGCGTGAAGTAGCCGGTGATCTCGGTGGTAATGCACTGTCCCGCCGGGATGGTCACCGTGGCCGTGGGCCAATACGGGTCGTTGGGGCTGTTGAAGGCGGGCACGAAGCCTGCGGGCATCTCATCGGTGATGTCCACCACTTGATCCGACGCGTCGTTGTTGCAGGCCTGTATGGTGAACATCACCGGAGCGCCCGCGTAGGTGTTGGCGGGGTTGTTGGGGGTAACCCATTTGGTGAGGGTGAAGGGGCCGGCGCAGTCCGCATTGCCCACCACGTAGCTTTCCGTGAAGGTGGCACAGCCCAGCTCCGTATCGGTGATGGTCACGGTGTAGGTGCCCGGCGCCAAGTCCGCAAGCGTCGCCGTAGTGGCACTCGTATTCCACAGGATGGAATAGCTGCCGGGATAGTAATGCACATCCAGCGCGATGGAGCCATTGTTCTGGCCGTTGCAGGAGGGGGTGATGGTGGGGGTGGCGGTGATGATGGGGCGGATGGCAAGATCATCGACCGATAGTGAACCAAATGTTGGACCGGAGGAAAGCACAACGAGCCAATTTCGTGGGCTTCCGGTGAACGTGAACGCGATAGAATGGAGCTGCCACGGTGAGGAGGATACGGTTTGTAAGGGCACACATTCGATTGGCACCACGCCACCGTTGCACGGATCCGCAACGGCAAAATTCGTTAGGCCCTGAAGTGGGTTGCACGGCCGATCATGGAACGCATAGAATCTCAGGTCCCGCGCACATCCACCCGTCCTGGCCTTGTACTCCACTGAATAGGTGACCCCATCCAGCAACGGTCGACACAATTCGAAGAGCAAACCTTCATTATTCGCATTTGCAGGAACCGAGGCAATCATGGTCAGATACCGTTCATTCGGAGGCAGACCTGCACCAGGTACGATAAGCATGGGAGGGCCGCACATGCCGACCATGGTAGTGTAGGAGTTCATTTCGAGCTAATTTGGCGGTGGCAGTGAAGGATCCAGCGCGAAGAGGTCCGGTGAGTTGGAACTGGCCCCGGTACGTTGATAGCTATCGTATGGTGCCCCGGTCCTGCTTTGCAAGGGCAAACCCTCGAAAGTGCCCCCGTTCAGGATATTGCATGGCTCCACACCACAGACATCAGGTGGCCATACCTCCACGAAGATGTACGTGATATTGCCAAGCCGTCCATCCACCGAAACAGGTCGGTAGCGGATGATCGCCCAGCCTACATAGCCTGGATCGGGGCGATATTGGAAGCTCGTGCTGCCACTTGCAGGTGGAGGGATGCCATTGTCCCCACCGAGGATTACTTCCATACAGGCATAACTTTGGGGTGTCCCTATGATACCAAGCGTCGTATTGGCTTCATCTTCATCATTCTCGAGGAAATTATCGATTGTGATCGGAAGTGCTTGCCCCTGCTTATAGGTGTAGAATGGTCTTGTAGTACAATCGCTGATCAGATCATCAACTCCGGCCAATCGCTTTCCACAAGAGGTACGCACATGGTATGTATCGTCCCAACCGCTTCCCGATGTGCCATGCTGGGTGGTCGTGTGGTAGTCGATATCGCATAGCACGTTCACCTCTTCCTGGAGCGGCACACGTGACATGCCGAACGGATTGAGGTTGTTGTGATGCATCAGGTACGGAAGGCTCCCGCAATCACCATCCAAGTGGGACAAGCTGCTTCCATTCCATGGTGTTGGCGCATGCACGGGCTGGGGCACCGTCGTATAGTTGCCTGAAACGGTCGTGCCACAACCGCCCGGACCAAGGTCGAATGCCGGGTCAGTATTCGTGTCCCAATCAGAACAGAGCAAAGGATCGACGATCCAGGCCGTTCCGCCTTGCCCAAGGAGCAGATCGTACCTGGAGTAATAGCGTGAGTTCAAAAAACCAAGCCCGGCTTGTGTCGTGAACGTGTGGAAGCCCAGCATGTGCGTTGCCTCATGGGCTATGACGCTGTATAGATCGGCCATTCCTGCGGGGACCGGAAGTGATGTGCCGGTGTAAAACGGCGCAGCATTGAAGTCAAAACTGACAAGTCCGTGGTTCAGGAACTGAGGAAGTCCGGCCGCACCTCGACGAATCGCATAGTTGATGGACCGCCATGAATCCATGCCACCATTGATCGTTCTCCAAACTTCTCCGTCGAGAACCCCCTCTTGTAGGCTTGCGGGTGTGAAGTCGTCGTACGGTATCGCTGAATTGTTGATGGTCACATAGTTGTAGAATGACGAGCCGACCCCAGCCGCTCCTGGCGGAACGATACCGGAGGGGGCGGGAAACCACACGCGAACGAACGGAGCCAGGTTCGGCCCATTGCAAGGATCGTCCGCAGGAACGATCAACTGCGAATAATCCTCGAACACCTGCCGGGCCACTTCTTGGCGGGCAGGCCCATCAATGGGGTCATCAAATCCTGAACCTGCAGCAAAGTCCAACAGGAAGATACCCGCTGCACATGGCGAAGGACACCCTCCACCACCCATGGACATCATGGCGGGTGAGTTATCCGCTTCGATCTGGTCGGCCGTATAGGTCCGGCCGAAGCGATCAACGGCCACGACATTTTGGGCTAAGGCATCTGCATGAAGCGCAAGGAATGCCAATGCAATAACTGGAGTAAGTGATGGATGTTCCATGGCGGATCCTTTAGTGTATGATGCACACGGGCACTTTCATTCGAAGGGCTTGTCTGTCTTGGAACTGGAATACGGCGATACGAGGCCCCATGCTGCTCCATGCAGGAATGGGTAACCCGGATACGGGGACCGGGGTTTCCATCAGGGTCCGTCCCATTGCATCGCTCAGTGTCAGGTCGCATGGCCCAGCATCATTGGCCCGCAGAATCTGGAGTTCACCGCTGGCGGCATCGCAGGACCAGCGGATGAGCTGGGGTCTTCGTATCTCGTCGCCGGATGGTGTGGTCAGGTCAAGCGTGATCGTATCCGAGGTGACACACCCAACACCATCAGTAATGGAGTACCCATATGATCCAGCCCCTAATCCGGTGCGCAGGAAGGTCGTACTGCCATCGTCCCAAAGGATGGTGTGGGGCGGGTTGCCTTCCAAAATGACGATTTCGATAATACCGTCTTCTGTGCCAGAACCCGAAGGTTGAACCACTGTAACGGAGTCCTTAAAACAGATCACCGGCGTAGGATCCGTGTAGGTGAACGGGACACCTCCCACGATAACCCCGTAATATGCCCAGCAGGCATCGAAGTGGATGTCCACCGCTGGATCCTTGGCGATAACTTGTATGCGGAACTGGTCCGACTCGGTCAGAGTGGGTAGCTGAACCTGCATGTAGGTCGGAGTATTCGGTAACAACGTGTAACATTCCAAGGGGGCGAGCGTGCCGCAATCCCCAACCCACCAACTGACGTGGCAAGTATCCGAACAGGTCATTTCCCACATGTATGTATTGGCCCATCCGGAGGGATGGAACCAAACATCCCTTCCCGGAGGCCCCATGGAAGTGGTATAGCCTGAGCAAGGGTTGGGATTGGAGGGATAAGGGAAATTTACAAGCGCGTTATGCGTGGAGTCCCCTTCCCAGTAATTGGCTTCAGCAAACCCAGGTAATGGACAGTGTACGGTTTGCCAGATTGTGACAGGAATGGCGTTGGCGCAATCATCATTCGCCACCTGCGCTTTGCCGCCCAGCCAGCAGCCCAAGCAGGCCGCCACACATGCCACTCGCCAACCGGCATTCCATGGTGAAGCAGTGTTCGGCGTTTGCATGGTGTGGGTTGTTTACATCGCTCCTTCAGGTTCCCATATCCAACACGAACCTAACGCGCCTGTCAGGAAATTACAAATTTCTGTCAAGGCATCTGGTATTGCGGTTCCGATCTGCGAAACGTGTGCGCCCCAGCCGCACGCGTCCATGCTTGAGCGCATAAGACATGGAAGGCACGAGCGTGGACGCGCCAGTTGGGGGGGAAGTCCTCGAAAACACGGATAGCCACTTGCTGCCATCCCTTCAGGGCACCTCACCAGGATTGAACCTTATTTGCCCAGGAACGCGGCCACATTGGCCACGGCCTCTTCCGCCGCTCGGAAGTGCATGCCTAACAACTTCGTGGCCTTGGAGCCGTCGTAATGCCGGGTCCGTGAGGCCGTGCGCGCCGTGTTGCGCGTCACCAAGGGCCTGCCGCCGAACAGCGTGCGCATGGCTTCCGCGCGCCAAGCCAGCTCCAACGTCCAAGGCGGCAATTCCATGGAAGGTGCAGCTTTGCCGTTGCTGGTGGCGATCAGCGTGAAAAGCTTGCGGTAGGGGAGGTTCTCGCCGATCAGCAGGTAGCGTTCACCCGTGGCACCCTCGGTGATCAAGCGCGTCATGGCCGTGGCCACGTCGCGGGCGTCCACCACGGCGTTGCTGCCTTTGGGGAAGAAGCGCGTGCCCTGGCGCACCCGCTCGATCATCGTCATGCTGCTGCGCCCGGGCAGGCCCGGCCCGATCACCACGCAGGGGTTCACCATCACGGCATCCAAGCCTTCGGCGATGCCGCGGTGTATTTCCAGCTCCGCCTGCGCCTTGCTGATCGCGTACGCCGAGGAACGCTTCTCCTCCGTGAACGCCTTCGTTTCGTCGCCTGTACCGCCGTCCAGGGCCCCGCCGATGGTGGCCGTGGAGCTTACGTGGCACAGCCGCCGCACACCGCATTCCAATGCCGCATCCACCACATTGGCCGTGCCCTGCACATTGGTCCGCAGCAGCGCGTCGCGGTCGCGCGGGTCGAAGCTGACCAGCGCGGCGCAGTGGTACACGTGCTCCACGCCTTCCATGGCCCCACGGAGCTGGTCCACATCGAACAGGTCGCCTTCCACCCACTGGATCCGTTGAAAGCGCACGTCTCCGTCCGCGTGGTAATGCCGCAGGATGCGCCGAACAATAGAGGCATCGCCGCCCTGGCGCAGCAGCGCACGTACCTCACGGCCCTGCGCCAGCAAGGCGTCCAGCACATGCGCCCCCACGATCCCCGTTCCTCCGGTCACCAGGTCCATACTACCATGATTGGCGGGCCAAGGTATCGCCCGATCCATGGCCCGTTTCCGATCCGGTTGGAGAGCCGGATCTTTTTCTCAGAAGGTGTTGATGAAGCGGGCCGAACCGATGTACCCGGCGCCTGTTGCCCTCAGGAGATACAGGCCGGGAGCGTGCGTGATATGTTCCATTTGAGCGCGGCCGTCGTGTGAGTTGATCCAGTGGGAGGCGACCTGCCGGCCGGTGGCATCGAAGACCGTAACTTGGAAGAAGCCGTCCGGCAGGCCGAAGATCGTTCGACCTCCTCCTCCTTCGGGGCCAATGGTGATTATTGCGTTCGGTAGGGAAGCCTCTTCCGCAATGCCCACCTGCTCGCAGATCTGTTCAAATGCGCCACCCACCCAGCGCGCAACGTAGTTGGCCGGCTCTCCATTCAGCGAATCGCCGCAGGTGATGAACAGCGTGTCGTGGTAGAACGCCATGCTTTCCACCTTATGACCTATGCTATCCCCGGTGGCGCACCACTTCTGGCCATCCCATATCGCGAATTGGTTGGCATGCAGGGTGCCCGCATAACCGAAGGCCCCGCCCACGAGCAGCTTGTCATCGTTTACCAGGAGGCTGCTGGCACTGGCGTTGTACTCGGTCGTTCCATAAATGTCGCGCATGCTGCCGCCCACGTCACGCCATTCGGTCCCATTCCACCTGACCAGCCCATGCGCTGGGCTTCCGGCCCCCACATACAGGCCGCCGCCCACGTATAGTTCATCGTGGTACACAGCCAAGCAGGTCACGGCACCCACCCCGTCCAGCAGACCGTCGCCCACATTCACCCAATTGGTGCCATCGAACTGGATCAGGTCGTTCCCCAAGCCGACCGGGTTCAGCTCACCCCCAACTACAATGTTGCCTTGGTATTCGCATACATCGAGAACGATGGGTTCGTCTCCTACAGGATAGTTTATTGACCCCAAGTTCTCCCAATGACCTCCTACGCGCTTAGCCACCCCGTGGCAGGTGTGGCCGTCCACGGAGATGAAGGAACCGACGGCATACAATGAACCATTCAGAACGCGAAGTTTGCGCACCACCCCATCATCAGTTGGAAAGGCTCCGAAGGCATGCCACGCGGAATCATACCACGCACCTATCAGGTCAATAGGCATGCCGCCAATCTGGTGGAAATATCCTCCAGCTAAAAGGGTGTCACCATAACGGATCACAGTATAGATGCCGCCACCCGCAAAGCCATCTATGTATGTCCAATGTCCGGAGTCATATTGCGCGATCACCGGAGAATTGAAATCGTTCACAAGCGCGATGTACCCTACCGCCAATAGTTGGTCGGCCACTGTGTCTGAGAGCAACTGCCGTACTCCATAACTCAGGTACGGCATTCCCGCATCCACCCAGTTATTCTGGGCGGATGCGGAGGTAGTGGCCAGCACGGCCAAGGCTATAAGAACACGCATGGCCCCTAATCCTAATGCTCGGACACAAAGCGTGCCGTCGCCCGGAAGCCCTCGGCCAAAGCTTGCACCATATACACACCTGATGCGGGTTCAGGGATATGCATGGATGCATGTCCTGCCATGGATACCACAGTCCCGGTGGTGACCAAGCGTCCGGTGGCATCGAAGACCCGCAGTTGAACTCGGCCATCCGGCAGGCCGAACAGCTCGCGGCCATCGCCATCCAAGGCACCTATCCCGAATGTGGCATTAGCAGTTCGGACTACTTCCTCAATGCCCACCATGCCAGTACAGATGGAAGCAACAAACGCATCGCTGTTGTTCTGGTTCACCCCGCCCGAGTTGGGGACGAATTGATAAGTGCCGTCGAAATAGGCGGGGAGACCGGGGTTGACCAGCGGAAAAAAGGTAGTAACATCCTGCCCCTTGGCGGTGATGCCTGAGAGGTACAGGCGTTGGTGGCCCCACGCAGCGGTGGTGATCTGATCATGCGTAACGCCGCCTTCGTCACCCCCATAATACGTGCCATAGTATTGAAGGTGCTCACCAGTCAGCCCCAATTCATAGCCGAGCACCACCCCATCCCCTTCACCATACCACGTGGATTGGTTGTAATAGGGAGCGTAATTCACCAGTGGAAATGTGCCTGGTGCATTCTCAATGGTCGTGCCTACGGCGAATATGTGGCCTTGGTCATCCAGGCAGGCGGCATAAAGTGGGGCGTTCACAAAAGTGCTCCAGGTCAACTCCAGGTTCTGGTGGTGGATGAAAGCAATGAACCCGTTGGAGGTGCCGGTGTTCACTTGGTCGATGAAGCCGCCGTCATCCACCAAGGGGAAATCAGTTGTGCTCTTCGTGTGGCCCACGAAGTAGAGGTCACCGTCCTTGTTCACGGCAAGGCTGTTGATGCCGGGGATGTCGTCATTGTTGCCGCCGAATTTGGTCGTGTGGTCGCAGTGCGCGGCCGTGTTGAATTTCATCAGCAGGCAGTCCTTCCCGCCCTTGTTTGCGGGGTCGAAATACGCCACGCCGCCCTGGTCGATCATCGGGCTGTTGGAACCAGCGATGGCAGAGACGTAGAAGCCGCCTGCAAAGCACTTGATATCCCCTGGGCCACCGTCAGTTTGGGCAGCGGTACCGCTGTTGTAGGGCGTACACCAATTGATGGCATCGGCCGGGGTGAAGCGGGCAAGGATGGTATTCGTGGTGGTGCCTGTGAAAGGCCAACTGGTGGCACCTGCTAAGGGCGTGATAGGGATGCCCTGGTTGGTGGAATAACCCATGATGTGCAAGCGGCCGTTCACGTCCACGTCAATTCCCTTGATCCCCGATTCTCCGTTGCCGAAGTAGGTGCTCCAGTATATTGCTCCGGTCAGATCGAATTTCGCAATGAAAGCGCGCGAATAGTTGCCGGGGGAAACGGTTTGAAGATTGTAGGCACCGGTTTCTACAACTCCGAATAGATTCGCTCCATAGGTGGACCCGCCTATATAGATTCGTTCTGGAGGACCCTCGCGAACCGCAATTGCCTCAGCCCCACCCGTTGCTCCATAGTAGGTCAGCCAATCAAGGTGGTAGTTGTCATGGAACCGGGCCAACAATGTCAATTGCCCGCCATTTATCGTGGTGGTTCCGGGATTGTCCGGTATGGTGTTGAAATCACTGCTAGTGGATCCTGTTACGAAATAGTTGCCAGCGGCATCCAAGGCACTGGTAGTCGCCTGGTCGAAATTGGTGCCGCCGAGGTAGGTGGACCAGCAGAGGTTGTCCAATGGGTCCGTGCCCCCCGCCGGCAGGGCACCCACTTGAAAGACCAGTGGTTGGGCGGCGTTGTACGAGCTGAAGTTGAACTTCACCACGCCGCCCCCACTGACCAAGGAATAGCTGGCGGACCAATTGATGGGGATGATGGTGTTACCCGTGCCCACCTGGTAGGCCACCGCCTGGGGCAGGATGTAGTACTGGCCGTTGTAGTAAACCTTCAAGTTGCCCCAAAGGTCCACTTTCAAACTGTCCTGTCCTGTGAATTGGAGTTGCAGGTCGGCGGGGTTGGCGCCGGGGCGCATGACGAATGCCATTTTCTGGCCACCGCTGCCGCTGTAAAAGTGCATGTCAATGCGATCGTAGATGCTCTCATAGATCACCCGGCTATAGCCAAGGACTTGGCTTGCCCCCGCAGGGGCCGTTTGGGGCAGGTAGAAGTTCTGGTACCAATCCTTGACCGCCACGCCCTCCGGATTAACGCGTTTTGCTTTGCCAACCGGGCGCATTTTCACCTGCATCACCGTTACAGGGTCAGTAGGGGTGGCACCATGCTCGTAAGTCAGGAATGAGACAATGGAGTTTTGCCCAAGGCACGCCTTGGGCACGCATCCCACACTGGAGAACATGATATCATTGCGCGGGTTCCCGTTCTCATCGATCAATTGGCCTTGGTTCTCAAACCAACCGATCGGGTTCTTGTAGGGTTCGTTGTACCTGTCCGGAGGCACGTATGGTTGGGCCTTGGCCGTAGTGGCCAGCAGTGCAACTGATCCGAGAAGGGTAGATAGGTTATTCATGGTTTTTGGGAATTGTGGGGTTGGGGTGAAAAACGGAGTAACGAAGGTATTCGTGATTACCACGGATCGCAAATCAGTATAGGCTTGGCCAAAATGTGCCGGATCACTGCCCCTTCCCGTTCTTTGCAGCGAGGAACACATGATGGCCAAGACCGATTTCATTGAGGCGCTCCGCTGGCGCGGCATGCTGCAGGACAGCACGCCCGGCGTGGCGGAACATTTGCAAAAAGGCCCGGCCAGCGGCTACATCGGCTTCGACCCCACGGCGGATTCGCTGCACGTGGGCCACTTGGTGCAGGTGATGACGCTCACGCATTTCCAGCGCTGCGGCCACCGGCCCATCGCCTTGGTGGGCGGCGCCACCGGCATGGTGGGCGACCCCAGCGGCAAGCGCACCGAGCGCAACCTGCTGGATGAGGACGCGCTGCGCCACAACCAGGAATGCGTGCAGAAGCAACTGGAGCGCTTCCTCGATTTCAGCGGCACCAACGCTGCCCGCATGGTGAACAACTACGACTGGTTCAAGGACATGGGCTTCCTGCGCTTCATCCGCGAGGTGGGCAAGCACATCACCGTGAACTACATGATGGCCAAGGACAGTGTGAAGAGCCGCTTAGAGAGCGGGCTGTCCTTCACCGAGTTCAGCTACCAGCTGGTGCAGGGCTACGACTTCCACTGGCTGAACAAGCATGAGGGCTGCACCGTGCAAATGGGGGGCAGCGACCAGTGGGGCAACATCACCACGGGCACCGAGCTGATCCGCCGCATGGGCGGGGGCGAGGCCTACGCCGTCACCACGCAGCTGCTCACCAAGGCCGACGGCACCAAGTTCGGCAAGAGCGAGGGCGGCAACGTGTGGCTTGATGCAGCGCGCACCTCGCCGTACAAGTTCTACCAGTTCTGGCTGAACACCGCCGATGCCGACGCCGCGCGCATGGCCGCCATCTTCACCCCGTGGAGCCAAGCCGAGGTGGAGGCCTTGACGGAGGAACATGCCAAGGCCCCGCACCTGCGGCAGTTGCAGAAGGAGCTTGCGGCGCACATCACCACGCTGGTGCACGGCAAGGGTGAACTGGACGCGGCCATCCAGGCCAGCACCATCCTCTTCGGCAATGCGGCCGAAGGCTTAGGCACGCTCAGCGAGCGCCAATGGCTCGATGTGTTCGACGGCGTGCCGCAGGCGGAAGTGGCCCGCACCGCAATCGAGGCCGGCATCCCCATCGCGGACCTGCTGAGCGAGACCACGGGCTTCCTGCCCAGCAAGGGCGAGGCCCGGCGCGCGTTGAAGGAGAACAGCATCAGCGTGAACAAGGCGAAGGTGGACGACGGCCGCACCGTGAACGCGTCCGACCTGATCAACGGCAAGTTCATCCTGCTGCAGCGCGGAAAGAAGAACTACTTTTTGGTGAAGGCGGGGTGACCGGCCTGGCGGGGCTTGGGCCCCGCGAATAGCACGCGCACGGCTGGGGCCGTGCGCGAACTGAAGTATTAATCCGGCTTTGCTGCTGCGCGGCCCCAGCCGCGCGGCACCTATTCGGTCGCCCCATGGCGACTCCCCCTTCACCCCACCAACAGATTGCAGCCCCTGAGGTCGCTGTGGTCGAAACGGCCGAGCACCTCGAAGCTTCCGGTGCGGTCGAGCTTGGTGTGCGCATTGGGTCGAAGCTGGCGGTCGGGTCGGTGACCGGTGGTGCTTGGCATCATTCCACCTGCTGGCCCAGCCAGCCGGGAAACTGCTGCCACGGCAGCGCCGTAACGCCATGGGGCAACGGCTGCTCCTTGGGGACACGGCAGACGAGCACACCGGCACTGCACCGGCCTTCGCCGGCCAAGGCACGGAAACGCCTGAGGCTTTCGGTGTGCTGCGCCTGCGGGGTGGCGGTCAGCTTGATCTCGATCGGAATCAGGGTGCCTTTGCCCTGGATGATCAGGTCCACCTCCAGCCCGTCGTGCGAGCGCCAATACCAGAGGGCAGGCTTGCGGCCCTTGTTGGTGAAGGCCTTCAGCGCCTCGATCACCACCAGCCCCTCAAAGAGCGCCCTGCCCATGGCTCCGGCCAGGGCAGCCCCCGCGTCGGGTTGGCGGGTGAGGAAGCACACGATGGCCGGGTCCAGCACATACAGCTTGGGCGATTTGGTGATGCGCTTGCCGAGGTTGTTGAAGAAGGGCGGCAGCAGGTACAGGAGATAGGAGGCTTCAAGCAGGCCCGCCCATGCCCTGGCGGTGGGCACCGCGATGCCGACCTCGCGTGCGAATTCGCTGCCGTTGAAGCCCTGCGCATGGCGGGCGCAGGCCAGTGCCACGAATTGCTCGAAGGCACGCAGGTCGCGCACTTGCTGCAACTGGCGCACGTCGCGTTCCAAGTAGGTCTGTACATAAGCGCGCAGCCACAGGTCGCGTTTGGCCGGGTACAGGGCCGGCTCGGGATAGCAGCCGTTCCATAGCACCTGTTCCAGCGGCGGAGACTTCTTCGCAGAAAGTTCACCAACGCTGAACGGCAGTTGGTCCAATATGGCGATGCGCCCTGCAAGGGATTCACTGATGTCGCGCATGACATGGAATTGCTGCGAGCCGGTGAGCAGCCAGCGGCCATTGTGGCGGCGTTCCTTGTCGATGCGCAACTTCAACGAGCCCAGCAGCCCGGGCACGTATTGGATCTCGTCCAAAATGACGGGCTGCCCGGCAAAGCGGTCCAGAAAACCCGCCGGGTCCTCGACCGCGAAGGAGCGTTCCACCGGATCATCGAAGGTGACGTAGGCCAGATCACCCCCGGTCTCGTGTTGCAGCAGGGTGGTCTTGCCCGCTTGGCGCGGACCAGTCACCAGCACGGCGGGGAATTGCTGCATCGCCCGGCGCAGGGTGGAGGAGATGTTGCGCTGGATATACATTCTGACAAATCTAATATTCAATCTTCATTTTGTCAGAGCGCTTTCAACCGGCGGCGATTGCGCCCCTGATATGCAATTGCCCGCTCGCCCCACGCTCACCCCACCAACAGGTTGCACCCCCTGAGGTCGCTGTGGTCGAAGCGGCCGAGCACCTCGAAGCTTCCGTCGGCATGGACGCGCCCCAGGTCCTGCGTGCTGATGAAGGGGCAGCTGGCGATGTTGCAGAGGTCGATCACGTCCAGGCCGCCGGTGCGGCCGGGCGGCACCCGGGTAAAGGGGTCGTTCACGTCGCGGGCAAAGACCTTCATCCACGGTGGGCAGCGGTAGAGGCCACCACCTTGTGACCAGGCCTGGGAGAGCAGTTCCGTCATGCCGTATTCGCTGTGCACGGCGGGCACCCCGAAGGCTTCCTTGAGGATGCTGTGCAATTCCTCGCGCACCATCTCGGGGCGGCGCCCCTTCATGCCGCCGGTCTCCATGATCACCAGTTCGGGCAATGGCATGGGGTGCTTCTCCGCCAGGTCCAACAGGGCGAAAGGCACGCCGAAGAGCATGGTGCGGATGCCTTCCGCCTCGCTTTCCTTCAGAAGCGCGGCCAATCCGTCCAGGTCGTGCAGCCAGGTGCCGCTTTTCACGTCGCCACTTTGGGCGATCAGCTTTTCCACCATGTACACCAAGGAACTGCCGGGCCGCTCCAGGTAGGCGGGCAGCAGGGCCAGGATGCGCCAACGCGATGGACGGCCGTATTCCGCGCCGAAGGAGCTGAGGAAAGACCGCTCGTACAGCGCTGGCCACGGCACATGGTGCGTGCTGGTGATGCTGCCGGTAGTGCCGCTGCTGGTGAATTGCAGGTCGGACTCAATTCCTTCCAGCAGTACGCGGCGGTTGCGGAACTGCCCGATGGGCAGGAAGGGAATCTGCTCCACCTGTGCCACTTGTGCCACATCGATGCGAAGGGTGCGCAAGTATTCGCCATAGACCGGGTTGTGCGCGGCATGCAGGCGCAACAGTTCCAGCGCCAGGGCCTCGAACGCGGCTGGCCCGTCCACTTGGAAAGGCTTTTCCAGCAGGGCAGTTGGCACAATGGGACCGGACGGCGCGGCGTTCATAGCTTTGCAAGTACAAGATGCGTACGGTGGCAAAGGTACCGGGAGCCCTGTTGGCGGCCATGCTGCCCATGCTGCTTGCGTCGTGCCTGAAGACGGAGGAGTTCCCCAAGGAGCCGCACATCGCGTTCAAGTCGTACGAGCAGCATGCGGATTCCGCGCGGCTCACCATTTCATTCACCGACGGTGACGGCGACATCGGGCTCGATCAAGGCGACACGCTGGCCCCGTTCAACCCGGGTAGCCAGTGGTACCACAACTTTTTTGTGGACTACTACAAGAAACAGGGAGGGGAGTGGGTGTTGCAGCAATTCACGTTGCCGCTGTACTACCGTATCCCGGTGATCACCCCCACAGGGCAGAACAAGGCGCTGCAAGGGGATATTTCGGTGAAGATCGCCTCCCAGGTGCTGCCTCAGGTGCCGGGCGACACGGTTCGGTTCAGTGTGCGCATCGCCGACCGTGCCTTGCACGAGAGCAATACGGTGTACACCAACACGATCGTGGTGCAGTAGGCCGGAGGGGGCTGCTTGGGCCTCCACCCATGTACGTCCGGTCCGGGGTCCCTAGCGTTCCGACCCTTGGATCACGTCCTCCCAAAAGGTAATCGCGTCCTCGTTGTTGATGCTGATGCGTGCGATGTCGCTGAACACCGTGATCAGGCCGGTGACGCAGATCTTCCGCCCCTTCAGGTAGGTCTCCGGGTCGTAGGAAAAGTTAGGTCCATTGTACTCCCACACGGTCGCATAGAAGTCCTGGTTGGGGTACATGCGGTCGAAGTTCAGGTAGAGGGCGTTGGATTTCTTGGTGCGCCTGGTGCTCACCACGGTGCCGCAGATGGTGGCCTTGTTGCCGATGTGATACTTGGCCTGCGTGGTGTTCAGGCGGCCGCCGGGCAGCGGGGGTGGGAGCGGGGCCACTTCGCCCATGGCCTTGTCGCCCTCACCATACCAGTCCTGCGCATCGTTCATGCGCTCAATGCGGTTCTCCAGCGTGTCGTCCAGGGCGGGGAAGAGGTCCAGGCCGGAGATGGCCTCCGCACTGTCGATGGAGCAGGCGTAACTCAGCAGGCCGCGGTCGTTCAGGCCGTTGGTCATCACGAAGGCGATGCCCTTCTTCACCGGCCCGTCGATGTCCACCATGGCCTTCAGGAAGGCGGGCGGGATGCTCACGTCGGCGGTGGCGCCGGGCATCTTCAGCAAGGGCATGTCCGGTGCCTTGATCGGTGCGGTGACCACGAAGACGCGATGGCCGGAGAAGTGCACGTAGCGGCGCATCCAATCCTCCAGGTCGGCCCAAGTGCCGCGGTTCATCTCGGGTTTTTGCGGGGCCACGTTGCTGTACAGGTAGGTGGCCTCCAGCGTGGGTTTGCTCCAACGCATGTCCGCGCTGGGCACCATGTGGCCACGGTCGTAGCCGCTGTTCCAATAGTTCACCACCAGGGCCGTGTTGCCCTTCACCAGCGGGTCCGGCAGGAAGGTGTCGATGCGCGCCAGGTTGCCCTCCATGATGTCCGGCACGATGATGTGGGCGGTCCATTTGGGGAGCTTGTGTGCATCGTCCCACACCAGCGCATGCCCGGGGTGCACCACCACCTCGTCACCGGGGGCCAGGGCCGGATAGCCCCATTGGGCCAGATCGTGGCGCATCACGGCCAGTTTGGCGGCCTCCAGCTCGCCACGCACCTTGTCCAGTTGGGTCTTTGCATCGGCGAAGCGCCCCTCGGCCTTTTTCAGTGCGTCCGCTTCCGGGGATTGGGCCATGGATGCCGCTGCGGCCAGGCCGGCGATGGCGAAGAGGATAAGGCGTAGAGTCATGGGTGTGCGGGGAGGGAAGTGATCAAGGATGCAAGATCGGCCATGGCATCGAGAAGTGCATTGTTTTTTCCGGCGGGGGTGGAGGATGCCGGCGGCTGTTGAAGTGCACGGGCAATATCCAGGCCATCCTGGTCCTGCACGGCATGGTGCCCGCCGGCCGCGTGCAGGCGGCCGAGGTATTCCTGCTCGGGCTGGCCGGGCGTGGGCACCAGGAGTGCTCCGCGGCCAAGGGCCTCCAGGTCCATGAGCGTGGAATAGCCGGTGCGGCTGACGATCAAGTCGGCGGAAGCCATGGCAGCCTGCAGTTCGGCAGCGGGAAGATGGCCGGTGATCTCGATCGGGCCTTCCGTGCGCGGCGTGTTGCCAGGTTGGCCGGTTACGACCAGGTGCCGTCCTTCGATGGAACGCAGTTGTTGCAGTGCGGCCTGCTCAAACAATGTCCGCTGTGGTTCCGGCCCGCTGATGACGGATACGGTGCGCCACATCGTATGGCCGGTCGCTGCCGGAGCCTTGGTAAACCGGCTCAAGGGGCCGATGTAGCGCGCCTGCGGCGGAAGCCGGTCACCGTGCGACAAGTCGCCGGCCAGTCCGGGCGCTTCGGCATGGTCCGGTATCCAGCAGCGGTCGAAGCGATCGATGCGGCGCCGGTTGATCCGCCGTGCATTGGATTGGACGAAAGGGGAGAAGGGGGACACCTGATGTGTCACGAGCACGCTGGGCAGGCCGTCGGCGCGGATGCCGAAGCGCTGGTCGCTGATGACGGCGTGCAGCTGCATGCGCCGGCGGACGGAGGTGAGCAGGCCTTGCTCTTCACGCACCTGGAGCAACATGCGGGGCAGCTGCCGTGCCATGGCCCAGGCCTGCGAGCGCCCGGCGGCATAGCGCACCTCCATGCCGGGGAGGCGGACGTGCTCCAGCGTGGGGAACTCCTCGCGCAGCAAGGCCAAGGGAGCCTTGTCGGCACCGATCACCGGCACGGCATCCTGTTCCAGCAGGGTGCGGATAATGGGGACGCAGCGTGCAGCGTGGCCTAGCCCCCAATCCAAGGGGGCCACCAGGATGCGCGCGCCGCGGAACATGTTGCGAAGGTCGCACACGCCGTGGCACCGGGCACTCCGCCAGGGATTGCAGCGGCAGCCCGGCGAAGCGACGGGCCATGCGGGGCCGTGCAGCGAGCAGGCGACGGGTTCACGCCGCCGAAGCACGGCGAAGGCGCGAGGAGCCCGCACAGCGCCGGCACCGCGGCACGCCGCAAGACGGCTAAAGCGGAAAGCCCGCAGGCGGCCAAACAATCTGCCAATGCAGCCATTCACCACGAGCCCTTCCTTTGTTTCTTCGCGCCCCGGAACCATGGGCAAGAACAAGATCCGCCGCTTTGCCGAGAACGCCACGTTCGCGCACGTGGTGCAACCCACGTTCGAGGAGCTGCGGGCGGGCGGCCTGGCGCAGCGGGGTCGGTGGAACAGCGATTTCTTCAAGCGGGAGGCGCCCCTGGTGCTGGAGCTGGGCTGTGGCGGCGGCGAATACACGGTGGGCCTGGCGCAGCTGCGGCCGGAGAAGAACTACATCGGCGTGGACATCAAGGGTGCGCGCATCTGGCGCGGCGCGAAGACGGCCCAGGAGCTCGGCCTGGCGAACGTGGGCTTCCTGCGCACCCACGTGGATCATATCCTGCATTGTTTCGGCCCCGGCGAGGTGGACGAGATCTGGCTCACCTTCAGCGACCCGCAGATCGGCAAGGCGCGCAAACGCCTCACCAGCCCGCTGTTCCTGGCGCGGTACCGGCAGATCCTGCGGCCGGGCGGCCTGATCCACCTGAAGACGGACAGCCCACTGTTGTATGAATACACGCTGGAGCAGATCGCGGAGCACAAGCTGCACGTGCATGAGCAAAGCGGCAACGTGTACGCGGACCTGGTGCGGCGCGTGCCGCCGGAGGAGCAGGCGGTGCTGAACATCCGCACGCGCTACGAAAGCATGTGGCTGGCCGAGGGCCGGACGATCCACTACGTGCGTTTCGGGGTGAGGTGATCTGAGTGCGCCACAGAGGCACGGAGAACACAGTGGTGATTTTTGGCCACGGTGATGAGCGAAGCATAGCTTTGCACGTGTGGCATGCATGACTCCGTGCCCTCTGTGCCTCTGTGGTGAACAGCCCATGACTCTGTGCCCCCTGTGCGTCCGTGGTGAATAGCGCATGACCAAGAAGAAGCAACTGGTCAACGGCGCCGTGCAGGAGCGCGACTTCTTCCGCGATGTGATGGACGTGGTGCGCCAGGTGCCCAAGGGCCGCGTCACCAGCTACGGGGCCATTGCCAAGTACCTCGGCGCGCCGCGCAGCGCCCGCATCGTGGGCTGGTGCATGAACAACGCGCATGCAGCGCAGCCGCCGGTGCCGGCGCAGCGCGTGGTGAACCGCATCGGCCTGCTCACCGGCAAGCACCACTTCACCACGCCCACGCAAATGGAGGAACTGCTGGCGAAGGAAGGCGTGCAGGTGAAGAAGGACCAAGTGGTGGACTTCGCCAGGAAGTTCTGGGACCCGGCGGTGGAGTTGGGGTTCTGAAGTACAACCGATGGAACGATGAGATTCCCGACTTCCGTGGTGATCGCCCTCGGGTGTGCTTCGGCCTTTGCACAAGCGGCGCCCCAGCTACCGATGGACCGCTATGATGTCCACTTCGGGGAGCAAGAGGGTGAATACTACTTCTACATCGCGCCGGACAGCCTTACATCGCATGCTGCATGGCATCCCAGGGATACGGCGATGTGGGCGTTTGACCTGTACCTCTTCGACAACTACGCCGAGGCGGCGTATGAGCAGTACGCCTGGGAGGACCTGTTGCCCGATACCGCACGGGTCCGGTCGGCCTTTCAGCACGCCCTGGGGAAGGACACGGCCTTTGCCAAACTGTACCAACGGTCATTCCGTTCCGGCAGTACCTCGACCGTCCTTATCGACACGCTGATGCGGATCGCTGCACGATTCTATTACCTGCATCGCACGGGCACCACCGGGCTAGACCTGCATCTCTGCACGGGGATCAATCGAGTAAAGGAACTGGCGCACGATGGGGATGGACCCTATTACGCCGCATTCTGTTACCAGGCCATCCGGGACATGGATGACCCCTATCTATATTACCGCAAGGCCAAGGAAGCCCTGCCTGATTCATTATACAGCGACATGCCGACGGACCGGGTCTTGGCTGCGGAACAGGGCCTTTACGACCTGATCGCCGAAGACATCGGATTGCGCGAGTTTCTGCTGGCCGAATATGCCCGGAAAGAACCATGGCTCTGCTTCCGGTTGGCCCGATAGAGTGGTGTGAGGGGTTCGTAAGGAACGATCAAGTACCGAACCCTGTCAGGAAGTTCCGGGATCGATTGGTGGAACTGGGGTTTTGAACCATCAGCGGAGCTGGTCCCTGATCTCGGCCAGCTGTTCACGCGCCCCAGGCAGCACACGCTCTACGGTCAGCCATACCGCGATCTTGTCAATGCCCATGTAGTCGTGCACGAGCTTGTCGCGCATCCCGGCGATCTTCTTCCAAGGCATGTCCGGATGGCTTTCGCGCAACGAAGTGGAAAGGCGCTTGACCGCTTCGCCCATCACCATGAAGTTGCGGATCACGCCATCCTGCACCAAGCGGTTGTCCAGAAAACCGTGCATATCCATGCCCCGGGTATAGGACAAGACTTGATCGATGGCGTCAATAATGTCGTCCAACAACACGAGGTCGGAACGTTCACTGGTCATGCTTGTGCGTCAATGCGCACAAGGTCGCGCGTGATGAATGGCCGAAGACGGGGGTTCACAGCCCGGTCGGTGACCAGATCAACGGCGAAGCCCAACTTTTCGCTCAATTCCTGCTCAATCCCGACCAATTCCAAGAAATCCACTTGGGCGGAAAGATCCACCAGGAGATCAAGGTCGCTGTCCGCACGGTGGTCGCCGCGTGCGCGCGATCCGAAGATGGCGATCAACTTCGGCCCAAAGGGCGCCAAGGTTTCGCGAACCACCTGTTGTTGTTTCAGGTCGAGCATGTTTCAAAGGTAAGGGAGATGGCGAAGAAGGAACAGGTGGTGTACTTCGTGAAGAAGTTCTGGGACCCGTCGGTGGAGCTGGGGTTTTGAAATACCCTGACCTCCAAGCCCCGAACCCGGGCTTCCAGGCAAGCCGGGATCAGCTGTCCCACCCCTGATGTTCCTCAGTTCCGGCACCTTTTCATGCGGTAAATTCGCGGCATCATGGAAATCACGGAAAAGGCCTTGTTCGATGCCCTGAGCAAGGTGATCGAACCCGACCTGAAGAAGGACATCGTGGAGCTGGACCTGGTGAAGGATGTCACCATTGACGAGCGCACCATCACCGTCATCGTGGAAGTAAGCAACCCCGCGATGCACAGCCGCAAGCGCATGGAGGAGGCGGTGAAGTTCCAGCTGAAGCAGGCCTTTGGCGACGATGTGAAGGTGAAGGTGAGCGTGCGCCCCATCAGCGGCGAGCGCGGCGGGCTGCGCAAGGTGCTGCCGTTCGTGAAGCACGTGGTGGCCGTGGCCAGCGGCAAGGGCGGCGTGGGCAAGAGCACCATCACCGCCAACCTGGCGGCGGGCCTGGCCCAGCGCGGCCTCAAGGTGGGCCTGGTGGATGCCGACATCTACGGGCCCAGCATGCCGCTGATGTTCGACGTGCAGAAGGAGCGCCCGCGCGTGAAGCAGCTCGACGGCAAGAACGTGATCGTGCCCGTGGAGAGCTACGGCGTGCAGCTGCTCAGCATCGGCTTCTTCGCCGACCCCAGCCAGGCCATCGCCTGGCGCGGGCCCATGGCCAGCAAGGCCCTGGACCAGCTCTTCAAGGATGCTGACTGGGGCGAGCTCGACATCATGCTGGTGGACATGCCCCCCGGTACCGGCGATATCCACCTGCAACTGGTGCAGGCCGTGCCGTTGAGCGGCGCCATCATCGTAAGCACCCCGCAGCCCGTGGCCCTCATCGATGCACGCAAGGGCGTCAGCCTGTTCCAGATGGACGCGTTGAAGGTGCCCGTGCTCGGCATCGTGGAGAACATGTCGTGGTTTGCCACGGAGGAGGCGCTGAAAGGCCGCCGCCTGCAGGATATCCCCGAGGGCGAGCGCCAGTACATCTTCGGCAAGCACGGCGCCAAGGCCTTGGCCGAGGAATTGAATGTGGCCTGCATGGCCGAGGTGCCGCTGGTGCAGAGCATCCGCGAGGCCGCCGATGTGGGCCGCCCGGCCATCCTGCAAGGCGATACCCCGGCGGCCCAGGCCTTTCAGCCCATGCTGGACGCCATGGAGCGTATCTTGGCAGGGCTGGGCGACGGCCCGAAAAAAACCGTTGACCCCGCCCACGAAATGTTGGTGAAGTGATGCCCTCCAACGTGTTGATCGACACCAAGCACCTCGGTGAGTTGAAGCAGCGCATCCAAGGCGCGCTCACCGAGATTCGCCCCTTTCTCCAAGCCGACGGCGGCGATATTTCACTGGAGGAGGTGAATGGAAAAGGTGAGGTGAAGGTGAAGCTCCACGGGGCCTGCAGCACCTGTACCATGGTGGCCATGACCATGAAGGCCGGCGTGGAAGAGGCCATCAAGCGCGTGGCACCCGAGGTGGTGAAGGTGGAGGCCGTATAGGCGATACCTGAAACCGATGGATGCTCCATCAACGTCTCGCGTAGCGAACGTTGATGCCAACAGCTATCCCGCCCTATACGGATCATCCTCCTCCACGCCTTCCACCATGTCCACGTAGCTGGTGTAGCGGCTGGCGGCGATGGTGCCTTCCTCCACGGCCTTCAGCACGGCGCAGCCCGGCTCCTTCAAGTGCGTGCAGTTGCCGAAACGGCATTCGCCTTTCCGTGCGAAGAACTCCGGGAACTGGTCCGCGATCACGTCCTGCTCCATATCCACCAGGCCGAAGCCCTTCACGCCGGGGGTGTCGATGAGGAAGGTGGGTGCGTAGTTCGTAGTTGATAGTTCGTGGTTTGCAGGGCCCTCCGAACTACGAACTACGAACTTTTCACTATCCCGTTCCATCTCCACCTCATACATCCGGGCCACCGTGGTGGTGTGTTGCCCCTTCTCCGTGCTGGCGCTCACCTCCCAGGTGTGCAGGTCCAGCGCGGGATCGATGGCGTTCACCAGCGTGCTTTTGCCCACGCCGCTGTGGCCCACCAGCAGGGTGACCTTGCCATGCAGCAATTCCTTCACCTCGGCCATACCGGTGCCCTTCAGCGCGGAGGTGATCAGCGTGCGGTAGCCCGCGCCTTGATAGACGTCCTCGTATTCCGCCAGCAGGCCCAGTTCCTCATCGCCCAGGTCGTCCACCTTGTTGAAGACGATCACCGGCGGGATCTGGTAGGCCTCGGCCGTCACCAGCACCCGGTCGATGAAGCCGAACGAGGTGAAAGGCCGCGCCACGGTCACCAGCACCAAGCACTGGTCCATGTTGCTGGCGATCACATGCTTGTGGTGCGACAGGTTCACGCTCTTGCGCACCAGGTAGTTCCGCCGGTCGTGCAGGTGGGTGATGGCCCCCACCAGTTCGTTGCCCACCGTCTCCGCGGCCGGCTCGAAGTCCACCACATCGCCCACCGCCAACGGGTTGGTACTGCTGAACCCCTTGATGCGCAGCTTGCCCTTGGCGATGCACTCGTGCAACGTGCCGTCCTCGCCGCGCACGGTGTAGCGGCTGCCGGTGGAACGCATCAGGAGGCCGGTGGGCATTAGGGCAAAGATCGGCCGGAACCCTTGAAACGGACAGCGGCCCGATGAGGCCGATGGCCTTGCACGAATGCGTGCGAACTACGGACCTTCGCGGGCTTACCCATGGGCAACCCGGAAGATGGCATAGGCGACGTGATGCTGGCGCTGCATGTGCAGCCCGGCGCGAAGCGCACGGAGGTGGTGGGCCGGCATGGTGACGCCTGGAAGGTGAGGCTGGCGGCACCGCCGGTGGACGGCAAGGCCAATGAGGAATTGATCGGGTTCCTGGCGGGGCTGTTCGGTGTGCCGAAGCGCCAGGTGGAGATCACCGCCGGGGCCACGGGCCGCCGAAAGCGTGTGCTGGTGCGGGGGGGCGTGAGGTGGCCGGCGGAGATCCCGCGGGCGTTGCCTTGAGGGTTCCTCCAAGAACCTGGAACGGATGGCGCGCGCCACTATCATTCGTCCAAATGGAGCGAGGTTCTTCGAGGCACCCGGGAGGTGTTCAGCCGCCGACGATCTTGCGCAGGGCTGCCTCGTTGCGGATGCGGATCTCCTTGCCGACGAGCCCGATGATCCGGCGGCGGTGCAGGGTGGCCAGGGTGCGGATCACGCTCTCGTAGGTGGTGGCGGCCGCGTTCGCGATGTCCTTTCTCGAAAGGGTGAAGGCAAGCTTGGTCTTGTCCTCGGTATCGTAGCCGTAGGTCTCCAGGTCCAGGATGAGCACTTTGGCCACGCGTTGGCCCACGTCCATGGTCATCAGGTCGTGCATGTGGCTTTCCAACCGGCGCATCTCCGCGGCGAACCCGAGCAGGAAATGGTAACAGAAAACGCCGTTGGCCTTCAGCGTGCTGAGGAAGAGCCCCATGGGAATGGAATTCACCGTGCAGGCGCTGAGCGCGGTGGCGGTGGCGGTGTACACGGGTTCATGGCCGAGTGAGCGGTGCCCCAGCACTTCACCGGGTCCGGCGAAACGCAGGATGCGCTCCCCGCCGATGCCGTCGGGTGCGGTCACCTTCACGGCGCCTTGCTGGATCATCAGCATGCGCTCGGCATGGTCCCCCGTGGAGAAGATGGTCTCGCCCTTTCGGAAGGTGAGCGCGGTGTTGCGTTCGCGTAGCAGCTGTTTCCACTCCGGCGCGCAATGCGCCTTGATCAGGTCGTTCAGGCGGGCAGCCGCAGGTTCGTTCAGGTAAGGCATGGAGGAGAGATGGCGGCCAAGGTACAGGGCGCCGGCCGGATCATCTACCGGCCGGAAGGCTGTCCACCGCCCGGTCGTTCTTGTAGATCACTGTACGCAGCACCACATTGCCCGGACCGTAGTCCGTGCTCGGGCCGTTGAGGCAGTCGGCGGAGTACCACGCCTTGTGCAGGGTGTCGCCGTTCGGTGAGAACAGCAGCCACAGGCCCTCGCGCTTTCCGCGGTCGAACCGGCCCTCCATCCGTTTCCGGCCGTTCTCATGGTACCAGGTCCAAAGGCCTTGGTTGAGGTTGTCAACCTGTCCGCCGCTGCTTTTCACTTGCCCGTTGGGATAGCGCTCCGCCGCCGGGGGGCGCACCAGGAAATGCCACACGGCCCACACCAGGAGGGCTATGCCCGTAATGACCTTGTGGCGGCTGTTGTACTGGAACATGTGGCTTCGGGCTGCAACGGCGACCTAAATGTATCGTCGCCCAAGGTGCAATGGAACATGATGTGGATCATATAGAGGCCTCTGTTGGATCAAGATGGGGTTGGTACAGGGACGGCGAAGTGGGATTGTCGCGAATGCAGTATTGACGTGTGGTATGCGATGATAAGTGCATTCCGGAGCAGGGTGCAGGATGGTCGCAATGGTGCTTATTCAGAATGATCCAAAATAGCAGAACAAATGATATACGTCATAAAACACTTCAGGACAGCCTCCGAACATTGTCACGAACTGAAGGAAACGATCCACCCCGTACGCGATGAAGAGCATCCCCTCCGCCCGCCTCCTTCCTTGGCCGTTCCTGTTCCCGTTCATCCTGCTCCAAGGCCCGGTGCAGGCACAGGACGGCGAGGCCCTGTTCCGCCAGAACTGCGCCGCCTGCCATAAGATGGGCAAGCGTTTCGTGGGCCCCGACCTCACGGGCGTGAACGAGCGTCGGGACAAAGCCTGGCTGCACAAGTTCATCCGCAGCTCGCAGACCTTGATCAAGGAAGGTGACCCCACCGCCGTGGCGCTGTTCAACGAGAACAACCAGCTGGTGATGACGGACCAACCCTTGGATGAAGGGCAGATCGACCAGGTGCTGGCCTACCTGGCCACGTTCAGCAAGCCGGCCGAAGCCACGGCTTCCGCGGCGCCGGCGGGGCCGGAGAAGCCCATCGTGTACACCGCGGATGACCGGGCAGCGGGCCACGCGCTCTTCATTGGTACCCGGCCACTCGCATCCGGCGGGGCGGCCTGCATCAGTTGCCACAACGTGAACGGGGCCTCCGCCGTGCCGGGCGGCGGCTTGGCCAAGGACCTCACCGACGTGCATGGCCGCATGGGGCACGCGGGCATCGCCGGCATCCTGGGCGCACCGCCCTTCCCGGCCATGGCGGCGGCCTACGCCCGGGCGCCGCTCACCGAGGCGGAAATGCACCAGCTCTCGGCCTACCTGGAAGAGGCCGGCAAGGCGCAGGCAGGCCGCAAGCCGCGAACGGCCTTGGGCACCTATGCCCTGTTCGGCGGCGGCGGACTTTTCGTGATCCTGGCCGCCATCGGCCTGCATTGGCGCAAACGCCTGAAAGGCTCCGTGAAGCAGGACATCCTGGACAGGCAACTACGCTCCATCTGACCACCCATCCTTCAAACGCACGACAATGAGCTGGATCGAGGACATCATTTCGCCGAAGACGCGGCAATGGGAGGAGTTCTACCGCAACCGCTGGCAGTACGACAAGGTGGTGCGCAGCACCCATGGCGTGAACTGCACCGGCGGCTGCTCGTGGAACATCCACGTGAAGGACGGCATCGTGGTGTGGGAGATGCAGGCCCTGGACTACCCGCTGCTGCAGGAAGGCCTGCCGCCCTATGAGCCCCGCGGCTGCCAGCGCGGCATCAGCTACAGCTGGTACCTCTACAGTCCCATCCGCGTGAAGTACCCGCTGATGCGCGGTGCGTTGCTGGACCTGTTCAAGGCCGAGAAGGAAAGGACCAAGGGCGACACCGTGCAGGCCTGGGCCAACCTGCAGAACGACCCTGAAAAGCGCGCGCGCTACCAACGTGCCCGCGGCAAGGGCGGCTTCCGCCGCGTGCACTGGGACGAGGCGCTGGAGCTGATCGCCGCGGCCAACATATACACGGTGAAGACCTACGGCCCGGACCGCATCATCGGCTTCTCGCCCATCCCGGCCATGAGCATGCTGAGCTACGCCTCCGGCGCACGCTACCTGCAACTCATGGGCGGCGTGAACCTGAGCTTCTACGACTGGTACTGCGACCTGCCTTGTGCCTTCCCAGAGGTGTGGGGTGAGCAGACCGACGTGTGCGAGAGCGCCGACTGGTACAACAGCAAGTTCTGCGTGAGCATGGGCGCCAACCTGGGCATGACCCGCACGCCGGACATCCACTTCTTCAGCGAGGCGCGCCACAACGGCACCAAGACCGTGGTGATGTCGCCCGACTTCAGCATGGTGGCCAAGCACGCCGACCAGTGGATCCCCTGCCACGCCGGCAGCGACGGCGCCTTCTGGATGGCCGTCACCCACGTGATCCTCAAGGAATGGCACGTGGACAAGCACACGCCCTACTTCCACGGTTACGTGAAGCGCTACACCGACAGCCCCTTCCTGGTGGAGCTGGAACCGCACGGCGACAGCTTCCGCCCAGGCCGCCTGCTGCGTGCCAACCGCGTGGACCGCTTCAAGGACATCAGCAACGGCGACTGGAAATTCCTCTGCTACGACAGCGGCACCGGTGATCTGGTGACCCCCAAGGGCACCATGGGCTACCGCTGGGATGAGAAGAAGGGCAACTGGAACCTCAAGTACGAGAACGGCACCGACGACCGTCCGTACGATCCCGAGCTCACCCTGATCGACAAGAACGACGGAAGCCTGCCCGTGGAGTTCACCGAATTCGGCCTGCGCAAGAAGGCCCTGCGCCACCTGCCCGTACGCTACATCAACACGCACGACGGGAAGCGCGTGGCGGTGACCACCATCTACGACCTCACCATGGGGCACTACGGCCTGGGGCGCGGCCTGCCGGGCGATTACCCCACCACGTACGACGACAAGGAGCAGGCCTACACCCCGGCCTGGCAGGAGATCTTCACCGGCGTGGGCCGCAAGACCGTGATCAAATTCGCCCGGGAGTGGGCCAGCACCGCCGAGGCCACCGAGGGCAAGTGCATGGTGATCGTGGGCGCGGCCATCAACCACTGGTTCCACGGCAACCTGATGTACCGCGCCAGCATCATGGCGCAGATGCTCACCGGCTGCAACGGCCGCAACGGCGGCGGCATGAACCACTACGTGGGCCAGGAGAAGCTGGCACCCGTGGACAGCTGGGGCACCATCATGGCCGCCAAGGACTGGCAGGCCGCCAACCGCCTGCAGCAGGCCCCCATCTGGCACTACATCAACAGCAACCAATGGCGCTACGACAATAACCAGGCGGACTACAACCTCATTCCCGACGGGGTGGACCCACAAGCCCGCATGCACACCGCCGACTGGGTGGTGAAGAGCGTGCGCAACGGCTGGATGCCCTTCTACCCGCAGTTCAACAAGAGCAACCTCGACATCGTGAAGGAGGCCCGTGCCGCCGGCGCCACCAACGACGATGACGTGCGGAAGTATGTGGTGGACCTGCTCAAGCGGAAGGAACTGGTGCACAGTGTGGTGGACCCCGACGATCCGGTGAACTTTCCCCGCAACTGGTTCATCTGGCGCGGCAACGCCCTGATGAGCTCGGCCAAGGGCCACGAGTACATGCTGAACCACTACCTGGGCACCCACCACAACGACATCGCCGACGAGGTGGCGGGCGAGGTGGTGGAGGACATCATCTACCGCGAGAAGGCGCCCAGCGGCAAGATGGACCTGGTGGTCGACCTCAACTTCCGCATGGACACCTCGGCGCTCTACTCGGACATCGTGCTGCCCGCCGCCAGCTGGTACGAGAAGGCCGACCTCAACAGCACCGACCTGCACTCGTTCATCCACCCCCTGAGCGAGGCCGTGGCGCCGGTATGGGAAGCCAAGACCGACTGGCAGATCTTCCGCTGCATCGCCGAGCAGGTGAGCAAACTGGCCAAGCACCACCTGCCCACGCCGGTGACCGACCTGGTGAACGTACCCCTGCAGCACGACAGCGCCGACGAGATCACCCAACCCACCATGAAGGATTGGGCCAAGGGCGAATGCGAGCCCATCCCCGGCAAGACGATGCACAAGATGGTGCTGGTGGAACGCGACTACACGAAGATCCACGACAAGTACATCGCCCTTGGCGAGCGCCTGCTCAACAGCACCCTCGGCGCGCACGGCAACAGCTACATGGCCGACGACGTGTACAAGGAGATGCAAGCCGATAAGCGCCACGTGCAGCGTTTCAACGGCACGGAGCTGCCCAGCGTGCGCGAGGACGTGGAGGCCTGCAACGCCGTGCTGCGCCTGAGCACCCTCACCAACGGCAAGCTGAACGACCGGGCCTACAAGAACATGGAGGTGAAGAGCGGCCTGGTGCTCGCCGACCTGGGCGAAGGCAGCAAGGACGTGGCCATCGACTACAAGGACCTGCAGGCCCAGCCTCGCCGGTACAACACCTCACCTCTGTGGAGCGGCCTGATGAACAACGGCCGTGCCTACGCCGCCTACACCTACAACGTGGACCGCCTGGTGCCCTGGCGCACCCTCACCGGCCGCCAGCACGTGTACATGGACCACGAGGGCTACATCATGTTCGGTGAGCACCTGCCCACCTACAAACCCTCGCCCACGCCACAGGTGTACGGAGACCTGCGCAAGACGGTGAACGACGGCAAGGCCCGCATGCTCAATTGCCTCACGCCCCACGGCAAGTGGCACATCCACAGCACCTACGGCGACACCCTGCGCATGCTCACCCTCAGCCGCGGCATGGAGCCCTGCTGGATCAACGAGAAGGACGCCGCCGCCCTCGGCATCAAGGACAACGACTGGGTGGAGGTGTACAACGACCACGGCGTGTACTGCACCCGCGCCTGTGTGAGCGCCCGCATCCCGCCCGGCGTCTGCATCGTGTACCACAGCCCGGAGCGCACCTACACCGTGCCCAAGAGCCAGGTGCGCGGCGGTCGCCGTGCCGGGGGCCACAACAGCTTCACCCGCGTGCACCTCAAGCCCAACCTGCTCGTGGGCGGCTACGCCCAGTTCAGCTACCACTTCAACTACTGGGGCCCCGTGGGCGCCAACCGCGACACCCACGTGCTGGTGCGCAAAATGGACAAGGTCGAATTCTGATCAACCTGAAACCGTCCCGACGATGAACATCCGATCACAGATCTCCATGGTGTTCCACCTCGATAAATGCATCGGGTGCCACACCTGTTCCATCGCCTGCAAGAACATCTGGACCGACCGGCGCGGTGCGGAGTATATGTGGTGGAACAACGTGGAGACCAAGCCCGGCACCGGCTACCCCACCAAGTGGGAGGACCAGGACATCTACCAGGGCGGCTGGAAGAAGGACGGCAACAGCGTGTCGTTGCGCGGCGCCGGCAAGCTCAAGGGCCTGAAGAACCTCTTCCACAACCCGGCCCTGCCCGTGCTGGAGGACTACTACGAGCCGTGGACCTACAAGTACAGCGACCTGTTCACCGCGCCCGAGGGCAACGACCAGCCCACCGCGCGGCCCGTTTCGTTGGTCACCGGCGAGCCCATCGACGTGAAAGCGGGCCCCAACTGGGATGACGACCTGGGCGGATCGCCTGACTACGCCCGCCAGGACGTGAACTTCAAGGACCTGAGCCCCGCCGAGCAGGAGAGCCTCTTCCAGCTGGAGCGCATGACCTTCCACTACCTGCCGCGCATCTGCAACCACTGCCTCAACCCCGCCTGCGTGGGCAGCTGCCCCAGCGGGGCCCTCTACAAACGCGGCGAGGACGGCGTGGTGCTGATCAACCAGGAGCGCTGCCGCGCCTGGCGCATGTGCGTCACCGCCTGCCCGTACAAGAAGAGCTACTACAACTGGCACACCGGCAAGAGCGAGAAGTGCATCCTGTGCTACCCCCGCCTGGAAAGCGGCCAGGCACCTGCCTGCATGCACAGCTGCGTGGGGCGCATCCGCTACCTGGGCGTGATGCTCTACGACGCCGACCGCATCCACGAAGTGGCCGCCTCCGAGGAGAAGGACCTGGTGGACGCCCAGCTCGGCATCTACCTGGATCCCTTCGATGAGAACGTGATCGCCGCGGCCAAGGCCAACGGCATCGCCGACAGCACCATCCGCGCCGCGCAGCTCTCCCCGGTGTACAAGTTCGTGAAGCAATGGGGCATCGCCCTGCCGCTGCACCCGGAGTTCCGCACGCTGCCCAACCTGTTCTACGTGCCGCCCATGCTGCCCGCCATGGCCAGTGTGGACGCCGACGGCGTGTACGACAGCACCACCAAGAGCCTCTGGGGCGGGGTGGAGACCGCGCGCCTGCCCATGAAGTACCTCGCCAGCCTGTTCACCGCCGGCGATGAGGAGAAGGTGCGCAACGTGCTGCGCAAGCTGCTGGCCGTGAAGATCCACCGCCGCGACGCCACCGTGGGCGATCTGCCGAAGGAGGAAGTGGAGGAGGCCCTGAACATCGGGCGCACCAACGCGGCCGAGGCCGATGCCATCTTCCGCCTCACCAGCCTGGCCACCTTCAACGAGCGCTTCGTGATCCCGCCCGCGCACCGCGAGGAGAGCATCGAGATGATGGAGGCCACCGCCGACACCAAGGGTGAGACCGGCTTCGGCTTCAAGATGCGCCCCGCACGCGGCCTCTGACCGATGAACCACCTGGCCAAATACCGCCCGTTCACGCCCCTGGTGTCCTACCCCGATGCCGGGCTGCCCGCCGCCGTGGAGCGCTGCACCGCCATGCTGGGCCTGCACTGCCCGGAGGCCGCGGCGACCCTCGCCCCCTTCGCACAATGGCTCGCGGCAACCCCCCTGCACGACCAGGAGGAGGTGTACGCGCGCACCTTCCACATCCAGGCCATCTGCTACCTGGACCTGGGCTTCGTGCTCTTCGGTGAGGACTACAAGCGCGGCGAGTTCCTGGTGAACATGAAGCGCGAGCAGGCCCTGGCCGGCAACCACTGCGGCGACGAGCTGCCGGACAACCTGGCCAACGTGCTGAACCTGCTGCCCCTGCTCCAGGACCGCGAGCTGGTGGCCGACCTGGGCAGCCGCGTGATGGTGCCCGCACTGCGCCGGATGCTCGAGGAATTCGAGAGCGCCCGCATGACGATGCGCGACCGCATGCTCAAGCGCAAGCACAATGCCATCCTGCTGGAGGGCCGCACCGACCGCAACATCTACGCGCACGTGCTGCAGGCCCTGCTCCAGCTGCTGCTCACCGACTTCGAGGAGCGCAAGGCGCCGGCCGTGCCCTCCTCGCAGGCCTTCATCCACGGTGCCTCATCCTGCGGCACCTGCACCACCCATTCCAAGCCATCAAATCCCTGAGCCATGTACCTCCTGACTATGGATCCCCCGCAAGGCTTTGCGCTCCTCTTCATCATTGCCGTGGCACTGCTCCTGATCCTGTCCTTGCCCACCATCATCGGTGCCCGCCGCCTGGCCGCTGGGCTGGCCCCGGCTTCGCGTATGGAACAGACCAACTACCCGCGCGTCTTCCTGGTGATGTTGGCGGTGGCCGGTGCGGCCACCTACGGCCTGAAGGTGGGCTGGGATGAAAACATCCCCATGCTCAACACGTTCTCCTTCCTGGTGTTGCCGTACGTGGCCACCGCCGTCTTCCTGATCGGCTCCATCTACCGTTACATCAACCGCGGGTTCCAGGTCTCCTCCTTGTCCAGCAATTTCCTGGAGCGCAAGCGACTGTTCTGGGGAAGCCAGCCCTTCCACTACGGGCTGCTCTTCCTGTTCACCGGCCATCTGGTCGCCTTCCTGTTCCCGGCCTCGGTGTTGGCATGGAACCGCATGCCGGTGCGCCTGCTCATCCTGGAGATGTCGGCCTTCGCTTTCGGCCTGGCCACGCTGCTGGGCCTGGTGTTGCTGGTGCGGCGCCGTTTGGCCAGCCGCCGTGTGCTGATGGTGACCAACCGCATGGACATGCTGGTGTATGTGATCCTGCTCGTCCAGATCGTGAGCGGCCTCGCCGTGGCCTACTTCAACCGCTGGGGCAGTTCCTGGTTCGCCAGCTCGCTCACGCCCTACCTGCGATCCATCTTCGCCTTCGATCCCGACATCGCTGCCGTGAGCGCCATGCCGTGGACGGTGAAGCTCCACATCTTCTCGGCCTGGTCCATCGTGGCCATCATTCCCTTCACGCGCTTCATGCACTTCCTGGTGGCGCCCATCGACTACATCTGGCGCAACTACCAGCTGGTGATCTGGAACTGGAACCGCAGGAGCATCCGCAACGCCAAGGCGTGGCACATGGGCCAGCGCCCGCGCAACCACTGACCGTCCAGGCGTCAAGGCAGCTCAAAGCGCGTGCTCCACGTTTCCCCCGTGGCCTGGCGCTTGGCGGTCACTTCCATGAAGGCGTCCTTGCCCTCGTGGCAAAGCTTGCGGGCGGTGACCGTGCTGTCGGCCTCCGTGCAGCCTGCTTTCATGATGGGGTCTCCGGGGCGCGGCAGGAAAGGGTAGAGGAGGGTGTTCCGCTCTTCCTCCGTCTGCGCCATCTCCAGGCCGGCCTTGAACAGCAGTTCCTCCAGCTTGCCGCTCACCGCATCATCGTTCACCAAATGCCGCGCTTGATGGTCCAAGGTGTTCAACCAGGCATGGAAGCGGTCCAGGACGAGCTCTTGCAGGGCATCGTGCCAAGCCGGGGGGAAAGGGGATCGGAGATGCGCGCTCCCGTTGAACCAGAAGCCGATCGTGGTGGTGAAAAGCGAACTGGCCCGCACCTGTTCACGGGTGGGGCCGATGGGGCGTTGTTCCGAGGTGCTCATGGCGTTGGCTTGCCGGGCCAAGTTGTGGAAACCGGTCGGTCCGTGGGCTGATGGGCATCAGGGCGTGGAGGGATGGGGCGTTTGTTTTTGCTGATATATGATACAAATCATATAAGGAGTGAATGCTGGATCCTCAATTTGTAGAGGTGCCCGATTCCCGGGTGTGCAGCAACAACAAGGCAACATGGCAAGCTCGCACCGTATGTTGATCCTCAGCACGCTGGCGTTCACGGTATGCTTCGCGGCGTGGATGATCAACGGCGTACTGGTCACCTTCCTGGTGGACAACAAAGTGTTCCCGTGGTCGCCGGTGCAGGTCGGGTTCCTACTCGGTGTACCTGTGCTGGTGGGGGCTGTGATGCGGCTGCCCATAGGCCTGCTCACCGACCGATTCGGCGGGCGCTGGGTGATCTCTGCGATCTTGTTGGTCAGCGCCGTGCCCATGTTCCTGCTTTCCGGGGCCGATAGCTACGCCGCCTTTCTCTGGCTGAGCATGTTCTTCGGTCTGGCGGGCAGTGCATTCGCCGCGGGAGTGCCGTTCGTGAGCTTGTGGTATCCGAAGAACAAGCAGGGAACGGCCTTGGGGATATTCGGAGCGGGCAATCTAGGCGCCTCGCTGACCACGCTCATCGCTCCCACGCTTTTGGACCGGTTGACACTTCAAGGCACTGAAATGGACGGCTGGCGGGCATTACCGCAGCTTTATGCCGCCATCATGGCAGCCACGGGAATCATCTTTTTTGCGGCAACGCGGAACAGGACACCGGCGGCCATGATGAGCCTGGCGCAGCGGCTCGCACCGCTGCGGGACATGCGGGTGTGGCGCTATGGATGCTTCTACTTCCTGGTGTTCGGTGGGTTTGTGGCCCTTGCCCAATGGTTGATCCCCTACTATGTGAACGTTTACAGCCTGTCCATAGTAGCAGCGGGCTTCATGGCCACGGCATTCAGCTTGCCCTCCGGCTTGGTCCGCATGGTAGGCGGGTGGCTGGCCGACAGGGTAGGTGCGCGGAAGTTGCTCACCCGGGTGTTCTGGGTTTGCCTGGTGGCCATGCTGGTGCTGCTGCCGCCCCGTATGGAGATCCTGGCTCCCGGCGAGGGCATCATTGCGCGCAATGCCGGGGTGGTCACGGAGCTCACGGCGGAGGAGATCGTGGTGGATGACGCACGGTATCAGCTCAAATGCAAGGGAGGGAAGGATTCCGGGACGATCCTCTATTATGGGGTGCACCGCGACCAGGAGGATTTCCTGTTGCTGCCGAACACCTCCTTCTGGCACGAGCCGCGGGTGCGCTTGGGTGATCCGGTGTCCAAGGGACAGTTGCTGGCGAAGGGAGCCACCCACATCTATTTCCAGGCCAACATTTGGATCTTCTTCAGTTTGGTGTTCCTCATCGGGATCATGATGGGCATGGGGAGTGCCGCCGTGTTCAAGCACGTGGCGGAGGATTTCCCGACGAACATTGGCACCGTGGGCGGCATCGTTGGCGTGTTGGGTGGGCTGGGCGGTTTCTTCGGCCCGTTGCTCTTTGGGGCGCTGCTGAAAGCCACCGGCGTGTGGACCACATGCTGGCTTATACTGGCAGTGGCCACGGTAGGCTGCATCTGGTGGCAGCGAATTCCGGACCGTCCAGCGCACATGGGAGGCCAACAGCCGGTGAACCATGCAACAGCGTAAGGCCCCCCTTCCGGGAACAGTACTGCTGGCGAACATGCGTGACGGCATCCGTCAACTCGCACCTTCCTATTTCGGGATGGTGATGGCCACGGGCATCGTCTCCAATGCCGCGCACCTGTTGCACATGCCCTTGATAGCCATGGCACTGTTCCGGTTGAACATGGCCGCGTACGCCGTGCTTTGGGCCTGCACCATCCTGCGGTTGCTGTACCACGGTCGGGAACTCCGCAACGACCTCTTCGACCATGCGAAAGGCCCCGGGTTCTTCACGGCCGTGGCCGCCACATGCATCCTCGGCATGCAGTTCATCCTGCTTCAGGGTGATTTCCGCACCGCTGCGATCCTGTGGGCCGCCGCCGTGGTTCTCTGGTTGTTGATCACCTACACCATTTTCGCCACGTTCACCGTGAAGGAGAACAAGCCGGGGCTTTCCGAAGGGATCAACGGTGCATGGCTGCTGGCCGTGGTGTCCACGCAGGCATTGGCCGTGCTCAGCGCCAAGCTCTCCGAGCATTTCGAAACCCATCGCCTCATCCTGAATTTCTTCGCCTTCTCCATGTGGCTCTGGGGCGGCATGCAGTACATCTGGATGATCTCCCTGATCTTCTACCGCTACACCTTTTTCAAATTCTCCCCCGGGGATCTTTCCCCGCCGTATTGGATCAACATGGGCGCCATGGCCATCTCCACCTTGGCCGGCTCATTGCTCATCATCAACACCCCGCATGCACCTTTCCTGCTGTCCACCCTGGCCTTCCTCAAGGGCTTCACGGTCTTCTACTGGGCCACTGGCACCTGGTGGATCCCCATGCTGGTGATCCTCGCCTTCTGGCGCCACGTGCGAAAACGGTTCCCGCTCGCCTATGATCCGCTCTATTGGGGCGCGGTATTCCCCTTGGGCATGTACACCGCTTGCACCCATGAGATGGCCGAAGCCATGGACCTTTGGTTCCTGAAGCCCCTGCCCATGTACTTCATCTACGTGGCGTTGACGGCGTGGGGGCTCACCTTCTTCGGCTTCGTGCGCCATTTCACAAGGCTCCTGCTCAAACCGGTTGATCAACTTCCCGGCTTGGGCAAATAAATGATACAGGTCATATTCCCGGTTGCAGTGGAAACTAACTTGCGAGGGCGCCGCGAGATCCCAGAACCAATAGCTTTTCATAACCTATGAAGATCATCGACCCCACCACCGGCAAGCGCATCGACGGTCGGGGGGCCAGCGAGCTGGACCTGAAGAAGCTGAAGCACACCGACCCGCTCCAGCGTGAAGTGGAGAAGGAGATCAACGCCTCGGAACACTCGCCCATGGACCCGCCGGACGCCTACGGCGGCCAGGTGATCGACGCGGTGGCCTATGAGGAGATGCCCGCCTTGCTGCAGCGCTACATGGACGAGCACCGCAAGGCCGAGGCGCAGATCCATGCCTTCGAGGAGGCCATGGCCCGGTACAAGGAAACGGGCTATAAGCTGGACCCGTCCATCAACGAGACCTTCCGCGCCTTCTTCACCTTCTTCGATGACAAGGTGCTGGACCACAACCGGCGCGAGGAGCGCCAGCTCTTCCCGTTGCTGCACCGGCGACTGGTGGAGAGCGGCGAGCGCAGCACCGGCCCGGCACCCACCACCGCCGTGGACCTCATGGAGGACGACCACGTGAAGTTCATCCAGCTCGGCGCCCTGGCCTTCAACCTGCTGGGCCTGGCCGCCCGCCTGCCCGACGACCGCTCGGCGATGTTCACCTACGACGCCGCCTACGACGCCTCGCGCGAGCTCACCGAGGCGCTGCGCCTGCACATCCACCGCGAGGACAACATCCTGTTCCCGCTGGCCTGCAAGCTGATCGACCGCGCGGAGATGGACCGCCTGGCCTCCTGAACCGCATGAGCATGGACGTCCCCGCCACCACATTGACGGACCGCTTCGGCCGGAGGCACGACTACCTACGCATCTCCCTCACCGAGCGCTGCAACATGCGCTGCACCTACTGCATGCCCGAGGAGGGCATCCCCCTGCGGCCCCGCGAGCAGTTCATGCGCCAGCAGGAGGTGCTGGCCATCGCCGAAGTGTTCGCCGGTCTCGGGGTGCGCAAGGTGCGCCTCACCGGCGGCGAGCCCCTGGTGCGGCGCGATGCGGAGGCCATCATCCGCGGACTGGCGCGGCTCCCCATGGAACTGGCCATCACCACCAACGGCGTGCTGGTGGACCGCTTCATGACCGCCTTCCACGCAGCGGGCCTGCGCAAGGTGAACGTGAGCCTGGACAGCCTGCGCCCCCAACGCGTGGCCGCCATCACCCGCCGGGACCACCACCGGCAGGTGATGGGCAACATCGAACTGCTGCACCGTGAAGGCTTCGACCTGAAGGTGAACACGGTGCTGTTGCGCGGAGTGAACGACGACGAGATAGCCGACTTCGTGCAATGGGGCGCGGACCATGGCATCCCGGTGCGCTTCATCGAGTTCATGCCCTTCGACGGCAACCGGTGGAACCTGGAGCGCACCGTGCCCCAGGCGGAGGTGCTGCGCACGCTGCGCGAACACTTCGGGGAGGACGCATTGGAGCCTGTACTCGGCGAGGCGCACGACACCGCCCGCCACTACCGGCTGCGCGGTGCCACGGCCACCTTCGGCATCATCGCCTCGGTGAGCAACCCCTTCTGCGACAACTGCAACCGCCTGCGCCTCACCGCCGACGGCAAACTGAAGAACTGCCTCTTCGCCGGCACCGAGACCGACCTGCTCGCCGCCCACCGGCGCGGGGAGGACATCGTGCCGGTGATCCTTCGCAGCGTGCTGCACAAGGCCCGCCGCCGCGGAGGCATGGAAGAGCTGGAACAGTTGAGCGACCCCGCGCTGCACGGCGCCAACCGTGCCATGGTGGCCATCGGTGGGTGAGGGTGGGCTCCGGCGTCCCAACGCGGACCGGACCTAATTTCGCCCCCATGTCCATCTCCGTCCGCCACGTCACCAAGCAGTACGGCGCCCAAAAGGCGCTGGACGATGTTTCCTTCGAGATCGGCGGAAGCCAGGTGGTGGGCTTCCTCGGTCCGAACGGGGCGGGCAAGAGCACCATGATGAAGATCCTCACCTGCTTTTTGCCGCCCACCAGCGGCAATGCCAGCGTGTGCGGCTTCGACATCCGTGAGGCCAGCATGGACGTGCGCCGAAACGTGGGCTACCTGCCGGAGCACAACCCGCTGTACACGGACATGTATGTTCGCGAGTACCTCGAGTTCACCGCCGGGATGTACGGCCTGGCGAACAAGGCGGCCCGTGTGAAGGAGATGATCGGCACCGTGGGCCTGGAGCGGGAACAGCACAAGAAGATCGGCGCCCTCAGCAAGGGATACCGCCAACGCGTGGGCCTGGCCCAGGCCATGATCCACGACCCCAAAGTGCTCATCCTGGACGAGCCCACCAGCGGCTTGGACCCCAACCAGCTGGAGGAGATCCGTGGCCTGATCAGGCAGCTTGGCGAGGAGCGCACCGTGATGCTCAGTACGCACATCATGCAGGAGGTGGAGGCCATCTGCAGCCGCGTCATCATCATCAACCAGGGGCGCATCGTGGCGGACGACCATGCCGGGCACATCCGTGGCCTGGGCGGTGGCCGGCAGGCCATCCTGGTGGAATTCGATGGCCGCGTCCGCAGCGATGAGCTGCAAGCACTGCCCGGCGTGGTGGGCGTGGAGCGCGGCGAGGGCAACACGTGGACGCTCACTTATGATGCGGAGCACGACATCCGCCCCGTACTTTTCCAGTTTGCCGTGGACAAAGGTGTGAAGGTGCTCACCCAGCAGCGTGTGGAGCGCGACCTGGAAAGCGTCTTCAAGGAGCTCACCGGCAAGTGATGGAGCACACCATTGCCGTGTGCACCCAGTGATTCCCAAGGTGGATGGCCGGCGGTGCCATCATCCCGCTTAAACCCGTTTCTTTGCGCTCCGTTCTCCGGTTGAACGTCCGAACCAGACACCTTACATGCCTTACCTCTTCACCTCCGAAAGCGTCAGCGAGGGCCACCCCGACAAGGTAGCCGACCAGATCAGCGACGCCCTCATCGACCACTTCCTGGCCTTCGACCCGCAGAGCAAGGTGGCTTGCGAAACCCTGGTGACCACCGGGCAGGTGGTGCTGGCCGGCGAGGTGAAGAGCGAAGCATATCTGGACGTGCAGCAGATCGCCCGCGACGTGATCAAGCGCATCGGCTACACCCGCAGCGACCTCATGTTCGAGGCGGACTCCTGCGGGGTGTTCAGCGCCATCCACGAGCAAAGCCCGGACATCAACCAGGGCGTGGTGCGCAAGAAGCCCGAAGACCAGGGCGCGGGCGACCAGGGCATGATGTTCGGCTACGCCTGCCGCGACACCGACACCTACATGCCCTTGGCCTTGGAATTGAGCCACCTGCTGCTGAAGGAGCTGGCTGCGATCCGCCGCGAGAAGAACAGCAAGATGCCCTACTTGCGGCCCGATGCCAAGAGCCAGGTGACCATCGAGTACAACGACGACCACACGCCCAAGCGCATCGACGCCATCGTGATCAGCACCCAGCACGATGAATTCGACACCGAGGCCAAAATGCTGGCCCGCATCAAGAAGGACGTGATCGAGATCCTCATCCCCCGCGTGAAGAAACAGCTGCCCAAGCGCGTACAGGCCCTGTTCAACGACAAGATCACCTACCACGTGAACCCCACCGGCAAATTCGTGATCGGCGGACCGCACGGCGACACCGGCCTCACCGGCCGCAAGATCATCGTGGACACCTACGGCGGCAAGGGCGCCCACGGCGGCGGGGCCTTCAGCGGCAAGGACCCCAGCAAGGTGGACCGCAGCGCGGCATACGCGGCGCGCCACGTGGCCAAGAACCTGGTGGCGGCCGGCGTTTGCGACGAGGTGTTGGTGCAGGTGGCCTACGCCATCGGCGTGGCCAAGCCGGTGGGCTTCTACGTGAACACCTACGGCACCGCCAAGGTGAAGATGAACGACGGGGCCATCGCCAAGACCCTGGCCGGCATGAAGGAGTTCGACATGCGGCCCTACGCCATCGAGACCCGCTTCCGGCTGCGCACGCCCATCTACAGTGAAACCGCCGCCTACGGGCACATGGGCCGCACGCCTCGCACGGTGACCAAGAAGTTCGACAACGCCGGCAAGAAGGCCTCCCTCCAAGTGAAATTGTTCCCTTGGGAGGAGCTGGATGCCGTACCTGCCGTGAAGAAGGCCTTCGGACTGTGAGCCTCGCCCGGACCGGTTCGCCGGTCCACGGGGCAGGCCGACCATGGTGGGAAGGAAACCCGAATACCTGACCATTATTTGGCCATTCACAAAGAACCCTTACCTTCGCAGCCCATTTTTCAGGAACCATGTACGCCATCGTAGAGATCGCCGGCCAGCAGTTCAAGGTGCAGGCCCCGCAAAAACTGAAGGTTCACCGCCTCGAACTGGAGGAAGGCAAGCACGTGGAGCTCGGCAACGTGCTCCTGGTGAGCGATGGCTCCAAGACCAGCGTGGGCACCCCCGTGGTGGATGGCGCCCGGATCGCCGCCAAGGTGCTGTCCCACAGCAAGGGCGACAAGGTCCTGGTGGGCAAGAAGAAGCGCCGCAAGGGCTTCCAAAAGCTGAACGGCCATCGCCAATACCTCACCGAGCTGTGGGTGGAGGCCATCCTGGCCAAGGGTGAGAAGTTCGATGCCAGCAAGAGCACGGCCCCGAAGGTGGTACCCTACACCCCTCCGGTGAAGAAGACCCGGGCCACCGAGGAGGCCGCCCCGGCCAAGAAGGCCCCGGTGAAGAAGGCCGCCGCCAAGAAGGCAGCCCCCGCCAAGGCCAAGGCCGCCCCGAAGAAGGCCGCCGCCAAGAAGGCAGCCCCGAAAAAGGACGACAAGAAGTAACTCCTCGACTGCGCTCGGAGTGACATTCCCTTAAGTAGACAGACAAGATCCATTAGCGATGGCACACAAGAAAGGTGAAGGCAGTACCCAGAACGGCCGCGAGTCGCACTCGAAACGGCTCGGCGTGAAGATCCCCGGCGGCAGCATCGCGGTGGCCGGCAACATCATCGTGCGCCAGCGCGGCACCAAGCACAACCCCGGCAAGAACGTGGGTATCGGTGTGGACCACACCCTCTACGCACTGGTGGACGGCACCGTGGAGTTTCGCCGCAAGCGCGACAACAAGAGCTACGTGAGCGTGATCCCGGCCGAAGGTGCCGCGAACTGAACCGATCAGGCTTCCTGATGCGTCATGCAAGGCCTCCCGGACGGGAGGCCTTGTTTTTTTGAAGGACCAAGGCCGCACCGTCAGTAGGGCCAAACTGGTCGCCGCAGGCAGGTGGGGCAATATGAAAACTTGGCAGGACGGGCTGGATGGCGGGAAGTAATTCCCCATGGACCGGAATCGAAAGGGCCACCTCGCGAGGGTGGCCCTTTTTTGTTGCCTCCCTGTTGGTGTCATGAGCCTGAACCGCCCAATGGCGCCATGAGCAAATGGGAGGTCCGGATGGAAAAGAACATGCTTGGGGCGGCAGTGCACCTGATTCCGCGTCTTGTGGATCTTGGAACGCACAGCTAAGTTTACCATACCTTTCCGTGCACGATCAAACCGGCCTCGTTTAAGCAATCCTCACCGATGAAAGCTGGCCTTCCCCTGTCCATCCCGGCCAAGGGCCAGCGCTTGTATGCGGGATCCGCCCGTATTGCCTGTATCGTGACCCCACCCAGGCAATTTTTTCATGACGTCCTAAACACCCGAAAATCTTCCTCGAGATGAAGCAGGCCAAACTCCGCCTTGTCCCGTGCTGGCTTCTCGCATGGACCTTCCTTTCAGCCAATGCCCAGCAGTGGCTGCCCTTGGGGCCTAACGACGGCAACTGGGCTTCCACCGGACGAACCGACTTCTTTTCCCTGAAGCTGGATGCTGGCGGCAACCCGGTATTGGCCTTTCAGGATTGGGCCAGCGGCAGGGCCATGGTGAGGCGCTGGGACGGCAGCACGTGGGGTTTCGTGGGCGGCCCGGCCATTTCGGCGGGCTATGCCTATTCCCCGAGCTTGGCCCTGGATGCATCCGGCAACCCGGTCGTGGTCTATGAAGATGTGGAGAACGATGGGAAGGCCACGGTGATGCGCTGGGACGGCAGCAGCTGGGCCGCGGTAGGCAGCCCCGGTTTCTCGGCGGGCAATGCCTATTACATCAGCTTGGCCTTGGACGCCTCCGGCAACCCGGTGGTGGCCTATGGAGATGTGGAGAACGATGGGAAGGCGACGGTGATGCGCTGGGATGGCAACAGTTGGAACCCGGTGGGCAGCCCGGGCTTCTCGGAGGGGTATGTCAACTCTCTGAGGTTGGCCTTGGATGCGTCCGGCAATCCCGTCGTGGCCTTTACGGGTGCGACCAATGATGGCAAGGTCACGGTGATGCGCTGGGACGGTAGCAATTGGAACCCTGTGGGCGGCCCGGGCATCTCGGCTGGCCATGCCTCCGATCCCAGCTTGGCCTTGGATGCGTCCGGCAACCCGGTGGTGGCCTATCGTGATGATGCCAACGGACATAAGGGCACGGTGATGCGATGGAATGGCAGCAGCTGGTCCTCCGTGGGCAGCCCGGGCTTCTCGGTGGACTGGGTCAACTACATCAGCTTGTCCCTGGATGCTGGCGGCAACCCGGTGGTGGCCTATAATGACCACTTCTACATGAATAAGGCCACTGTGATGCGCTGGGACGGCAGCAGCTGGAATTCCATAGGTGACCCGGGCTTCATGGCGATCGGGAGTGAGGCCGGCCTCAGCTTGGTTATGGACGTGTCCGGCAACCCGGTGTTGGCCGTTCAGGCCGCGGCCAACGAAGACAAGGCCACCGTGATGCGCTGGGACGGCAGCAGCTGGAGTCCGGTGGGCGACGTAGGCTTCCCGGCGGGCTGGCGCTATTGCCCCAGTTTGGCCTTGGACGCATCCGGCAACCCGGTGGTGGCCTATCAGGATGAGGCCAACGGGCAGAGGGCCACGGTGATGCGCTGGGACGGCAGCAATTGGAGCCCCGTGGGCAGCCCGGGCTTCTCGACGGCCTGGGTTGGCAGCCCCAGCTTGGCCCTGGACGCAACCGGCAATCCCGTGGTGGCCTATGTGGATTGGGCCACCAACGAAAGGATTACGGTGATGCGCTGGGACGGCAGCAACTGGGGCCCTGTAGGGAGTCCTGGCTTCTCGATGGGCTCTGCCTATTCCCCCAGCTTGGCCTTGGATGCATCGGGCAACCCGGTGGTGGCCTTTACGAATATCTGGACCATCGGGGGGGCGGTGATGCGTTGGGACGGCAACAACTGGAATCTCTTGGGTGGCCCGACCATCTCAACTTCTCCGGTCCATGCCCCCAGCTTGGCCTTGGACGCGTCCGGTACCCCGGTGGTGGCCTATGCGGATGGAGCCTACGGCCAGAGGGCCACGGTGATACGCTGGGACGGCAGCAACTGGAGCCCCGTGGGCGGCCCAGGTTTCTCCGTGGGCGGGACAGCATATACCAGCTTGGCCTTGGACTCCTTGGGTAACCCGGTTGTGGCCTTTTATGATGGGGCCAATGGTGGCAGGGCCACGGTGATGCGCTGGGATGGCAGCAGTTGGAACCCGGTGGGCAGCCCGGGCTTCTCGGCTGGCGAGGCCAAATACACCAGCTTGGCCTTGGACACTTCCGGCAATCCGGTGGTGGCCTATCGGGATGGGGCCGCTTGGAACAGGGTCACGGTGATGCGGTGGGATGGCAGCAGCTGGAACCCCGTGGGCGATCCGGGCTTTTCTACACCCATAAGTCCCTACTTCACCGGAAGTGATTGGCTGAAGCTGGATGCCGATGGCAATATGGTCGTGGCCTATGTCAGCGGTTACGGTTATGTCAAACGCTATTCGGGGCAGGAGGTCGGCATCCAGCCACAAAGCGGCCGTGAAGGCTTTTCCTTGGCCGTGCATCCCAATCCGACGGCAGGCCGGTTCACCATCGGGATCGAAGGCTTGCCCGCAACGTGCCCCAGCGCCACGATCGCCGTGTTCGATGCCGCCGGAAAGCTCATCCACGGGGAGGACCTGTCCTTGGCCAATGGAAAGGGGATGCATGAACTGGACCTCACCGGCCGCATGCGGCAGGGCTTGTATGCCGTGCGCGTCACGGCCGGCGACCTGCATCTGGTCCGGCGCTTGTGCGTGGCTTGGTAGAGGTGGGCAGTTGATCGCCCATGGATCCTTCATGGGCATGAATGGATCAGGCTCCGGATCCGAGCGCAATCTCACGGCACCAAGCGTCTCCGAGCCTGTTCCGCATAGAACCCACCCTCACTGGCGATGCGTTCAAACGCCGGGCGCGCGGCCTCGGAGCCTTCCATCCGCTCCATGGTCAGGGCCCCGTACCACTCGGCCTCCTCGTTGAAGCTGTCCACCGGATTGCCGGCCGCCGCCCGGAGCAGCTTGGCCGCACGGGGATAAAGACCGAGGTGGTAGCAGGCCAGTCCGGCATAGAACTGGGCGTTCACATCGTCCGGATGTTGTCCGAGGATGAAGTAGAGGTCGTCCAAGGCCCGCCGGTGCTCGTTGCGGGCAAAGGCTCCCATGGCCTCGTCCATCAGGTCCAGGTATGGCCGGGCCGCGGGGCCGGAGGGGATGCGGTCACGGGAGGCCTGTTCGGAATTGGCCGGGCTTCCGGGCGATCCCTGCACATCGGTCTGCGCCCAAGGGAGCTCAGAGGGGTGCACCAATTTCATCCCGTGCAGGAAGACCAGTTGGCGGGAGGTGCGGTTGCCGCCCGCCGGTTTTCTGGCCGTTGGCCGCTCCGGTGCGCTCCCGGGCACGGTGGGCTGTACCTCCAACCGGTCCACGCTTGCGCGGGCCGTGCCGCCCTTGGCTGCGGCAGGTTGCCTGAAGTTCTCCTCGCGGTCGGCTTCAGGCTCCGGCAGGGCTGGCCGTTGTGCCAGCACCTCCAGTTCCTGGTCCACCACCTTCAGGGTGCTTTCCACGGCTGCCGGCACCAGCTGTGGGGCATCCACGGCGGCAACGCGTCCCGGGTGCGGCTTGGGATCGCGCTGCGCCTGCCATACGGTGAACAGGGTCCCGCCGACCAGCAGCGCACCGGCCAGGATGCGCACGGGCCATCGCCCCGGACCGGCGGACGGGGGCGGGCGGTGCAGGCTTCGGGCCGCCTCCACGGCCCCCGGCGCCATCAGGCCTTCCAAGGCCTCGCGCAACAGCGGGTCGCGCTCCAGGTGGAGCTCCACCTCGTGGCATTCCTCCGCACTCAGGAGGCCTTGGGCATAGCGCTCCAGCGTATCACGGTCCAAGGGGCCGCGCGGGGTGAAGGGATCAGTGTTGCGTGCCATGGCGTTCAAGTATGATGCGCAGCTTGCGCCGTCCGTTCTGCAGGTGGCTCCGCACCTGTTCCACCGGCATGCCGGTCATTTGGGCCACTTCCGCGTAGCTCTTGCGCTCCAGGTGGAACAGGCGGATACATCGGGCCTGCCCCTCAGGAAGTTCGTTGATGGCGGCCTCCAGGGCCTGGAGCGAGGCTTCGCGGAGCACGGCCTCATCGGTATCGGCGTCCGCCAAGGCCGCTTCGTTGCGCAGCCCGGCATGCGGGTCCTTTTTGCGGAGCTCCATCAGGCAGCGGTTCCGCACCACGGCATGCACCCAGGGCCGGAAGGCGCGCACCTCATGCTTGGCGGCCAGGGCGGGCAGGTCGGCGAAGAACTCCATCACCAGGTCCTTGGCCCGTTCGGTGTCCTGCAGGTATTTCATGGCCACGCCAAAGAGCAGGTGCGCGTACCGGTCCCACAGGGGCCCCCATGCACGGCGCTTGCCCGCACGGAGCTGTGCGAGCAAGTCCTCATCACTGGGGCGTTCGCTATCCGGGCGTCGCAGGAACATGCGGTGGTCGGGGGCTGCATGCGAAGGTCTGCACCGATCAGCGCTTGTGCTGTTGGTACAGCTCGAAATAGCTCTTGGTCTCAATGGCCACCACCCCGCCGGTCACATCCCCATACTTTGCGGGCAGCCCGCCGGTGTACACGCTCACGCGGCTGATGGCCTCCGAGGAAACGCCGGGGTTGCTGCCGGTGACCTTCACCCCGTCCACATAATAGGCCATGCTGCCGGCCCGCGCACCGCGGAAGTAGAGCTCATCGCTGTCCTTCGCCTTGGTCACGCCGGGGGTCATGCTCGCGATCATCCGCACGGGTTCCTTGCGGATGGCGTTGTTCTTGATCTGTGTGGAGGTGATCACCATCCTCGAGGGGTCCTCGGGCCTGATCAGCGGTTCCTCCCACTTGATCCGTTCCACCACCACCACATCGAGCATGTCATTCAGCACCACATCGGGCAGCCGGGTGAGTAGGCCGGGGTCCACGCGCACACCGGTGATCACCCGGGTGTTGTAGCCGATGCACTGCACAGTGAGTTCGTAGGTGCCCGCCACCAAAGGCCTCAGCACGAAGCGCCCCTCGTCGTTGGTCTGCGCGCCGCTGATGGTGCTGCCTTGTTCGGCGCGGACAATGGCGTAGGGTACCGGTTCCCCCCGTTCGTCCATCACCTTGCCGTGCAGCTCGCCGGGGTCTTGGGCCGTTGCGGCCATGCACAGGCCCGCCAAGGCCAGGGTGCTCATCCATTTCATCCTTTTCATGGTCGTTTTGTTTAACGGGTTCAACCATGAGGATGCCGAAAGGACCCGGATCGCATAAAACCGGTTTTCCGGGCTGCCGGGCAGCACCGGTGCAGGGCGCCCCTACAGCTCTTCGGCCACCACTTCCCGCACGCCGGGCACCATCTCCTTCATCAGGTTCTCGATGCCGTCCTTGAGTGTGACCATGCTGCTGGGGCAGCCGCTGCAGCTGCCGCGCAGGGAAACGGCCAGGATTCCGTCGCGGAACGATTTGAAGGCGATGTGGCCGCCGTCCATGGCCACGGCCGGGCTCACATACTCGTCCAGCACGGCGATGATCCGTTCCTCATCCGCGTTCGCGGGCTTGGCGTGGGACACGGCCCGCTCGTTGGCGTCGGCCAGGTGTTGCGCGGGGGCATCGGTCAGCACCACGCGGCCGTCGGTTTGCAGGAACTCCTGGATATATGCGCGAAGCTCCAGCACCACCAGGTCCCAGTCAATGCTGTCGTTCTTGGTCACGGTAATGGAGTTGCCGCTGATGAGCACGCCGGTGACAAAGGGCAGGTTGAACACCCGGGCGGCCAGCGGGCTCACCAGCTCAGCCTGCTCGGGGGTGGTGAACTCCAGCAAGCGGCCTTCCGGTACCAGGTTCCTGTCCACCACAAAGCGCATCGTGGCCGGGTTGGGCGTATTTTCGGCGTACACCTGTGCGGGCGGGAGCTTGGTCGTGGGTTCCATGGTGCAAAGGTAGCCCGGTGGGCGGGTGTTGGGTTCCCAAGCATGGGACCATCCTGCCGGAACCATCTTGGGGCCTCCACGTATCTTTGGGCATCATGACCGTGATGCGCCCGCTTCGTGCCCACTGCTTGTCGGTGCTGGCCATGCTGGTGCTGCTGCTCGGCACTGCGGCACCGGCCTTGGCACGCATGACCTGCGTGATGGACGGCCATACCGTGATGAGCGTGGGGCAGCCGGAGGATTGCTGCCCGGATGAGCAACCTGACCAGGCCGCGCTGAAAGCCACCTGCTGCGAGGTGCTGCAGGCCCAGCCGCTGCGTTCGGCTTTCATTCCCGTGGTTTCCGCCATGGTGCCCGTGCCGGTGGCCATCCTGCCCCGGGTGACGGTCTGCCTGCCGCAGTTGATCGCGTCGATCACCCCGGAGGAGATCGACGGTGCCGCACCACCTCCCTTGGAACGCTCGCAGCGCTTGGCCGCCACGGGCGTGTTCCGCATCTAGAAGTCTCCTTCCCGGTGAAGGCCGCGGCAAATGCCGCCGGCCTGTTTTTCCTGTTTCACCCCGAAGGAACTTTTGAATGCGATCCAAACGAACATTGATCTTCACCGCCCTGGCCCTGCTATCGGCCCGGGCACTCCTGGCCCAGGAGTTCGTGCAGGGCACCGTGAGCACCCGCGGCGCCGAGCAGCGGATAGAGCCGCTCCCCGATGCCCGCGTGGGCTGGGTGGACGGCGTGGCCGTCATGACCGACCTGGACGGGCACTTCAAGCTGGCCATGCCGGCCGGCTGGCCGGCCCGCCTGGTCACTTCCTCGTTCGGCAATACGCCGGACACCCTGGTGCTGGACGGGCCGCCCACGAAGCCGCTGTCCATCACCCTTTCCGGGTCCGTGCAGCTGGCGGCCGCAGAGATCAGCGAGCGGCAGGCCAGCACCCGGCTGAGCCTGCAGACCTTGCAGGCCATTGAATCCATCGGGGCGCGCGAGCTCAAGCGGGCCGCTTGCTGCGATGTCAGCGAGAGTTTCATGACCAATGCCACGGTGGATGTGAGCTACAGCGATGCCGTGAGCGGCTCGAAGACCATCCGCATGCTCGGCCTGGACGGCAAGTATGCCCAGCTCAGCATGGAGAACATCCCGTTCGTGCGCGGCCTCTCCTCCAACAGCGGGCTCACCCTGATCCCCGGCCCGTGGATACAGGACATCAACGTGAGCAAGGGCATCGGCACGGCGGTGAACGGCCCCAACGCCATGACCGGCCAGATCGACCTGTGCCTCCTCGATCCGGCCACGGCCCCCGGTTTCTTCGTGAACCTGTATGGCAATACCCATGGCCGGGCCGAATTGAACGTGAACGCAGCGCAGCATCTGGGCAAGGGTGGGGACAACCTGCTGATGGTGCACGGCAGCGTGCTGCAGAGCGAGCAGGACGGCAACCACGACGGGTTCCGCGACCAGCCGCTGGGCAAGCGTTTCAACATCATGGACCGCTGGATGCAGCGCACGGACAAGCGCACCAGCCAGGTGATCCTGCGCTACGTCACCGATGAACGCAACGGCGGCCAGATGGACGATGCGCACCGGAGCGAGCTTTCCGGCGGCCGGCGCTACGCCGTGGACATCAGCGACGAGATGGTGGACGTTATCGCCAAGAACGGATGGATCCTGAACGATCCCGCCAAGAGCATCGGCGTGCTCACCGCCGCGCGCTACCACACCGTTTCCTCCGTGTTCGGCAACAACGACTACCAAGGCACCCAGCGCAGCGCCTACGCCAGTGTGGTGTACCAGCAGTTGCTCAAGAACAGCGATCAGTTCAAGGCCGGTGGGTCGTTCCAGTTCGATGACTACGAGGAGCTGTTCCACCAGCCAGCCACCGGCCGGATGGACCTGGGCCGCACCGAGCGCATGCCGGGGATGTTCGCCGAGTATACCCGCCACCGGGCCCGCTTCACCATGGTGGCCGGCCTGCGCGCCGACTTCAACGACACGTACGGGGAGGCCATCAGCCCACGCCTGCACCTGAAGTATGACGTGGCGCCGCTCACCACCATCCGCTTCTCGGCCGGGAGCGGGTTCCGCAGCGCCAATCCCATCGTGGAGACCTCCGCTGCCTTGGCCAGTTCACGCCGGGTGAGCTTCGAGGGTGAACCGGGCTTCGAGCGCTCCTGGAACACGGGCGTCTCCATCCTGCACAAGTTCAAGTGGCTGGGCAAGAAATGGTCCGTAGGTGCCGACCTGTACAGGGCCGATTTCGTGGATCAGCTGGTGGCCGACCTGGACCGGGACCCGCAGCAACTCGTGTTCTACATGCTCGATGGCAGGAGCTTCGCCAACAGCCTGCTGGTGGACCTGCAGGTGCAGCTCAGCAAGCGGGTGGAGATGAAGGGCAGCTACCGCTATTACGATGCCCGCACCACGTACAGCGGGGTGCTCCGCGAACGTCCCTTGGTGCCTGCCCACCGTGGCCTGCTAGACCTGGGCTACATCTCCGGCAACGAGCGGTGGCGCTTCGACATCACCCTCAACGGCTTCGGTACCAGCCGCCTGCCCTCCACGGATGCCAACCCGGAAGGTTATCGCATGGGGAATGAGGCACCGGCCTTCGCCACCCTCTACGCACAGGTCACCCGCGTGCTCGGGGCCTGGGAGGTGTACCTGGGCGGCGAGAACATCACCGGCACCATGCAGCGCCAACAGATCCTCTCGCCGCACGACCCGTTCGGCCCGTATTTTGACGCATCATTGATCTGGGGACCCACCAGCATGCCGATGTTCTATGCGGGTTTCCGGTTCACCTTGAAGGAAAAAGCAACCCCGAACCCAAGCACACACTGACCATGAACAACCTGATGAAGACCACCGTGCTCCTCGTCCTCCTCCTCCTGGCGGGCACCACCTGGGCACAACACGATGACCACGGCAAGCTCGCCTCGGTGGACATCCACACCAACGCCGTGTGCGGCGATTGCAAGCACCGGATCGAGACCGAGCTGGTCTACGCGAAGGGCGTCCAGGGCGTGACCGTGGACCTGGCCAAGGAGATCATCCATGTGAATTACAAGCCGAAGAAGACCGATCCCGCCAAGCTGCGACTGGCGGTCTCCAAGATCGGCTACCTGGCCGATGACGTGCAGCCGGATCCCCAGGCCCGCGCCGCCTTGCCGGCCTGCTGCCAGATGACGCGGGAGGAGCATGACGCCACCCCGGCGCCCGCAGCGCCGTCCGCCCAGTGAGCCATGGCCTTGGTACGCACCTTGAACGGGATCACGCCCAGATTCGGGCGTGATCCCTTTTTGGCGGAGACCGCCGTGGTGGTGGGCGACGTGGTGATGGGCGACGGCTGCAGCGTGTGGTACCATGCGGTGGTGCGCGGCGACGTGAACAGCATCCGCATCGGTCACCGGGTGAACATCCAGGACGGGGCCGTGCTGCACTGCACCTACCGCAAATGCGGCCTGGTGATCGGCAATGACGTGAGCATCGGCCACAACGCCATTGTGCATGGTTGCACGGTGGAGGACAAGGTGTTGATCGGCATGGGGGCCATTGTGATGGACCAGGCGGTGATCGGCACCGGCAGCCTCATTGCGGCGGGTGCCGTGGTGACGCAGGGCACCGTGGTGGAGCCGGGCAGCCTGATGGCCGGGGTGCCGGCGCGGCGTGTGGGCCCGGTGGGCCGGGCGTTGGCCGAGGGCGAGATCGAGCGGATCGCGGCGAACTACGGGCTTTACGCCAGTTGGTACAAGCAAGGCTGAACTACGGCAGGGCCAGCGAGCCGTCCGGCAGCCACACCCCCTTGCGCACGGTGCCGCATTGCAGGCCGAGCAGGGCCGGTACGGCGTGGAAGCGCTCGGGTTCGCCGCTGGTGAAGCACTCCATGGCCCCGTTTCCGGCACCGGTGGCCAGGCCATCCTCGGCCAGCACCTGCACCAGGCGGCGCGCCACGGCATCGGAAGGGTCGATCACGCGCACGGCAGGCCCGGTGATGCGCTCGATCAGCGGGCGTACCAGCGGGTAGTGGGTGCAGCCCAGCACCAGCGCGTCGATGCCGCGCTCCAGCATCGGCTCGATCCAATTGCGCAGCAGCGCCTCGGTCTCCACGCTGTCCAGGTCGCCGTTATCGATGCGTTGGGCCAGTCCGGGGCAGGCCTGGCGGATCACCTCCACGCCATGGGCGAAGCGCTCCACCACATCGGCGAGGCTGCGGCCTTCCACAGTGGCCTTGGTGGCCAGCACGCCCACCACGCCGGAACGGGTATGCTCCACGGCGGGCTTCACGGCGGGTTCCATGCCCACGAAGGGAATGTGCGGGAAGCGCTGGCGCAGGGGCTTCAGGGCGGCGCTGGAGGCGGTGTTGCAGGCGATCACCACGGCTTTGCAGCCCTTGGCCACCAAGGCCTCGGTGATGGCCACGCTGAAGGCCAGGATCTCCTCGGCGGTGCGGTCGCCGTAGGGCACGTGCGCGTTGTCGCCGAAATAGAGCAGGCGCTCCCGGGGGAGCGCCTGCCGGATGGCTGCCGCCACGGTGAGCCCGCCGATGCCGGAATCGAAGATGCCGATGCCCGGGGCGGGGGCCATGCGCCGCGGGTCAGGGGATCTGCAGCTTGGCCTTTACCAGCGGCAGGATGTCGGTGCCGCCGTCGGAGAACAGCACCACGCCCGTGCTGGTGTCGAAGATGTAGGTGAAATGGCCTTCGGCGGCCACGTCCTTGATGGCCTTGTTCGTGCGCTCGATCATGGGCGCGAGCAGTTCGTTCTCCTGCTTGGCCAGGTCCTCCTTGGCCTTGTCCTGCGCGTCGCTGATGCGTTGCTCCAGCTCCTGGATCTCGCGCAGGGCCACCTGCTGTTCGGTCTTGGTCATGGTCTCGGCCTTGGCCTGTGCGTCGGTCACCTTGTTCTGGTATTCCTGGCCCATGGCCTTCAGGCGGTCGTCCAGGGTCTTGGCGAACTCCTGCATCTTGGTTTCGGCGGCCTTGCGCTCGGGGAGCATCAGCATCAGGGCCTGGCGGTCGATGTGGCCGAGCTTCACGCTGTTCTGCGCCTTCATCGCGGTGGAGGCGGCGAAGAGCATGCAAATGATCAGGATGGACTTCCTCATGATGGTGGTCGGGTTCACTGCTTGGGTTTGGTGTCAATGGTTCCGCGGTCGCCGCCTCCCCGGTTCGGTGGGCTCATGCGGTTGTTCTGGTCGTTGCGTTGGTCGGGCGCGGCATCGCCGTCATCCTCGGGCTCCCCGCTCCCGCGCAGGTTGCCGGGGTTGTTGCCGTCCTTGTCGGGGCGGATGCCCAGCTTGCGCAGCACGCTGTCGCTCTTGTCGTATTTCTCGCTGGCGTAGAGCACGTTGTTGCCCACGCCGCCGATGTCGAAGATGGCCACGTAGCTGGTGCCGGCCACTTCCTTCACGGCCTCGTACACGCGGTCCTGGATGGGCTGGATCAGCTCCTGCCGCTTCTTGAACAGGTCGCCGCCCACGCCGAAGCGTTTCTGCTGAAGGTCGCGGGCCTCCTGCTCCTTCTTGTCGATCTCGGCCTGGCGCGACTTCTTCATCTCCTCGGTGAGCAGGATGGCCTCGGCATTGAAGGCCTCGCGCAGGTGCTGGATCTGTTTCCAGCGTTCGTCGATCTCGTCCTGCCACTTCTTGCTGTTGCGGTCCAGCTCCTGCTGGGCCGCCGCATATTCGGGCATCTGCTCCAGGATGTACTTCGTGTCCACGAAGGCGATGCGCTGGGCTTGCGCGGTGGCGCCTGCCAGCAGCAGGGCCATCAGGACGGTGCGGAGGAGGTTCGGGTTCATGGGAAGGCCGTCGAAAGTAGGCGATCGCCGTCAGAGCTCGCCAAGATCCATGCCAATGGTGAAGTGGAACTGGCTCTTGGCCATGTTGGGCTGCCCGGGCACGTCGTCGAACCGCCAGCCGTAATCCAGGCCCATGGGCCCGAACATGGGCAGGAACAGGCGCAGGCCGATGCCGGCGCTGCGGTAGACCTTGAAGGGGTCGTACCGGTCGATCTCGTTCCAGGCATTGGCCGCCTCGGCGAAGCCCAGGGCGAAGATGGTGGCCTGGGGGTTGAGCGAGACCGGGAAGCGGAGCTCGGCGGTGTATTTGTTCACGAAGAAGCTGCCGAAGTTCGGCGAGAGGGAGAGGTCGTCGTAACCGCGCAGGGCGATGATCTCGCGGCCGTCCAGCTGGAAGCCGGTGAGGCCGCTGCCGCCGAGGTAGAAGCGCTCGAAGGGCGAATCGCCCTTGCGGGTGTTGTAGCGGCCGATGAAGCCGAAGCCCACGCGGCCCATCAGCACCAGGTCGTGCTTGCTCTTGCTGCTGGTGAGCTTGGTGAACCACTGGCTGGTGAACTTCCATTTGTGGAACTCGGCCAGCTTGTATTGCTCGCTCGCGGGCAGCTCGGTGTAGATGGTCTCCGGGTGGAAGTAGGAGAAGGGGGGCGTGGCCTTCACGGTGATGCCCGTTTCCGAACCCTGGGTGATCCAGAACGGCTCGGCGATGGAGCGGCGCACGAAGCGGAGCTGCAGGGCGTACACGTCGCTTTGGCCGTCGCTGAAGGCGAAGAGCGAGTTCCAGTTCTTGAGCACGTAGCGTTGGTAGCTGCCGGTGAGGTTGAGGAAGAAGTAGTCATCGGGCCAGCGCAGCCGTTTGCCCAGGCCCACGCTGGCGCCGTAGATGCCCAGTTCCTGGAAGAGGGGATTGTCCCGGGTGACGCCGTTCGTCTGCCGCGTGTAGTAGCCGCCCAGGCTGAGCGAATTCGGTTTGCGCCCGCCCAGCCACGGCTCGATGAAGGAAAGGCTGTAGCTCTGGTAGTAGCTGCCGTTGGTCTGGGCCCGCAGGCTCAGGGTTTGTCCGTCGCCGGCCGGGAGGGGGGTCCAGGCTTTCTTGTCAAACGCCTTGCGGATGCTGAAGTTGGTGAAGGAGAGGCCCAAGGAGACGAGCACGCGGCCACCGCCGTAGCCGCCGCTGAGTTCCAGGCGGTCGCTGGGCTTTTCCGCCACGATGTAGTTCATGTCCACGTTGCCGGTGGCCGGGTCTGGCGTGGGGATCACATTCACTTGGGCGGGGTCGAAGAAGCCGAGGCTGATCAGTTGCTGCTGGGAGCGGATCACCTCGCTTCGGTCGAAGAGGTCGCCGGGCCGGGTGCGGATCTCGCGCCGGATCACATGGTCGAAGGTCTTGGTGTTTCCGGAGATGCTGATGTCGCGCACGCGATACTGCTTGCCTTCGCGGATGCGCACCTCGAGGTCGATGCTGTCGCCCTCCACGCGCTCCACCGGGTCGGGGTTGAAGCTCAGGTAGCCGCGGTCCATGTACAGGGAGCTGATGTCCACCCCGCTGGGGTTCATGTACAGGCGGCTGTCCAGCTTTTTCTTGTTGTAGGGGTCGCCGCGGCGGATGCCCAGCAGGGAGACCAGGGTGTCGTTGCTGTACTTGGTGTTCCCGGTGAAGTGGATGTTGCGGAAGTAGAAGCGCCTGCCCTCGTCCACGGTGATGTCGATGGCGATCTTCCGGTCGGAGACGTACCGCACGGTGTCGCGGACGATGGAGGCGTTGCGGTAGCCCTTTTCGTTGTACACGTCGATCACCTTGTCCAGGTCCTCGCGGAAGGTGGAGCGGATGAATTTGCTGGAGCCGAAGATGTTGTACCAGCGCTTGCGCTTGGTGCCCTTCATGGCGCGGCGCAGCTTGGCTTGGGCCACGTTGGCGCTGCCGTGGAAGAAGATGTCTTTGATGCGGATGCGCGGGCCGCGGTCCACCAGCACCTGCAGGCGCACGCTGTTCTCCAGGCTGGTGTCGCGGCTTTCGGTGATCCGGGCGGTGGCCTTCAGGAAGCCCTTGTCCACGAAGTATTTGCTCACGGCCTGCACGGCGTTGGCCTTCACGGCCTCGTTCACCTGCTGGCCGCGCTGGAGGCTGATCTGCTCCCGGAGCTTGTCGCCCTCGCTGCGGGTCACGGTGCCCCCGAATCCGTAGCTGGCGAGCTGGGGGTTCTCCTGCACGATGATGTGCAGGAAGATGGTGCTTCCACGGATCTCGGCCTCCTCGATGCGCACGTCGGTGAAGAGCTTCTGCTCCCAGATGGCGCGGATGGCGCGGCCGATGCGCTCGCCGGGGATGGTGATCCGGTCGCCCACCTTGAGCCCGCTGAAGAGCTTCACGGCGTTGGGGTCGCGCGTCACGCAGCCGCTCACGGTGATGCCGCCGATGGTGAACTCGCGCGGGTAGCTGTAGTCCATGGCGGGCACATCCAGCTTCTGGGCGTGGCCCCCCAGGGCGCACAGGCATGCGCAGAGCCACAAGGCCAAGGGCCTCCACGCACGGAACAGGGCGGCCGCAGGCATCACGTGGCGTTCAGTTGGTCGTGGGTGAGCCCGAAGCGGCGCTCGCGGCCCTGGTAGTCGAGCACGGCCTGGAAGAAGTGGTGCTTGCGGAAATCAGGCCAGAGCACCGGGGTGAACCAGAGTTCGGCGTAGGCGATTTCCCAGAGCAGGAAGTTGCTGATGCGCTGCTCGCCGCTGGTGCGGATCAGCAGGTCGGGGTCGGGCAGGCCGCGGGTGCTCAGGCGCTGGTCGATGAGCTGCTCGTTCACGGCGAAGGTGTTCAGGCGGCCGTCGCGGATGTCGGTGGCGATGCTGCGCACCATGCGCAGGATGTCCCAGCGGGCGCTGTAGCTCAAGGCCAGGGTGAGGGTGATGCGCTCGTTGCCGGCCGTGCGGTCCATGGCTTTTTTCAGGGCGGTGCGGCAGCCGGCGGGCAGGCTGTCGGTATCGCCGATGGTGTGGATGCGCACGCCGCTGGCATCCAGCTCGTCCACTTCATTGGCCAAGGTGTTCACCAGCAGCTCCATCAGGGCGTCCACCTCGGCCTTGGGGCGGTTCCAGTTCTCGGTGCTGAAGGCGTAGAGGGTGAGGAACTTCACGCCGATCTCCGTGGCGGCGGTGAGCGATTCGCGGATGGGGCGCACACCGTGGAGGTGCCCGCTGATGCGCTCCTCGCCCTGCCGGTGTGCCCAGCGGCCGTTGCCGTCCATGATCACGGCCACGTGCGCGGGCACCTGCGCGGGGTCGATCCGGGCACGCAGTTCCTGCTCGATGGATGGGGTGTTTTCGTTCACGGGGGTGCGAAGGTCGCTATTTGGACGGAACGGCGGCCTGCTCACTTGCGGTGCTTGTCCCAAATGGCATCGCATTCGGTGAAGCGCGTGAGCAGCAGGGAGATGGTGAGGCCCGTGTACTGGTACCAGTCCTTGGTGTTCGAATCGCCGCGGGCGCGGCCGGTGTTGATGCCGGTGGTGCGCAGCGGCCCGGGGTCGGCCAGCAGGGCGGTGAGCGGCCCGGACTGCTCGGCCAGGGTGGCGTTGTCCACGTAGGTGCCGCCCACATCGTCGATGTAGTCCGTCCAGGTGCGGCGCAGTCCCCATTCCAGCTGCACGTCCACCTTCTTGGTGATGGCGAACTTCATGCCCACCCCGAAGGGAAGCCCGATCTGGTTGAGCTTGTAGGCCTCGCCCCCGCCCAGGGTCTGGCCCTCGGTACCCAGGGGTTGCAGGTCGTACCAGGTGTCGTCCAGCAGGTTTTGCGGGTTGGTGTGGAAATAGCACAGGCCGGCGAAGACGAAGGGGGTCCAGGTGCGCCCGCCTTTCAGGCCGCGGTATTTGAAGAAGTTGATCTCCAGCAGGGCGCTGGCCTCGAACAGCACCGTGCGGAAACCGAGGTTCCGCACCTGTTGCAGCGGGTCGTCGCTATCGAGGTCGTGGGCTTCCAGCTTGCCGTAGAGGCCTTGGATCCGCAGGGCGTAGCGCTGGTCGAAGTTGTAGCGGTACATCAGGCCGCCGCCCCAATGGGTGCGCTTGGGGTAGTAGCGCACGGGGTTGAGGTCGCCGATGTAGAAGGTGGTGCCCCCGGTGATGCCCAGTTCGCTCACCTGCGCGGTGGCCGTGCTGGCGGCCAGGGCCAGCAGGGAGAACAGGGTGGAGAGCCTCCGCATCGGGTGCTACTAACGGCGAAAAGGGAAGATCCGTGCCCGCCGTGGGCGCGAAAGTAGGGGCGGGGGCGCGCCCCCGCGGCCTTCAGTGTTCCGGTTATCCACGGTCGGCCCGGTGGCAGTGCCATCCGCCCTCGCGTGCGGCACCACCTCTTCGCGACGGGTTGGGCATCAACAACCCCGAAGCGATCTTTGATCTTGAACCCGGCAAGGGAATTAAGATCGCTTCGGCTGAAACAAGCTCGCGAGGACGACAGGGCCGAAACGGCCTTGCGAGGGCAGTGGGGCTATGGACTGAGGTGTTTGAGGGCTCCCCTTGGGAATCTCACCTGATGTCCAATTGTTAATACGTGGAATTGCTGCCCGATACGACAAAATATCACCTAATAAAATGGAATAATGCTTACATTGCCAACGGCGATTTAACCCTAAAACCACACTGTCGCTATGATATCCCCCCCCCCCCCCCTCGCGCGTCAAACTGACCGCCGGTCTCGCTATTGCGATGCTCAGCGCACTCCCGCTCCTGGCCCAGGACAACCTCTGGGTGAATGGAAACCAGTTGCTTGATTTCAACGCGCCAGTGAGCAGTTCCACCACCGTATGCGCTCTCCCTATAGGACCCACCAGCATGGACTACCAGGGTGCGGTGGCCCAGTATGCGCAAAATGCGCAGTACGACGAAACCGGCAAACTGCTGTTCTTCGTGGTGGACGGTGCCCTGTATGACCATGCGGGCTACCTGATGGCGGACAACGACCTGCGACCCGATTGCATCGATTGCCTACCGCATGGCATCCAGGAGATCAGCATCGTGCTGATGCCGGGCACCTGCGACAGGTACTACATCATTTCGGGCAGGGCACGCAATTACGGCCCTACCGGGGCCGATCCGGAGTGTCATTGGCCAAACAACATGGAGAAATCCTTCCTGGGCTATTCCGTGCTGGACCTCTCCTTGGGCAGCCAGTACCATGCTGGCCGAAAAGGCCGTATATGGCACGAACAGGACCTGTTGGACCTGGTTGCCACGCAACCCGCCTATTGGAACAATATGGCACCGCAAGCATACACCAACTGCCAAATTGAGGAAAATGACCAGGGTACGGCCGTTTTCCACCTCGCGTCCGGTAACGAAGTAGTAGGCAGTCAGGCTAACTACAGTTCCAGGCTGAACAACATTTACCATGTGGTGCACGAGGGAGCTACCCCCTCAGCGGCCAAGACCGTTTACATCCGGACGGCCATGGAATACCTCCAGGCCTCCATCACCCCTTACGGCATCTCCACCGTGAGTTCTTTGGGAAACAGCAACGAGCAGCAGATGGTTGATGCCACCCTGAACATGACCGGCGGCATCGACGCAGCACAGGGTCCCGACGGGCAAACCCGGGTTGCGGCAACCCACAACCACAGCATGGCCACGGCGGCCAACCAGGACCCCACCTTGCAGATAGGAAGCATATTGAACCACCCGGTCACCGGCTTGCCTTACATCAGCTACTCCAGCATAGAAACCAACCTCAGCCTGGCGCCCACAGCGAACGTGGGCCGGATCAGGGGTGTTGCCTTCAGCCCGAACGGGCGCTACCTCTACTTCGCCCAGCCGTTTGCCCCCTACATAGGATACGTGGATGTACTGGACCCGGCGCTGGCGGTACATGACCTGGCCGCAGAGCTGGGCTTGCCGGCGGGAAGCCTTGCTGCATACACCAAGGGCCAGGTCCGGATGAACCGCACCCCGGACGGAACGGGCCATGTCATCTATTTCCCGGCAGCAACCGGGCTGGGCTACTTGAAAGGACCGGACAGCCCCTCCACGGCAAGCTGGCACAGCACCATGGCCACCACCGTGGCGCTCAACGCACCACCCGCCTCACAAACAGCCCAACAGGGTACATGGCCGGTGACCCAATACCTGATGGACAAGCAGAACTACCGCGACCAGCAGATCCCGAGTTTGCTGCAACAGGCCTGCTGCATGGCCAACGAACGGCTGCCTGAGGCCAGCCACCCGAACTCCTTCAGCGGCATAACCACCGCGGCCACCCCGTGGACTCCCCAGAACAACGGGCTCACCGCACCCGTGCTCTGTGCGCCCGCCGGGGGCAGTCCTGCCGCCGGCCACGTGTATTTCGACCAAGACTTCACCGTGCAGACCGGTGCGCGCCTGTTTGTAAGCAACATGGAATGGCGTTTTGGGCCCAATGCCCGGCTGATCATTGAAAAGGGTGCCTTTGTACAGTTTGACAACTGTGTGCTGCGCGGGGATATTTGCGGACCCATGAAATGGCCCGGCGTGGAGCTCTATGGCACCCCCGCATTGGCACAAGGCTTTAACGCCTACCCGCCCGACCAGGGCCGCCTGGTGTTCAGGAACAGCACCGTGCAGGATGCCTTGGTGGGCGTTACCGTGGGCAAGAAGAACCAATTCGGCCACGTGGTCGGGGCCGGTGGCATCCTGGAAGCCAGCAACAGCACCTTTCTCAACTGCCGCGTGGGTGTGAACTTCTATCCCTACCAGAACCACTTGCCCAACGGCAACCCAACACGGAACCGTAGCCGGTTCGTCAATACCACCTTCACGGCCAATTCCAGCTACATAGCCCCTTTGGACCTGGCCGTGCATGCCCAAATGTGGAAGGTGGACGGCATCGAGTTCTTAGGTTGCACCTTTGAGAACCAGCGCACCACCGAGCACAACAGCAGCCAGCTGGGCCAGGGCATACGCAGCCTGGATGCCCACTACAAGGTGCTTACGCGCTGCGGCGACCCCGGGCCTACCCCGCCCGGCCAATGCCAAAACGTGATTCCCTCCACCTTCACGGGCCTCGATATGGGCATCCGCGCGGCAAGGGCCACCACCACCCGTAATTTCCTCGTGGACGGGGCCGTATTTGAAAACAACGTCTGCGGGGTGTACGCCAACAGTGTGCTTAACTTCGAGGTGCATAAAAGCAATTTCGTTGTGGGCAGCAGCAAGGCGACAGCCTTAGACAATATTGACGAATTGCACTGGAAGTGGAACAACGATTTGGCACACCGCGGCATCTACAGCTACCTGAGCTACGGCTTCTTGGTGGACGACAACACCCTCACGAACAACCCACAAGCCACCACGCCCCAATTAGAAGGCATCGTAACCGGGTACAGCGGCGCCCACAACGATGTGGTGTTCCGCAACCAGGCCAGCCACCTGGCCGGTGCCTACATCGGTGAAGGCATTTGTGCTGATTCGGTCAACACTTCCTACCTGGGCCTGTGGTACCTGTGCAACACCAACGTGGACAACGACAATGGGATTTTTAGCCGAAGGGATGTTTCACCCAACCATGCACTCTATTCTGAACAGACCATCCGGCTCTACCAAGGCGCACCATCCCGTGTGGCGGACAATACCTTCGGGCAGGTGAGCGGGCAACTGGACATCACCAATACGAACTTCACGGCCGGGAACACCACCAATCCGTTGACCTATTGGTGGGCCTTGCCGCAGGTGCCGTATTGGCCCCAGTACACCACGGCAGGGGTCAGCAGCACCAACCAGGACAACAACGGGAACTACCTAACGCGCGATCCGGCCAATTGCGCCTCGCGGATCCTGCCCATCACGCCGGTGCCGCCCGATCCCGAAGAGGGGGCCATGCGTGCCTATTGGCTGAACGAGGCACAGGCCCGGAAAGCGGCATACGGCAACACGCGCTACCTCTACGACCAATTGATCGATGGCGGCAGCACCGATGAGACCGTGCAGGAGATCCAAAGCACCTGGCCGAACGAAGCGTGGGAGTTGCGCGCCATACTGCTGGAGAAATCACCCTTCCTCAGCGCCGACGTGCTGAAGGAAATGGTGCTGAAGAACATCTTGCCGCCAGCCATGGTGGCCGAGATCTGCATCGCCAACCCCGATGCCACCAAGAAGGATGGCTTCCTCAAATGGCTCCAGTTTGAAGCACCCTTGAACATGCCGCAATACCTGATCGGCAACATAGAGGCCAGCTGGGAGACCAAGACCTATCGCACCACGCTGGAAAGCACCATGGCCTTTGAGCACAGTGAGATGACGCAGGCCTTGGGCCTCACCTTGGCCAGCTACCATGCCGACACCCTGCAGGAGCAGGTGGACAGCATCCGCGCCGCGTGGCAGGTGCTGCGCACGCCCGCCGCCCGTTATGCGGAAATCCTCTGCTACCTGCAACAGGACAAGTTCGACAGCGCCTATGCCGTGATGGACCGCCTCCCGGTGGAGTTCAAGCTGGGCGAGAAGGAGATCAGTGAGAAGGACCGAACCAAGCAGTACATCGGCATCGTTCAAAGCTACCGGAGCGATGGACGCAGCGAGGCGGAACTGAACGAAGGCGACCTGAACGCGCTGCGCAACCTCGCAGCGGATGCGTACGACCGGCCTGCGGAGTGGGCGCAGAACATACTCTGCTTTGGCTATGGGGAGTGCCGGCCACCCCGCTCGGGTGGTGATGGCGAGGGAACGCCCAAGGCCATGCGCATCCCCTTGGCACACGCGGAGGAACCCACACCTGCACTTAACGCATTTCCCAACCCAGCAGGTACATGGGCAAACCTGGACTATGACCTGAAAGGGCAACCCCAAGGCGCCTATTTGGCCATCAGGGACATCACCGGGAAGGAGTTGGCACGCATTCCGGTGAACCGGGCTGAAGGGCAGGCCGTATGGGATACGAGACAAGTTAACGCTGGCACATACACCGTGGAATTGATGAACAACGGCAGTCCCGTTGGGGCTATCAAACTCGTTGTGAAGCCATGAACCTGCGGCACTTTGCGGTGGCGGCCCTTGCGGCCGCCACCGCAACGGCTGCCCAGCAGCCGTTTGACCTCAACACCGGTTTTACGACACCATTCCAAAAGATCGTTGTTGGTGACGTGTTGGAACGACCGGATGGGAAGATCATCATCTCCGGAGGATTCGTGCCACCCGGTGGTGATCCTACTTCCCCATTCGGTGGCGGGTTGTTGGAGGCTGATGGGTCTTGGATTCCCAAGCCAGCAAACCGGCCAATTGTGGATTGGTATTTCTACATGAGTCAGAAGATGGTGCCTTGGGGTGATCGTTTCTACTGTGGTGTTGGTCAAGGAATTGTGCGTTATTGGATGGATGGCACTTGGGACAGCGCCTACCCCGTATATGACCCTAAAAACAGTGGCGGTCAGGCCGGTGATTTTCATGTTTTCCCCGATGGACGGCTCTTGCTAGCGGGCAATTATTGGTTGCGGGATAGCATACGCGGCTTTGTGGGCTGGCAGTACGGCCTGGTGTGGTTGAACACCGATGGCAGCCTGGACACCACCCGCATCCACCGCTCCATTGGCGGGCCATTCGGGGCCATGGAGCACATCCGGGAAATGCCGGACGGGAAATTCATGTGCAGTGGCGGCTCCGGCCAGTTCGAGGGCGTGCCCGTGGAGGGCTTGTTCAGGGTACATGCAGACGGTAGCCTGGACACCACCTTCCAGGTACCCCACATCGATGGGTGGGCAGAAAGCCGTGGGTTCTTGCCTCAACCTGATGGAAAGGTATTAGCCTTTGGACGCTGGCATTTTGCCGGTTCCGCCGATACCGCTTGCCTCGTGCGGTTTCTGCCCAACGGTCATTTGGATACCACCTTCAACAACAACTTGCACTTTGAGGCAAATTTTCCCGGAACGTGGTCAAGGTCGCCCATAGTCATGCACGTAGAACCCATTGGCGATGGCATGTTGGTCATCACAGGCAAGTTTGAACGGATCAATGGCGAGGTGCATGGCAGCATCGCCATGATCGACACGGCGGGCAACCTGCTGCCGGGCTATTTCGAGGGCAACGGCTGTGGCGGCTTTTACGGTGACCCGCTCAACACTTGGCACCAAACCATCCTGGGCATTGAACCAGCCCAGGATGGCGGCTACTTTATCTATGGGGCCTACCACGGCTACGATGACGGCACCACCAACGACCCCGGCCAGCGGCTGCTGAGCAAGCTGTACGGGCTTAATGTGGGCATAAGCGAGCACGAAGCGAGCATGGCCATGCCCTTGGCCATGGCGCCCAACCCGGCCCATGGGGCCGTTCAGCTTTCGGTGGGCGCGGCAGCGGCCGCACAGGCCATGCTCACCATCCACGATGCCAGCGGGCGGCAGGTGCTGCAAGAGCCGTGGCCTGCGGGCGCACACACGCACACCTTGCAAGCGGGGGCGTTGGCACCGGGCACCTACATGGTGCGGGTGGCTTCGGGGGCTGCAGCCACTGCGTATACGGGGCGCTTGGTGGTGTTGCCGTAATAGGGTGCATTGGTCCCGCGAACGCGGTCCGGCCCTTATGGGTGCCTCGAAGAACCTCGAACGGATGGCGCGCGCCGCTATCATTCGCTCAGACGAGGCGCTCCGAAGGGAGGATACTGGAACGAAGTATCCGACTGAGGAGCAACGAAGTATGGGCGGATGAGAGCAAGCGATGACCGCTATGCGCTCTTGCCATGGACGACGCGCGCCGTCGCTGACTTCGCCTTTGCGTAGCCGCTTCGGCGGAGCAAGGAGCTATGGCGCAAGAGACCGGAGCGACGTTCTTCGAGGTACCCTTATGGCAGGCTGGAGCGCACATCCAGCCCCCAGCTCAACTTGCTCCGCAGGGTATCCAGGAAATCCTGTCCTTCCAGTTGCACCAGCTTCACCTTATGGTCGGCCTGGCGCACGGTGAGGGTGGGGAAATGGTGCAGGACCTGGCTGCGGGAATCGAGGTTCACCAGGTACTTCTCGCCACGCGAATCCACCTGGAGGGTGAGCGTGCTTCCTCCGCGCACCACGAAGGGGCGCACGTTGAGGTTGTGCGGGGCGATGGGGGTGATCACCATGGCGTCGCAATCGGGTGCCAGCAAGGGCCCGCCGCAACTGAGCGAGTAGGCGGTGCTTCCGGTGGGCGTGGCGATGATGAGGCCATCGGCCCAGTAGGTGTTCAGGAAGCGGCCGTCGAGGTGGGCGTGGATGGAGATCATGGCGGCGCCGTCGCGCTTGTGCAGGCTCACCTCGTTGAGGGCGATGTTGTGTGTGCCGCAGCCGGTGCAACCGTCCAGGGAGAGCACGGCCCGCTCCTCGATGCCGAAGCGCCGTTCCACCAGGGCCTGTATGGTGGCCCCCACATCCTCCAGGCGGGTGCTGCTCAGGAATCCGAGGCGGCCGAGGTTGATGCCGAGCAGCGGCACCGGGTGGCTGCCCAGGAAATCCACACTGTCCAGGAAGCTGCCATCGCCGCCCATGCTGACCAAGAGATCCAGGCCTTTGTTGGCGGGGCTGTCCATCAGCTCGGTCCCTTCCGCCAGGGGCAGGCCTGCCGCGGCCATGCGCTGGGCCAACGAGCGCTCCACCACGGGCACGGCTCCGGCGGCGGCCATGCGCCCCAGGATGCCGTTGATGGTGGCAGCCGCCGATGCCGGGTACAGCCGGCCCAGGATCCCGATGCGCATGTCTGCCGCCATTCAGAAGGGTTGGGTGAAATGTAGGTAGAATCCCGCTTCGCCCAAGGCGTTCAGGGTGCCTTCCAGGCGCAGCACCTGGTCGTAGCTGGTCACCAGGTCCAGCCCCAGGCCGTAGCCGCCCTGCCAGCGGTTCGCCAGCGGGTTGTCCATGCCGTGGGCATCATCCCACACATGGCCGGCATCGGCGAAGGCATTGAGGTAGATGGCCACGTAGAGCGTGCGGAAGGCCTCGACGGGAATAGCCTCCACGCGGTAGGTGCGGGGTTTGAGCAGGGCGAACAGGATATTGGCCTTGCCCAGCAGCCAGTGCTGCCCGTCGATCACGTAGTATTCGTAGCCCCGGATATGGTCGCTGTACCCCAGGCCTTCCTGGAGGAAGTAGTGGTCCTCCGCCCCGGCGGAGGTCTTACCGGCCAGGCTGGCGCCCAGGCTCCAGCGTTCACCGGCCTTCCAGCTGCGTTGTCCGGCGGCCTTCAGGGCGGTCACCTCGGGCTGCCCGGGCCCGATGCCGGTGCGGTCCAGCTGCAGCCGGAGCAGGCTGCCACTGAGGGGGAAGGCGCGCGAGTCGCGGCGGTCCACCACCAGGGAGTAGCCCAGCGACAGGTACTCCACGTGGCGGGCCTCCGGCGCCAGGTATTCCGCGTTGCGCAGCACCACGGTGTCGCGCACGGCCACGTCGGCCCAGCCGATGCGCCACTGGTGGCGGATGTCATGGCTGCGGCGCAGGGCCAGGGCGGCCCCGGCATTCCAGCGGCGGATGATGTTCTCCGTGGGTGTCTTCAGCAGGATGCGCTTGTTGCCCGTGGTGCCGATGGTGATCTCGTCCTGCTCGCCGTAGCTGCCGTCCACGCGCACGCCCCAGCGCTGGCGCCGGTCCACGTACGGCACGCGGTAGCTGAGGGCGAACTCCTTGGAATAGCCGAACTGGGCCTTGGCCGCCAGGGTTTCGTTGCGCCCGCGCAGGTTGAAGCGGTAAAGCTCCAGGCCGAAGTTGAGCCGGCCCAGGTCCCGGGTGAGCCACCACGTGTTGAAGTTGGGGTCGGCGAAGCGCAGCAGGGGCTGGGGCCACCAGTACCAGCGTTCGTTCACCGTGATGGTGATGAACACCTCGTTGGGGCCCAGGTAGGTGGGCATCAGCAGGGCCGAGTTGAAGAGGCCGAGGTTGAGCAGGTTCTCGCGGCTGCGCTGCAGCCGCTGGTACACGTCGTCCGCCGCCAGGGTGTCCTGCTCGCGGAAGGTGAGCTCGCGCAGGATGATGGCCTCGCGCGTGATGCGGTTGCCCTCCACCAGGATGCCGGAAACGCGGAACGGGCCGGTGAACCCGCGTGCCGGTTGATCTTGGGCGAACACCCCGGCCAGTGGCAGCAGCAGGGCAAGCCGGACGGCACACCGGCGAATGCGGGCCCCGGCGCGGGCCATGGGCGTACGGCTCATGCAGCGACGGTCTTTCGGGCGGTTGCCGCCCGGCGCGACCAGTGCCCCGCCGCTCGTGCCTGCATGTTGCCGGATGAAGGTGCCGCCATCGAAGCGGGATCACATTTTCATGATCCGGATCAGGTCCTCGTACCGGTCGCGCAGGTTGTCCTCCAGGCGCGAGCCTTGGAAGGTGGTGTGCACCGTGTACTGGAACCGGTCGAAGGCCTGCAGGATGCCGCTGATGTCCTCGCTGTTGATCTTCAGGGTCACTTCCATGCGCATGCTGTCGGGGTTGTCCGTGCAGTACATGCTCAGGATCCGTGCACCTTCCTCCTCCACGATGCGGGCGATCTGCTGCAGCGAATAGTCGTTGCGGCCCATTTCCAGCACCACCACGCTGCCCGGCACGCAGGCGTTCACCAGGCCTGCCAGGGCGCGCGCGGCCTCGTGCTCGCTCACCAGGCCCAGGTACTTGCCCTGCATGTCCAGCACGGGCACCATCGGCAGGTCGCGCTCGCTCATCAGCTTCAGCACGTCGTACACATGCTGGCGGTCGCGCACGTAGGGCAGCTCCACCTGGTCCATCAGCTTTTCCACCGTGGCGGACGGGTCGCCGTTGTTCAGTGCCGTCTCCTCGCGCATCAGGCCCACCAGGCGGCTCCGGGCTACCACCGGCAGCACGTGGATGCCCGATTCGTCCATCAGTTCAAGGGCATGCGCCGGGTTGTCCTTCGGCGCCAGCGGCTGGATGGTCTTCGAGAGCAGGTCGATGGCTAACATGGCGATGGCGTTGCTGGGGGTGGGGGGTAACTTCGCGCCCGGTGACGGGACCAAGGTATATGCACCGGCAGGATGACCAAGTTGAGCGTGAACATCAATAAGCTGGCCACGTTGCGCAATGCACGCGGCGGCAACAACCCGGACGTGCTGGTGTGGGCCGTGCAGATGGAACGTTTCGGCGCGCAGGGTATTACGGTGCACCCGCGGCCCGATGAGCGCCATATCCGTTATGCGGATGTCAGGGCCCTGAAACCGTTGCTCACCACCGAGTTCAACATCGAGGGCTATCCCAACGGGTCGTTCATCGACCTGGTGCTGGAAGTACGGCCCGCGCAGGTGACCCTGGTGCCCGACCCGCCCGGCGTGCTCACCAGCGATGCCGGCTGGGATGCCAAGGGCCGCAAGGCCGAGCTGAGGGCCGTGATCCAACGGTTCAAGCAGGCCGGCATCCGCACGTCCATCTTCATGGAGACCGATCTGGAGCAGATCGCCCACGCCGCTGAGACCGGCACCGACCGCATCGAACTGTACACCGGCCCCTACGCAGAGGGCTATCACGCCGACCGCGAGGCGGCCGTGGCTCCGTTCGTCCGTGCGGCGGAAAAGGCTGCCGAGGTAGGCCTGGGCCTCAATGCCGGCCATGACCTCGACCTGCACAATCTGGCGTGGTTCAAGGCACAGGTGCCGGGCCTGCTGGAAGTTTCCATCGGCCATGCCCTGGTGTGCGATGCGCTCACCTACGGCATGGAGAACACGGTGCAACTGTACAGAAGGGAATTGCGATGAGCGTGGAATTGTTCTTCCGGCGCGAAGGGACCGGCCGGCCGATCGTGATCCTGCACGGCCTATACGGCAGCGGCGACAATTGGGGCCACATCGGGCGCACCCTGGCGGCCGACTACGACGTGGTACTGGTGGATGAGCGCGACCACGGCCGCTCGCCCCATACGGACCACATCACGTATCCGCTGATGGCGGAGGACGTGCATGCCTTGGTGCAGAAGCTTGGCCTGAAGGACCTGGTGCTGGTGGGCCACAGTATGGGCGGCAAAACGGCCATGACCTTCGCGCAGCGCTGGCCGGAACTGCTGAAGAGCCTGGTGGTGGTGGACATCGGACCGCGGGAATACGCCATCGGCGAACATGCCATTATTGTGGAAACGCTGGCCACCAGCGACCTGGCCAACAAGGCCACGCGCCGGGAAGTGGAGGAACACATTGCCCGCACCGTGCCCGAGCCCGGCGTGGTGCAGTTCCTGATGAAGAGCCTGTATTGGGAGGAGCCCGGCAAGCTGGCGTGGCGTTTCAATGTGCCTTTGCTGCAGCGGGACATGCCGTACATCCTGGGCGCCATCGGAGCGGAAGCGGTGAAGGTGCCCACGCTCTTCATCCGCGGCGGCAAAAGCCCGTACATCCCGAGGGAAGACCTGCCGCAGATCAAGGAGCAGTTTCCCAACAGCCGGGTGGAGACCGTGCCGTTCGCGGGCCATTGGGTGCATGCCCAGGCACCGGACGAGGTGATGGCCCTGATCCGTACCATGGCATGAGGGTGTGGTGGGCCTTGTTGTTCCCGCTCCTTGCCCTGGCTGCCACGGCGCAGGACAGTGTGCGATACAGTGCCGGATACCCCTTCCGTGCCGGCATCTACTTCAACTTCCAGGCCTTTCGCAGCAACACGCCCAGCGTGCCGCTTTCTGAACTGACCACCTCACAAGGTCAACGTGTCACCAGCTTGCGCACGGCAGGCGACAAGCTCTTCCGTCCCGACAGCACCGGCCAGCGCGTGCGGCTGGACCTCGACCGCGTCTGGGGCTTCTGCGAAGGCGGCATCGTGTACGTCCGCGCCGGCAACGGCTTCTCGCGCATCGGCCTCATGGGGGCGCTGGCGCACCTCACCTACGATGCCACCTACTACAACGCCGATCCGTACATGATGTACGGTGGCACCACCTACACGGTGGAAGAGCAGCGCTTTCTCGACATGGCCACCGGGGCCTTCCGGCCGGTGAGCGCGGCGGGCATCCGCGAGGTGCTGCAGCGCGACCCCATCCTGCTGGAAGAGTTCGACGCCCTGCCCAAGAAGCAGCGCAAGCGGACGGAAACGATCTTCCTCTTCATGCGCCGGTACAACGACCGGCATCCGCTGTATTTTCCGGCGGGGTGATCCCAGCGCTCACCGCACCACCGCCACCGTCCTTTGACTGCGCATGCCGTCCTGCACGGCGCTCACCACGTACACCCCGGCCGGCCAATCACCGGTGGGGATAGTGGCGAGGCCGTTCGTTTCCATGCGGTACACCTCGCGGCCCGTGGCGTCATGCACGGTGATCAAGGCGGGGCCAAGGCCCGAAGGGCGCAGGTGCAGCAGCCGGTCCGCTGGAATGGGCCAGGCGGCCAGGGCTTCCGCCGGGGCTTCCTCGCCGATCGCGGCCACGTCGCTGTGGCGTGCGCTCCATTCCTGGAAGAACAGGTTGGCCACCCGGGCATCATGGATGATCAGGGTGTTTTCGTCGTTCACCGTCTCGGCGCTGGCGGTCCAATTGTGGCTGCCGGTCGCCACCCGCGGGTCGGTGGTGAGGGTGCCCTGGTCCAGGATGGCGTACTTGTGGTGCAGCAGGCCCGGCTCGTTTTCATGGGAGAACAATTCCACGCCGTTGTTCACCAAGTAGTTGAACTCGGAACCCGTGGCCAGCACATCTTCCACGTCGCCCTGCACCACCATGCCCGGCCGCTGGTGCGCGGCGAGCACCGCATCGCCCAAGCTGTTTTCCGTGAAGCTGTACAACGCGAGAAAAAGGTTGGCGTCCGTTTGGCCGATGGCCTGCGCGATCCGTGCCGTTACGCCGTCCGTGGGGGAGAAGAAGCTCTCCACTTCCACGCCGCCCACGTTGAACAGGTGAGGCGTGTTGTCGGTCTTTTCCGGGCCGAACCGGCTGAGCGCCGGGACCGGTTGGGCCCCGCTTCCGCCCCACATCTCCTCGAACTCCATGCGGTAGCAGCGGGCCAAGGCCTGGTCCTGGATGAGGACGATGTTGTTGTGGTCCTCGAAGAAGCTCTGCGTGGTCCAGTTGCAGGAGCCGCTCATCACCATGGCGCGTTGCGGGTCCTCGGCATCGATCACGAAGAATTTGTTGTGCATGCCGCTGCCCTCGCTGTTCTCCCGGAAGAGCACGGGCACGGCGGGGTCCAGCCATTGCACCGAGAAGTTGGAAGTGTTGCCTTCGGCGATCCAGCGCACTTGCACGCCGCGGTCCACGGCGTTGTTCACGGCGAACACCAAGGCATCGCTGTTGGTGTTGTACATGGCCACGTCCAGCGTGGCCTGGGCGCGGTTGATGCAGGCGATCAGCGTGTCGTCCACGGCATTGAACAGGCCGATGGCGACCTCGCCGCTGCTTACGCTGGTGTCCACGCCCTTGGTGAAGTACACCCGGATGGCGCCGCTGGAGGTGGAGGCGGTGGAATGGATGCGGACGGGTGCGAAGGCGGTATCGCCGCTCGCCACGGAGAAGGGACGCACATAGTAGAACGTGGCGGGCTGCAGCCCGGTGATCTGCAGGTCATGGGCCGTATTGTTCCCGCTGCCGGCGGTGTGCGCGCCCAGCGCCGGGGTGGTGCCGTAGTACGCCTCGGTGCTGCCGGGCAGGTTGGTGCCCCAGGACAACCGGAAGCTGCCGGGCAGCAGGTCGCTCTGCACCACGGGCGGCACGATGCTGATGGAGCCATGCGGGGTGATGTCGGCCGCGCCGCGCGGCAGCAGTTGGAAGCCGCTGTTATAGGGTGCGCTGGGATCGTATTGCGAGGCGATGCCGGTGATGTCCACCGGGCCTTGCGGAATGGCGGTGCCCACCAGCGGATGGCCGGACCTGAGGTATACATCGGTGACCTCCGTACCCGCCGTCACCGGCCAGGTGCCCGCGGTGAAGGTCCCGGTGGCGGAGAAGTACACGCCCTCCACCTTCACCAAGCGCCCTTGCACGGCCCCGTTCACGCCATCCGGCGTGACCACGAGCGGGGAAGGAAGCGGATTCCCGGTGCTGTTCACGGTAAAGGAGCTGATGGGCGTGATCTCCAGCAGGCCGTTGTAATTGGTGAGCGTGCCGGTGAGGGTGATCAGGTCGCCGGGCTGGGGTGCAAATCCGGGCTGCGAGCCGCTTCCGGGGTAGGCGGCGATGCCGGCGGTGGCGTCCTGCAGGTAGCGGATCGCGCCGAGCGAGGGCCCGCTGGTCACCGTGCCGGTGAGGGTGACCGTGCTGCCGGTGGCCGCGTTGCGCGCATCTTGGATGGTCTGGGAGGAAGCAGGGTGGGTGAGCAGCAGGCAAAAGCCACCGGCCAGCAGTTGTTTCATGGGGCAAAGGAACAACAGTCGCCATGGATCGGCATGGCCCGGCGCCGGTTTTCCGGGACCTATCAACGCGTGGTTCCATGCTTCGGTGTTTGCGTCGATCGCGCGCGGTGCGCTTACCCATGCGTTGGGGCAGATCCTGTGCGGTTGCCCGGTTGGATGCGGATGCAATGCCTTCACCGTGTAACAGCCCGGACACCTGAACGGAATAACTTGCCGCCCATTATCCAACTTGATGAACCGCTTCCTACGCCCGTTCCTGTCCATGGCCGCCGTCGCCGTGGCGCTGCAAGGCTCCGCCCAGGGCCAAGAGGTGCGCTATGAACCGAGGCCCATCGGCTTCTACAACGTGGAGAACCTGTACGACACGCTGGACGGGCCCAACGATGATGCCGAGTACCTGCCCGGAAGCGCCAAGCTGTGGAACTCGGAGCGTTATGCACGCAAGCTGCAGCACCTGGCCCGTGTGTTGGGCGAGATGGGCGCGGATGTTTTCCCGGACGGACTTGTGGCCTTCGGTCTGTGCGAGGTGGAGAACAAGGCCGTGGTGGAGGCCCTGGTGAACACGCCGCCCCTGGCCGCCCGCGGATACCAGGTGGTGCACCACGACGGCCCCGACCGGCGCGGCGTGGACGTGGCCTTCGTGTACAACCCGAAGTATTTCACCTTGCTGCACGACAAGAAGTACCGCCTGAACGACCCGCAGGACAGCCTGTTCCGCACCCGCGACCAGCTGGTGGTCACCGGCCTGATGGACGGTGATACGGTGAGCGTCATCGTCAACCACTGGCCCTCCCGCTTCGGCGGCGAAAAGAAGTCGCTTCCCAAGCGCAAGCTGGCCGCGGAGCTGGGCCGCCACATCGTGGATTCCTTGCTGGCACGCAATGCGCAGGCCCGCGTGATGCTCATGGGCGACCTGAACGACGACCCCGTGGATCCCTCCGTGCGCAAATTCCTCGGCACCACGGGCGACAAGGCCATGGTGTCCAACAGCAAGCTGTACAACCCCATGTATGAATTGTACCGCAAGGGCATCGGCACCTTGGCCTGGCGCGATTCCTGGAACCTCTTCGACCAGATCATCATCACCCCGGCACTCCTCACCGGCGAGGGTGGAAACCTGCGCTACTACGGTGTGCGCGTGTTCAATCCGCCCTATCTCCGGCAGGATGACGGCAACTTTGCCGGCTACCCGCTGCGTACGTTCGTGGGCGACCAGTACACGGCCGGTTTTGCGGACCACTTCCCGGTGTTTGTGATCTTGGTGAAGGAGGTGCGATAGGAGCCATCCACCGGACCAATGAAACGAGTTGCCAAATGATCGTCGTAACCGGAGCAGCGGGATTCATCGGCAGCCGCCTGTTGAACGCCTTGCAGGAGCAGGGATACACGGACCTGGTGGCCGTGGATGATTTTTCGCGTGCCGACAAAGCCCGCAACCTGAAGGGCATCAAGCTCAGCCACCGCGTGGAGCGCGGCATGTTCCCGGCATGGATCGACGCGAACGAGCAGCTCATCCAGTTCATCTTCCACCTCGGTGCCCGCACAGACACCACGGAGTTCAACAAGGCCGTCTTCGACGAGCTGAACGTGCGCAGCAGCCAGGCCGTCTGGGAGCGCTGCGCCAAGTACGCCATCCCGCTGGTCTACGCCTCCTCCGCCGCCACATACGGCGACGGCGCCCTGGGCTACGGCGACACCGACGACGAACTGCCCTTCCGGCTGAAGCCGCTGAACCCGTACGGGGAGAGCAAGAACGAATTCGACAAGTGGGCCTTGCGCCAGGAGGCCAAGCCCTTCTTCTGGGCAGGCCTGAAGTTTTTCAACGTGTACGGCCCCAACGAATACCACAAGGGCCGTATGGCCAGCGTGGTGTTCCATGCCTTCAACCAGATCCGCGACTCCGGCGGCATGAAGCTCTTCCGCAGCCACCGCCCCGACTACAAGGATGGCGGGCAGCTGCGCGATTTCGTGTACGTGAAGGACCTCTGCGACGTGTGCATCTTCCTGATGGAGCACCGCAAGCACAGCGGCATCTACAACCTGGGCAGCGGCACGGCCCGCACCTTCCTGGACCTGGCCCGCAACGTGTTCAAGGCCATGAACAAGCCGGAGCAGATCGATTTCATCGATACACCGATCGATATCCGCGACAAGTACCAATACTTCACACAGGCCGAAATGGGCAAGCTCCGCGGCATCGGTTACGGCAAGCCTTTCCACACCTTGGAGGAAGGCATCGCGGACTACGTGAAGGGGTATTTGATGAAGTAATTGCTGGTTTCTCCCGGAAGGGCCGACAACGGTCACCGGCCAACCTGGAAGAGCCTACGGGCGGGCAAAGCAGGCCTATCGGAACGATCGGCATTGGACCGGTACCGGCCTGGCCGCCCGGGTCGACCCATGGTGTACCTTTGTTAGGTTCCAGATTCCTTCAATCCATGCGCAATGGATCAACCTGGTTGTCCTTCTTGGCATTGACCACAGTAGTTGCGGGCCAGGATTTTTCGCCCTTCATGCCGGACAGCCGCAAGTTGTTTGGCACCGTGCCGGGCTATGCACACACCTTCGGGATTGCTTTCGATTCCACCACCGTGGAGGGCGGGATCACCACCTTCCACAACTACATGAACGTGCGGGATACCCTGACGGCCTCTAGTTGCTTGTGGTGGGGCGGAGATCATTGCTACAAGCAGGACCAGCCCACGTGGGCTGGAAGGCGCATTGAAGCGGATGCCGCCGGCGTGCATACCTTCTTCAATCGCTGGGAGGAACCGGTCACCTTGCAGTTCTCCACCGTGCCCGGTAGCCAAACGCTGATCTATGCCGATGATCAGGAACAGTTCTTGTTGAGCTATGAGGGCGAATCGGAAGGGAGTGTGCTTGGCCTGGCGGAAAACCTGCGCCATTGGAAGGTGTTGCACCAGGATCTTGGTGGTCAACCCATCAATTCGGCACTGAATGACGCACCCGTGCTGGTTGGTCAAACGGTCGGGCTGATCAGCTTCTTCCGGATCGATTCCTTTCCGTTGGTGCTCCAGCCCGTGGAACTGGTGGGCCAAAGCGAGCCGCCGTTGGGCCTGCACGCTATCACGCCGGCATTCCTCAATGACTTTCAACCGGGGGATGAGATCCAAGTACATGACTATGCCTACTACAATATGGGACCGCCATGGCAGAATGAGGACATTTACCGGAAATGGGTGATCCTCGCGCGAACGGATTCGCCGACGGAAGTGATTTATAACTGCATCGTTACTGTGTACAACGTGGACAGTGCGACCGAAACCACCGCACCTTCCACATTGACCTTCAGCAAAGCGGATGTGATCGCAGCCATTCCCTTCGACCGGTACAACGGGACGCAATCCTGGCTTGGGATGCGGGATTACTGCGGTATTCCGCTATGGACATACCGCACAGACAACGGACCGGGCCTGGGGTATTGCGAGGAGGAGAATTGTTGGGGGCCATTTGATACCAATGGCCCACCACCCCAAGGCGAAACGATCCGGGTGGGCGGGTTGGGAACCTTTTTGTCCGGGACTAGCCTTACGGCTCCTGAGGGTTACAGCACCTCGATCGGCGTGGTCTACTTCAAGAAGAACGGCGTTTCCTGCATGGATGAAGTGGTTCTTTCCACATCAGACCTGGGGTTGGCTCCCGGCGGTGTCATGGTGTTCCCCAGCCCGGCGGACGAGTCATTCAACTACCGGTCTTCCACCGCTGTGACCTTCTTGGAGGCACTGGATTCCCAAGGCCGGTCCGTCGCCCTGCTGCCCTCGGCAGGAAGCAGCGGGCATGTGGACACGGAGGGCTGGCCGGCCGGCTTTTACCTGCTGCGATTCGGATTGCCGGATGGAAATAGCGTGCTGCGCCGGTTGGTGGTCAGCAGGTAGATCACTGCCTTCACTGCCCGGCAGGAATGCTGCGTTGCTGTTCGTGCCCTTCGCCGCCCGGGATAGGGTGTGTTGTCCCTTCCCTGCTTATTGCCACCAGCTTATTCCGGATCTGCAGCAACCGCTCCCGTATCTCTCCCACGGGGATGCCTGGATTCACGGTAGGCTTGGGCTGCGGGAGTTCCGCTTGGCGCAGCGCGCCCTTGGCGCCTTGCAAGGTGAAGCCCTTTTCCTTCACCAAGTATTGGATGCGCCGCAATTGCAGGATGTCATCCTTGGTGTAGAGCCTGTCGCCCTTGCTGGTGCGCTTTGGGCGCAGCGTGCCGAATTCCTTCTCCCAAAAGCGCAGCAGGGACGTGTTCACGCCCAGTTCCCCGGCCACTTCGCCGATGGTCCAGTACATGCGCTCAATCGTCTTTTCCTTCAGGGGCATCACCGCGAAGATACTGAGGCATCATGAAAGAAACAGACGGATCAAGGGTGCGAGAGGAGCGGCCCTCGCACCCTTGATCCTTTGCACCACATCGTTCTTCCACCGGATGGAAAAGGAGAACGGATCTTCCTCACCGGCTCAGTAGGGTGATGCCGTAGTTGGCAGGGAGCGGCAAATGGCCACCACCATGTTCCACACACACCGCCCCCGACAACCAACAACCAACAACCAACAACCGACAACCAACAACCGGCAACCGACAACCGACAACCGACAACCGACAACCGACAACGAATAACCACCCCCAGCCCCCTCAATCCATGGATTGCCCGGCGTTGCTCGCAATCTCCACCATGCGGGCATATTCCTCGGGCGTGAGGCTGTTGAACAGGAAGTTGATCGGGTCCACGTGGGCGCCATCCTTGATCACCTCGTAATGCAGGTGCGGCCCCGTGCTGAGGCCCGTGCTGCCCACCTCGCCGATCACATCGCCGCGCTTCACCTTCTGGCCTTTGCGCACGTTCACCTCCGACATATGGCCGTAAAGGGTCTTGTAGCCGTAGCCATGGTCCAGGATCACGTGGTAGCCGTAGCCGCTGGTGTTGTACCCGGCAAACTCCACGGTGGCATCGCCGGTGGCGTGGATGGCCGTGCCCGTTGGGCTGGTGAAATCCAGGCCCAGATGGGCTTTCCCGATCTTGTAGATGGGATGGATGCGCTCCCCGTATCCGGAACTCAATCGCGTCTGGTCACGCGGGATCGGCTCCACCGAAGGGATGCTGGCCAGCATCTCCTGCTTGCGCAGCACCAGTTTGCCCACTTCGTCCAGCGATTTGCTCTCCACGTACAGGCGCTTGGCCAGCTTGTCCAGCCGCTTGCGCGTTCCCACCACCAGCTCGCTGTTGGCAAAGCCTTCCAAGCTGCTGTAGCGGTTCACCCCGCCGATCCCGGCCATGCGCACCGTGCTTGGTATCGGTGGAGCCTCGAAGATCACCCGGTAAACGTTGTCGTCCCGGCGCTCCACATCGGCCAGCACCTCCTCCATCTCCGCCAGTTGCTTGTGGATCAGCTCATATTCCACCATGAGCTGCTGGTTTTCGCGCCGAAGGGTGGCCTCCTTGGGCGAATCCACGAATTGGAAGGCCAGGAAGATGCCGATGATCCCCACCAGCAGCCCCGGTGTCAGGGCCAGGGCGGCCCGCTTCACCTTTTTCCATCCGGTGGTCCGGATCCGCTCGAAATTGAGCGTGTCGGGATTGAAGCGGTACTTGTGCTCGCCCATGGCCGGTGAGGGATGCGCGAAGGTAGCCCACGACTAATTTCGCGGCCCCTGGCCGGGTGTGAAAGAATGCAACCGGCCGCCAGCATCACCGCTTCCCGTAAGGCCTCCAGCCCTTCCCGCCCCATGCGCACCGCCCAGCAGATCCGCCAAGCCTTCCTCGACCATTTCGCCCAACGCGGCCACACCATCGTGCCCAGCGCCCCCATGGTGGTGAAGGATGACCCCACGCTGATGTTCACCAACGCCGGCATGAACCAGTTCAAGGACCTCTTCCTGGGCAACCGGCCGGTGACGCACAAGCGCATCGCCGACACGCAGAAATGCCTGCGCGTATCCGGCAAGCACAACGACCTCGAGGAGGTGGGCATCGACACCTACCACCATACGATGTTCGAGATGCTGGGCAACTGGAGCTTCGGCGACTACTTCAAGAAGGAGGCCATCCAGTGGGCGTGGGAGTTGCTCACGGACACCTACGGGATTCCCAAGGAGAACATCTACGTCACCTACTTCGGCGGCGATGCCGCGGACAAGCTGGAGGCCGACACCGAGACGCGCGAGCTTTGGCTGAACTACCTGCCGGCCGAGCGCGTGCTGCCCTTCGGCCGCAAGGACAACTTCTGGGAGATGGGCGACACCGGCCCCTGTGGCCCGTGCACGGAGATCCACGTGGACGTGCGCAGCGAGGCCGAGAAGAAGGCGAAGCCCGGCACGGAGCTGGTGAACCGCGACAATCCGCAGGTGATCGAGATCTGGAACAACGTGTTCATGCAGTTTGAGCGCAAGGCCGATGGATCCCTGCAGCCTTTGCCCGCCAAGCACGTGGATACCGGCATGGGCTTCGAGCGCCTGTGCATGGTGCTCCAGGGCAAGCGCAGCAACTACGACACCGATGTGTTCCAGCCGCTGATCCAGGCCATCGCCAAGGCTTGCGGCAAGGCCTACGGCAAGGAGGAGAAGGCGGACATCGCCATGCGCGTGGCGGCGGACCACCTGCGCGCCATCGCCTTCGCCATCGCGGACGGGCAGCTGCCCGGCAACACCGGCGCCGGCTATGTGATCCGCCGCATCCTGCGCCGCGCCGTGCGCTACGGCTACAGCTTCCTCGGCCTCAACGAGCCGTTCCTGCACACCCTGGTGCCGGTGCTGGTGAAGGAAATGGGCGGGCAGTTCCCCGAGCTTGCCAAACAGCAGCAGTTGGTCGAAAGCGTGATGCACGAGGAGGAGAAAGCCTTCTTGCGCACTTTGGAATTGGGTACCAAACGCCTGGAGCAGCTCGTGGCCGAAGGCAAGGGCACGCTGGACGGCGCCAAGGCCTTCGAGCTGTTCGACACCTTCGGCTTCCCCATCGACCTCACCCGCCTGATGGCCCGTGAGCACGGCATCGATGTGGACATGCAGGGCTTCGAGGCGGAGCTGAAGAAGCAGAAGGACCGGTCGCGCGCGGCCACGGCCATCACCACCGGCGATTGGAACGAGCTGGCTTCCGGAGAAACGGTGTTCAACGGCTACGACACCTTTGCCACGGAGGCCCGCATCCTGCGCTGGCGCCAGGTGAAGGACAAGGCCGGCGACCGCTTCCAGATCGTGCTGGACCGTACGCCGTTCTATGCCGAGGGCGGCGGCCAGGTGGGCGATACGGGATGGCTGGTGCAGGGCGATGCGCGCATCGAGGTGCTCGATACCAAGCGCGAGAACCAGCTGATCGTGCACTTCACCAAGCAGCTGCCGCCGGACCCCGCGGCACCGCTCACCGCCGAGGTGGATGCGCACCGCCGCAAGCTCACCCGCCGCAACCACAGCGCCACGCACCTGCTGCACCACGCGCTGCGGCATGTGCTGGGCACGCACGTGGAGCAGAAAGGCTCCCTGGTGGCGCCGGACCGCCTGCGCTTCGACATCTCGCACTTCGCCAAGATCACCCCCGAGGAATTGGCGCGCGTGGAGGCCGAAGTGCGCGACCAGGTGCACGCCGACCTGGCCTTGGAGGAGAAGCGCGAAACGCCGATGGACGAGGCCAAGCGCATGGGTGCCATGGCGCTGTTCGGCGAGAAGTACGGCGACAAGGTGCGCGTGATCAAGTTCGGCGGGAGCGTGGAGCTCTGCGGCGGCACCCACGTGCCGCGCACCGGCGAGATCGGTGGCTTCCGCATCGTCAGCGAAGGCGCGCTGGCCGCGGGCATCCGGCGCATCGAGGCCATCACCAGCGAGGCAGCCGACCGGTACGTCCAGGAGCGCCTGGATACGCTCGAGACCATCAACGAACTGCTGAAGCACCCGAAGGACACCGCTACGGCCGTGAAGCACCTGCTGGAGCAGAATGCCGCACAGGCCAAGGAACTGGAGAAGGCCGCGCACGAGCGGGTGGCCCGCCTGCAGGAAAGCATCCTTGACGGAGCCGCGCAGGTGAATGGCGCGCGCGTGGTGGCCAAGCTTGTGGACCTCGACGCCAACGGCATGCGCGACCTGGCCTTCCGCCTGAAGGATGCCAATCCCGACCTGTTGCTGGTGCTCGCCGCCAAGGAAGCTGACAAAGCCCTCCTGGCCGTGATGGTGGGCGCGGAGCTCATCGCCAAGGGGCATGCAGCGCCCAAGCTCATCAAAGCACTGGCCGCGGAGATCAAGGGCGGTGGTGGTGGCCAACCGTTCTTCGCCACCGCGGGCGGCAAGGATCCCGCAGGGCTGGAACGTGCGCTGGCCAAGGCAAAGGAGCTGCTGGCGTAGTTCATTGCCTCTCCCTTACGCAGGGTCTTCGCATCGAGACCCTGCGGCACCAAGTATGCCCCGCGATAATCACGGGCCACAGGGTCCACTGCGTGAGACCCTGTGGGAGGGTTTCTCCCTTACGCAGGGTCTTCGCATCGAGACCCTGCGGCACCAAGTATGCCCCGCGATAATCACGGGCCACAGGGTCCATTGCGTGAGACCCTGTGGAAGGGTTAAGGGCGGTGGCCAACCGTTCTTCGCCACTGCGGGCGGCAAGGATCCCGCAGGGCTGGAACGTGCGCTGGCCAAGGCAAAGGAGCTGCTGGCGTAGTTCATTGCCTCTCCCTTACGCAGGGTCTTCGCATCGAGACCCTGCGGCACCAAGTATGCCCCGCGATAATCACGGGCCACAGGGTCCACTGCGTGAGACCCTGTGGGAGGGTT
>JAHDVX010000013.1:89475-112398 GCA_023382455.1 Flavobacteriales bacterium
AGGGTTAAGGGCGGTGGCCAACCGTTCTTCGCCACTGCGGGCGGCAAGGACCCCGCCGGGCTGGAACGTGCGCTGGCCATGGCAAAGGAGCTGCTGGCGTAGTTCGTTCGCTTCGGCAAGGTGCCCGCCATTTCCCGGCGGCTATGTTTGCAGGACCACAGGTTCTCTCCACCAGTGGTGCCGCATGCTGAACAAACTCTCCTCCTGGATCCTGCGGGCTGGTTGTGCATGTCAGTTGTGGGCGTCGATCCCGCATCTGCAGGCCCAGCAGCTCATCTGGACCGATACGTACAATGGCGGCGTGGTCACCGGCACCTTCTCCATCGGCGACCATTCGTCGGGCATCGGGGTGATCTGGATGGAGCTGCCCGCCGGTGCTACGGTCCGTAAGGCTCTTCTGTACGTCACTTCGGTCGGGGGAACGCCGGAAGCCGCGCTCGCTTTCCAATTGGGTTCCATCCCCATCAACCTGGGGCCGGCCACCGCAGGCCCCTCTTTCAATACTCTGTACGGCTCCAATGTGCTCCACACCGTGGACATCACGGACCAGCTCGACCCCGCGCTCTCCTACCATTTGATCGACCTCAGCGGAGTGACCACCACCTTCAAGGAGTTCATGTTGGTCACGGAGTACGAGCTTCCCGGCATGGGGCCGATCACTTTGGACATCATGCACCTCGGGCTCGATTCGCAGTTGCAGGAGGATTACATGTTGACGGCCTCGCACCCCATGTCCACCGACTCCCCCGTGGCCTTCGCCACCATGGCCGGCTATTGCCGGGATTGGATCTCCGACTATGAAACCGTTTCGGTGAACGGAACGGTGCTGGGCAACCTGCACAGCGCCGACTACAATGCCACGGCTGGCAACCAGTACGGGGCCTGTGCCACGTTCCATTATGCCAACGGTATTTTCGAAGGCATCGGCGACGACTCCATCGATGTGGCCATCAACGGTCCGGATGCCCTGTCGACGCTGAACACCTTGATCGACCATGGTGATCAGTCCATCCAAGTGAGCTATGCCCATACGCCGACGTTGGACCCGGCACAGCAACAGGACAACATCGTGAACCTGGCCTTGCTGGCCTATTCCGCCGCGCCGTGCGACAATGCCGCCGACCCGCTCGGGCCGGACACCACGCTCTGCCCCGGCGATACACTACTGCTGGATGCCACGCGCGATGGGGCCGGTTACCTCTGGCATGACGGCAGTACCGCGGCCACCTACCCCGTGACCGAACCGGGAACCTACGTGGTGCAATGGTCGCATCCCCTGTGCACCTACGATCCGGATACCATCGTGGTGAACTACGTGAACGTGCCCGCCGGGGTGCTCGGCGCGGACCGGGACTTCTGCATTGGCGATTCCTTGCTCCTGGAACCCGACCTGCCGGACGGCGCAACGTTCAGCTGGAATGATGGCCATAGCGATCTATCCCGCATGATCACCACACCGGGCGTCTATGCGCTGAACTATGCGGTGCAAGGCTGTTTCGCAGTGGACAGCATCTTGCTCACCGTGGAGGATTGCGCCTACGGCGTGGAGATGCCCAACATCTTCACACCCAACGGTGACGGGGTGAACGACGTGTTCCGGCCCGTCGCGTTCCAAGGTGTTGCAAGCGCTTCATTCGTAGTGTACAACCGCTGGGGCCAGGAGATGTTCCACACCACAAGGCCCGAAGCCGGATGGAATGGAAGGAACCTGAGCGGACAACCCGTCCCTGACGGTGTTTATTTCTGGGTGCTGGAGCATGTGCCGGACCAACAGCCGGGCACGCGTGTGGCCCAAAGCGGTACGGTTCAACTGTTGCGGTGAGCAAGGGCCGGACAAGGAAGGCTACGTGCGAACGGACCTGGCCGTGGTGTGTTCACGCATTGTCCACTGGACAATGATCAAATCAATCGGGCTTGATGAAGACCGGCACCGATGTGCGGGAGTGTGTCAGGCCAGGCTGGGGCTGTGGCCGTGCGCGGGCTGCGGCACGTGGGTGCCTCCGTAGGCGGGGCCTTCGTACACGGTGTCGTAGCTCATGCCGAGGTTGAAGATGTACAGCCCGTTGAGCACCACCACGAGCACATAATCCAGCAGGCTGCGCTTGCCGAAGCTTTGGCAAAGCTCGATCCACACCTTGGGGATCAGGTACAACTGACCGTAGACCGGGATAAAGAACAGGGCGATGTGCCATGCTGGCCGGCCGATGATCTTCAGGAAAACGACCATGTTGACCACGGGGATGATGGCCGTGATCCCGGCTTGGCCGGCCTTGTCGTACAGTCGCCACAGCGCCACGATGGACAGGACCACCATGAACCCGGCGATGTAGAACATGCTGTCCCCGAACTGGTTGTACAGGAAGTAGAATGCGTCCTTCACGATGCCCATGGCTTTTTCGGTTTTCGGTGTCCGCCTGCGTGGTGGTACCGATGGAAAGACGCGCACCGGCGCACGGGGTTGCCTACGGGAAGCCCGATCCCGGTTGAAAGATTGTTAACAGCCGGACGTGGGAAATGGGGGGTTCGTCGGGCATTGCCCCGTGTTCAGCCGCCGGCATAACGCTTCACATCCCCCTCGCTGATCTCCGGCCCGCCGAGGATCACCAAGCGTTCGATCACGTTGCGCAGCTCGCGCACATTCCCGGTCCAGGGCAGCTTTTGGAGCTCTTTTACGGCCTTATCGGCGATCTTCTTCGTGGCGATGCCCTGTTCGCTGCACACCATGCCGATGAAATGCCCCACCAGCTCGGGGATGTCCTCGGTACGGTCCTTCAGGTCCGGTACATGGATGGGGATCACGCTCAGTCGGTGGAAGAGGTCCTCGCGGAATCGCCCTTCGGCGATCTCCTTGCGCAGGTCCTTGTTGGTGGCGGCGATCACGCGCGGATTCACCTTGATCTCCTTGTCGCCGCCCACGCGGGTGATGCGCCCTTCCTGCAGCGCGCGGAGCACCTTGGCCTGGGCGGCCAGGCTCATGTCGCCGATCTCGTCCAGGAAGAGCGTGCCCCCGTCCGCCAGCTCGAACTTGCCCTTGCGCTGCGCGATGGCGCTGGTGAAGGCGCCCTTTTCATGACCGAAGAGCTCGCTTTCGATCAATTCCCCGGGGATGGCGGCGCAGTTCACCTCGATGAAGGGCCCGGCCTTGCGGTTGCTTTTCTCGTGCAGCATCCGCGCCACGCCTTCCTTGCCGGCCCCGTTGCCGCCTGTGATCAGCACGCGTGCATCGCTGGGCGCCACTTTCTCCACCATCTCGCGGATGGCGGCCAGGGCCTTGCTGGAGCCCACCATATTGCCGTCCGCCTTGGTTTTCTGCACCTTCTGCCGCAGCACCTTTGTTTCCTGCACCAGCGAGCCGCGGTCCAGGGCGTTGCGCAGCGTCACCAGGATCCGGTTCAGGTCGGGCGGCTTCTGGATGAAGTCGAACGCGCCCTTCTTGATGGCCTCCACGGCGGTGTCGATGGTGCCGTGGCCGCTGATCATCACCACGGGGATGCTGTCGTCGTGCGCCATCAGTTTCTCCAGCACCTCCATGCCGTCCATCCTGGGCATCTTGATGTCGCACAGCACCACGTCGAAGCCGCCCTTCTTGGCTTTCTCCAGGCCGGAAGCGCCATCCTCGGCCTCGTCCACCTTGTGCTTCTCATGTTCCAGGATGTCACGCAGGGCTTGGCGGATCGCCTTTTCGTCGTCGATGATCAGGATCTTGGCCATGGGGCAAAGATGGGGTTTCGGCCCGATGGGTCAGCCCTTTCCCGCGGGAAGGGGCAGCTTGTGCAGGCGGGGCAGGAAGGCCGCCACCAGCCCGATCAGCGGGAGGAAGGCGCAGACCTCGAACACGAACGGGATGCCCGCATGGTCGGCCAGGCTGCCGAGCAGGGCCGAACCGATGCCGGCCATGCCGAAGGCGAAGCCGTAGAAGAGGCCGGAGATCATGCCCAGCTTGCCCGGCACCAGTTCCTGGGCATACACCACGATGGCCGAGAAGGCGGAGGAGAGCACCAGGCCCACCAAGGCGGCCAGGATCCCGGTCCACAGCAGGTTGGCGTGGGGAAGCAGCAGGGTGAACGGGGCTGATCCCAGGATGGAGAACCAGATGACGTACTTACGCCCGTATCGGTCGCCGAGCGGCCCCCCGATGTAGGTGCCGATGGCTGCGGCGAGCAGGAAGAGGAAAAGGTGGACCTGCGCGTGCTGCACGCTCACCCCGAATTTCTGGATCAGGTAGAAAGTGTAGTAGCTGCCCATGCCGGCCAGGTAGAACTGCTTGGAGAAGACCAGCACCAACAGGATCACGATGGAGCGGCGCACCGTGCGTTGCGGAATGCCGTGGTCCGGCGCCGCCTTGGGCGGCCTGCGGGCGCGGATGGCGGAGGTGCGCTTGTACCAGGTGCCCACGCGGCGGAGCACGATGATGGCGATGAGGGGGATCACGGCGAACCAGCCGATGCTGCGCATGCCGAAGGGCACCACGATCAAGGCGGCCAGCAGGGGTCCCAGGGCCGAGCCGAAGGTGCCGCCCAGCTGGAAGACGCTTTGCGCCAGCCCGTGCTGCCCACCCGATGCCGCATGTGCGATGCGCGAGGATTCCGGGTGGAACACCGAGGAGCCCACGCCCACCAGCATCACCGCGCCCAGCAGTGCCACAAAGGTGCCTGCGCCCCAAAGGGCGAAGATCCCGGCCATGGTGAAAGCCATGCCCAGCAGCAGGGAGTAGGGGTGGGGGCGCTTGTCCGTGTACATGCCCACGAAGGGCTGCAGGATGGAGGCCGTCATCTGGAAGCAGAGCGTGATCAACCCCACCTGGGTGAAGGTGAGCGCGAATTCCTCCTTGACGATGGGATAAATGGCCGGGATCAACGACTGCACGATGTCGTTGAGCATGTGCGAGGCGCTGATGGCCACCAGCACGGGGAGTACAGTGCGTTCCGCGAAGGGTGACGGGCGGCTGGCGGCCTTGGCCATAAGGGGGGCGAAATTACCCTTTGCCTAACGGTGAAGCGGTCGGCGGTCCACCGCGGTTTTCCCGGGGGCGGTTCGTGGTTTCGTTTAGTTTAGCGGCCAACCCAGAACAGGCATGAGTGTACACACTACCCGGAAGCCGCTATCGGTATTGCTCTCGGAGGCAGGGGAGGAAGGGTCCGGTACCTTGGTCAGGCGGCTCGGGGCCGCGAGTTTGATAGCCCTGGGGATCGGCGCCATCATCGGGGCGGGTCTCTTCTCGCTCACCGGCGTGGTGGCGGCCGAGCACGCCGGGCCGGCGGTCACGCTTTCGTTCATCATCAGCGCACTGGGCTGCGCCTTTGCGGGCCTGTGCTATGCGGAGTTCGCGAGCATGATCCCCATAGCGGGCAGCGCGTACACGTACAGCTTCGCCACCATGGGCCGCTTCTGGGCCTGGATCATCGGCTGGGACCTGGTGCTGGAGTATGCGGTGGGCGCGGCCATGGTCTCCATCTCCTGGAGCCAGTACCTGAACAAACTGCTGATGATGCACGGCCTGCACATCCCCACGGCCCTGATGGCCGGGCCGTTCGAAGGGGGCATCATCAACCTGCCGGCGGTGTTCATCGTGGCCTGCATGTCGATGCTTCTGGCGCACGGCACCAAGGGCAGCGCCGGGGTGAACGCGGTGATCGTGGTGCTCAAAGTGGCCGTGGTGCTGATCTTCATCGCCCTCGGCTGGTCCTACATCGACCCGGCCAACCTCACGCCCTACATCCCGGAGAACACAGGTAAGTTCGGGGAGTTCGGGTGGAGCGGGGTGCTCCAGGGGGCCGGCATCATTTTCTTCGCCTACATCGGCTTCGACGCGGTGAGCACGGCCGCCCAGGAAGCCAAGAATCCCGCCCGCAACATGCCCATCGGCATCCTGGGCTCGCTGGCCATCTGCACGGTGTTGTACGTGCTTTTCGGCCATGTGATGACCGGTTTGGCCCCATACACGGAGTTCGGTGGTACGCACGATAAACTGGCGCCGGTGGCCACGGCCATCGCCCACACACCCTACGTGTGGCTCCAGCAGGCCATCATCATTGCCATCCTCGCAGGCTTCTCCTCGGTGATCCTGGTGATGCTGCTGGGCCAAAGCCGGGTGTTCTACAGCATGAGCCGCGATGGCCTGCTGCCCAAGGTGTTCTCCGATGTGCACCCCAAGTACCGCACCCCGTTCAAGAGCAACATGCTCTTCATGGTGTTCGTGGGCCTGTTCGCGGCCTTCGTGCCGGGCAAGGTGGTGGGTGAGATGACGAGCATCGGCACCCTGCTGGCCTTCATCCTGGTGAGCATCGGGGTGATGATCATGCGCAAACAGATGCCGGACGCCCCACGGGCCTTCCGTACGCCGATGGTGCCCTTCGTGCCCATCATGGGCGTGATCGTCTGCGGCGTGATGATGGCGGCATTGCCCTGGGATACGTGGCTGCGCCTGATCCTGTGGTTGGCGATCGGCATGTGGGTGTATTTCCGGTATGGCGTGAAGCACAGCAAGTACTGAGGAAGCTCGCAGCCGCCCCGGTTGCGAAGCGTCGTGGTCCCAAGTGCCTTGATCAATGGGCTGATGCTGCCTGCACTTGGCCCAAGAGTGTATCAAGGGACTTCGGCCTGATCGGGAATATTTTCCAACAATGGCCGGGTCTATCCGTATCGATGGCGGAAACAGCTAATTTCGAATCACCAAACACCAGATGAAAACACCACGACTCCTTCTTGGATTTACCATGGCCGCTTGGGCGTCCATCGGCATCGCACAGATCCCCAATGGCGGGTTTGAGGCTTGGGAAGACGCACCGCTGGGCGATTACCAGGAACCCACAGGGTGGGTCACCCTGAACGGTTTGTCCGCCTTGGTGCCGGGCAGCCCGATGTCTTGCGAACAGGGCTCACCGGGGTCGGCCGGGTCCTATTATGCCACGGTCACCACCGTGAACATCACCGGTTTCGGATTGATCCCCGGGGTGATCTATACGGGGGACGAGATGACAGGAACCATGGGATTCGCCTATTCCGCGAGGCCCAATACCTTCTCTGCCCAATTGCAATATGCCATCAATCCCGGGGATGCAGGCATGGTGGCTGCCTACTTCACCAAGTGGAACCCCGTCACGCAGCACAGCGACAGTGTAGGCATTGCGGTGGTCCAGCTTTCCGGGTCGGCAGGTGCCTGGGTGCCCTACAACGTACCGGTCCAGTATTACCTCCCGGTCTATCCGGATACGGCCCACGTGGTAGTGGTCTCCAGCATGAACTCGCCCGTGGCCGGCAGTTTCGTGAAGGTGGATGATCTGGGCTTTGATGGTGTTGCCGCCGTTGCCGAGCAAAGCGCTTCAGCCGTCAAGCTTTATCCGTCACCCACCACGGGTCCGGTCCAAGTGACCGCTGACCGTGCGATCGGGCGGGTGAGCGTGGTCGACCTCACCGGCCGCACCGTGATGGAGCACAATGTGGGCGCGGCACGGCAGGTTGACCTGGACATGGCCCGTCTTCAGACCGGACGCTACTTGGTGCAATTGCAGTTCGTCGATGGTGGACGGCAAGTGCGCACTGTGGTGAGGCAGTAGCATGCTTCGGCCACGCCGGAATGGGCTGGTGGCTGCGGCCACCAGCCCTTTTCATGAGGTGTGTGGCCTTGGTCAACCTTTTGGACGAGACCCTCGTACACTCGCCCCGGGCGTGACGGCCTCAGCTGTAACTTACCAATCAACAACGAACCTCCAATGCGGGTACACCTCCTTCTTTCGGGCCTTTCGCTGCTTGCGGCGTTGCCGGTTGCCAAGGGCCAAGTGCCCAATGGGAACTTCGAGACCTGGAATGATTTCGGGACCTACAATGACCCTTCGTTTTGGTCCACCACGAATGCGGTGGCGATCAATTTCGGTGCTGCACCCACATGCGAGCGCGTGCAGCCGGGCTGGGAAGGGCTGGCCTGTGTGAAAGTGACCAATCAGGCTGCGCCGAACGGCGTGGTCGTGCACGGCAAGGTCGTATCCGGAACATCCGGCAACTACGGATTTCCCTTCTCTGGCCGTCCCTCCTCCCTTTCCGGACGATGCCAGTATGGGCTGCCCACGTTCAATATCGGCCAGGTCAAGGTGTTTCTCTCCCGGTGGGATTCAGTGGCCGGCCTGGCCATTCCCGTGGGAAGCGGTTCCATCAATTTCACCGGATCGGCCACGGAATGGCAGAATTTCAATGTCCCCATAGGCTATGTCAGTAGCTACGACCCGGATACGGCGGTGATCACGGTTACGGCGGCCGCCGGGCTGGTGCTGGTGACAGAGGGGGCCTACCTTCAGGTGGATGACTTCAAGTTCGTTTTTTCGGGTACGGGCATGACGGAGCAGGCGGGAAACCGGGGCTTGGCCGTACGGCCCACCCTGGCGCACGACCTCTTGGATGTGACTGCGGGCGATGAGATGAGCGGCGCGGTGGTGTTGGATGCATTGGGACGACCGGTGTTGCGCCGGGCATTGTCCGGCAGGGCGGGAACGGTGGCCTTGGATGGATTGGCAGCGGGGCGGTACTTCCTGGAAGTACGCTTTCCGGACGGGGAGCTTGGCCGCCTGCCCTTCGTCAAGTATTGACCGCCCCCAAGAACCGGCTGGCCGCGCCCTCCTTGAGCGAATAGCGGCTCCATTGCACCTGGCTGAAGCCATGCAGCAGCACGCGCTCCACCAGCATGAAGGCCGGGATGATGGTATCCGTGCGGTGGGCCGGTATCCCGGGCATGGCCGTGCGATGATCATGGTCCAGCGCCAGCAATCTGTCCTTCACCGCATCAAACTCCGCAACCTCAAACGTGAAGGATGAGGTATCGGGGCCAAGAGGAGCCCCGCGTTCAAGCGCCACCAGGTGGGCTATCGTGTCGAACGAGCCTGCCGATCCCACCAGCGTGGCAGGCCAATGCCGGTCCACCACTGACCACAGCAGCTCGAACTGGCTGTCGATGTGCTGACCCATGCGCAGTTGCGTATCCAGGGCCATGGGGTTGATCTCCGGGAAGCGCTCCAGCAGGCGCGTGGTGCCCAGCTCGAAGCTGTGCTTCCACATCAACGCGCGGTCCGTGGCCAGGATGAACTCCGTGCTGCCTCCGCCGATATCCATAACCAGCACCGGTTTGGCGCCGAAGGCCACGGTTTGGCGCACGCCGTCCAGGATCAGACCGGCCTCCTCCTTACCGGGGATGATCGCCACCTCCAAGCCCAGCTCCTTGCGGATGCGTTCCGTGTAGGCCTGTCCGTTGTGGGCGCTGCGCAAGGCCGAGGTTCCGAATCCGTGCAGCCGCCGGGCACCGAGCCGGACAGCCTTGTCCACCAGCTGGCGTAAAACGGCCAGCCCGCGCTCGGCTGCATCATCCGCGATCATGCCGCGCTCCACGCCGCCCCGGCCGAGGAACACGGCAACCTCCTCCTCATGCAGGATTCGCAGGCCGGTTGAAGCACCTTCAGGCCGCTCCGCCACCAGTAGTTTGAAGGTGTTGGTACCCAGGTCGAATACGGCTATGCGCATGATGTGGGGGCAAAGATCTGGGCCGGTTCGGGTATGCGCACCGCCATCGAGCAAGCGGTGGCTCAGGCCCGTCCACCTGGCTTGATCAAGGGCCAGGCCGTGCGGAAAAGGATGCTCAGGCCGATCCCAAAGAGGACTCCGTTGGCGAAGTAGTGTCCTTTGCTTTCAATGGTCAGCATGAAATTGAACAAGGAAACGGCGCAGAGCGCGATCCCGAGCCCCAAGGGTCGCCATTTATTCTTCATCGGCCTGATCCGGATCCCTCCATGTTGGTTCCTACCTTGAGCTTGTCCATCTCTCTAAGGTTGAACAAGCCTTGATCACCCTTTATAGAAAAGCCACTTGCCCAATTCCTTCCAGGTCACCTTCTTGCCGTACATCAGGATGCCGGTGCGGTAGATGCGGCCGGCCAGCCAGGTGGTGAAGATGAACGTGCCGATCAGCAGGGCCATGCTCAAGGCCAACTCGCCCGGATGGGAGAAGGCATTGCCCGTGGCGATACGCACCATCATCACCACCGGTGAGGTGAAGGGGATGATCGAGCACCAGAACACCGCCGGCCCGTCGGGATTGTACACGGCGGTCTGGGCAATGAAAATGGCGATGATCATGGGCACGGTGACAGGCAGCATGAACTGCTGGGTGTCGGTCTCGCTGTCCACGGCCGCACCCATGGCGGCGAAGAGCGAGCTGTATAACAGGTACCCGCCCAGGAAGTAGAAAAGGAAGAGCAGCAGGATCCATGTCACCGGGAGTTCATCCCAAACCTCCAGCATCACACCGAGCTGCTCGGAGGTTTCCGCGGTCTCGTTGAGTTTCACGCCCTGCTTGTCCAGCTGTTCCTGCAGCTGTGCCGTCACCTGCGGTACGTCCTTCGCCAGGGCGGCACCGCCCATGGAATCCTTCACCAGGCCCATGCCGAAGGAACCCAGGATGAGCGAGATGGCCACCCAGAGGAGGAATTGCGCCAGGCCCACCATGGCCACGCCCACGATCTTGCCCATCATCAGCTGGAAGGGCTTCACCGAGCTGATCAGCACCTCCACCACGCGGTTCTGCTTCTCCTCCATCACCCCGCGCATCACCTGCACACCGTAGAGGAAGATGAACAGGAAGATCAGGTAGCCGAATGCGAAGCCGATGCCCGCCTTGAGCTGCTCATAGGAGCGCTTGCCCTGCTTGTCGATGTCGAACAGCTGCACCTTCAGTGCCGTCTTGATCCGGCGGTAGGTGTCCGGGTCCACGTTGTTCACGCGCAGCTTCTCCCGCTCCAGCACGGACTCGATCTGCGAGGTGATGTGGTTCTGCGTGTTCAAGCTCGGCAGGTTCTTGTAGAAGACCTGGATGGTGTTGTTCTCCAATACCAGCGGGTTCACATCCACCATCACGGTGTAGGGGCTGGCCTTGAAGGCGGAGTCCGAGAGTTCGGTCTTCTCGTAGAAGAACTTCAGGTCATCGGTCTCCTTCAGCTTGTTCGTCAATAACTGCGCCTTGTCCACCACCACGATGTTCTGGATGCCTCCCTCCTGCATGCCCAGGAAGACGACCAGCGCGATGCCGCCCACCATCAGCAAGGGGCCGAGGATGGTCATGATGAGGAAGCTCGGCTTGCGTACGCGGGTGATGAACTCGCGCCAGATGATCAATTGGATCTTACCCATGCTCCTAAGTGTTGCTTCTTCACGTCCGGTGCGCCGGCGCGGTTCATTCGGTGTTTCCTGTCGACACGCTTTGCGGGTCCTTGTCGCTCACGGCGCGGATGAAGATCTCATGCATGCCGGGGACTTCCTCGCGTACGCCGGTGATCTGGGCGGCGGGCAGGGTGGCGGCCAGCACCTGGTTCAGGGTGGCGCCATGCAGGAGCTTCACCCGTGCGGTGCATTGGGTGCCGTCCACCTGATGGTCCAGCAGTTCGCCATGGAAGGCGAGGGCGTCCGCGAAGGCCACCGGATTGCCCGTGAAATCGATGCGGAAAGTGGCGTTGCTGAACCGCTTGCGGATCTCCTTGACGGGGCCATGGAGCACCACATGGTTGCGGTCGATCAGGGCGATCTCCTCGCACAGCTCCTCCACGCTGCCCATGTTGTGGGTGCTGAGCATCACGGTGGTGCCCTCCTTGCTCATGCGGATGATCTCCGAGCGGATCAGCTCCGCGTTGATGGGGTCGAAGCCGCTGAATGGTTCGTCCAGGATGATCAGTTCCGGCCGGTGCAGCACCGTGGTGATGAACTGTACTTTCTGGGCCATGCCCTTGCTGAGCTCCTCCACCTTCTTGTTCCACCACCCGGCGATCTCCCATCGCTCGAACCACTCCTTCAGGCGTGCGGTGGCATCCTGCTTGGACAAGCCCTTGAGGCGCGCCAGGTACAGGGCCTGTTCGCCCACCTTCATCTTCTTGTACAGGCCGCGTTCCTCGGGCAGATACCCCAGGAGCTCCACGTCGGCGGCCGTCATGGGCTTGCCGTTCAGCAGCACCTGCCCGCTGTCCGGGCCGGTGATGCGGGTGATGATGCGGATCAACGTGGTCTTCCCGGCACCGTTGGGGCCCAGCAGGCCGAAGATCTTGCCTTGGGGCACCTCCATGGACACGCCGTCCAGCGCAAGGTGGTCGCCGTATCGTTTAACGATGTTCTCTATCCTGAGCATGTGCGTGGCCGGACCTTGGCGACCCGGTGGGGGCGAAGATAGCGGCCGGTTCCCGGGCCGCCGGGCCGTTGGTGTGCCGGTGTCGCCGCTTGTACCGTACCGCTCAGGCGTAGATCTCGCTGCGCTTGAGCATGCGCTGCTGCACCGGGTCCCACACCTTCAACCGCAGGCACTTCACCACGTCCCAAGGCAGCAGCGTGGTGGTCTTGGCCAATTGCAGTTCCGGGATGGCCTTGTAGGCCTCGGGCAGGCGGTAGAAGGGGATGCGCGGGTTCAGGTGGTGGATGTGGTGGTAGCCGATGTTGGCCAGGAACCAGCGCATCACCGGGCTCATCTTCATGTGGCTGCTGCTGCTGAGCGCCGCATCATGGTAGGTCCAGCCGTCCTTCTCAGCATACTGCACGCCGGGGAAATTGTGCTGGGCATAGAAGAGGTAGGAGCCCAGCCCCAGACTGATGATGAAGGGGATAAGGAAACCGAACACCAGGCCGGCCCATCCGGCCAGCAGGAAGATGCCCGTGCCGATGGCGAAGTGGAACACCAGGGCGACGATGCTGTCCCAGTGCTTCCCCGTATTGCTCATGATGGACCGGATGCACATGCCGTAGATGAACATGAAGATGTAGCCCAGCCCGATGGTGATGGGGTGGCGGACGAACATGTACACGGTGCGTTCGCCCTTGGGCGAGGCCAGGTACTTCTCCTTGGTCACCACGGGGTAGGAGCCGATGCTGCTGGTGTACAGCTTGCAATTGTGGGCATGGTGGTAATTGTGGCTGCGTTCCCAAATGCTTACCGGGGCCAGCATGTACCAGCCGAACACGGTGAAGATGCCCTTGGCCGCCTTGGAGTTGTGGAGGATGCTCTGGTGCAGGAAATCGTGGTAGAGCACGAACATGCGCCCCAAGGTCAGGGCCACCAGCACGGTGCAGACCAGTTTGGCCCAGAGGGGCGTGGGCAGGAAAACGCCGGTGTAGCCGGCGGCCAGCACCACCAGGGTGATGATCAGGTGCCACCAACTGCGGCCGCGGTATTCCTTGGCATAGGCACGAGTGGCCAGGATAAGATCTCTACCTTCAAGCATGGGCTGCGAAGTTACACTTGGCGGGTGGGCCGCCGGTGTTTCCACCTGCGGTGGGTCCACAGCCAGATGGCCGGGCGGCTGCGGATGTCCTGTTCCAGGCGCCGCGTGTGCCGCTCGCTGATATCGCCCTCTGGCGTGTTGGCGGGCTCGGCCTCCAGCAGCTCGAAGCGCATGTGGTAGTGTCCGCGCCGGGGCCGGTCGATGCCGAGGTAGATCACCGGGTAGCCGAGTTTGCGGGCGATCGTCTCCGTGCCCCAAAAGACAGGTGTGTCCTGGTTCAGGAAGGTGGTCCAGTAGGCGTGCCCCGGGGCGGGTGTTTGATCGGCGATGAAGGCCGTGGCGGTAAGCAGTTTCTTGTCGCGCAACATGCACCGCACCGTGTCCTTCATCGGGTAAAGGCCGTTGCCCAGCCGCATCCGCATCCGCTCGACCAGGCGGTTGAAGTGCTTGTTCTCCAACGGGTGATAGATCACGTTCAGGTGGTGGTAGGGCAGCTGGCTGAAGCGCGCCCCGCCCAGCTCCCAATTGCCCCAGTGGCCCATTACCAGGATCACGCTTCGGCCGGCATCGAAGTAGTGTTTCACCACCTCGTCACCTTCCACCGAGATCCGTTTCATCGCTTGCGACGGGGAGATCGTGAGCGTCTTCAAGGTCTCCAGTATCAGGTCGCAGAACCATTGGCGGAACTCCTTCTCGATCCGCTTCAGCTCGGCGTCGCTTTTCTCCGGGAAGCTGTTGCGCAGGTTTTGCCGCACCACCTTCAGCCGGTAGCCCAGGAGCCCGAACACCAGCGCCTGCACCAGGTCGCTCAGCACGTACAGCGCCCGGAACGGCAACAGGGAGATGCCGTAGAGGAAGGGGAGGGCGAGGTAGTAGGCGATGGCGCCCATGGGACCAAAGAAAGCACAGGCGGCCCCGATGGATTTCCGGGCGGTATAAAAGAGGGTATGAAAAATTTGTTGCCCATGTGAGTAAACACTAACTAACTTTGTCCCCGCAAGACCGGACCGAACACCATGGAAGCCTTTACCGAACGCCAAGTGGAGATCATCGAGGCCGCTACCAAGCGGATCGACCAGCACGGCATCCAGAACTTGACGATCAAGAACCTGGCCGCCGACATGGAGCTTTCCGAGCCGGCCCTGTACAGGCACTTCGAGGGCAAGAACGCCATCCTGCTGGGCCTGCTCCACTACTTCGCCGAGGAGATGAAGACCCGCTTGGGGAAGGTGATGGGACAGACCTATGCCTCAGCAGGAGAGGAGCTCCGGGCGCTGTTCGATTCGCAGTTGCGTGCTTTTACGAAACAGCCCTCGGTGATCAGCGTGATCTTCGCCGAGAACATCTTCCATTTCGACAAGACGCTCAGCGCCAAGGTGGGCGAGATCATGGACCTGATGCAGGGCCATGTGCGGTGCAACGTGGAGGCCGGACAGAAGCGCGGCGAGTACGGCAAGGCGATCGGGGTGGGCACGCTGGCCACCATCATCATCGGCAGCATGCGCCTGGTGGTGCTGAAGTGGAAACTGTCGGGCCACCGCTCCAACCTGGTGAAGGACGGCCGCACGGTGCTGGACGGCATCCTGAAAATGGTGGAAACGAAATGACGGACCGGGTGATGGACACGCAGGAAATGAAGGATCCCCGAGCTGGCATCCGGCGGAACAGCCGTCAGGCAACGCGATTCCGGGGGTCAAAAAAATTTGCCCAATCATGTTAGTGAACATTCGCAAACACGTGATGACCGCCCTACTGATCGCGGCATGGCCGGCCGTGCAGGCACAGTCGGCATGGACGCTGAAGCAGTGCCTGGACACGGCCGTGGTGCGCAACAAGGGCCTGCTCATCGGCCGCAACGACCTGGAGCGCGGGCGGCAGCGCGAGCAAGAGGCCAAGGCCAACCGCCTGCCCAAGCTCACGGCCAATGCCGAGTACAAGTATTTCACCGACATGCCGGTGCAGTTCATGCCGCTCTCCACCTTCAATCCCATGGCCCCCGAGGGCCAGTTCAAGGAGGCGCAGTTCGGCGTGCCGCACAACATCAACGCCAACCTGCAACTGGCCTTGCCGATCTACGATCCGCAGCTGCACGGCGCGGTGGACATGGTCGGGCAAGGCGTGGACCTGGCCGGCCTGCAGTACAGCAAGACGCAGGACGAGCTCTTCGTGGAGGTCGCCGGGCTGTACTACAACGCAGTGGTGCTGCACCACCAGCGCGCCTACCTGGACAGCAACCTGGTGAATGCCATCGCCCTGCTGCGCAACATGGAATTGCTCCACGGCCAATTGATGGCCACGGGCACCGACGTGGGCAAGGTGCGCCTGCAGCGCGACCAGCTCACCACCCGCCGGGCCCAGGTGGACAGCAAATACCAACAGGTATTGGACGCGCTGAAACTGGCCATCGGCCTGCCGGCGGAGCGCCCCTTCGCGATCGATCCAGAAGTGCGGTTCGACCCGGAAAGGACCTACGCCGGAGCCACCGTTGCCGAGCTGGAACTGCTGAAGCACCAAGGCTATCTGTTGAACACCGAGCTGCGCACCATCCGGCGCTCGGGCTACCTGCCCTCGCTGCGGCTGTTCGCATCGTACGGCACCAACGGCTTCGGCTACGACAAGGCACCGAACGAGTTCCTCACCTTCCATCCGGTGGGCTTCGGCGGCCTGCAATTGTCCTACCCGCTGTTCGGCGGCACGGTGGTGCACCGCAAGGCGCGGCAGAAGGAGCTGGAGCTGCGCAACAACGAACTGCGCTACGCGCTGCTCAGCGAGCAGAACGGGGTGCAGGCGCAAAGCGCCCGCCGCGAGCGCGAGATCGCACGGGCCTTCATCAACGACCGCGCGTCGCAAGTGGTTTTGGCAGGGTCCATCTACCGGCAGGCCTTGCTGCAGCAACAGCAAGGCACCGCCTCGCTCACCGACGTCCTGCTGGCCGACAACGCCCTGCGCGAGGCCCAGCAGGAATACCTCGATGCCATCATCGATTTCCTGCGGGCCGACCTCGACCTGCGCAAGCACACCGGCAACCTCACCACCCTCAACTGAACGAACATGGCAACGCACGCGACCAACAAGAGGAAAGTGCTGCTGTACATCCTCATCCCCTTGCTCTTGACCGGCCTGGTGCTGGTACGCTTGGCCCGCAACAAGCAGGAGGCGCGCTCCACCGTGTACCACCGCGATCCCGGCCAGGCGATCACCGTGCAGGTGGACACCATGCGCGCGGGCGAGGCCGCCGAGGCGTGGGCCTTCACCGGCCAGTTCGAACCGGACCGTGAGACCAAGGTGAGCGCCGAGGTGCAGGGGAAGATCGGCGAGGTGCTGGTGGAGGTGGGCGACCGGGTGCGCAAGGGGCAGGCCCTGGTGCAGCAGGACAAGAGCCTGTTGCAACTGCAATTGCAGGGCGTGGAGGTGCAGGTGGAAGGCCTGCAGGCGGACGTGGCCCGCTTAACCGTGCTGGCCGGGGCCGATGCGGTGCAGGGCGTGCAGCTGGAGAAGGCGCGCCTGGGCCTGCGGGCCGCCGAGGTGCAGAAGGCCACCTTGCTGGAGCAGATCGCCAAGACCACCATACGCGCGCCCTTCGATGGCCTGGTCACCGCCAAGTTCAGCGAGGCCGGGGCCTTCGCCGCGCCGGGCATGCCGCTGGTGCAGGTCACCGACATCGGTCGCCTGCGCTTCACCGTGCAGGTGGCGGAAAGCGACCTGGGCCGCTTCCGCACCGGCGAGGAATACCGCATCGCGGCGGACAACCTGCCGGGCTCCGACCTGCGGGGCCGCGTAACGCTGGTGGGCAGCAAGGCGGACCCCGCCAACCGCTATCCGGTGCAGATGCAGGTGGCGAACACGCCTGACCTGGAGATCCGTGCGGGCATGTTCGGGCGGATGCAGCTGGAGCAGCGCAGCGCGGGCGGCGGCATCGTCATCCCGTCATCGGCCATTGTCGGTGGCGGCAACCCGCAAGTGTATCTGGTACGCGACGGCAAAGCGGTGCTGCAGCCCGTGCAGGTGGCCGCCACCATGGGCGAGCGCTCGGTGGTGGAGCGGGGCCTGCAGCCGGGCGACGTCCTGGTCACCAAGGGCTTCATCAACCTCTCCGACGGCACCCCCGTGGCCGTGCACTGATCCCCCGTTGCCATGAACATCACTGAACTATCGATCCGGAGGCCGTCGCTGATCGTCGTCCTGTTCAGCGTCTTCGCGCTGGTGGGGGTCATCGGGTTCATGAACCTCAGCTACGAGCTCATGCCCGACTTCAACCAGCCCGTGGTGGTGATCCGCACGGTGTACCCCGGCGCCGAGCCCAACGAGGTGGAGACGTCGGTGTCGCGCAAGATCGAGGACGCGCTCGCCAACCTGGAGGGTGTGGACTTCCTCGTCACCAAATCGCTGCCCAACGCCTCGGTGGTCATCGCCAACCTGAAGTACGGCACCGACCTGGACCGCACCATGCAGGATGCGCAGCGCTACATCGACAACATCCGCAAGGACCTGCCGCAGGACATCCAGAGCCCGGTGATGAGCAAGGTGTCGCCCAACGACCTGCCGGTCATGTCGGTGATCGCTACCAGCTCGCTGCCCGGGACTGAATTCTACCGCCGCATGCAGGACGAGTACCTGCCGCAGGTGCAGCAGATCAAGGGCGTGGCCGAGGTCACCCTGCTGGGCGGCGAGGAACGGGAGTTCCAGGTGAAAGTGGACCGGGAGAAGCTGAAGCTCCACGGCCTTTCGCTGCTGCAAGTGACGGAAGCCATCAACCGCGCAGGCATCGACCTGCCCGCAGGCAGCGTGGAGACGCAGGCGCAAAGCAGCACGGTGCGGCTGGTGGGCCGCTTCGCCACGGTGGACGACATCGGCGGCGTGCAGGTGGCCATGCCCGTGCCCGGAAGCCCCGTGTATGTGCGCGACGTGGCGCAGGTGCACGATGGCATCAAGGAGACCAGCTCGGTGAGCCGCTTCAACGGCACCAACGGCATCGGCCTGCTGATCAAGAAGCAGGGCGATGCCAACGCGGTGGACATGTCCCGTGCCGTGCATGCCAAGTTCGCCGAGATCATGGAGCGCAATGCGGCCGACGGGGTGCGCTTCACCGTCACGGACGACAGCACGGACAACACCATCGCCGCCGTCAACTCCGTGGTCTTCGACCTCATCCTGGCGGTCATCCTCGTGTCGCTGGTCATGCTGCTCTTCCTGCGCAGCTTCCGCAACTCGCTCATCGTGGCGGTGGCCATCCCCACCTCGCTGATCACGGCCTTCGGCGCCATGTGGCTGCTGGGCTACACGCTCAACCTGATGACCCTGCTGGCCATGTCGCTGGTGATCGGCGTGCTGGTGGACGACGCCACCGTGGTACTGGAGAACATCCAGCGCCACCTGGACATGGGCAAGGAGAAGCGCCGGGCATCCTTGGAGGGCCGCATGGAGATCGGCTTCTCCGCCGTGTCGATCACCCTCGTGGACGTGGTGGTGTTCGTGCCCATCCTCTTCCTGCAGGTGTTCGTGGCCGACATGCTCAAGCAGTTCGCCGTGGTGGTGGTGGTCACCGTGCTCACCAGCCTGCTCGTGGGCTTCACGCTCACCCCGTGGCTGGCCTCGCGCATCGGCGAAAAGGACAACCTGCGGCCCACCACCCTGTTCAACCGCTTCCTGCTCTGGTTCGAGCATCAGTTGGACCGCTTCATCCAATGGTACGGCGGCGCGCTGCAATGGGTGCTGGGGCACAAGCTCGCCTTCACCGCCTTCGTGCTCCTGCTCTTCGCCGGCACGGCGGCCATGATGCAACAGGACATCATCGGCAAGGAGCTCATCGCCACCGGCGACCAGGGCAAGTTCCGCATGACCCTCGAGTTCGACAAGGGCACGTCCATCCAGGAGAACGACCGGGTGTCGCGGCAGATCGAGGACTTCATCCTGCAGCAGCCCGAGGTGTCCACCCTGTTCAGCAACGTGGGCGGCCCCAGCACCGGCATCGGCAGCTTGGGCGTGGGAGCGGCCAACCGGAGCGAGTTCACCATCCAGCTGAAGCCGAAGAAGGAGATCCATGGGCAGTCCACGGAGCAAGTGATGCGCCGCTACCGCGAACAGCTGGCCGAACGCCACGCCGGGGTCAGCATCGGCATCGCCGGGCTGGGGCTCATTCCCCGCTCCGCGCCCATCGAGATCACCCTCAGCGGCAGCGACCCGCGGCAGGTGATGGCCTCGGCGCAAGGCCTGCAGGCGGCGGTGGCCGCCATCCCCGGCGCCGACAACGTGCGCTTGTCGGTGGAGGAGGGAAGCCCCGAGCTGACGGTTGTGCCCGACAAGGACCGCATGCAGCGGCTCGGCCTGTCCACCGCTTACGTGGGCATGAACCTGCGCACTGCCTTCAGCGGCAACGACGATGCCACGCTCACCGAGGACGGTACCGAATACCCGGTGAACATCCGCCTCGATGCCTTCGATCGCCGCAACATCAACGACGTGCGCCGCCTCACCGTGGTCAACCCCAAGGGCATGCCCGTGGAGGTATCGCAGTTCGCGGACATCCGGCGCGCCAACGCCCCCTCGCTGCTGGAGCGCCTGGACCGCCAGCCGGCCGTCACGCTCACCGCCGACGCCTTGGGCCGTCCGTCCGGCTCCGTGGCCGACGACGTGGTGGCCTACGTGCGGGCCAACCCCCTGCCCGCCGGCGTGCAGATGGCCTGGGGCAGCGACATCAAGCGGCAGAACGACAGCTTCGGCGCCCTGGGGTCCGTGCTGCTCATCTCGTTCATCCTCATCTACCTGATCATGGTGGCGCTGTACGACAGCTACATCTATCCCTTCGTAGCGCTCTTCGCCATCCCCGTGGCGGCCATCGGCGCCTTCCTCGCGCTCAACCTGTCCATGAGCCACCTCAGCCTCTTCGCGTTGCTGGGCCTCATCATGCTCATGGGCCTGGTCACCAAGAACTCCATCCTCATCGTGGACTTCACCAACCAGCTGAAGGAGGCCGGAAAGCCCTTCCGGGAGGCGATCATAGAGGCATCCAAGGGGCGCATGCGGCCCATCCTGATGACCACGCTCTCCATGGCCATCGGCATGCTGCCCATCGCCTTGGCCAGCGGCACCGCCGCCGAGTGGAAGAACGGCCTGGCCTGGGTGATCATCGGCGGGCTGCTGTCCTCGCTGGCGCTCACCCTGTTCCTCGTGCCCCTGGTGTACTTCCTGGTGGACCGGGCGAAGGAGAAATGGGGCAAGCCCGTGATCGCATCCCATGAACCGGTCGTCCTGAACCCATGAACCGGGCTATCGTCATTCCATTGATACTGGCGCTGATGCCGTCGGCCGTTGGTGCGCAAACACGGAATGCCCCTTCGCTGAAGCTGACCTGGGAGAACGATTACCTGGTCTTCAAGGGCGACGGCACGGACCGCTATTACACCAACGGGGTGCGGGTGGAATATTTCTACCGCCGGGAGAAGCGCAACTTCGCGCAGCGCCTGCTGCTGCAGGTGGCGGATGATTCGAACCTGTACGGATGGGGCATCGCCCAGCACATGTTCACCCCTTCGCGGATCGACATTGCCGAGGTGCAGCTTGATGACAGGCCGTACGCGGGCGCCCTCTTCGCCATCCATTCGCTCCGGTCCATGGACCGCGAAAAGCGGATAATCCTGACCACTGCGGTGAACCTGGGCGTGACGGGCCCCCTGAGCATGGCGGACGAAGCGCAGACATGGGTGCACCGCGCCATTGGCTATACCAAGCCGGAAGGCTGGCACAATCAGGTGCCCAACGACATCATTCTGAATTACAACCTGGAGGTGGAGCGCGAGGTGGTGAACGTGTCCGGCAAACTCATCGTGTCAGGCGTCATGGATGCCTACGTGGGCACCCTTTATGATGCGATGGGCGCCGGGTTCAAGCTGCAATTGGGCCGCGTGCGGAGCCCCTATGATGCGCCCCCCGAGGCCGGCAACGGACGGAAGGATCACCAGCTCTACCTGTTGATGCAGCCCACGGCCCGGGTGATCTACTACAACGCCTTGCTGCAGGGCGGCATCATTCATCACATCACATCCTCCGAGGAAGGATACACCTTGGGCAAGGATATGATCGAGCGAATCAGCGCCTTCACCGAAGTGGGGCTGGTGTATGAGCGGCCGAAACTGGCCATTTCACTGTCCCAGAAAATGCGCACCGCACCCTTCAAGGGCGGCAATGCCTTGGAATACGGAAGCGTGACCGTGGCCTTCGATCTGTGGATCCCTGAGGCATGAACATCGTTGCGATCTGGGCCGCATGGGCGGCCATGGCGCTCAGCGCCTCCCACATCCAGGAACCTTCCATTCCGCCAGCTCCCCCGGAACGCACCGTTTCGCTCACCGTGGAAGTGGATCAGCTTCGGAACTCGAAGGGCCGGGTGCAATTCGCCTTGTACAATCGGGATGGCAGCATCCCCGACGAGCATTACGAGCGCTGCTGCAAGCGGGGCACGGCCCCGATCGTGGGCGGGAAGGCCACGTACACCTTCACCGGCCTGCCTCCCGGCCGGTATGCCGTGAACATCCTCCACGATGAGAACGGGAACGGCAAGATCGACAAGGGGCTCCTCCTGCCCAAGGAGGGCATCGGATTTTCCAACTACAGCACCATTGGCCTTGGCAACCGGCCCAACTTCCGGAAGGCCAACTTCGAGGTGGAACAGGACCTGCGGATCAGGGTACAGGTGGTGTACTTGTAAATGGCTACGGCTCGGTCCCTTGCTCCCTTCTGCCTCTGCGGAATAACGAGTGGGCCGCCGGCCGTGCGAGTGGATTCGAGAAGTCGAGTTGGCCGGCGATCAGGAAGATGACTGTGCGGATGGCCCCAAAGCTGGCGAACCTCTGGCGCGGCGCTTGGCGGCCCCGAACGATCCGTTGATCGCTTCGAGGAACCCGTTGGCCCGGCGCATACGCCCCATGCCACGATGCCCTCGGCACGGTTGCGGATCATGGCCGCCGTATCCTTCATGGGCACCGCCTCCGAGCGCATCACGGCCATGCACCATCGCCCCAGCAGGCCGAAGACCCGCCCGGCGGGCACCTCCACGGTGAGCGTCGAATGCGCACTGGTAGAGTGATGGCCCCCAGGCACAAGGGTAGGCTGCATCTTCCGTTCAGTCGGGAGCGAGGGGCGACTGCCTCCCATCCTTGCTGAAGGAATGTTCATCTCCCCTGTGGGCCTATCCGATTGAGTTTATGTGTTGAATCCGTCCCTCAAATTCCTGTGATCCAGTGTTTTTAAGCGTGGATATGAAATCGGAAGGCCCCCCGCTAGCGGAAGGGCCTTCGCACGGACATTGGAATGCCCGCTTGTGCTACCACCACGTTGCCATATTATTGGTTAGATGTCCGAAGCGCTCCTTCAACGGGCATCGGGGCAAGGGGTCAAGCACGATGCAAAGCAACGTCCGCACCTCCCTGTCCACAATACCTAGAAACAGGTATTTCTATTTTTTGGCACTTCGGAAAATGGAGATGCCCTCCTCCTGCCGGTTGGAGGGTACTTCGAAGAACCGCGAATGGATGTCACGCGTGGCTATAATTCGGCCAGACGAGGCACGACGAAGTGCGGATACTGGAGCGAAGTATCCAACAGAGGAGTAACGAAGTATGACCCAATAAGAGCCACGCTCCCGCAGATTCTGTGTTAGGTTGAGTGATTTACTTTTACCGTCGGATTCATTC
>JAHDVX010000014.1 GCA_023382455.1 Flavobacteriales bacterium
CCGTTGCGCAGAGCGTGATGCTGCCCGGGGTTCCGGCATCGGGCGGCGTGTTCACCGCGACGGTCACAGTTGCGCTTGCGGTGCTTGTACCGCAGGCACCTACCCCCGTCACGGTGTAGGTGTAGATGCCGCCGGGATCGGTTCCGGGTGTGAACAAGGCTCCATGGGCATTACCCGTAGGGTCGGTCCAGGTACCGCCGGTTGCCGGTGTTCCGCCCAGTTGCGTGAAGAGGTTGAAGGCCGCGCTGTTCGCACATACCGTGATCGAGCCATTGGTACCCGGGTCCACGGGATCATCCACCGTGATCGTCATGCAATCGGTCATCGCACAGTCCGGATGGCCAATGGGGAAGGCGGTGACACAGTAGGTGCTCGTGGTGGAGACCGTTGCCGTGGGATTTGCGATCGATGGGTCGGACAAGCCCGTGGTAGGGCTCCATTGGTAGGTGATCCCTGCATCCGGGCAGTCCGCAGTGCCGGTCCAAACCACACCGTTGGGCGGATTGTTGCCGGTGTATACCACGGTCCCGCTGCTGTTGATCAACTGAAAGGATTGTTCGTTGGAGAACAACCCGCCCCGGAAGTAGGTGAGGACGATTGATGCGCCGTCCGGCACTTGGATGGTGGTGAAGCCCGCAGAGCCGTTGGGCATGGTCCAGTTCGTGCTCACCCCGTCGATGGTCACCGTGATGTAGGCGTTGGCATTCCATCCATCCCCGAAGGAGTCGAACAGCCATAGCTCGTATTCACAGCTTGTGGGGAAGCCCCCTGAACTGCAGGTGGCGTTCAGCTGCACCGCTGTTCCGCACGTGGACTGGTCCGGTCCGGCGTCCACCGTCAAGTCGGGAACGATGGTGACGACCACTGTGGTGTCATAGGTACAGCCGAAGTTGTCCGTCACTGTGTACGTGAACGAGTGGTTGCCCGCGGGTAGCCCCGAGGTGCAGAACTGGTTGCAATCAGCCGAGGTGGAGGTGATGTTCGGGCCGGTCCAGAATGAACTGTCACAAGCAGCGCCGTACAGGGGTGTGAACTGGGTCAGGCCCGGGTAGAGCGCCGGGTCGAACTCCATGCTCCAGTCACAGATGAAGCCATTGTCAATGCCCCACATGTCACAGATCTCGAAGGTCCAGGTGCCGTTGAGCGGTGAGCCTAACAACCCACTGAGCGGGTTGACACTTTCATAGGTGCCGCTGGGCAAAGTGCCGCCGCTGTTGGCTGCCCAAGTGCCGTTGGTGGCGGTGGGGCTCCAGCAGTACGTCCAACAGGTGCCTTGGATATTGGGTGTGGCATCGTTGTCCACCGGTACACCCAAATAGGTCCCGCCGCCGCCCTGCTGGTGGAGCACCACGGTCTGGCCGTTCGGGCTGATGATCCGGATGATCAAGTCGCCCATGAAGGAATGCTCCATGTTCACGCAGATGTCCAGGAGCTGGTTCACATTGGTGAGCGTTTGCCCGGGGGCGAACTGTGTGAACGTGAGGGTGGTGGGGAAGCACTCGCCCACGTTGTCCGGAAGGAAGACGCCCGATCCCAGGCCATTGTCCGGAGTCTCGGTCCAGGTGGTGGGGTTCACTGCCCCGTCAATGCACAGGGTTTCGCCGCCACAGCCCAAGGCGCCAGCCATGCTGTTGAAGTTGGGTGTCGTACCCACCAAGGTCACCAGGTCCACCAGGTTGGTGCTGGAGCATCCGTTGTTGTCCAAAAGATACAGCTGTGCCGTGTAGGCGCCGGGCTGGGTATAGGTGTGGCTTACTGTCACCGGGGCATTGTTCAGGATGGTGCCGTCACCGAAATCCCAGGTGCGGCTGGCAATGCTGAATCCCGGCGCCGCGGTGGACGCGCTGCTGTTGAAGGTGACCGCCTCTCCCGGGCAGATCATCATCGGCCCGGCACTTCCGTACATGGCTGCGGCGATCGGCCGGATGCACGGTTGGTAGCAGCTGATCGTGGCGGCGAACGACCCGGTTCCAGTATTGTTGGAGTGGAATACCACGGTGAGGCATCCCGAGGTGTTCCCGCTGCTGGCCGATACCACCTGGCCCTGCAACCCGCTCCCGGTCCATGTGCCCAGGACCGGCGCGGCGGTGCTGTTGCCGTCATGGATGGTCATCCCGTCCACGGGGGCCGCACCCGCCAGGCTCAAGTTGAACGTGATGAAGTTGAGCGAGATGGCCCCGCCTGCCACATCGGGGCACAAGGTGTAGGTGTAGTTCTCATTGTTCCCGTACCCACCGGCACCTTGGCCGCCGCTGTCCAGGAAGGCCCCGGTACAGGCACTTTCGATACCGTTGAAGATCGGATGCGTTTGCCCGTGGGCCTGCACGTGCAGGACTATGGCCACTATGGCGATGATGCCTGCGCGGAGCAAGTAGGCGGATGAAGAGATATGGGGTCCGGTTGAAGGGTAGAAAAGGACCATGCAGCGCCGGGTTTGCAGGGATTTCGGGTAGGCGCTTGTAAAATACCCGGCACAAGTACAGTTGGTCAATCGACTTCGGATTCCGTGGACCAATACCCTGTTTCGGTCGATGAATGACCGAAAAACTCGCGAACCGCTTTGGGTACGAAAAAATCAGCCGCCCAGAGGCAACCTGCACGCCAGTTGTGCGAACCCGATCACCGGACCACCGTCACATGGCCCCGCATGTCCGTGTTCACCCCGGTATAGCGGGACTGCGCACGCAGCATCCACACGTACACGCCGTTCTGGACCTTCTTCCCCTTCCACGTACCGTCCCAGCCGGCAGTGCGGTCGGTACTGTCGTAGATCTTCTCGCCCCACCGGTTGAATACCATGAAGTGGAACTCGGCATCCGCGATATCGTTCCCCACCACGCGCAGTACCTCATTGATGCCGTCGCCATCCGGGCTGAACGCGGTGGGCACATGCACCAGGAAGGCATCATCGACATTCACCATCCGCACCATGCTGTCCGCACAGCCCAGGTAGTTGCGTACCAGCAATTCCACGGGGTAGTACCGGCCGGTATCGTTGGGGAAGGTGAAGGATGGATCGGGATCCGTGGAGGTGCCCAATCCGCCAAATTCCCATTGGTAGCTCACGGCCATGGGGCCGGCTTCCTCGTGGAACTGCACCTCGTTCAGGAAAATGTCCGCAGGGTGGGGCGTCCAGCTGAAATCGGCATTCGGCACCTTGACCACCGTGATCGCGTTGGTCCAAACGCTGTCCATCTCGCAGCCGTTCGGCCAGGTGACATTGACCCCCACGTTGAACACGCCGTGCTGGGTATAGGTGTGTTCAACCGACATGGGCCGGTTCACCAAGGTGGGCCCGTCGAAGAAGCTCCAGTCCGCCACGGCACCGCCCGTGGTATCTTCCAATTGGAGGTTCACGCTGAATGGTTGGCAACCAAGAATGCTGTCGATGCTGAGCACCAACGGCGGTACCGGGGTGATCGCCACGGTGGTGCAGTGCGTCAAGGGGGGCGTTTCGCAACCGTCGCGCAAGGTCATGCAGAAACCCTGCGAACTGTAAAGGCTTACCGTCAATGAGGGGTCTGCGGAAGGGCCTTGGCCCCAGTCGAAGGTATACTGGCCATCGCCGCCCTGCATGCTGTCCGGCAGAAGCAGTACGTCCAACGTCGGGCAGCTCACCACCGAGTCCGGAAGGTGGAAGGATAGCCCCGGGCGTACCGCCACCGTCACGGGCAAGGTATCCGAATGGCAATTGTTCACATCCGTGGCGTACACCGTGAAAGTGGTGGTCTGCGATGGCGATACCGTGGGCGCATTGCCGTTGCCCGCACCATGGTCCCAGTGGAAAACGTGCAGGCCGGTACCCCCGATGGCCGAGGCCTGCAACTGGGCTGTGCCGGTCAAACAGATCACGGTGTCCGCACTGGTTGAAGCGATCTGCACGGGTGATGGCTCGTTGATCATCGCCATCAGGCTGTCCGTGCAACCGTTGCCGTTCGGCCCTTCCTCCACCAACACCTGGTATATGCCGCCCGGTCCATGGAACGTGTCGCCGTTGGCGGCAAGGGTCTGCTGCACCACCGTCCCGGTATTGTCGGTCCACGTGTAGTTCCAAGGACCGCCGCTCCCGTTGGTCACCACTTCTATGGAGCCGGTGTTGTCCCCGAAACAGAGGTGGTCCACCACGATGCTGTCGTTTGCCAAGGTCGTCAACGGGTTCACCAGTACGCTATCGGCCGATCCGCATAGCGGATGCCCGGCGGGGTAGGCATGAAGCGTGTACCAGGTGGGCACTGCGGGCGATGCACTGGGGAAGGGTGTGAAGGGGTTGTTCAGGCCTGCGGCCGGGGTCCATTGGTAGGTGATCACACCCGTGGGAAGCGGCAGCTGCAAGCCCGGTTGCAGCAGGATCGGCTGGCCGCATACCGTGTTGGGGGATAGGTAGGGATCCACCTGCACACCCGGCGTGATGATGATGGTCAAAGAGGTGTCGTAGGTGCAGCCGAAATTGTCCGTGACGGTGTATGTGTACAAGTGCTGGCCCACGGTGGTGGGGTTGGCGATGTAATGCAACGGATTGTTCGGGTCGTTGGTCAGCGCAGGTCCCGTCCAGTAACTGCTGTCCGTATGCATGATGCCCGGAGTGGGCGTGTAGGAGTTGTCCGGCGGCAGGATGGAGGGATCGAAGTTGATGCTCCAGGAACAGATGGAACCGTTATCGATGCCCCATTGGTCCATGAAGGTCAGTGTCCAAGTGCCGTTCAGCTGGCTGCCTATCAGGTTGCTGAAGGGCTGTACGGCCGAATAGGTACCCGGGATCAGGGCACTGGAAGGTGGGTTGCCCCCCATCATCACGTTGGGGGTGGCGCCGCCGGCGGAGCAGGCCGCCCATGTGCCCAAGGTGGCTGTGGGGCTGAAACAGTATTCCCAGCAATCACCAGGTACGGGGATGACGTCGTCGGTGTCGTTGGCCCCGCCCAAATAGGTACCGCCACCTTGCTGCTGGTGGAGCATGATGGACTGGCCCGTGGGGGAGGTGAGTTGGAGTGTGAAGTCCCCCATGAAGGAGTGTTCCATGCTCACGCATACGGATTGGATATCGTTTACGCTGGCCAATGTGCTGCCCGGCGGAAAGGCGTTGAAAGTCACCTGGCTGATGAATGGAACGCCCAATTCGTCCGGCAGCAGCACCGGCCCCCCGAAGTTCACGTCCGGGATGCTGCTCCACGTGCTGCCGGATACGGATGTGGTGGCGGTCAGGTCCACGGGCTCTCCCGCACAGTGCGTGATGTTGTCGAAGCCTTGGAAGTTGGGCGTGGTGCTGATCTGTACCACCAGGTCCACGCGGTTGGTGTTGACGCAACCGTTCGCATCGGTCACTTGCAGTTGCACGGTGTGCTGTGCCGGCGACCCGGCGAAGACGTGGTTCACCAAGGGACCGCTGGTGCTGTCCATGGTGCCGTCACCGAAGTCCCACAGGTACTGGGTGATGGCCAAGCCGTTCGCTGCATAGGAGCCCGAACCATCGAACCCGAGAGGCTCCCCTTGGCAGATCAAGGCCGGTGCGGCTTCGCTCATCACCGCCACGGCCGTGGGCGGTTCGCACGGGGTATGGCAGGTCACACTCGCTGAAAAGACCCCGGTCCCCGTGTTGTTGGAGATGAAGCGAACCGTAAGGCAGCCCGTGGGGTTGGCGAAACTGGCCGACACGATCCCCGGGGAATTGCTCCCGGTCCAGCTGCCGATAAGCGGCTCCGAGGTGGAATTGCCGTCGTAGATGAACAGTTCATCCACCGGGGCGATGCCGGCGGAGGAAAGGGTGAATGTGGTGAAGTTCAGGGAGATGGCGCTATCCGGGTCGGTGGGGCAGATGGTGATGGTGAAGTCCTCGTTGTCGCTGTACCCGCTTGCTCCCTGCCCCCCGCTGTCCAGCAACAGGCCTTGGCAGGTGCTCACATCACCGCCGTTGATCGTGAAGGGCTGGCCCATCACCAACGGGGAAAGGGCTACACTTATCAGGGAAAAGAGGAACCGGATGGGTCGAGGCATTCGGGAGGGGGAGGATGCACGTTACATAGACGCGCCCGCGCTTGGGAAAGACGCCCGAAGGTCGCCTTTGGGGAGCCCAATACCGGCACATTGATGTGCCAGTCTTGGAATGCAATTGCCTTTGACCGTGCCAGAGAATGGATCACTTCTCCAACCGCACTGTGCCGGTGAAGGTCTCCGTGCCCTGCCCCGCATCCAGGTCCACCACCCAAACGTAGTTGCCCGGGGCCACCAAGGCACCTTGGTTATGGACCTTGCCACACCAGGGGCGGCTCGCATCGGTGGTGCTGTACATCAAGGTGCCCGCCGTGTCGTACACCGCCAGCTTGAACTTGGTGGTCAGGTTGGGCAGGGCTTGCGGCATGAAGCTGTCGTTCTTGCCGTCGCCGTTGGGGGAGAAGCTCGCCGGGGCGGCCAGGTCGAAGTCGCGGTCGATGCGCACCTCCTTCATGGTCCGGTCCTCGCAGCCGGTCTCGTTTGTCACCGTCAACACCACTTGATAGGTGCCTTTCTTGCGGTAGGTATGGTCCGGGCTGGCCAACGTGCTCACGGTGCCGTCGCCCAGGTCCCAATGGTAGCTCTTCGCGCCTTGGGTGCGGCTGTCGAAATGCACGCTCGGCACCTGACCGGCGAACTCACGCTTGATGACGTTGAACGCCGCGAGCGGGGCCTCGTGCACCACGATCATGTCGCTGCTCGGCTTGTTGTGGATGGTACCCACGCCCGCGGAGGACATGGACAAGGTGACCTGGTAGGTGCCGGGCTTGGTGAAGCTGTGTTGCGGGTTCGGCTTGTTGCTGAAGCTGCCGTCGCCGAAGTTCCACAGGTAGATGCCGCCCTCGGACATGCGCTCCACGGTGAATTCCACCGCATCACCCGGGCAGGCCTCTTTCACGCTGGGGCGGAAGCCCGCGCCCGTGGACGCCGCTGCGTCATTGGCCTTGTTCCCGTTCGGGCCGGGCTGCGTACCGCTGTTCGCGGAGTTGACCGGGGTGCTGCCTCCGGCGCGGTTGGTCGTACCGGCCACTGTTCGATCTGCCGTGGCCGTGCCGGTTTTCCTGGCCAGGTTCGTACTCGGTGCCGCTTCCGGTTCGGCGGTGGTGGTGGATGTGGCCGGTGCCGGTTCCGCTTGTGGGTTCCCTTGATCCGCCTGCCCGGTAACGGCCACTTCCATGCTGGTTGGCGTTGCCGTACCCACTTGTTCGTCGGCCATGTGGCTGCCGGAATCACGCCCCAGGAAGTAGGCCGTGCCGCCGATCAACAGGGCACCGGCCAGCAGCATGCCCGTGACCAAGGCCCGCCCATAGCCCCAGCCGCGTACCCCGCTGGAGAGCGCCCGTTCCATTTGGGCCCAGTCAGCGGAATTGTAGGGCACCTCGTAGGGATCGAGGCTGTTCTTCAACTGCCGCTCGAAGGCATCCAGTTCGTTGTTGTTTCCGGCCATCACCTAGGGGTTCTCCTTCTTACTAAGCAAGCGCTTGAGGTTGGACTTTGCCTTTGCCAAATTGCTCTTTGAGGTGCCAATGTTAATGCTCAACGTATCGGCGATCTCCTTGTGGGTCATTCCCTCGAACACGTACAAGTTGAAGACCGTGCGATAGGCGGGCGTCAGCTTCTGCATGGCGTTGATCACGTCCGCCGGTTTCAGGTCCGGCAGGTCGTTCTGCCCGGCATCCTCCTCCTCGTCCGGCAGGTCCTCGAACTCCTCCATGCTGCGGTCCTCCCCCAATAACAGGTAGGAGTGGCGAGCGCGCCGGAAATGGTCGATGGCCGTGTTCACCATGATCCGCCGGATCCAACCCTCGAAGCTGCCCTCGCGGTTGAAGTGCTCCATGCTGCGGAACACCTTGATGAAGCCGTCCTGCAGGATGTCCTTCGCCTGGTCGTGGTTCTTGGTGTACCGCAGGCATACGGCCATCATCTTGCCATAGAACAGCTCGTACACCTGCTGCTGGCTCCGGCGTTCCCCGGCCAAGCACCCGTGGATGATCCCATCGTACTTGGGCTCCGATGTATCCATGCCCTGCCATGCAGTGCTTAGACGCACGTTTGGGCCGAGGGTTGCCAGTTCGATGTCCCGATGGGCCATTTGAGGTGCGTAAGTTAAGGAATAGCCACGACCCGGACCTCTGCGGCAAAACCGGATCAGTTATCGGCAACCTCGGGCGGACCTGCCATGGACTTGTGCACCGGCGGTGGAAAAACCGATTCCGCCGAAGCCGCTACTTTTGCGCCCCGGCCTGAAAGACCGGTGTCGAATCCTCACCAAAGCAGCTTTAAGCATCATGAAGATCACAGTAGTCGGGGCCGGTAATGTCGGGGCCACTTGCGCCGATGTTTGCGCCCGCAAGGAACTCGGAACGGAAGTGGTCCTGCTGGACATCAAGGAGGGCTTTGCCGAGGGCAAGTCCCTGGATATCTGGCAAACCTCGCCCATCAGCCTCTTCGATACGCGCACTGTGGGCAGTACCAATGATTACTCCAAGACGGCCAACAGCGACGTGGTGGTGATCACCAGTGGCCTGCCCCGAAAGCCGGGAATGAGCCGCGATGACCTGATCGCCACCAACGCCGGCATCGTGAAGAGCGTGACCGAGAACGTGGTGCAGCATTCGCCCAACGCCGTGATCATCGTGGTGAGCAACCCGCTGGACGTGATGACCTACTGCGCCTTCCTCACCAGCAAGTTCCCCGCGCAGCGCGTGTTCGGCATGGCCGGCATCCTGGATACGGCCCGCTACCGGGCTTTCCTGGCCACGGAGCTGGGCATCAGCCCCAAGGACATCCAAGCGGTGCTCATGGGTGGCCACGGCGACACCATGGTACCCCTGCCACGCTACACCACCGTGGGTGGCATCCCCGTCACCGAACTGATCAAGAAGGACAAGCTGGACGCCATCGTGGAGCGCACCAAGAAAGGTGGCGGCGAGATCGTGAACCTGCTGGGCACCTCCGCCTGGTACGCACCCGGAACGGCCGCCGCACAGATGGTGGAGGCCATCGTGCGCGACCAGAAGCGCGTGTTCCCCGTTTGCGCGTGGCTGCAAGGTGAATACGGCCTGAAGGACGTGTACCTGGGCGTGCCCGTGGTGCTGGGCCGCAACGGCATTGAGCGCATCATCGAACTGAAGCTCAACCAGGAGGAAATGGAACTGACCCACGCCAGCGCCAAGGCGGTGAAAGAGGTGATGGATGTGCTGGACCGCATGAACGTGCCAGCCTGAGGACCACCATGGATTATAACTTGGGAAGGGGCGCCGGAAGGCGCCCTTTGCCTTTCGGATGCCTCGAGGAACCTTCTTCGAGGCACCCTTTCCTCAGTGCGGTGCCACCAATACCCGCTGTGACCAGGAGGCCCGCCCGTCGGACAGCGTAAGCAGGTATAACCCGGCCGGCAGGCCAGACAGGTCCATGCTCCAGGCAGGGCCGGTTATCGAGCCGGTGCGGATCGCACGCCCGAGGCCGTCGGTCAGGATCGCTTTCAATTCCGCTACCGGTGCCGCATGCCATTGGATATTCAAGCGGCCGTCCGTGGGGTTGGGGAAGATGCTGAACGGGATAGGGCTTTCCAGGGCCGCCGTGCCCGTGTAGTCGGTCTGTTCACTGGCCCAGAAGCTCAGGCCGCCGCGCGCATTGCCCACCACCGCGTCCGGCTTGCCGTCGCCGGTGAAGTCGTGGAAGGCGATGGCCGTGCGCCAGCCCTCATGCAGGTCGGCCCAGGTACTATCGGTCCGGGTCCAGGCGGTGCCCGGCCCTCCACTGACCACTTCGTAGCGGTGTATGCCCCCTGATTCACTCCCCGAGAAGAAGAGCAGGTTCCCCTCCGGGTCATGCATCAGGAAGGGCACGCTGTACCCTGTGTTGCTCCAGTATTCGTTCACGCTCACCTGCCCCAGGTCGGCGGTCTCCAGGTGCCACACGGCAGCTTGCGGGGTGCCTGTGTTGCGGTAATGGTTCAGGTTCCCGTTCCGCTCCCCGATGATCAGGTCGCGCAGGCCATCGCTGTCCAGGTCGAACAGCAGCGGGGTGGCGTTTGCCCCCACGTCGATCACCGCGCCTTGGTCATCCACCACCGGTTCCGGGGCGGTTTGGAACTGTGCCAAAGCTCCTGTGGAGGTGTTGCGCAGCAGGTGGAGCGTGCCGTCCTGGCCCCCGAGCACCAAGTCTGCGCGACCATCGCCGTCCACATCGCCGAAGGCCGGATGGAGCCCGGTGCCGAGGGAGAGGGAGGAGAGGGCGGCATAGTCCTCGGAAGCCACGGTGAAGGCAGGCGCACCGGCCACACCTGTGTTTTCCAGCAGGGCCAGCCGCCCGCGGTGGTTGCCATCGGCACTGAAGTAATGGTCGTTCGCCACCACCAGGTCCATGAATCCGTCGCCGTTGTGGTCGAACAGCACGGGGTGTGCGCCTTGGCCGAAGTCGAGCATGTCGCCCTGGAAGAGGTCGTCGCGCATGTAGGTGAAATGCGGTGCCGCGTCGGTGCCGGTATTCCGGTAGTACCAGGTGCCCTTGGCGTTCTCGGCAGCGGTGGTTGAATTGGGGGCCACCACCAGGTCGCGCCTGCCGTCCAGGTCGATGTCCACGAAGAATCCGGCGAGGAATTGTTGAAGGTCGATCGGCACGCCATAGGAGGGGAACAGGGTGTCCGCCCCGGTCATCACGGCGTGTGCCGTGGAGCCTCCGTTGGTGAGCGCCACGAGCGCCGGCGATTCGATGTCGCCCAGCAGCAGGTCCATGTCGCCGTCTCCGTCCAGGTCCAAGGGCAGGATGGTGCTGCCCGAATGGGCCCGGTCCCCCGCATCGGGCGGGGTGCCGCCGTGCATGGGCGGCAACTCGGGGTTGGGCACATTGTCCGTGCAGGGCACGTTGAGGGTCACGGCCTGGTTGTCCATGGATTCGCGGAATTCGCCCCAGCAGCGGCTGCGCACCTCATAGGCCAGACTGTCGCAGTGGGCGTAGAGCTCCATGCTCAGGTTCTTGTGGTATTCCAGGTAATTGCCCCAGATGCTGAACGTGAGGATGTCCAGGTCGCCGTCGCCGTCCAGGTCGGCCATGCCGGGCAGGTCCACATTGCTGATGTACAGGTTGGGGCTCACTGTGGGCACGTAGTTGCTGCCCACCTGGCCGTCGGCCAGGGTAAAGGCGGGGCCGGATGCGTCACTGGTATTGCGGTATACGGCGAAGGCCCCGCTGGTGTACGCGAAGATGTCGGCCTTGCCGTCGCAGTCATAGTCGCGCATCAAGGCCCAATCATGCAACTGGGGGAAGGGTTGCACCTGGTCATAGGCACGGGTGGGCCGGTATTGCGGCTGGCCGATGCTCCCGGTGTTCATTAGAAACAGGGCCACATTGCCCATGCGGTCCAGCACGAAGAGGTCCTGGAGGCCGTCCTGGTCCAGGTCGATAGCGGAGAACTGGGGCGCATTAAGGCCGCCTGCCCAAGGCATGGCCAACGGCACGCCGTTCCGGTGCACGGGCACCTGCGGGGCGAAGAGAAGGCTGTCCTGGGCGTGGCACCAAAGGGTGCTGCAGGCAGCGATGGCGACGAGCAGGCGCGGCGGCATGGCGGTTGGGGGGAATTCCTGCGAAGGTAGACCAGCGGCCCGTCGCAGGTGTGGCACCTGGATTTCCACCTGTTTCCCGGGCACTTCGCGCGCAGCATACCGGCCGCATGGCTATCCTTCTATATTTGCCGCCCCGTTGGCCTGGGGATCGTTGAAACGAATCCCCAGGCCGGCCTCCCGATAAACCAATCCGATCTTCTTCCCATGCAGAATAAAGGCGCGCTCTGGGTGTTCTCCATCCTTCTGGCGCTCGCTTGCCTCTGGCAGTTGTCCTTCTCGCTGTTCTCCAACAGGTTCGAGGCCAAGGTGGCCGATCTGGCCCAGGCACACACCGATTCCTTGATGGCGGTGGCAGCGAATAGTGCACTCGACGCGGATTCGGTCAAGCTTGCTTTCGAGAACCGGTACTTCCAGGCCCACGGCAGTGATGAGGCATATCCCGTGTTCGGATATTCCTATGAGGAGTGCAAGCAGCGGGAAATGAGCATGGGCCTCGACCTCAAGGGCGGTATGGCCGTGACCCTGGAGGTGGATATCCCCGCCTTGGTGGACAACCTCAGCGGGAACAATCAGGACCCGGCGTTCCGTACGGCCATGGACAACGCCAACAAGCGGTTGACCAGCAGCGACAAGGATTTCATCTCCCTGTTCGAGGAGGAATTCCGGAAGGTGGCCCCGCAGGCGTCCTTGGCCGCCCTCTTCAGTTCCCAGGACAATGCGAGCATCTTCCCCCGGGAAAGCACCAATGAGCAGATCATTGCCTCCCTGCGCCAACAGGCCCAGATCGCCTTGGACAACACCGAGAAGATCCTGCGCAACCGTATCGACAAGTTCGGCGTGGCCCAACCGCTGATCCAAAAGCAAAGCCTGAGCGGCCGCATCCAGATCGAACTGCCCGGCGTGAAGGACAAGGACCGCGTGCGCAAAGTGCTCCAAAGCACCGCCAACCTCGAGTTCTGGGAGACCTTCGACAACACCGACGTGTACATGAAGCTCTCGGAGGCCAACGACAAGCTGGCCGCCATGCTGCATCCCGAAGCCGCACGCCTGGACAGCGTCAAGAAAGCCGCCGCCAAGGCTGCCGACACCACCGCCACGGACACCACCGCCACGGCAGCCATTGCCGACACGCTGGCGCTGAAGAACGACAGCCTGGCCTCGGATAGCCTGACCGACCTGCTGGCCACCGACAGCCTGGCCGGCGACAGTGTCCTCACCGAAGCGGAGAGCCTGGCCAAGAGCCCGCTGTTGAACAAGGGCCGCCTGCAGCTGAACATCATGAACAACCAAGTGGTACGCGGTGATGTGGTGGGCTATGCCGCCGTGAGCGATACCGCCATGGTGAACCAGTTGCTCCGCATGGCCCCGCCCAAGAGCCCCGATCCCAGCCAGGTGATGAAGCTGGCCTGGAGCTCCAAGCCCGTGCGCATGTCCACGGCCGACGGGCAGGAGCGCGACTTCCTCTCCCTGCATGCACTGCGCGGCCCGCGTGACGGCAAGCCCAAGCTGGATGGCAGCTACATCACCGATGCGCGCCAGGACTTCGACCTGAAGGGCGATGCCGAGGTGACCATGCAGATGAACGCCGAGGGCGCACAGAAGTGGAAGCTGATGACCGGCGAGAACGTGGGCCGCCAGATCGCCATCGTGCTGGACAACTACGTGGTGTCCGCCCCCAACGTACTGGGTGAGATCCCCGGTGGACGCAGCAGCATCACCATGGGTGGCGCCGACGACCGCAATAAGCAGCTGGAGGAGGCCACCGACCTCGCCAACGTGCTCAAGGCCGGCGCCCTGCCCGCCCCGGCCCGCATCATCGATGAGACCGTGGTGGGACCCTCCCTCGGCGCGGAAAACGTGGACAGCAGCCTGATCGCCTTCATCGTATCGCTCCTGGGCGTGCTGCTCGTGATGTGGCTCTACTACAACCAGGCCGGTTGGGTGGCCGACCTCGCCCTGCTCGCCAACGTGTTCTTCCTGATCGGCACCATGGCCTCGCTCCAGGCCGTGCTCACCCTGCCCGGTATCGCCGGTATCGTGCTGACCATCGGCATGGCGGTGGACGCCAACGTGCTGATCAATGAAAAGGTCCGCGATGAGCTCAAGAAGGGGCGCATGCTCAAGAGCGCGGTGGACCTCTCCTACAGTACCGAGGGGGCCATGTCCGCCATCCTCGACTCCAACATCACCACCTTCATCACCGCCGTCATCCTGTACTTCTTCGGCTCCGGCCCCATCCGTGGGTTCGCCACCACCCTCGGCCTGGGTATCCTCACATCGCTGTTCACGGCCATCTTCATCTCCCGCCTGATCATGGACCGGAAGCTGGAAAAGAACAAGACCGTGAGCTTCTGGAGAAACTGGAACAAGAACCTGTTCGATGGGGCCAATTTCAATTTCATGGGTAACCGCAAGTGGTTCTACCTGTTCTCCGGCCTGCTCATGGCGGTCTGCATCGGTTCCATGGTCACCCGGGGCTTCAATCTGGGCGTGGACTTCTCCGGGGGCCGCTCCTACGTGGTGGAATTTGAACAACCGGTGGACGTGGACCAGGTGCGTGATGCCGTGGAGGCCCAGTTCGTGGGCGACAACGGCCGGGAGTACACCGCTTGGGTGAAGACCTATGGTGGCTCAGACCGCATCAAGATCACCACGAACTTCCTGATCGACCAGTTGGACAAGGATGCCGACGTCACTGCCGAGGAGCGCCTGAACAAGGGCCTGCAGCAGCTGGGCAATCCCTACCAGATCCAGGAATCGCGCAAGGTGGATGCCACCATCAGCGATGATATCAAGAAAGGTGCCGTCACCTCCGTGACGCTCGCGCTGATCTTCATGTTCATCTATATCGCCGTGCGCTTCAAGAAGTGGCAGTACGGTCTGGGGGCCGTGGCCTCCTTGGTGCACGACACCATCTTCATCCTCGGGCTCTATTCCATGCTCTGGGGCGTGGTGGGCTTCTCCCTGGAGATCGATGAGGCTTTCATCGCCGTCATCCTCACCGTGATCGGTTACTCCATCAACGATACCGTGGTGGTCTTCGACCGCATCCGCGAACACGTGGCCGACCACAAGCGCGACCCCTTGATGAAGGTGTTCAACACCGCCATCAACTCTACCTTGAGCCGTACTTTGAACACGGGCATGTGCTCCCTGTTGGTGCTGCTCATCATCTTCTTCTTCGGCGGGGTGTCCATCCAAGGCTTTGTGTTCGGCCTCTTCGCCGGCGTGCTCACCGGTACCTATTCCTCGATCTTCGTGGCCTCCGCCCTGGCCGCCGACCTGCACAAGGAGAAGGCACCGCAGCTGGCGAAAGCCTGATCACCGTGGTGATCATCATCATTTGGAAGCCCCGCCCTCGGCGGGGCTTCCTACTTTTGGCCCCATGCCCGTTCCCTTGTTCCTGGATGTGAGCGGTGGCGAACTCCTCGTCGTCCTGCTCTTCGTGCTGCTCTTCTTCGGCAGCAAGGGGGTGCCCGAAGTGGCCCGGACCATGGGGCGTGCCATGCGCCAGTTCCGCGATGCCACCGCAGAGGTGCAGCGCGAGATCGAGAAGGGCGCCCACGAGGTGAAGAAGGGGTTCGACGAGCAGCGGAAAACCTTCCGCATCGAGCCACCTGAGCACTCGGCCCCGGTTGGCTCGGCGCTGAACCATGCCAACAGTGGCCCGCCCGATGCCCCCACCACCAGCCCGGTGGTTGACACACCCCAAGAGCAGGCCCCGCGCCCAGGCGCAGAAGGGCAATAACAGCGGTTTGTCGTGCAGCCTTCCTGCCTTGGGCCTGGCCCGGGCCGGTGAGCTATGCCCTTTTCAAGGGGTGAATGGAAGGGAAATCCTGTTTTTTGCGAAATGACCCCTGTATTAAGTGGGGTGTTGAGAAAAAAGTGGCTATTTTCTATGGATAGCCCCCTTCGTGGACATACCTTCGCCGCCGGAAACACAAAAAAGACGATGTCCACCCTCAATCTGCGCGCGAAGGCACTTTCCGACGTCATGGGCCGGCAAACCAAGGAGGTGAACCCGCCGAGCAGCCGGATCAGCGACTACTATGGGGTCAACGTGTTCAATGACCAGGCCATGCGGATGTTCCTCACGGTGGACGCCTACAACGCGGTGCGCTCGGCGATCGACCGGGGCGAGCGGATCGACCGGCGCCTGGCGGACCAGGTGGCCAGCGGCATGAAGGAATGGGCCGCCAGCAAGGGGGCCACGCACTACACGCACTGGTTCCAGCCGCTGAACGGCTCCAGTGCCGAGAAGCACGATGCCTTTTTCGAGCCCTTGGGCGAAGGCCGGAGCATCGAACGATTCGACGGCGGCATGCTCGTGCAACAGGAGCCGGACGCCAGCAGTTTTCCCAGCGGGGGCATTCGCAACACCTTCGAGGCCCGCGGCTATTCCGCCTGGGATCCCGGAAGCCCGGCATTCCTGATCCACAACACCCTGTGCATTCCCACCATCTTCGTCAGCTGGACCGGCGAAGCCCTGGACTTCAAGACCCCGCTGCTGCGCTCGATCCGGGCGTTGGATGAGGCCGCCACCGCCGTGTGCCAATACTTCGACAAGGATGTGAAGAAGGTGATCGCCACCTTGGGCTGGGAGCAGGAGTACTTCCTGATCGATGAGTCCTTCTACTACGCCCGCCCGGATATTATGATGGCCGGTCGCGCCCTGTTCGGACATGGCCCGGCCCGCGGACAACAGTTGGAGGATCACTACTTCGGCAGCATCCCCGACCGCACCCATGCTTTCATGCGGGAGTTCGAGACCGAGTCCCTCAAGCTGGGTATCCCGGTGAAGACCCGCCACAATGAGGTGGCCCCCAACCAGTTCGAGTGTGCCCCGGTGTACGAGGAGATGAACCTCGCCGTGGACCACAACATGCTGCTGATGGACGTGATGGAGAAGACGGCGCGCAAGCATGACCTGCGGGTGCTCTTCCATGAAAAGCCCTACTCCGGGGTGAACGGCAGCGGCAAGCACAACAACTGGAGCCTGGCCACCGACACCGGTGTGAACCTGCTGCGCCCCGCCAAGACGCCCAAGGAGAACATCCAGTTCCTGGCCTTCTTCACCAATACCATCGCCGCCGTGCACGCCCATGCCGATGTGCTGCGCGCCAGCATCGCCTCGGCCGGCAACGACCATCGCCTGGGGGCCAACGAGGCACCGCCCGCCATCATCAGCGTATTCATCGGCGGCTATCTCTCCGGGCTGCTGGACGACCTGGAGAAGAACATCAAGGCCACCATGAGCCCGGCCAGCAAGACCGAGCTTAAGCTCGACATCGGCCGGATCCCGCAAGTGATGCTGGACAACACCGACCGCAACCGCACCTCGCCGTTCGCCTTCACCGGCAATAAGTTCGAGTTCCGCGCCCCGGGCTCCAGCGCCAATTGCGCCGGCGCCATGACGGTGATGAACACCATCGTGGCCGCACAGCTCCGCGCCTTCAAGAAGGATGTGGATGCCTTGGTGGACAAGGGCGTGAAGAAGGATGAGGCCATCCTCCGCACCATCCGCGACCTGATCGTGCACAGCAAGCCCGTACGCTTCGAGGGCAACGGGTACAGCGATGCCTGGAAGGAGGAGGCCGCCAAGCGCAAGCTCCCCAACTTCCCCGACACTCCAAGGGCCCTGGATGCCTGGAGCAGGAGGGAAACCATTGCGCTCTTCCGCGACACGGGCGTGCTTTCGGAAACGGAGATCAAGGCCAGGCACGGCATCGAGTTGCACAACTACACGCTCAAGGTCCAGATCGAATCACGGGTGTGCGCCGACATGGCCCTCAACCATGTGTTGCCTGCCGCTGTGCAGTACCAGAACAGGCTGATCGAAAACGTGAGGGGCTTGCGTGAAGTGATGGGTGCCCAGGCTGCGGAAGGAGCCACCGTCACCCAGGTGGACCTGATCCGAAGGATCAGTGAGCACATGGAGCAGGTCCGCACCCTGAGCGTGGGCATGACCAAGGCCCGCAAAGCGGCGAACACCATCACCGATGAACGGGAGCGCGCCATTGCGTACTGCGATACGGTAAAGCCTTTCATGGACCAGATCCGTTACCATAGCAACAAGCTGGAACTGCTGGTGGACGATGAGCTCTGGCCCCTGCCCAAGATGCGGGAGCTGCTCTTCACCCGCTGACCGGACAGCACCCGTCAAGGGGCCGATTTTTCCCCACCCCGTACAACCAGGCCGACTTTGCTTATTTTCGCCCGGCCCCATTTTTCTCCGTGGGACATACAACCATCCAATGATGAGCATGAAGAAGTTCCTGACCTCCTTCGCTTTCATGTTGCTGTGCACGGCCGGGGCCATGGCGCAGGGCAAACAAGCCGAGGAGGCCGATGCCGCGTTCAAGAAAGGCTTCTTCACCGAGGCCATTGAGCTCTACAAGAAGGCTTACACCACCGAGAAGAAGGCCAGCGAAAAGGCCACCCTCATCTTCAAGGTGGCCGAGGTGTACCGCACCATGGGCGACGGGGAGAATGCCCAAGTGTGGTATGAGAAGGCCAACAAGGCCCAGTACCCCGACCCCATCACCTACTTCTACATCGGCGAGGCCCTGAAGGATCAGGGCAAGTATGCCGACGCCATCGCGGCCTACAATAAATACAAGGAGAAGAACCCAGGCGACATGCGGGCCGATGCCAGCTTGGCCTCCTGCCAGCAGGCGCAAGCCTGGGTGGATGCCCCCACCCGCTACAAGGTGGACCCCGAGGTGCTGCTCAATGCCCCCCAGTACGATTTCAGCGCCGCCTTCTCCGATAAGAAGAACTCCGACGTGGTCTTCGCCAGCAGCAGGCCTGCATCCACCGGCACCGAGACCGACGGCATCCTCGGCGAAAGCTTCACCGACCTCTATTCCAGCAGCCGCGACAAGCTAGGCAAGTGGAGTGAGCCCGTACGCCTTCCACCCTCCATCAACACCGCCGGGCACGAGGGAAGCGCCACCTTCAACTCCAAGCGCAATGTGATGTACTTCACCCGTTGCCCCCACGAGAAGAAGAAAGTGTACGGTTGCGACATCTGGATGGCCAAGACCGTGGGCGTGAACTACAATGAGCCCGTGATGCTCCCCCTGCGCCCCCAGCAAGCCAAGGATGACACCTCCGTCGTCACCTTCGGCCATCCCACCCTCTCGCCCGACAACAGGATCCTCGTGTTCAGCAGCAACATGAAGGGCGGCAAGGGTGGCAAGGACCTCTGGATGGTCAACCTGGACAAGGATGGCATGCCCACCGGCCAGCCGACCAACCTGGGAAGCGAGATCAACACCGCCAAGAACGAGATGTTCCCTTTCTGGAGGGAGAACGGGGACCTGTACTTCACCAGCGACCGCCCGGCCGGCATGGGGGGCATGGACATCTACCGGGCCACAAAGACCGGCGACAATGCCTGGGGCAATGCCGAGAACATGAAGTCGCCCATCAACAGCGCCGCGGATGACTTCAGCATCATCTTCGACGGAGGGGAGGACCGCGGCTTCTTCACCAGCAACCGCCCCGGCGGCAAGGGTGAGGATGACATCTGGCGCTTCTATGTGCCCGACCTCGTATTCGCCCTGCAAGGCGTGGTGAAGGACAAGGTGACCGGCGAACCCCTGCCCGACGCGAAAGTGGAAGTGGTGGGTACCGACGGTTCCAACTTCAGCACCTTGGCGGACGCCAACGGCGCGTTCAACTTCGAGGAGGACGGCAAGAGCCGCTACATCAAGGAGAACACCAGCTACTCCATTCGCGCCAGCAAGGAGAACTACCTGGTGGTGAACGACCAGGTGACCACTGTGGGCCTTTCCGAAAGCACCACCTTCGTGAAGGAGTACCTGCTGCAACCCGCCGCCAAGGATGTGGCCATCGCGCTGCCCGAGGTGCAATTCGAACTGGACAAGGCCAGCCTGACCCCTGAGGGCAAGGACTCGCTCCAGGTGCTCTACCAGACCTTGATCGACAACCCCACCATCACCATTGAACTGGCGGCGCACACCGATACCCGGGGTTCCGACAAGTACAACCTGACCCTGTCGCAGAACCGGGCCCAAAGCTGCGTGAACTACCTCATCAGCCGGGGGATCGATCCCGTGCGCATGACGGCCAAGGGCTACGGCGAAACGCGCAACCGGATCACCGACGCCGAGATCGCCAAGATGGCCACCACCGCCGAGAAGGAGGCCGCCCACCAGAAGAACCGCCGCGTGGAGTTCTCCGTGAAGAGCTTCGACTACGTGCCCAAGGCGAACCAGGAGGGCACGGGAACCAACTAGCCGACCCCTACCGGTGAAAAGGCATCCCGTACATCCGGGATGCCTTTTTTCTTACCACCCATGGAAAACAACCCCTCCCGATACGAGCAGCGCGGCGTGAGCAGCGCCAAGGAAGACGTGCACAAGGCCATTGCCCGGGTGGACAAGGGACTTTTCCCCAAGGCCTTCTGCAAGATCGTGCCGGACGACCTCGCCGGAAGTGCCGACCATGCCGTGGTGATGCATGCCGACGGGGCCGGCACCAAGAGCGCCTTGGCCTATGCCTATTGGCGTGAGACCGGCGACCTGGGTGTCTGGAAGGGCATTGCCCAAGATGCGGTGGTGATGAACCTGGACGACTTGCTGTGCGTGGGGGCCACTGACCACATCCTGCTCAGCAGTACCATCGGGCGGAACAAGCGCCTGGTCCCCGGAGAGGTGATCGCCGCCATCATCCAGGGTACCGAGGAGTTCCTGGAAGAGATGCGGGCGCTGGGCATCGGCATTCGCAGCACCGGCGGAGAAACCGCCGATGTCGGCGACCTGGTGCGTACCGTGATCGTGGACAGCACCGTCACCTGCCGCATGCGCCGGGACGAGGTGGTGGACAATGCCCGCATCCAGGCCGGCGACGTGGTCGTGGGCCTCGCCAGCTACGGGCAAGCCACCTACGAGCGGGAGTACAATGCCGGCATGGGCAGCAACGGCCTGACCAGCGCGCGGCACGATGTGTTCAGCAAGGTGCTCGCCCAGGCCTACCCGGAGACCTACGACCCCGCCACTCCCGCAGAGCTGGTATACAGCGGCCAGGCCAGGCTCACCGATCCGCTGGAAGGCACCCCGCTGGACCACGGAAAGGCCGTGCTGTCGCCCACCAGGACCTACGCGCCCGTGGTGCGGCAGGTGCTGCAGGCCATGCGCCCGCAGGTGCACGGCATGGTGCATTGCAGCGGCGGTGCGCAGACCAAGGTGCTCCACTTCATCGACAACCTCCGCGTGGTGAAGGACGATCTGCTGCCCGTGCCGCCCCTGTTCACCGCCATCCAGCGGATGAGCGCCACGCCTTGGCGGGAGATGTACACCGTGTTCAACATGGGCCACCGCATGGAGTTCTACGTGCCCGAAGCACGGGCCGCAGAGATCATTGCCATTGCGCAGTCCTTCGGCATTGCGGCCCAGGTCATCGGCAGGGTGGAGGCCGCACCAGTAAAGGAAGTGTTGGTCAAAGGACCATTTGGCGAGTTCCGCTACACGGGTTGAGCACCGCTAGTTGGTTGTCAGTTATTGGTTCCCAGTTGTTCGTTGTCGGTTCCGGTTCAATCATCATTCACCATTCATCAGTGACCGTGCTGCACGGAGCCTTCCCCAATGTCCGACCTCCTTTCCAAGCTCTCCGCCATCCATGACCGCCGCGAGGAGGTGGGCAAGCAGTTGGCCGACCCGGACGTCATCGCCGACCGCAAACGCTTTGTGGAACTGAACCGCGAGTACCGGGACCTGGCGCCGGTGGACGAGGCCTATGTCCGTTTCCGGAATGCCGTGGAAGGCTTGCGCGGGGCGGAGGAACTCTTGCGCACCGAGCAGGACCCGGAGATGATCGAGCTGGCGCGGGCGGAGCGCACGGAGCTGCAGGAGGTCATCGCGGCCATGGAGGAGGAGGTGCGCCTGCTGCTGGTGCCCAAGGACCCCAACGATGAACGCAACTGCACCATGGAGATCCGTGCGGGTACCGGCGGGGACGAGGCAGGCATCTTCGCGGGCGACCTGCAGCGCATGTATACGCGCTACATCACCGAGAAGGGCTGGAAGTTGGAGGTGGCGGATAGCAATGAGAACGGGGTGGGGGGCGTGAAGGAGGTGGTGCTCAACGTAGAGGGCGCCGGGGCCTATGGTGTGCTGAAGTTCGAGGCCGGGGTGCACCGCGTGCAGCGCGTGCCACGCACCGAGGCCAGTGGACGCATCCACACCAGCGCCGCCACCGTGGCCGTGCTGCCCCAGGCCGAGGAGTTCGATGTGGACCTCAAGGAGAGCGACGTGCGGATGGAGACCGCCCGAAGCGGCGGGGCCGGCGGCCAGAACGTGAACAAGGTGGAGACCAAGGTGCGCCTCACCCACATACCTACCGGCATTGTGGTGATGTGCCAGACCGAGCGCTCCCAGCTGGGCAACCGCATCAAGGCCATGCAGATGCTGCGCAACAAGCTCTATGACGAAAAGGTCCGCGCCGAGGAGGAGGCCATCTCCGTGCACCGCCGCAGCCAGGTTTCCAGCGGCGACCGCAGTGCCAAGATCCGCACCTACAACTACCCGCAAAGCCGCGTCACCGATCACCGCATCGAACTCACCGTGCATAACCTGGCCGAAGTGATGGATGGGGACCTGCAGCCTATCATCGATGCCCTGCAGCTCGCTGACCGCACCGAGAAGCTGAAGGCCGGGGAGGGGTATTGAGGGGCAGTTGGCAGCGGCAGTGGGCAGTTCTCGGTTCCTCGGCTCGCAGCTCGCAGCTCGCGGGTCACAGCTCACGGCTCAAAGCTCACGGCCCAAGGCTCGGAGCTAGCACCTCCTGGCACTCAAGCAACCCGTCAACTCGTAATCCGGACTCCCCTTACGGTCATCAGCGATGCATGTTTTCCGCTTTCACGTTCTTTACTTTGGCCGATGGCCGAATTCACGCTGCTGTTGGGGGCTGACCGCGGGAATCCCATGGACACATTCGCCGAGGCCACGGCCCTGATCCAGGCGCGGGTAGGTCCGGTGCGCTGTTCCAGCCGGGACCACTGGACGGAGCCCTGGGGCTTCCGGGATGATCACCTGTTCCTCAATCGGGCCTTGCTCGTGGAATCGGACTTGGAGCCGGGTGAGGTGATGCTTCGCTTGCTCCAGATCGAACGGGAGCTGGGCCGCGAGCGGCCGGCAAAAGGTGGTTATGCTCCCCGGACCATCGATATCGATGTCCTTTTCGTGGGCGACCGCACCATCCAGGAGCCGGGGCTCACCGTTCCCCATCCCCGGGTGCACGAACGCGCCTTCGCCTTGGCTCCCGCGGCGGACATTGTTCCCGGCTTGGTCCATCCCACGTTGAACACCACGGTGCTCGCCCTGCTGGACCGGGTGCAAGCCGAATGATGAACCCTCCGTACAGCTACATCGCCGTGGAAGGCTTGATCGGCGCGGGAAAGACCACCCTGGCCAAGCGCCTGGCGGAGCTTTGGGGGGCCACCACGGTGCTGGAGGAGTTCGCCGACAATCCCTTCCTGCCCAGGTTCTACGAGGACCCGGCCCGGCATGCCTTCTCGCTCGAGCTCTCCTTCCTGGCCCAGCGCTACCACCAATTGAAACGCGTGGGGGAGCGGAACCTCTTCCAGCCGGTCACCGTGGCGGACTACTCCTTGGGCAAGTCGCTCGTCTTCGCCAGCGTGACCCTTCCGCCGGATGAGCATGCGCTCTTCCGCGACCTCTATTCCATCATGTATTCCGGCCTGCCCAAGCCGGAGCTGCTCGTGTACCTGCACTTGCCCATGGACATGGTGCGGGGGCGCATCCGGTCCCGCGGACGCTCCTATGAGCAAAGCATCACCATCGACTACTTGGAACAGCTCCAGGAGCGTTACCTGGACCATCTGCGCAAGCTGGAAGGGGTGCGCGTATTGGTGGTGGACCTGAACGGGAGGGACCTGATCCATGACCCCGCAGCCTATGCGCTCCTGTTGGAGCACATCACTGCCGGGCGACAGCCCGGCCACCATGTGGTTCACCTGTAGGTCGCGGGGTGGTTCCAGTGTCCCCCCATCGGGCCCGCGTCGCCCACCATGCCATGTGGACAACTGTTGAACCTGAGCTCCCGGAGCTTGGCACGGTTGCTGGTTAGATTTGCCCACATCCGGAAAAACAAATTTGGACACACATGGAACATAATCACCTGAAAGGCATCGCAATGTTGGCCGCGACCGCCTTGGTGGTCGCCGGTTGCGGCGGACTCGGCAAGATGGAGAAGTATGCGTCAACGATCACCCATACGGTGGATCCAGACCCTCTCATTGTGAAGGGTGATACGGTCCATGTGAACATCAACGGGAATTTCCCGGGGAAATATTTCTACAAAAAGGCACAGGTGGAACTTACCCCGGCCATCACCTACGCCACGGGCGAAACGCCCCTGAAGATGGCGGGATTCCAAGGTGAGGGGGCCGTTGGGAACTACACCGTGGTGCCCTACGAGAGCGGCAAGGCCTTCAGCTACAGCGACAAGGTGGCCTACACCCCCGCCATGGAGCAGAGCCAGCTGATGCTCAAGATCCTCGGCAAGCAAGGCAAGAAGGAAAAACCCTTCGAGGCCGTGAAGCTGGCCGATGGTGTGATCACCACGCCCTACTTGGTACAAAGCGACGACCGCGTGATCATGGCGCCCGACAAGTTCGTCCGTGTCACCAGCCACAGCGCCAGCGCCACCATCAACTACCTGGTGGCCTCCGAGGTGGTCCGCCCGAACGAACTGAAGGACCAGGACGTGAAGAACGTAGCCGACTTCGTGAAGAACAATAAGACCAACCCGCGCATCACCTGGAAGGGGGTCAGCGTGGATGCCTGGGCTTCCCCCGAAGGCGAGGTGAAGATGAACGAGAACCTCGCCGACAAGCGTGCCGCCACCGGCAAGCGCTGGATCCAGGGTGTGCTCAAGGCCAATAAGGTGGATGCGGCCAAGAACGACGCCTTCTTCACCCTCAACCCCCGAGGTGAGGACTGGGACGGCTTCAAGAGCGCCATGGAGGCCAGCACCTTCGCCGACAAGGACCTGGTGCTGCGCGTCCTGCAGATGTACCCCGACGTGACCAAGCGTGAGCAGGAGATCAAGAACATGGCCGCCACCTACAAGGAGATCTCCGATGACATCCTGCCGAAGCTCCGCCGTTCGGAGATCAGCTTGAACTACGAGGTGAACGGCTACAGCGATGAGGAGCTCGCCAGCTTGAGCAAGACCAACCCCGACACCCTGAACGTGGAGGAACTGCTCAAGGCCGCTACCCTCACCAGCGACCTGAACGAGCAACTGCGCATCTACCGCGAGGCCGAGCGCCTGTTCCCGCAGGATTACCGCTGCGCCAACAACGTGGGCTACGTGCTCTTCCAACAAGGCAAGAGCGCCGAGGCCGAGGCCCAGTTCCAGAAGGCGAACGGCATCATGGACAACCCCATCAGCACCAACAACCTCGGTGTGATCGCCCGCCAGAAGGGTGACCGCGCCAAGGCCGCCGAGCTCTTCGCCAAGGCCACAGCCGCCGGTCCCGATGTGAAGTACAACCAAGGCATCATCGCCATTCAGAACGGGGACTACAGCAGCGCCAACAGCAGCATGTCCGGGCAGAACACCTTCAATGCCGCCTTGGCCAAAATGCTCGGCGGCGACGCTGCCGGCGCCGGCACCATCCTGGCCGCCAGCCCCGAAAAGGATAGTGCCATCGGCCACTACCTGGCTGCCATCATCGCCGCACGCACCAACAACGGTGAAGGCGTACGCAGCAACCTGGCCGCCGCCGTGGCCAAGGATGCCAGCCTGAAGGACAAGGCCCTGAAGGACCTCGAGTTCCGCAACTACAAGGACAGCCTCGGCCTTTAAGCCGAGCGGCCTGACTGATCACATAAAGCCCCCGCCAAACGGCGGGGGCTTTATCGTTTAGCCATAATGTATGAGGAGGGCAGCCCCTCGCTCCCGCAAGTCCTCCGGCCCAACCGGAAGGCGAGTTCATAACAGGCACAGGCCCGCGACTGGTGGGAAGCGGACTTCCCCTGTTGTGACGGCGCCCCTGTTCCGGACGCTGGACATTCGAGGTAAGCGTCACCGCCACCTGCGCTCGCGCTGCCCGTCATGATCGGGAAACCCAAGGTTGTCGGGTCCTCGGCTGCGCTCGGACTGACAACAAGCTTGGCTTTCCCGTTCCGATCAGGGGGGCGTTGTGCAAGACCCTCTGGGAAGCTCCGATCACCTATCGCTCATCCGCGCAGCGGAAGCAGACCCTTCATGGCCGTCCATGACAATGATGCCGGAGCAATAATTGGCGCGAGCTGGTGGTTCGTGCCATCCTGCATGGCCCTAACCGGGCTACCCTCACCCTTCCATCGCCTCTATCGTATCCTCGTAGGTGATCTTGCGGTGCGAGGTGGTATGGCTGCATTCCCCGTTGCGGATCACCAGCACCTGCGGTGATTCGTGCTGGATTCCATAGCGCGTTTCCACGGCATCGGAGATGTCGCGGTGGGCCCAGAGGTCCAGGTAGTAGGCCCGGTGGCTGGCGTCATCGGCCGCGGTCCAATCCTTTTCCAGGCGTGCCAAGGCGCCTTTGCTGATCGGGCACGTGGTGCTGTGCTTGAAGATCAGCACGGGTTTCTGCCTGGACAGGTCGTCGATCCGGTCCAACTGTCCCAACGTGGTCAACTCTTTCCAATGCATGGTGATCAAGGTTTTGGTTCGGAGTGCGTCGTTCGTAGGACGCCTTCGAACCACGAACTACGAACGCCACACTACGAACTACGAACTAACAACTACGAACCAACAACTATCCCCTCAACTTCGCCACCCTCACCTTCCATTCCTCCGGCCCGTCCACCAGGTAGTCCCACTGGAAGGGCACGCCACTTTCGGCCTCGATCTGGTAGTAGAGCGGCTTGGGGTCGTGGTCGTTGGTGAAGACGAAGGCCTGTCCGGGCTTCAGCTCATCGAAGGCCTCGAAGACCATCTCGTGCCGCTTGGCGGGGTGGAAGGGCCGCACGTCGAAGGTCTTCACTACCAGCATGTCCACGTCCGGCTCGCCACCCTGCTGGACCTTCTTCACATGGACCACGCATTCACCGGGCACTTGCTTCTTGTAGCTCCAGGCCATTTGGGAAGCGAACTTTTCATTGAAGATCCGGTGGATCTCGGCCGGCTCCTGGGCTGCGATGATCTCCATGGTATCACCTTCCTTCATCATCCCGTAGCGGTGGAACACCACGTGCTTCCAGTCGGCAGGGTCCACCTTGCGCAGGTCCATCAGCGTGGAGATGTCGGTGAATTCGCGGCCTTGGGAGGCCTCCGTACGGGTGACCATCACTTTCCAATCACGGCCGCCGCGCTCCAGGTATTCCCAGCCCACCACGTCGCCGTGAATGGAGCGGAACTCGTAGTACAACGGCAGCGGGTCGTGGTCGTTGATGAAGATGAAGCTTTCGCCCACGGGCAGCTCCTTGAACATTTTCAGCAAGGTGGTGTGCCGGTCGATGGGGACCATGACGCGGACATCGAGTTCGGGGGGCGGTTGGATGGTATTGCTCATGTTTTGGATCGCGAGAAAAACAAGGCCGATCGGCCTTTGGTGTCATTGGCGGCGGCAAGGTACCAGCACCTCCAAGCGGGGGGAATGACCTTTGACAGCATGGGCATCCGGTGGGATCCATGGGATGCGACAATGCCATTGCCGAGGCTTTCCAACCATTGGCCAACATGGGTGGCGCGCGGGGCCTCGCCGGGAATGGCCGGAATTAGTTTTGAATGCTGCTTGGCGGACCGCTTCGAATGTGGTCCCGACCAGCGATTGACCGGACCTAACCCCGATCAAGAACATGAATCACAGAACTACACTTTCCGCCTGCTTCGCGCTTGCCTTGGCAGGGGCATCCCATGCCCAGTTGGAGTTGCTGCCGCAGCCCTATTGGGCCAGTACGGTGAACAACGATGGCCTGGTGGCCGGCTATCTGACCGGCAGCCCCACTTACCTGGTCTGGAATCCGGACTTGGGGACCACCACGGACATCGGCGGTGTGTCGCCGGGCGGCAATGCGGGTGGCCAAGCCAAGTTCTCCGCTGATGGCACGAAGCTGAGCGGTAGTGACATGGGTGCCACGGCTTCGGAGATGGCCACCTATGACATGGCTACGGACACGTGGACGACGCATGGCGGCATCGGCGGTGTGTCCGATGGGAACACCAGCAGCGGTTGGTCCATTTCCGGTGATGGAGGCACCGTAGTGGGCCTGGGCTGGGTGAACAGCGGTTCGGCCCATGGCGTGGCCTACAATGCAGCCGAGGGCATCATGGACCTGGGTACGATCAATGCCGGGGCCAGCACACGGGCCAATGCCGTGAGCGACGATGGCAGCATCGTGGTGGGCTGGCAGGATCTCAACGGTCCATGGAAAGCGGCCGTCTGGCACAAGGACCCCAACGGGGGCTACCAGCCCAATACCTACATCCTGATCGACCCGAGCGGCAGCGCCACGGATGAGTTCAACCAAGCCGGGGAGTGCAGTGCCATCTCGGCGGACGGCAGCATCATCGGCGGTTACGGCGACTTTGCCAATGGCGACCAGCCGTGGATCTGGAGCGAGGCCGGTGGTTTCATGAACCTGGGTTCCCTACCCAACATGGGCACCGGCTATGTCTCCGCGATGAGCGCCGACGGCTCCGTGGTGGTGGGCTGGTTCGATGGCCAGTTCTTCGGTGATCCGCGGAAGGCCTTCATCTGGACGGCGATCGACGGACTGCAGGACCTGAACACCTACGCGACCAATGAGCTGGGCGTGGTCCTGGGGGCCAACCAGCTGTACACGGCCAGTGACATCTCCCCGGATGGCCGCTATATCACGGGCACGGGCCTCAATTCGGGAACCTTCAGCTTGTTCGGCTACAGGCTCGATCTGGGAAGCACCACGGGCATCGGTGCGGCACCGACCATTGGAAGCTTGAACGCCTGGCCGAACCCCGCCACGGATGCCGTTCATTTCACGGCGCCGGCCATTGCGGAGCTTTCCATCGCCACCCCGGACGGCCGGGTGGTGCAGCGCTCCACCGTGCAGGGCGAAGTGGACCTGGACCTTTCCCCGTTTGTGGCGGGCGTGTACACCTTGGTGCTCCGCTCCCATGGGGAAGTGCGCACACAGCGCATCGTGAAGCAGTGAAGGCCGAAGGCTGTTGATACGAACGCAATGGGGCGGTGCAGCTGCACCGCCCCATTGCGTTCAGAATATCCTTTCCGTGCAACGGACGCTCCGGCCGATGCTCAGTAGCGCTCGTTCATGACCATTTCCTTATTGTCCCGCTTCACCACGCGCCGGTCGTATTCCACCTTCATCAAGCCCGTGCCCTTAAGGAAACTGATGTAGCCCACGGGTGCGGCGTAGGCCAAGGAGCCGTCCGGCAAATTGGGCACCATCTGCACCGCGAAGCGGAGCAGGTTATTCCTGCGCAAGGCCTCGCGCGTAAGGTTCGCGTTCTTCGTGTCGATCAAGATCTCCTTGGTGAGGTAGCCTTCCTTCTCGAACCGGAGGTAGGCCTTGTTGCCTGCGGCAAGCACCAGTTCAAAACGCCCGTCGGGATGGACGACCAATGGAATGCAGACGCGGTTGTCCACTTCCACCACCTCGAGCGTGCCGTTGCGCACGTCATCATCCACCAGAACTTTACCTTTGATCACCACCCGGTCCGGCTGTTCTTGGGCCAGGCAGCGGGGCATGCTGATAGCGGACACGAGCGCGGCTGCCAGCAGGGCTCGCATCGTGGGGTTGGTCCGGGTTTTCATTGTTCCGCAGTTGTTGGTTGCGGAAGCAAAACTCCGGGCACATGCCGGCCTTCACAATACCCATTTATGTTGATTTTTCAGCCCGGGGTCGGATCAGATCCAGCGACGGTCCATGGCGTATTTCACCAGGCCGGCCACGCCGCGCACGTTCAGCTTATGCATGAGGTTCTTGCGGTGTGTCTTCACCGTACCCTCCGAGATGCCCAGCGCCTCACCGATCTCGGCATTGCCATATTGCAGGGCCACCAGGCGGATGATCTCCCGTTCACGCGTGGTGAGCCCCACGTACTCCCCGCCCATGTGCTTGTTCGTGAACTGATAGCCTGCGGCCACGCTTTCCCTCGCTGTCGGGCTCAGATAGGTGCCACCGTCCATCACCGTGCGGATCGCTTCGGCCAGCTCGCCCTTCGGTCCGTTCTTCACCACGTAGCCGTCGGCGCCCTCGATCAGCATGCTGTTCACATACTCGATCTCCGTGAGCAGGGAATGCGCGAGCACCTTGATCCCTTCGCAATGCTTGTGGATGTGGCGCATGGTGTCGATCCCGTCCATTTCGGGCAGGGAAACCTCCAGCAGCGCCAGGTCCGCCTTCACCTGGGTGATCAGTTCCAACAGTTCCTTGCCCGTGCGGGCATGCCCCACCACGTGGAGGTCGGCCTCCTCCGCAAATCGCGCCGAGATCCCGATCGCAACCAGGTCGTTCGTATCAGCAACAATGATCCGAGTGGGGCACATGGAGCGGCTCTTCCGGAGCAGTCGAAAGTTAGCGCGTCGATCACCCTGCCTGATTACCCCTGTTGGGGGATACCGGTGGAAGTGCGCCATTTCCGTTGATCGCCGGCCAGCCTGGGAATGCGGATAATGCCCCGCCGTTCCGCCGGAAATGCGATCTTGTGGACGATGGCGGAGGCAGCAACCCTGGAAACCACGGAAATGGCCGCAATGGCCGCGCGTTTCGTGAACAGCACGGACCGCCATGTGTTCCTCACCGGCAAGGCCGGGACGGGAAAAACCACCTTCCTGCACCAGCTGGCCCGCAACACGCACAAGCGCTTCGTGATCCTGGCGCCAACGGGCATCGCCGCGCTCAACGCCGGCGGCGTCACCATCCATTCGCAGTTCCTGCTGCCCTTCGGCACCTTCATCCCGGAGCGCCAGCTACCGCAGGACCTGCCCGAGTACGGCCAGTTCCACGACCGGGATTCGCTGAACCGGCGGCACCCGCTGAACGCCCTGCGGCGCAACGTGCTCCGTGCCGTGGAGCTGCTGGTGGTCGATGAGGTGAGCATGCTGCGCGCGGACCTGCTGGACGCCATAGACCACCGCCTGCGCAGCGTGCGCGGCGCGTACGCAACGCCCTTCGGCGGCGTGCAACTGCTGCTGATCGGCGACCTGTACCAGCTGCCGCCCGTGGTGAAGGACGAGGAATGGCGGGTGCTGCAGCGCTGGTACGAAAGCCCGCACTTCTTCCGCTCACATGGTCTGCAGGAGGCGGGCTACGCGCACATCGAGCTGGACAAGATCTTCCGGCAGCAGGACGGCGGCTTCATCGGCATCCTGAACAACCTGCGCAACAACACCGTGACGAAGGAGGATGTGGCCGCGCTGAACGCCCATTACCGCAGGGAGATCGCGGTGGAGGATACCCGGGGCGTGATCACCCTGACCACGCACAACCGCATGGCGGATCAGATCAATGCACGGGAGCTGGAGCACCTGCCCGGGAAGATGCACCGCTTCGATGCGAAGGTGGAAGGCGATTTCCCGCAAAGCATGTACCCCGCGGCCACCGAACTGGAATTGAAGGAAGGCGCGCAGCTGATGTTCATCCGAAACGACATGAACAAGGCCTACTTCAACGGGAAGCTGGCCCGGGTGAAGACCATCGACGCGGACGGCGTCCATGTGGAAATGCTGGACGACGGCAGCCTGTACACGCTGGGCAAGGAACGCTGGGAGAACAAGCGCTACGCCGTGGACGCCGCGACCAAGGAACAGAAGGAGGAGGTGCTCGGCACCTTCACCCAATACCCGGTGAAACTGGCCTGGGCCATCACGGTGCACAAGAGCCAGGGCCTCACCTTCGACAAGGCGGTGGTCGATGTGGGCAGCGCCTTCGCGCCCGGGCAGGTGTACGTGGCGCTCTCGCGCCTGCGCTCGCTGGATGGCCTTATCCTGCGCACGCGGATCGATCCCGGCGTGGTGAGCACCGACCGCGAGGTGGTGGCCTTCAGCAAACGGGGCCACGCGCAGCCGCCGCTTCCCGAACAGTTGCAGGAGCACCAGCGGCGCTACATCGAGGCCATGCTCACCAGCAGCTTCGGTCTGGGCGACATCCTGAAAAAACTGGGCTTTGCCCGCAAGGACAAGGGTGCCGGGGAGTTCGAGGACGAAAGCATGCGCCATGCGCTGGCCCTGCTGGCCACGCGGCTGGAGCAGGAGGAGGGCAACACGCGCACCTTCCAGGCCCAGTTGCTCCGGCTGCTGCGTGCCGGTGACAACGCGGTGTTGCTGGAGCGGATCGCGAAAGGCGGCGCGTATTACAGCGCGCTGCTGCTGGACTGCATGAAGGACCTGCTGCTGCACATCGCGCAAGTGGAGCAACTGAGCCGCACCAAGCAGTACGCCGACGACCTGCGCGAGCTGGACGGCCTGCTGATGCGGCAACTGGGCATGATCGCCAAGGCGGGCCACATTGCGCAGTGCATCCTGAACGGCGATGAGGTGCGTGCGTTGCCGGAGCTGGAGAAGGAGCTGAAGGGCAAGCGCCAGGCGCTGATAGGCGAGGTGGCCCAATGGGCCCAGGAGCACAAGCCGAAGGCCAAGGGCAGATCCGGCCGCAAGCGCAAGCGGGACGACGAGGAAAGCGTGTTCGGCGGAGGTCCGGACGCGGTTCCGCTCGAAGGGATCACCGGCATCCGGCGGAAGGAAAAGCGCCCGAAAGGGGAGAAGCCGGTGAAGGGCGACACCTACCGAAAGACCTTTGCCCTGCTAAAGGAAGGCAAGACCGTGGCGGAAGTCGCGGCAGATAGGCAGCTATCGGTGGGCACCATCGAAGGCCATGTGGCGAAAGGCATTGCCGAGGGCGAGGTGGAGATCGGCACCGTGATGGAGGATGCCGTCCGTGATGTCATCGCCGACTGGATGCGCGAACATCCGGATAGCACCACGCAGGATGCCCGCAACCACTTCGGCGAGGCGTACAGCTTCGGAAAACTGCGGATGGTGCAGGCGTGGTTGCGGAAGGAAGCGCAGGGGGAAGGATGAAAGCGGGAAGGGCCCGCCGGTTCAGCTTTCCCCTTTTCTCCCGTACTGCTTGGTGTACAGGTCGTAGATGATGCCGTCGGCCAGGCCCACCTTGGGCACGAAGACCTCCTCGATGCCGGCCTCCTCCATCACGCGCAGGAAGATGTCGGCTGCGGGGACGATCACGTCGGCGCGGTCGGGCCGCAGGCGCAGCACCTTCACGCGGTCCTCCATGGAATAGGAGGCGATGCGGTCGCGCTGCTTACGGATGTCCTTTTGTGAGAGCGGCTCGCCGTAGGCGTTGCGGTTCTCCTTGAAGATCCGGTTGATGTTGCCCCCGGTGCCTATGCCCATCAGGTTGCCGCCACTGGCCTGCACGTCGCGCAGGAAGGCCGCCAGCGCCGCCCATTCCTGGTCGGCCACTTGGTGCTGCAAGGAACGCACGGTGCCGATCTTGAAGGAACGCGACAGTTTGCGTTGGCCGTTTTCGATCCACGTGATCTCGGTGCTGCCGCCGCCCACGTCGATGTACAGGTAGCTGCGGTCCTTCAGCAGGTCCTGGGTCCAGAACGTGTTCACGATCAGATCGGCCTCAAGCTTCCCGTTGATCACCTCGATATGCACACCGCTTTCCATCTCCACCCGTGCGATCACCTCGGCGCTGTTGCTGGCTTCACGCATGGCGCTGGTGGCACAGCAGCGCAACTGATGCACGCCGTACACTTCGGAGAGCAGGCGGAAGGCCTTCAGGCTCTTGGTGAGCTGGTCGCGCTTGGCATCGCCGATATTCCCGTCATCGAACACATCGGCGCCCAAACGGATGGGCACGCGCACCAGGGAGGTCTTCTTGATAACCGGGTGGTCCGCGCGCTCCACCACGTCGCCGATGAGCAGGCGCACGGCGTTGGAGCCGATGTCGATGGCGGCGTATGTGAGCGGGGAGGCGATGTGGCGAAGGTAGCCGCCCAGCCTACTTCAGCACCGCCAGCCGCTCTTCCAGCGCCTTGATCTTCGCCTCGGCATCGGCCTTCTTCTTGCGCTCGTTCTCCAGTACCTGCGGCGGTGCGCCGGAAACGAAGCGTTCGTTGCCCAGCTTCTTGTCCACGCTGGTGAGGAAGCCGCGCAGGTACTTCAGTTCCTCCTCGGCCTTCTTCGCTTCGGCGGCGGCGTCCACGTTGCTGCCGAGGTCGATGGCATATTCGGTGGTACCCACTAAGAAGGTGATGCTACCCTCGGCGGCCTTCTCCACCGCGTTGATCGCGCCCACGTTGGCCAGCTTGTTCACCAGGGATGAAACGGCCTGTTCCATGGGTGCGGCACCTTTCACCGCAACGTTCAATTGTTCCTTCGGGCTGATGCCGCGCCCGCTCCGCTCGTTGCGCACTGCGCTCACCAGGTCGAAGGCATGCTGCACTTCGGCTTCGAGCTTCGCATCGCCCGCGCCGCCCTTGGGCCACGCGGCAACGATGATGTCGTCACCCGCCGCGCGATCACGCATCAGATGCCAGATCTCTTCGCTGAGGAAGGGCATGTAGGGGTGCAGCAATTTCAGCACGTCCTCGAACAGGCTGAGCGTGGCCTCGTAGGTGGCGGCGTCGATCGGTTCGGCCTGGCCGTCCACGAAGGCGGGCTTCACCGCTTCTAAGTACCAGCTGCACAGGTCGTCCCAGATCAGCTTGTAGGTGGCCATGAGTGCCTCGCTGATGCGGAACTGATCGTACAGGCCATTGAGTTCGATGGTGGCGCGGGCGATGCGCGAACGCATCCATGCCACGGCTGCTGCGGAGGAAGCTGGTTGCTCCTTCTCTGCAACTTCCCAGCCCTTCACCAAGCGGAAGGCGTTCCAGATCTTGTTGCTGAAGTTGCGGCCTTGCTCGCAGAGGCCCTCGTCGAACGGCAGGTCGTTGCCGGCGGGCGAGGAAAGGAGCATGCCCACGCGCACGCCGTCGGCGCCGTACTTGGCGATCAGCTCCAGCGGGTCGGGGCTGTTGCCGAGGCTCTTGCTCATCTTCCGGCCCTGCTTGTCCCGCACGATGCCGGTGAGGTACACGTTCTTGAACGGCACCTCACCCCGGTATTCCAGCCCGGCCATGATCATGCGCGCCACCCAGAAGAAGAGGATCTCCGGGGCCGTCACCAGGTCGTTGGTGGGGTAGTAGTACTTGATGTCCGCGTTGTCCGGGTCCTTGAAACCGTCGAACACGCTGATGGGCCAGAGCCAACTGCTGAACCAGGTGTCCACCACATCTTCATCCTGCTTCACGCCGGCGGTGCTTTGGCCTGCGGCCTCGAACTGCGCGATGGCCTCGGCCTTGGTGCGGCACACGGCGGCATCGCCATGTTCATTGTACCACGCCGGGATCTGCTGGCCCCACCACAGTTGGCGGCTGATGCACCAGTCGCGCACGTTCTCCATCCAGTGGCGGTAGGTGTTGGCGAACTTCTGCGGGTGCAGCTTCACCTGTCCGTCCATCACCACGTCCAGCGCGGGCTTGGCGAGTTCGGCCATGCGCAGGAACCATTGCAGGCTCAGGCGCGGCTCGATCACGGCGTCGGTGCGCTCACTGTAGCCCACCTTGTTCACGATGTCCTCGGTCTTCACCAAGAAGCCCTCGGCCTCCAGTTGCTTGGCGATCTTCTTCCGGACCACGAAGCGGTCCTCGCCCACATACAGCTGTGCGGCGGCGCTCAGGGTGCCGTCGGGGTTCAGCGTGTCCACCACCTCCAGCTTGTGGCGCTGGCCGATCTCCCAGTCGTTGATGTCGTGCGCGGGCGTCACCTTCAGTGCGCCGGTGCCGAACTCGCGGTCCACGTAGTCGTCGAAGATCAGCGGCACGCTGCGGCCGATCAGCGGCACCAGCACGCGCTTGCCTTTCAGGTGGGCGTAGCGCTCATCCTCGGGGTGTACGGCCACGGCGGTGTCGCCGAGGATCGTTTCGGGGCGCGTGGTGGCGATGGTAACCCACTGGTCGGCCGTCCCTTCCACCGGATAGCGCACATGGTACAACTTGGAGTTCACCTCCCGGTGGATCACCTCCTCGTCGCTCACGGCGGTGAGGGCCTGCGGGTCCCAGTTCACCATGCGCTGGCCGCGGTAGATCAGCCCTTTCTTGTGCAGGTCGATGAACACGCCGGTGACGGCATCGCTCAGCTCCGGCTCCATGGTGAAGCGCGTGCGGTCCCAGTCGCAGCTGGCGCCGAGCTTCTTCAATTGCTCCAGGATCACGCCGCCGTACTTCTCCTTCCACGCAAAGGCATGTTCCAGGAATTTCTCCCGGCCGATGGCGCTCTTCTTGATCCCTTGTTCGGCCAGCAGCTTCACCACCTTGGCCTCCGTGGCGATGCTGGCGTGGTCGGTGCCCGGCACCCAGCAGGCGTTCTTGCCCAGCATCCGCGCACGGCGCACCAGCACGTCCTGGATGGTATTGTTCAGCATGTGCCCCATGTGCAGCACGCCGGTGACGTTGGGCGGGGGGATCACCACGGTGTAGGGCTCGCGGTGGTCGGGGGTGCTGTGGAAATAGCGCTTGTCCAGCCAATGCCGGTACCATTTTCCTTCCGCGCCTGCGGCGTCGTAGTGCTTGGGGATTTCCATGGGATGCAAAGGCCGCAAAGGTATCTTGAAGACGCTGGAAGCTGGGGCTGCGAGCTGAGAGCCACGAGCCATGAGCTACGAGCCGTGAGCTACGAGCGGCGGCTTACACGGCGATCCGCGCCACCAGCTCGCGGAGCAGCTCCGCGTCGTCCGCGCTGGTGCTGCCCATGCCCTTGCTGCGCATGTCGGCCTCGCGGAGCAGGTGGTGTATTTCCTTCAGCTTGGCCGGGGGGTAGTTGCGCGCAGCGCCGGCGTAGTCCTTCACGAAGAATGGGGGCACTTTCAACGCCGAGGCCAGCTCCGCCTGAGTTTTGCCCGCCTGGTTGTGTACCACGCCGAGCTTCGCGAAATAGCCATTGAGCAGGCCGACGATGAGCACCAGTGGGGAGTCCTTGTCCGATCCAAGGAACTGTGCGATCCGTTGGGCCTTCACATGGTCCTTCCGGCCGAGGGCGTTCTGCAGCTCGAAGATGTTGTAATCCTTGCTGATGCCCACATAGCGCTGGATCAGGTCCGCGGTGAGGGCGGCGCCCTGTTCGGTGACCAGGCAGAGTTTTTCCACCTCGTTGATCAGCTTGCCGAGATCGGTGCCCAAGTGGTCGGCCAGCAATTTGGCCTCCACCGGACCCAGCCGCCGCTTGTGCGAACTGGCATACAGCTGGATCCATTCCGGCAGCTTTTCCTCCTTCATCCGGTCGCTGGTGAAGACCACGTGTTTCTTGGCCAGGTCTTTCAGCCAGGTCTTGCGCCCGTCGGCCTTTTTGTGTTTGTAGCAGATAACCAGCACGGTGGTGGGCGTGGGGGCCTTGAAGTAGGCCACCAGGTCATCAAAGGCGTCAATGCGCCACGATTGAGCTTCGCGAAGCACCACCACCTGGCGTTCGGCCATCATGGGGTAGCGCAGGCAGGTGTCCCGCACGGTGGCCGGGTCCGCATCCTTGCCGTACAGGATGGTGAGGTTGAAGTCCTTCTCGTGCTCCTGCAAGGCGTTCCGCTCGATCTCCTCGGCGATCCGGTCGATGAAGAAGGGCTCCTCGCCGTGCAGGAAATAGATGGGCCGGAAGGTCCCGCCGGCGATCTCCCGCTTGAGCTTCCTGAAGTCGTCCGTGGTGCTCATTCGAAGCGGAGGTGCTTCACCGAGCGGCCCTCGTTGATGATGTCCCGCAGGGAAGCGATGCCCACCTTCACATGGTTCTCGGCAAAGCTGCCGGTCACTTGCCGGTCGCTCTCCCCGGTCTTCACCCCTTCGGGGATCATGGGCTGGTCGCTCACCAACAGCAGTGCCCCGGTGGGTATCTCATTGTGGAAGCCGGTGATGAAGATGGTGGCCGTCTCCATGTCCACGGCCATACACCGGTCGCGGCGCAGCCGTTCCTTGAATTCCTCGTCATGCTCCCATACCCTGCGGTTGGTGGTGTATACCGTGCCGCTCCAGTAGTCCAGCTCCATGTCGCGGATCACGCCGCTCACCGCCCGGTGGATCATGAAGCTCGGTAGGGCCGGCACCTCCGGTGGGAAATAATCGTTGCTGGTGCCCTCGCCACGGATGGCCGCGATGGGCAGGATCAGGTCGCCCAGTTGGTTCTTTTTCTTCAGCCCGCCGCATTTGCCCAGGAACAGCACGGCCTTGGGCCCGATGGCGCTCAACAGGTCCATGACGGTGGCGGCCGTGGGGCTGCCCATGCCGAAGTTGATCATCACCATGTCCTCCGCGATGGCCACCTGCATGGGCTTGCCCTGGCCATGCAGGGTGGCGCCCGTCTGTTGCGCGAACAAATCCAGGTAGTTGTCGAAGTTGGTGAGCAGCACGTACTTCCTGAAGTTATCCAAGGCCACCCCCGTGTAGCGGGGTAGCCAGTTCCTGACGATTTCCTCCTTGGTGTGCACTTTTGTTCGGTCTTAAGTGGTGGTGATGCAAGCCTTGAACCTGCCCGACCATGGTGTCAAAACTACGCAAGGCGAGGACGGCGGCCGCATCTTCGACCCCGTGCGCCGGGCATGGGTGGCCCTCACCCCGGAAGAGTGGGTGAGGCAGCATGTGCTCAACCATCTGGTGCACGACCTCGGATGCCCCTTGCCCCTGATCGCCGTGGAGAAGAAGCTGGTGATGAACGGGCTGACCCGCCGGGCGGACATCGTGGTGCACGACCGTACCGGAAGGCCCGTGCTCCTGGTGGAGTGCAAGGCGCCGGAGGTAAAACTGGAGCAGGCCGTCTTCGAACAGGCCGCGCGGTACAACACCGTGTACAGGGTACCATTGCTGTTGATCTCCAACGGAATGCAACACTATTGCTGCCGTGTGGCCCGGTCGGACGGCGCCTTCACCTTCCTGCCGGCGGTGCCGCCATACAGGGAGATGTGCAATGCCGCCCGGATGTAACTTAGACGCCAATGAGGTCAATCTTCACCCTTCTCTTGCTGGTTTTGGCATGGAGCGTTCCGGCCTTGGCCCAGGAAAATTCCAAGTTGGGTTTCCAGCTTCGGGCGTGGTTGGAACAGGCGCAGCCCGATGCACAAGTTGACCTGTTCCTCGCGGGCGATGCCGCCAAGGTGGCCGGTACCGTGCTCCGCATGGGTGGCCAAGTGAAGATGGTGGCGGGGGAGTGGGTGCAGGCCACGTTGCGGGCGGATGCCGTGAGGGCCTTGGACAGGGAAGAGACCGTGCGGTCGGTGGTGTTCAGCCTCTCACCGGGCAGAACGCTGAACGACAGCATGCGCGTGAAGGCCCATGTGAACGAGGCGCACGCCGGCCTGGCGCCGTTGCCCGCCGCCTACAAGGGGAACGGGGTGCTGGTGGGCATCATCGACACCGGTATTGAGCTGAACCACCCCGATTTCCGCGACAGCCTGGGAAATACCCGCGTATTGCGCTATTGGGACCAGACGCTTCCCTACGATCCCTGGCTGACCCCTACCGGGTACGGCTACGGCCAGGCCTGGGACAGCACCGCCATCAATGCGGGCAATTGCCCCGCCGTGGACCAGCCTTCCCAATGGGGCCATGGCACCACCGTGGCGGCCACGGCCGCGGCCAACAGCAACGGGAACGGCCACTGCGCGGGCGTGGCCCCCGAAGCGGACCTCATCATCGTTTCCAACAACCTGCTCCACCCCAACTGGACCAGCTCGGTGGTGGATGCCGTGCGCTGGGTGGTGCAGCAAGCCGCGCAGCTGGACCGCCCCGTGTCCATCAACCTGAGCCTGGGCGATTATTACGGAAGCCATGATGGCCTGGACCCGGCCGCGCTGATGATCGACCAGATCCTCATGGAGGAGCCCGGCCGCTCATTGGCCTGTGCGGCGGGCAACAGCGGCAACCTGCCGGATTACCATCTGCATGCATCGCCGGGTGCGGACACCATCTTCACCTGGTTCACCTACAACCCCAACAGCATGCTGAACATCGGCGCGGTCTACTTCGACCTCTGGGCCGATACCGCCGACTTCAGCCAGGTGCAATACAGCGTGGGGGCCGATCGGGTGACCAACGGCTATTCCTTCCGTGGGCGCATCCCATTCCGCAGCATCCAGGGCACGTTGGGGCAGATCGTTACGGACACCTTGCGGTCCGTTGACGGGAATCGCCTCGGCGTGGTCTTCACCCAGGCACAGTTGCGCGGCGGCCAGTACCACATGGAGGTCTACATCCCCCAACCCGATTCCTCCGGCCAGCTGCTCTACCGCTTCATCACCACCGGCCCGGGCACCTTCGATGTGTGGAGCCTCGACCTGTTCGGCACCTCGAAGATGGTCACGGCCGTGCCGGACAGCACCGCGTTCCCGGACATCGTGCACTATGTGGCGCCGGACAAGGAGCGGACCATCGTGGACAGCTGGGCCTGCTCCCCACAGGTGATCACCGTGGGCAACTACTACAACCAGCAGGACTACGTGGACATTTCGGGTACCGTGCGGAACCTGGGCGGTATGCCGGGTGCCATCAGCGCCACCAGCAGTGCCGGCCCCACCCGCACCGGCCTGGTAAAGCCGGACGTGGCCGCACCCGGTGACGCCACCTTCGGGGCCGGCCCCTTGTGGCTGCTGCAAACCTTCCTCGGCGCCGATCCGGCCAAGCTGATCGACAGCCTGCACATGCGCGGCGGAGGCACCTCCATCGCCTCACCCGTGGTTACCGGCACCGCCGCCTTGCTGCTGGAGAAATGCCCGCGTGCATCCAATGCCTTCATCCGGGATGCCGTGATTGCCGGCGCATTCGCGGACAGCCTTTCCGGGGCGGTGCCCAACGGCCGGTTCGGCCATGGAAAGGTCAATGCGTTCGCATCCTTGGTGAACACCAACGTGAACGTGCCGGTCACGGTGCCCGGCCCCTTGTGCGAAGGAGACAGCGTCCTGGTGTCCGGGCCGGATTTCATGTACCGCTATTGGTGGAGCAACGGGCAAACCCAACGTGATGTGTGGACCGCCGGGAACGATACGCTGGTACTCACCGTGCAAACGCCGGACGGCTGCATGGGCACGAGCGACAGCCTGATGCTGGTGCCCGGCCCGCTGCCGGAGGCCTCCATTACCGTGGATGGCATGACGCTCACCAGCAGCCCCGCTGCAGCGTACCAATGGTTCCTGGAAGGCGTGGCCTTGGAAGACGAGGATGAACAGGAACTGGAGGTGGAGCTCAACGGCCATTACATGGTGCAGGTGACCGACAGCGCGGGTTGTTCGGCCTTCTCAGATACGGTGCACATCCTGTCCGTGGGCGTGGATGGGCGGGGCATCGGGGCCCTGCAGGTATGGCCTGTGCCGGCCGGGGATCGGCTGCACATCAGCGGCCTGGAGGCCACCCCCGGCGCGGTGGAATACGGCATTTGGGATGCCGGTGGAAGGCAGGTGCTCACCGGGTCGGTCCCCCGGAAGGAGCCTGTGATCCCCGTGCACCGCCTGGCCGCGGGCTGCTATGTGCTGAAGCTGCACGCCGTGCCGGCCGGCGCGCACTTGCGCTTCATCAAGGGCCGCTGAGCGTTCAGCGGCCTTGCGCCACTTCCTCCCCGTTGATGAAGGTGGCCACCACGCGGGCCTTGGGAAGCTGGTCCTCGCCCACGGTGAGCAGGTCGCGGTCCACCACGGTGAAGTCCGCCAGCTTGCCGGGCTCCAGGCTGCCGAGGTCCTTCTCGGTGAAGGTGGCCAAGGCGTTCCACATCGTCATGCCCCGCAAGGCTTCCTCGCGGCTCAAGGCATCCTGCATTTGGAAGCCTCCAGGCGGCAACCCTTGCGCATCCTTGCGGACCACGGCCGTGTAGAAGGTCTGCAAGGGATCGATGCCTTCCACGGGGAAGTCCGTGCCCAGGGCGATCATGCCGTTCTGCCGCATCAGGCGTTTCAGCGCGTAGGCGTTGGCCAGGCGCTCGGGCCCCAAGCGGTCCACCGCCCACCGCATGTCGCTGGTGGCGTGCGTGGGTTGCACGCTGGGGATGATGTTGTACCGTCCGAAGGCGCCGAAGTCCGCCGTGTCCACGCATTGCGCGTGCTCGATCCGCCAGCGCAGGTCGTTCGTGCCCCCGAGCACCTGCCCGTACACGCCCAGCAGCAGGCGGTCGGCGCTGTCGCCGATGCAGTGCGTGGCCATCTGGAAGCCGTGCGCCTTGCACCATTCGGCCACCTTCACGAAATGCTCCTGGTCCGCCAATTGCAGGCCGTGGCCAGCGGCGGGGTCATCGCTGTACGGCTGCAGCAGCAGCGCCCCGCGCGAGCCCAAGGCCCCGTCCGCATAGCACTTCACGGCCCGTACGATCAGGCGTTCATCCCGCAAGGGCCGATCGAACTTGGCGAAGTTGAGGCTGTCGTCGGCGAGCATGGCATACACGCGGATCTTCAGCTCGCCCGCCGCCTGCATGCGTTGGATCAGGTCGATGGTGCCCGCGTCCAGGCCCGCGTCGCAGACCAGGGTGAGGCCGGCCTCCAGGCAATCACGCTGGGCCGCCAGTAGGGCTTTGCGCTTGGTGGCCTCGTCCGCATCGTCGAAGATCTTCTGGAACATGCCCACGGCATTGTCCACCAACAGGCCGGTAAGCTTGCCGTCCTTCGTGCCCAGCAGGCCACCGGCCACCTTGCTTTCCGCGGTGAAGCCGGCGCTGTCCAAGGCCGCTTGGTTGGCGATGGCCGCATGGCCGTCCACGCGTTGCAGCAGCACCGGGCGGTCGGGGAAGAGCAGGTTCAGGCTGTCGTTGGTCGGCACCTGCCGGCCCGGCCAGAGATTCTGGTCCCAGCCACGCCCCAAGATCCAGCCCTTGCCCGGGTTGGCAGCCGCGAAGGCCTGCACGCGCTGCAGCACCTCACTCCAGTTGCTCGCCCCGGTGAGGTTCACCTTTTGCTTGTTCAGCCCGTAGCCCAGGAAGTGGCAGTGCCCGTCGATGAACCCGGGATAGACCGCCTTGAGCCCCGCATCATAGGTGCGTTTCGCCTTGTAGCGGTTCAAGATCTCAAACTCCGCTCCCAGTTCCAGGATGCGGCCGTCCTTGATCGCCATGGCGGTGTGGACCGTGTTGTTGCCGTCCATGCTCATGATCCGGGCGTTGCGCACGATCAGGTCCGCCTCGCGGTTGCGGTACTCGAACTTGCAGCCGGTGAGCAAGGATGCGACGGTCACGGGCAGAAGGATGGTCCGGGTTTTCATCGGCGCGGGAAAGGAATCAGGCGTTTCAGTTTTTCGGGGTCGGCCACCAGCAGGAATGCCAGGGACCAGTATGGAAGGAACGGGATGCGGTAGCGCACCAGGGCCCCCACGATCGGCGTGGTCCAGCCGATGAGCAAGGCCAAGGCCAGGCAGAAGGACAGGCAGAACAGCAGCAGGGGAATGTCCACCCGGGCCTTGGGTCGGGCCCAGATCAAGGCCCATGGCACCAAGGCCAGCAGGACCAGGTTCTCCATTCCGGACAGCAAGCCGAAGATCCCTTGGTCCCATACGCTGAACGGGGAGAGGAACGCGCTGGACAACGCTTGCGGAAGCTGCTCCATCATGCCGGCCAAACCGGGGGCCATGGGGGCCGTGGGGATGAAGCTTCCGGCATCCACGGAGGTGGCCACACCCACCATGTCCCGTTGCTTTTGGTGGATCAGGGCCACCACGTCCAGGTCCGGGCGCACCGAGGGCAGGGTGAGCACCACGGCCACCACGCCTACCGCAACCGCCACGTACTTCCATACCGCCCGGCGGCCTCCGGTACGGCGGCACCACCAAAGGGCGATCATGCCCGGCAACAGACAGGCCAGGACATACGATTTCAGGCTGATCAAGGTCAATACGCCCACGGCCATGCAGGCCACATCCGCGGCTCGCCACGGGCCTTCCAGCCGTCGGAAGATGGACAGGACGAACAGCCCGAGGCCGAGGAAAAGCACGGCTTCCTTCAGGGGGGCGCTGCTCCAGAACAGCACGCTGGGCCATCCGAAGACACCCAGGGCCAAGGCGGGCCCCATGCCGGGCACGAACCCGATGAAGGCCTTGTACAGCGCCGTGAGCCCCACCAAGGACAGGAAAGCGGCGAACACCGTGTGCACATGGAAGACGCCCAATGAGAATAGGCGGACCACCGCACTGAAGCGGATCATGGTGTGCGCATCGTTGTAGTACCCCGTGTCGTAGCGGCGGTACCAGTTGTTCATGCGCATGTAATACTGCTCATCGAAGCGGGGCGAATCGTTGCCGATGCCGGTGAGCATGCGCACAAAATCCTCCGGATGGGCCGGCAGGGCGCTGAACAGCACGTTGCCGTCATCGAAGTACTTGAAGATGTCCGCCGTGGAGCGGTCCGTGTAGTGGAAGGTGTATACGGCCCAAAGCGCGGTGCCCATCGCCACTTTCAGCAGGAACAACCCGCCGATCCATCGCCTGCGGAGCCCGGGCACGCCGAAGAAACGCCAGCGGGCGATGACATACAGGAACAGGGCGGCATAGCCGCCGGTGAGCAGGAGCCCCGCCATGGTGGCCAAATGTAGCCGGGGCGGGGGAGCGCACCGGTCAAGGGGCCGGCCAAGCCGCATGTTCGTTGGCGGGGCGCGGAAAGTTCGTTCCGGTTCCCGTCCTTTGCGCTCCGATCACCAGCCCGTGTGCGCATGACCCGTGAAGAGCTGATCCGCATCATCAAGAAGAAGCAAAGCCTGCTCTGTGTGGGTTTGGATACCGAGCCGGAGCGGCTGCCACAGCGGTTCCTGGGCCAGCATGACCCGGTGCGGGCCTTCAACCACGCCATCATCAAGGCCACCCACCATGTGGCGGTGGCCTACAAGCTCAACCTCGCGTTCTATGAGGCCAACGGCAGCGATGGGTGGCGTGACCTGGAAAGCACCGTTGCCTACCTGCGCAGTGTGGGCGACTGCCTGATCATCGCCGATGCCAAGCGCGGCGACATCGGCAACACGGCCCGCAAATACGCCGAGGCCTTCTTCGACCAACTGGATTTCGACGCCGTGACCGTGGCGCCCTACATGGGCGGCGACAGCATCACGCCCTTCCTGGGCCGGCCGGGCAAATGGGCCATCGTGCTGGCCGTCACCAGCAACGAGGGGGCCTTGGACTTCCAGTTCCTGCCGGTGGAGGATGGCAGCCAGCGGGTGTTTGAACGGGTGATGCAACGTGCCATGGACCTCGGCCGGCCGGACGAACTGATGTTCGTGGCCGGTGCCACGCGCCCCGAGTTGCTGGGCCAAGTGCGCACCCTCGCCCCGGACCATTTCCTGCTGGTGCCCGGCGTGGGCGCACAGGGCGGCGACCTCGAGGGCGTGCTCCGCGCGGGGCTCAATAGGGACGGCGGCCTGCTGATCAACAGCTCGCGCGGCATCCTTTACGCCGGAAAGGAGGAAGAAGCCGTGCCCAAGGCCCGCGAAGCCGCCGAAGCCCTGCAACGCGTAATGGCGAAGGCCCTGCGGGAGCGGGGGGTGGTGGGGTAGCTGGTGGTTGTCCGTTGTTGGTTGCTGGGGGGCGCCGATCCGGTGCCAAGCGCCCGAACAACCTGGGCTATCGGGTCTTATTCATGCGCCTGACGGCGCATCTGATGAAATGCATGGAACCACAGATGTACGCGGATGGACACGGATAAAGGCCGATGGTATGCCTAGCCTCCTGTGACATGGGCTAAACGTTCAAAGGGAAGGTCCCATCCGTGTCCATCCGTGTGAATTCGTGGTTCCCGTTCAGGTCTCACACGCCCTTTGGGCGTGTGAGACCTGATGATCCTGCCAAACAACCAACAACCAACAACCAGCAACCAACAACTATCTTGTCCAGGTCGGGTTGGCAAAATTCCCGTCATGGACATGCAGATGGCCCGCGCCGAAGAAGCCGCGATCCGGGAAACGGACCAATTGCTGGACCCCGCCTTCCCGTACGGGGAAGACCTGCTGCAGTTCATCTGGGAGCAAGGGCTGTACGACGCCAAGGACCTGCGCACCACGGACGGGGCACCGCTGGAAGTGCTGCACGCCGGCCGCGTGCAACTGAACAGCGGCCCGGACCTGCGCGATGCCCAGGTGCGCATCGGCGGGCAGCGCTGGGCGGGCAATGTGGAGGTCCACTTGCGCACCAGCGACTGGAACGCCCACGGCCACCAGCGCGACCCGGCCTACGACAACGTGGTGCTCCACACCGTGTACCTCCACGATGCCGAGGTCCATACCGCCTCGGGCCGCTGCCCGCCCACGGTGGAGCTGCGCGAGCGGATCAACGCGGACAACCTGCACCTGCACCAGTCCCTGATGGAAAGCCGGATGCCCGTGCCTTGTGCACCGCGACTCGGTGATGTGGACGGTACCCGCATCCGCCTTTGGCTGGAGCGCTTGCTGGTGGAGCGCTTGGAGCGGAAGGTGGCGCAGGTGGAGGAGGTGTACAGCCGCACCGGCAACGATCCCGGCGAAACCTTGCACCACATGCTGCTGCGCGGCTTGGGAGGCCAGGTGAATGCCGAGGCCTTCAGCATGCTGGCGCATGCGCTGCCCTTGAAGCTGCTGCTGAAGTACCGCGATGACCGCCGCCGCACCGAGGCGTTGCTCTTCGGCCAGGCTGGCTTCCTGGAAGCGGAACAGCAAGAGGCCTATCCGGCGGAGCTCCGGCAGGAATACCAATGGCTGCGCGCACTTCACGGCCTGCGCCCGGTACCGGCCTCCGCCTGGAAGTACGGCCGGCTGCGGCCGCCCAACTTCCCCACCGTGCGCCTGGCCCAATGGGCCGAGCTGATCATCCGTTCCGGCACCACCTACGATAGGCTGCTGGCCCACGATGATCCCCGTGTGGTACACGAACTGCTCGGTGTGGAGGCCGCCGGCTATTGGCGCGACCACTTCACCTTCGGCAAGCCGTCCAGCGCCCGCCCGGGGCTCAAGCGCCTGGGGAAGGCCGCAGTGGATGGCCTGCTGATCAACAGCATCGTGCCCTACCTCTTCGCCATGGGCCGCATCCGCGGCCATGCCCCGTGGACGGACCGCGCCATCACGCTCCTGGAGCGGTTGCCCGCCGAGGAGAACAGCATCACACGGATGTGGCGCGGCATCGGCGTGGAGGCGGCCAACGCGGGCCAAAGCCAGGCCCTGATCGAGCTGAAGGACCGGTGGTGCGCCGAACGCAAGTGCCTGTGCTGCGCCATCGGTACCTGCCTGCACAAGCAAACCGGGACTTAGCTGAACGTTTCCCCAAGGAGTGTCCTCCTTTACCACCCTTGCCGCCCGAACCTCCCTGACCGGTTCACCACAACCTCCCGCTCACTCCCGTTGCAACACCACCTTCCCGCTCAGCCAACGGTCACCCACCGGATACCGGATCAAATAGATGCCCGTGGCATATGCACCCAGGTCAGCCTCCACGGTCCGGCCTCCTTTCAAGCCCTTCAGCACCTGCAGCACCTTGCCGCCCAAGTCCGTGATGTACAGCGCGGGAATGTCCGTGTCCGCTGTGATGTGGAGGAGGCCCGTGGTGGGGTTCGGATAGAATGACCAGCGGATCCGCGTACTGTCCGCAGGAGCATCGATCGTGGTAGCCAGGCTGTCGGACAAGGCCGGGGTGGCCACCAACGAATCCGGTAATTGGAGGTCCAGCTCGGGGATCTGCCGGTCGCAATCGGGCATGTAGGTGAAGCCCTTGAGGATCCGGACCAGCAGGCCTTGCAGCGATTCCACATCGTAGCGGTCCGTGGTGGGCTGCAGGTGCGAGAGGCCCACGCCGCTGTGGTCCGTGAGGAAGGTGTAGGTGCCGTTGGTGGCGAGGGCCAGGGTGCGCATCAGGTATTCGGTGGCCTTGTCGATGCCGCTGGCCGCCACCGGGATGATGCGTATGCCCTTGGCCGCCGCCTGACGGGCCAATTGCTGCATGCGCGCGGGCATCCGCTGGTCCGGGTGGGGACCGGCGTCCAGCACCAGGAGGAGGATCCGCGCCCGGGCCCCGCTGCTCCAGCTGAGCCGGTTGATCGCCGAATCCAGCGCCACGTCCACCGCTTCCGGCGTATCGCCGCCGCCGTCGGCACGCTGAGCCCCGATGAAGTTCATGGCCCGGGAAAGCACCCGGGTGAAATCCATCGAGCGGGTCAGGTACTCCTCGCCCGGGCCCACATCGCGGTAGAACACGTTCGCGAAGCGGAAGTTGAGCCGGTCGCCGATCCGTTTGGAGCGGAAGATCACCTCGTTCATTTCCGCCGTCAGGAAATCGATCTCGTCCTGCATGGATCCGGTGGCATCCACCACGAAGGCCACGTCCACCAGGTCACTGGGGCCGCAGGGCACAGCCAGCGCCAGATGGTTGATGCCGTCCTGGAACGGCTTCGGGGAGGCGATGCGGTGGCTTTGCCCGGCGTACCGCACCTCCATGGCTTCAGGCCGGATGGGCGCATGGCCGGTGTCCAGCGCGGACCAGAGCTCGGCCTTGCCGGTATTGTCCGTACGGGCGCGGAAGAGTTCGCGGCCACCTGGGCCGTGGAGGATCACTTCGGCATCCGCGATCGGCAGGCCGGCCTTGGTCTGAAGGTCCAGCGTGTAGCGGCCGGTGGGGGCGATGGCCCAGATGCTCCGGGCGTCTGCCAGCGCGCCTTTGTTCAGGTCGCCCCAGAGGTCCCATTTGGCAAAATCGTTCACCTCGCCGGCCGTAAGGATGCCCGCCTCAGCCGCAGGCCCGGCGCTCCTCCCCATTTTCGTTGCCAAGGGGGAGTAGGCCCGCGTTTCCGCGGAGCGGATGCCGCCCGTCCGGATGGCTTCGGCACGCGGAGGTGCTCCCAAGCCTCGTGGATCGGTAAAAGCGGGTGCCGCATACGCCGGCCGGTCCGGGTCCGCCTTCACGGTGAAGTCGGCCTTCTCATCGCCCTTCACCCGTACCATCCGGTCCGAGGAAATGAAGCCGTCATAGCTCACCACGCAGCGGTACAGGCCCGTGTCCAAGCGTACATCGTAATGGCCCAGGGCATCGGTGAGCACCGAGGCCACCAGCTTGTCGCCGCGGTAGATGTCCACGTTGCCGTAGCCCAGTGCGGTGCGGGCCTTGCCGGTGTTCAGGTTGCCGCTGATGGATTGGGCGGAAGCGGGCCCAAGGACGCACAGCATTACGGCGAGAGGAAGGAAGCGCATGGAAGAAGGAGGATGGTTGGCAGGCTGTACACGCCGGTCGGATCGGGGTTCATTCCAAGTGGCCGAACCGTGAAAAACGGTGAAGGATTTCCTGCGCCGTTCCGCCCTGCTTACTTTGCGGAAGCAAATGCCCAAGGGGCAGGCTGCCATGATCGACCGCATCAAGACCTTCTTCGAACGCCGGGCCTTCGGCGTTTGTGAATGGTGGGCCCACAAGCTCAACATCAAGACCGAGCAGGTGCGGCTCAGCTTCATCTACCTCAGCTTCGTCACCGTGGGCCTCAACGTGGTGCTCTACCTGATCATGGCCTTCGTGCTCCAGCACAAGGAGCGCATCAAGCAGCCCTTCCGCAAGCGGAGTACGGTGTGGGAGTGGTGAACGGCATGACGAACAACGACATCCTGAAGAAGCTGCGCGTGGCCCTCAAGCTGCGCGACACCGACATCGTGAAGATCCTCAGCCTCGTGGACTTCCACATGACCCTTTCCGAGGTCAACGCGCTTTTCCGCAACGAGGAGCACCCCAACTTCAAGCCCGCCGGCGACCAGGTGCTGCGCAACTTCCTCAACGGCCTGGTGATCCACTTGCGCGGGCCGATGCCGCCGGGAAAGCGGGAGGGGAAGGGGTGATGCCGGTGCTTGTTCGTTCTTAGTTCGTAGTTCTCAGAGGCAGTGGGAAGCAACTGCACCTGCCAACTGCACCTGCCAACTGCACCTGCCAACTCCCAACTATCCCCTAAGTTCGCCTTCCATGAAGATCCTGATCACGGGCAGCAACGGCCTGCTGGGCCAAAAGCTCATCGCCGCCCTGCGCCATGATCCCGAAGTGGAGCTGATCGCCACCTCGCGCGGCAGCGACCGCACCACGGATCCCTTGGGCTCCCGCTATCGTGACATGGACATCACCAACCGCACCGCCGTGGATGCCGTGATCGAAGACGTGCGGCCGGATGTGATCATCCACACGGCGGCCATGACCAACGTGGATGCCTGCGAGCAGGATCCCCCTGCTTGCCGGCTGCAGAACGTGGATGCCACGCAATACCTGGTGGACGCGGCCAAACGCGCGGGCAGCCATTTCATTTTCCTCAGCACCGATTTCATTTTCGACGGAGAGCACGGACCCTATCGCGAGGAGGATGTCCCCGCGCCGCTTAGCATCTACGGCCAAAGCAAGCTTGATGGCGAACGGATCGTGCAGGAGGCCGGCCTGCAACGCTGGGCCATCGCGCGCACCATCATCGTCTACGGCATCGCGCCGGGCCTGAGCCGCAGCAACGTGGTGCTCTGGGCCAAGGACGCCCTGGAGAAGGGCACGCCCATCAAGGTGGTGGACGACCAATGGCGCATGCCCACCTTTGCCGAGGACCTGGCCGACGGCTGCATCCGCATCGCCAAGCGCGGTGCCACCGGCATCTTCCACCTCAGCGGCCCGGACGGCATGAGCATCCTGGAACTCGTGCAGCGCGTGGGCGCTTTCTTCCAGCTGACCACCGACCCGGTCTCCGCCGTAAAGAGCGCCTCGCTGGGCCAGCCCGCCAAGCGTCCGCCGCGCACCGGCTTCATCCTGGACAAGGCCCGGCGTGAACTGGGCTATGCCCCGCGCAGCTTCGAGGCCGGGCTGGCCGTGCTGCAACGCCAACTGCCCGCCTGATCCCATGCAGCATGGTGCGCCGCCACAACAGGCCCTGGAAGGAACGGCTGAAGGACCTCTTCGCCATGCATCGCGGCGAGCGCCGGGCCTTTGCCGTCCTGGTGGGCCTGTGCATCATCGCCGCCGGATGGGTCACCTGGGAGCAATGGATACGCCCACCCCTACTGGCCGACCGCGAGCAATTGCAGGTGGTTTGGGCGTCCATGATGGACAGCACGAAGCAGGATGAACGCCGCCCGGCAAACGCCGAGGACGACATCCGTCCTTTCGCCTTCAACCCGAACGGCTTGCCGATCGAGCAGTGGGTGGCGCTCGGGCTGAGCGAAAGGCAGGCGGCCTCCATCCACCGCTATGAGGCCCACGGTGGGCGCTTCCGCACCAAGAGCGACCTGGCCCGCATGCGCGTGGTGGACCCCGACCTCTACGCGCGCTGGGAACCTTTCATCCAGCTGCCGGATTCGCTCACCCGCCGTGGGGGGGACCACCGGCAGGGGCCCGGAAGGCAGCAGCCGTACAGCCCGGTAGAAGGGGAACAGCGCCCGGATGCCGAGGCGAAGTCCCGGGCCGCCCAGGAGGAGGATCCGGTGGAATTGAACACCGCGGATTCCGCGGCCCTGGTGGCCGTGCGTGGCATCGGCCCGTCATTCGCCCGTGCCATACTGCGCTACCGTGAAAGGCTGGGCGGCTTCCACAGCCTGGACCAGCTGGCCGAGGTGTACATCCTGCGCGACAAACCGGACGCCGTGCAGCGCTTGAAGCAGGTGCTCACCCTGGATCCGGCGGCCGTGAAGCGGATACCGATCAACAGCTGCACGGTCGAGGAGCTTGGGCCCCACCCCTACATGGGCTGGAAGGTGGCCAAGGCCCTGGTTGCCTACCGCGATGTGCACGGCCCTTTCCGCCAGCTCGCCGACATCACCGGGTGCGTGCTGGTGACGGACAGCATTCGCGACCGCATGTTGCCCTACCTCACCTTGGGGAATTGACCGCCGGACAGTGCGTGGCGGGAAACGGCTTTAGGGTAGCTCGAAGAACCGCGAATGGATGTCACACGTGGCTATCTTTCGGCCAGACGAGGCGCGACGAAGTGCGGATGCTGGAGCGAAGTATCCAACTGGGGAGCAACGAAGGATGGCCCAATGAGAGCCACGCGCCCGCAGGGTCGGTGCAAAACACCGATGACGCCGGAACGAGGTTCTGCGAGGTACCCTTACTTTGCACGTGCAATAAAGACCGCCCCGCAAGGAGCCCCGATAACGAGATGGAATTCAGCACCACCGAGAACCGGAAAATGATCGCCCAGGCCGTGCGCGACCTGGTGGAACGAGAGGTAAGGCCCAACCTGATGGACTGGGACGAGCGCCAATACCTGCCTATCGACCTGTTCAAGCAACACTTTGGACCGGCCGGCATGCTCGGCGTACTGGTGCCCGAGGAGTACGGAGGGGCTGGCCTCGGCTACCACGAATATGTGGACACCATCGTGGAGGTGGCGCGGGTGTGCGGCAGCGTGGGCCTGAGCGTGGCCGCCCACAACTCGCTCTGCACGGGCCACATCCTCTACTTCGCCAACGAGGAACAGAAGCGCAAATGGCTGCCCAAGCTCGCCACCGGCCAATGGCTGGGGGCCTGGGGCCTCACCGAGGCCGGCACCGGCAGCGATGCCATGCGCATGGCCACCACCGCCCGCAAGGAAGGTGACGAGTGGGTGCTCAACGGCACCAAGAACTGGATCACCCACGGCATCAGCGCCGATGTGATGGTGGTGATGGCCCGCACCGGCGAGCTGCTGGACAGTCGCGGTATGACGGCCTTCGTGGTGGAGCGCGGCACACCCGGGTTCTCCGGCGGAAAAAAGGAGAACAAGCTGGGCATGCGCGCCAGCGAGACGGCCGAGGTCATCTTCCAGGATTGCCGGATCCCCGCCGGCAACGTGCTGGGCGAGGTGGGGCAGGGCTTCCAGCAGGCCATGAAGGTCCTGGACGGCGGCCGCATCAGCATCGCCGCGCTGGCCCTGGGCATCGCCAAGGGTGCCTTCGATGCCGCCGTGGCCTACAGCAAGGAACGCCACCAGTTCGGGAAACCCATTGCCGATTTCCAGGCCATCAACTTCAAACTGGCCGACATGGCCACCAAGATCGAGGCCGCCGAACTTCTCATCCGCCAGGCCAGCGACCTGAAGAACAAGGGCCTGCGCATGACCAAGGAAAGCGCCATGGCCAAGTACTACGCCAGCGAGGTGGCCGTGCAGGTGAGCACCGATGCCGTGCAGGTCTTCGGCGGCTACGGCTACACCAAGGACTTCCCCGTGGAGAAGTTCTACCGCGACAGCAAGCTCTGCACCATCGGCGAGGGCACCAGCGAGATCCAGAAACTGGTGATCAGCAGGCAGATCCTGCGGTGATCCAGGAAGGTAGACCTAGTCTCTTTGTGGAATTCTGTCCAGGACCTTATCAGTCAACTCTATCAGGCTTTCCGTCAATTTTTGCAGTACATCAATGTGGGCCTTATGCTGTGCGGCCATTTGCTCCAGCATCTCCTTGGGCATCACGTTCACCGTGTTGTAGGCACCATTGGCCAGTTGGTTGTCGTGCATGTGCAACACCAATGGATCCGGGCTAATGAGCCACTCAATGCCCACCGCATAGAAGCTAGCGATCTTCCGTAAGTTGCCCAAGTTGATCTTTTCCTCGTTCTCCTCCCAGCGGCACAAGGTGGAGGCATCAACGCCCAAAGAGTCCGCCACGTATTGTTGGGTATAGTTGTGGCTTAGGCGCAATGTTTTGAGCTTTGAATTCCTCAGTGCAACGTGCTCCGCGTCGGGGGTGGGTCTGTGCATGATGTCCCAAAACTATGCACAGATGTCGGATACTTTGCGGCAATGTGCCCTGCCCGTTGGTCTGGAGAACTAATGTTTGCTATGCAGGGTGCATCCAACGGTTGGATGGCCCTGCAATGCACCAATTACCCCATTCACCCAAACTTCGACCTTTCATGCAGATGGATAACCCAAGTAAACCGGCGAAGACAATTTTCCGGACAGCCTCGGCTATGTTTCTCTCAGTTTTGACTTGTGGCATCGCTTATGGCCAATACATCCCACCGGACCGCCTCGGTGGCGAGCATCAGGCCAGCGACGTTCTGCGCCGCAACGACGGACAGGTGTTCGATACGTACGGGCAAGCCAGGCCGGATGTGAAGGCCTACTTTGAAGGTGCACCCGTTGGCATCTACCTCCGGGACTCCAGCCGCGTCTCCTTCACATACACCATCATGCACCAGGATAGTGCCGCCGCTGACACAGCTTACCGAGTGGACATGGCCATGGTAGGGAGCAAGTTCATAACACCCAGCCTGTTACTGCCCGCGCCCGGTGTGGCCAATTACTATCGCGCACAGCATGCAGTGGAACAGGTACCCGCATATTACCGGGGCATCTACCAGGGCATCAAGAACGGCATTGACCTGCACATGTATGCCTCTTCCAGCGGGCCACGCATGGCCATCGTGATTATGCCAGGTGCCGACCCTTCCCATGTGAAACTTGCCTTTACCGGGCAGGATAGTTTGGGCATTGACTGGATGGGGTCCCTGAAGATGTATGTAAGGGACCATTGGATGGAATTACGACAAGGCACCGCCTACCAACTGGATACCAATGGGACGGTAGTTCCGGTGGGTTGGACCCCGGCTTACGCGCATCAGAACGGCACCTCATATGTGGGTTTCACTTTCGGCACCTATGATACCACCCGGCCTCTGGTGGTGCAGATCGGTTATGGGGCCCTGGGTGGAGGAGGGCTGGATGCCCGGGACATGAACTGGAGCACCTATGTGGGCGGCACCGGTGATGACGAGCTTACCTGTGTGGAGACCGATGAGGACGGCAATGCCTATGTCTGCGGCCATTCCTTGGCCTTTGACTTCCCGGTTGATCCAGGTAACTCGCACTATGCCCCGTTCAACCCCAATGCCGCAGGCTACGACAATGCCGTGGTCATGAAGTTCGACGGGGTTAGCAAACGGGTGGAATGGGCCACCTACTACGGAGGTGCATTAGCCAACCCTGCCAACACCCCATATCACGAGGCTCGTACCGAAGCTCGCAAACTGGCCGTGTTCACCGCCAACGACCCTGCGCAGGAACGACAGTATGTTTATGTTACGGGCATGACCAATTGCACGGATTTCCAACCTTGGGCAGAGGCGAGTTCCATTTTCTCGGGGGCCATTCATGAAGGTTACCTTGGTGGTCGCAGCCGCATGTGGGTAGGGGCCTTTAAGAAGGAAAACGGTATACGTGATTGGGCTACCACCCATGGCCAGGGCAGCGGTCAGTACACCAGTCGGGAGGAAGGCTTGGCCATTGCGGTTAATGGTTCCGGCCAGGTCAGTGTAGGTGGCAGGTTACACCGTACGGTAAACGGTACGACAGTTAATCCGGTCTTTCCGGTGGTGACACCCATCGGGGCATACAACCATAATGGGAATACGGGCGGTGCCTACGTGGTAACGTTCAACTCGAACGGTACCATCTATTGGTCCACTACCCTTGGGAACTACGACCAAGGAGCCTATACCCAGCTGACCGACCTGCGCTACGATGCGTCAGGCCGCTACCTGTGGTTCACCGGCATCAGCTCCGGAAGCCAATCAACCCTTGACCTGGTTGCACCCGTGGGTAGTTACTCCAGCCAATTCGGTACCGCGATGGTCGGGGAGTTCAATATGACAACTGGGCCTAGCCTGAACTATTGCACCCGGTGGGGAGGAGGACCCATTACAGACCCTTCCACCATTGCCTATGGGATTGACTTCGACGGCAGCTACATGTGGGTGGTTGGCGGTACTCGTAGGGCCTCGATGGCCATTTTGGATGCCCCCTTGCCGGAAGGCCCTTCCACCATACACCACAATCTGCTGAACGCCAGCGATCCGGGAAACCCCAGCGACGGCTTTATCCTGAAGTTCGACCCAATGACCCACACGCTCCTCTATGGCACCCTGATCGGCGGAAACAAATACGATATGCTTTTGGACGTAGGTCACGATGAGGACTATGTGTACATTACGGGCGAGAGCCGCAGCACCAACGGCTTTGCCTCGGACCTGCACCCCTTGCGCTATTTCCAACCCATGAACTCCAATGTGAACACCCGGGATGCAGTGGTCTTGGCCATCCGTTCCGGAAGCGCTCCCCCTGTGATGGTGTGGCGTACCGCCTTTGGCGGCCTGGTCAGCGAACGGGCCTGGGGTATTGCGGGCAGCATGGCGCAACCCAGTGATGTATACCTTGTGGGTGCCACTGCCTCACAGTTGAACCAGGCTTTTCCATTGCAGGAGTTCAGCACCAGTAGTACCTTGGATTATTATCAGCCCGTGAACTTGATCGGCTCCGGAGGGGATTGGCCGCTCAATTCCTGGTACGCTTTTGAAAAAGGCCTGAATTTCGAGTCTGGTGGCCTCGGTTTTGCCTCCCCCGAGGCCAGCCTTCAAGGGCATGATGGCTTTATCGCCTCTTTCGCCGCATACCATCCAGTGGGTGTATCTGAATCGGCTGTACCAATTGACGGCTATGAATTGGTCATTACTCCTTTGGCGCAAGAAGCTTCATGGTTGATACACTTCCCCTATCCGGGCAGCTGGATATTGGAGGTACATGATGCCAAGGGACGTCTTGTCCGCAGCCAACACGGCAATGGCACACCCATGGGATTGGATATAAGTACGGAGGCACAGGGGATGTACCTGTTGCGGGCCTTGAATGGTTCGGAACCACCCCGTAGCGCCAAATTAGTACGACCATGAAGCGTTTCTGCGTAGCATTTGCCACCACGCTAATTAGCGTGGTGGCAAATGCCCAGTACTGGAAGGCGGTGGGCTTGGGCACACTGGGGCCAACTTCTGTGCAAACCCTTTATGGCGACAGCATCTCGGACCGATTGCTCGCGGGTGGGACTTTCCTTCACATACTGAACGAGAATGATACGGTGCTCGCATTTGGGCAAGCAGCGTGGAACGGCCAGCGTTGGGACAGCTTGGCAACACGCATTCAGGCCGATGGTGGTGGCGAAGGGGCCCAGCAAACTTTTTGGTTCCTCCGGTTCCAGAACCAATTGTATGCATGTGGCCATTATGGGTTCTTGAATAATGAAGGCCAAGTGAACCGCAGTCTCGCCCGGTTGAATGAAGGTACGTTACACTGGGAAAATTTGGAATGCATAAATCCGAGTATTGGCGGCATGGAAACCTTGGTCCCCAAGGAGCCGCAGGCAACACTGTATGCCACGGGCTATATGGGCAGTATATGCGGCTATCCGGAGAGCTGCGTGTTCCGGTATGACGGTAGCGCTTTCCATGTGTGGGAGCCCTTCAACTTGATCCCCCAAGGATTGAATGATGCGTACGTGGGCACCGTCTTCGATTTCCAGGGCAAGACCTACATGAGCTGTAGCCTGCCGGACCCGGTGGACGGAAGCGGCTTTGTGAGTTTCCTGCGCTGGAACGGCACGGCATGGGAGCATGTGCCGGGGTGGAACACCTTAAGTCCCATTAAAGACATCAGCATCCGCAACGACACCCTCTACGTGGCCGGTACCTTCACCTTGGCCGATGGAGGCCCCGGCAACCTCGTGGCAGCGTTCAGCAACGAGCAATGGAGCGACATGGGCGGAGGGCTGTTCTACAACCCGGTGCCCATGAGCGGCGTGGTCTGGGACTTGGAATGGTTCCACGGAAAGCTCTGGGCTTGCGGTCAATTCGATCAGGCAGCCAACTTGCCGGCCCATAGCATCGCCCATTGGGACGGCCACCGCTGGTGCGTGCCCCCAGGGGATTTCCGATGGATCTTCAACAGCCAATCCAAGTTGCTGGACATGGCGGTGTGGCGCGACAGTCTTTACGTGTGCGGCGGCATTCTCACCGTGGATTGGGACACCATGAAGCAAGTGGTGCAATGGATCGGCGGGGATGCCGTGGATGATTGCAGCACCGTGGGCATCGGGGAAACGACACAACCTGTTCCGGATGGGCACCTGTTGATCACACCACTTCCTGGAGAGGATAGCTGGACAGTCCGGTTCCCACATCCGGGTACATGGAAGTTGGAAGTGTATGATGCCACGGGTCGTTTTGTCAAGCATATCCACACAGAAGGGCAAGCTATAGAGTTCAATCTTGCCAGTGCTGCACCGGGCATCTATATTGTGCATACCAAGGATGTACATGGTTCTGCGTGGGTCCGTAAAATTCGAAACCCATGAAGCGGTTATTGATGGTTTATTCCGCCGCGCTCCTTCATACAACGGCAGTGGCCCAGCATTGGTCCAACGTGGGTTTGGGGCCTGCAGGTATTGGGCCAACGCAGGTCAAGTGCCTTTACGGTGACACGGTAATGGACCGGTTATTGGCCGGAGGGCAGTTCTTCAAGTATAGGAATGACGTGGATACGGTATGGGCATTCAGCCGGGCCCAATGGAATGGTGCTCGATGGGATAGTTTAGGTTCACGGGTCCAACCCGGTTCTGGAAGCGGGGAAATTGCACCGGAGGTATACTGGTACTTGCGTTATCAAGGCAACCTGTATACCTGTGGTGACTTTGGATTTTCGACACCAGGGGGTTACAACAGTAACATAGCCCGATTGGATGCACCGACAATGCAATGGGAGGACTTGGGGTGCCTCAGTACGGTTCCTAACGGGTTAAGAACACTCGTTCCCAAGGAACCACAAGAAACCTTGTATGCGACAGGCTTTGCCGACATATTGTGCGGCCAGTTTCCGCCTACATGCGTATACAGCTACGACGGCTCCACCTTCGTACGCTGGGCTCCATTCGATCAATTTCCGGAGGTTCCGCTCACCCATGTGACCTACATTTTCGAATTCCGCGGAAAAACCTATATGGTCGGGGTCTTTCCCGGTCCGGGTGGTCAAGGTGTGGCGAGCTTCCTGCGCTTCAATGGTTCCGTATGGGAACTGGTGCCTGGGTGGAATAACCTGATGGCATCCATCTGGGATTATACGATCCGAAACGATACGCTATATGTGGGTGGTGACTTCCTTGAGGTTAATGGCGGCCCGGGCAACCTGGTAGCCAGCTTTGACGGGGAGCAATGGAATAACCTGGGTGGAGGATTCCGGTGCAACGATTGTTGGTCGGCAGGCTCAGTCAACGCATTGCAATGGTTCAACGGGGAGCTGTGGGCATGCGGAATGTTCGATCAAGTTCTTGACATCCCAGCGCACGGTATAGCCAAATGGGACGGCCAACGGTGGTGCGTGCTCCCTGGCGGGTTTCTGCAAGCCTCCCTGGTGGGTTCCCCCCTTTACGACATGACGGTCTGGCGGGACAGCCTATATATGTGCGGACTGTTTGAATCGGTGGATGGTGTGCCGGCACACCAAATTGTGCAATGGATCGGCGGCGATGCCGTGGAGGATTGCAGCACCGTGGGCATCGGGGAAACAGTACCACCGACCGGCCTTGTGGTATCCCCGATAGCGGAGCCTGGCAGATGGGCCGTCCATTTCCCCAAGGAGGGGAGCTGGGTGCTGGCTGCGTACGACGCCATAGGGCGCATGGTCGACAGGTGGCATGTGGTGGGCAGCACCGTGGTCATTGACCTAGGCAACCGGCCACTAGGGCTTTACCTGTTACGGACCGGTACGCCGGAAGGTGCATGGTATTCGGCCAAAGTGCTGCGCTAAGGAAGTGCGGGCATGGGTTTCGGATGGACTGGAGGCGAGAACCGGTATCCCTCTCGTGGCCGCGAACTTTGAAGATGATTGCAACGATCCACGAAAATCCTATATTTGCGCCCCCAATCGGAAACAGGAACATGCTGATCATCCCCGTGAAAGAAGGCGAGCCCATCGACAAGGCGCTGAAGAAGTTCAAGAAGAAGTTCGAGCGCACGGGCACGCTGCGTTCGCTGCGCAAGCGCCAGCATTTCACCAAGCCTTCGGTGGAGCGCCGTGTGGAGCGCCTGCGCGCCATCTACAAGGCCGAGACCTACGGCGGGGAGCAGTAAGCCATCGGCCATGGCCGCGCCCTGAACAGGGTGCGGTTGAAAGGCGGACATTCATCAGGATGTCCGCCTTTTTGCGTGCTTAACTTTCGCCGAATGCCGGTGGAACGATTCCTGGAGCACCTGACCTACGAGGTGCGGGCCAGCCCCCTGACGGTGAAGGCGTACCAGGGCGACCTGGAGCAATTCACGGCCTTTGTGCGCGAAGCCGTGGGCCTGGACGGCCCTGCGGAGGCCAATGACAAGGCCGTGCGGGCCTGGATGATGCACCTGATGGAGGCCGGCACGGGGCCGCGCTCGGTGAACCGCAAGCTCAGCGCCCTGCGGGCATACTACCGCTTTGCGCGCACCGTTGGGGAGGTGGATACGGACCCCACCGCCATGGTCACCCCGCCCAAGACCCCCAAGCGCCTGCCGGAGTTCGTGGCCGAGCACTGCATGGAGGAGCTCTTCGCCCGGGTGCCTTGGCCCGAAGGCTTCACCGGCTTGCGCGACCGCCTGATGATGGAGCTGCTCTACGGCACCGGCATGCGTCTGGCCGAGCTGATCGGCCTCTCTCCGGGGGATGTGGACCAGCGCAAGGGCACCTTGCGCGTGCTGGGCAAGCGCAACAAGGAGCGCATCCTGCCCTTGGCCTTGCCGCTGCGTGACCTTTTGGGCGAGTACCTGCCGCAGCGGGAGATGCTTGCGAAAGGGCAGGAGGGGAGCCTGCTGGTGAGGCCGGACGGGAAACCCCTGCCGCGGCGCACCGTACAATCCTTGGTGGCGCATTACCTTAGTGCGGTAACCACCCAGCATAAACGAAGCCCACACGTCTTGCGACACACTTTCGCCACCCACCTGCTTGAGCACGGCGCCGACCTGAACGCCGTAAAGGAGCTGTTGGGCCATGCCAACCTGGCCGCCACGCAGGTCTACACGCACAATACGGTGGACAAGCTCAAGCAGGCCCACCGCCAAGCCCATCCACGCGGCGGAGCTTAGTCGCCGCCGCCCCCAACCGTCATCAACGAACCAACCAAACAGGAACGAGCCATGAACGTGAACGTGCATTCCCTCCACTTCGACGCCGACATCAAACTGGTCAACTTCATCAAGGAGAAGCTCAACAAACTGACCCTCTTCCATGACAATATCCTGAACGGCGATGTGACCCTGCACGTGGGGCCGGACGGGGAACGCCCGGAGAACAAGCACGTGGAGATCCGCCTGTCCGTGCCGGGCAATGACCTCTTCGCCAAGCGCAGGGCGGCCAGCTTCGAGGAGGCGGCCGTGAACACCATCGAGGCCTTGCGGATCCAGGTGGCCAAGGACAAGACCCGCATGCGCGAGGTGCGCGGATAGCCCGTAAACACCGGGCTGCGGCCCGTTTTTCAACCTTTAACGGCGGCCATGATCAACTTCATGGCCGCCTGTATTTGGTGGCTTCACCTATTTGTATACATTTGCAGGCCCAATTCCGGGGGGTATACCTCCCGGAGGCGGGTCGGGAACGTTCTTTTTCTTGCTGTACACGCCAATGTAGCTCAGCTGGTAGAGCAGCTGATTTGTAATCAGCCGGTCGGGGGTTCGAGTCCCTTCATTGGCTCCGTGAAAGGACCATGGGGAGATACCCAAGCGGCCAACGGGGGCAGACTGTAAATCTGCTGTCTTACGACTTCGTAGGTTCGAATCCTGCTCTCCCCACCAATACGGAGCCAACACACCGGGTGCCCCCAAGGCATCCGGGTTCAAGCGGGAGTAGCTCAGTTGGTAGAGCATCAGCCTTCCAAGCTGAATGTCGCGGGTTCGAATCTCGTCTCCCGCTCTACCCCCAAGCCGGGCTTCCACCGGCATGGGGACCAACCGCACAGAGGCCTTTGTAGCTCAGAGGTAGAGCACTTCCTTGGTAAGGAAGAGGTCGCGGGTTCAATTCCCGCCAAAGGCTCCAGGCTCGGATGCCGGCCCAGCCCGCCAGCCGCACATAGGCACGTACAGCATTGCAAGGAACAGCCCGAACGAACCTGATACGAACAACACCAAACGACCGTCCCACATGGCAAAGGAGACCTATCAACGCACCAAGCCCCACCTCAACATCGGCACCATCGGCCACGTTGACCACGGCAAGACCACCCTCACCGCAGCCATCACCAAGGTGCTGGCCGATGCAGGCCTGTCCGAGGCACGCAGCTTCGACTCCATCGACAATGCGCCCGAGGAAAAGGAGCGGGGTATCACCATCAACACGTCCCACGTGGAGTATTCCACCAAGGACCGCCACTACGCCCACGTGGACTGCCCGGGCCACGCCGACTACGTGAAGAACATGGTGACCGGTGCCGCCCAGATGGACGGTGCCATCCTGGTGGTGGCCGCCACCGACGGCCCCATGCCCCAGACCCGCGAGCACATCCTGCTCGGCCGTCAGGTAGGTGTGCCCAAGATCGTGGTGTTCATGAACAAGGTTGACCTGGTGGACGACGCCGAACTGCTCGACCTCGTGGAAATGGAGATCCGCGAACTGCTTTCCTTCTATGAGTACGACGGTGACAACACCCCCGTGATCCGTGGCAGCGCCCTGGGCGCCCTCAACGGTGAAGCCAAGTGGGTGGAGACCGTGATGCAGCTGATGAACGCCGTGGACACCTGGATCCCCATCCCCCCGCGTGACGTGGAGAAGCCCCTGCTGATGAGCGTGGAGGACGTGTTCTCCATCACCGGCCGCGGCACCGTGGCCACCGGCCGTATCGAGCTGGGCGTGGTGAAGACCGGCGACCCCCTGGAGATCATCGGCATGCAGGAAGAGAAGCTGACCAGCACCTGCACCGGCGTGGAAATGTTCAAGAAGCTGCTGGACCGCGGCGAGGCCGGCGACAACGTGGGTCTGCTGCTGCGCGGCATTGAAAAGGACCAGATCCGTCGTGGCATGGTGATCGCCAAGCCCGGCAGCATCACCCCCCACACCGAGTTCAAGGCTGAGATCTACGTGTTGAAGAAGGAAGAAGGTGGCCGCCACACCCCCTTCCACAACAAGTACCGCCCGCAGTTCTATTTCCGCACCACCGACGTTACCGGGGAGATCTCCCTGGAGGCCGGCCGCGAAATGGTGATGCCCGGCGACAACGTGACCATCAACGTGAAACTGATCGTGCCGATCGCCATGGACAAGGGCCTGCGCTTCGCCATCCGTGAGGGTGGACGCACCGTGGGTGCCGGCCAGGTGACCGAAGTGATCAAGTAAGACAACCAACCAACGGTCGGCGGGCCGTCCACCGGAAGGTGGACGGCCCTTGCCGACCAAGGGAACGGGCAGTAAAACAGGAACGAACGGGAGTAGCTCAATTGGTAGAGCGACGGTCTCCAAAACCGTAGGCTGCGGGTTCGATTCCTGCCTCCCGTGCCAAAGCGAACAACAGTGGCAAGCTTCAAGACATACCTGAGCGAAAGCTACCAAGAGCTCCTCCACAAGGTCAGTTGGCCCACGTGGAAGGAACTTCAGAGCAGTTCCATCCTCGTGCTGGTCTCCGCCTTCCTGGTCTCGCTCATCATTTTCGTGATGGACTTCGTCTTTGGCGTCCACAACATGGCCAACGCCAACTTCTGGAAGGGATTCCTGGGGTTCATCTATAAATTCATGGGACACTAGGATGGCCGCCGGGAATACCAAGAAGTGGTACGTGTTGCGTGCCGTGAGCGGGAAGGAGAAGAAGGTGAAGGAGCTCATCGACACCGAGATCCGCCGCTCCAACTTGGGCAGCCACATCGCCCAGGTGCTCATCCCCATGGAGAAGTTCTACCAGATCCGTGACGGGAAGAAGGTGAGCAAGGAGCGCAATTTCTTCCCCGGCTATGTGCTGCTGGAGGCGGACCTCACCGGCGAGATCACCTTCAACCTCAAACAGCTCACCAACGTCATCGGCTTCCTGGGCGCGGAAAAGGGGGGAGACCCTGTGCCCCTGCGCCAGAGCGAGGTGAACCGCATCTTGGGTACCGTGGATGAACTGGCCGATGCCGAGGAGTCACCATTCAACCCCTACCATGTGGGCGAGGGCGTGAAGGTGATCGACGGGCCCTTCAACGGGTTCAATGGTACCATTGAGGAGATCAACGAGGAGAAGAAGAAGCTGAAGGTGATGGTGAAGATCTTCGGAAGAAGGACTCCGCTGGAACTCAGCTTCATGCAAGTGGAAAAGGAAGTCTAGGAATAAAACCAACCGTCCGAGTCCCGCATAAGGTGCGGGACGCCAACCAGGACATAAACCAAGAACAATGGCAAAGGAGATCTCGGGGCTCGTGAAGCTCCAGGTAAAAGGCGGGGCCGCTAACCCCGCTCCGCCCATCGGCCCCGCACTGGGCGCCAAGGGCGTGAACATCATGGAGTTCTGCAAGCAGTTCAATGCGCGCACGCAGGACAAGGCCGGCAAGGTGCTGCCCGTGGTGATCACCGTATACAGCGACAAGAGCTTCGACTTCATCATCAAGACGCCGCCCGCCGCAGTGCAGCTGATGGAGCATGCCAAGGCCAAGAAGGGCAGCGGCGTTCCTCAGACCGATAAGGTGGGCAGCGTGACCTGGGACCAGGTGAAGGCCATCGCCGAGGACAAGATGCCCGACCTGAACTGCTTCACCCTGGAGAGCGCCATGAGCATGGTGGCCGGCACGGCCCGCTCGATGGGCATTACCGTAACCGGCGAAAGCCCCCTCAACAAGTAACCGCAGCCATGGCACAATTGACCAAGAAGCGCAAGGCGGCGGCTGCCAAGTACGACGCCACCAAGGCCTATGACCTGCTCGAGGCCGCCAACATCGTGAAGCAGACCAGCACCACCAAGTTCGACGCCACGGTGGACATCGCCGTGCGCCTGGGCGTGGACCCCAAGAAGAGCACCGAAATGGTGCGCGGTACCGTGAGCCTGCCCCATGGCACCGGCCGCACCGTGCGCGTGCTGGTACTGGCCGACCCCGCCAAGTGCGAGGAGGCCCTCGCCGCCGGTGCGGACATGGCCGGACTGGATGACTATGTGGAAAAGATCAAGGGCGGCTGGACCGACGTGGACGTTATCATCTGCACGCCCAACGTGATGGCCAAAGTGGGTGCCCTGGGCCGTGTGCTCGGCCCCCGCGGCCTGATGCCCAACCCCAAGACCGGTACCGTGACCATGGACGTGGCCAAGGCCACCAAGGAGGTGAAGGCCGGCAAGATCGATTTCAAGGTGGACAAGGCCGGTATCATCCACGCGGTGATCGGCAAGGCCTCCTTCGCCCCTGAGAAGCTCGCCGAGAACGCGAACGAACTGCTGCAGACCCTGCTGAAGCTCAAGCCCAGCACCGCCAAGGGTGCCTATGTGATGAGCATCTCGGTGAGCAGCACCATGGGACCTGGCATCAAGGTGGATACCCGCGTGGCGGGCTAACGGGACGCACGTCCGAACAAAAGACAACAAATGGCAACCCGCGCAGAAAAAGACGCAGTGATCGCCGAACTCACCGGCGAGATCAAGGAAACCAACGTGCTTTACCTCACCGACGCCAGCTCCATGAGCGCCGAGGCCACCAGCAACCTCCGCCGTGCCTGCAACAAGGGCGGCATCCGGATGCGGGTGGTGAAGAACACCCTCCTCCGCAAGGCCATGGAGCGTGTGGAAGGCAAGGACTACAGCGAACTGTTCCCCACCCTGGCCGGACAGACCGCCGTGCTCTTCGCCGACAAGGGCAACGCACCCGCCAAGATGATCAAGGACTTCCGCAAGAAGGGCGACCGCCCCGTGCTGAAGAGCGCCTGGATCGACGAGGCCGTGTTCATCGGTGATGACCAACTGGTGATGCTCAGCCAGCTCAAGGGCCGCGAGGAGCTCATCGGTGAGATCATCGGCCTGCTGCAAAGCCCGATGAAGAACGTCATCAGCGCCCTGCAGGGCAGCGCCGGACACAAGGTGGCCGGCCTGGTGAAAGCCCTCGAAGAGCGGGCCGCATAAGACACCACAGGGCTTCCCGCACTTGCGGGCGCCCGTTAACCGCGTTACGCACAGTCAGCTTCCCAACAACCGTAAGTAACAACAACCAAAGATGGCAGACATCAAGAACTTGGGCGATCAGCTCGTGAGCCTCACCGTGAAAGAGGTGAATGAACTGGCCCAGTACCTTAAGGACGAATACAAGATCGAGCCCGCAGCTGCTGCTGTGGCGATCGCAGGCCCCGCCGCTGGCGGTGGTGGCGCCGAGGCCGCCGAGGCCAAGACCAGCTTCGACGTGATCCTCAAGTCCGGCGGAGCAAACAAGCTCGCCGTGGTGAAGCTCGTGAAGGAGCTCACCGGCCTGGGACTGAAGGAGGCCAAGGAGCTCGTGGACGGTGCTCCCAAGCCCCTGAAGGAAGGCGTTTCCAAGGAGGACGCCGAGAGCCTGAAGCAGCAACTGACGGAAGCCGGAGCGGAAGTTGAGGTCAAGTAAGCCCGACCCGTCCGAAGGACAGCGATGGCCGGGTGTCCCGCAATGGCGGTGACACCCGGCCCATCGGGTCCTTTTTCGCGTTACCGCTCCGTTCACCAACCCCGGGTACCAGGGGCTCTTTCAGGTACCATAAGGTCGTCGGTCGTCCGTTAATTCCCAGCATCCCCCAATGGCCCAGACGAAGTCCCGCCAGCGCAAGAACAAGCGCATCGATTTCGGTTCCACGCTCCTTCCGGCCGAGTATCCGGATTTCTTGGACATCCAACTGAAGAGCTTCGAGGAGTTCTTCCAGATCGAGACCCTCCCCGAGAACCGGGAGACCGAGGGCCTCTACAAGGTGTTCATGGAGAACTTCCCCATCACGGACACCCGGAACCAGTTCGTGCTCGAATTCCTCGATTACTTCATCGACCCCCCGCGCTACACCATCGATGAGTGCATCGAGCGGGGCCTGACCTACAGCGTGCCGCTGAAGGCCAAGCTCAAGCTCTACTGCACCGATCCGGAGCACGAGGATTTCGAGACCATCGTACAGGACGTCTACCTGGGCCAGATCCCCTACATGACCCCCAAGGGGTCCTTCGTGATCAACGGCGCCGAACGCGTCATCGTCAGCCAGCTGCACCGCAGCCCGGGCGTGTTCTTCGGCCAGAGCCGCCACGCCAATGGCACCAAGCTCTACAGCGCCCGCGTGATCCCCTTCAAGGGCAGCTGGATCGAGTTCGCCACCGACATCAACGGGGTGATGTACGCCTACATCGACCGGAAGAAGAAGCTGCCGGTGACCACCCTGCTGCGCGCCATCGGCTTCGAGAGCGACAAGCAGATCCTGGAGATCTTCGGCCTGGCCGACGAGGTGAAGGTGACCAAGACCGCCATGAAGGAGGCCGTGGGCCGCAAGCTCGCCGCACGCGTGCTCAAGAGCTGGGTGGAGGATTTCGTGGACGAGGACACCGGCGAGGTGGTGAGCATCGAGCGGAACGAAGTGCTGATCGACCGCGAGACCGTGATCGAGGAGGAGCACGTGGACCAGATACTGGACAGCGGCGCCAAGACCATCATCTTGCACAAGGCCGGGGTGAATGCCGCCGACTATGCCCTGATCTTCAACACCCTCCAAAAGGACACCTCCAACAGCGAGAAGGAGGCCGTGGAGGTGATCTACCGCCAGCTTCGCAACGCCGAACCGCCCGACTTGGAGACCGCGCGCAGCGTGATCGACAAGCTCTTCTTCAGCGAGCAGCGCTACGATCTCGGTGAAGTGGGCCGCTACCGCATCAACAAGAAGCTCGGCCTGGAAAGCGAGCTCAGCGTGCGTGTGCTCACCAAGGAGGACATCATCGCCATCATCCGCTACCTCATCGAACTGGTGAACTCCAAGGCCGATGTGGACGACATCGACCACCTCAGCAACCGCCGCGTGCGCACCGTGGGCGAGCAGCTCTTCAGCCAGTTCGGCGTGGGCCTGGCCCGCATGGCCCGCACCATCCGTGAGCGCATGAACGTGCGCGACAACGAGGTGTTCACCCCCACCGACCTGATCAACGCCAAGACCCTCAGCTCGGTGATCAACTCCTTCTTCGGTACCAACCAGTTGAGCGCCTTCCTCGACCAGACCAACCCGCTGGCCGAGATCACCAACAAGCGCCGTCTGTCGGCCCTCGGACCCGGCGGCCTCAGCCGCGAGCGCGCCGGCTTCGAAGTGCGCGATGTGCACTACACCCACTACGGACGCCTTTGCACGATCGAGACGCCGGAAGGACCCAACATCGGCCTGATCAGCTCCCTATGCGTGTACAGCAAGATCAACACCCTGGGCTTCATCGAAACCCCGTACCGCCAGGTGAAGGATGGAAAGGTGGACCTCAAGGGGGATCCAATCTACCTCAGCGCCGAGGAAGAGGACCTGAAGGTGATTGCCCAAGCCAACGCCGATGTGGCGGAGAATGGTGAGTTCCGCAGCAACCGCGTGAAGGCCCGCCAGATGGGCGACTTCCCCGTGGTGGAGCCCAAGGAACTCAACCTGATGGACGTGGCACCGAACCAGATCGCCTCCATCGCAGCCAGCCTGATCCCCTTCCTGGAGCACAACGATGCCAACCGTGCCCTGATGGGATCGAACATGATGCGCCAGGCCGTGCCGCTGCTGCGGCCCGAGGCCCCCATCGTGGGTACCGGCCTGGAGGAGCTTGTGGCCCACGACAGCCGCGTACTGCTCACCGCTGAAGGTGACGGTACCGTGAAGTACGTGGACAGCGACCGCATCATCATCGACTACAAGCGTTCCGATGAGGAGCGCATCGTGAGCTTCCACGGAGACGAGAAGGAGTACAAGCTCACCAAGTTCATGAAGACCAACCAGAGCACCTGCATGAACCTGCGTCCCATCGTCCGGAAGGGCGACAAGGTGACCGCCGGGCAGACCCTCTGCGAAGGCTTCAGCACCCAAAACGGCGAACTGGCCATCGGGCGCAACCTGGTGGTGGCCTTCATGCCTTGGAAGGGGTTCAACTTCGAGGATGCCATCGTGATCAGTGAGCGCGTGGCCCGCGAGGACATGTTCACCTCCATCCACATCGATGAGTACACCATGGAGGTGCGCGACACCAAGCGCGGCCAGGAGGAACTCACCGCCGACATCCCCAACGTGAGCGAGGAGGCCACCAAGGACCTCGATGAGAACGGCCTGATCCGTATCGGTGCCGAAGTGAAGGAAGGCGACATCCTCATCGGCAAGATCACCCCCAAGGGTGAAACCGACCCCAGCCCCGAGGAGAAGCTGCTGCGCGCCATCTTCGGCGACAAGGCCGGCGACGTGAAGGACGCGTCCCTGAAGGCGCCCCCCAGCACCAAGGGTGTGGTGATCGACAAGAAGCTCTTCGCCCGCGCCGTGAAGGACAAGAAGGTGAAGGGCAATGAGAAGGCCATCCTCGAGCAGCTGGCCAAGGATGAGGCCAAGGAACTTGCTGCGCTCAAGGACCTGCTGGTGGAGAAGCTCATGAGCCTGATCGGCGGCGAGAACTCCAACGGTGTCTTCAACAAGTACAAGGAGGAGCAGATCCGCAAGGGCGTGAAGTTCAGCGCCAAGGTGCTGGAAAAGGTGGACTACATCACCGTGGACCCCACCAACTGGACCGGCGACAAGAAGACCAATGAGCTGGTGCGCCAGTTGATCCACAACTACACCATCCGCCACAGCGACATCAGCGGGGCATACAAGCGCAAGAACTTCCAGGTGAGCATCGGCGACGAGCTGCCCACCGGCATCATGAAGCTCGCCAAGGTGTACCTGGCCAACAAGCGCAAGCTCACCGTGGGCGACAAGATGGCCGGCCGCCACGGCAACAAGGGCATCGTGTCCAAGATCGTGCGTGATGCCGACATGCCTTTCCTGGAGGACGGCACGCCGGTGGACATCGTGCTGAACCCCTTGGGCGTGCCTTCGCGCATGAACTTGGGTCAGATCTACGAAACCGTATTGGGCTGGGCCGGCCTGAAGCTGGGCCGCACCTACGCCACCCCGATCTTCGACGGGGCCACCGTGGACCAGATCAACGAACAGACCGATGAGGCCGGCCTGCCCCGCTTCGGCAAGGCTTACCTTTATGATGGCGGCACGGGCGTCCGCTTCGACCAGCCCGCCACCGTCGGCGTGATTTACATGCTCAAGCTCTCCCACATGGTGGACGACAAGATGCACGCACGTTCCATCGGACCCTACAGCCTGATCACCCAGCAACCCTTGGGCGGTAAGGCCCAGTTCGGCGGCCAGCGCTTCGGTGAAATGGAAGTGTGGGCCCTGGAGGCCTTCGGCGCCGCCAACGTGCTGCAGGAGATCCTCACCGTGAAGAGCGACGACGTGGTAGGCCGCGCCAAGGCCTACGAGGCCATCGTCAAGGGCGACCCCATGCCGGTGCCGGGAATCCCCGAATCTTTCAATGTGCTCTTGCACGAACTCCGCGGCCTCACCTTGGAAGTGAGCCTGGAGAACGAGGGCGACATCAACCTTTAATCGAACGCCTGAGCCATGACCATGATCAAAAAGGAGGTGAAGCTGTCGAGCCAGTTCGACAAGATCGTCATCAGCCTGGCCAGCCCCGAGAAGATCCTCGAGCGCAGCCACGGCGAGGTGATCAAGCCGGAGACGATCAACTACCGCACCTACAAGCCGGAGCGCGACGGCCTTTTCTGCGAGCGCATTTTCGGTCCGGTGAAGGACTTCGAATGCTACTGCGGCAAGTACAAGCGCATCCGCTACAAGGGCATCGTGTGCGACCGTTGCGGCGTGGAGGTCACCGAGAAAAAGGTGCGCCGCGAGCGCATGGGCCACATCCAGCTCACCGTGCCCGTGGCCCACATCTGGTACTTCCGCAGCCTGCCCAACAAGATCGGCTACCTGCTGGGCCTGCCCACCAAGAAGCTCGACCAGATCATCTACTACGAGCGCTATGTGGTGATCCAGCCCGGCGTGGGTAACGTGAACAAGGAAGGCGAACCGATCCAGTACCTGGACTTCCTCACCGAAGAGGAATACCTGGACGTACTGGACAAGCTCGGCAAGGAGAACCAGCATCTGGAGGATACCGACCCCAACAAGTTCATCGCCAAGATGGGCGCCGAGGGCCTGTACGACTTGCTGCGCCGCCTGGACCTCGACAGCCTGAGCTATGAGCTGCGCCACAAGGCCAACACCGAGACCAGCCAGCAGCGCAAGAACGAGGCCCTCAAGCGCCTGAGCGTGGTGGAGGCCTTCCGCAGCGCCAACGCCCGCCGCGAGAACCGCCCCGAGTGGATGATCGTGAAGGTGGTGCCCGTGATCCCGCCCGAGCTGCGCCCCTTGGTGCCCCTGGACGGCGGGCGCTTCGCCACCAGCGACCTCAACGACCTCTATCGCCGCGTGATCATCCGCAACAACCGCCTGAAGCGCCTGGTGGAGATCAAGGCCCCCGAGGTGATCCTGCGCAACGAGAAGCGCATGCTGCAGGAGGCCGTGGACAGCCTCTTCGACAACAGCCGCAAGAGCAGCGCCGTGAAGAGCGAGAACAACCGCCCGCTGAAGTCCCTGAGCGATTCGCTCAAGGGCAAACAGGGCCGCTTCCGCCAGAACCTGCTCGGTAAGCGCGTGGACTACAGCGCCCGCTCCGTGATCGTGGTGGGACCCGACCTGAAGCTGCATGAATGCGGCCTGCCCAAGGACATGGCGGCCGAGCTCTACAAGCCCTTCATCATCCGCAAGCTCATCGAGCGCGGCATCGTGAAGACCGTGAAGAGCGCCAAGAAGATCGTGGACAAGAAGGAGCCCGTGATCTGGGACATCCTGGAGAACGTGATCAAGGGACACCCCGTGTTGCTCAACCGTGCCCCGACGCTGCACCGCCTCGGCATCCAGGCCTTCCAGCCCAAGCTGATCGAGGGCAAGGCCATCCAGCTGCACCCGTTGGTGACCACCGCCTTCAACGCCGACTTCGACGGTGACCAGATGGCCGTGCACCTGCCCCTGGGCCACGCCGCCATCCTGGAGGCCCAGCTGCTGATGCTGGCCAGCCACAACATCCTCAACCCGGCCAACGGCGCGCCCATCGCGGTGCCCAGCCAGGACATGGTGCTCGGCCTGTACTACATCACCAAGGGCCGCAAGAGCGAGAAAGACCACATCGTCAAAGGCGAGGGCGGCATCTTCTACAGCCCCGAGGAAGTGGCCATCGCCTACAACGAAGGGCGCCTGGACATCCATGCCTGGATCAAGGTGCGCTGGACCAATCCCGACGGTTCGCGCAACCTGGTGGAAACCACCACCGGCCGTGTGCTTTTCAACGCTGTGGTGCCCGAGGAACTGGGCTACATCAATGAGGTGCTCACCAAGCGCTCCCTGCGCGACATCATCGGCCGTGTGGTGAACGAGAGCGGTACGGCCAAGGCCGCCAAGTTCCTGGACGACATCAAGGAACTCGGCTTCATGAGCGCCTTCCGCGGGGGCCTCAGCTTCAACCTCGCCGACGTGGTGATCCCCGCCGAGAAGGACAAGCTGATCAAGGCAGCGCAGAGTGAGGTGGATGAGGTGATGGGCAACTACAACATGGGCCTGATCACCAACAACGAGCGCTACAACCAGACCATCGACATCTGGACCCACACCAACAGCAAGCTCACCTACACGCTGATGGAGCGCCTCAAGGGCGACAACCAGGGCTTCAACTCCATCTATATGATGATGGACTCCGGCGCCCGTGGTTCCAAGGAGCAGATCCGCCAGCTCAGCGGCATGCGGGGCCTGATGGCCAAGCCCCAGAAGAGCGGTGGCGGACAGGACATCATCGAGAACCCCATCCTCTCCAACTTCAAGGAGGGCCTCTCCATCCTGGAGTACTTCATCTCCACCCACGGTGCCCGTAAAGGCTTGGCCGATACCGCACTGAAGACCGCCGACGCCGGTTACCTCACCCGCCGACTGGTGGACGTGGCGCAGGACGTGGTGATCACCGCTGAAGATTGCGGCACCCTCCGCGGCCTCATCGCCACCGACCTGGTGAAGAACGAGGAAGTGGTGGAAACCCTCAGCGCCCGCATCCTCGGCCGTACCGTGGTGCACGATGTGGTGCATCCCCAGACCGGCGAGCTCATCATCGCCAGCGGGGAGACCATCGACGAGGCCACGGCGGCCGCCATCGGCAACAGCCCCATCGAGGAAGTGGAGGTGCGCAGCGTGCTCACCTGCGAACAGCGCCATGGTGTGTGTGCCAAGTGCTACGGCCGCAACCTGGCCACCGGCCGCATGGTGCAGATCGGCGAGGCCGTGGGCGTCATTGCCGCACAGTCCATCGGTGAACCGGGTACCCAGCTTACCCTCCGTACCTTCCACGTGGGTGGTGTGGCCGGCAAGATCACCGAGGACAGCCAGGTGACGGCCAAGTACGACGGACGCCTGGAAGTGGATGAGCTCCGCACCGTGAGGAAGAAGGACCGCAAGGGCGAGGATGCCGAGGTGGTCATCAGCCGCAGCACCGAGATGCGCATCGTGGACAACAACACGGGCATCGTGCTCACCACCAGCCACATCCCCTACGGCGCCATGTTCTATGCCAAGGCGGGCAAGCAGGTGAAGAAGGGTGAGCTGATCTGCCAGTGGGACCCCTACAACGCGGTGATCATCTCCGAACTGCCGGGTGTGCTGGCCTTCGAGAACATCGAGGAGAGCATCACCTTCCGCGAGGAGATTGACGAACAGACCGGCTTCACCGAGAAAGTGATCGTGGAAAGCCGCGACAAGAAGAAGAACCCGATGATCCGCATCCTGGACCCCAAGTCCAAGGAGGAGATCAAGAACTACTCCCTGCCCGTGGGCGCCCACATTTCGGTGAACGACGGCGACAAGGTGGAGGCCGGCGACATCCTGGTGAAGATCCCCCGAAGCTCCGGCAAGGGAGGCGACATCACCGGCGGTCTGCCCCGCGTTACCGAGCTCTTCGAAGCCCGTAACCCCAGCAACCCCGCGGTGGTCAGCGAGATCGACGGCATCGTGTCCTACGGCAAGATCAAGCGTGGCAACCGCGAGATCATCGTGGAAAGCCGTACCGGCGAACACAAGTACTACCTGGTGCCGCTCAGCAAGCACATCCTGGTGCAGGAGAATGACTTCGTGCGCGCAGGCCAGCCCTTGAGCGACGGATCCATCAGCCCCTCCGACATCCTGGACATCCAAGGCCCCACCCGTGTGCAAGAGTACCTGGTGGATGAAGTGCAGGACGTGTACCGCATGCAGGGCGTGAAGATCAACGACAAGCACTTCGAGGTGATCGTGCGCCAGATGATGCGCAAGGTGGAGATCGAGGATCCCGGCGATACCCGATTCCTGGAGCACCAGGCCGTGATGAAGGCCGAGTTCATGGAGGAGAACGACAACATGTTCGACAAACTGGTGGTGACCAATGCCGGCGACAGCACGAACGTGAAGGAGGGCCAGATCATCAACATGCGCAAGCTGCGCGACGAGAACAGTGTGCTCAAGCGCAAGGACGGCAAGCTCGTGGAAACGCGCCCGGCCACCCCGGCCACCAGCCGCCAGTTGCTCATGGGCATCACCCGCGCCTCGCTGCAGACCGAGAGCTTCATCAGCGCCGCCTCCTTCCAGGAGACCACCAAGGTGCTCAACGAGGCTGCCGTTGCCGCCAAGGAGGACGGCCTGCTCGGCTTGAAGGAGAACGTGATCGTCGGCCATCTGATCCCGGCAGGCACCGGTACCCGGGCCTTCCAGAAGAACGTGGTCTACGGCAAGGAGGAATACACCCGGTTGATGGCGGCCAGGTTGGCCGAGCAGGAGATCGAGTGATCCACATGGGGATGGAAGCCCCCGCCAACGGGCGGGGGCTTCTTTTTTGCAACACCGCAGGCCGGCATCGTTCCGGCCGGAAAATGACCAACCAATGGCAGACGAGAAAGATCACCCCCGCCCCAACCAGCTGAACATCGAGATCAGCGAGGAAGTGGCCGACGGCATTTACAGCAACCTCGCCATCATCACCCACAGCAACTCGGAGTTCGTGCTGGACTTCGTGCGGGTGATGCCCGGCGTTCCCAAGGCCAAGGTGAAGGCCCGCGTGCTCCTTACGCCGCAGCATGCCAAGCGCCTCATGCGGGCCTTGGCCGATAATGTCCAGAAGTTCGAATCGGTGCACGGCCACATCCGCGAGAGCGATATGCCGGAGATACCGATGAACTTCGGTGGGCCGCCCGCGCAGGCCTGAACCGCATCACTCCTGAACGAAAAAGCCCCGGGGTCCGGGGCTTTTTCATGGCCTCAATCGCGTGCTCCCTGGGAGAAGATCGCGTAGCCGAAGTTCAGGCTCCAGGTCCAAGGCTCGCGCAGCCCGTCGATATAGCTGGTGTTGAACCAGATCGGGCCCAGCGGGCTCTGGTAGATCAGTGAGCCGCTGCCAATGAAATACCGGGAGCTTACCGCCGCGCCTTCGCCGGTGGTGTTGTCATCCTCGCGCTCCAATGTCTTGTACGGCTGGAACGCGTAGCCTTCCAGGCGCAGGTCGAACTTGTTTCGTGCGACGGCAATGATGCTGCGCACACCGCCTGCCAGGTATTGCTGGGCCCGGTAGTTCTCCATGAAGTAGGTCATGGTCTCGGGCGTGGGCTGGAATACCGGTGTTTGGATCACCGTGGCCGTGTAATTCTGGAAGAAGGGCTGTGTACTGTACACCCCTTCGGCCATCGCCCCGAAACGGAAGATCCCACGGGGCAGGAAGTACTTGTCCAGCCGGGCCTTTAGCACCACCCAATCATGGCGTGCACGGAGCGGGTCGCGGTCCGCCCATTGGGAACCGGGGAAGGTGATCTCGTTGCCACCGACGTATCGAAGGCTTACCCGAAGCAATTCCCCCCGGTTGGGCTGCTGCTTGCGGTTCAGGCTGTTGCGTTCCAACATCAGGCCGGCTGTGCCGAAATGGAACTCGGTGACGTCGGCGGTGTCCAGGGCGATGAAGTCGCTGTTCTGGTAGTAGCTGTCCTTGGTCTGTGCGTACTTGGCATCGAATCGCAGCAGGCCTTTGGTGCCCAAGGCCATGCCCACGTTGGTTCCGCCCCACAGTTCCCGCCGTACGATGTAGGATGGGCGTACCTCCTGGAAGAAGGAGGTGAAGCCGCTGAAGTGGTCCCAGCGGTTCAGGGTCACGGCCGGCTCCACGTACAACGGGGTCCGCGAGCTCAAGTCCGTCCGCCAGCGCAATTGCCCGGATGTATAGAACTTGCCGAAGTATCCCAAGGCTTCCATTCGGTTGCTCGTACGGCCGAACACGTTGTACCGAGCCGAGATCATGCCCGTGTTCACCGGCCGTGAACTGACGAGCCCGCCGAATTGCACCTCCAGATGCCGTTCCCGCTTGACCTTGATGTCCAGGTCGAAATTGCCCCGCTCCGGGGAGTAGGTGGCCTTGGGAAACAATCCACGGATGTTATTGTCCGCGTATAGCCGGAAGTAGCGCGATTTCAGTTGCTGCACGGTGAGCGGCTCGTTGTGCTTGTTCACCAGGCGTTCGCAATACAGCGCCTGCCGCTTGGAAAGGTCATGGAACCGGATGTCGTTGAAGACCACCGGCGGGCATTGGCTTTTGAACTTGCGCCGGGCTTCCTCAACTTGGGCTTTCGGCCGCCGCCTGGCCACCTCCGCCTTGATCTCCGGCATACGGGCCATGGCCGAGGCGTAGCCGTCGGCGATGGCTTGCTTGGCGCTGGCAAAATCGAAGATGGTGACGTTCGTCTTCGGCTCGATGATCACGCCGGGGTCGCAGGGCAACACGTAGTTCGTCGGCTGGGTCATGATGGCCTTCAGTTGGCTCATCAGGTCGTCCTCGTTGGGCGGCGGCGCATTGTAGGCCACGTTGCTCCCGATGATGTAGTCCGGCATGAAGGCCTCGTACATCACATCGGCCGGGAAGTTGTTGTACATGCCGCCGTCCATCATCAGGTGGCCGTCGATCAGGATCGGCTTGAAGTAGAACGGATAGCTCATGCTGGCGCGCACGGCCAAGGCCAGGTCGCCCTTGGAGAACACCACTTCCTTGCGCGCCGTGATGTCCGAGGCCACGCAGCGGAACGGCACGAAGAGGCTGTCCATGTTGTACCTGGAAGCAGCGGCCGGCCCCGCGAAGGCGCGCATCTGCTCGAAGTCGATCAACACCGGCGAACGCAGGTTTGTAGGCAGGGACATCTGCAGGGTGGTGTCCACATTCACCCCCAGGGAGAGCATCGAGGCGTCAGGCTGGTCCTTCTTGAAGTAGAAATCATACTGTGGCTCAATGTCGCCCAGGGCCATCAGTTGGTAGAGTTCGGTCTGGAACAGCGAATCCATCTCCGCCGGGGAGATCCCGGAAGCGTAAAGCGCGCCCACCAACGCCCCCATGCTGCTCCCGGCGATGTAATCCACCGGAATGTCATTCTCCTCCAGGGCCTTCAGCACGCCGATATGGGTGAGGCCCACCGCACCGCCGCCGCTGAGCACCACCCCAATGCGCTGGGCCTGGGTGAAGGCCGCACTGCAAAACATCAGGAGAGCACAGAGCAAACGCGGCATCATCGGCATGCTTCCCATGGCGTGGGCCGTAAAAGTAGGGTCCACGGCCGGGCGGCTCACTGACCGGCCTGCACGCGGTGGAGCAGCTCCTGGAAGTAGTGCGGGGCATGGAGCATGCGGCTGCCGTACCAGCAGAAGGGCTCACCGTCCACCAGCAGCACTTGGGCCGTGGGCAGCAGGGCCTGGATTTCCGCAAGGTGTTTTTCGCTGAAAGGATAGGGCTCGCTGGAAAGCAGCACCAGCTCCGGCGCCAGTTCCCGCAGCTGGTCATCGCTGCATTCCGGATAGCGTCCATATTCCACGGGCGGGCAGGGGGTGAAACCGCAGTGCAGCAACATGTCGCGGATGAAGGTGGGTGCCCCGGCCAGCATCCACGGCTTGCGCCAGATGAAGTACGCGGCCTTTACCGGATGGGGTAGGGGTTGCAACCCGGCAAAGGCACGGCCGATGTTCCCGGTGAGCTGGGTCGCGGTGTCCGTTGTTCCGGTGATGGCGCCGATCTTCCGGATCATCGCCAATGCACCTTCCAGATCGTCCACGTCGCTCATCCACACGGGGAATTCCCGCTCCAAGGCCTCGATGTCGCCACGTTCATTTTCCTCCTTGTTCCCGATGATCAGGTCGGGCTTCAGCGCGCGCACTTTTTCAAGATCCACCTGCTTGGTGCCGCCCACGCGCGCCTTGCTGCGGAACCATTCCTCCGGATGCACGCAGAATTTGGTGATGCCCACCACGCGGTCGCCCAGGCCGAGGTCGTGCAGCAATTCGGTCTGCGAGGGGACCAGGGAGATGATGCGTTGCGGAAGGACGGACAGCCGCACGCTCCGGCCCATCTGGTCAACCGCCATGTTCATTACCGGATCCATGCCCCGGGAAAGGTGGGGAAGCCTTACACCGCCACTTCAGGCCGCACTTTTCTTTTGGGCCAATTCCCGCAGGAATTCCGGGCACAGGTCGAATCCGTTCGGCCAGGCGATGCCTCCTCCAGGCTCGGTGGAAACTTGGGCAAACCGTTCCGGGGCCAACAATTCCGCCGTGAATCCTTTGCCCAAGTAGGGCCGCATGTCAATCTCGGCGGATAGGCCGTCCGCAAACGTCACCTTCACGCGAAGCCCGGCCATTGCCTCAACAAGGACCACGGTGTTCATGGCACTAAGGTAAGGGATCGATGGGTGTGAGCGGCTCCGGAAGGCTGGCCCGCTCTCAGTTGTTCATCAGGTCCTGCCGATGCTGGGCGGCCCATTCCAACACCAAGGCATGTGCACGGGCCGGCAAGCCTCCGGCGATGATCTCCAACGTCCGGATATCGAACTCAGCACGGGCACCTTGGTATTCCGCGTGGAAATGCGGCGGATTGTGGTCCATGAAGTACATCCGGATGATGATCCCATAGAAGCGGCAGAGCTCAGGCATGGGTACCGTTATCTCAGTTTTCCCAGAATATCCTGCTTCGTCAGGATCCCATACCCATTGGCTTGTTCCACCAGCACTGCAGGTGAGCCGTTGCCCAGGTTGCCCGCCACCTCTTCCAGCGTGGCCTCGGGCTTCAGCACGGGCAGGGCCGGGCCCATCACCACGCGGCAGGCCTGCAAGCGCACGTCGGCATCTTCAAGGATCGCATCGAACAGCCGGGCATCCGTGATGGTGCCCACGGGCTTGCCGCCCTCGAACACCGGCAACTGGTCGATGTTGTGCGCCCGCATCAGGTCGATGGCATTGCGAACGGGCTCCGCAGCTTCGACGCTGAGCAGTTGCAGGTCCTTGCCCTTCAGCAGGTCGGCGGCGGTGGGCTTTTCCTCCACTAAGAAGCCGCGCTCGCGCATCCAGTCGTCGTTGAACATCTTGCCCAAGTAGCGCGTGCCGTGATCGTGGAAGATCACCACCACCACATCGCCGGGCTTGAGTTTGTCCTTCATCTGCATCAGCCCCGCCATGGCCGCGCCCGCGCTGTTGCCCACGAAGATGCCTTCGTCGCGGGTGATCTTCCGTGTGTAGATCGCCGCATCCCGGTCCGTTACCTTCTCGAAGAGATCGATCAGGTCCATGTCCACGTTCTGTGGCACGAAATCTTCCCCGATGCCTTCAGTGATGTACGGATAGATCTCGTTCTTGTCGAAGATCCCCGTTTCCTTCAACTTCTTGAACACGGAACCGTAGGTGTCGATGCCCCATACCTGGATGCCGGGATTCTTCTCCTTCAGGTAACGCCCGGTACCGCTGATGGTACCGCCGGTGCCCACGCCCACCAGCAGGTGGGTGATCTTGCCGTCGGTCTGGTCCCAGATCTCCGGGCCGGTGCTCTCGTAGTGCGCCTGGCTGTTGCTCAGGTTGTCGTATTGGTTGGCTTTCCAGCTGTTGGGGGTCTCCTTTTCCAGCCGCGAGCTTACCGAGTAGTAGGAGCGGGGATCTTCCGGGTCCACGTTGGTGGGGCACACGATCACCTCGGCACCGAAGGCCCGCAGCGCGTCCACCTTCTCCTTGCTCTGTTTGTCGGTGGTGGTGAAGATGCACTTGTAGCCCTTGATGATCGCAGCCATGGCCAGGCCCATACCGGTGTTGCCGCTGGTGCCCTCAATGATGGTGTACCCCGGCTTCAGCTTCCCGGCCTTCTCGGCGTCCTCGATCATCTTCAGGGCCATGCGGTCCTTGATGCTATTGCCGGGATTGAAGGTCTCCACCTTGGCCAGCACCGTGCACGGCAGGTCGGCCACGATGCGGTTCAATTTCACCAAGGGCGTGTTGCCGATGGTGCTCAGGATGTTCTCATGGATCTTCATGCGCCGCGAAGGTAGGGGGACGGCAGGGGCGAAGTCGCTGAAGGCATCAGAACCTCCCGTGCAGGCCCACCATGAAGTTCCGCCCCGGCGCGCTCACCCCGCTGCCGAAGGTGCGGTAGTTCATGTCCAGGATGTTCTCCAAGGCCAGCTGCAGGCTGAAGTGCGTGCTGAAGGCATAGCTGCCGCGCAGGTTCAGCGTGTACCAGGCGGGCGAGCCCTCGGGCGTGGCGGACTTCAGATTATCCTCGCTACCTGCTGTGGTATTGTAATCGCGCAGGCGTTTCCAGCCATTGTACACCGCATCGCCCTCCAAGCGGAGCCGCTTGCCCTGGTATTCCAGCGCGGTGCGGCCGAACACGGGCGGAATGTGGTCCAAGGGTTGGTCGGTGCTGTCCGTGCGGATGCGCGCGTAGGTGTAGGTGAAGCCGCTCCGCAGGGTGAAGCGGTCGTTGAAATGGCCGGTGAACTGCGCACTGCCGCCGTAGAGGTAGGCCTCGCTGGTGTTCCGCAGCGCGGCCACGCGGCTCAGCACGCCGTCGTAGTCGATGCTGTCCGCGCCGTTCAGGGTGTACGGCCCCACGGTGATGGCATTGGTGTACAGCGTGTAGAATCCGTTCACCTCGATGGTGGCTTGCTCCGCGAAGGTCTTGCTGGCGGAGGCCTCGAAGTTGGCGGTGCGCTCCGGCCCGAGGTCGGGGTTGGGCACGATCACATCGCCCTGGGCACTGTCGAACACCTTGCCGATGTCGTCCACATTGGGCGCGCGGAAACCGGAGCTGGTGAGCACGCTGAAACGCCAGTCCCGGCCGGGCATGTACGCCGCCCCCACGCGCCAGGTGAGCGCCGTGTTGTCCTGCTTCCATGTGCCGTTGAGGAAGCGGAAGTCCTCCTGGTCGTTGAACGTGGCACTGAGCTGCACGCTGGTGAGGCGCAGCCCTTCGGTGAGGACGAACTTCGGCGAGAATTCGATCGAATGGTTCACGTAGGCCGCCAGTGAGGACATGGTGGAACCGCCGTTGGGGTAGCGCGTGGTGCGGTAGCTGCGGGCACCGGTGAGGATGTTCTCATTCCAGGCCGAGCTGCGCACTTCATCGCGGGAGAGGTCGGCGCCGTAGCGCAGTTCGTGTTTCCCGATCGGCGTCTCCAGGTCGGCATTGAGGCCGAGCACGTCCACCAATTCGGTGTTGTGGCCCAGCTTGCTGGAACCGAAGCGCCGGTTGTGGCGGCTTTGCTCCTGGTGCTGCCAGGAAGGGGTGATGCGTGCATGCCGCAGCCATTTGGCATCCTGCTTCAGGTCCAGCGTATAGGCGGCCAACACGCGCTGTTGGGGGCCGTAGTACCATTCCGCGTAGTCCGGCACGGGGGCGCCGGTGCTGTCCACGGAATAGCGGGAAAGCCGGTCGTAGCGCGGCACATCGGAGGAGGTGCTGAGTTGCAGGTTCAGCTGCTGCTCCACCTTTTCACTGGCCTGGTACCGCAGCTTCTCCAGCAGGTCCAGTTGCTGGTAGCCCGTGCCAAGCTGCACGTTGGGGTCGGGATTGGGCTTCACCACGTCCTGCCCGTTCCCGCGCACCACCTCGTAGGGCATGCGGCCCAGGTCCTCATAGAAAGGGTTGCGGGTGCTGCCCTGCCTCAGGTCACCGAAGTCGCTGGCGGTGATGCTGGTGAAACTGGCCCATTTTTTCCCGCGCAGCTCCACGCCCGCGTGGGCCGTTCGCTCATGCATCGCGGTGGCATAGCGGAAAAAGGCGTCGCCGCCGGTGCGCACGCTGTCCGGGCCGAGGAATTGGGGGGTGCGCGTGATCAGGTGGATGCTACCGCCCAGTGCGTCGCTGCCGTAGGCCACGGAATTGGGTCCGTTCACCACTTCAATGCGGTCCAGCGCGTATGGATCCACCGTGATCAGGTCCTGGGTGTGGCCGCTGCGGGTGATGGCGTTGTTCATCCGCACGCCGTCCACCACCAGCAGGATGCGGTTGGCCTGGAAGCCACGGATGGTGGGACTGCCGCCGCCGAGCTGGCTTTTCTGCACGAAGACGGTGCCGGTGTTCTGCAGCAGCTCCGCGCCCGTGGGCTGCGCCATGAAGGCGATCTCGCGCCGGGACAGCACGTCGATCTGCTCGGGCACGTCGCGCTTGGGCTCGCTGAAGCGGCTACCGCTTGTGACCAACACGTCCAACGGGTGTACGCGGTAGGCCAGATCCACCTCGCGCGCGGCGGCCAAGGCCGCCCAGCCCAAGGTGAGCGGCCGGAAGCTGAGGTGGCTGATGCGGATGCTGTCGCAGCCCTTCAGCGGCGCGAGGTCCGCCGTGCCATCGGCCTTGGAGAGCACGGTGATGCCGTTGGCGGTGCAGGTGAGCGTGACGTCCGCTACGGGGGCGCGGCTCACTTGGTCCAGGAAGGTGACGGATTGGGCGTATATGCCGAACGGAACAATGAACAGTAAGGTGAATGCGGTGCCCCTCATGGCCTCAGCGCCACCTTGGCGAATTGCGTGGACCCATCCGCGAAGCGGAGCCGCAAGGCGTACACCCCGGCGGGGGCATGCACGGAAACGGAAATTTCGCCCGGGCTGCCATGGGTGACTACTTCCACCGGCAGGGCGCGGCCTTGCAGGGTGAAGAGTTGCAAATCCTTCAGGGCGGCCTGGCCAAAGGGAAGTTGGAGCGTGAAGCGGCCTGCGGAGGGGTTGGGGGTAACCCCTGCCACCCCGCCGATAGACGCGTCCTGCATGCCTACCGGCAATTCTCCGCAAGGCAGGATATTGGGATTGTTACCATACGCATAGAGCAACTCCCCATCCACGGTAACACAATCAAGATGGATACTGATTTCCCCGTTGGCAAATAAGATGCATGTTTTTAATCCGTTTGTTGAACCGACACCTTCAATAAATGAAAAATCAGTTACTCCATCAACAAATCCTATATTTATACGCCTTACATATGATCCATATATGAATATAGAGTCCACAGACTGAACTATTGCATTTTCAAAAGAACAATAATCATGATCGGAAAAATATCCCTTCACGGTATCGCCCGTCACCATATTGAAGTCATACAAAACCAAGTCATCCATCGTGCCTTGGAAACGAATATACACTATCTTTGATACTGTGTCATCACGCAGGAAGCATGCGCCTCCACCATAATCGGGATTGCAACAATCCGCACTCCCATCAATGATGTGATATTGTTCGGAAACGACCTTATACACATGTCCATCAATAAGGGTATCTCCATCATAGAAGTCACGGATATAGGCATTGGTGCCACAAGTCATGTCATAATTACACGTGGATGACATCCCCCAAACGGCATTGCTATCCGGAAACGGATGATAGGCGGAGGTTTGCCCAACGGCCAAGGAACAAGGCCAAATGCATACGATGGCCATGCGCAAGGCACCGAGCAGTAGCTGCCCCAAGCGAGCCGCTCGTTCCTTGTTCTTGTCCGATACCCTTGAAAACCGACCCGCTTCAATCATGGTTGCTCAGAATTATGCGCGTGGAATGCACTTCGGTCCCGTGGGCCACCACAAGGGAGTACATGCCATCCGGAAAAGGCAGGTCCAGCGTCATCAGGCCACCGGTCATCCGTTGGGTGAGCATGAGCTTGCCCTGTCCATCGAAAAGGCGGATGTTCGAGACCTGGTCCCGGTCAGCATCGCGAAGCCTCACGGTCAACAAACCCATGGTTGGATTGGGGAATACGACCAGGTCATCAGCGCCACTTTCCTCCTCTTCAAAAGCATTGGTTGTGCCGGCCATCAGCATCTTGGGCTCGAAGCTGTTGCCGGGGCCGTCGCACGGATGGATGAACAGGTGGGAGCTGGGGGCCAGGTGGATGCCGGAAGCGCCCGTTGCGGAAAGACGGAGCTCGCTACCGGTGCGGCCGGTGAAATTGAAGAGTTCGATGTCTCCTGCATCGGCCGTTACGGCAAGCTGGTCCGAAGCCTCCTGGAAGGAATTGGAGAGTCCGGAAGAGGTGGAAGTAGTGAAGTAGAGGTCCGCGTCCAGCGGGCAGGCCAGGGAAGACTCCCAGATGCCGCGCCCGTATGTGGAGGCCCGCAGTCTGTTGGAGGCATAGTTCACTTCCAGGTCCGTGACAATACAGGCCGGTAGGTTGTCCTTGAAGCATGCCCAGCCTGTGTTCTGCGGATCGGCGATGTCATCCGCATCATAGAGTTTCCGGTTCGTGTAGAACACGCCCACGTCCGTGCCCACGTACAAGCCGTCGTTCGACCCCTGTTCATGGACGATCACATTGATCGGCAGGGGCGTCAAGCCTTTGGAATAGTCCGTCCAGGTGGCTCCGCCGTCAGAGGAGTAATATACCCGGCTTGACCCGTTGTATGGTTCAGCCAGATTCCCGTAGTTGCCTATATCCCCGAACGAGACCCAGACGCGGTCACCATTGTTCGGGTCCACCACGATGCCGCTGATGGCATACCAATTCACGGGAAGGTCGTGGGTGATATCCGACCATGTTGCCCCCCCGTTCACCGTCACCCAAAGTTTGTGCTTTATCAGATTGCCCGGGTTCCATGTTTGGCCTTCGAAACCGAAATAAATCACATTGTGATCGGATGGCGCAACGGCAAAAGCACTGGCCCCCGAACCCCTGGGCACATCCTGTGCGGTGAAATCGGAGAGTGGCGACCAAGAGTTGTTGAGCGCGTCGAACCGGAACAGGTCATGGAAGCCAATGTATAGGTGATTACAGTGGTCTATTTGTATCGGGGAAGCCAGAACATTCCAGACATCCGGAGAATAGGGTGAACCATTCAATGCATTGTCAGGGTTAGCGGGATTACCCCATTCGGGATGCTGAATGGACCCGGTCCATGACGCTCCGCCTGTTTGAGATGTATTCAAGTATACATGGCTGCTGGTAGGTCTGAATTTTCCACCCCAATAAATTTGTTCAACGATACCATAATCAGGATTACTATGGTCAATTACGGAATTATAGGCATCTCCGATAATTTTATTGGTCCAAGTATTAGAATTATACGAAGCAACGCCATTATCTTGTGCGCCCGCAATAATTCTTTCCGGCACTTCCTCAGAACCGGCCAGTCCATAGAATTGGCCCACTGCCAAACCGCTGCCATTGGCGTTTTTCCAATTAACCACCGTGCCATCTGGCGAAACTGCGGTAGTGGAATACAGAACACCGCCATCGGTGCCGGCAAGCAGGATATCATTCAAGCCATCGGCGCTGGCTTGGAACAATTGCAACGCTCGAATATCTGCATGTGTAGAAGTACCATTGTATGTGCCATTGTAGTATGATACTGCACCCAAGTGCTCGCCGCCATCAACGGACTTGTAAATCACACGCCCTGATCCATCTCCGAGATACATGATGTCCGGATTGGCAGGGGAAACTACGAACCATGGCCCATAATTATTGGAAACTACATCCAGACTCCACGAGTTCCCCCCGTCATGGGAAACATCTATTCGATTGTCATTCGATGTCTTGTACAGGACATAAATGTCGTTGTTGCACCGCGAAAAATACACGGGGAAACGTATGCCGTTGGTATAGGGATGCGGGGTGGCGCTCAGACCGGTGGTCAGGTCCGTCCATTGCGCAGCGGAAGAATCCCACCGCCAAAGGAATCCGTCGGGCTTGGTCAGGGAAACGACGAGGCTTGCATTGTCCAACGGGTCCAAGGCCACGTCATTAATCTCCAGGTCCACATCGTTGACGGCTGCATTCAGTCCGAGCGAAGCCCATGTAGCGCCCGCATCCGTGGTCCTGTACACCTCCTTGGCCGTGTAGGCATAGATCACGTTGTGGTCGGTCGGCGACATCACCAGCTTCTTCACGGCCGCGATCTCGTTCATGAACGGGTTGAAGCTGAGGCCGGTGAACTCCCAAGTGGGCAAGGGGTCGGTGCCGTTGGTGGTCTTCATGACCCCTACACCGTAGGTTATTTCACTCCCGGTGTAGTAGCCGGTGGCGATGTAGATGATATCCGAATTGGAGGGGTCGATAAGGATGTCGCCGATGCCCATTCCGGGTAGCCCGGTCTGGTCGGTGATGTTATCCCATTGCGGTACCGGGGCACCGATGTCATTGGTGCGCCAGAGCCCGCCGTTCGGGGCGCCGGCATAAGCCACCGAGGGATCGTTCGGGTCGAGCGCCACGGCATTGATCCATCCCATCTCCTGCCGGGGCAGTTGTACCGGGCCCAACAAGTTCCAGTTCGCCGGGTAGGCGGAAGGGCTCATGCAGGGCGGGGTTTGGACCATGGACTTCATCACCCCCGCATAATGCGTGAAACTGCCCGTTTTGGCGCCATCGATGGCATCCCCCATGCGCGGCTCCCAGAACCATTTCCAGCGGGCGAAGAACAGGCCTTGGCTTTCCCAAGCAGTGTCAGGTGGCAGGGTCTTCAACAGGGAATCCGTCCGGTCTGCTATCGCGTAATAATTGGCCTGTGGATCGGCGACCCTTGTCCGATAATCCAATCGTTCCTGCGCCCAGCAATGCACCGAGGCAAGCAGCAGCCAAGGGAAAAGCACGCAACGCATGGTGGTCATCATTCTTTGACCAGTTTTTCAGACCGGACCAATACGCCGTTCCGGAATACAAGTGCGATGTACAGGCCTTTCCCCAACGTGGAGATGTCAATGGTGGACTTCCCTTGGAATAGGCGGCTTCGATATACCGCTTTTCCCGCAACATCACAGATCAACAAGTCCAATGGGGAGTGGTCGAAATGGCCCACCAGCTTCACCATGCCGGTGGTGGGGTTTGGTTGCAATGTAATGGGCCCTCCGGCGGGTCCCATGCCCTCAAGCACACCGGTCTCCAGTTCACCACAGGTCAACAGGGATGGGGCGCACGGCGCCGTGTATAGCACTGAATCCTCGACAGTGACACAATGGAGCTGGATGCCAGCTGAGGCAGGTGCAGGGATATAGCAAGCAGTAAGGCCTGCAGTGGATCCCAAACCCTCAATGATTGAAAATGGGTTACATGGATCGGCGAAGAAATTGATCCTTTTTCGGTACGAGCTTCCCACCAAGATAGAATCGATGGATTGGACCGTAAACACGAAGCTTCCACACATATCCGTATTGCCAGCCAATCCATTCAGCGTATCGCCCGGTTCCAGCGTGAAATCGTAGAGCAGGGTATCCGTATCCGAACCAGGGATCCGCCAATAAACCTTTCTTGCCGCCGTGTCTTCCCTAAGGTATCCTTCTCCAAGGTCTTCAGGGACCTGGCAGGTACAACCTCCTCCATAGTCAACACTGACGGATTGGCCGATGATCTTGTACGTGGCCCCATCGATCACCGTGTCGCCAGCCATGTAATACTGCACATACCGGTAGGTGCCGCAGTTCCAATCTGAACACCAGGCCATCATCCCCCACACCGCATTGCTATCCGGTAAGGGGTGGTAGACATTAACTTGGGCTTTGGTCTGAGGGCACAAGAACAGTACGGCAGCAAACAGCATCTTGGCTCTGCATAAGACAATGATGGAATTGGGGAGAACCCAGGGGTAAAACCAATTTTTCATGGCGTTTTATCGCTTGGACGTTTCAACCACCCGCATGCGCTGTTCCAGTGCCCTGAATTTCTCCTCCAACTGCAGGATGTACAGCGCCTGTTCCTCCACCACCTTCACCAAGCGGGCCTGCATGTCTCCCAGTTCCACGCCCTGCTTGGCCTCCAGTTCAGCGGCGGCAGGGATGCCCGGCAAGTGATTGTTGGTTTTCAGAAACTCGCGTAACTCATCCAGAGGGAGTAGGGCATAGTTGGGCTGGAACACATAGTCCGGCCAGGTGCCCAGCTTCACCAGTACATCGCGGCATGCGATGCCGTTTTCCACGTAGAGGCGATAGTCGCCCACCACACCCCAAGGCGGCGTGGTGCCAATGCCCACCTTGCCATCCTTGGTGATCCTCAGGCGTTCCACCCCATTGGTGTAAATGGGAAGGTTGTCGTTGCTCAAGGTGCCCAGAATGGGCCGTGGCTCCTCGGGGCAAAGCTGTGTAAAGTCGTTGCCCTTGGTCAGCCAGTAGGGTCTTGCGCTGAGGAAAAAGCACTTATCCACGGGGAGCGTGCCGCCAGCCCCGTCTCCGATCTTCAAAGTACCGTCCCAATCCCTATAGAGCGGGCCGAAGGTGGTATCGGCACCAAAGAGTCCGATGGTGCCATTCCCCTTCAGCCTCAAACGCTCCTGCCCGTTGCTCTTGAACACCACGTCCTTGTTGTCCGGCGTGCCGATATACTGTGGCCCTGGCGTGGTGCCGGCGTTGCCGCTCATACTCCAGTCACTGCGGTCCGGGCCGCGCAGATAGATTGTGGTGCTGGCGCCTTCGCAGCCGTTGGCATCAGCCACGGTGATCTTGTAGTCCTTCGGGCCGAGGTTGTAGCGCACGTCGCCGGTGGGGCCATCGCTCCAGCTTACCGTGAAGGGGGCCGCACCGCCCATGACCATCACCGAGGCATTGCCGTTGTTGCATTCATAGCAACTGATGTTGTAGCCGTTGGGGTATTCGTACACATCCACGTCCAACTTCATGGGCAGCGGCTGCTCCAGGGTGGCTTCCACGGTTACCAGCTGGCCACTTTGGTCAAACACCTCCGCCCGGTAATAGCCTGCGGCCAGTTCATGTATGCTGGACGTGCCCGCACCGGTGCTCCATTTGATGGAGTAAGGGGCTTCACCGCCGCTAACGGCCAGGCTGATCCAACCGTCCTTCATGCCGAAGCAACTGACCTGGTACCCGTTGTAGTTGCTCGTTTGCATGCTGACGTGCAACGAGTCTGGCGCAGCGGCGAGCAGGGCGCAGCAGGCCAGCGCCACGGCGGACAGGAAGCACAGGAGGCGTGGCCGACCGTGGCGGGCAGAAGGTATCTGCACGTTCACATTATTCAGCGGATGCATGGGGGGGGCTGAAAAAGTTCCATGGTGGAAAATGGTTTGGGATGGTGCTTCATAGCGAGAATCCGGCTGTAAAGGGAAGTGTCGGGTCGGAACATTCCTATCCGCTTTTTGCAAGCCGCCATGCAATGTTTGCATATCTTGGGGCAGGGGTCTTCATCATGTTGCACGCCAGAATTAAGCAACTCCGCATAGATCGGGGAATGAGCGAGGCTGCCATGGCGTTTGAGCTGGGGCTGTCGCAGAGCACCTATAGCCGCCTGGAGGGAGGCCACACGCGCATGGACATGGACCGGCTGTTGTCCATTGCCCGAGTCCCGAACGTGCAGGCCTGGGAGTTGTTGGTGCCGGAGCAATGGGGCCAAGGGGAGCAAGAAGAAGATGATCTGATGCGATCACTTATCGGCCAGGCTGCGGGCCGCGTGCCGGAGGCTGTGCTGCTGCGCATTGTACACCTGCACGCGGACCAGCAGGCGGAGGTGCGGCAAGTGCATGCCCGCCATGCCCGGGCAGCTCGGCGGATACTCAAGTTACTCGGGTGGTGAACTTCCGGGGGGGGCCCTGAACCAGGTCCCGGTACCCCTATCCAAACCGGATCGCTTTCGCCGGTGCGATGCGCGATACGTACATGCTGGGCACCACCAGCGCCAGTACGCACACCGCCAGTACCCCGATGTTCAGGGCGGCGATCGGCCAGAAGGACAGGTCCACGGGCACCACGTTCACGTAATAGCTTTCGATGGGCAGGCGCACCAGCCCGAATTGCTTTTGCACCAAGGCCAGGCCAACGCCGAGCACGTCGCCCAGCAGAATGCCGATGCCCATGATGTAGGCCGCATCGATGAGGAAGATGCGGCGGATGGTGCGGTTGCCCGTCCCCAGGGCCTTCAGCACGCCGATCATGTTGGTACGCTCCAGGATGATGATCAGCAGCGCCGAGGTCATGTTGATGATGGCCACGATCACCATCAGCAGGATCACCACCACCACATTGGTGTCCAACAGCTCCAACCAGGAGAAGATCTCCGGGAATTTCTGCCGGGCCGTAACGGTGTGGAGCCCGGCACCCAAGTGATCGCGGTAGATCAAGTCGTCCATGGCCAGCAGCTGGCGGTGGTCGTCGATGTTCACTTCAAAGCCGCCGCAATAGTCCTTGTAGCTGCCCCCACTGCCACCCCGCGCCAGCTCTACGCCGGTGACGCCCGGGCAGGTGGCCGCCGCCCCCTCCCCGGAGGGCTTGATGGTGACCCAGGCCGTATCCGGCAGGGTGCCTCCGTTGTCGCTCACCACCAGGGTCAGCGTGGTGTCCCTCCATGCGCAGATCGCGTGGGGGCCTTTGCCTTGGAGGCCGGTGCCCGGCCAGCGGAACACGTAGCGGCCATCGCCGCCGAAGGCCAGTCCCTCGATCCGAAGGCCGCCATGCGCACTGTCATCCTCCACACGTATCTCCGCCTGCAGGCCCCATTGTGCGAACCGCTGGATGTGGGCGATGTCCAGGTAGACCAATTGATGGTCCACTTTCTCCAGCCCCGTTTCATAGATGCCGCAGATGCGGTACTTCCGGGGGCGGATGTCCTCCCGGCCTTTGATCAGGTAGATGGTGAGCTCATCACCGGTCTGCCGCTGCAGCCGCCTGGCCAGCCAGTGGCTGATCAGCACTTGGGAGCGCACGCTGTCCCCGATGGTGGGCACCGTGCCCGCCACCAGGTGGCGCCGCAGGAATTCCCAGTCATGGTCCGCACCCACGCCCTTGACCACCACACCTTGGATGTCGTCCGGGGTTTCCACGATGCCCGGCTGCTGCGCGAACACTTGGATATGGGCGATGCCAGGCACCGTGTCCAGCCAGGGGTAGAACGGTTGCGCAATCCGGACCCGTTCAGATGCCCGGCCGTCCGCCTGGGCCAGCGGGACGATCTCGATCGGCGAGCCCGCGCCTGTTACTTTGGCCCGGACTTCGCTTTGGAAGCCCGTACTGATCCCCACGGTGAGGATCATGACCGCCATGCCGACCACGATACCGAGCACCGCAATGAGCACAATGGGCCGCGAAAGCCGATCCTGGCGGTCCTTGTCGCTGAGGATCCGCCGCGCGATGAAGTGTGCGAAGCCCATGGGGGTCGCGGCGAAGATAGCCGCCCTGCTGGCCTTGACCGGTTGCATGAAGCCCATGGCCGCCCAACAGGCGGGGACTGCACCCGTGCCCGTGGAGGCGTACGCCAATGAACGGATCCTCACCGGTGCCGCGCGCACGGACCGGTACCTGCCCTTGTTGAAGGGCAAGCGTGTGGCCGTGGTCACCAACCAGACCGGAATGATCGGCCGTACTCACCTGGTGGATTCGCTCCTGGCCTTGAAGGTGGATGTGGTGAAAGTCTTCACGCCGGAGCATGGCTTCCGAGGCGAGGCCGATGCCGGGGAGCAGGTGAAGGACGAACGCGACCGGAAGACCGGCCTGCCCTTGGTCTCCCTCTACGGCAGGAACAAGAAACCAAGCCCGGCCCAACTGGCGGACGTTGATCTGCTGCTCTTCGACATCCAGGATGTGGGCGTGCGCTTCTACACCTACACCAGCACCTTGCACTACGTGATGGAGGCCGCCGCCGAGCTGGGCAAACCCGTGGTCGTGCTGGACCGGCCCGACCCCAACGGCTTCTATGTGGACGGGCCGGTGCTCGATACCGCGTACAGGTCGTTCGTGGGCATGCATCCCGTGCCCTTGGTGCATGGCATGACCATCGGGGAGTATGCCCGCATGGTGAACGGGGAGGGGTGGCTGAAAGGGGGCGTCCGCTGCAACCTCACCGTGGTGCCCTGCTCGGGCTACGACCATCGGGCCTACTATCAACTTCCCGTAAGGCCGTCGCCCAACCTGCCGAACATGGCCGCCGTGTACCTCTATCCGGCATTGGGCCTGTTTGAAGGCACCATCGTCAGCGTGGGGCGTGGCACCGATCTTCCTTTCCAATGCATCGGATATCCGGGTTGCACACTGGGGGAATACACGTTCACACCGCGCCCGATGCCCGGTGCAAAGGATCCGCCCTACCTCGGCCAAACTTGCACCGGCCTGGACCTTTCCTCATTCGGCGAAGTGTACAGCAGGGCTGAGCCCCGCCTGAACCTCGAATGGCTCATCGGCATGTACCAGGCTGCACCGGACAAGGGGCGGTTTTTCAATAACTTCTTCGATAAGCTCGCTGGCGGCCCCGCCTTGCGCGAGGCCATCATCGCCGGCAAGACCGAAGCGGAGATCCAGCGCTCCTGGCAGCCCGCCCTGGAGGCCTTTAGGGAAAAACGCAAGGCCTACTTGCTTTATCCATAATTGCGAAGGCGACAGGCAGGGTGACCTGCATACCGTGCCACCGCCGTTGAGTTACCTTCGGTCAGCAAGTGGTCCGAGCCGGGCAGGTCTTCAAATTAGGCTAAGGCAGCGGATCAGCGTCTCGACGTGTCCATTGAACACGGACCATGATAAGCACCAGCCACCAACCACGCTTGCAACGGTTGCTGTGCAAGCTCTTTTTCCCTTGCGCAGGGTCTCCTGCAAGGGACCCTGCGCAACACCGGATCCAATGATGACAGCCACTTGCCGGAGACCGCAGGGTCCCGCGGAGAAGCGCTGGAATCTTCGGCCGGCGGAGACCCTGCGTCCCCCCGCTCCCGCAAGTCTTCCGGCCCGACCGCGAGATGAGCTGAAACGACGAGTAGGCCGGGCGACTTGTGGGAGAGAGCTTCGCACCGCTGTCGCAAGTCTTCCGCGCGGGCGGCCATGTGCGTCGGTCGGCGGGCGACTTGTGACCTCCGGTGGCCTTTGCACAGATCAAGCACTAAGGCATGCGCACTACTTTCGTTGGAGTGAAGTCTGGAGACTTCACCGGCATGCACGGATGGAGATCACGAATGGTGCCCACAAGTCTCACCGGCCAAGGCCGAGTTCGGAGACCTTCGGAGCGCTGGAAAGACATGCGGGAGCGAGGGGTCCCGCGGAGAAGCGCTGGAATCTTCGGCGGGCGGAGACCCTCATATGTTCGCATCGTGAACCATTGACAAGCACCTGCAAGGAA
>JAHDVX010000015.1:0-25208 GCA_023382455.1 Flavobacteriales bacterium
TCTCGGAATGAATCCGACGGTAAAAGTAAATCACTCAACCTAACACAGAATCTGATGGAGCAGCAGCAGCAAGGGTCCCCGGCTTTCGCCAGTGATACCGTTGGCCGGGAGACCCTGATGCAGCCAAGGCAGACCTTAGGTGCCGAGCTTTACATATCCGGTTCTCGGAACCCCAACAAAAATCCCCCGTCCATGGTCGGGGGATTTTTGTTGGGGTTCCCATTTTGAATCCTTCGGGTATTCATGGAAGCCGAACTCATTTTTCATGAATGAAGCTATGCAAAGCCTTTGGGTATACAATTATGAAGTATAAAATTCTACCTACTAATTGGTATTGACTTTCGATAAACCAGGAACCTACCTTGCAACACCTGTTCGACCAATAAGCCATTCGACACGCCCAACCCCCTCCCAGGACCCACCAACGAGCCATCGGAGAACCTGGGGTCAGCCCATTTTCAACCTCAACCCCAAAACCCTTCCCCCATGAAACACCTGTCTCCAACCTGTACGCAAAGCCAGGCCCCGCCTGCATTTGCTCCGCGCATTGGATCGCTGTTAGGCAGGCTGGCCGTGTTTGCCGCTGCCATGCTGCTGGGCCGGACCGATGCCCTTGCCTCCCATGCCATGGGTGGCGAGCTTACCTATACCTGCCTGGGAAACTACCAATGGCAGGTAACGCTGAACTTCTATCGGGACTGCAATGGTGTATCAGCCCCGACATCCTGTACCGGTGGAGCGCAGTTCAATGCCTATTCCGCCTCGTGCGGAGCGAACTTCTGGACGTGTCTCGGCACCCCCACGGTGGAGGTCATTACCCCACTTTGTGACTCGGAACCCGACCGGTGTGAAACCTCCTCGGGTACCTATGGGGTGGAGAAATACACCTACACCGGGATCCTGGACCTGAGCAACTACTCCACCTGTGGTGCAAATGACTGGATCATCAGCTGGTCCCATTGCTGCCGAAACAACGCCATCACCTCCCTGGTTAGCCCGGGCAGCTACAACCTTTATTTGGAGACCGAGCTAAGCACTTCGGGAGGCCTGTGCAACAATTCCCCCTCATTCACCAACTCGCCCACTCCGTTCTTCTGCCTGGGAGATGCCGTGAGCTACAATCCCGGGGCCGTGGACGTGGATGGCGATTCCTTGGCCTATGCCCTGATAGCTGCCCGGAGCGATGCCGGTATCAATATTCCGTACAACGTGGGCTACAGCTCCTCGCAACCCATCTTGAACACGGGCGGTGCCAACGCGGTGACCTTGAACCCCTTGACCGGTACCATGACGGTAACACCCAGCCAACTGCAATCCGCCGTGGTCACCTACAAAGTACTTGAGTACCGGAACGGGAACCTCATTGGATCGATCATACGTGACGTCCAATTCGTGGTCCGCGCCTGTACGGGCAACTCCTCGCCCATGATAAGCGGCATCAACGGAACCAGCGACCATTCCATGCAGGTGTGCGCAGGCACCCCGATCTCGTTCTTCGTGAACTCATCAGACCCCAACACGGGACAGACCGTGACCATGACATGGAACAGCGGTATTCCCGGGGCCACATTTGCCGCCAGCGGCACCCCGTGGCCTACGGGCACATTCACTTGGACGCCCACGGTGGCCGACCTGGGGAGCAACACGTTCACCGTTCACGTGGAGGACGACGGCTGCCCTTTGAAAGGTGTCAATGACGTCGGATTCTCCATCCAAGTGATGCCTCCGGTGACCGCCGCCGATGCTGGACCCGACCAAACGCTGTGCGTGATCCCCGGGATCGCCGCTTCGGCCACCTTGGCGGCCAACGCCGCCGTGCCGCCCGCCACGGGATCATGGAGCGTGACTGCGGGAACCGCCGTCTTTGCCGATGCCTCCTCGCCCACCACCACGGTGAGCGGCCTTTCCGACGGGGACAACATCCTGACGTGGTCATTGGACAACGGCATCTGCGGGGTCAGCTCGGATGACATGACGATCACCGTGCACACCGTGGGCATGCCATGTGATGACGGCGATCCGGGGACCACCGGCGAGACCTGGGACCCCAACTGCAACTGCACGGGGACCGGGACCGGGATAGACTGTGAAGGCGTAGTGGGCGGTACGGCCCTGCCCGGCACCGCATGCGACGACGGGGATGAATGCACCACAGGGGATGTCTACGACCCGGATTGCGTCTGCATAGGCACCCTGCTCGATTCCGACGGGGATGGCGTTTGCGACAAGAACGACCTCTGCCCCAATGGCCCCGAGCCCGGATCGACCTGCGATGATGGCGACGCCACCACCGAGAACGACATGGTGAACGCGGACTGTGTATGCGTCGGTGAGCCCAAGGACCCCTGCGACAAGAAGAAGTACACCCAGATCAACATCACCATGACCTTCGGCGCCACCGGAGGGGACAACTGGTGGGAACTGTACAAGGGTGATGGCGTGACGCTGGTGGCCAGTGGCGGGCCATATCCCAATGCGATGCCCGGTGACGTGGTGACCGAGACCATCTGCGTACCGGACGCCTGCTACCGCTTCTACATGCACAGCCAATCCGGCAACGGCATGGGAACGGGCGGCTACACCGTGACGGATGGACAAGGCCAGCGCATCATCGATGCCAATGGCAACTTCACGTACACGAGCTACATGAATGCCCGGTTCTGCTTGCCGGTCGGACCGGTCATGATCGACCCGAGCTCCTGCGACATCACCGGAATGACAGCACAGGACGTGATCATGCTCATCCCGGTGGCCGGGGCCACGAAGTACCAGTTCTGGGTGTTCGATCCGCATACGCCATTCCGGATCAAGGTCACCCGAACCAATCCGCAGCTCGGTCCTTTCAACCCCATGAACTTCCCGGCCGGCCTCGACCTCAACGTGCGTGCACGGGCCATGGTGAACGGGGCCTACACACCTTGGGGGCCTGCGTGCAGGCTCTCCACCGCGCCGATCCAGCCGAAGCTCCTGGCTGATGGCATGCAGGATACGCGCTTGGAAGCATGGCCAAACCCCAATGACGGTGACCATCTGCGCATCAACTTCTCCGGCTTCAGCACGCATACCTCCGTGGTTGAAGTGACCCTCTATGATGCCACGGGCCGCCAAGTCCAGTCGGTGGCCGTACCGGCCGCGAACGGTGTGATGTCCACCGACCTTGACCTTTCGGGTACCGTGAACGGCGTATACCTGCTGCGTGCCAACGCCAATGGCGAAGTACGTGACACCCGTATCATGGTGGTGAAGTAAGCCTCATCATCCTCCCTTGCACGGGGGCCGTTCCTTGCGGAGCGGCCCCTTTGCTTTCCGCTCACCCGCCGCGCGGCATTCGCGCAATGGCCCGGCACCAGGGCATTGCCAAAGGGCCGATGGAGCTATCGGCCACGAAGGGCCTCATCGGCATACGCGCTTGCCTCATTCAGCTCCCGCACATCCGTATCGGAAAGCCGGAGCTCCGCGGCCTGCATCAGTTGGTGCAGTTGCTCCACACCGGTGGCACTGGCGATGGGTGCCGCCACCATGGGCCGCGCCATCAGCCAAGCCAAGGCAATGGCCGCATGCGGTGCCCCTGTTCGTTCCGCCACGCGGTCCATGCCCTCCAGGATCTTCAGGCCGCGCGGTGTGAGGTACTTCGGCATGCTGGCTCCACGCGCACTTTGGCCGAACTGCGATTCGTGCCGGTACTTGCCGGTGAGGAAGCCGCTGGCCAAGGAGTAGTAGGTGAGCACCGAAAGACCTTGCTCCAAGCATAGGTGCAAGTACTGCTCCTCGAACTCGTCACGGCTGAACAGGTTGTAGCGCGTTTGGAAGGTGACGTAGGCAGGCCATTCCTTTTCAGCACTGATCCGCAGGGCCGATCGCAGCCGCTCCGCGCTGAAGTTGGAGGCGCCGATCCAGCGCACCTTGCCGGAAGCGACCAGTTGCTCATAGGCGGCCAGCGTTTCCTCTTGGGGCGTATCGAGGTCGTCCCAGTGCGATTGGAGGAGGTCGATGTGGTCCGTTCGAAGGCGTTTGAGCGAGCCTTCCACGGCCTTTAGGATGTAGGCCTTGCGCAGGGTCTTCCCCTGGCCCATGTCGCTGCCCACCTTGGTGGCGAGCACCACCTTCTCCCGGTTGCCCGGCAAGGCCAGCCAGCCGCCCATCATCGCTTCCGACTCGCCCCCTTGGCAACCCGGCGCCCAGCGCGGATAGGCATCAGCGGTATCGACCAGGTTGAAGCCCTTGCCCACAAAAGTGTCCAGGAGCCGAAAGGCCGTGGCCTTGTCCTTCACCGTCCAGCCGAACACGTTGCATCCGAAGGCAAGGGGCGCCACGTGCAGGTCACTCTTCCCAAGCGCTCTCTTTTCCATGGGTGCGAAGTTGGACGATCCCATGTCTCAGCCGTGTCAATTTCAAGCAGCTTGAACGACCTTCGTTGCTCAACCCCGCCCCATGCGCCTTCCATTCGCCTCCCTGCTCTGCCTCCTGCCCGCCTTTCTTTCCGCCCAACCGCAGCTGCCCGCGGATACCCGCGCAGGGATCCTGGAGCTGCAGGCCCTCGTGCAGCATCAGCCGGATGCCCGAAAGCTGGCAGCCGAACTGCAAGGCCTGTATCCCGTGGCCTTGATGAACGGGCGTTGCATGGTGGGCTTCCTCGGGAAGGTGGTCGAGGATTTCGATCCACAAGCTGTGGACCCGGGCGTGGTCCACGTGGGAAGCCGCGCGGGCAACGTGCTTTCCTTCCGGGTGGACGCCTACGCATTGGAAGCCTTGCTGGACATCCCCGGCCTCGAGTACGCCGAGCTCGCGGGCATTGCGCGGCCCACGCTGGACAAGCTGGTGAAGTCCATCCATGCCGACAGTGTGCAGCAGGGCATCTTCCTGCCGCAGCCCTATACCGGCGACGGCGTGCTGATCGGTGTGCTCGATTGGGGATTCGACTACACGCACCCCATGTTCTACGACACGGCCATGACGCAATCGCGGGTACGGGCCGCATGGGACCAGTTCCGCCAAGCCGGGCCCGCGCCTGCCGGCTTCGGCTACGGCAGTGTGTTCAGCACGCCTGCGGAGTTGATGGCCGCACAGAGCGATACGGCCAACATCTACAGTTTCGCCACGCACGGCAGCCACGTGGCCGGCATCGCCGGCGGCGGAGGCGCGGGCACCATCTACCGCGGCATCGCCTACGATGCGCAATTCCTCTTCTGCACTTTCCTGGTGGACGCCGCGGCAGCCATCGATGGCGTGGCCTGGATGAAGCAGATGGCCGAACAGGACGGCAAGCGCCTGGTGGTGAACATGAGCTGGGGCCTCTACCACATGGGCACGCTGGACGGCACCTCGTTGCTCAGCCAAGCCTACGACCAGTTCACGGATGACGGCGTGGCCATCTGCATCTCCGCAGGCAACAACGGCGACGTGAACTTCCACATCGGCAAAACTTTCACCGGCGACACGATCACCAGCCGGGTGCAGTTTTACCCCTACAGCGCCAACCCGAACATGTACGGGCAAAGCCTGGTGATGTGGGGCGAACCCGGCTCACCATTCGCCGCCTCCTTCCAAGTGATGGACTATGCGAACAACCTCCGCATGGCCTCCCTTTGGTTCCACACCGCCACGCAGCCCGCCTACCTCGACTCTTTCCTGACGGACGGATCCGACACGGTCTTCTTCAAGCTCACCGCCGATGCCGCGCACCCGCTCAACGGCCGCCCCCACTTCCGCCTGCGGATCAAGAACACCAATACGGCGTTGCGCGTGGCCATGCGCGCCACCGCCCCTTCCGGAACGGTCCACTTCTGGAACATCACCGACCTGACCAATGATGTGGGCAACTGGGGACAGGCATTCCAAGCCGCCGTTCCCGGATGGACCGCCGGCAATGCGCAGTACGGCATCGGCGAGCCTGCCTGTACAGAGGGCGCGATCACCGTGGCGGCCTGTACCTCCACCACATGGTCACCCACCGGCTCGCCGATCGGGGGTAACATCACCAGCTTCTCCTCCTCGGGCCCCACACTGGACGGCAGGCACAAGCCGGACATCACCGCACCGGGCAGTGCCGTAGCCTCCTCCATCAGCTCCTTCACGGACAACGATTATTCGCCCGTGCTCACGGTTCCGTTCCAAGGCCGCAACTATCCGTTCGCGCGCTATAGCGGCACCAGCATGTCCGCACCGGCCGTCACCGGCACCGTGGCCCTGATGCTGGAGGCCGACCCGGCGCTCACCCCGGCGGAGGCACGCAGCATCATTCGCAGCACGGCCCTGACGGACAACTACACCGGCGCCATCCCGCCGGAGGGAAGCCTGCGTTGGGGCATGGGCAAGTTGAACGCCTACCATGCCGTGGCCGAAGTGCTGGGTGTAAGCCATGTGGATGAATACGCCGGCCATGGTGCCCGCCTCTGGCCCAATCCCACCGCGGGCCGCATGCTCATCCAACCACCGTTCGATGTTTCAGGCGGCTCGTTGATCGTGATGAACGCGTTGGGCCGTGCGGTCCTTTCATTGCCCGTGCAGGGATCCGGGCCGATAGCCGTGGATGCCTCCGCCTATCCTGCCGGGATCTATTTCGTGCGGATGGAAAAGGATGGCCGACGGGCCATTGGACGGTTCATGAAGGAGTAGCTGGAGGAAAAGAGGAAGGCGGTTCAATGCCGATCGCGGATCCGGAACCTCAGCTCAACGCACGGTCCGTTCAATTGAACCACACCGCATAGCCCTTGCGCCGAAGCTCCAAGGCAAGCCCCTTCTCCACTTCCAAAGCATCCTCCCGGCTCAGCGGACCGATGTGCTGGTACAGGCTGGGCCGCAGGTAGAGCCCGTACTTGCGCACGATGTCCGAGGAAAGTTTCCGGCCCTTGACGGTGCGCGCACCGCTCTTGTGCTGCGCGAAACGCTCCTGCGGCGTCTTGCCCGTCTGGCCCACATAGAGGCATTCCAACACGCCGTTGTACTGCGGATTGGCCTCGCGGAACTTCCGGTCCTCGGTGAAGACCTTGCGGCTGAGCTCGATCACGTACACGGTGTAGGCCACGGGCATCGCCAGCGGATCGTTGGTCAGTAGGTGCCGGGAATATCCTCATCCACCACCAGGATGAAATCGGCCTGGCCTTTGTGCCCGCTTTCCAATCGCCCTGCATCCGCCTGGGTGACCGTGCTGATGGTGATGCGCTTGAGCTGCGGTGCATAGTGCTCCAGATACCAGTTGATGCCCTCGAAGAAATCGCTGTGGAAACTGCCGTTGAAGTGGATGAAACGGGAACCTTGCCTGAAGTTGCGTGCAATACTGTGCGCCATGGTCGCATCCTTCAAGGCCTGGGCCTTCACCACATCGGGCGTTCCGTGGTCGCCCATCATGGAAAGCATGTGCCGGTAGCGGGGCAGCTCAGGGTCGAAGGGGATGGGCAGCGGCGCGATCCATTGCCGCTCCGCCGCAGGCACGGTGTCCAACGCCTCGAAGCCGCCGCGGCTTACCGCCCGCGCATAACGCCGCGGCACATTGGAGGCCACGAAGGGGAAGTGCCGTTCCTTGGCGAGGTCCACGAGGGGTTTGTAATCGCTGGTGTGGTTCTTCCAGAGCCGGGCCAGTGTATCAAAGGCCGCTTGGTCGATCGCCCCATGGAGATAACTGTCCAATGTGGCCTGGTCATCGCGCTCCACCATCTCGGCGCCCAGCACCAGCGGTCCGGCGTCCGCCAATGCACGTGCCACCTCCAACTGGAGCCAATGGGCGATGGCATTGTCGTGGAACTCGCCGAAGAGGATCACATCCGCCCCCTTCAACCGGTGCATCATCTTCTTGAAATGGGTGCGGTGACCGGAACTGTTGTAAAGCACGTAGGCTTGATGCGACTGTGCCTGAAGCAAGGCACCGGCTGACAGCATCATGGCGGCCACAATGGCGAAGCGGCGTGGTTGCATGCTGCAAAGGAAGACAACCACCATCATCCGTTCGATCCATGTGGGCAGGCATGCCCTGCAGAGCAACCCGATGAACGTGCGAAGGGCCCCGACGGGGCCCTTCGCACTTGGGTTTCATTCATCACCGCCAACGGCGGGAAGCGCGGCGCATCGGCCTTACTTCTTCTTGGCTGCAGCCTTCTTGGCGGCAGGCTTCTTGGCAGCGGCCTTCTTGGCGGCGGCTTTCTTCTTCGGAGCTGCCTTCTTCTTCGGAGCTGCCTTCTTCTTGGGAGCTGCCTTCTTCTTCGCTGCTGCTTTCTTTGCCATGGGAGGTTGGTGTTTGGTGAGCCGAAACAAATTCACGCCGCAGCGATATTGACGGCCCCGAAAAAGAAAGATCAACATCCGATCGTGAGTTGCCTCGGATGGATCTCGGGTGCTAACAGCAGCATACCATCGCCGATCGGAGACAAGTGATCACAAGGTTCAACGGAGCCACACCGCGTATCCCTTGCGGCGCAGCTCCAGCGCCAAGCCCTGCTCCACTTCCAGCACTTCTCACCGGCTGATCGCGCTAATGTGCTGGTAGATGCAAGGACGCAGGTAGCGCCCGTATTTGCGCACGATGTCCGAGGAAAGTTTGTGGCCCTTGGCCGTGCGCGCCCCGCTCTTGTGCTGTGCGAAATGCTTCTGCGGCGTCTTGCTCGTCTGGCCCACGCACAGGCATTCCAACACGCCGTTGCACTGGGGATTGGCCTCGCGGAACTTCCGATCTTCGGTGCAGACCCTGCATTTGAGCTCGATGACGTGACCGTGTAGACGGCAGGCATGATAGCCCAGTGATACGCTGATGCCTCCTTTGCCTTTACAGTCGTTCCTTTGCGGCCCGATCAAAGGCAGAACTCAGCACCCGCATTGTCTGATCTTCTAATTTTCTGATCGTCTGATCACAATGGTTTCCATTAAACAAGTCCTTGAGGACACCTCGCTCACCGGCACCACCGTCACCGTGGCCGGCTGGGTGCGCACCTTCCGCAACGACCGCTTCATCGCCCTGAACGACGGCAGCACCATCCACAACCTGCAATGCGTCATCGATCAGGAAAAGGTGGATGCCGCCACACGGGCCCGCTTCACCACCAGTGCATCGGTGCGGTGCACGGGCACCATCGTGGAGAGCCAAGGCAGCGGCCAGCGCGTGGAGATGCAGGTAAGCGAAGTGGAAGTGCTGGGCGATAGCGACCCCAACGCCTACCCCATCCAGCCGAAGAAGCACAGCCTGGAGTTCCTGCGCGAGAACGCCCACCTGCGCTTCCGCACCAACACCTACAGCGCCATCTTCCGCATCCGCCACCAGGTGAGCTTCGGCATCCATGAGTACTTCAGCGGCCAGGGCTACAACTACTTCCACAGCCCCATCATCACCGCCAGCGATGCGGAGGGCGCGGGCGAGATGTTCCGCGTGAGCACGCTCGATGCCAAGAACCCGCCGCTGAACGACGACGGCTCCGTAAACTGGAAGGAAGACTTCTTCGGCGCCGAGAGCCGCCTCACCGTGAGCGGCCAGCTGCAGGCCGAGCTCGCGGCCCTCGCGCTGGGCAAGGTGTACACCTTCGGGCCCACCTTCCGCGCCGAGAACAGCAACACCGCACGCCACCTCGCCGAGTTCTGGATGATCGAGCCCGAGGCCGCCTTCATGGACCTGCACGGCAACATGGACCTGGCCGAGGGCCTGTGCAAGCACTTGATCGCCCGCGTGCTGCGGCACAGCGCCGACGACCTGGAGTTCCTGGACAAGCGCATGGCTGAGGAAGAAAAGCAGAAGCCCCAGCAGCAGCGCAGCGAAATGGGCCTGATCGAACGCCTGAAGTTCGTGCTGGAACATCCCTTCGAGCGGATCACCTACTCGGACGCGATCGACATCCTGCTGCGCAGCAAGCCGTACCAGAAGAAGCAGTTCCAGTACCCGGTGGAATGGGGCGTGGACCTGCAGAGCGAGCACGAGCGTTACCTGGTGGAGAAGCACTTCAAGAAGCCGGTGATCGTCACGGGCTACCCGGCGCAGGTGAAGGCCTTCTACATGCGCATGAACGGCCCCGGCGACTTCGGCTACACCGACAAGGGCGACACCGTGGCCGCCATGGACGTGCTCTTCCCCGGCATCGGCGAGATCATCGGCGGCAGCCAGCGTGAAGAACGCTTGGACAAGCTGGAGGCCCGCATGGATGCCATGGGCGTACCCAAGGACCAGATGTGGTGGTTCCTCGATACGCGCCGCTTCGGCACCGTGCCGCACGCCGGCTTCGGCCTGGGCTTGGAGCGTTTCGTCCTCTTCGTCACCGGCATGGGCAACATCCGCGACGTGATCCCGTTCCCACGGACGCCGAAGAGCGCGGAGTTTTAAGCACAGGCTTCACAGCCGCCCTTCCACGATGTACATCTCCATGGGGCCCTTGCCCTTTACTTCCACAGCACCACGCGGGATGCACCGGAAGCGGTCCTTCACCAAGGCGTAGGTGGCGGCGCTGATGTTGATGGCACCGGCCAGGCTGCTCTGCTCCATGCGGGCGGCAGTGTTCACCGTGTCGCCCCAGATGTCGTACTGGAACTTCTTCACCCCCACGATGCCGGCCACCACCGTACCCGAATGAATGCCGAGGCGGATGCCGAAGCGGTGCTTGCCTTGGCGGGCCTTCATGAAAGCCTGGATCTCCAAGGCCATGGTCACGATGTCCGCAGCATGCTCCGCATTGGGCATCGGCAGCCCGGCCACGGCCATGTACGCATCACCGATGGTCTTGATCTTCTCGATGCGGCGCTCCGGCAACATGCGGTCGAAGGCGGTGAAGCAATCGTTGAGCTCGGCCACCAGGTCGGACGGTGAAAGCCGTTCGCCGGCCTTGGTGAAGTCCATGAAATCGGTGAAGAGCACGGTCACGTCGCTGAACAGCCTGGCCTCCGTGCGGCCGCTGCTCTTCAGCTCTTCGGCCACTTGTTCGGGCAGGATGTTGAGCAGCAGGATCTCGCTGCGCTGTTTCTCCAACATCAACTGTCTTGTGCGCTCGGCCACTTGGCCCTCCAGTTCCTTGTTGCGCACCACCATGGCGGGGATGTTCATGTACTCACCTTCGTGCAGGCGGTGGTCAGGCTCGCTGGCATGGACATGGACCACCAGCCAGCGGCCATCACGGCGGTGAAGGATGGTGGTATGCCGCAGTACCAAGCGCAACGTGTCGCCATCGTGGGTGAACGAGAAGTCGGAATCGCATTCGGTCCAGGCCACATCGCCGAACACGCGTACCCGGGTCCAGATCGGCCGGATGGTGAACGGCCACGGAAACTGCTCCGCGCCCTTCTCGTTCATGGCGCGGTACTCCGCCTTGCTACGCGCCTGTTCATGGCGCCCGGTCCCGATGAACGTGGCATCATCCGCGCAGACCGCAAAGCGCCCCTCCAGATCCCTCCGGGCATAGCTCTGCCAGAACTGGTCATGCGCGGCCAGCACGGCGGGTGCTTCCGGATGGTCATCCATCAATACCGGGGCACCATGTCCTTGTTCGATCATCTCCAGGTGAACAGGTACAAATTACGGCATGGCCAATGGAAGTCCTGCTTACCCTGGGGTTGGAACCAATGGACATTGATCGGAGTTGCTTAGCTTCGGGTTATACGGCATGCCCGGTTCGGGCCGCGCTGCCTGGCAGAACTGATCCGTTCCATCAACAACACCGAACACCATGGGCGTACTGAAAGTGATCGAAGTATTGGGCAACAGCAAGACCAGCTGGGAGGATGCGGCCAACAGCGCCGTGAAGACCGCCAGCAAGACCGTGCGCGGCATCAAGTCCGTGAACGTGCAGAACCAGAGCGCGGTGGTGGAGAAGGGCAAGATCACCGAATACCGCGTGAACCTGAAGATCGCCTTCGCGATCGACTGAGGGTCAACGGGCCGCTCCGTCCGCTTGGGCAGCACGCATGACCGGCACGGATGGCGTCACTTCCGGTGCCACGCGCTGCCGTTGCGCGTATGCACGGCACTGAGCAGGCCCTTCGCCTCGGCCTGTTGCAATTGTGAAAGGGCCTGTTCGTGCGGGATGCCCAGCACCACGGCCACTTCCTGCGCACACCACGATGGATATGACCGGAACAGTTCCTCCAGGGTGGAAGGCAAGGCGGTGGCCTTCGCACCGGGTGCCAGCACTTTCACCGCCGCCTCGAACTGCGCGTAGGGGCGCGCACCGTACACCAGCTGACGGCCACCGTCGTCATTGCTGAAAAGAAAGGTGGGAAACCCGCGGACGCCGAGCGAACGGGCCAGGGTGAGGTCCGCCTGGAACAAGGCCTTCGCGGGGCCATTGAAGTCCGCGTGCAGGCGGGCGGTGTCCAACCCTGCGAACACGGCTGCCTCGGCGATCACCGGCCACTTGGTGATGTTGCGCTTCTCGGTCATCACCTGTTCGCGCAGCCGGCGCAGGAAGACCAACGCCTTGTGGTGATCCTGCAACTCGGCGGCCTTGAAGGCGATGCTGGGCGGGTAGCTGCTGGGCAGCGGGTCTTCCAGCCACACATCGCCGATGATGGGCATGCGGTAGTGCGGGCTCACCTCGTCCCAATGCCCGGCCACATCGCCCGGCTTGCTGATGCCGCCGCTGTTGTACACGTCCCAGGAAGGGAGCAGGCCGCCCATGTGGTACTGGATGTCGACCGCATCGCCGTACTCCATCTTCAAGCGGCGCAGCTGCGGCTCGGCACCCCAACAACTGGAACAGATGGGATCGGTGAAATACTGGATCGTCACCGGTTTGACGGTCGGCTTGGACCCCGGGAATGCCGATCCGGCGGCCCGGTCGTTTCCGGGCACGGTGCAGCTGGCGCTATCGGGGTCGCAAAGCAGGGGGTTCGTCCTTTCGTTCATGTTGCTCACAGGCTGGGCGCAAGCCGAAAGGCCCATGCAGAGCACGAGTGCCGTGCCGAGGAGGATGTGTGGCATGCGGGTAGCTTTGTGCCGCAAAGGTCCCGTGCCATGGACAAGGCTGCAAGAGGTCAAGCGGGGTTGACCACCCCCGGCACTCCGGAATGCCCGGCGGAGCAGGCGTTGCGCAGCATCAGCGGCAAGTGGAAGCCTCGGATCCTGCGCTCGGCCGCGGAAGCACCCGTGCGCTTCAACCGGTTGTTGCGCAACCTGCCCGAAAGCAACCGGCAGGCCCTCGCCAACGCGCTGCGCGAGATGGAGGCCGACGGCCTGCTGCAACGCACCGTGGTGCGCGTGAAACCGCTCCATGTGGAATATGCACTCACCACCCAAGGCCGCACGCTCGTGGGCATCCTGCGGGCGATGGAGCCGTGATCACGGCCACACCTGCCACGGAATGCGTGACAGGATCAGCGCCAGGCCGATGCCGTAATACCACGCAATGGCCTTGAACTTCGCGGCATCGGCCGTGGCGCGCTTCGCCTTGGCGTAGCCCATGGTGATCAACACGATGCCGATGATCATCATCAGCGGATGCTCCACAGCATGCAGGCGCGGCAGGCTGTTGCCCATGGTCTCGCCGGAAAGGTTGCCGAAACCCACGGGCGACACGAAGTACAGGACCAGCCCGAAGAGCAGTTGCAGGTGCGCGGCGATCAGTCCGTAGAGCGTGAACTTCTTGCTCATTGCCGTGAACGGCCGTTTCTGCCTCAGGGAAAGGATCGCGTGCAGCACGGCGATGAGCACCAGCAGCAGCACGAGGTAGGCGACGGTGGAGTGGAAGTGTTTCAGTCCGGTATACATGGGGGCCAAGATAGGCCCCGCCTGCCGACCTTCGCCCCCGGACCAAGCCCCGAATGCCCCACCTCCTCTACCACCTCGGCACCTGTAGTACCTGCCAAAGGATCCTCAAGGAGATCCCCTGCCTGGAGCGTTTCACCCAGCGGGAGATCAAAGGCACGCCCATCACGGCAAAGGAACTGGACCACATGAAGGAGCTGTCCGGCAGCTATGAAGCCCTCTTCAGCCGCGTGGCGCTCAAGTACCGGGCGCTGGGCCTGAACACGATGACCCTCACGGAAGCGGACTACCGGAGGTACATCCTGCAGGAGTACACCTTCCTGAAACGACCAGTGATGATCACGGGCAATCGCATCCTCATCGGCCATTCACCCAAGGTGGTGAAAGCGATGGTGGCGGCCTGCACGGAAGCTGCGTAGCGTGGGGGAAAGGAAGCACCACAACCGCCCGGTCGCTCCACGATCGATATCGCGACCGTGCCGATCCTTGGCCCGCCGTGAAGCCACCTACATCCCCGCGATCACCCGCTTGAGCTTCTCGCGCACCTCCCCCGCCACACCGGCCAAGCCTTCATTATGCACCGCCATCATGGAGGCCACGGGGTCCACGGCGCTCACCTCCACGCGACCGTCGCCATGTTCCTGCACGATCACGTTGCACGGCAGCATGGTACCGATCTTGTCCTCGGCGCTCACCGCATGGAAGGCGAACTGCGGATTGCACGCACCCAGGATCCTGTAGCGTCGGAAATCCACGCCAAGCTTCTCCTTCAGCGCACCTTGCAGGTCGATCTGCGTCAGCACCCCGAAGCCTTCCTTCTTCAACTCCCCGGTGGCGCGCTCGATGGCCTGGTCGAAATCAAGGTCCACGACCTTTGAAAAATGGTAGCTCATATCCCGTTGATCTTCTTGTCCACGAAGGTACCGCGCCCTTCATGCGCAGCCCGTGACCTTGGTCACCGAACGGCCACGCCGCATGGCTTCACGGCCACGGACGTTCATCATCACATCAACCACCGGCCACATGCCCGTTCGCTGCAGCGACCGTCCACGGTACTTTCGCCGTACCAATCGATCCGGACCCGCATGGCGCATTCAACCCACACCGTATTCGGCGGCACCTTGTTCCTCTCCCTGCTCGTGGGCCTTTCCGCCTGCACCAACCAACCGAAAATGACCGATACCTCCGCCACCCCCAAGGTGGCCGCATTCGACGTGTCCACCATGGACACCACCGTGAACCCCTGCGACGACTTCGACCGCTTCGCCAACGGCACCTGGAAAGACCGGAACCCCGTGCCTTCCACCGAATCGCGCTGGGGCGCCTTCACCATCCTGGCCAAGGAAAACCTGGAAGTGAAGGTCAAGGGCATCATCGATACGCTCCTGGGCGAGCCCGAGGCGCCCAAAGGCTCCACCGCACAACTGGTCGGCGATTTCTTCCGCAGCTACATGGACACGGCCAAGATCGAGGAGCTCGGCACCACGCCGCTGCAGCCCTTCATGGAGCGCATCGATGCGGTGGGCGACATGAAAGCCTACGCCGCACTGGCCGGTGAATACGCGCGGATCGGCGCCTCCAACTTCATCGGGCTGTATGCCGATGCCGACATGCACAACAGCCGGATGAACATCCTCTACAGCGTGCAGGACGGGCTGAGCCTCGGAGAACGCAGCTATTATGAGAAGACCGACAGCGCCATGGTCCACATCCGCGCCGAATTCGTGCAGCACGTGGACAAACTGTTCAGCCTGGCAGGCCTTCCGGAGAAGGAGCCCGGCAAGGCCATCCTCGACCTGGAGACCGGGCTGGCCAAGCTGCAGCTCACCAACGTGGAGCGCCGCGACCCGGACATCTTCACCAAGATCCCCGTGGCCGACTACGTGAAGCTCGCCCCGGAATTCGACCTCGCCGGCCTGCTGAAAGCCGTGCAGGTGGCGCCGGACACGCTGCTGCTGGAAAACCGCGCCTACGTGCAGAAGGCCTCGGCCTACCTGGCCGCCCAGCCCTTGCCGCTGCTGAAGACCTGGATGAAGTGGCAGCTGCTGGACACTTACGCCAACACGCTGAACAAGACCATCGCCGATGAGAACTTCCGGTTCCGTGGCACGGTGATGAGCGGCACCAAGGAGCAGAAAACGCGCGAATTGCGCGCCCTGCGTGCCACGGACAACCTGCTGGGCGAGCCCGTGGGCAAGCTGTATGCGGAGAAATTCTTCCCGCCCAGCTCCCGCAAGAAGGTGGAGGACATGATCGAGAACGTGCGCGCGGTGTACGGCGAGCACATCAAGACGCTGGCCTGGATGAGCGCCGCCACCAAGGAGAAGGCCCTGGAAAAACTCGCCGCCTTCACCACCAAGATCGGCTACCCCGACACCTGGAAGGATTACAGCATGGTGGACATCCGGCCCGATGCCTTGCTGCGCAACACCATGAACCTGATCGAATGGCGCAGCAACGACAACCTCCAGCGCGTGGGCAAGCCCGTGGACCCTAAGGAATGGGGGATGACGCCACAAACGGTGAACGCCTACTACAATCCCTCGCTCAACGAGGTGGTGTTCCCCGCCGGCATCCTGCAGCCGCCCTTCTTCAACCCCGATGCCGATGACGCCATCAACTACGGCGGTATCATCGCGGTGATCGGCCATGAGCTCACCCACGGATTCGATGACCAGGGCGCCAAGTTTGATGGCCAAGGCAACCTGGTGAACTGGTGGACCGATGCGGACAAGGCCAACTTCGATTCCCTGGCCCAGCGCATGATCGCATACTACGACGCCTTGGAAGTGGAACCCGGCGTACACGTGAAGGGCGCCCTCACCGTGGGCGAGAACATCGCCGACCTCGGCGGCGTCACCCTGGCCTACGGCGCGCTGGTGCGCTCCTTGCAGGGCAAGCCTGAACCCGCCAAGATTGACGGCTACAACTGGAAACAGCGCTTCTTCCTTGGTTGGGCGCAGGTGTGGCGTGCCAACATCACCGATGCCGCCCGACGCCGCCTGGTTGAAGTGGACCCGCACAGCCCCGCCCACTTCCGCATCAACGCCGTGCTCGGCCAGTTCAAGCCCTTCGAGCAGGCCTGGTGCCCCGATGGAAAGGGCGCCATGCTGGTGCCCGACAGCGAGCGCGTGGTGATCTGGTGAAGGATCGGTTGTTCGTTGCTCGTTATTGGGGGAGTGTTCCCCTGCAACCTGCTCCACCTGGGCAACCATGGAAACGGGCCCGGCCGGTCCCTATTTCTACTCCACGATCACTGGCCAGCGCCCGCCCTGTTGGTCTTGCCGGAGTTCCAGTACATCGAACCCGGGGGCAAGTCCTTCCACCCGGATCTGCTGCGGCGATCCCGTCACGGAACCTTTCAGCAGCAGTTGGCCGCCCAGGTCGAATAACCGGTACGCGGAGCCGGTTCGAGCGCCAGACAGGAGAAGCACGTCCCGGGCAGGCTGGGGGTGCAGAAGCAGCCCGCCGCCCACCGTGGCCTCTATGCCCAGCGTTGTGAAGGGGTAGGAGTCGCTCACGGCTTGGCAGCCATTCGCGTCCGTGATTTCTACGGTGTACAGGCCATTGGCCACCGGCTCCAAGGTTTGATCGACGGCGCCGTCGATGGGTACATCATCGAGGAACCATTGGTATGCCAACGCCTCGCTGCTGACCAGTAGCAGGTCCTGCTGCGTAATTGCCGGTGTTTCTGCGGGAGCCGTCGCCAACACCACGAACGGCTCCGACTCTGCCTCGCAGCTGCCCAAGGTCACGGTTACCGTGAATGTACCCGGGCCGACGAGCAACTGCTGGCTGGTCTGATAGGAATACTGCCATCGGTACGAATCGTAGCCTTCCGGGGCCGACAACAGCACATGGGCATTGCCGCAGGTCGTGCTGTCCCCACTGATCAGCACGGGTACGGGAATTATGGCCACCTGGACGGTCAGAGTGGTATCATAGGTGCAACCGAAATTGTTGGTGACGGTGTAGGAGTAAGCATGGAGACCCAGATCTGCAGGCACCGCCATGCCTTCGGAGGAGTTTTCCGAATTGGGGACAAAACCGTCCCCGCTCCAATAGGCTGAATCGGGATCGGTGAAGCCAATGGTGGGCGTGAAATGAATCACGCTGTCCGATAGGCCGGGGGCAAAGTCGATCCACCAGTCGCAGATATATCCGTTATCAGCTGCCCACAGATCATAAATGGAGAGCGTCCACGGTCCGTTGAGCGGGCACCCGATCAGGTTGGTGAAGGGCTGTACGGAGCTGTAGTCCCCTGGGATCAATGCGCTCCTGGGCGGGGTGCCGCCCAGCATTACATGCGGCGTGGCGCCAAACTCCGAGTTCTGGGCATAGGTGCCCCACGCCGTATCCGGGGTCCAGCAATAGCTCCAGCATTCCCCCGGGATGGGATTGAATTCATCCCCGTCGTTGGCACCTCCGATGTAGGTTCCTCCGCCACCTTGTTGGTGCATGAGCATGCTTTGCCCGTTCGGGCAGGTGATCTGGATCACAAGGTCGCCCATGTAGCTGTGCTCCAGGCTGGCGCAGATACCGGTGATATCGTCAATGGAATCAACCGCTTCGCCCGGGGAAAACCCGGTGAAGGTCAATGCATTTGTGAACCCTGCGGGATCGGAGTCCGGAAACATGGGTGGGTCATTCCAATGATCGGCGCCCGATGGCAAGGAGGACCAATGGCCGGCATTTGTTCCCGTTTCACCGTTCAGGTAGATGGTGTCTCCTGCGCAGATCGTTGACGGTACGGTGCTGGCCAACACGGAGAAATCCGGCGCGGGGCTCACCCACACCATCAGGGCCGAAGGGGCCAAGCTGACGCAGGTATCCTGCTGCACGGAAAGGCGGACGTGATAGGCGCCCGGTTCGAGGAACGCATGTTGGACCACCATGCCGGTATCGGAGGCCCCATCCCCAAAGTCCCAGAGGTAGGCGGTGATCGGCCCCCCAACGCCTGTGGAAGCGCTTCCATCAAAGGAGAGCATTTCACCGGGGCACACCAAGGCGGGTTGGGCCAATTCGCCCACGATGGCCGCCGAAGCAAGGGGCGGGTCGCAAGCGATGGCATGCGGGGCCAGCAGCACGAAAGCGGGCAGCAATAGGTCCTTTGGGGTTTTCATGGGCATGGGTTGGACAGATTCAAACCTAAGGATTTGTGCTGTCCGCCCGGCGCGGGCGCTTCCCTAGTTGATCACCACGGGCAGCCGCAGCGGCCTGCCCGGCAGGTCCAGCAGCACCACGTGCAGGCCGGGGGCCAAGCGGTCCACCGCCAGGGCATGCGGCCCCGGGCCCGCCACGCCGCGCAGCACCGTGCGGCCCGTGCCGTCGAGGATGCGGAACGGCGTGCCCGCCGCAGCGCCGGCCAGGAACAGTTGCCGGTCCGCGGGCTGCGGATAGAGCCGCACCGCGCCGGTTTGCCCGTCCGCAACGCCCGTGCTGCCGAAGAAGTAGGGCGCGCTCACCGCGGTGCAGCCGTTGGCGTCCGCGGTTTCCACGGTGTAGCTGCCGTTGGCCGCCGGGGCCAGGCCCTGCAACACCGCGCCCGGGATGGCCGTTCCGTCCAAGTACCACTGGTACGAGCTGGCGGCGGTGCTGACCAGTTCCATGTCCTCCCATGCGATCACGGGTGTTTCGCCCTGCGTGGTCACCACGAAGCTGCCGCTGTAGGTGAAATGGCCGTCGGTGACGGAGAAGGTGATGGTGGCATTGCCCGGAACGTTGTCCTCCAAACCGGAAATGCCCACGCTGAAGGTGGTGGCATTCTGCTGCGCCGCGGAGATGTCGCCGTCGTCCACCACGGCCTGGTCGCTGCTGTGGGCCTGCGGGTCCCCGATGGGATCACCGTTGTTGGTTACCAGCACGGTGGCAGCGGGCAGGCCGTCGGACCGGCAAAAGGCCGGGATGGCCGGCCAGGAGAAGGTGGCATCGTCATCCCGGTTCACCGCGGCAAACTGCTGCGGGTCCAGGCCCGCGTAGAGGGGATCGGCGGTTGCCGGGTTCATCGCGGCCACCACGTGCAGGGTGATGTCGCCATCATCCTCGGCATCATCCAGGCCGGTGATGGTGATGCTTTGCGGCTGGTCCCAATCGCCCGGGGTGAAGGTGACCTGCGCCGTGCCGACGGAGGCTTCGCCGGGGTCGCTTGCGGCAAGGTCCACCACCACATTTCCCTCTGGCTGGCTGCCCAGGCGCAGTTCCAGCGTGGCGGTGGTGCCGGTCTCGTCCACTTCCAGCGGCAGGGCCGTGGTGGCCATTACCCCGGGGAAGGTGGCCGCATGGAAGGCCCGTGCGTACACGCCGTCGCTGTCGCCTTGGAAGCCGTTGCCGTTCCAGGCCATCACAAAGCCGCCGTTCGGCAACTGGGCCACGGACGGGTAGCGCTGCTCGCCGCTCACGGTGTTGGAGGCCACCTGGAAACCGGTGCTGTTGGCGGCGCCGGGGAAGGTGCCGTAGTTCACGCGCACGTTGTAATCCTCCGGGTCGTTCAGGGAGGTCATGTAGTTGTTGGTGAGCACCACCTTGCCGTTGTCGTACAGCTCGCAGTCGGTGTAGTAGTAGGCATAGGGGGCAGACATGTTGCCCACGCCGGCCATGAGCTCGGTGCCGTCGGCATCCAGCACCTGGCCCCAAAAGACATCGGTGCCGTTCACCCCGAAGCGGGCGTAGAGCAGCAGGTCGTCCTGGGCATTGATGGATATGTTGATCGCGCCCACCGTGCCCGGTGTGGTAAACAGGATTTCCTCGGGGGCCTGTGCCAGCAAATTGCCGTTGAAGGTCTTGCGGTACACGCGCCGGGTGCCGGACCCGTTGGCGTACACGGCCACGATGTCGCCGGTGCTGGTCCAGCGCACCTGCGGCAGGATGTAGTTGTTGGCAGGGGCCTCGCTGGCCTGCACGTAATCGCCTTCCCAGGCGCCGGTGTTGAGGTTCCATTTGCGCAGGACGATGTGCGCCCCGGACACGGCCGCGACGATGGCCACATCGTTTTTGATGTGCATGTCGATGTTTTCGCCCGCCCCGCCCATGGGGTATACCTCGCCCAGCGTGCCGTCGGCCTGCAGCACGCGGCTTCCGGAGGGGTTGCCCTGCCAGGCGATCAGGTACCGTCCTTCGCTCCAGTAGTACACCTTGGCCCGCGATGCGGCCGCGGCCACCACGAACTCGTCCGTCACGGCCTGGTGGTCGGCCCCGAAGCACCGGGCCTTGACGGTGTTCCCGTTTTCGGTCCACGCGATGACGTAGCCGCCTGCCTCGTCACTGGCCACGTGGGGCAGGCTCTGAGCCCCGGCGATCTGCTGGTTGACGAGGAACTCATTGCTGGCCGGTGAAAGTTGCTGGGCATGGCAAGGGGTCAGCAGCGCAAGGCATGCAAAGGGAAGAAGACGCATGGTGTTGATCATTGGGGGTGCAAGTTCGGTCCTGTGCCTGGGCGGAATATCCCCGGCGGGACGGATGCCCGCAACCATTGATCCCATGCCCCTTTACATCGATCGGCCGCGCGGGCAGGCACTAAAGGCCCACCAAGGCCGTGAGGACTTGTTGCCGCCTGCGTTGCGAAACGGGCACTTCGGCTCCGTCCGCCAGCACCAGCACCCCGCCGTCGCGGTTCAGGAACTTGCGTACATGGCGGAGGTTCACCAAATGGCTGATATGTACCCGGCCGAAACGGTGTGGGGTCAGCAGTTCCTCGAAATCTTTCAGGGTGCGCGCCGTCACCAGCCGTTCACCGTCCAAGGTATGGAGCCGGGTATAGTTGCCGTCGGCCTCGCAACGGACCACCTGCCCGGGATCGAGCACATGCACCCCCTCCGCACAAGGCACCACGATGCGCTCCTCGCCCGGCCGGGCAATGTTGCGCAACAGGGCCTCCACGCCGGGATGGACTGATGACGAGGCCTGCACCCGCCGTACCGCCCCGGCCAGCTGGGCCGGGTCCACAGGCTTCAACAGGTAGTCCACGGCGGCGTATCGGAACGCGCGGATGGCATGGCGGTCGTGGGCGGTGATGAAGATCACCCGTGCGCCTTTCCATACGGCACGCTCCAGCACGTCGAAGCCGCTGCCGTCACCCAAATGGATATCCAGCAGCACCAGGTCGGGCCGCAGCTCATCCATCTTCGCAATGGCGCTTTCGCGGCCATCGGCCTGGCCCACCACTTCACAGGGCAGGTCCCCGCTACGCAGTGCCTCCATCAGCACGGCACGGGCCGGTGCTTCGTCGTCCACGATCAAGGTGCGCACGTTCATTCCCATGTGGTCGTGTGCGGCAGGCGTATGGTCACGCACGTACCCGCCTGTCGTCCTTCGGCATCCTTCAGGTCCTCTATCGTCAGGCTCCCTTCCTTCCCCCAATGGCCCAAGCGGAGGCGCTGCCCAGTGATATCCAGGCCGTGCATGCGATCGCGGGCCTTCTGCGCAGAACGCCCCACCCCATTGTCGCACACCGTGCAAGCCAGCAACCCGCCCTCCAACGCGGTCGAGATACGCAGCTGTCCGCCCTGCTTGCGCGGCACCAAGCCATGTGTGATGGCGTTCTCCACCAAGGGTTGCAGAAGCATGGGCGGCAGGAGGGCCTCGTCGGGGTCCAACCCCGGGGCCACCTCAACCGTGCAACGGAAAACGCCCGGGTGCCGGGACATGCACACCTGTACGTAATGATCGATCAGTTCCAGTTCCTGCCGCAAAGAGACCTGCGCCATGCGCGAGGTGTCCAGGATCGACCGCAGGAGGTTGGACAAATGGCCGACATAGGCGGTGGCCGTGCGGGCATCGGTGCTGGCGTAGAGGCCGGGAATGGTGTTCAGCGCATTGAACAGGAAATGCGGGTCCATCTGGAGGCGCAGGGCCTGCTGCTCCAGTTCCGCCTCCCGGCCCGAAGCCCGCTGGCGCGCCCGCTGGGCCAGCAACCACGCCACCACCCCCACGGCCACGGCCAACAGGAGAGCGGCCACGGTGAGCCGCCAAAGGCTCGCGGCACGCTCGGCCGCCAGCTCGGCCCCGGCACGGAGCCGCTCGTTCTCCCTATCCTTCCGTTCCACTTCGTACTTCACGTGCAGCTCGCGCATCACTGCGTCCTTCCCGGCGTTCATCAGCGAATCGGCCAGGGCCGAATAGGCCTGGTGCGCGCGGAAGGCGGCCTCGTAGCGGCCCGCGGCGGCCAAGGCGCCGGCCTGTGAAAGCAGCACGTTCTTCTCCGAGCCGCGGTCGCCCAGGCTGCGGGTGATGGCCAGCGCCGTGTCCAGGTGGGCCAGGGCGGCGGCAGGCTTGCCCATGCGCACCAACAGGTCGGCCAGGTAGTGGCGCACTTCCCCCAGCGACCATTCGTCGCCCGCTTCCCGGGCGTCGGCCAGGGCTTGGCGGTAGAGGGCCAGCGCCCCCGCGGTATCGGCCAGCCCCTCGCGGGCCAGGGCCATGTTCGTCAGCAGTGCCGGCGCGTTGCTGTTGTACATCCGCCGGGGGCACACCTCGGCGGAGCGCTGCAGCAGCGCCCACGCGTTATCGTACCGCCCGCGGTCCATCTCCACCACGGCCAGGTTCATCAGGCCGCGGTGCCACGACGCGCTGTCGCCGGTACGCCCCCCCGGGCGGCCCACGCGGGCATTGATGGCGATCGAGCGCAGGAAGTGGTCCCGGGCCTTGAGCGTATCGCCGGTGCGGACGTACAGCATGCCGATGTTGTTCAGGCCCCGGGCCATGCCGGTGCTGTCGCCCTGCTGTTCTTTCAGACGGAAGGCCTCCAACTGCTGCTCCAGGGCGCCGGCATGGTCGCCCTGCATTTCCAGCACCACCCCGAGGTTGATCCGCGCCGTGGCCTCCATCTCCCGTTGCCCGTGCCGTTGCGCGAGGAGGATCACCGCGCGGTGGCACGCGGCGGCGCTGTCCAGCAGGTTGCGCCGCTGCATGATGTTGCCCAGGTAGCCGGTGGCCATGGCCCGCTGCTTCACCAGGGCCGGCGCCGGGGCCGCTGCCAGGATGGCGCGTACCATGGGTTCGGCCCGGTCGACGTCGCCTTCGGCAAGCAGGGCCCGCGCGGCTGCGAGCTCGGCACGGAAACGGGTGCTGTCCGCACCGTGGAAGGCCGGCGTGGCCGCAGGTTCTCCCTGCCCGCAGCCGGCGAAGGCCAGGAGGGCCGGCAGGCACAGGCGCGCCGCGAACTTGCCCATGGGGATGCCGGACGTGCGGAGGGACATGGGCCAAACCTACGCCGGAGGCCGGCCCGCGCATGGCGCCATCGATCCGCCGCCCGCCGCGATCGATCCGACGCGCCGCGCGCCGACGCGCCGGGCGGCCCATTGTGTTGATCTTTGCGCCATGACCCGCCAACCCGCCCGCACCGAACTCTCCGCCCTCGGCGAATTCGGCCTCATCGACCGCATCGCCAACGCCGTGGAATTGGTGAACCCGTCCTCGCTGCAAGGCATCGGCGACGATTGCGCCGTGATCGACCCCGGGGAGCTGATGCAGGTGGTCACCACCGACATGCTCGTGGAGGGCGTGCACTTCGACCTGGGCTATGTGCCGCTGAAGCACTTGGGCTACAAGGCCGTGGTGGTGAACCTCAGCGACGTGTGCGCCATGAACGCCGCCCCGCGCCAGGTCACCGTGGCCATCGCCCTCAGCAACCGCTTCCCCCTGGAGGCCGTGGACGAACTCTACGCCGGCATGCTCGCCGCCTGCAAGCACTACGGCGTGGACCTCGTGGGCGGCGACACCACCAGCTCCACCAGCGGCCTGGTCATCAGCATCACCGCCATCGGCGCCGCGAAGAAGGAGGACATCGTTTACCGCCACACCGCCAAGGAGCACGACCTGGTGGTGGTCAGCGGCGACCTCGGTGGCGCCTTCATGGGCCTGCAGGTCCTCGAGCGCGAAAAGGCCGTCTTCAAACAGGACCCCAACGTGCAGCCCGACCTCAGCGGCTTCGACTACATCCTCCAGCGCCAACTGAAGCCCGAGGCCCGCAAGGACATCATCGCACTCTTCCGGGAGATGAAGCTGAAGCCCACCGCCATGATCGACATCAGCGACGGGCTGGCCAGCGAGGCCCTGCACCTCGCCCGCCGATCCAACCTCGGCGTGAAGATCTATGATGAGAAGATCCCCATCGACCCGCTCACCATCCAAACGGCCCGCGACTTCCACATCGACCCCAGCACCGCGGCCCTCAACGGCGGCGAGGACTACGAGCTGCTCTTCACCATCGCCCAAGGCGACTACGAGAAGGTGAAAGGTTCACCCCACTTCACCGTGGTGGGCCACATGACCGACAAGGCCAGCGGCTACCACCTGGTGGACAAGCAGGGCGGTGAGCATGCGCTGAAGGCGCAGGGGTGGGATGCGCTGTTGAAGGGGTGAAACAGGAAAATTGAGGTCGGCCGCAGATAGCGGGATTTGGGAAAGTTTGATCTGCGGCTTTCCATCCGTGTTCACTGCGCCTTCGCGAAGCCTTTGGTATAGCGAAGATCGTGGTTCAAAGACCCCACAAGTTTGCAACCGGCCCCCATCGGCGAGATCGGCGGACGCCATCCACCCGTAGCCTCGC